>NZ_CAKKMV010000048.1 GCF_918697865.1 Massilia sp. Bi118 | reverse complement strand
GCCGCCACCCGTCCCGCTGAGCCTGGCGCTGGCGCCCTTCGCCAGCAATCTGGCCAGCCCCACCTTCCTGACCGCGCCGCCGGGCGACACCCGCCAGTTCATCGTCGAGCGCGCGGGCCGCATCCTCATCATGCAGAACGGCGCGCTGCTGTCCCAGCCTTTCCTGGATATCCGCACGCTCACCGACGTCATCGGCGAAGGCGGCCTGCTGTCGATGGCCTTCGATCCCGGCTACGCCACCAATGGCCGCTTCTACGTCTACCGCACGAACCTGAACCGCGACATTGTCGTCGAGCGCTACACGGTGTCCGGCGATCCGAACCGGGCCGACGGCGCGTCCGGCATCACCATCATCCAGATCGCGCACCCGACGTTTACGAATCACTTCGGCGGCCTGGTCGCCTTCGGCCCGGACGGCTATCTGTATCTCGGCACCGGCGACGGCGGTTCGGCCGGCGACCCGCCCGGCAATGCGCAGAACCTGAATTCGCTGCTTGGAAAACTGCTGCGCCTGGACGTGAGCAACGCCAGCGCATCCGTCCCCTACACGATCCCGGCGACGAACCCCTTCCGCAGCCAGGCCGGCGCCCGCCCCGAAATCTGGGCTTACGGCCTGCGCAACCCCTGGCGCTATGCCTTCGACGCCGACAAGCTCTACATCGCCGACGTCGGCCAGGCCCAGCGCGAAGAGATCGACCTGGAAGCGGCAAGCCAGGGTGGCCTGAACTACGGCTGGAACAGGATGGAAGGCACGAGCTGCTACCAGGCCCAGACCTGCAGCAGCAGCGGCCTGGCGCTGCCGGTGCTCGAATACAGCCATGCGGATGCGGGCAGCCCGTGCTCGATCACCGGCGGCTACGTGTACCGCGGCGCGGCGATTCCGGAACTGGCCGGACGCTATTTCTATTCCGATTACTGCGCCGGCTTCCTGCGCAGTTTTTTGGCAACCGGGCGCACGGTGTCCGAGCAGCGCGACTGGAGCGTGAGCAAGCCGGGGCAGGTGATGTCTTTCGGGCGGGATGGGCAGGGCGAGTTG
>NZ_CAKKMV010000047.1 GCF_918697865.1 Massilia sp. Bi118 | reverse complement strand
AATGGCAAAAGGTAAATTCGAACGGACCAAGCCGCACGTCAACGTCGGCACCATTGGTCACGTTGACCACGGCAAAACCACCCTGACGGCTGCAATCGCAACCGTCCTGTCGAAGAAATTCGGCGGCGAAGCCAAGGCCTACGACCAGATCGACGCGGCTCCGGAAGAGAAAGCACGCGGCATCACCATCAACACCGCACACGTCGAGTACGAGACTGCAAACCGTCACTACGCGCACGTTGACTGCCCGGGCCACGCCGACTATATCAAGAACATGATTACCGGTGCTGCGCAGATGGACGGCGCGATCCTGGTGTGCTCGGCCGCTGACGGCCCGATGCCGCAGACCCGCGAGCACATCCTGCTGGCGCGTCAGGTTGGCGTTCCGTACATCATCGTGTTCCTGAACAAGTGCGACCTGGTCGACGACGAAGAACTGCTGGAACTGGTCGAAATGGAAGTGCGCGAGCTCCTCTCGAAGTACGAGTTCCCGGGCGACGACCTGCCGATCATCAAGGGTTCGGCACGTATGGCGCTGGAAGGCCAGGCTGGTCCGATGGGCGAAGAAGCCATCATGCAACTGGCTGACGCACTGGACAGCTACATCCCGACCCCGGAACGTGCCGTTGACGGCGCCTTCCTGATGCCGGTGGAAGACGTGTTCTCGATCTCGGGCCGCGGTACCGTGGTGACCGGTCGTGTCGAGCGCGGCATCATCAAGGTCGGCGAAGAGATCGAAATCGTCGGTATCGTCGACACCGTGAAGACCACCTGCACCGGCGTGGAAATGTTCCGCAAGCTGCTGGACCAGGGTCAAGCTGGCGACAACGTCGGCCTGCTGCTGCGCGGCACCAAGCGTGAAGACGTCCAGCGTGGCCAGGTTCTGGCCAAGCCGGGCTCGATCAAGCCGCACACCGACTTCACCGGCGAAGTGTACGTTCTGTCGAAAGACGAAGGTGGCCGTCACACCCCGTTCTTCAACAACTACCGTCCGCAGTTCTACTTCCGTACCACCGACGTGACCGGTTCGATCGTTCTGCCGGCCGACAAAGAGATGGTCATGCCGGGCGACAACGT
>NZ_CAKKMV010000046.1 GCF_918697865.1 Massilia sp. Bi118 | reverse complement strand
ATATCCGCAGCTTCGGTGACTGGCTTAGCCCCGTTACATCTTCCGCGCAGGACGACTCGATCAGTGAGCTATTACGCTTTCTTTAAATGATGGCTGCTTCTAAGCCAACATCCTGACTGTTTTAGCCTTCCCACTTCGTTTTCCACTTAGCCAATCTTTGGGACCTTAGCTGGCGGTCTGGGTTGTTTCCCTCTTGACGCCGGACGTTAGCACCCGACGTCTGTCTCCCAAGCTCGCACTCACCGGTATTCGGAGTTTGCAATGGTTTGGTAAGTCGCAATGACCCCCTAGCCATAACAGTGCTCTACCCCCGGTGGTGATACTTGAGGCACTACCTAAATAGTTTTCGGAGAGAACCAGCTATTTCCAGGTTTGTTTAGCCTTTCACCCCTACCCACAGCTCATCCCCTAATTTTTCAACATTAGTGGGTTCGGACCTCCAGGGCGTGTTACCGCACCTTCATCCTGGCCATGGGTAGATCACCTGGTTTCGGGTCTACACCCAGCGACTGTCGCCCTGTTCGGACTCGATTTCTCTACGGCTCCCCGATCTGGTTAACCTCGCCACTGAATGTAAGTCGCTGACCCATTATACAAAAGGTACGCCGTCACCCCACGAAGAGGCTCCGACTGTTTGTATGCACACGGTTTCAGGATCTATTTCACTCCCCTCCCGGGGTTCTTTTCGCCTTTCCCTCACGGTACTGGTTCACTATCGGTCGATTACGAGTATTTAGCCTTGGAGGATGGTCCCCCCATCTTCAGACAGGATTTCTCGTGTCCCGCCCTACTTGTCGTACGCTTAGTACCACCGTTCGGATTTCGTGTACGGGGCTATCACCCGCTATGGCTGCCATTTCCAGAGCATTCCACTATCCGATCGACTATCACGTACAAGGCTCATCCCATTTCGCTCGCCACTACTTTGGGAATCTCGGTTGATTTCTTTTCCTGCAGCTACTTAGATGTTTCAGTTCGCCGCGTTCGCTTCGCATACCTATGTATTCAGTATGCGATGACCTAAAAGGCCGGGTTTCCCCATTCGGAAATCTGCGGATCAAAGTGTGTTTGCTCACTCCCCGCAGCTTATCGCAAGCTACAACGTCCTTCATCGCCTGTAATCGCCAAGGCATCCACCATGTGCACTTATTCACTTGTCCCTATAACGTTGGCCCCT
>NZ_CAKKMV010000045.1 GCF_918697865.1 Massilia sp. Bi118 | reverse complement strand
GCGCACTGCTGTCCAAGATAGTTCGTTACCTCTTCGTTAAAGTCTACGTCGCTGTCTCGGTTGTAGTGTCCGGGCCTTTTTTCGACACGTTCGAAAAGGCTCGGGGTCGACAACAGGTGGCTCGAAGAGCGTGGCAATGATCAGGCTGAGGGAATGCCAAAGTGTGTGCCTGACTCGATGCGCTTTCTTGTACAAAGCGACGAGAAGATAAGCAATCAAAGCTGACACAACTTGAATATGGACGGCATTGCGACTACGGCCGAAGAACGCCTTGATCTTCAAATGCTGCTTCAGCCATTTAAAAAATAGCTCGATTTCCCAGCGTTCTTTGTAGCGCTGGCCGATCTCCAGTGCGGTGCTATGGAGGTCGTTTGTAACAAGTACGAGGGACGTGGGCTTGTCGAGGCGACGCAATGTCACACGACGCAGCACTTTGGTGTAGTGATTCACACGCCCTTTCGTCAATTGCCTATGCTTGAAGCGCACAAGTTCATCGGCCAGGACGATGCTTTGTGCCTCTTCGGGAATGGGCAAGTCTTCTCCCCATTCGATGCCGGCGTTGCTCTTGATCCGAGTGACAAAGCGTGCGCCAACCTCATCGATCTTCGCCCACCAGTTGTAGTCGCAGTAGCCTTTATCGAACACATACAACGCCTTGCGTTGCAAGGGGACTTGCCGAGCTTGGGTTACATCGTTGACGTTGGGATCGCTAAAATCGTGCCACAGCGGTGCATGGGTTTTCGCATCCAAAAGGACATGCAGTTTGATGCCCTGGGTATTGCGGTTGCGGTTTTCCAGCGTCCAGCTGTCGAAACCTCGCCCTGTGAGCGTGATCGAAGTCGAGTCCAGCAAACATATCAACGCCGACGCATCCTGACGTAGCTTGCGCGACACTTGACCCATCAGCCAAGCGGCAGTGTCATCGAATACTACTGCCGAACGCCGTTTGCTCGCCCATGCCAAGGTACTCCGATGGACATCACCGGTGCGCAGTTGGTCGTGGTACAGAGCATGGCTATTGAAACCCAGTTCAATAGTTCGCAAACTGGGCGCCCCGCTCAGCTGCGCATACACCATCGCCAGCAAGTGATCCCAGTGGCGAAAGCGCTTGCACCCCTTGTCCGCGTTGTGTCGCTCGACACAACGATTGAACACAGCGCGTGGAAGACCCTTTAAAAGCGCCTGGAAAGTGGTTATCGTAGACATGGTTGCAGGTTTAGGTTGTGAGC
>NZ_CAKKMV010000044.1 GCF_918697865.1 Massilia sp. Bi118 | reverse complement strand
TATGAACCGCCCCGGCTTTCGTGGAGGCCGGTTAGTGTGAGTCAGGCCGAGATGGCTTGACTGCTCAGTTGCTTATAATAGTTTGCCTCAGCTTCGGCCGGCGGTATATAGCCGAGCGGCTCCAGCAAGCGGTGGTGGTTAAACCAGGAAACCCATTCCAGCGTGGCCAGTTCGACGGCTTCGCGCGTTTTCCAAGGTGCGCGACGGTGGATCAGCTCGGCCTTGTAAAGCCCGTTGATCGTCTCGGCCAGGGCGTTATCGTAACTGTCCCCCTTACTTCCCACAGACGGCTCGATGCCGGCTTCTGCCAGGCGCTCGCTGTACTTTATCGACACGTATTGCGAGCCCCTGTCGCTGTGGTGGACCAGCGCATTTCGTTCCGGCTGACGGGCATACAGCGCCTGCTCCAGGGCGTCGAGCACGAAGTCGGTCCGCATTGAGCTGCTCACGCGCCAGCCAACGATTCGTCGGGCGAAGACGTCGATCACGAAAGCGACATAGACAAAACCCTGCCAGGTCGAGACGTACGTAAAATCGCTGACCCACAGCTGGTTCGGCCGCTGCGCCTTGAACTGGCGGTTGACCCGGTCCAACGGACATGGGGCCTTCGCATCGGCCACCGTCGTGCGCACAACCTTGCCACGCATGACGCCTCGCAGACCGGCCTTACGCATCAAGCGCTCCACGGTACAGCGGGCCACATCGGTTCTCTCACGGCGCAGCTGGCGCCAGACCTTGTCCGCACCATAGACTTGCAGGTTCGCTTGCCAGACTCGTTCGATGTCGACGCTCAGCACGTCGTCGTGCTGGGCGCGGGCGCAGCGCAACTCAGGATTACGCTGCTGTGCGGCGTATCGCCAGTAGCCCGACGGCGCGACCTGCATCACCCGGCAGATCGGCTCGACACCGTAAGCGTGGCGGTACTGGTCGACGAACTTCCTCACGACTTGAAGCGGCGGTCGAGCTCCGCCTGGGCGAAAAACGCACTCGCCAGGCGCAGAATCTCGTTTGCCTTGCGCAGCTCGCGCACTTCCCGCTCCAGCGCCTTGATGCGCTCCTCTTCCGCAGTGGTCGGCCCTGGACGCTGGCCGGTATCGCGCTCCTGCTGGCGTACCCAGCGACGCAGCGTTTCAGGGGTACAGCCGATCTTGGCTGCGATCGATTCAATGGCTGCCCACTGCGAGCTGTACTCGCTGGCAGCTTCGCTGACCATGCGCACGGCGCGCTCGATGACTTCGGGGGAATACTTCGGTTGCTTCTTCATGACTCCATTTTCTCAAACAATGGAGCCTCTACAAAACCCGGGGCGGTTCAA
>NZ_CAKKMV010000043.1 GCF_918697865.1 Massilia sp. Bi118 | reverse complement strand
ATGAAAATCTATCCAGTCATCCTCTCCGGCGGCGCCGGTACCCGCCTGTGGCCGCTTTCGCGTGCTTCGATGCCAAAGCAGCTCCTGCCGCTGGTCACCGACAAGACCATGCTGCAGGAAACCGCCTTGCGGGTCCGCGGCTGGCCGGGGTTGATGGCGCCGCTGGTTGTCTGCGGCAACGAACACCGCTTCCTGGTCGCCGAGCAGTTGCGCGAGGTGGGCATCACCCCGAGCGGCATCCTGCTCGAGCCGGTCGGCCGCAACACGGCCCCGGCCGTGACCGCGGCCGCGCGGCATCTGGCAGCCGACGATCCCGACGCCATCATGCTGGTGCTGCCGGCCGACCACGTGATCGAAAAGAACGAAGCCTTCCGCCAGTCGGTCGAGCGCGCGTACCAAATGGTGCAGAACGGTTCGCTGGCCACCTTCGGCATCGTGCCGAGCGTGCCGGAAACCGGCTACGGCTACATCCGCCGCGGCGAGCCGCTGCCGGGCGTCGACGACTGCTACAAGATCGAGCGCTTCGTCGAAAAGCCGGACCGTAACACCGCCGAAGGCTTCGTGGCCGATGGCGGCTTCTACTGGAACAGCGGCATGTTCATGTTCCGCGCCGACCGCTTCCTGGCCGAGATCGAGCAGCACGCGCCGGCAATCGCCAGGGCCGCCGAGCAGGCCATGCACAACGCCTACCGCGATCTCGACTTCTGCCGCCTGGACGAAGCCGCCTTCACGGCCTGCCCGTCGGATTCGATCGACTATGCGGTCATGGAACATACCCGTGACGGCGTGGTCGTATCAAGCGACATCGGCTGGAGCGACGTCGGTTCCTGGTCGGCCCTGGCCGATGTCCAGCAGGCCGATGCCCACGGCAACGTGCAGCGCGGCGACGTCTACCTGGACGGCGTCAGCAATTCGCTGGTGCGCGCCGAGAGCCGCATCGTGGCCGTGGTCGGCGTCAAGGACCTGGTCGTGGTGGAAACCCCGGACGCGGTGCTGGTGGCGCACAAGGACCAGGTCCAGCGCGTCAAGAACATCGTCGACCACCTGAAGGTCCAGGAGCGTACCGAGCACCTGTACCACACCCGGGTCTACCGTCCGTGGGGCTTCTACGAAGGCATCGACGCCGGCGAGCGCTTCCAGGTCAAGCGCATCTGCGTCAAGCCGGGCGAGAAGCTGAGCCTGCAGATGCACCATCACCGCGCCGAGCATTGGGTGGTGGTGTCGGGCACCGCGCGCGTCACTTGCGGCGACAGCGTCAAGCTGCTGGCCGAGAACGAGTCGACCTACATCCCGATCGGCATGACCCACCGCCTGGAAAACCCGGGCAAGCTGCCGCTGCACCTGAT
>NZ_CAKKMV010000042.1 GCF_918697865.1 Massilia sp. Bi118 | reverse complement strand
CGAAGCAATCGGAAGTGGTTCCAAGAAAAGCCTCTAAGCTTCAGTCATACGAGACCGTACCGCAAACCGACACAGGTGGGCGAGATGAGTATTCTAAGGCGCTTGAGAGAACTCGGGAGAAGGAACTCGGCAAATTGGTACCGTAACTTCGGGATAAGGTACGCCCCGGTAGCTTGATTGGTTTACTCCATGAGGGTGAAAGGGTTGCAATAAACTGGTGGCTGCGACTGTTTAATAAAAACACAGCACTCTGCAAACACGAAAGTGGACGTATAGGGTGTGACGCCTGCCCGGTGCTGGAAGATTAAATGATGGGGTGCAAGCTCTTGATTGAAGTCCCAGTAAACGGCGGCCGTAACTATAACGGTCCTAAGGTAGCGAAATTCCTTGTCGGGTAAGTTCCGACCTGCACGAATGGCGTAACGATGGCCACACTGTCTCCTCCCGAGACTCAGCGAAGTTGAAATGTTTGTGATGATGCAATCTACCCGCGGCTAGACGGAAAGACCCCATGAACCTTTACTGTAGCTTTGCATTGGACTTTGAATCAATCTGTGTAGGATAGGTGGGAGGCTTTGAAGCGGGGACGCCAGTTCTCGTGGAGCCATCCTTGAAATACCACCCTGGTTCATTTGAGGTTCTAACCTTGGCCCGTTATCCGGGTCGGGGACAGTGCATGGTAGGCAGTTTGACTGGGGCGGTCTCCTCCTAAAGTGTAACGGAGGAGTTCGAAGGTACGCTAGGTACGGTCGGACATCGTGCTAATAGTGCAATGGCATAAGCGTGCTTAACTGCGAGACCGACAAGTCGAGCAGGTACGAAAGTAGGACATAGTGATCCGGTGGTTCTGTATGGAAGGGCCATCGCTCAACGGATAAAAGGTACTCTGGGGATAACAGGCTGATTCCTCCCAAGAGTTCATATCGACGGGGGAGTTTGGCACCTCGATGTCGGCTCATCACATCCTGGGGCTGTAGCCGGTCCCAAGGGTATGGCTGTTCGCCATTTAAAGTGGTACGTGAGCTGGGTTTAAAACGTCGTGAGACAGTTTGGTCCCTATCTGCCGTGGGCGTTGGAAATTTGAAGGGGGCTGCTCCTAGTACGAGAGGACCGGAGTGGACGAACCTCTGGTGTACCGGTTGTCACGCCAGTGGCATTGCCGGGTAGCTAAGTTCGGAAGAGATAACCGCTGAAAGCATCTAAGCGGGAAACTCGCCTTGAGATGAGATTTCCCGGAGCCTTGAGCTCCTTGAAGGGTCGTTCGAGACCAGGACGTTGATAGGCTGGGTGTGGAAGTGCAGTAATGCATTAAGCTAACCAGTACTAATTGCCCGTACGGCTTGTCCCTATAACCTTGGCAGTCAAA
>NZ_CAKKMV010000040.1 GCF_918697865.1 Massilia sp. Bi118 | reverse complement strand
GCGCCACCCACCCCGCACTCGCCGCCGACCCGCCACTCCCCGCCGTCTCCACCGCCGGCATCCCCGCCTTCAGCGAGGACATGCTCAGCCCCGACTTCTGGATCGGCCGCCTGCTGGAGCCGAACGCCGTGCTGCTCGACGCCCGCCAGGCGGCCGCCAAGCGCACACTGGTCTACGCGCAGGGCGGCGGCTTCATCGACCTCCAGCACCTCCCCGCGACCCTGGAACGCGCCCAGGTAACGGCATGGGCCGAACAGGCAAGGCAAACCCCGGTCGCGATCGGCGTCGACGAAAACGGCAAGCCGGTGGGCGCAGGGCTGCTCGCATCCATCAACAAGAACGCCGCCGCCGAACGCATCGCGGCAAGCACCCCGGCCCGCTACGGCCTGAGCGTGCGTCGCGCCCAACTGCGCTCGCTGCCCACCGAACGCAGCTTCTACGCGGCAGCCGACCAGCGCGACTACGAGAGCCTGCAGGCCGGCATCCTGTTCCCCGGCGAGCCGGTCGTCATCGCGCACGCCAGCGCGGATGGGAAGTGGCTGCTGGTGATGTCGACGCAAGGACCGGCCTGGGCGCGCGCCAACGACGTCGCCGAGGGCGGGCGCGACGAAGTGTTCGCCTATGCCACCCGCGCCCCCGGCCGCGTCGTCACCGGCGACCAGGTGCGCACCGCGTACACGCCGGAAGCGCCCGAGGTCTCGGAGCTGCTGCTGGACATGGGCGTGGCCCTGCCGCTTGCCGACGTGCCGCCGGGCGAACCCGTGAACGGCGCCAGCCCCTACGCATCCTGGCCTCTGCTGCTGCCGGTGCGCGCTGAAGGCGGCAAGCTTGCCTTCCAGCCAGCCCTGCTGCGCCGCAGTGCGGACAGCGCGCCCGGCTACCTGCCGGTCACGCGCGCGAACATCATCCGCCAGGCCTTCAAGCTGCTCGGCGAGCGCTATGGCTGGGGCCACCAGTTCAACGCCCGCGACTGCAGCGGCCTGACCGGTGAGGTCTATCGCAGCATGGGCGTGCTGCTGCCGCCGTTCTCTAGCCTGCAAGGCAGCAGTACCGCCTTCCAGCATCGGCGCTTCACGGACAAGGACAGCCACGCCGACCGTGTAAAGGCGCTGGCCGAGGCGCAGGTGGGCGACCTGATCGTGGTGCCGGGCCACGTGCTGATGATCATCGGCCAGGTGAAGGGCGAGCCCTACGTGATCCAGGACGTGCCCTATGCCGTCTTCAAGGACCCGCAGACGCAGCAGATCCGCAAGACCAAGCTGAACCAGGTGTCGGTGACGCCGCTGCTGCCGCTCTACGCGGACGACAAGACCCTGTATGTGGATGCGATGACGAGTCTGGTGCATGTGACTGGCAACTAGCCCGTCGTGTCGGGCATTGCCCGACCCGACTCCCCGCGAAGGCGCACTGCTGTCCAAGATAATTGACAGTTGAGCTGGTAGTAGACCATCGGAAAGGAGTTGCAGGTAAAGGTTAAGGGTACTAAAACCCTGAGTTCTCACGCTCACAACCTAAACCTGCAACCATGTCTACGATAACCACTTTCCAGGCGCTTTTAAAGGGTCTTCCACGCGCTGTGTTCAATCGTTGTGTCGAGCGACACAACGCGGACAAGGGGTGCAAGCGCTT
>NZ_CAKKMV010000039.1 GCF_918697865.1 Massilia sp. Bi118 | reverse complement strand
AAAGCCAGGTCAATGACAGCTGTTTGTTGACACAACAGATTACAAAGTAAAACTAACTTCTTCCGGATTCAGGGTAGCGCTGCAGTCAAAAGCGATACCCGTACAGTTTATGCCTGATGACCATAGCAAGTCGGTACCACCCCTTCCCATCCCGAACAGGACCGTGAAACGACTTTGCGCCGATGATAGTGCTGCAACCAGTGTGAAAGTAGGTTATCGTCAGGCTAATTATTAAGCAGAGCCCGCTCAGTCAACACTGAGCGGGCTTTTTGCTTTTCAGCGTGCCTTTTTCAGATACGCCCGCAGTCCATGCGTTAATACCAGCGGAAACACGCTCGCGTGATCCTCGTCCGCAAACACTTTCAATCGCGTCGCCAGTCCTGGATAACGATGCGACTGCAATGCCGCATCGAATTCGCGCAGGTCGGCGACCATATCGGCTTCCTCTTCGCTGCGTGAGCGCTTCTTCCCGGCCGCCAGCGTTTCCAGTCCGCCGATACCGAAGAACACCGACGCCGTCATATCCTTGTGCGCCTTCGCATACACCTGCTCACGGTCGAACATCACACCGCGGTCGAACCACAGCGAAGGGCTGCTGAGGATGTAATGTTCGAAGCTCGCGGGCCGCGTCAGCAGCATCTGCAAACCAAGCAGGCTGCCATAGGAATGGCCGACGAAGATCTTGCGCCGCATGTCAGCGCGGTAGTGCGACCCGATCAGCGGTACCACTTCGTCGGCGATGAAACTGCCATATGCCTGCGCCTCACCGAAGGCCACCGCGCGGCCAGGCGTGTCGGACGCATAGCTCTGCGTGCGCGGCGTCGACGGCGTGTAGTCGCGGCGCCGGCTGTACACGGCGCTATCGCCTTTCGCGTAAGACAGGCCGACGACGATCGCTTCCTCCAGGCCCGCATGCTTGGCCAGGCGCTGGGCGATGCTGCGCGCGATCGGGAATCCATAAGCGGCATCGGTGACGAACAGCACCGGATAGCGCCGCTCCGACGACCGGTAGGATTCCGGTAGAGAGACAAAGACCTGGTAGTCGCGGTTCAAGGCATGTGAGTGGACATCGCGCACTTCGGTGTCGTCGAGCAGGTAGGCCGACGGCGCCGTACCGGATTCGGCCGCCAGTGTCTTCGCCAGGTAGGCCCGCGCTTTCGCCGCATATTTGCGGCAACCGTCGCGGTCGACGAAGGCTGCATTCCCTAACGCCGCCTGCCTCGCCTTCTTCTCCCACAAGTCGCTCAGTTCCGGATGCGCACTCACCAGCACGTCGCAGTCCAGCGCCTCGACGGTGGCGATCGAACGCTCGACGTCGGCGCGTGCGTTCGGATACAGCGGATTCCTGCTGAAGCTGCGGCCGTCGGCGGCAAGTGCGTTCACGCTGTCGCCATACACGACGTTCATGGTCTTGCCGCCCTCGCTGGCCTTCCAGGTCCAGGTGGTGGCGCCCGGTGTATGGCCCGGCGTGAAGCGGGCCGTGACGGCCAGCGGTCCCAGTTTCACGATCTCGCCATCGCGCACCGCGCGCGTCTTCGCGATCGGCGTCATCGCCTGCAGGGTGGGGTACTGTGCATCCCGCTTGTCCGGCTGCCCGCTGCGCAGCACCGCCGCCGCCGCCGGGCTGGCCAGCACCGTTGCCCCGGTCATTTTTTGCAAGGCGGCGATGCCGCCGGCGTGGTCGAAGTGTTCGTGGCCGTTCAGGATGTAGCGGATGTCCTCGACCTTGAAGCCCAGCTTGCGGACATGTTCGGCGATCTGCTTCGATGCGCCGGGCGGTCCGCCGTCGATGAGGATATGGCCGGCCGGTGAGGTGATCAGCACGGCGCTGATGCCGCCGGTGCCGACATAATAGGTGTTGCCGTACACGGGGAAGGGATCCTGCGGCGCGTTCCAGTCCGCGGCGCCGGCATCGATGGTGCAGGCGCCGAGCGCGAGGCTCAAGGCAAGGCAGATGGTCGTTTTCATGAATACATTCTGCAACCGGTCCGATCGCCCGGCAGCAAGCCGGTGACGAAACCCCGCATCGGCGGGATGAAGCCGACAAGCATGGCGGTCCGGCTTGCGAGCCCCGCTGCTATACTTTTCCGATGACGCCATTCACTTCGCCCAACACATCTCCCGCGCCCAGGACCATTGCCACCGCGGTGCTGGTGTGGGCGGCGATCAGCGCCCTCGGCGCCTTGCAGACCTACAGCGACAACCTGCGCGTCGGCGTCGACAGCCACTATCCCGCCTTGCTGGTCACCTGGTTCATCGAATACGCGGTGCCGCTGATCGTCCTGAGCGCGGGTCTGAGCCTGGTCCTGGCGCGCTGGCCGGCCCTGATCGCGCGGCCGCGTAATGTGTTCGCGCTGTTCGTCGGTCTTGTGCTGGTGTTCCAGCCTGCGCAGTGGACGTACATGGCCTGGCTGCGTGGCTACCTGCACATCGCCAGCCTCGAAGATGCCCGCCTGCTGCTGATGAAGATGCTGCTGGTCGGCTGGTTCTCGACCACCGGCACCTTCGCCGCCATCCTCGCGATTCACTACTGGCGCCAGGCCAGGGAGCGCGAACTGGCCTGGCAGCGCAGCCAGAATGACATGCTCAACCTGCGCCTGGCACTGGAGCAGCAACGCATGCTGGCCTTGCGCGCCCAGTTCGAGCCGCACTTCCTGTTCAACGCCCTGAATGCGATCAGCGCATTGGTGCGCGACGGCGACCGCAGCCTGGCCCTCGGCGGCATCGGCCGTCTCAGCGACCTGCTGCGCTATGCGCTGTCGGCGAGCGTGCGCAATACCGTCACCGTCGCTGCCGAGCTGCAGTTCGTGCGCGACTACCTCGACCTGCAGCGCCTGCGCTATGGCGAACGCCTGCAGGTGCAGATCGACGGCGACGGCCGGCTGCTGCACGAGGTGGCATGCCCGCCGCTGCTGCTGCAGCCGCTGATCGAGAACGCGCTGCGCCACGATCTCGATTGCCGCGAGGGCCCGAGCGACATTCGTCTCGGCTTCGCACAGGAGGGGGAGGTCCTGGCCATCCGTGTCGACAATCCGGTCAGCGCGCAAGCTTCGCCGAATCCTGGCGCCGGGCTCGGGCTGGCGAACACGCGCGAGCGCCTGAAGCTGATGCATCCGACGGCCTCGCTGTCGACCAGCCAGCAGGACGGCCGCTTCGTCGCCGAAGTCCGCCTGCCGCTGGAGCAGGAGTGAGCGATGGGCGTGCGCTACCTGATCGTCGACGATGAAGCGCCGAGCCGCGCCAACCTGCGCCTGGCCCTGGCCGCGCATCCGGAATGGCTGCTGCTGGCGGAATGCGACAGTGCGGCCGCCGCGCGCAGGGCACTGGCGGATCACGAGGTCGACGTGATCTTCCTCGACATCCAGATGCCCACCGAATCGGGCCTGGTCCTCGCGCGCGAGATCAGCCGCCTGCGCGTGCCGCCGCTGATCGTCTTCGCCACCGCCTACAGCGAACATGCGGTCGACGCTTTCGAGGTGCACGCGCTCGACTACCTGCTCAAGCCCCTGAGCGATGCACGCCTGGCCCAGACCGTCGAGCGCATCGGCGCCATGCTGGGGCAGCGTCAGCGCGAAGCCTATGGGGCCGCGCTGCGCGACTATGTCGATGCTGGCGCCGGCGGCACAGGCCAGGCTGTCGAGCGGCCGGCGCGCATCAATGTGCGCTCGGTCGGCCGCATCGAGCAGATCCGCGTGGACGACATCCTATGGATCGAATCGGCCGGTAACTACGTCGAGCTCCACCTGGAGGGACGCGCGGTCCTGCATCGCATCACCTTGAACCGCCTGGAAGCGCTGCTCGCGCCCGACGACTTCCTGCGCGTGCACCGCAGTGCGATCGCCAGGCGCAGCCAGATCGCGCGCCTGGAGACCGTCGGCGATGGCAGCTACAGGCTGACGCTGCGTTGCGGCGCCGCGGTGGCGGTCAGCGAGCGCTATCTGGGCGCGCTGAAGTCCGCGATGTGACGAAAAGCCGGGGCGCCGGGATGGCCGCACTGGCTGCGCCCGCGGCGCGCTGTCTATACTGGTTCATCGTCAACCAAAGCTCCCAGCCATCATGCGCCTGCACCCCATCGTTCTTGCCTGTCTCTGCCTCCAGCCGCTGACGAGTCACGCCGCGCCGAGTGCCACTGCACTGCGCGATGCCGTCGACAAGGCGATCAAGCCCATGATGGCGCAGCATGAGGTGCCTGGGCTGGCGGTCGCCGTTAGCGTCGACGGCCACGTCAGCTTCTTCAATTACGGCCTGGCGTCCAAAGAGAAGCAGATACCCGTCAGCGAGAACACGCTGTTCGAACTCGGCTCGGTCAGCAAGACCTTCACCGCCACGCTGGGCTGCTACGCGCAGGGCCAGGGCAAGCTGTCCTTCGACGACCATCCCGGCAAATACCTGCCGCGGCTGAAGGGCAGCGCGATCGACCGCGCCAGTCTGCTCGAACTCGGCGCCTACATGGCCGGCGGCCTGCCGCTGCAGATGCCGGATGAAGTCGAGAACGATGCGCAGATGCTGGCCTACTTCCGCAACTGGACGCCGGATGCGGCGCCAGGCACGCAGCGCCGCTACTCCAACCCGAGCATCGGCCTGTTCGGGCACATTACGGCGCGGGCGCTGCACACCGGTTTTGCCGACGCCGCAGACGGTCTGCTGTTTCCCGCGCTCGGCCTGAAGCATACCCACGTGCGGGTGCCGGCGGCGGCGATGGGCGATTACGCCTGGGGCTACAACAGCGCGAACAAGGCGGTGCGGGTCAATCCCGGCGTCTTCGATGCAGAAGCGTATGGCGTAAAGTCGAGCGCCGCTGACATGATCCGCTTCGTGCAGGCAAACATCGCCCCGGAGCAGATGGCGGAACCAATGCGCCAGGCGGTGCAGTGCACGCATACCGGCTACTTCCAGATCGGCGATACGGTACAGGGACTCGGTTGGGAGCAGTACCGCGCGCCGGTCAGCCTGGCGCAGCTCCAGGCCGGGAATTCCGAGAAGATGAGCCGCGGGATGAATCCGGCCACGAGGCTGCAGCCACCACAGGCGCCGCCGCGCGGCACGCTGTTCAACAAGACCGGCGCCACAGGCGGCTTTGGCGCCTATGTGCTGTTCGTGCCCGACGAGCGGGTTGGTATCGTCATGCTGGCGAATAAAAATTATCCGATTCAGGCGCGGATTCAGGCTGCCCACGCCATCCTCGAGCAGTTGCGCAAATAAAGTCGGCGATCTTGCCGACGACCTGTGTGCAAAAAAGCGACGCGCGACCCTTGCGCATGAGCTCGGCTGTTTGCTATAGTTCGCGTCCTGCTTCTGCAGCGCACGAAAAGTTTAATAGAATCAACGAATTAAACTTGTATAAACGGCCATGCCGAGTGCGTTGAAGAAAAACGAGGGGTTGACGAGTCAAGCGAAACACGGCATAATCTTCCTCCTCTGCTGCTGACGAACAAAACGATTCGCAGAACGCAGCAAGGCAGTGCCGAATACGATCTTTAACAATCAACAGTCGATAAGTGTGGGCGTTTGATGAAGTGCCAGCAGCTGCGTAAGTGGCTGCTGAATACTTAAATTATCAAATGTTCACAAAAAGTATAACGTTGCTCAGC
>NZ_CAKKMV010000038.1 GCF_918697865.1 Massilia sp. Bi118 | reverse complement strand
GTAGCTTGCGTACTGCCCTCTTAACGACTTTGTTGACCATGCCCGGCTGCGGCGATGCCTCCAGTTCGTGCCAGATGTACTCGTAGAGCGTCGTATCGCGGATAGGGGTAGGGTGGGTCGCCCCTTCGTTAATAAAAGCGCAGAGGCGCTGATGGATAAGGCGCGTAGCGTCACCACGAATCGCGCGAATTTCGCCCATGGGGATGCTGATGTAGCGTGCATCGCCGACAACCGCTGTAGCGATCATCGGGTTCAGGCCGATGTTAAACGTGTTGCCGTTGAGCTTGCTCGCGTAACTCGACAGGAGGTGATACCCCTGCCGCTCGTCGCCGTCTCCAACGAACATCGTCACCGTGAATAGGCGCTCCATCGACTTCTGCAGGATACGGCGGGTCGAATGGCTATCAGGTTCCGCGTACCCCATCTCGCGCGCCAGCTCACTAAAGCCGCCAGCCACGGCCATGGCGATATCCGTGGGACCAACGCCGATAGCATTCATGTTCTTCGCCAACTGGCGACCTTCTTCGGTAACCGCGTTTTGCAGACTAAGCTGCTTGCCATGTACGACCGCCATCGCGATCAGGCCCTGTAAAACCCATAGATCGACAGCACCGAGCAGAAACGGGGCTTGAATCTCGATTGACCTGTCGCCGTGCGCGTATGTCAGATGCAGCGCCTGCTTGCCTTTACCGCGTAGGAAACTACGGAAAAGTCCTGGGCATGACGCGTGCGCGGGGTCGTGCCGTACATGTGTCAGGTCATACCGCATCGCGTCGCTCCATGTTCTTGCCATTGCCACGCTTCTTCTCGACGGCGTACAGCGTCGTACGAACCAGCACACCGCCCTCGCTGCGAGCGAGCCACGTCTCGGGGAACGGCACGCCGTGATTTTGTTTGCTGATGTTGAAGCGCACATAGAACCGGCGCTCGTCTTCGCCGACAGCTGGCCCACCTGGTGCGCCGGCCAGCGCCTCCGATTCGGCCTTCGTCATGCCGGTCAAATTCGCGGCCCACCTGGCATTGTCGATGAGGGCAGACGCGCCACGCGCTGCCTGCTGCTCGTCGCCCCGGCCTTGCACGGCCATACTCTTGCTGCTGTGGTGGATCACGAGGATGGCCGCGCCGGTCTGCTTGGAGATGTACTCCAGCTGGCTCACCAGCTGAGACATGTCCGAGTTGCTGTTTTCGTCGAGCGTGTGGAACCTGGTCAAAGTGTCGATGATGATGAGACGCGCATCTTTCGCACGACAGAGACCATTGACCCATTCCGGTGCCATGATGTCCGGCTTACGTCCCACGACGTCGAAAATCATCAGGTTTTCTGCGATGGCCTGCCGGGTCGCGGGTCCGAACTTTTTACCGAAGTTGTGCAAGCGATGCCACAACGGCACCTCTCCATCTTCTGCCGACATGTACACGACTTTGCCCTGCTTCGGCTCGAAGCCGTACAGGTCGGCTTCCTTCGTGCCAGCGGCGATGCCGCACGCCGCACCGAGGGCCAGCATCGATTTGCCAACGCCGCCCGGCGACATCAGGAAGCCCACGCTCCCCGCCAACATGCCGGGCAAAACGTAATCAAACGCTGGCGGGTCTTCTTCAAAAAACCGTAGAATGTCTAAAGCTGCCATATTGCTTCTCCAATGTGGTGGTTAGGCTTGCGGATGGGGTGGCCGCCCCATTCGCCTGCCGGTCATTTCGGTTCGGGAAAATCGAACCTACGTCCCTTTGTCGGCACAACGCCGACCTTCTTGACCGCCGCATCGACGGTGCGTTTTACGTAAACCTCTGGATCATACTTGCGCTCGCCAAGTGCAGGCGAGCCCTCGCGGATCGCGTCTTCTACATCGTCGCGGTCGAAGCCACGTTTCAGCATCTCACACGCCACGCCATAATCGACACTCGACCAGTCGATGACGCCGCCGTTTTTCGTAAACCAGTGCGCCTGCTGTTGATACTCACGCGCCGGTCCGTACCTCGCGTGCTTCGCTGGCGTTGCGACCTTCTCGATTCTCTCTGCTTTCAATGCCTCTGCGGCTTTAATAGCGGCGTCAGAATCGACTTTTCGACGCAGCGACGACAGAAGCTCCATCGTCCTTTCGCAAAGGCCCGTAACGGCCTCCTTCACGACCGTGAACATGTCACGGCGACCTGGCTTCTTGTTGCTGAAACCGGCCATCCTGAACGGCCTAATCACGCCTGAGATTTTGGGATCGCCGTACTTTCGATTGAGATCCACAACAAGCTGATTTGCGATGCTCTGCTCGTCCCTCCGGCCTTCGCGTCGAGCCTTGATGACGGCTTGGTAATTGTCCTCGCTCGACTGCTGTATGAGGCATGGCTTGTAGCCGTCCGCCTTCATCTTCTCGACCGCTTCGCCGGTCATGTCATCGATCAGAATGTAGTGATACGTCGGGTCAATCGGCGTGATGTAAACGTCGAAGCCCTGCGTGTTCGACCGCCGCAAAACCGGTAGCTGTGCTTCGACCTGGGTGGCGTCGTAGAACGTCTCCGGCCCGTTCGAAACCTTGGATTTTCCGAGGTTGTGCGAGCGGTCTTTGCCGTCGCGCGCAACCCTGTCTTTCAACGTCAGACGGTACTGCGGGGCGGCAAGCGCGGCGTGCTGCTGGTGCCACGCCGCGCGCTTCGCGATCAGGTCCCGTTCTTCGGCTGGCCCACCAATTTTTGCCAGACGCTCTGCTGCGACAGAGACTCCAGTTTTTTGTACACCGACACCACGTCCGCCCTCGGTGCTAGCGTCCGCAACTGGTTTTTCTCGTTCCGAGGTAGTACCGATTCGATCACCTTGAGGCGCTGATCCAAGCTCTCCAACGTTGGCATGATCGAGTTCAGTGCGTCGGCCAACGGCTGTATCGCCATCGCCAATTCCGCCGCTTGTTCCGGCAATCGGCGCACCTCCTCCAGCTGCTCGCGCAACCTGGTCAGGTCGTGCTGTAGCTCCGTCATCGATTTCACGGCTTGCAGCGGCGTCCTTGCGCCGGGTAAGTTCTTCACGATCTCGCTCTTGGTCATAGTCCATCCCTTTCTGTAATGCGGCCCACTTAAATGCCGCACCCAATTCCGAGCCAGAGAACTTGATGCCATCGAGCCTGAAAGCGAAGCCATTCATGCGGCCTGTCGACGCGATGTTAGGAATCGCCTCGATGCCAGCGGCGTCCAGTCGCTCCAGAAAAGCGGTGATGGTCGGACGGTCGGCTAGCGCGGCAGCGATGACTTCCTGCAGGACGAGACGCGGCGGCTTGTCACCAGTACGAAGCGCCTTCTCCAATTCCGGCTTCTTCGGCTGGGTCTTTTCGGGCATCACGATCTTGCCTTGGTCGTCGTACTCGACGCCTTTCGTAATGGTCAGGCCGAACTCTCGTTCAAGCTGCGCGATGATGCGCGTGTTTTTCAGGTTTTCGTTCTGGCCAAGATAAATCTTGCCGTCCAACTGGACGCGGTTCGCAATCACATGGATGTGTTCGTCCTGGTCGTGCTTCCAGATGCACCACTGCGACTGGTCAGTCGGCCAGTCCATGAGTTCCATATATCGGACAGCTATCCTGGACCAAGTTTCGTCATCAACGTCCTGATTTTTTGGCATTCGGAGTGAACTATGCCAAACCGGTTTTTCAATATCAGGGCGCAAAAGTGCAACCGCTTTGAACTCGCGTGCGAGTGCTTTTGGCGTAGTTCCTGCCATCGTCCCGCCTAATAATCTTCCGTGGCCCGGCTCGTTATCCTCTCCGGTCGCGGCGTAATTTAGCAGGCCGCTGAATCCCTTGCCCCGACTAATTTTGCGCATTCCTTTCATGATTCGGCCCCCAATAAGGCAAGACGAAATGAGGAAAGTCTTTCAGTCAGGTCCGAAATATCAACGACCTGGTTAGCATTGGCACGGTGCGCCAGCTGGTTCAGATTGGCCGCTGCTCGGGCTAATTCGATGTACGCCTGTCGGTTCAATTCAGGAACCGGCTGGATAGTCTCGTTTTGAAATGCAGCATGCCGCAGCCAGGTGCCACGCTGCACCTTACCGCGTCGAGCGTCAATAATAGAAAGCTCACTGCCGTTGACTCTGACGGACACAACGTGTGTCCGCTTCTCGTCTTTCGACAGCGATTTTCTACCGCGCTTTTTCTTCACCAATACATCATCCGTCATCTCATCCTCCATGCCTTCGGCACACACACGCCGCGCCGCCGCCGGCGTCGCGGAAAGGTATGGCACTGCCCTGCCCTGGTGACCGTCGCTCGCTGCGCTCACTCCAGCGACCGCACGCACCACCAGAATAGATAACCCAAGCAGAACGGCGGTTTGGCAGTTGCTTTTGCCCCCGGCAGGGTCAACCGGCAAGCGAAGCGCGACCGGCGAGCCGCAGGCGAGGGGATAATAAAGCGAAGCGCATATTAGCTCTTGCTCCTGTATATACCAATACCTTATGGATCAGCCTAGCACATCATTCGGCATGATCGCCAGTAATTGGCAGTTGCCGAGGATCTTTTTGATTGCCGGGAGCCTTTTCGGTGAATTTAGGGCGCTTGTACCCGGCTTTGACGAGCGCTTGGCCGAGATCACGTAACGCGAAAAAGATGGCATCAGGGTCGGCAATGGGCTTGCTGT
Organism: Massilia sp. Bi118; assembly: GCF_918697865.1. Lineage (GTDB taxonomy): Bacteria > Pseudomonadota > Gammaproteobacteria > Burkholderiales > Burkholderiaceae_D > Telluria. Next base: position 2,723 of record NZ_CAKKMV010000038.1, on the reverse strand, counting down.
CCTGGGTCGCGGCCTCGATAGCGGCCTTGCATTTCTCGATGGTTTTAGGCAGGTCGCGCAATGCCATATCGGACAAAAAACGGTCCGATGCTTCACGCTTCTCCTTTAGGAATTTCTCGACCTGGGCGCGTTCATCGTCGTCCAGCTTCGCCACCAGTTCGACGTCAATCGAAGCCAATTGTGAGACGTAATCGGGGAAGCTACCGACCAGCTGGGTGTCGGCGCGCTTTTTGTCTTTGTTGTACCCGGTATAGCGGATTAATTGAAAAACCTTGCCACGTTGTTTGATTTGCATGTTTTGCTCCTGTGATGATGTTGACCATTTAACCTACCATATGCCGGACAGAAAAATCGACAGATAGCAGACACTTTCACGTATTTTTGTAACGTCCAAACGTTTGACCCTATATCGGACACCAAACCGACATGACACTAAGCTAAAAATTGTACGACATAAGACACATTCTATACACTACATATCATACAAAATTTGCACGCTATCGGACAGTAAATATGTCTAATATTTCGGACAATTTCTATGTCCAATATCATACATATATAGTGTCTCATGTCAGACAAATATGTATGATATATCGGACAAATATTTGTACGATATCGGACACTGCGGAATCCGAATCCAAAATAGATAACTTAATAATCAAATAAGGTTATCTATTCTGGTGAGTATATCGGACACCATCCGGTCCTACTCCAGAATAGATAACTTAAATGGAAAATAAAGTTATCTATTGTGGTCAAAATGCCACAGTCACCATTTTAGGTTATCTATATTGGTGGATCAACCGGTCTATGGATAAAAATTCACCGAAATAGATACCTTTGCTCGACATCAGGGAGGGCCGGTGTGCTCTAATAAGGTTATCTATATTGGAGGCGGCGCTATGAGCGATGCGTTGGAAAAGCTGGACAATGCCCGGTGGCTGGTGGTCCTCGATGACCACATGCGCAAGGTGTATGCGCAGATGCGCGAACAGGAAGAGGCGTACTTGGACAGCCTCAAAGCGGCTGGCGCGACTGTGCTGCGCTTTGAAAAACCGGGTGCGGACGACAATGAAGTGTCGGGTCGCCGCGCCCTGGTCCTGGTGCCGCCTGCAATGAAAATGCCATCGCCAAAGAAGCTGGTCGCGCATGTCGCCGAGTGGCGCGACACACTCGCGGCGGCAGCGGCCCGGCAGGACCTAGAGCCGACCGTGGGCGTGCGCGGGGCCAGTCTGCCGGTCTGGCTCGGGCCGAACGGTGCTGACGTGCCGTTCACGGAGCCACGCCCGGCCTACGCCGCGACGGTCGTGACGCACCACCTGCAGAGGGCATTTCGCGGCGCGCGACTTGAGCCAGACGATGCCCTGGTCACGCTGCGCGAACGCGTTGAACGCACAGAAGCCGCGATACAGCACTCAATCGCGCATTCAAAAAAGGACCGGATCGCACGCCAGCAGGAAGCGCGCGATAACTTGAACGGCGCGATCACGCACCTGACGGCACTGATGTCGCAAGGCTGCATTGCGTCGGTTCGCATCCAGTCCGGCCTAAGCTGGCGCATCAATATCAAGTGCGAGGACGGCAGCAGCTTCGCGTCGACCATCGCCACTATTGGCCTGATACCTGGTGCCGCTGACGCGACCATCAAAGAGGCGCGTACACGCACGACCAAAGACAAAGACCTGGAGACGGTGCTGCTGCCGGGCGGGTTTTTGATTTACGTGACGCGACCTTTGGAACAGGACGGATCCAAAGAGTCCACCTAGGATAAGATTGAGTAATTACAACCATTGCCGAGTGGGCCGATAGAGATGATCCCACCACAGAATACTCAAAAGCACGTTCTTTTGGTCGAGCCAAATGATGACCTCAGAGAAACAATGACATTGTTGCTTCAATGCTTTGGGTATCAAATAACTTCTAGTAAAAACGCTAACGAAGCATTAGCACTTGCCCTCTCACAACCACCTGATGTGGTTCTCACTGAGGTACGCATGATCGACATGGAGATGCACGACTTATGTCAAAGGCTACGTGCTCTCCCAAATATGAACGGATGCCGAATCGTTGCGTTTACTGGGGACACTTCGCCTCAGGCTAAGGCAGAGATAGTGCGCTCTTGCTTTGATGCGGTTCTGGTGAAGCCCTCCTCCGCTGAAGCACTTGTTGATGCCATTGGCTAAATGCCATCAGGTCGTTGGAGTGTCCGACGGGGGTTTCCTTTCGGCGGCGGCGGCGCGCCGGGTGTGTGTCGCGCTTGCGCGGCGCTTCGCTTGCGAAAGCGCATAGATTTACTTAGAGGTAAATATAGACGGTCGAGCATGAAACCCGCATAGATACTGGACCTGCGGAAACTACATACCCGTTTTAACGCTCACGCTTTGCCGTTTTAACGCTCACGCAGACCCGTTTTAACGCTCACGCTATTTTGAAGATTCCGGCCTGGACACCATGAAAGACTTACCTCGGGGATCGAATACCCAGCCGAGGCTTGTCAATTCATCAATGGCGTCTTTCAGTTTCTTGCGCCGATATCGCTCCAGATTAGCCGCGCGCTCGCGCTCCTTCCGGTCGAGTTCGTCGTCCTCCGCGCCGCGTAGCTTGCGTACTGCCCTCTTAACGACTTTGTTGACCATGCCCGGCTGCGGCGATGCCTCCAGTTCGTGCCAGATGTACTCGTAGAGCGTCGTATCGCGGATAGGGGTAGGGTGGGTCGCCCCTTC
>NZ_CAKKMV010000037.1 GCF_918697865.1 Massilia sp. Bi118 | reverse complement strand
GATGTATTACTCACCCGTTCGCCACTCGCCGCCAGGTTGCCCCGCGCTGCCGTTCGACTTGCATGTGTAAAGCATGCCGCCAGCGTTCAATCTGAGCCAGGATCAAACTCTTCAGTTTAATCTCTGTTTGTTGGCATTGCTGCCACCTTGATTTCTCAAGGGTCGCTCACTCAAAATACTGACCGTCACTCATTGCTGAGCAACGTTATACTTTTTGTGAACATTTGATAATTTAAGCATTCAGCATCCCGAAGGATGCTGGCACTTCATCAAACGCCCACACTTATCGACTGTTGATTGTTAAAGATCGTATTCGGTACTGCCTTGCTGCATTCTGCGAATCGTTGTGTTCGTCAGCAGCAGAGAAGTGAGATTATGCAGTGTTTCGCTTAACTCGTCAACCCCTCGTTTTTCTGCAACACCAGCGGAGTTATCAAAACATCCAGCCCAACTACTTGATTTCTTTCAGCTTTTCCGGCACTGCAGAAGCAGGACGCGCACTATAGCAAATGGATGAGGGAGTCCGCAAGCCCCAGTCCGCACGATTGACCATTTAGTGAACATCGCCGAGCATATGCCATCGCTGAGCTGTCCCTTCCATCATTCGCCCGAAAGACATCGGTGACTCTAGCCGCCAACCAGATCCTGGCACTCGCACCCGACCCTGCCTCGGCCAAGGCCGGCAGCCAACTGTCGGCGGCGCATCACTGGTCGAATCTCGGCAAAAGCGATGCCGCCTTATGGGGCGAATGCCAAGGCAGCGGCAAGACACCTTATAAGACACAGGTCGATTTGAATGGCCCCGCCTTCAAATGCACCTGCCCCAGCCGCAAATTCCCCTGCAAGCATGGCCTCGGTCTCTATCTATTGAAAGCAGCCGAGCCAGCACTGTTCCAGGACGGCGCTGAGCCGCAATGGGTCAGCGACTGGCTGGGCAGCCGCCAGGCGCGCCAGGAAAAGAAAGCCGACACTGCCGCCGCAGCGAGCACACAAGATCCGGCGCTCGCCGCAGCCCAGACCCGCAAGCGTGAGGAAAAGCGCGAAGACAAGGTCGATGCCGGCATGCGCGAACTCCAGACCTGGCTGCACGACCTCGCGCGCGAAGGTCTCGCCTCGGTACGCTCGCGCGGACAAGGGCCATGGGATGCCATCGCCGCGCGCATGGCCGACGCCCAGGCCGCGCCGCTGTCCCGCCGGCTGCGCCACGCCGGAGGCCTGCTGTATCAGTCCGGCCGGCGCAATGCCGACAGCCTGGTGGCGAACGAGCTGGCCTCGATCTATCTGCTGACCCAGGCCTGGCAGCGCCTCGACAGCCTGCCCTCCGCGCTGCAGGCCGATGTGCGCGCCCTGCTCGGGTGGACCGTGAGCCAGGACGAAGTGCTGCGCCAGCCCGGCATCGACGGCTGCTGGCAGGTGCTGGCCCAGACCACCTTCGACGACGAGCGCCTGCGCGTGCGCGCCACCTGGCTGCACGGCGATCCTGATGCGCGCTGGGCCCTGCTGCTGCAATATGCGGCCGGCGCCCAGGGTTTCGAACTGCAGCTCGCACCCGGTACGGAATTCGACGGCGAGTTGCGCTTCTATCCGGGCGCCTACCCGCTGCGCGCCCAGATCAGGCGCCAGGAGAACACACGCCCGCTCGTCTCGCTGGCCGCGCCGCTATCCGATCTGGACACCCTGCTCGATACCCATGCCGATGCCCTCGCCGTCCAGCCCTTCCTCGAGCGCCACCCGGTGCTGCTGGGCGGCCTGGTCCCGGATACCGCCGACCATGGCATCCTTCGCGATGCGGGCGGACGTGCGATCGCCTTGCACCCCGATTTCCGCCACCCCTGGCATCTGCTGGCCCTGAGCGGCGGCCAGCCGCTGACGGTATGCGGCGAATGGGATGGCCGCAGCCTGCTGCCGCTGAGCGTCTGGCACGAAGGCCGGCTGCTGAACGTCGACGGCGACTTCGTCTGAAGGGAGACCATGAGCGACGACCTGCGCCAGCGCCAGCAACTGTTGAAGATCGGGACCGCCCGCGCCGGCCGTGCGCCTGCGCCTCCGGCCGCGCCGCTGGATGCGCTGTTCCCGCAAGCGCAAGCGTCCGAGGCCGAGTCCACGCTGTGGTTGTCGCTCGGCGCGCTCGACCTGTGGGAGCGCAGCGGTTTCGTGCCGCCCGCCGCACCGCCCCAAACGGCGCCCGATCCGGCGCCGCCCGAAGACTTGCGCCCTTGCCCGCCGCGTGCGGAAGCGATCCTGCCCCTGCTGCTGGGCGGCCTTTACCCGGCCAGCCTGCAGGCCGAGTGGCTGCGCCTGCTGCAGCGGCATGGCGGCCATTTGCCGCCGCGCTTTCTCCCGCGCCTGCTCGACACGGCCACGCGCCAGCCGGCCTTGCGCGCACAACTGCTGCCGGTGCTGGGCGAACGCGGACGCTGGCTCGCGCGCATGCAGTCCGAATGGGCCTGGGCGACGAACGGCGCCACCGATGAAGAAGCCTCGTGGGACACCGGCACGCCGGAACAGCGCCTCCTTGCGCTGCGCACCTGGCGCGCCCGCGATCCGCAGGCGGCGCGCGATGCGCTGGCCGCAGCCTGGCCCAGCGAAGCGCCGGAACAGCGTGCGGCCCTACTGCCTGCGCTTGGCGTCCGGCTCAGCCTTGCGGACGAAGCCATCCTCGAAGCGGCCCTCGACGACCGCCGCAAGGAAGTGCGCATGGCCGCGCAGCGCCTGCTGGCATCCCTGCCCGGATCGCAGCTGGGCCAGCGCATGCTGGCGCACCTGCTACCGCTGCTGCGCGTCGAGAAGCCGTGGCTGGGCAAGGCGCGCATCGAGCTGACCCTGCCGGAGACCTGTGACGCGGCGATGCGGCGCGACGGCATCGGCGTGTCGGCGCATCCGGGCATGGGCGAAAAGGCGGGGTGGGTGGTGGACATGCTGGCGGCCGTCGATCCGCACGTGTGGGAAAAACAGTTTGAGCGCAGCCCGCGCGAATGCCTGGCCCTGGCCGACAACAGCGAATTCAGGGCGGTGCTGATGCGCGGCTGGTCCCTGGCCGCGCTGCGCGAGCTGGAACTTGACGCCGCCTCCGAGCAGCAAGCCTGGCCGCAGGAACTGGCGCTGTGGTGGGTGGGCGCCGACATCGTGCGGCGCGAAGCGGTGCCGGGCGCAATGCTCGGCGCGTTCGCCGCACGCTTCCACGACAACGCCGGCGGCGCCTCCATCGCGCTGCTCGATGCCCTTCCCGATCACTGGTCCGGCGATCCCGAACTGCTGCAGCTGCTGCACCGGCTGGCGGACCAGTCGCAGGACACCTGGACGCCGGCGCTGACCCGCAGCTTCCTGCAGCGTCTCCAGGCCATCCGCCCCAGCTTGATGAAACAGGGCCAGCTCGGCCCGACGCAGCTGCTGCTCTCGCCCTTCGCCAAAGTCGCCGATCCGGCTGTCGCTACCGCCGCCGAAGCGGATTGGCGCGCCAGCATCAAGATCGACAGCGAATGGCGCCCGGCCATCGCCCGATTCTTCGACCTCGTGCGCCTGCGCCACGAGATGATTCTTTCATTCCAGGAGCCCGCATGACCGCCCTCGATTCCGTCCTCCGCCAGCATGCGGAGCAGCAGTACGCCGATGAGCTGGAAGCCTTGACGGCTGCGGACACGCGCCAGCGGCCGCCGCGCTGGAAGATGTCGCCATGGGCGGTGGCGACCTACCTGCTAGGCGGCCGGCTGGAAAACGGTACGGAGATCAGTCCGAAGTACATCGGCAATCCGCGTGTGATCGAGATCGCGGTGGCCACCCTCGCCACCGACCGCGCCCTGCTGCTGCTGGGCGTGCCCGGCACCGCCAAGTCCTGGGTCTCGGAACACCTGGCGGCGGCGATCAGCGGCGACTCGACCCTGGTCGTGCAGGGCACTGCCGGTACCAGTGAGGAAGCGGTGCGCTACGGCTGGAACTATGCGCAGCTGCTGTCGCAGGGGCCGTCGCAGGATGCCATCGTACCGAGCCCGGTGATGCGCGCCATGCGGACCGGGAAGATCGCCCGCATCGAAGAGCTGACGCGCATGCCGGGCGAGGTGCAGGACAGCCTGATCTCGGTCCTGTCCGAGAAGGTGCTGCCGATCGCGGAGCTGGACGACGAAGTGCTGGCGCAGAAGGGCTTCAATATCATCGCCACCGCCAACGACCGCGACCGCGGCGTGAACGAGCTGTCGAGCGCCCTCAAGCGCCGTTTCAATACCGTGGTGCTGCCGCCGCCGCGTACCGCCGACGAGGAAGTGCGCATCGTCGAGACCCGCGTGGCCAGCGTCGGCCGCGCGCTCGAGCTGCCGGCCGAGGCGCCCGCGCTGGAAGAGATCCGCCGCATCGTCACCGTGTTCCGCGAGCTGCGCGAGGGTGTTACCGCCGACGGCAAGACCAAGCTGAAGGTGCCGAGCGCCAGCATGAGCACGGCGGAGGCGATTTCGGTGATCACCCACGGCATGTCGCTCGCCGCCCACTTCGGCGACGGCGTGCTGCGCGGCGCCGACCTGGCTGCCGGCATGGTCGGGGCGATCGTCAAGGATCCGCTGCAGGACCGCGTCGCCATGCTCGAATATCTGGAAACGGTGGTGAAGGAGCGCAGCGGCTGGAAGGATTTGTACCGCGCCTGCCGCGAGGTGATGGAGTAAGCGGCGATGAGCGTTCACCTGTTCGGCATCCGCCACCACGGCCCAGGGTGCGCGCGCAGCCTGGCCGCGGCCCTGCGCGAGCTGCAGCCGGACTGCATCCTGGTCGAAGGCCCGCCGGAAGCCGATGCGCTGGCGGGTTTCGCCGCGCGTGCCGAGCTGGCGCCGCCGGTGGCCCTGCTGGTGTACGCGCCGGCCGAGCCGCGGCGCGCCGCGTTCTATCCCTTCGCCGAGTTTTCGCCGGAGTGGCAGGCGCTGCGACATGCGGCCGAACGTGGGATCGAACTGCGCTTCTGCGACCTGCCGCAGAGCCAGCGCTTTGCCCTGCGCGCGGCCGAGGAGCAGGCGCGGTCCCTGGCGCCGGCTGCGCAGGATCCGGACGGCGCCGCTTCGGATGCGGATGCCGCGCCAGACGTGGCCCAGCCGGAACCGGCAGACGGCGATCCGCACGCGGCTCTGCACACCGACCCGCTGCGCTGGCTCGCCCATGCCGCCGGCTACGGCGACACCGAAACCTGGTGGGACCACCTGGTCGAACAGCGCAGCGACAGCCTCGACCTGTTTGCGGCAATCGCCGAGATGATGACGGCGCTGCGCGAGGCCGCCGGACCTTTGACGGACGAACTGGAAATCAAGCGCGAAGCCACCATGCGCACGGCGATCCGCCAGGCCGTCAAGGAAGGCCGCGAACGCATCGCCGTCATCTGCGGCGCCTGGCACGTGCCGGCGCTGGCCGTGCTGCCGAGCGCGAAGAGCGACGCCGACCTGCTCAGGGGACTGGCAAAGGAAAAGGTGGCGGCAACCTGGGTGCCGTGGAGCCACGGCCGCCTCAGCTTCGCCAGCGGCTACGGCGCCGGCGTCACCGCGCCGGGCTGGTACCGCCACCTGTGGCGCCACCAGGACCGCGCCGCGCTGCACTGGCTGACCGCAGTCGCGACTTTGCTGCGCCGGCACGACCTCGACGCCTCCTCCGCACACGTGATCGAGGCGATGCGCCTGGCCGATACGCTGGCGGCGCTGCGCGAGCGCCCACGTCCTGGTCTCGACGAATTGATGGAGGCAGTGCGCGCCGTGTTCTGCTACGACAGCGACACGCCGCTGCAGCTGATCGAGCGCGCACTGCTGGTCGATGAGGCGCTGGGCACGGTGCCGGACGACGTGCCGGCGGTGCCGCTGGTGCAGGACGTGTTCGCGCAGCAGAAGCGGCTGCGTATGGCGGTGCGCGCCGACGCCACCGACCTCGATCTCGACCTGCGCCAACCGGCGCACCTGGAAAAGAGCGTGCTGCTGCACCGCCTGGCCCTGCTCGGCGTGCCCTGGGGCCGCCAGCAAGCGGTGCGCGGCAAGACCGGCACCTTCCATGAACTGTGGCGCCTGGTCTGGGAGCCGGAATTCGCGGTCGACCTGATCGCCGCCAGCCGCTGGGGCGGCACGCTGGAGGTGGCAGCCGGCAGTGTGGCCGCCGAGCGCGCGGCAGCGGTTCAGGGCTTGCCCGAGCTGACCGCGCTGATGGAGGTCGTGCTGCTGGCCGACCTGCGCGAGGCGGTGGCGCCACTGATGGCGCGCATCCAGGACGCCGGCACCCAGACCTCGGACCTCGGCCTGCTGCTGGCCGCCCTGCCGCCGCTGGTCAACGTGCTGCGTTACGGCAGCGCGCGCAAGGTGGACACGGCCTCGCTCTCCCACGTGGTCGACGGCCTGGCGGCGCGCGCCTGCATCGCGCTCCCATATGGCGTGCGCGGCGTGGCCGACGATGCCGCGGCCACCCTGCTGGGCCAGATCATCGCCGCCGACCAGGCGCTGCGCCTGTTGCAGGATGATGCCCACCAGGCTGCCTGGTTCGGCGCGCTCGGAACAGCCGCCGCCAGCAGCGTGTCGCATCCGATGCTTAGCGGCCGCAGCGCCCGCATCCTGACGGAACACAGTGAGTGGAGCGCCGAGCGCGCGGCGCAGCAGCTGGCCCTGCACTGTTCCTACGGCGTGCCGCCGCTGGCCGCCGCGCAGTGGCTGGAAGGCTTCCTGCAGGGCAGCGGCGCGCTGCTGGCGCACAGCGACACCCTGTGGCATATCGTGAACGGCTGGCTGCTCGCGCTGCCGCCCGATACCTTTACCGAACTGCTGCCGCTGCTGCGCCGCACGGTATCGACCTTCAGCGCGCCGGAGCGCCGCGAGCTCGGCGAACGTGCGGTGCATACGGGCGGCGCGGCGTCCCTTGCGATGCTGGCCGCGACCGCGGTGGATCCCGCGCGGGCGCAGCGCGTGCTGCCGATCCTGCATACCCTGCTGGCTTTACCGGAGAACGGCCATGGCGAATGACGAGCGCAGTATGGAAGGGGCGCGCCGCTGGCGCCTGGTGCTGGGCCAGGACGCGGTGTCGAACATCCCCTTGAAGGTCGAGGATGCGGCCATCGACAGCGCCCTCGATGCGCTGTACGGCACGCCGGAGAGTCCGAAGGGCGGCCTGGGCGCATTGGCGCCGCGGGTGGCGCGCTGGCTCGGCGACATCCGCGAGTACTTCCCGTCCAGCGTGGTGCAGGTGATGCAGAAGGATGCGCTGGACCGCCTGGGACTGCAGCAGATGCTGTGCGAGCCCGAGATGCTGGCCGCGGTCGAGCCGGACGTGCACCTGGTCGCCGCCCTCCTCAGCCTGAACCGCGTGATGCCGAACAAGACCCGCGCCACTGCCCGCAAGGTGGTGGCGAAGGTGGTCGAGGAACTGGAGCGCAAGCTGGCGGCGCCGATGCGGCAGGCGGTATCGAGCAGCCTGAATCGCGCGGTCCGCAATCTGCGCCCGCGCCACCAGGAGATCGACTGGCTGCGCACCATCCGCGCCAATCTGCGGCACTACCAGCCCGAGTACCGCACCATCATCCCCGAAACGCGAATCGGCTTCGGCTGGCGCGGCCGTTCGCTGCGCGACATCGTGCTGTGCGTCGACCAGAGCGGATCGATGGCGGCGTCGGTGGTGTATGCGGGCGTGTTCGCGGCGGTCCTTGCAAGCATCAAGGCGGTCAGCACCTCGGTGGTGGTGTTCGACACGGCGGTGGCCGACCTGACGCCGCTGCTGTCGGATCCGGTCGAGGTCCTGTTCGGCACCCAGCTGGGCGGCGGCACCGACATCAACCGCGCACTGGCCTACTGCCAGGGACTGATCACGCGGCCGCGCGAGACCATCTTCGTGCTGATCAGCGATCTCTACGAAGGCGGCAACAATGCGGAGATGCTGGGACGTGCGGCCGCGCTGGTGGGCAGTGGCGTCCAGGTGATCGCCCTGCTTGCCCTGAACGATACGGGCGCGCCGGCCTACGATCACGACAACGCGGCGAAGCTGTCTGCGATGGGCATCCCCTGCTTTGCCTGCACGCCGGGTCTGTTCCCGGACCTGATGGCGGCGGCGATCCAGCGGCACAGCCTGGAACAGTGGACGTCGAAGGCCGGCATCGTGCGCGCCTGATTCCTACATTTCCTCAATCGTGCGTCCGGTTGAATACTGCCGGGTTTGACGTTACTGTCATCCCATGGACGATCAAGCTTCTCAACAACAGAAAAACGAACAGGAGATGCGCGACATTATCGAAGAAGCGCGCTGCATTCTTCCTGGTCTACAGGCGGTGTTCGGTTTCCAGACGATCGCCGTATTCAATGAACGGTTCACGGACCTGCAAACCTATGCCCAGGCCTGCCATCTGGTGGGACTGTGCCTGCTGGTAGTCGCCATGGGCATGCTGATGACGCCGGCTGTCTACAACCGCGCGCAGCACGGGCACGCGACCTCGCGCATGGTGCGTACTTCGCGCAAGAGCATCCGTGGTGCGTTGATGCCACTGGCTGTCGGGCTATCGCTCGACATGTTGACGGTGATGTCGCTTGCAACCGACAGCCTCTCGCTCAGCATCGCGGCCGCGGTTGCTTCCCTCCTGCTGTTTGTGGGACTCTGGTATCTCATTCCACGAAGCGATCCCATCCAGGTTGCCGAGCCGCGTTCCTGATTAGTGTTGCAGTGCAGGGGGTTGTGTGAAGCCCCGAACAGATGAGGGCGCTTGCAACTGGATAATACCTGTATGGCCTGTGCATCTGACAGGCCCGGGAGGAATGCCACGAACTGGGCGACACTCGTCTACCTGAAGTTCCGATATCGGGGGGAGCACAGACGGGGATGAGTGTAAGCCCAGCCGTTCATGCTAGCGGTCCGTCGGCCTCGTCGACGGATGCAGGACTGGAAACGGCTGGGTGCGACGCCAATCGAAATGAAGCCCGTCAGCAGGTACGCAATGCGTGCCGCGCTGACGGGCTTTTGATTTATTTGCCGGGCTCAGAAAAGCAAAAAGCCCGCTCAGTGTTGACTGAGCGGGCTCTGCTTAATAATTAGCCTGACGATAACCTACTTTCACACTGGTTGCAGCACTATCATCGGCGCAAAGTCGTTTCACGGTCCTGTTCGGGATGGGAAGGGGTGGTACCGACTTGCTATGGTC
>NZ_CAKKMV010000036.1 GCF_918697865.1 Massilia sp. Bi118 | reverse complement strand
CTTGAGCTCCTTGAAGGGTCGTTCGAGACCAGGACGTTGATAGGCTGGGTGTGGAAGTGCAGTAATGCATTAAGCTAACCAGTACTAATTGCCCGTACGGCTTGTCCCTATAACCTTGGCAGTCAAAGCCAGGTCGATGACAGCGGTTTGTTGACACAACAGATTACAAAGTAAAACTAACTTCTTCCGGATTCAGGGTAGCGCTGCAGTCAAAAGCGATACCCGTACAGTTTATGCCTGATGACCATAGCAAGTCGGTACCACCCCTTCCCATCCCGAACAGGACCGTGAAACGACTTTGCGCCGATGATAGTGCTGCAACCAGTGTGAAAGTAGGTTATCGTCAGGCTAATTATTAAGCAGAGCCCGCTCAGTCAACACTGAGCGGGCTTTTTGCTTTCTGAAGCATCCGTCAGCCCCCTGCGATTTGCGGCACAATGCAGCTGTTGTCTATCCATTAAGGACGCAGCATGAAAGAACAGGTGGCGAGAAGAGTGACCCTGGTCCGTTCCATCGAAACGGCCGATATCAAACACGAAGTCCTGAGCGACGACGACCGCATGTACGCAAGCCGCAGTGCACGCGAGCTCGCGCAATGGTCCGCGGCCGACAGCAAATCCGCGCTCACGCTCGACCACTTCCTCGAACAGCGCTCCGACCAGATCCTCAAGCGTCTCGCCGAGCGCACGCCTGCCTTCCGCAGCTTCCTGAACCGCCGGCCCTTGCTGCCGATGCTGTCCGCACTGCTGCCGCTGCTCGCCCTGATCGCAGGCGCCGCCATCGACCACATCGCCGATCCTCACCGCGTCGACCTGCTGTCCGCGCCGCTCTTGCTGATCATAGTCTGGAACCTGCTGGTGTATGTAATCCTGCTGGCCTGGCTGCTCGTCCCGTCCAAACGCACCGGCTGGGTCAGCCCGGAATTGATGCGCAGGCTCAGCGTCGGCAAGTCCAGGCTGCCCCGCAAGCTGCCGGCGCCGCTGGCCGCCGCCCTCGGCGAGTACGCGGTCGACTGGACCCAGCTGTCCTGGAAACTGACCCACGCGCGCCTGAGCCGCACGGTCCACCTGGCCGCGGCCGCGTTCGCGCTCGGCGCCGTCATCTCCCTGTACGCGCGCGGCCTGCTGACCGAATACGCGGCCGGCTGGGAGAGCACCTTCCTCGATGCGAACCAGGTCCACAGCCTGCTGTCCTGGCTGTTCGCACCGGCCTTGCTCCTGTTCCCGATCGACGGTTTCAGCGTCGCCGACGTGCAGGCGCTCCGCTTCGTGCAGGAACCGTCCAGCGCCGGCGGCGCGCGCTGGGTCCATCTGTATGCGGCGACCCTGCTGCTGCTGGTGATCCTGCCTCGTGTGATCCTCGCCCTGTTCGCCGGCTGGCGTGCTGCGCGCCTCGCGCGGCGCTTCCCCATCGACCTGCAGCAGCCATACTTCCGCAACCTGGCGGATCATGTCGGCGCCGGTCCCGGCCCGATGACCCTGCGTGTGCTGCCCTACAGCTTCACGCTGGACGAAAGCCGCGACCGCGGCCTGTCCGAGATCGCCGCAAACATGTTTGGTGCGCAGACCCGCGTCATGCTGCGTCCCTCGCTGCCGTATGGCGAAGATCCGAAATCCCTCCTGCAGGACCTGCGTCCTGAAACCGGCGATGCGACCGTGACCGCGGTATTGTTCAACCTCGCAGCGACGCCCGAGCAGGAAAACCACGGCGCCCTGCTGGCGGCGATCGCGCAGCAGCTGCCGGGCGGCGTGACCGTATTGGCCGATGAATCCTCGATGACCGAACGCGCAAGCACGCAAACCGGCACCGATGTGCGCCTGGTCGAACGCATCGCCCTGTGGCGCCAGTTCTGCACCCATTACCAGGTCCAGGTGACCATCGTGAACCTGCTGCAGCCCGGGAAATACCGGGCCGATACGCAGGGCGGCGTCGCCGCGGCGGGGGCGCGATGAGCGGGGCGGTAAAGGTCCAGTTCGCGCTGGTGTCGCACACGAACAACGGCAAGACCACGCTCGCGCGCACCCTGGTCGGCATGGACGTCGGCGAGGTGCGCGATGCCGCCCACGTGACGACCTTCTCGGAATCGCATGTGCTGCAGACGACGGAGCAGGGCGATAGCCTGCTGTTGTGGGACACGCCTGGCTTCGGCGATTCGGTCCGCCTGCTCAAGCGCCTGGCGATGGCGGGTAACCCGATCGGCTGGTTCCTGCGCGAAGTCTTCGACCGCTACCGCGACCGCCCGTTCTGGCTCAGCCAGCAGGCCCTGCGCGCCGCCCGCGACGAGGCCGACGTCGTGCTCTACCTCGTGAATTCGGGCGAGCATCCGCGCGACGCCGGCTACCTGCCGGCCGAGATGCGCATCCTGGAATGGCTGGGCAAGCCGGTGGTCGTCCTGCTGAACCAGCTCGGGCCGCCGCGCCCTGCGGCTGACGAACAGGCAGAGCAAAGCCTGTGGAAGCAGCACCTCGACCAGTATCCCATCGTGCGCGAAGTCCTGGCCCTGGACGCCTTCGCCCGCTGCTGGGTGCACGAACACGTGTTTTATGAAGCGCTCGGCAGGCTGGTGCCGGAGCCGAAACGCGCCGGCTATGCGCGCCTGCGCGCGGCCTGGGAAGCGAACAACGTCGCCCGCTACCACGCTTCGCTGCGCGTCAGCGCCGAGCAGCTGGCGGCGGCAGCGCGCGACAGCGAAGCCGTGGCCGAGGAGACCAGCGGCTTCCTGCAGTCGGCGCTGAAGGCCGTCAAACTCGGCAAGTCGGATGCAAAGCGCCAGGAGGCCGCGATGGCCAAACTGGTCGAGCGTCTCGAGGAGCGGATCGCCCAGGCCACCGGCCAGCTGCTGACCCTGCACCGCCTCGACCCCGGCCAGGCGTCCCGCATCAATGCGCGGGTGCGTGACAACTTCAAGGTCCGTGCGCCGCTCGACAAGGCGCAGGCCGGCCTGCTCGGCGCGGTAGTCTCCGGTGCGGCGACCGGACTGTCTGCGGATTTGATGGCGGGCGGCCTGACGCTGGGCGGCGGCGCGCTGCTCGGCGCCATTGTCGGTGCGCTGACGATGGCCGGCGCCGCCTGGGGCTTCAACACGACGACCGACCGTAACCAGCCGACCGTGCAGTTCGCGCCGCCTTTCCTGCGCACGCTGATGGTCGGCAGCATCCTGCGCTACCTGGCGGTCGCCCACTTCGGCCGCGGGCGCGGGAATTTCGTGGAAGGGGAGGCGCCGCCGTTCTGGCAGGCCGCGGTGGAAGCGTCGCTACAGGCTCATTGCCCGGACACGGAGCGCTTCTGGCAGGACCTGCGTACGCAGGGAGACAAGGGCGCCGAGTCGCTCCAGCGCCTGCTCGCCACCGTCGTCACCGAAGTCCTCGCACGCCTCTACCCCGGCGTGCAGATCCCCGCCCAGGCCGCCGCTGCCGCTTAAAAGCGATACTGCACGCTCGCACCGAGCACCCAGTTGCGGCCGGGCGCGGCTTCGTAATAGCGGCGGTTGCTGTCGCCGACGATCACCGAGCCGATATAGCCGCGGTCGAGCAGGTTGTTCACGCGCGCGTATTCCTGCACGCGCCAGCCGCCAAACTGCTGGCGCGCCTGCACGCGCAGGTTGGCGATCGCATAGCCCGGGGCCGGATTGGCCTGGTTGGCGTCGTCCGGATACAGCTTCGTGTTGGCGATGGTTTCCAATGCGGCGCCGTAGCGCTCGGCGGCGTCCTTCCACGCGAGTTCGCCATACAGGCTGGCGTTCGGCACGCCCGGCAGGCGGCTGCCCGCGAGGACGGCGCCAAAGCCTTCGTCGTACACGGCGCGCAGCACGCTCAGGGCCAGCCTGCCGCTCCAGTTACGCCGCCAGTCGGCATCCGCCGACAGTTCCAGTCCCTGCCTCAGGGTCGCGCTGGCGTTGCGGTAGCTGGTGCGCCCGCCGGAGGAACTGTCGACCACCAGTTCATCGCTGGTCTTCACCTGGAACACGGCAGCGTTGATGCGCACCGCATCCATCGGCATCGCCTTCACCCCCAGCTCCAGGTGGGTGCTTTGCGCCGGCGCCAGCGAGAAGTTGAAGCCGCTCCCGGCGCCCGAATAAAAGACTTCGCTC
This sequence comes from Massilia sp. Bi118, assembly GCF_918697865.1. Classification (GTDB taxonomy): domain Bacteria; phylum Pseudomonadota; class Gammaproteobacteria; order Burkholderiales; family Burkholderiaceae_D; genus Telluria. The sequence goes on along the minus strand of NZ_CAKKMV010000036.1, from coordinate 6,155 downwards.
AGGGTCGGGGTCTCGAAGCCGCGCGCCGCGCTGGCATACAGGTTCAGGCCGGGATTCAGCTTGTAGAGGACGCCCAGCAGCGGCGTCGTGTGGCGGTAGCTGACGCTGCCGCTGTCATTGCCATTGGCGAGGAAGCGGTCGTCGACGTCGAACGTGACCCGGCTGTGGCGCAGTCCCGCGCTCAGGACCCAGGCGTCGCGCTCCCATTCGAACTGGGCATACGGGTCGAGGTTCTTCACATCGTCCTGTTCGTCGCGGCGCAGGCGGCCCCGCACGCCGAACTGGCTGCCGATGAAGTTCTCGTAGCCTTTGCGTTCATCGTCGGATGCGCCGGCCTCGATGCCGAAGGTCGAGCGCAGCGTGCCGTCGAGGAAGGGCCGCGGCATGCTCCAGTTGGCGTCGATGCCGTGGAAGTCGCGCTCGAAGTCGACCACCCCGCCGGAGTGGCTGGGCGGCGCCTGGAAGCCCTGCGAGAAGGACTGGTACTGGATCACGCGGCGGTTGCCGACGTAGGCGGTCATGCGCAGGCGATCGTCGCCGAAACGCTGCTCCCAGGTCGCGCCCAGTTGCTGGTGCTTGATGCTCTTGCGCGTGTCGTAGCGTTCGGCGAAGGTGCGTTGCGGCGTCTGCGGGTCGGTGGTATCGATCTCGCCCGCGCGCGGATCGCGCTGCCAGGTAGCCCAGGTGACGCCGAGCGGATCTTGGGTGTCGTTCTGGCGCAGGCCACCGGCTGTCAATACCAGCCGGCTCGTGGCGCTGGTCACGAAGGTGAGCTTGGCATAGGCCTGGTCGCGCGTGGCGGCGCTGTGGCTGCGGTAGCCGTCGGTGTCGAAGCGCGAGGCGTCCAGCAGGTAGCCGACGCCGCCGGCGCTGCCGCTCGCATTCAGGTCGGTCTTGCGGCTGCCGTAGCTGCCCGCGCTCACATTGAACTCGAGTTCGGGCGCGCCTTTCGGATCGCGCGTAAACAGCTGGATCACGCCGCCGGAGTGGTTGCCGTACAGGGCGGAGAAGGGGCCGCGCAGGACCTCGATGCGCTCGGCCATGTCGAGGTCGAAGGTGGCGGCCTGGCCTTGGCCGTCGGGCATGGTGGCCGGCACGCCGTCGGCGATCAGGCGCACGCCGCGCACGCCGAAGGCCGAGCGGGCGCCGAATCCGCGCGAGGAGATCTGCAGGTCCTGTGCATAGTTCTGGCGGTTCTGCGCCACCAGGCCAGGCACGGCGGCCAGCGCTTCGGACGCGTTCACGCGCGGCTGCGCGGCGCCGATGCGGCTGGCGTCGATCACGTCGATCGAGGCGGGCAGGTCGAAGCTGAGTTGTTCGGTGCGGCTGGCGCTGACCACGACGACCGGGGTGGCCGTATTGACGGCATCGTCGGCCAGGGCGGACGATGCATAGGTGGTGGACAGTGCGGCGATGATGCTGGAAGCGAGTGCGTGTCGTTTCATCTTTTCTCCGTGATCCCGGCACGCACTATACCTGCCGGGCGTGAATCCTGTTGTCCAGTTGATCACTCCGCTGTGTCAATCTGGAGCAGGTGTCACGGGCGATGGCGCAGTTCCGGCCGCCGCGCGCCGCGTCTTCGCTCTGGGCCGATGCGCCGCGCGGGCTGGCATGGCGCTTGCGAGATAAAGGACTCCACACCACCACAAAGAAAGAAGAGGATGACATGAATCTTGCAGACATCAGCAAACTCGGCGTCGCCAACCCCTTCCGCCAGCGCTACGACAACTTCATCGGCGGCGCCTTCGTCGCGCCCGTCAAGGGCGAGTACTTCCCGAACGTGACGCCGATTACCGGTCAGCCCTTCTGCGAGGTCGCACGCTCGACGGCCGAGGATATCGAAGCCGCGCTCGATGCCGCCCATGCCGCCAAGGAGGCCTGGGGCAAGACCTCGCCCACCGAACGCGCCAACATCCTGAATAAAATCGCCGACCGCATGGAGCAGAACCTCAAGATGCTCGCGACCGCCGAGACCATCGACAACGGCAAGCCGATCCGCGAGACCATGGCCGCCGACCTGCCGTTGGCGATCGACCACTTCCGCTATTTCGCGGGTTGCATCCGCACCCAGGAAGGCGCGATCTCGACCATCGACCACGAGACCTATGCCTACCACTTCCACGAGCCGCTGGGCGTGGTCGGCCAGATCATCCCGTGGAACTTCCCTATCCTGATGGCGGTGTGGAAGCTGGCGCCGGCGCTGGCGGCGGGTAACTGCGTCGTGCTCAAACCGGCCGAGCAGACGCCTGCTTCGATCATGGTGCTGATGGAGTTGATTGCCGACCTGCTGCCGGCGGGCGTGATCAACATCGTCAACGGCTTCGGGCTGGAAGCCGGCAAGCCGCTGGCATCCAGCAAGCGCATCGCCAAGATCGCCTTCACCGGCGAGACCGGGACTGGCCGCCTGATCATGCAGTACGCGGCGCAGAACCTGATTCCAGTGACCCTGGAGCTGGGCGGGAAGTCGCCCAACATCTTCTTCGAGGACGTGATGGCGGCGGACGACGACTTCTTCGACAAGTGCCTCGAAGGCTTCGCCATGTTCGCGCTGAACCAGGGCGAGGTCTGCACCTGTCCGTCGCGCGTGCTGGTACAGGAATCGATCTACGAACAATTCATGGAGCGCGCGCTGGCGCGGGTGGAGAGAATCAAGGCCGGCAACCCGCTCGACGAGAACACCATGATCGGCGCCCAGGCTTCGCAGGAGCAGCTCGAGAAGATCCTGTCCTACCTCGACATCGGCCGCCAGGAAGGCGCCGAGGTGCTGGCCGGCGGCGAGCGCGCCACCCATGAAGGCGACCTGTCCGGCGGTTACTACGTGCGTCCGACCGTGTTTAAGGGCGACAACCGGATGCGCATCTTCCAGGAAGAGATCTTCGGCCCGGTGGTCTCGGTGACGACCTTCAAGGACGAAGCCGATGCCCTGCGCATCGCCAACGACACCTTGTACGGCCTGGGCGCCGGCCTGTGGACGCGCGACGGCAGCCGCGCCTTCCGTGTCGGCCGGGCGATCCAGGCGGGGCGCGTGTGGACCAACTGCTACCACCTGTACCCGGCGCACGCGGCCTTCGGCGGCTACAAGCAGTCGGGCATCGGCCGCGAGAACCACAAGATGATGCTCGAGCACTACCAGCAGACCAAGAACCTGCTGGTGAGTTACAGCCCGAAAGCGCTTGGCTTCTTCTGAGGGCGGCATGTGATGAGCACTATGGCCACGCCGATCGAGCGCGTGGCCGCGACGCCTGCCGCACTTGCCTTCATCGGCGAGCTGCGGCAGCGCCACGGCCCGCTGATGTTCTTCCAGTCCGGCGGCTGCTGCGACGGCAGCGCGCCGATGTGTTATCCGGAGGGCGAGTTCAAGGTGAGCGACACCGATGTCTGCCTGGGCAGCCTGGACGGGGCGCCCTTCTATATGGGGCGCGAGCAGTTCGGCTATTGGGAGCACACCCAGCTGATCATCGACGTGGTGGCCGGCAACGGCGGCATGTTCTCGCTCGATAACGGCACCGGCCGGCGCTTCCTGACCCGTTCGAGGCTGTTCACGGACGAGGAGTGTGCGCTGTTGCGTGAGCAGCCTCTTACGCGAAGCGCCTGACAGGAGCCGCAGGGCAAGGCGCATCAGCGAAGACAGTACGCTAATACGGCGAGCCGATGCAACGCCGCCATGCGGTTCTTGTCAGGCGCGTGGTAGTTTGCGGTAGATGGTGTTGCGGGAGACGCCCAGGGCGCGTGCGGCGGCGGAGACGTTGCCGCCGTGCGCGTCCAGGCTGCGCAGGATGGCGCCCAGTTCCAGGTCGTCGAGCCTGGCGGTCGTCGCGGCTCTCTGCGCTGGCGGCGGCGCTGCGGGCGCGGCGTCGAGGTCGTCGAGGAAATCGTCGGGCAGGTGCTGCAGGCCGATCTCGCCTTCGTCGCCGGCCATCAGGCTGGCCGTGCGCAGCAGGCTGGCGAGCTGGCGCAGGTTGCCGGGCCAGGCGTGGCGCCGGAACAGCTGCAGGACTTCGTCGGCCACGCGCCGGGTGCGCGCTTCGCTGACCAGCAGCTGGTTTACGATGGCGTCGAGGTCGCTGCGTTCGCGCAGCGGCGGCAGCTTCACCACCAGGCCGTTCAGGCGGTAATACAGGTCTTCGCGGAACAGGCCGTCGGCGATGCGCTTTCGCAGGTCGTGGTTGGTGGCGCAGACCACTTCGATGTCGACCGCCAGCGCCCTGGCGCCGCCGAGCGGCACGACCTTGCGCTCTTCCAGCACCCGCAGCAGGCGCGCCTGCAGGGCCAGCGGCATGTCGCCGATCTCGTCGAGGAAGAGGGTGCCGCCATGCGCCTGCATGATCCTGCCGCTGGCGCCCTTCCTGCGCGCGCCGGTGAAAGCGCCTTCCTCGTAGCCGAACAGCTCGGACTCGATCAGCGCTTCCGGAATCGCGGCGCAGTTTACCGCCACGAAGGGACCGCGCGCACGCGGCGAATCCGCGTGGATGGCCTGGGCCAGCATTTCCTTGCCGGTGCCGGTCTCGCCCATGACAAGGATGGTCACCCCCTGGCCGAGGACCTTGCCGACTTTGGCGACTGCCTGGGCGAGACGGGCGTCGCCGGTGTCCAGGGCCTGCAGGCGGGAGCGCGGCGGCGGCGTGACGGGGCGCGGCGCGGCGGGCGGCGCGGGCAGGCTGGGTGCGTCGTTGAGCAGCTGCACGCCATGCGCCAGGCGCAGCTCGGCGCGGCCGCGCACGCGCACGCCGTTGTGCATGCACAGGTCGAGCAGGCCCGGGGCCGCGCTGCGGTAATGATCGTAGAGGGCGGACAGCGGCAGCCCGAACAGAGAGCTGAAGGTATGCGCCTGCAGGGCCGGCGTGGACAGCCCGAGCTGGAACAGGCAGTTGCGGTTCGCCGCCAGGAAGCGGCCGCCCGGGGTAAAGGAAGCGATACCCTCCATCAGCGTGCCGATGAATTCCGGGCGGGTGTGGAAGTGCAGGGTGATCGCGTTGCCGAAGGCTGCGGCGAACAGCTGGTTCTCGATCATCAAAGCAGACATCCGCACCAGTGCCATGGTGTGCTTGTGGAAGCTGCGCCGGTCGCCGCTGACGTCGAGCACGCCGATGACATCGCCGTGGTGGTCGACGATCGGTGCAGCGGAGCAGGTGAGGAAGTGGTTCGCCGTCAGGTAGTGCTGGTCGGCGTGCACGGTGGTCGGCGCCCGTTCGGCGATGGCGGTACCGATCGCATTCGTGCCCTTGCTCTCTTCGGACCAGTCGACGCCCGGCGTCAGTGCGACGCGGTTGGCCTTTTCGAGGAAGTCGGCATCGCCGAGCGAGTGCAGGATCACGCCGCGGGCGTCGGTCAGCAGGACCGAGTTGTGCGTGTTGGCGATTTGCTGATAGAGGGTCTCCATGGCCGGCACCGCGTGGCTGTACAGCATGCGGTTCTGCTCGACCAGCGCCGACAGGGCCGACCCCGAGAGAGGATCGAAGTCTGGACGGAGGTTGGCGCGCAGCCCGTAATGGAGGGAGCGGCGGTGCGAGCTGGCGATCGTCGCCGGCAGATGATAAGTCATCCCATGTCTCCTGGTTGGCCCTGGACCGCGGCTCTATCGGTGGAAGTCGACTATTGATTAATGTAGCACGCAACAGAGCCCTTGCATCCACCCGGGTGCATTTGCTATAGTTCGCGTCCTGCTTCTGCAGCGCACGAAAAGTTTAATAGAATCAACGAATTAAACTTGTATAAACGGCCATGCCGAGTGCGTTGAAGAAAAACGAGGGGTTGACGAGTCAAGCGAAACACTGCATAATCTTCCTCCTCTGCTGCTGACGAACAAAACGATTCGCAGAATGCAGCAAGGCAGTACAGAATACGATCTTTAACAATCAACAGTCGATAAGTGTGGGCGTTTGATGAAGTGCCAGCATCCTTCGGGATGCTGAATGCTTAAATTATCAAATGTTCACAAAAAGTATAACGTTGCTTCAGCAATGAAGTAACGGTCAGTATTTTGAGTGAGCGACCCTTGAGAAATCAAGGTGGCAGCAATGCCAACAAACAGAGATTAAACTGAAGAGTTTGATCCTGGCTCAGATTGAACGCTGGCGGCATGCTTTACACATGCAAGTCGAACGGCAGCGCGGGGCCAACCTGGCGGCGAGTGGCGAACGGGTGAGTAATACATC
>NZ_CAKKMV010000035.1 GCF_918697865.1 Massilia sp. Bi118 | reverse complement strand
GACCATAGCAAGTCGGTACCACCCCTTCCCATCCCGAACAGGACCGTGAAACGACTTTGCGCCGATGATAGTGCTGCAACCAGTGTGAAAGTAGGTTATCGTCAGGCTAATTATTAAGCAGAGCCCGCTCAGTCAACACTGAGCGGGCTTTTTGCTTTTCAGTCGCTCCCCAATTCAATCGCAAACGCAGCAGCCAGCCGCGCAAACTTCAAGGTATGCGTCGCTTGCCCGCCCGAGTTGGCGAAGGTGTCCTTCGCGGTGTGGATGGCGGGGTTATCCCGTGCAAAACTCGCTTCGAAGGGCATCGAGGTCGGAAAACCCAAAGCCTGCCAGCTCGCATGGTCCGAGCACGCATAACCGCATTTGTCGTACCCCACCTTCAAGTCCGGCAGATAGGCCGAGACCAGCTGTGCCAGGAATGCGTTCTGCTCGCTGTCGGTGTAATCGGTGAATATATAAATGTCGTTCGCAGCGCCTTTGTAATTCGTCATGTCGAGCTGCAGCACACCCACGACCGCGCTATTCGCCTGCTTGAAAGCGCGTGCGATATCCTGCGAACCCCGCAGTCCCACTTCTTCCGCGGCATAAGCGACCAGATGGATGCTGCGTTTCGGCCGGTATCCCAGTTCGAGCATGGAACGCAGCGCTTCCGTCAGGCTGGCAACGCCGGACGCATCGTCATCCGCGCCGGGCGCAATCGCCGTATCGCTCATCCTCGACACCAGGATGGAATCCAGGTGGGCGCCCAGCACGATGCTCTCATTCGGCTTGTCGCTGCCGGCGATGCGCAGCACGACCGATTTTTGCGGATAGGCGGCATGCGTGAACTGCTCCACCGTGATATCCGGCCGCCCTTTGGCCATCTCGCTCCAGGTCGCGGCCAGCCAGTTCGAAGCGTCGACGCCCGATTGGCTCTTGTAATACCGGTTGGGAAAGGCCGACAGGCTGAGGATGGTCTGCTCGATGTTCTTGTCGCCCATCCGCGCAAGCACCGGCTCGACCAAGTCGCGATTGTCGATGAGATAGGAAGGCGAGGGGCCTGTTGCGACCGAGGCCCGCAATGCCGCTCGCGCCTCCGCTTCCGTTTTGTGAAGCATGAATCCGCCGCATTGTCGCAGGCGTTGGTGAATCGCGTCGGCGATGGTCTCGAGCCTGGATTCGCTGACGCGCACCGCGTGGATCTTTTGCCCGCCGCCGGCAAGCTGGCGGGATTCGACCGAAGCGATGCCGGGAACTAGCTCCCGCACCTGGACAAACGCCGCATCGCCCATGGTGATCCAGGCTGTCTTTTCCGGCGCGGAAGAGACGGTGGGAGGCAGGCCAAGGGCCAGTACAGCCGCAAGTCCAGACAGGTAAGGATGGCTCTTCATAGACTTTCCTCTTGGCACGAGAAGAGAAAAGCCTAGCATGTGGCGGGAAGCGCCACTTTGACGCCGACGATTACACAGCTTGTGCCTGCCAACCCAGCTGCAGCTTGTCCCAGGCACGGTCATGCAGCGGCATCAACACCACATTGCAGACCGGCTCCAGCACCGCCGCGAATCCACCCAAGGCCAGCGATCCGGTCGCGCAATACAACACCCCGAACGCGACGCCCATGTGCATGCATGTCAGGCTGAGCTTCTCCAAGGTCAGCAGCAGATACCGCCGCTGCCCACTGGCGCCATGCAGCTTGCGATGCCAGGCCCGTTCATGAAAGGGCACCAGCATCACATTCAACAGCGGCTCGACCAGCACCGCCAGCCCGCCCAGGGCCATCGAGCCGGTCACCGCGTACGCAATCGCGAACCCGATTGCAAGGTGGGTAATTACCTGACTGCCTTTACGTGCCACTGCCATATGCAAACCTTGTCGCTCTCAACCATGCAGTGAATGATATCGATTTGCATTTGATCAGTAAAATCGATAAGTTTTAGCGGGACGATTGGAGAATTCTATCGAGTAGCAACGCGCTCGCATCGGCGATGCGGTCCAGGCTCGCTTCGCGCAGCGCCGCGGCATCGACCGCGTGCTCGCTGTGCAGCCCGGCCCAACGCAGCAGCGCCTTGCAGGCGGAGGCCTTGTCGAACATCCCGTGCAGATAGCTGCCCAGCACCTGGCCATCGTCCGAGCACGCGCCTTCGGGTCGGCCGTCGATCTCGAAGGCCGGCCGTGCCAGTGCAGCACCGCTCGACACGCCCATGTGGATCTCGTACCCGTCTACCGCCGCACCGTCCGACAAAGCATCGAAGACACAGCATCCGCTGACCTGGGCCAAGCGCTTTTCAAGCGTCAGCGTGGTCGCCAGTTCGAGCAGGCCGAGCGCCTCGGATCGTCCGGCCGCACCTTCGACGCCATCCGGATCGTCGACGAAGCGCCCCAGCATTTGAAAGCCGCCGCAGATGCCGATCACCTTGCCGCCATAGCGCAGATGCCGATGAATCGCGTCCTTCCAGCCTTGCCGCAGCAGCCAGTCCAGATCCGCGCGGGTGTTCTTGCTGCCGGGGAGGAGGATCAGGTCGGCGCCCGGAATCGCCTCGCCTTCGCGCACGAAGCACAGGTCGACCTCGGGATGCGCGCGCAGCGGATCGAAGTCGGTGTGATTGCTCATGCGCGGATAACTCGGCACCACCACGCGGAACTTGCCTTCGCGCGGCGTCACGCTCTGCACCGCGTCCTCCGCATCCAGGTAAAGCCCGTGCAGATAAGGCAGCACGGCCAGCACCGGCTTGCCGGTTTCGCGTTCGAGCCAGTCCAGGCCCGGTTCGAGCAGCTTGATATCGCCGCGGAAGCGGTTGATCACGAAGCCGACGATGCGATTGCGCTCGCTCTCCGACAGGCAGGCGAGGGTGCCGACGAAGTGGGCGAACACGCCGCCGCGGTCGATGTCGGCCACCAGCACGACCGGGCAGTCGACCGCCTCGGCAAAGCCCATGTTGGCGATGTCGCGGTCGCGCAGGTTGATCTCGGCCGGGCTGCCCGCGCCTTCGACGATGACGGTCTCGTACTGCGCCAGCAGGCGCGCATGCGATTCCAGCACCGCGGCCATCGCCACCGTCTTGTACTGGTGGTAGTCGCGCGCGTTCATCTCCGCGCGCACGCGGCCGTGGATGATGACCTGGGCGCCGATGTCGCTCGAGGGTTTCAGGAGCACCGGATTGAAATCCGTATGCGGCTCGACGCCGGCGGCGATCGCCTGCAGCGCCTGGGCGCGCCCGATCTCGCCGCCGTCCCGCGTCACCGCACTGTTGAGCGCCATGTTCTGCGGCTTGAACGGCGCCACCTTGACGCCCGCGCGCTTCAGGAGACGGCAAAGCGCGGCGACCACCGTGCTCTTGCCTGCATCGGAGGTCGTCCCCTGCACCATCAGGGTCCGGTAGGGGAAGGGCCTCATTTACTGCGGTGCTGGCGCGCCAGTTCCAGCTTCTCGCACAGCATCGCGGCCCCTTGAATCATGCGCGGGCCCGAGCGGTTCAGCAGGTTGCCGTCGATGGTGAACAGGTTATCGTTGCGTACCGCCAGCAGCGTGCCGTAGGGCTTCCACATGCTGACGCCGCCGTAGTTCTTCTCGGCCGTGGCGAAGATCGCTTCCGGGTTCTCCTGCAGGACGCCTTCCACACTGACGACCGGCGCCGTCACCTGCAGCTTCGCGAAGATGTTCTCGCCGCCGCAGAGGTGCAGCGCATCGGTGATGATGTGTTTTCCGCTCAGGGTGTACAGCGGCTTATCCCAGACCTGGTAGAAGGCGCGCACCAGCGGGCGGTTGGCATAGCGGCCGCGCAGGCTGCCCAGCTGCTGGCGCAGCGCCTCGGCGGCCGGGTTGGCGGCCTTCCCGGTGCCCATCAGCTGCCCGAGCGTGGCGATGCTTTCCGGGATATCGTCGAGCTTCTTCGGCTCGCTGTGGAACAGGGGGACGCCGAGTTTACGCACCATGTCGATCTGGCGTTCGGAACTGCCATGGCGCCAGACCACGATCAGGTCGGGTTTCAGGGCCATGATGCGCTCCAGGTCGACCTCGCGGTTGGAGCCGATCTGCGGGATCTTCTTCGCCTCTTCCGGGAAGTCGCTGTAGGCCACCACCCCGACCACGTGGCTCCCGCCGCCGGCCGCGAACAGCAGTTCGGTGACGTGCGGCGCCAGCGAGATCACGCGCTGCGCCGGCTTTTGCAGGGTCACGGTGTTGCCGTCGTCGTCCTTCACGGTGACGGCGGCCTGCGCCTGGGCTGCCGCCAGCGCGGCGCTCAATACGATCAGTGCTTTCGATGTCTTCATCGCTTGGTCCATTCTTGTAGTGCGTGTTCGATGCGGTCCCAGTCCTGCTCCCGACCTGGGAGACCGAGGCGGATGCCGCGTGCGGCCTGCGGGAACAGGCGCACCCAGATCGCGCGGCGCGCCATGTGTTCGTGAAATTCCTCGGGGCGGGGCTCGGGCCACCAGTGAAACAGCGGCGTGCCCGAGGCCCGGACGCCGTGAGCGGCCAGCATGCCGCGCAGCCGGGCGCCGTCGCGCGCCAGCCGCGCCTGCGCCGCCTGCTGCCAGGCTGTATCGCGCAGCGCCGCCAATGCGACGTGCTGGGCCGGACCGCTGACAGTCCACGGGCCGAGGGCATCGGCCAGCGCCGCCAGCAGCGCGCGGTCGGCCGCCACGAAGCCCAGCCGCAGCCCGGCCAGGCCGAAGAACTTGCCGACCGAGCGCAGGACGACCAGCCCCGGCGTGCCGGCATGGGCGGCGACGCTCAGCGCGGGTGCGGTGTCGCCGAAGGCTTCGTCAACGACCAGCCAGCCGCCGCGCGCGCCCAGTTCGGCGGCCCAGCGCAGCAGCAGGTTCGGCGCGATCTGCTCGCCGGTCGGATTGTTCGGATTGCAGACCACGACCACGTCGCTGCTGCCTACCGCCGCTTCCAGCATGGGGTAGCCGATCTGGCGCAGCGCGTGACCGTGCTGCGCCCAGTGGTGGGCATGCTCGGCATACGAGGGCGCGGCCACCGTCACCCGCGAGGGTGGGCGCAGGCGCGGCAGGGCCTGGATCGCGGCCTGGGTGCCGGCCACCGGCAGCAGCGCGCGGGCGCCGTACCAGGCGCAGGCGGCTTCGGTCAGCGCCGGATCCGCTTCCGGCAGCCGGTGCCAGGCATCCTGCGGCAGCGGCGGCGCGGGATAGCCGAGCGGGTTGATCCCGGTCGAGAGGTCGATCCAGCCGTCGCCGCCGTAAAGACGCTGCGCATCGCGCAGATTGCCGCCGTGTTCAAGCATGGCGAACTCCGGTCAGGTAGAACGTGGCGCCGGCAGCGAGCGCCAGGCTAGTCCACAACAGGGCCGTATGGAAGACCAGGCGCCAGGCGCGCCGGATATCGCCCGCCGCGGCGGCCGGGCCGATGCCCAGCACGGGCCGCTGCTCGACTTCGCCTTCGTAAATCGCGGCGCCGCCCAGGCTGATGCCGAGCGCGCCGGCGCCGCTGGCCATCACCGGGCCGGCGTTCGGGCTGCTCCAGGCAGGGGCCTGCACACGCCAGCAACGCAGCGCACGCAGCCGGCCGCCGGGCGACAGCAAGGCATAGGACAGCGCGGTCAGGCGCGCCGGCAGGTAGTTCAGCACATCGTCGATGCGCGCCGCCACGCGGCCGAACAGATTGAAGCGCGCGTTCCGGTAACCCCACATCGCATCCAGGGTATTCGCCAGGCGGAACAGCAGGGCGCCGGCGCCGCCAGCGAGCAGGAAGCAGAACAGGGTGCCGAACACGGCGTCGTTGCCATTCTCGAGCAGCGACTCGGCGCCGGCCTTGGCCAGGTCGGCTTCGCCCGCATGGGTGGTGTCGCGGCTGACGATGCGCGAGGTCAGCCAGCGCGCACGCGACAGGTCGCCATCCGCCAGCGCCTCATGGATGGGCAGGGTGTGGTCGCGCAGGCTGCGCAGGCCGAGACAGAGGTAAAGCATCAGCGTGTGCGCGGCCAGCCCCGTTGCGCCGCCGGACCCGCACAGCCATGCCGCGAGAAAGCTCAGGGGCAGCACCGCCAGCATCCAGGCCAGCGCGCCGCGTGCGATGCGCCAGCTTCCCTTGTTCAGCCGCCGCTCCAGCCACTGCGCCAGCCGGCCGAAGCCGACAAGCGGATGCCAGCACCGCGCCTCGCCCAGCATCAGGTCGAGCAGGACGCCGGCCGCCAGCAGCAGCGCAAGCGTCAGCGGCGGCAGTCCGCTCAGCACGGCGCGCCCTTCAGGGCCAGAGGCAGGCCGGCGGCGACGAACAGCACGCGTTCGCAGCGTGCCGCCACATCCTGGTTCAGGCGGCCCGCTTCGTCCACAAAAGTGCGCGAGACGGCGCCGACCGGCACGATGCCCATGCCGACTTCGTTCGATACGAAGATCACCTCACCGGCCGCCGGCTCGTCCAGCCAGGCCAGCAGGTCGGAACGTTCCCAGCTGAGCAGCGGCGGCAACTCGACCGCGCCGACTTCCGGGTAGGCGCGGTCCGAGGAAAACAGCAGGTTGCTGAGCCACAGGGTCAGGCAGTCGACCAGCACGACGCGCTCCGGCGCGCACAGGCGGCGCAAGGTCTTTGCCAACGCGGTCGCTTCCTCCACGGTTTGCCACTCGACCGGGCGGCGCTCGCGATGGTGGGCGATGCGCGCCGCCATCTCGGTGTCGCCGGCTTGCGAGGTCGCGAGATAGATCACCTCCTTGCCCGATTCGCGCGCCAGGCGCTCGGCCAGGGCGCTCTTGCCGGAACGGGCGCCGCCGAAGACCAGGGTGCGGCTCATGCTGTCCCTTTCGCGAACAGGCTGGCGGTAGCCCGCGGATTCGAAGCGAAGAAGCTGTGGAAATAGGTGGCCGTCAGCGAACCAAGCCGGTACACCGCTTCGCCCTGCGCGCCGGAAGGATGCTTGACCGTGTGCGCAACCGGCGCCAGGCCGGTGTCGAGGTGCGAGTAGTGGAAGGTGTGGCCGCGCATCTCGCCGGCCGCGGTGGGCATGCCCTGGGAGCCGAGACCGGCCAGGCGCTGCTGCATGAACACCTGCCCCGGCAGCAGGGCGGGCATGGTGAAACAATGGCCTTCCTTGTCGGTGATGGATTCGGCCACTGCCATCATGCCGCCGCATTCGGCCAGGATCGGCAGGCCGGCGGTGTGCGCTGCGCGGATCGAGTCGCGCCAGTGCGCCGCCTTCGACAGCGCTTTCATGTGCAGCTCCGGATAGCCGCCCGGCAGCCAGACCGCGTCGGCGCCGGCGGGTACCGGCTGGTCGGCGAGCGGCGAGAAGAAGGCCAGCTGCGCGCCGAGCTGCTGCAGCACGTCGAGGTTGGCGGCATAGATGAAGCAGAAGGCAGCGTCGCGCGCGACCGCCACCGTTTTCCCTGCCAGCAGCGGCGGGATGGGCTGGTCCGGCGCAGCGTGATCGGGCAGGCGCGGCGCGATCGCCTGCCAGGCCGAGGTGTCCAGGTGCAGCTGGTCGGCCAGCTCGTCGAGGATGGCGTCGATGTCGTCGACTTCGGCGGGCAGCACCAGGCCCAGGTGGCGTTCGGGCAGTGTTCTTACCTGCTTCGGCAGGCTCGCCAGCAGCGGAATGCCGCGCAGCGAGGTGGCGACCATCTGGCGGTGTCCCTCGCTGGCCACGCGGTTGGCGACCACGCCGGCCATCTGCACCGGGCCGTAGTCGCGCAAGCCCTGTACCACCGCGCCGGCGGTCTGCGCCATGGCGGCGGCGTCGATCACGGCCAGCACCGGAATGTCGAAGGCGCGCGAGAGGTCGGCGGCCGATGGATTGCCGTCGTACAGGCCCATCACGCCTTCGATCAGGACCACGTCGGCGTCGCGTGCGGCCTGCGCCAGGCGGCGTCGGCAGGCTTCCAGGCCGACCATCCACAGGTCGAGCGTGTGCACCTTCGAGCCGCAGGCGCGTTCGAGCAGCATCGGGTCGATGAAGTCGGGGCCGCACTTGAACACCCGCACGCGCTGGCCCTGGCGCACCAGGCCGCGCGCGAGGGCCGCGGTGATCGTGGTCTTGCCCTGGCCGGAAGCGGTGGCCGCCACCAGCAGCATGCGTGCGCCGGGATGCATCATCACCACTCCGTACCGGCTTGCGCCGCGATGCCCGCCTTGAAGGCGTGCTTGACAACGTTCATTTCGGTGACGGTGTCCGCCACCTCGATCAGTTCGGACGGCGCCGCGCGCCCCGTCACCACCACATGTTGCATGGCCGGGCGCTCGAGCAGGTCGGCGATCACCGTATGCACGTCCAGGTAGCGGTATTTCAGCGCGATGTTCAGCTCATCGAGCACCACCAGGCCGACGTCCGGGTCGGCCAGGAAGCGCTTCGCCTGCTGCCAGGCTTCCTCGGCTTTGGCGATGTCGCGCTCGCGGTTCTGGGTTTCCCAGGTATAGCCTTCGCCCATCGCATGGAAGGAGACTTCATCCGGGAAGCGGCGCAGGAATTGCTCTTCGCCGGTCGACATCGCGCCCTTGATGAACTGGACCACGCCCACCTTCATGCCGTGGCCGAGCGAACGTACCGCCATGCCGAAGGCGCTCGAGCTCTTGCCCTTGCCGTTGCCGGTGTTGACGATGATGATGCCGATCTTCTTGTCGGCCGCCGCGATTTTTGCGTCGATCACGGCCTTCTTGCGCTCCATGCGCTGGCGGTGGCGCTCGTTCAGTGCCGCAGTGTCGGAAACAGTGTCTTCAGGCGTCATGGTGTTCATGGTGGTTCTCGAAAGGGATGAAGATGCGGCGGCCGCCGTGCTCGATCATCTCGATCGGATGGCCGAGGTAGTCGCCCAGCAGCGCCGGCTGCATCACCTGCGCGACCGGACCGGCCAGCCAGCCGCCGTCCCCGCGCAGCAGCAGGGCGTGGGTGGAGATGCTGTGCGCCAGGTTGAGGTCGTGGCCGATCATGACCACCGTCTTGCGCTCGCGCCGGCACAGGCGTGCGAGGAGTCCGGTGACGCTCACCTGGTGCGCCAGGTCGAGTGCATTCGCCGGCTCGTCGAGCAGCAGCAGCGGCGTGTCCTGGGCCAGCAGCGCGGCGATCGCAACCCGCTGGCGCTCGCCGCCGGACAGGGTGCGCACGTCGCGCGTTGCCAAATGCTCGACTTCCATCGCCGCCAGCGCCTGCAGCGCCGCCTGGTGGTCGTCGCTGCCTTCCCAGTAGCGGTTGCCGTGGTAGGGATGGCGGGCGGACAGTACGGTGTCGATCGCGCTGTAGGCGAAGGCGTCGGTGCGCGACTGCGCCAGGTAGGCCCGCTGGCGCGCCAGCTCCTCCAGCGGCCAGTCGTCCAGGCTTCTGCCGCCCAGCCTGACCTCGCCCTGGTTCGCGCTTCGCAGTCCGGCCAGGGTGCGCAGCAGGGTGCTCTTGCCGGCGCCGTTGCGGCCGATGATGCTCCAGCATTCGCCGGCCTGCACGGTCCAGTCGAGATCCCGCACCAGCGTGCGTTCGGCAACCTGCAGCGTGAGTTGTGTTGTCGCTATCATCTTATTTGCGGAGCTGGTGCAGTTGGTACAGGAAGACCGGCGCGCCGATCAGCGCCGTAATGGCGCCCACCGGCAGCTGGGTCGGCGCAATCACGGTGCGCGCCAGGGTGTCGCACAGGACCAGGAAGCTGCCGCCCAACAGCACGGCCGAGGGAATCAGCACGCGGTGGTCCGGGCCGAAGGCGAAGCGGCAGGCATGTGGCACGATCAGGCCGACAAAGCCGATCGAACCGGCGTTCGTCACCGCGCTGGCGGTCAGCACGCCGGACACGAAGAACAGGCCCTTGCGCAGGCGGCCGACTTCGATGCCGAGCGTGCGCGCAGTGTCGGCATGCAGGGCCAGCACGTTCATCGCACGCGCATTGCGCACGGCGAAGGCGAGTCCGCCGGCCAGCACCAGCCAGGGCAGCAGGCGCAGCGGCGTGCCGGCCAGGTCGCCGATCATCCAGAACACCATGTTGCGCAGCGCGCCTTCCGGTGCGATCGACAGCATCAGCGTCACCAGGGCCATGCAGAAGGACATCAGGATCACGCCGGTCAGCAGCAGGGTCGAGGTGCCGCCTTCGGCCGCCACGCCGCCGCGGATGTCGCGCCGCGCCAATAGATACAGCAGCATCGACACCGCCACCGCGCCGGCCAGCGCGGCGCCATCGACCACCACTGCCGTGCACATCATCAGCAATGCGAACAGGGCGCCGACCGAGGCGCCGGCCGAGATCCCCAGCACATAAGGATCGGCCAGCGGATTGCGCAGCAGGGCCTGCATCATGACGCCGGCCAGGGCCAGCCCACCGCCGGTGACGAAAGCCGTCAGCGCCCGTCCGCCACGCAGCGCGAGCAGCGAGGCGGCGAGCGAATCCTGGCGGCCGTGCAGCACCTGGCCCACCGCATCCGGCAGCTCCGCCAGCGCGACCGTGACCGAGCCCGTGACGCCGGAAAACAGCAGGCAGGCGAGAGCGGCAAGCAGGAGTGTGCCGACGATCATGGTGGTGCGCTGGCGCGCGGCCTGATGGAATGGATGCATGCTGGTCTGAAGAGTGAATTAACGGATCCCGTAGCGCAGCGCGGCGAACCAGCTGCGTCCGGCCGTGCCGTAATGTCGCGCCAGCTCGTAGCGCTTGTCGAGCGCATTATCGAGGCGCAGCAGCAGCGACCAGTCGGACGTGAACCGCCATGTAGTGTACAGGTTCAGCAGGCTGTAGCCACCCAGGCGGTTGGCATTCGCCGCGTCGTCGAAGCGGCTGTCCGATGCTTGCAGCTCGGCGCCGAGATCGAAGCGGTCGACGGCATACCCGGCCGTCAGGCTGGCGTGGCGGCGCGAACGGCGGGCCAGCTGCTTGCCGGTGGTCTCGTCGCGCGGATCCTGCAGGTCGGCGCTGGCGCGCAAATCGATGCCGTACGCACGCGTATCAAGCGACATCGTCAGGCCTTCGAGCAGGGCGCGATTGACGTTGTAGGCGCAGCTGCCGGTGCGGCTGGGGCAGGGATTGAGCGTCACCAGCATGTCGGTCAGGCGGTTGCGGTAGTAGTTCGCCTGCAGCTCGGCGCCGGCGACCCGGTAGCGCAGGCCGGCCTCGAGATTGCGGCCCTGTTCCGGCTTGTTGGTGGGGAGGCCGTAGCCCGGGTAGTACAGCTCGTTGTAGGTCGGCGCGCGGAAGCTGGTGCCGACGCTGGCGGTGGCGCGCAAGTCCCTGCTGAATTCGTAGCCGTAGCCGGCCGCGCCGGTGGTCTTGCCGCCGTAGACCGAATGGTCCCTGCGCAGGCTGAGGTCGAGCAGGTGGCTGCCGCGGCGCAGGTCATAGGCCGCCGCCACCGAGTTAGTGATGCGCGAACGGTTCAGGGCGGTGCTGGAGCTGGACAGCACTTCCTCCCTGCGGTGGCCGAGCAGGACCTGCAGGGTGTCGCCGTTCAGGTCGAAGGTATTCTGCCAGGTGAATTCGGTCTGGCGGGTATCGATCTGGTTGGCGCCGCTGGCGGCCGCGTTGGTGAAGCTGCCCAGCCGGTCGTTGGAACGGGCAGCCTGCAGGCTGCTGCGCCAGTCGGGCAGGATGCTGTCGTTCAGGAATACGGCGTAGCTGTCGATGTCCTGTTCGTTGTGGGTGTCGTAGCTGGCCGCGCCGCTGTCGTACTGTGCGCGCAGGCGGCTCTTCAGGAATTGCGCGCCCGCTTCATGCCCCGGTGCGAGCTGCACGGCCACGCGGCCGTTCACGCTGTTGCGCGCGTAGCCGTCATCATCCTTGTTGTAGCTCGAGGAGCCGGGGCGGGTGCTGGAAAAGCCGTCGGCGTCTTCGCGGGCGGCACTGAGCGCATAGCTGACGCTGTGGTCGCCGCCGGTCGCGCCGTGCACCCCGGCGTCGTATTGACGGCTGGCGTAGCTGCCGGCGCCGGCGCTGGCGCTGAAGGCCGGCGTCCCTTCGCTCTTCCTGGTGAAGATCTGTACGACGCCGCCGATCGCGTCGGCGCCGTACAGGGCGCTGAGCGGGCCGTAGACGATCTCGATGTGATCGATGCTCGACAGCGGGATGGCATTCCAGCTGGCCGCGCCGGTGGTCGAGGAGCCGATGCGCACGCCGTCGATCAGGACCACGACCTGGTTGCTGTTGGCGCCGCGCAGGAACACGCTGGTGCTGGCGCCCGGACCGCCGTTGCGCACGATCTCGACGCCGCGCTGGCGACGCAGCAGGTCGGCGACGGAACCGGCGCCGGCGCGCGCGATCTCTTCACTGGTGATGACGCTCGTATCCGGTATCACCTCGTCGGCGCGCTGCGGCGTGCGGGTGGCGGTGACCACCACGCTGTCGATGGCCGGATCGGCGAAGGCGGGGATGAAAGGCGTAGCAAGGGTAATGGCGAGCAGGGGCGCGGCCGCCTGCCGTGAAACGGAAAAACGCATGATGATTTACTTTCGTGGACAACCGGCCGACGTCCCCGTAGGCCAGATTGAACAGAAGCGCGGGCAAGCCGCACGCTTCCACCTTTTGGCCGGTATCCGGGCTGGCAAGTGTGGCCGTCTGACCTTCCCATGCTTGCGCACAGTGGTATGAGAAGACGGTTGCCGCATGCATCTGCGGCACTTGCTTACCGTTGCGGGGGCAGCACGCGTTGGCTCGATCGAAGAGCTTCGCGTTTCCCGTTTAACTGCGCCTGAGGACTCAGGCGCGAGCACCAAAACGCCGACATTATACGTCGAGCATCACCAGCTCGCCATAAGCGATGCGATGCGGGGTGCCGGCGGCGTCGAGCGCGGCCTGTTCGAGCGTCACGCCGTCGCGCATGGCGCTGAGCAGCCGGATCGTGCCGGCATGGCCGACCAGCAGCGCCTGCGCATGACCGGCCAGGCGCAGATCGCCGAGGAAGGCAGCCACGCGCTGCGCGACCTCGAGCACGCATTCGGCGCCGCCTGGGCGGTAGTGGAGCAGGTCGGCGCTCCAGGCGTCCACTTCCTGGCGCGGGATGGCATCCCAGGACTGCATCTCCCAGCGGCCGAAGTCCATCTCGGCCAGGCGCGCATCGAAGCTTGGGTTGGCTGGTCCCAGTCGATGCGCGAGCAAGGCGCAGCGCTGCAGAGGGCTGGAGTAAAGAGGAAGGTCGCCGGGCAGGCCTGCTGCGCGCAAGCTCGCATGTACGCACGCGACTTCGGCTTCCGCGACCGTGACGTCGCTGGCGCCGTAGCACAGGCCGGGCGCGACCTCCGGTTGCGGGTGACGGACCAGGTAGAGCTTCACGGCTCAGGACCAGGCGCCGTGGCCGAGCGTGGCCAATACGCCGATATAGATGAAGACTTCGGCCAGCTGCTGTACCGCGCCCAGGCAGTCGCCGGTGTAGCCGCCGAGGCGGGTCTGCAGTTTGCGTCCCATCCAGACGGCGGCCAACAGGGCCGCGAGCAGCGCCGCCAGCAGCACTTCAAGCCCGATCCAGCCCATCATCAACAGGAACGGCGCCGGCAGCAGCGCGGTGAGGGCGGCGATCGCGAATTCGGTGGACGTCATCTGCTGGGCGAGCGGCTTGGCCTTGCCTTCGCCGCGCACGTACTCCAGCTTCCAGATCAGCGAGGCCGCGGCCAGGCGCGAGAGCGGATGCGCCAGGAACAACGCGGCGACAGCCACGCGCGGCGGCAGCATCGCCAGCACAGTCAGCTTCGCGGCCAGCATGCAGACGATGCCGATCGCACCGTAGGCGCCGACGCGTGAATCCTTCATGATCTCCAGCACGCGCTCGCGCGTCATGCCGCCGCCCAGGCCATCGCAGGTATCGGCGAAACCGTCTTCGTGGAAGGCGCCGGTCAGGTAGATCGAGGCCGCCGTCGACAGCACGGCGGCGACCGGCGCCGGCAGCACCAGGGCAGCCGCATAGTAGACGGCGGCGGCGATGACCGCCACGACGCAGCCGACCAGCGGAAAGTAGCGCGAAGCATGCTGCAGCCAGCTGGCTTCGAAGCCGACCCAGGACGGGATCGGCAGGCGCGTGAAGAACTGCAGCGCGATGAAGAAGAGGCGGAGTTGCTGCATTGCTGTCTTTACGCGGCTTCCGACTTTTCGCTGACGCTGGCGGAGGAGAAGGTCGCCATCTGGTTCAGGAAGTTGGCGGCCGCATGCAGCAGCGGCAGCGCGAGCGCGGCGCCGGTGCCTTCGCCGAGCCGCATGCCCAGCTGGAGCAACGGACGCGCGCCGAGCTGCTCCAGCATGCGGCGGTGGCCGGCTTCATCGGAGCAGTGCGCGAACACGCAGTAGTCGAGGACGGCGGGCGAAAGGCGGCTGGCGGCCAGCATCGCGGCCGTGACGATGAAGCCGTCGATCAGCAGGGTCTTGCGCATGGCCGCGGCCTTGAGCATGGCGCCGGCCATCATCGCGATCTCGAAGCCGCCGAAGGTAGCCAGGACCTCGAGCGGATCGCTGACGCCGGCATGACGTGCGACGGCCGCTTCGATCACGCGCTGCTTGCGCAGCACACCTTCCGGCGACAGGCCGGTGCCGGCGCCGACGCAGTCCGCCACCGGGATGCCGGCCAGCTTGTGCATCAGCGCCGCCGCGGCGGTCGTATTCCCGATGCCCATCTCGCCGAAGCCGACCACATTGCCCGGCAAGCCGGCGACCAGCGCGGCGCCGTGTTCCATCGCGGTAGCGCACTGCTGCGCCGTCATCGCCGGCTCCTGCGCGAAATTGCGGGTGCCGTGGGCGAGCTTGCGGTCGAGGAGGCCGGGGCGCGGGCCGAAGTCGTGGTTCACGCCAGCGTCGACTACATATAGGCAGGCGCCGTTCTGGCGTGCGAACACATTGATGGCCGCACCGTCGGCGAGGAAATTCTCGACCATCTGCCAGGTGACGTCCTGCGGGAAGGCGGAGATGCCTTCGGCGACCACGCCGTGATCGCCCGCGAACACGAGGATGGCCGGCTGCGCGACCGAAACCGCGACCGTCTGCTGGATCAGGCCGAGCTGCTTCGCCAGGGTTTCGAGTGCGCCCAGGCTGCCGAGCGGCTTGGTCTTGTTATTGATCGCCTGATCGAGCTGGGCGGCGAGCGCGGGATTCGCAATGGCGGCGATGATGAGCGGTCGCATGCTGGTTCCGGAAGTGATAAAAGCGGCAAAGATAGCATACGGGCAAGCGTTGCAGACTGCGTGTCTGTTTGCTATAGTTCGCGTCCTGCTTCGGCGGCGCACGAAAAAACTCTCTCAAACGAGTGTGCACTGTTGAAAAGGATGAGTTGACGAGTCAAGCGAAACACTGCATAATCTCACTTCTCTGCTGCTGACGAACACAACGATTCGCAGAATGCAGCAAGGCAGTACCGAATACGATCTTTAACAATCAACAGTCGA
>NZ_CAKKMV010000034.1 GCF_918697865.1 Massilia sp. Bi118 | reverse complement strand
GGCATGAAGGCTTTCAAAATTCGGGGTCAGCAAAATTCGGGGTCAGAGCACATTTATTTTAGCAGCTGAGGCAAACGTGATCGCATTACCGCTCATGTTTGCTTCAAATTGCAGTAAATGCGGCTAACGTGATTTTGAAATGTGCTCTGACCCCGAATTTTCAGGCGGGTCCCGGGCCCACCGGCAGAATCATGGTCACGGCCAGCCCGCCGCCTTCGCGGTTGGCCAGCGTGATGCGGCCGCCGTGCGCTTCGGCGATTTCGCGCGCCAGCGCCAGGCCCAGGCCGGTGCCGCTGCGCTTGGTGGAGTAGAAGGGCACCAGGGCGTTGGTCAGCACGGCATCGTTCATGCCGCTGCCGCGGTCCAGCACGTCGATGCGGACCACTTCTTGCACGCGGCGGATCTGCAGCTCCACGTGGTCCGGCCAGGAGCCGGATTCGTGGGCGTTCTTGAGGAGGTTGAGCAGGGCCTGTTCCATTTGCGCGGTGTCGATCTGGGCCGGTTCGGCCGGCAGTTCGCCGATCACGCGGAATTTCACCTGGCCGGCCAGGCGCGCCACCAGCGCCTCCCAGGGGACGGCGTCGATGCGCGGCGTCGGCAGCTTGGCGAAGCGGGCGTAGCCGAGAATGAAGCTCTCCAGGTGGCGCGTGCGCTCGCCGATGGTCTCGAGGATCTGCGGCAGGCGCTCGGTCTGGCCGCGCCGCACCAGCTCCGAACCGGAATGCGCGAGCGACGCCAGCGGGGCCAGTGAATTGTTCAGCTCATGGCTGATGACGCGGATGACCTTCTTCCAGGTCTGCACTTCCTGGCGCCGCAGCTCGGTCGTCAATTGGCGCAGCAGCAGCAGCTCGTGCCTGCGGCCGTTCAAGCTGAAATTGCGGCGCGCGAGGTGGTAGACCTCTTCGTCCTCGCCTTCGCCGGCGGTGAACAGGCCGTCGCCGCCGCGTCCCAGCGCTTCGATCAGGGCCGGCGCCGCCTGTTCCAGCACCTCGTTCAGCGCATGTCCTTCCAGCTTGCGGCCCTCGGACAGCAGCTGGCGTGCGGCGAGGTTGGCGTAGGCGATGGTGCGTGCGCCTTGCTCTCCACGATTGGCGAGATCCGCCACCAATAGCATGGCCACCGGCGTGTTCTGCACCATGGTGTCGAGCAGCAGTTCGCGCTGCACGAGGTCGAGGCGCTGTTCGCGCAGCACCTGGCCGAGGGCGTTGTGGGCCTCGATCAGGTCGGACAGTTCGTCGTTCTGGCCCCAGTGCAGGCTGAAGGAAAAGTCGCCGTCGCGGTAGCTCGCCACCGTGCCCTCCAAAGCGCGGAACAGCGACAGGATGGGCTGGATCTGCGAGCGGATGGTGATCAGCGCGATCGGCACCACGCACAGCAGGCAGATCCCGAGCACGGCCAGCGGCTGGCCGGGCAGCAGGTGGTCGAGGGCCAGCGCGATCAGGATCCCGACCGCCAGCAGCGTGCCGACCAGGGCCGACCAGCGGGTGACGAGCGAGAGCCTGAAGCGCTTTCCCTTTGAGCTCATGCGAGGCTCACGAAAGACTCATGCGGCGCGCGCGATGCCCAGGCGCTCCATGCGGCGGTACAGGGCCTGGCGCGACAGTCCGAGGTCGGCCGCGGCCTGGGCGATGACGCCGCCCGCGCGCGCCAGCGCCTGCACGATGGCTTCGCGGTCCGGCTCCGCCTCCTGGCTGCTGCCGGCAGGCAGGGGCAGGCCCAGTTCGGCCGGCTTGATGACGTCGCCGTTGGCCAGCAGGCTGGCGCGCGCCATCACGTTCTTCAGCTCGCGCACATTGCCGGGCCAGGTGTGCGCCAGGAGGGCCGCTTCCGCGCTCGGATGCAGGGTCTTGCCGGGCGGTAGAAAGCCCTGGGCCAGCGGCAGGATGTCGCCGGGGCGGGACGCCAGCGGCGGCAGCTTCAGCTCGATCACGTTCAGGCGGTAGAACAGATCTTCGCGGAAGGTCCCGGCGCGGATCATGGCCTGCAGGTCGGCATTGGTGGCGCTGATCACGCGCACTGCTACCCGCCGTTCGCGGTTCGAGCCGAGCCGTTCGAAGCGTCCGGTTTCGAGCACGCGCAGCAGTTTCATCTGCCCGGCCAGCGGCAGGTTGCCGATCTCGTCGAGGAAGAGGGTGCCGCCGTCGGCCGCTTCGAACTTGCCTTCTCTCGCCTTGGAGGCGCCGGTGTAGGCGCCGGCGTCGGCGCCGAACAGCTCGGCCTCGATCAGTTCGGAGGGCAGGGCGCCGCAATTGAGCACCACGAAGGGCCCGTTGCGCACCAGCGAATTGGCCTGGATGATCTCGGCGATGCGCTCCTTGCCGGTGCCGTTCGGCCCCGTGATCAGGACCGGCACGTCGGCGCGCGCCACCTGGCAGGCCAGGGTCAGCACGCGCTCGGTGGCCGGGTCGGCCCAGGTCAGGCCGCGCAGGTCGTAGTTCTGTTCCAGTTCGCGGCGCGCGCGGCGCTCGCGCTGCAGGCGCTGGTTGAGGGCGCGGTTGGCCTGGCCCAGTTCGACCAGGTTCGTCACCGTCGCCAGCAGGCGGTCGTCGTTCCAGGGCTTGGACAGGTAGTCCGCCGCGCCGGCCTTGACCAGGTCGACCGCGGCGTCCAGGTGGGTCCAGGCCGTCAGCAGGATCACCGGCAGGTCCGGATGGCGCTTGCGGATCTCGCGGAACAGCGCCACGCCTTCTTCGCCCGAAGTGGTGTCGGCCGTGAAGTTCATGTCCTGGATCACCAGGTCGACCGGCTGGCGCGCCAGCAGCTCGAGGCCCTCTTCGGGCGAAGCCGCATGCAGCGCCGCGATGTCGTGCAGTGAGAACAGCACGTCGAGGGCGACGCCGACGGCGGCGTTGTCGTCAATGATCAATACAGTGGGCATGGGCGCAAGCATAGCATCGTCCGGAAGGCCACCGTCGGTTTTAGACGCTGCGGGTGGCAGTCGCCGGCGAAATGCTCGCCGCGCGCCACGCCGGACCATAGGCCGCCAGGATGCCGAGCGCCCAGAACACCACTGCGCCGCCGATCAGGTAGCCGGAAGGCAGGCGCGCCATCTCCAGCTTGCTGACCAGGAGATGGTTCAGCGCCAGGCCCAGGGTCACGCCGCCGAACACGCCGGCGCTGGTGATCATGAAGTTCTCCATGATGAAGTAGCGCAGGATGTCGATCTTCCGCGCACCGAGCGCGCGGCGCACGCCGATCTGCTTGCGGCGCTGCGTGACCCACAGGCTGGCCATGCCGACGATGCCGGACGAGGTGATGATCAGGAGCAGCAGGCTGACGGTCACCAGCATCCAGGACAGGGCGGCGTCGGCGCGGTACAGCTCCTTGCGGTCCTGGTCGACGGTCTTCAGGCGCAGGATCATCGGGCTGGCCGAGGATTTACGCAGCGCTGCCTCGGCTTCCTTCATCACGCGGTCGCGCTGGCCGGCTTCGGCGCGGATCGCGTACAGGTTGCCAGGGTTGCCGTACACGCGCGCCGGGATCAGCGTCGAGTACTCGGAGCGCTCTTCCAGGTTGACGTGGGCGGCCTGCAGGCGCTCGACCACGCCGACCACTTCGACGGCCTGGGCGCCTTCGCCGGTGCCGAAGTACATGGTCTTGCCGACCGCGCGCGCGCCCGGCCACATCTTCTCGGCCAGCGGCTTGGTGATGATCACCTGCTTGGGATACTCGTTGCTCGTGTTCTCATTGATGTCGACCAGTTCCTGCGGCTGGAAGTCGCGGCCTTCGACCAGCTTCAGGCCAAAGGTTTTGATCACCGAGTCGCCGGAGATGTAGACCGAAGTGCTGGTGGTCTGGCGGGTCTGCTTGCGGTCGACGGCGACGCTGTTGTTGCTGCCGCTGCGCGACAGCGGCATCTGCGACACGTTCGCCACCGAGGCCACGCCCGGCACCGCGCGCAGGATGTCGGCTTCGCGCTTCATGCTGGCCAGCTGCTGCTCGGCGCTGTCGCTGTTCAGGGTGCGGGCGACGATGTAGAAGGTCGCGTTTTCGTCCGACAGGCCGGACGGACGCGCCATCGCGGCGCGGCGCTCGTTCACGATGTGCATGGCGTTGGTCAGGATCGCCAGGCTCAGTGCGACCTGCAGGGCCACCAGGATCGGGCCCGTTTTATTGCGCATCAGCGCGGACAGGATGGGACGGATTTCCATGGATGTCTCCCGATTACTGCGATTTGAGTTGGATGGCCGGCGTCACCTGGCAGGCGCGCCAGGTCGGCAGCAGGCCGGCGAGGATGGCCGCCGACACCGACATCACGAAGGTCAGGCCCAGCATCTGCCAGTCCATGTGAGCGATGTTCCCCATGCCCTTGCTCTGCATGCCGATCAGGGCCAGGGCGCCGAAGGCCAGCACCAGGCCCAGCACGCCGCCGACCAGGCCGACCACGCCGGTCTCGATCAGGAACTGGTGGAAGATCTCGGCGCGCGAGGCGCCCAGCGCGCGGCGCACGCCGATTTCGGAAGCGCGCACCGAGAACTTCGCCAGCAGCAGGCCGACCGTGTTCACCAGGCACAGCACCAGGAAGCCGAAGGCCAGCCAGGCCGACAGCTTGCTGTCGTTGCCCACCACCTTGAGTTTTTCCATCCACTCGTTGACGTCGTACAGCTTGTTCGGGGCCTTGCGCTTCAGGCGGCCCAGCTTTTGCTGCTCGCTGGCGTAGTTGTCCATCCAGTTTTGCAGCTCGGCGCGGTCGCCGGCGGAGCGGGTCTCGAACCAGAACTGGATCCAGGTGCATTCCGACGCCAGCAGGCTGGCGAAGCCGGGGTCGCGGTTGGCGTTGCAGCTCATGCTGCCGGCGTGCTGGGTCTCGTGGCGGATCGCGGTCGAGAACGGAATGAAAAATTCCTCCGGCGTGCCGAAGCGGTTACCGCCGATCAGCTTGTAGAAGCGCGGCAGCGGCGCCCAGTTGTCGGTCACGCCGACGATGGTGAAGGGGAAGCCCATCACCATCAGGCGCTGGCCGACCGGGTTCGCATCGCCATACAGTTTTTCGGCGGTCTCGCGGCCGAGCACGACGACGTCGGCGCCCTTGGCGTCGTCGCCCTCGGTCCAGGCCTGGCCGTGCAGGAAGGGCACGTTGAACATGGCGAAGAAGTCGCGCGTCGGCGCCAGGCCGGTGGCGGAGAAGGCCGGGATGTCCTTGCGCGGCGGCTCGATCGAGGCCGGCACGCCGTACATCGCGGTGCGGCGCTCGCCCTGGCCGCTCTTGAGCAGGTTGGCGGCATCCGGGTAGCTCATCTGCATGTCGTCCGGGTCGTCGCCCGGCGTGAAATTCTCGACCTGGCCGTTGTCGAACTGCGGCACGAACAGGCGCGCGCTCTTTTCGGGGATCGGGTCGGCCGACATCACGTGCAGGATGGTCAGCGTGGAGACGCTGGCGGCCACGCCGACGGCCAGCGTCAGCACCATCAGGGCCGTCAGCGCCGGGTTGCGGCGCAGGCTGCGCACGCCCAGCTTGAAATAGTAAGCGAACATGGTTCCGCTCTCCTTATGCGCTGACGCTGGCTTTGGTGTCGACCAGGGTCGGACCGCGGCGCACCAGGTCGGACACCTGGCCGTCGATGATGTGGACGTTACGCGTGGTGCGTACCGCCAGTTCCGGGTCGTGGGTCACCATCAGGATGGTGGTGCCGGCGGCGTTGATCTCTTCCAGCAGTTCCATCACGCCGCGCGCCATGGCGGTGTCCAGGTTACCGGTCGGTTCGTCGGCCAGCAGCAGCTTGGGGGTGCCGGCCAGCGCGCGCGCGATCGCCACGCGCTGCTGCTGGCCGCCGGACAGCTCGGCCGGGTAGTGCTTCATGCGCGACGCCAGGCCGACCTTGGCCAGCGCGTCCTCGATGCGCTTCTTGCGCTCGGCCGCGTTGAAGCCGCGGTAGCGCAGCGGGACGTCGACGTTGTCGTACAGGTTCAGGTCGGGGATCAGGTTGAAGCCCTGGAAGATGAAGCCGAGCTTCTCGTTGCGCAGGCGCGAGCGCTGGTTGTCGTCCAGGCCCTTCACGTTCACGCCGTCGAGGACGTATTCGCCAGAAGTGAATTCTTCCAGCAGGCCGGCGATGTTCAGGAAGCTGGTCTTGCCGGAGCCCGAAGGGCCGGTCACGGTGACGAATTCGCCTTCCTTGACTTCGATCTCGAAGCCGCGCAGGGCGTGCGTCTCGATCATGTGGGTGCGGTACACCTTGGAGAGGTTGGTCATGCGCAGCATGGTCTTGTCCTTTGTATGAATTATTGATTGATCGAGACGCGGGTCGCGTTGTTGAATGCATCGGTGCCTGCCACTACCACTTTGTCGCCCTGCTTCAAACCGGAGACGATTTCGACTGCCGAGACGCTGGTCGCGCCCATCGTGATCGGGGTGCGCGTGGCAATGCCGTCGCGGACCACGTAGGCGTAGCGGCCGCCGTCCTGCTCGACGAAGGGACCGCGCGGCAGCATCAGCACGTTCGGCTTTTCCTCGATCAGCAGGCGCGCGGTCACGCGCTGGCTCTGGCGCAGGCCCTTCGGCTGCTCGCCGTCGAAGCGCACGCGCGCCAGCACCATGTTCTTCACCACTTCCGGCGACAGCGCGGACAGCTTGCCGGTCGCGGTGCCGCTCGGCAGCGTGATCTCGGCGTTCATGCCCAGGCCCATGTCGGCCACATAGGTCTCGGGCACCTCGACCTCGATTTCGAGGCGGGACAGGTCGACCAGGGTCATGAGCGGCGCATTCGCGGCCACCACCATGCGGTTCTGCACGTTCAGGGTGCCGATGAAGCCGTCCACCGGCGCGCGCACCGTCAGCTCGTCGACGCGGCGCTGCGCCTCCTGCATCGACAGCTTGGCGCGTTCGAGTTCGTTGATCTTGGTCTTCAGGGCCAGCTGCACGTCGTCGCCTTCCAGCGCGGCGGCCTGCGCGGCATGCTTGGCGCGGATCTCGGCCGACTGCAGCGCGTCCTTGGCCTTCTGGTAATCGATCTTGGCGATGACGCCGACCTGGGCCACGCTGTCGTAGCGCTCCAGGGTGCGCTGGGCGGACAGGCGCTCGATCTCGGCGGTGTCGGCTTCCTTCTGCGCCAGCAGCTTCTGCTTGCGCGACAGGATCTGCTGGCGCGCCACCTCGGCCTTCAGGCCTTCGTAGGTCGAGGTTTCGCGCTTCAGCACGTCGGCCAGGTCGGGCGACTCGAGCACGGCCAGCACCTGGTCCTTCTTGACGGTGTCGCCGGCGGCGACCTTCAGATTGACGGTGGAGGAGGCCTTGGCGTACAGGGTCGGGCTGACGGCGGCGACCACGCGGCCGTTGACGGAGGCATCGCGCACCAGGGTGCCGCGGCTGACTTCGGCCACCCGCACGCGCGCGGCGTTGACCGAGGCGTCGCTGCTGCGCCAGGTAGAGAACAGGGCGAAGCACAGGGCGGCTACGCCGACGGCGCCAGCTATCATCAGGGCGCGGCGCTTGATGGCATGGCCGGCCTTTGGTGCGATGACGGCGTCTTGGTGTGAGGTATCGCGAATCATGGTCGTGAACATTCGGGTTGGGACGCTGCGGTATTTGCAGGATCCGTGCCAGTTCGCTAAGACCTTGATTTGTATGGGATTGGGTGTCCCGGCTGAGCTGTCCGCCGTGTCCGGACGAACTATGCTACGGACACTGCGGACAGAGCTTGAAATTTTGCTAACGGGAGCCGCTCTTGGCAGTGCCGAGAGCGGCAAACTTGCTTACTTCTGCGGCTTCTGCTTCTGCGCGTAGGTGCCCAGCAGCTCGCCCTTGGCCAGCACATGGCCCTTCATCGCATCGAGCAGCTGGTCACGCTCTGCGCCCCACGGCACGTCCAGCATGGTGTCCAGCGCATATACCTGGAAGTGATAGTGGTGCGGCGGGTCGCCTACCTGCGGATGCGGGCCGGTCCAGCCGACCGTGCCGCGCGTGGTGCGGCCCTGCAGCACGCCGTCCGGTTCCGTCAGGCGCGGCTGCTCCTGCAGGCCTTCCGGCAGGCTGGTGATCGAGGCCGGGATGTTCCAGGCCAGCCAGTGCACGAAGGGCAGGGCCGGTTTCGCATCCGGGTCTTCCATGATCACGACATAGGACTTCGCGTTCGGCACCGCGCTCCAGGACAGGGCCGGCGAGACGCCGTCCGCGTATTCCGAATACCGGGCCGGGATCGCGCCGCCTTTCGCGAAGCTCGACGAGCTGACCGTCAGCTTGCCCTGCGACTGGGTCTGGGGCCGGGCGATCGCGAGCGGCACGCCGCTGCCTTTTTTCGCCTGCTGTTCCATCGGGCCGGCCGGCGCTTTCAGCTCGGTGCTCGCGCGGCCGGCGCTGCCGCCCGTGTACGCGACGCGGTAGATCACGCCATTACCATCGTCGGCCATCAGTAGCGCGCCGTCCTTCGCCATCGCCAGTCCGACCGGGCGTGCGATGTGGGTGCGGCCGCCATCGGTCAGGAAGCCGGTCACGAAGGGTTCGATGGCGCGCGCCTGGCCGTTCTGGAAGCGCACGCGCACGATCTCGTAGCCGGACGCCGTCTTGCGATTCCAGGAGCCGCGCATGGTGACGAAGGCATCGCCCTGGTACTCGGCCGGGAAGCCGGTGCCTCGGTAGAAGACGAACTGCATCGGCGCGGCGTGGGCGGCATAGCCCAGCACCATCGGCGTGCTGTGCGCCTTCCAGTCCTGCTTGGAGATCTGGCCGATCGGCGTGCTTTGCGGGTAGATGCTGCCGGCGGCGTAGACGTGCGGCCACCCGTAGATCTTGCCCTGCTCGATCTTGTTGAGTTCTTCCGGCTGCTCTTCGTCGCCCATGAAGTCGATGCCGTGGTCGAAGCCCCACATTTCTCCGGTCTGCGGTTGCCAGTCGAAGCCGATGGTGTTGCGCAGGCCGCTGGCAACGATGTTGCGGCTCTTCATGTCCTGTGAGAAGCGCAGGATGGTCGCGTTTTCCTGGTTGGTCTCGTTGCAGGCGTTGCAGGTGCTGCCGACGCTCATGTACAGCATGCCGTCCGGGCCGAAGGCGATGGTACGGTTGGCGTGCTGGCCGGCGTCGGGCAGGTCGCCGGCCAGCATCTTGAGCTCGCCGAGGCGGCCGTCGGCCTTGATGTCGGCGACAAACAGCTCCTTGGCCGTCACCAGGTAAAGCTTGTTGCCCCTGATCGCCAGGCCGTGGGCGCCGGCGCGGCTGGCGACGATCTCCGGCGCACCGTCGGCGCGGCCGTCGCCGTTGGCGTCGCGCAGCAGCAGGACGTCGCCCTGGTCGCGCCGGCTGACGTAGACGTTGCCGCTGGGGGCCACCGCGATGATCCGCGCGTTCTTGAGGCCGGTGGCGAAGGGCGTCACCGAGAAGCCGGCCGGCGCCTTGATGCCGGCCATGCGCTGCGGCGTGGGCTCGACCTTGTCCGGCTTGAAGATATGGATCGGGTTGCCGGTATCGGTCCCGTCGCCCTGCTGGGCCCATGCGCCACTGGCGGCCAGGCACAGGAATGCCATGCTGATGCTGCGTATCATCGCGTGCTCGCTTTCGGAAAAGTTCGGACTGTCTGGGTAGCCCGGCCATTGTTCCTGAACAAATTGGCGTGATCTGTTTGCGAACTCACTGAATTTGATGAATTTATTTGTGACTCGGAATCACAAATGGCTTGCGCAATCTCAAACCGGGGTCAGACCCCGATTCTCGGCAATTTCTCATCGGATAAGTCGCCTAGCGGGCGGTTGCCGTTGCCGGCTTGCCTGAGCTGGTCCAGGATGTCGTTCGATAGGGCTTCCTCGAACAGATGCTGGTAGGCGGTCTGGCGCGTTGCGGCATCGCTGCCCAGGCGGGTGTAGAGGGAATGCGGCGTCAGCAACTCATCTTGCTGGCCGAAGGCGTTGGCGCGGTAGCTTGACCAGGCATAGTCGGCTGGCGCATCCACCATGCCGGCGCGTACCGGGTTGAGCTCGATGTACCGGTGGCAGATCATCAGATAGCGCTCGTCCTGCACGAGACTGGAGCGGAAGCGGCCTTCCCACAGGGTGCCGGTACGGGCATGGCGGCGGTTGAAGTACATGACGTAGCGGGTTCCCAGCCGCTGCATCATCGTGCTGATACCGTCATCGTCGCCCGGTGAAACCAGCAGATGCACATGGTTGGTCATCAGGACATAGGCATGCAGCGCGCAGCGGCAATCGAAGGCGCACTCGCGCAGCATCTCGAGGTAGACCAGGTAATCGCTTCGAGAGGCGAAGCAGGGAACACGATTATTGCCCCGCTGGATGACATGTAGAGGAACCGAAGGCAGGACGACGCGGCGAGGACGTGGCATGACGATGCAGGCGATGGTCAAAACCGTGACCCTACAAGGCAGCCTCTGCTTTCCACTCAATTAGCATCAATCGTGCAGAAGAAATTTCCAAAAACCGGGGCCAGACCCCGATTTCAGGAAATTGCCCAAATCCGGGGTCTGACCCCGGTTTGACCTAACGCATCAGTTGCGCGGCAGCGGCTTGCCCTTGGCGATGACTTCGTGGCACTCGCCCTTGATGGTGGCGTTGTCGTAGTCGGTCCAGCCGTAGCTGTCGACGTAGCGTTTGTGCTGCTTGAAGCCGGGGTTGGCGAAGCTCCATTCGAGGCGCTCGCCCGGGTAGCGGATGTCGGCCAGGTCGAGCAGGGTGTGAAACATGTTTTCGGTGGCCAGTCTGGCTTTCCGGTGGCGCAGCAGCTGGCCGACCTTGTCCGGGTAGCGTTCCAGGTAGGCGTCCGAATACCAGGCGAAGGCCGGGATGTGGAATTCGTATTGGGTGTTGTGGCCGTGGAAGACCTGGCGGCAGCTGTTGTCGTACAGGGTCTGGCCGTGGTCGGTCACGTACAGCATCGAGGCCGGCTGTGCGGTCTCTTTCAGCGTGTCGATGACGTGGGCCAGGAACCAGTCGGTGTACAGGATCGAGCTGTCGTAACTGTTGTTCAGCTTCTCCTTGAGGCGGATATCGGTGTAGACCGGCTTGTCGACGCCGAACAGCGAGGGCTGCCATTTGTCGAACTGCTTCGGATAACGATGGCTGTAGTTCCAATGGCTGCCCAGGGTGTGCAGCACCAGCAGCTTTTTCGGCGCCGGGTCGGCCAGCGCGTGCTTCAGCGGGCCGAACAGCACCTCGTCGTAGCTCGAGTTGTCCGTGAAGCCGCCCAGGTTCAGGAAGTCGACCACGTCCGCTTCCTTGGCGAACACGGACACCGGCGTGTCGAACTTGCCGAAGGAGATCTGGTTCGACAGCCAGAAGGTTTTAAAGCCAGCCTCTTTGAACGCGGTCAGGAAGGATTTTTCCGAGAAGCCATCCTTCAGGCTCTCGATTGCCGGCTTGCGCGAGATGATTACCGGCACCGACAGGCGGGTCGCCGACACCGAGGTGATCACGTCCGGCAGCACCACCATATTCGTTTCCTGCGAGAGCAGCGGATTGGTCTCGCGCGCATAGCCGTTCAGGCTCCAGCGGTCGTAGCGCGAGGATTCGCCGATCACCATCACGACCACCTGCGGCTCGTGCGCCGGCTGCTGCGCATGCGCGCCGAAGTGGAACGAAGCGCTGCGCCGGTTCAGGTCGGCCAGGTAGACCCGCTCTTTATAGAAGTCGATGCCGCGCGCCATCAGGCCGAAGGGCCAGGATTGGGCGAAGGCGTCCAGGTCGAGCGGCAGCCTGGCCCAGTGCGCGAGCGGCGGCAGGCGGTGGGCCGGCGGCAGGCTGCCGGGGCGCGGCGCGGCGGTGATTTCGGCCACGCTGTTTTTCGCGGACAAGGACGCGGATGAGGTTGGCCCTGCAGCGGCAGGCAGGGGCGGCGGCGCGATGCCGAAGCTGCGGCCGTAGAAGAACACCGCCACGCCAACGCCAAGCACGCCGAGCACGACCCAGCGCGAGACGTCGTCCCAGTCCAGGTCGCGGGTACGCCGGGCGGCGATCCAGCTGGTGATGAACCAGGCCAGCATGCCGGCGAACACCGCGATCATCAGCCAGACTTTGCTGCCCAGGAATTCCATCGCCTCGGCCGGGCTGGTCTCGAAGACGATGCCGAGATGGTGGGTCGAGATACCCTGGCCGTAGAACGCATATAAATAGAGTTCCATCGGCAACGCGAGGAAAGCCGGCAGCAGCAGCCAGTGGAACCAGGCGGGACGCTTGAAGACCGACCAGGCGCCGATCCAGCAGACGAGTGCGATGCCGGCAAGCTGGCCCGGGTGCGCGACCGGCAGGCCGAACAGCCGCGGGACCAAAGGCATGCACGACAGGGCGCAATAACTCAGCAGGACATAGAGGTTGCGCGGACGCAGCAGGAAACGCATCGAAGCCAGGGCAAAGGAAAAGAATCAGCCATTATCTCGCCTTTGCCGAGTGGAAACCAGCGTACAATGTCTGTGTCGCAGGTGCGACATTCTCCTGGCTTTTCTGCCATCCTGGCCCGTTGCCGGCCTGCCCGGATAGCAACCCGGTTGACCTTGACCTTGTTCGGGTCTATACTCGCGAGTTCTCGAATTATTCTGCACATCGTATACGCATTGAGGCCGCTCCCGCTGGTGAGTGGCTTTCGTCGCCTGTACAGCGAGCAACTCGGGACTAGGTTTCAGTCCCCGGGCAGCAAGACGTCCGGGTCATCAACGTAGTAGCAAATTTTGTTGGATTAAGAACGATGCCAACCATCAATCAACTGATTCGCAAGCCGCGTGAAGCCGCGGTTGTGAAGAGCAAGTCGCCGGCACTGGAAAACTGCCCGCAAAAGCGCGGCGTTTGCACCCGTGTCTACACGACGACCCCGAAGAAGCCGAACTCGGCACTGCGTAAGGTCGCCAAAGTTCGCCTGACCAACGGTTTCGAAGTCATTTCGTACATCGGCGGTGAAGGCCACAACCTGCAAGAGCACAGCGTCGTCCTGATCCGCGGCGGCCGTGTGAAAGACTTGCCGGGTGTGCGTTACCACATGGTCCGCGGTGCACTGGATACCCAGGGCGTGAAAGACCGTAAGCAAGCTCGCTCCAAGTACGGTGCGAAGCGCGCTAAAGCCGGCGCCAAGAAGTAATTCTTATTAATAGATAAGTTGAGCCAGCCGGAAGGCTGAGTAAGTGAAGGGTCATGAGGGCCTTTCGCGAGTGCGGAATAAGCACTCAACTGAAGACAGGAAGGAATTGAAATGCCACGTCGTCGTGAAGTACCCAAGCGCGAGATTCTGCCGGATCCGAAGTTCGGTAACATCGATCTCGCCAAGTTCGTCAACGTTCTGATGCTGTCCGGCAAGAAGTCGGTCGCAGAAAACATCATCTACGGTGCGTTCGACTACATCCAGACCAAATCGGGCAAGGACCCGCTGGAAGTGTTCGCAGCCGCGATCAACAACTGCAAGCCGATGGTCGAGGTGAAATCCCGCCGCGTCGGCGGCGCCAACTACCAGGTGCCAGTGGAAGTTCGTCCGGTTCGCCGTATGGCTCTGTCTATGCGTTGGTTGCGCGAAGCCGCAAACAAGCGTAGCGAGAAATCCATGCCGCAACGTCTGGGTGGTGAACTGATGGAAGCAGCGGAAGGCCGTGGCGGCGCAATGAAGCGTCGCGACGAAGTCCACCGCATGGCTGAAGCGAACAAGGCGTTCTCGCACTTCCGCTTCTAAGCAAAGCAGTATCGTTGTTCAGGCCGGGCGCATTTTGTTTTCCAAAATGTCGCTCGGTTTTGTCCATTCAAAGATTTAGGAAAAATTATGGCACGCACTACCCCTATTGAGCGCTACCGTAACATCGGTATCTCCGCTCACATCGACGCCGGTAAGACCACCACCACCGAGCGCATCCTGTTTTACACGGGCGTGAACCACAAGATCGGTGAAGTGCACGACGGCGCCGCCACCATGGACTGGATGGAGCAGGAGCAAGAGCGCGGCATTACCATTACCTCGGCAGCGACCACCTGCTTCTGGAAGGGTATGGCCAACAACTTCGAGCCGCACCGCTTCAACATCATCGATACCCCGGGCCACGTCGACTTCACCATCGAGGTGGAGCGTTCGATGCGCGTCCTGGACGGCGCCTGCATGGTCTACTGTGCAGTCGGCGGCGTGCAGCCGCAGTCGGAAACCGTGTGGCGTCAGGCTAACAAGTACAAAGTCCCGCGTCTGGCCTTCGTCAACAAGATGGACCGTACCGGTGCGAACTTCTTCAAGGTGTACGAGCAGATGCGCGCCCGCCTGAAGGCCAACCCGATCCCGCTGCAGATCCCGATCGGCGCCGAAGACAACTTCAAGGGCGTGGTCGACCTGGTCAAGATGCGCGCGATCTACTGGGACGACGCGTCCCAGGGCATGAAGTTCGACTACCGCGACATCCCGGCCGAGCTGGTCGATCAGGCCAACGAATGGCGTGAGAAGCTGGTCGAGACCGCCGCTGAAGCGTCGGAAGACCTGATGAACAAGTACCTCGAAGAAGGCGAGCTGACCGAAGAGGAAATCAAGAAGGCACTGCGCCAGCGCACCATCGCTTCGGAAATCGTTCCGATGATGTGCGGCACCGCCTTCAAGAACAAGGGCGTGCAGGCCATGCTCGACGCGGTCATCGAATACCTGCCGTCGCCGGTCGACATCCCGCCGGTCGGCGGTACCGACGAGGACGACCAGCCGGTCACCCGTACCGCATCGGACGAAGAGAAATTCGCTGCGCTGGCATTCAAGATCATGACCGACCCGTTCGTCGGCCAGCTGATCTTCTTCCGCGTGTATTCGGGCGTCATCAAATCGGGCGACACCGTCTTCAATCCGATCAAGGGCAAGAAGGAACGCGTCGGCCGTATTCTGCAGATGCACGCGAACCAGCGCGAAGAGATCAAGGAAGTCCGCGCCGGCGACATCGCCGCTGCAGTCGGCCTGAAAGAAGCGACCACCGGCGAAACCCTGTGCGACCCGGCCGCTCCGATCATCCTGGAAAAGATGGTGTTCCCGGAGCCGGTGATCCAGCAGGCCGTCGAGCCGAAGACCAAGGCTGACCAGGAAAAGATGGGCCTGGCCCTGAACCGTCTGGCTCAGGAAGACCCGTCGTTCCGCGTGCGTACCGACGAAGAATCGGGCCAGACCATCATTGGTGGTATGGGCGAGCTGCACCTGGAAATTATCGTCGACCGCATGAAGCGTGAATTCGGCGTGGAAGCGACCGTCGGCAAGCCGCAGGTGGCCTACCGCGAAACCATCCGCAAGGGTGTTTCGGACGTCGAAGGCAAGTTCGTCAAGCAGTCGGGCGGCCGCGGCCAGTACGGTCACGCTGTCCTGACCGTCGAGCCGCAAGAGCCGGGCAAGGGCTTCGAATTCATCGACGCCATCAAGGGCGGTGTGATTCCTCGCGAATACATCCCGGCAGTCGAGAAGGGTGTTCGCGAAACCCTGACCACCGGCGTGCTGGCTGGTTACCCGGTTGTCGACGTCAAAGTGACGCTGACCTTCGGTTCGTACCACGACGTCGACTCGAACGAAAACGCGTTCCGCATGGCCGGTTCGATGGCATTCAAGGAAGGCTGCAAGCGCGCCAACCCGGTCATCCTCGAGCCGATGATGTCGGTGGAAGTGGAAACGCCGGAAGACTACGCCGGTACCGTGATGGGCGACCTGTCGTCCCGCCGCGGTATGGTGCAGGGCATGGACGAAATCCCGGGCGGCGGCGGCAAGATCATCAAGGCCGAAGTCCCGCTGTCGGAAATGTTCGGTTACTCGACCGTGCTGCGTTCGGCAACCCAGGGCCGTGCGACCTACACGATGGAATTCAAGCACTATGCTGAAGCTCCGAAGCACGTGATGGACGCGATCGTGACCGCGAAGTCCAAGTAATAAATAATCAGTCAGGACAGGGCAGGGGCATAAACCCTGCTCTGTCCCATAAAAATATCTTTTAAAGGAAGATCAAAATGGCAAAAGGTAAATTCGAACGGACCAAGCCGCACGTCAACGTCGGCACCATTGGTCACGTTGACCACGGCAAAACCACCCTGACGGCTGCAATCGCAACCGTCCTGTCGAAGAAATTCGGCGGC
>NZ_CAKKMV010000033.1 GCF_918697865.1 Massilia sp. Bi118 | reverse complement strand
GCCCCACTCCCCGCCCAGGCCCAGGCCCTGGCCGAAGCGGCACAATGCCAGCAGCAGCGGCGCCAGGGTGCCGATCGACGCATAGGTCGGCAGGAGGCCGATCAGGACGGTGGAAACGCCCATCGTCAGCAGCGCCGCGACCAGGGTCGCCTTCCTGCCGATGCGGTCGCCGAAGTGGCCGAACACCGCCGAGCCCACCGGCCGCGCGAAAAAGGCGATCGCGAAGGTCGCCAGCGACTGCAGCGTGGCGGCGGCCGGATCCGCGGCCGGGAAGAACAGCTTGGGGAACACCAGCACCGCGGCGGTGGCGTAGATATAAAAATCGAAGAACTCGATCGTGGTGCCGATCAGGCTCGCGAACAGGACGGTCGCGGGACGGTTCATGGCGGCGTGCACCGCTTGCGGCTCCGCTGCGCTCATGCGGCGCCTGCCTGGGCCAGCGCGTCTTTCAGCTCTTTCGCATCGGCCGGGCGCACCACGCGCGCGACTTCCTGGCCGTCCTTCATGACGATCACGGTCGGCCACAACTTGACGCGGAAGGAACGGCCCAGCGGGCGGCCCGGGCCGTCCTCGGCCTTCAGGTGTTTCACTGCCGGGAATGCCTTCAAGGCCTCGTCGATATCGTGCTCGGCGGCCTTGCAGTAGCCGCACCAGTTGGTGCCGAAGTCGACGGCCACGACACCGGGCATGGCATCGACGGCGCTGCGCTCCGGCTGCGCGGTTTCGTAGGGTTTGCTCATCTTGTTCTCCTTATTGGGCGCTTATTGTGCGAATGGCATTAGCCTACCTCAAATGGGTGCCGACTGCGAGACCGGCCGCGCCCTCTGCCCTGGCTGCGGGTTTTGGCCTGTTTGTCGGCGTCTGTGGGTTAGTTGCAAATTTTCGTTAACGAAAAAGACCCGCGGCCACAGGGACGCGGGCGCAAAACCGGATCCCGCGCCTCGAACAGGATCCGGCTACCAAGAAAGCTCAATCCGCGTGCTGCCCGTCCTCCGTGCACTCGGCGGGGTGGCTGCGGCAGCGCGCCTGGTAGGCCGCGAGCGCATCGCGGCGCGCCGCCAGCGCCGCCGGGGTCCTGAACGGCGCCAGGATCTCGGCCTGGGTGTAGGCGCGGCCGTTCTTCATCACCACCTCCACCGCCGCCGCGGCCTTCAGGTCGGCCAGCGGATTGCCGCGCACCGCGATCAGGTCGGCCAGCTTGCCCGGTTCCACCGAGCCGAGGTCCTTGTCCACCAGCGCCGTCTTCGCGGCATTGATGGTGACGGTCTGCAGCGCCGTGTAGTTGCCGAGCACCAGGCCGGCGGCGCGCAGGTTCAGGTGCAGCTGTATGCCCGGCACCACCAGCGGCGAGTCGGTGCCGTTCGCCACCAGGCCCCCTGCTGCCACCACTTTGGCCTGCTGGGTAGCGTCGTTGATGATGCCCGCCAGCTGGGCCGGCGTCGGCGGCGTGGCGTTCTGCAGGCCGGAGACGAAGTTCGGCGGCACCAGGATGAAGCGCGGGTCGGTGACGATGCCCGGATCCAGGCCCGCCAGCGCGGCGGCCGAGAACAGGGTGTCGATCAGGTGGAAGCTGCCCTTGCCGTAGGTGTCGTAGGCATCCTGGTAGGTGATCGCCCGCACCGCCGACTTCGACCAGCTGTAGCCCATGCGCTGCGTCGCGCTCAGGTGGGTGGTGCCGGCGATGCCGGTGGCGGCGCCCGGTTCGATCGGGTGGGTGCCGCTCGGGACGCCGAGGTCCAGCGCGCCCTGGGCGATGCGGCTCATGATGGGGATAGGCGCGCGCACATAGGACTTCATGAAATCGACGTCCATGGTCTTCGCTTTCGCGATCTCGACGTCGGCCACCGCCGGCGTGCGCAGGCTGCGCGCGAAGTGGTAGAACAGGCGGTTACCCTCCCACAGCGGCGGCGAGACGAACAGGCGCGGTCCCAGCAGGTTGCCCGACTCCAGCGACTCGCGCAGCTCGATGCTCTGGTGGATAGGGCCGCCCACCGACTGCCCCGTGGTGAGCCCGTAGGACAGCATCAGCGGCAGCCACTGCCCCACCTGGCCACCCTGGTAGAGCGTGAGCGGGTGGATGTGGGTCTCGATCAGGCCCGGCATCACCGTCAGGCCGCTGGCGTCGATGAAGCGCTCGGCCTGCGATTCGGACCCGGCCTGGTGCGGCCGGACCCAGGCGATGCGGTTCTGCTTCACCAGGATGTCGACGTCGTAACGCAGGGTCGGCGCCAGGCCGTCCCATAACGCGCCGGCGCGGATCAGGGTAGTACCGCTCGGCGCGGCCTGGCGCCATTGCAGACTGACCGGCACGTCGCGCACCTTGCTGCCGTCGGCATCGATGGTCCTGATCCTGTTGGCCGATTTGTACAGCAGGGTGTTGTTGCCGCCCCAGGAAGGCAGGTCGGCCGGTTCGCTGCTCAGCAGCCGCGCCGGGGCCGCCGGCGAGCCGTCCGGGTTCAGCGGCATCACATGCAGCAGCGAGTCCATGATGAAGGCGACCCGGGTGCCATCCGGCGAGAGCACGGCCGCACCTTCGTCGCGTTCCGAGATCTGGCGCGGGCTGGGCGCAACGGCGTAGAACCTGCCCTGCCCCGTGGCCAGGTCGATCACGCGCAGCTTGTTGTAGCCCTCGCGGAAGCGGTTGTTGATGCGCTCGTTGTCGACCAGCAGAATGTGCTGGCCGTCCGGCAGCCATTGCGGGGTGCTGACCTGGCTGCCGACCGCCGGCGCGATCACCTGGAAGGTGCCGCTGGCGCGGTTCCAGATCTCGAGCTGGCCGGACAGGGTCGTGTAGGCGATCCGGTCCCCGGTCGGCGACAGCCTGGGCAGGGCCATCGAACGCCCCGGGATCGCCGCCAGCCGGGTGCGCGCGCCGGTGGCGACATTGACCTGGTCGACCGCCAGCTGGCCGGCGTTGCCGCGTTCGGTCGAGAAGTAGACGGCGCTGCCGTCCGCGGTCCACTGCGGGCTGATGTCGCGGTCGCGGTCGTTCGTCAGGCGGCGCGGCGCGTCGCCGATGCGCATCACCCAGACGTCGTTCAGGGCCACGAAAGCGATGCTCCGGCCGTCCGGCGACAGCACCGGCGCGCTGATGCCGTTCACCTTGCGCTGGCCGAAGTTGTCGAAGCCGCGGTCCTTCGGATGCGCGAACACGGGGCGCAGCAGCAGCAGCTCGGCGCGGAAATTCACGTCGCTGGGGCCGGCGCCGGCGGCGTCGCGCACGCGGATATGGCCGTCGGCGGTGTACACGAAGCGCCCGTCAGGCAGGAAGCGCACCGGGAAGGGGAAGATGTCCTCGCCGCTCGTCACCTGCCTCATTTCCTGACCCCGGCGCACCACCAGCTGGCGGTCCGCATTCTGGTAGACCAGGCTGGTGCCGTCCGGGGTCCAGGCCGGCGCAGTGCCCGGCGCGACGATGGTCGGGGCGCCGCCTGCCAGCGGCCGCGTCACCACGTTCGGCCCGTCCACGTAGGCCAGGGTCGTGCCGTCCGGGGAGAGCACCGGATTGCTTTCGGCGCCGGGCCCGGTCGTGACCTGCTGCGGCGGGCCGCCGGCCGCGGGCACGGTCCAGATCTTGTACTGGCCGTCGTTGCTGCGGTCGGACGAGAACACCAGGGCGTTGCCGTCCGGGGTCCAGGCCGGCTCGCGGTCGTCGTTCGGGCCGGTGGTCAGTTCTTCCGGATGGCGGCCGTCGGGCGCGATGGTCCAGATGTGGTAGTTGCCTTCCGGGGCGTAGTTCTGGAAGGCGATGCGCTTGCCGTCCGGCGACCATACCGGCGCGGTCGGCTCCAGGTGCCAGTCGGTGATGCGGGTGGCGGTGCCGCCCCCTGCAGGCATCACCCACAGCGCACCCTGGGCCGAGAACACCAGGCGCTTGCCGTCCGGCGAGGGCGAGGCCGCCATGTTGGTTCCTTCGCGCAGTTCGACGCGCAGGTCCTGGGTCGGGCCGCGCAGGTCGTTCAACTGGTCGACGCGGCCGCCGCCGTGCAGCTGGCAGGCCGAGAGCAGAAAACTGGTTGCCGCCACCGCAAGGGCGGTACGGCGCGTGCATGCAAGGACGGGATGAGGATGCTTCATGGCTGCCTCCGCTGTGGAAATGTTGCAAATTCGCACCAACTTGGTGCAGAACACGCTTTGATCCTACTGCCGGGCTCGCCGATCAAGGTCGGTATTGTTCGGTTTTCTGATCGCGCTCAAAACATATTGCTGACGCATGGGAACTTTTTACGGAAGAAAATCAGTTGCTTTAGGTGAGACAGCGAACGGAATACGGTCGCGGCCGGTGGCATCCTGCACCTGTACTCGTGAATAAAGGAGGCAACCATGTCCGACAATCTGCAAAACCGCGGCCAGCAGGACCGCGCCCGCATCAACCTGCATGAGAAGCACGAGATCCAGTACTGGACCAAGGCCCTCGGCGTGTCCGAGGAAGAGCTGCAGCAGGCCGTGAAACAGGCCGGCAACAGTGCCGAGGCCGTCCGCCAGCACCTGCAGACCAAGCACTGAGCTAGCACCGATCTCCGGCGCCGCGGTCGAGGCGCCGTCTGCAGGCCACGCGCGGCCGGCCGGCGCCGGCGGCGTCCACCGG
The DNA here is from genome assembly GCF_918697865.1 of Massilia sp. Bi118. Lineage (GTDB taxonomy): Bacteria > Pseudomonadota > Gammaproteobacteria > Burkholderiales > Burkholderiaceae_D > Telluria. The sequence goes on along the minus strand of NZ_CAKKMV010000033.1, from coordinate 11,612 downwards.
CTGCGCACACCGGACTTCATTCCGTGCGCGCGGGCGCCCTGCCCGCAGTCTTCCCTCGCCCCATATTTCCTGAAAGGAGCCCAATGGACATCCGCGGCTATTTCACATCCCTCGACATCAGCTGGCCCAACGCTGCCTTCGCGCTCGCCGCGGCAGTCGTCAGCTTCATCCTCATCCACGGCGCCGTGGTGCTGTTCCGGCGCCGCCTCAACCAGCTCGACGGCGAAGCCGCCCAGCGCCCCATCGTCGACGTCCTGCGCCACACCCTGGCCAGGACCAGCAACCTGGCGGTGCTGTCAACCTCGCTGCTGATCGGCGTTTCGGTACTGGACCTGCCGCCGCCCTGGGACGTGCGGGTCGGCCACCTGTGGTTCGTGACCCTCGGCGCCCAACTGGCCCTGTGGCTGCACCGCGCGATCGCGGTGACGGCGCGGCGCTACTTCCGCATCCATGGCAAGGGCAAGGAAAACGAACAGGTGACGGTGGCGCACACCCTGATGATCTGGGCCCTGCAGTGGAGCGTCTGGACCGTGTTCCTGCTGGCGATGCTGGCCAATCTCGGCATCAACGTCACCACCTTCGTGGCCAGCCTCGGCATCGGCGGCATCGCCGTGGCGCTGGCGGTGCAGAACGTCCTCGGCGATCTGTTCGCCTCGCTGTCGATCGCGATCGACAAGCCCTTCGAAGTCGGCGACTCGGTCTCGGTGCCGGAATTCTCGGGCACGATCGAGCACGTGGGCCTGAAGACCACCCGTATCCGCGCCCTGTCCGGCGAGCAGATCGTGATCGCCAACGCCGAGCTGCTGCGCAAGACGGTCCACAACTTCAAGCGCATGAACACCCGGCGCGTGCAGTTCACGCTGCGCATCAACCCGGCCACGCCGCCGGAACTGGCGGCCAGGGTGCCGCCGGCGCTCTCGAAAATCATCGAGACCAAGGACAAGGTGAAGCTGGACCACGTCAACCTGACGGTGCTCGACCAGAACTTCATCGAATTCGACATCGTCTACAACCTGAGCGACGCCAACTACGCCCTGTTCCTGAATACCCAGCAGCAGGTGCTGCTGGAAGCGATGGCGATGTGCCGCGACCTCGGTATCTCGACCGCGCCGCGCCCCCGGCAGCTGGTGCTGAACGAAGCCGCCGGACCCGAGCAGGCGGCCAACGATGCGGCCGGGATCGCGCTTGCGGACGGGCGCAGCGCGATTCCGGCGCGCCCTGCCCACTGAGCCGCTTGCCGGGCGGCACACTAGCGCCGCGCACCGCCCGCCCGGCCTAGAATCGCAGGCCAACGCTACCGATGGAGGTCAACGATGTCCAAGCAGCAGTCGCAGCAGCAGAACCAGCAGAAGGCCCAGGAACAGACGCCGCAGCAGACCCCGCCCGGCCTTGATTCCCAGCTGACGCCAAAGGCCGACCACGGCGAATCCAGCTACGTCGGCCACGGCCGGCTGGCCGACAAGAAGGCCCTGATCACCGGCGCCGACAGCGGCATCGGCCGCGCCGTCGCCCTGGCCTACGCGCGCGAGGGCGCCGACGTGCTGATCGCTTACCTGAACGAGCACGAGGACGCGAAGGAAACCGAACGCCTGGTCAGGAAAGCGGGCCGCAAGGCGGTGCTGATGCCGGGCGACCTGGCCGACCCGGCGCATTGCCGCGCGCTGGTGGACCGCGCCGTGCAGGAATTCGGCCGCATCGACGTGCTGGTGAATAACGCGGCCTTCCAGATGACCCATGAGGACATCGAGGACATCCCCGACGAGGAATGGCGGTACACCTTCGCGGTCAATATCGACGCCATGTTCTACATCTGCAAGGCGGCCGTAAAGCACATGAAGCCGGGTTCCTCGATCATCAACACCACCTCGATCAATTCGGACAAGCCGAAACCGACGCTGCTGGCCTATGCCACCACCAAGGGCGCGATCGCCAACTTCACGGCCGGCCTGGCCCAGCTGCTGGCCGACAAGGGCATCCGCGTGAACTCGGTGGCGCCGGGACCGATCTGGACGCCGCTGATCCCCTCGACCATGCCGCCGGACGAGGTGGCGAGCTTCGGCCAGCAGACGCCGATGAAGCGCGCCGGCCAGCCGGCCGAACTGGCGCCCGTGTATGTGATGCTGGCCTCGAACGAGGCCAGTTATGTGTCCGGGGCGCGGATTGCGGTGACGGGCGGCACGCCCATCCTGTAAACGCATGCGCTGTACGTGGGCACGGGGTGCCCACCCTACGTTGACGTGTAGGGTGGGCACCCCGTGCCCACGGTTACGTTCCAATCAAGCGTCGTTCGGGAACCGGTTGCCGGCGTCGTTGCCTTGCGGTTCCGGTTCCGCCCGAGGGTGTTCTTCGTCCTCCGAAGGAGGTTCCGGCGGCGGCTGCGGCAGACCGGCCGGCGGGCCGCCTTCCTGCTGCATGTCATTGCCCTCTTCCATATCCTCTTCCGGTTCTTCGTGGCGCACCACCGGTTCCGCCTTGTGGAAGTTCGGGAATTCGGCGTCGGCCGGCAGCTTGCCGCTGTCCAGCGCGGTCTTGAAGAAGTCGCCCACCAGCAGGATCGCACTGTGGCCGCCCTGGCCCCAGTAATTCGAGCGCATGGTCACGCGGTTGTCGTTGAAGCCCACCCAGGCGCCGGCCACCAGGTTCGGGTGCATCATGATGAACCAGCCGTCGGCATTGTTCTGGGTGGTGCCGGTCTTGCCGGCGACGTCGCCGTCGATGCCGAAGCGGTAGCGCACGGCGGTGCCGGTGCCGCGGTTGATCACGCCGCGCATCATGTCGATCAGGGTCACCGCCGAGGCCTGGGACAGCACGCGCTGCGGGCTCTGGCTGGCGAAATCGGCGATCACCTTGCCGTCGCGGTCGGTGATCCTGCGCACGAACACGGGGCGGCGGTACTCGCCCTGGGCGGCGATGGTCGAATAGGCGCTGACCATCTCCAGCAGGGTCACCGGGCTGGTGCCCAGCGCGATCGAGGGCACGGCCGACAGCTTGCTACTGCGCACGCCCATGTCCTGGGCCAGCTTGACGATGGGCGCCACGCCCACGTCCTGCATCACCTGGGCGGTGATCGTGTTCTTCGAGAACACCAGGCCGTCGCGCATGGTCAGGCGGCGGCCGGTGGTGCCGCTGTTGTCGGTTGGACGCCAGGTGGTGCCGTTGGGGTCGCTGATCGTCGTCACCGCATCCAGGTAGGGGTGGTCCGGCGTGATGCCGCGCTCCAGCGCCGCCGCGTACACGATGGGCTTGAAGGTGGATCCCGGCTGGCGCGTGGCCTGGTTGACGTGGTCGAACTGTTCGCGCTGGAAGCTGCGGCTGCCGACCCAGGCCTTCACTTCGCCGGTAGCCGGGTCCATGGCGACGAAGCCGGCTTCCAGGCGCGCTTTCGACGTCTTCAGCTGGCGCATGAATTCGCGGTCGGCCTTCAGGCGCTTCAGCGCCGCCGCCGCGTCCTCGCCGCCTTCCACCGCTTTCTTGTACTCGCCGGACTCGCGCACGAAGGCGTCCAGCAGTTCGCCGTGCGACTGCCAGAAATAGGCGAAGGGCGTGACGTCTTCGCGCATGTCGGCATAGGTCTGGGTCGAGGTCGAGTTGACCGGCCAGGCATGGGCCCAGTCGACGTCGGCGATGGCCTGCAGGGCGTCGGCCTGGCGCTCGACGGCGCGCTGGGCAGCCTGCTGCAGGTCGAAGTCGAGAGTGGTCTGGACGATCAGGCCGTCCTGCTGCAGGTTGACGTCGTTCTTGTCGGCCCAGTCGACCAGCCACTTGCGCACATAGGCGGTGAAATGGTCGTCGCGGCCGTTGCGCTCGGACTGGCGCGAGAAATGCACGCCCAGCTTGCGCTTGCTGAGCTGGCGGTAGCGGCTCTCGTCGAAGGCGCCGGCCTTCAGCATCTGCGCCAGCACCACGTTGCGGCGCGCCAGCGAGCGTTCCGGGTTGGTGACCGGGTTGTAATAGGCGGTGCCCTTCAGCATGCCGACCAGGGTCGCGGCCTCCGTTTCGCTGAGCTGGAAGGCGGTCTTGCCGAAATAGGTGCGCGCCGCCATCTCGATGCCGTAGGTGTTGTACAGGAAGGGCACCGTGTTCAGGTAGGCTTCGAGGATCTCGGTCTTGCTGTAGGTATTCTCGATCTTGAAGGCGGTGATCAGTTCCTTCAGCTTGCGGTTCAGGTTGCGCTTGCTGCCGATCTCGTCGCGGAACATGTTGCGCGCCAGCTGCTGGGTGATGGTCGAGCCGCCCTGGGCGTCGCCCTTCAGGTTGGCCAGCATGGCCCCGGCAATGCGGGTGAAGTCGACCCCGTGGTGCTCGTAGAAACGGTGGTCCTCGGTGGCGATCAGGGCCTTGATGACGTGCGGCGAGATCTGCGACAACTTGACCTTTTCCTGCAGGCCCTGCTCGAAGCTGGCCAGCTCGCGGCCGTCGCCGGACAGCACCACGGTCGGCTGCGCGACCCGCGCCTGCTTGACGTCCTCGATGCCCGGAGTCAGCGGGAACAGCATCGCCACATAGATGGCGAACAGCACGATCAGCGCCAGCATGGCCCACAGACCGATCAGCAGCCAGCGTTCGAGCGGCGGCCGCTTCATCAAGCCGGCGCGCACCTGCTCGTAGCGGGCCCGCGCCCGCTGCGCGGCCGCGCCGCCGCGCCGGCGGTCCGGTCCGGGATAGCCCATCGGCCGGGGTTCCTGTCCTTGTTGCCCTTCTTCGTTGTTGTTATGGTCGTCCACGCTTCTTTCCCGTCTGCTCCTGTTCATGACCGCCGCAAGTATAGCCGAGGGCGTGAAAATTCACGGTGCGGCAGGCCTCTTATGCAGTGACTGTCTGTGGGGTCACATGCCGGCCGTTCCTCAGCATGGCTTCGACGTCCTGGCGCGAGGCGGCCTGTGCATACACATGGCCCTGCACCTCGTCGCAGCCGCGCCGCTTCAGGTAGTCGAGCTGGGCCTCCGTTTCCACCCCTTCGGCAATCACCCGCATGCGCAGCCCGCGCGCCAGCTCGATGATGGCCGAGACCATGGCCGCATCGTCCTCGTTGCTAGTGATGTCGCGCACAAAGCTGCGGTCGATCTTCAGCACGTCCACCGGGAAGCGGCGCAGGTAGGACAGGCTCGAGTAGCCGGTGCCGAAGTCGTCGATGGACAGCTTGACGCCCATGCGCTTGAGTTCCCCCATGGTCCGGATCGCGCCTTCGACGTCTTCCATCATGAGGCTCTCGGTCAGCTCGATCTCCAGGCAGCCCGGCGCCAGGCCGGTCTCCTCCAGCACGCGCTCGATTTCGCGCACCAGGCCGGGCTGGGCGAACTGGCGCGCCGACAGGTTGACGGCGATGCGTATGGTCCCGTAGCCGGCATGCTGCCATTCGCGGCTCTGGCGGCAGGCGGTGCGCAGCACCCAGGACCCGATCGGCACGATCAGGCCGGTCTCCTCGGCAAGGTGGATGAAGCGGTCGGGCCGCACCATGCCCAGGATCGGGTGGCGCCAGCGGATCAGCGCCTCCAGCCCGACCACGGAACCGCTTTCGAGGTCGACCTGGGGCTGGTAGTGCAGTTCGAATTCGCCCTGCTGCAGCGCGCTGCGCAGCGCGCCTTCCAGCGCGATCCGTTCGCGCGCCCGCGCGTTCATGGCCGAGGTGTAGAACTGGACCGCGTTGCGGCCGAGGTCCTTGGCGCGGTACATCGCGACTTCGGCGTGCTGGATCAGGGAAGCGGCGTCAATGCCGTCGGCCGGCCAGGCCGCGAGGCCGGCGCTGCCCGTCATCACCAGCTCCTGCCCGTGCAGGCGCAGCGGCTCGGCCAGGGCCTTCAGCACCGCCTGGACCGTGGCCGAGGCTTCGCTCTCGTCGGCGCGGCCCGGCAGGACAAGGACGAACTCGTCGCCGCCGGTGCGCGCCACCGTGTCGGCGCGCCCGACCGCGGCCTGGGCCCGGGTCGCCACCGCCTTCAGCATCTCGTCGCCGGCGTTGTGGCCGAAGGTATCGTTGACGTACTTGAAGTGGTCGAGGTCGAGCGCGGCCACCCACACCACGGCGTCGCTGCCGGCCAGCGCGATGGCGGCTTCGATACGGTCCTGCAGCAGCACCCGGTTGGCGAGCCCGGTGAGCGTATCGTAGCGCGCCCGCACTTCCAGCTCGGCCTCGTAGCGCTTGGCGGTGCTGACGTCGTACTGGGTGATCACGAAATGGCCGGGCTCCTCCTCGCCTTCCCACACGGGCGCCACGTAAACATCGGCGTACAGCTCCTTGCCGCTCTTGCAGCGCAGGCGCATGGTGGCGTTGCCTTCGCGCCGCTCGCGCATGGCCTGCAGCAGCTCGGCCACCTGGGCCTGCTCCGGCTCCTGCTCGGCAGCGTCGAACAGGCGCATGCCGATTGCTTCGGCGGCACTGTAGCCGCGCATCCGCTCGAAGGCCGGGTTCACGTACTCGATCGGGTAGCCTGGCTCGCGCGCGTTCACCAGCATCACCACGTTGGCGCTGGCCTCGATCGCACGCAGGTAGAGGTTGGTCTGGCCGAGCGCCTGTTCGAGGTCGGCCGTGCGGCGCTCGATCAGGGCTTCGACCTCGCCGGAACGCTGGGTGCGCATGCGGACCCAGGCCGCCAGCGCCGCGCTCAGCAGGCAGCCCATCACCAGCACCGCCAGCGGCGCCGCGCCGCCGCCCATGTCGGTCGAACGGCCGGACAGGCGCAGTTCCCAGCGCTGGCCGGCCACGTTGAAGGGGTGGCGCACGGTGAACACTTCCTCGCCCAGCCAGCCATGCCAGGCCGGCCTTGCCCGCCAGCCCATGCTGTCCCAGCGGAAGGCAGTCTGCATCCCCTGTTTTCCCATGCCGGCCAGCTCGATCGTGGTGCCGGCGCGGCCCAGCAGCCGGGCGCCGGCCAGGTTGCGTCCGACCAGGTCGCCGACGTCCAGCACCACCGAGGTATCGCCGATCACCTTGGCGCGGCGCGCGGCCGCCGCGAAGGGCACGGCGCCGCCGCGATAGACCGGCATCACCATCACCACGCCCAGCTTGCCCTCGTACTGCAGCAGCGGCAGCAGGACGCTGGCGGTCGGCTGGCCGCTCGCCAGCGCCTTTTCGAAGGCGCGGGCCTGCGGCTCGAAGGACAGCGCGTCATAGCCGAGCGCGTCGCGGTAGCCGTTCATGGGTTCGATGTACTCGGCCACCAGGTAGCGTTCGCGCGCGCCCGCCGGCGCCAGGCCGTCCTGGGCCCGCTCCTGGATCCGGAAGCCGGGCTGCAGCCGGGCCTGCCCCGCCTCGTAGCCGCTGCGCCCGCCGGCCTCGACGATGCGGTGAAAGACCACCGCGTCCAGGTAGGGATGGGATTCCATCAAGGGGCGCACGAAGGCGCCGAACTGGACACGGTCGACCACGCCCATTGCTTCGAACAGGGCATTGCTGGCCCGCAGGACGACCAGCACGTCGCTGAAACTGTTGGCGACGGAGGCGTAGTTGGTTTCGGCGCGCTGCAGGAACTCGGCGCGGGCACGCTCGCGCTCGGCGTCATGCAGGCCGCTGGCGAGCGCAAAAGCGATCACGGCGCCTGCCAGGAGAGACAGGACGGCGGCGATATCGGGTGGCCGCGGACGGACGCGGCCAAGGCGCGCGATCCAATTCGACATAAGCCATGGTAGCAGGTCTGGCCCTGCGCACGCCGGATTACTCTGGCGGGCGCGGCAATTCTTTCGGGCTGGCCGGCAGGCGCGCCAGCTGGAAGGTGGCCAGGGTCGCGTAGAGCGGCGGGCTGATGGCGCGCGCCACCAGGTAGGACACCAGGGCGCAGGCCATCAGGCTGAGCACCATGGCATGGCCATCGACCATTTCCATCACGATGATGAAAGCGGTCAGCGGCGCCTGGGTGGCGGCCGACAGGAAGCCGACCATGCCCAACGCGATCAGGGCCGGCATCTGCGCGCCGTATAGCAACAAAGCGACGTCGTTGCCGATCGCCGCGCCGATAGCCAGCGAAGGGGCGAAAATACCCGCCGGCACCCCGGACCAGCTGGTGATCCAGGTGGCCAGGAATTTGAACAGCGCATAGGCCGGCGGCATCGCACCGGCGCCCTCGACCATGATGCGGGTGGCGCCGTAGCCGGAACCGAAGGCCGCGCCCGCGGTCACGATGCCGATCACCGCCACCGCCAGGCCGCAGCCGGCCGCGAACAGCACCGGCCGGCGCGCGCGGAAGCGGCTGAAGGGATCGAGCGACTGTCCGGACAGCGAAGCGATCAGCAGGCGCGAGAACAGGCCGCCGGCGATGCCCGCCAGCACCGCCAGCAGCAGGCCCGGCAGCAGCAGGTCCAGGCCCGGCGCCGGCGCGTGGATCACGCCGAAATAGGCGTCATTGCCATGCGCCGACACCGCCACCAGGCCGGCCAGCACGATCGCGGCGATGATCAGGCCGCTGCTGCGCCGCTCGGGCGCGCGCGCCAGTTCCTCGATCGCGAACATCACGCCGCCGAGCGGCGTGTTGAAGGCGGCCGCGATACCCGCCGCGCCGCCGGCCACCAGCAGGCCGTGCACGCCGACCGGCGCCCCCGCCGCCGGGGTGCCGTACCACATGAACCGGCGCACCTGCAGCATGATGCCGGCCGCGATCTGCACCGAGGGCCCTTCCCGGCCCAGCGACAGCCCGCCCAGCAGGCCGCCCGAGGTCAGCAATATCTTCGCGATGCTCAGCCGCAGCGAGACGAACAGGCCGCGCTCGGCCTCGCCGACTTCCTTCTCGAGCGTGGCCATGACCTGGGGAATGCCCGAGCCGGCCGCGCCCGCCGCAAACCGGCGCGTGCACCAGACCACGCCCGCGGCGGCCGCCGGCGCGGCCAGCAGCGGCGCCCACCAGGCTTGGGCGCGCAGGGCGGCAAAATAGCCGCTCGCCGTCTCCGCCAGCCAGGTGAAACCGACCACCGTCAAGCCGGCCACGACCGCCGCCGCCACCACCAGGGCGCGCGCCAGCCACAGCTTCCAGTCCGCCAGTTCCTGGCGTATCGCTTCCTTCATCGAACGCGGCGCTCTCATCGTGCGCCACCATTACAATTAGACGCTGGGCTAGCGACCGATTTATCCGTTATCATTCACGTATGTCCTCATCATCATTTTCGTCAAAGCAAGCCGACGGGGCCGAGGCCGCACCCGAGACCCGCGTGCTGCGCCAGTTCCGGATCGTGTTCAACTCGGTCAAGACCCACTTCCGCCAGGTCGAGCGCGAAGCCGGCGTCGGCGGCGCCCAGCTGTGGGCGCTGTCCGTGATCGAGCGCCGCCCCGGCATCGGCGTGACCGAGCTCTCGCGCGAGCTCGACATCCACCAATCCACCGCCAGCAACCTGATCAAGAGCCTCACCGAGCGCGGCCTGGTCACGGCCGCGCGCGAGGGCCTGGACCGGCGCAGCGTCTCCCTGCGCATTTCGGGTGAAGGCGAAACGGTGCTGAAGAGCGCGCCGATGCCCTTCGCCGGCGTGCTGCCGGACGCCCTGTCCAGCCTCGATCCGGCCACGCTGGAACGCATGGAGCAGGACCTCGGCGCCCTGATCGCCCTGCTCGAAGCGGATCCGTCCAGCGCCAAGCTGTTGCTGTCCCAGCAGCTCTGAACAGGCGCCATGCGCGCTCACGCCGGGATCGCCTGGTCTTCGCGGCCGCCGCACTCGCGGACGGCCGCCCTCGGATAGCCGGCTTCGCTGCCGGGCGCGGCGACGCGGCGCAGCTGTTTCAGCGCGAGCAGATAGGGGGAATGGTAGATCGGACCTTGCACTTCGAGCGCCGGATTTACCGGCCAGGCCAACTGGGCGGCAGCGGAAATCGACTCGTCCATATGCCCTCCTCCGGTGATTGAGACGGATGGAGCAGGCAACCAGGAAAAAAACTCCCGGCCGGAGCCGGGAGCGTAATGATACAAAGTATCCTCATCGCTGATCGCGAAGACCCGCTGAAACCTCCTCAGCGGCCCCGCTCACGCCACGATTGTGACACAGATGGTGTATTGCAGGCAATCACATTTATCCAAATACATTTATTGCGACACCGCGCGCGGCACCTGCGCGAGGGCGCAGCGTGAGTGCCGCCCCTCGACCGTGCAGGTGTTGCGCTCATGCCCGTCGCGATCGTGGATCACCACATCCCAGCGGTCCGCAGCGCGCCGTTCCATGGTCATGAAGCCGAAGCCGTCGATCCAGGAACTCATGGCCTCGACGATGGCGCCCGGGGCCGGCGTGGTGCCAGGCGCAACCGATGCCGGCAACGGCACGATGTCTTCCGCCGTGCCGGCGAAGCCGCTGACGAACTGGGTCGGATGATCGGACGAGAAGCTGACCTGCTCCCACAGGTGCACGTGGCCGGACAGCAGCACGTCCACATTCGCCGGGAGCAGGCGCGGCTGGATGGCGCCGAAGGTCTGGATCAGGCCGGCGTCGCCGCCGAAGATCCTGATCTCCTTCGTCTTCTTGTCCTGCTCGGCGCCGAAACCGTACAGCGGGTGGTGGTCTACCGCGATGGTGTGGCGCGCACGGGCGGCCAGCGTCTCCAGCTTGCGATAGGTGTCGGCGTATTTCTCGAGCCGGACGTCGCCTGCCTTGAAGCCTTTATAGCTGGTGTTGGCGCTGTCGAAGACCAGCAACTGGGCGTCGCCGCCCAGCGGCACCACATAGGGGTCGGTGTAGTCGCCGATGACGTCCTTCGCCGGGTCGTCGCAGCTGCTCTCGGGACGCAGCGGACGCGGGTCGAGGAAGCGCCACCAGCCCTGGCCGCCGCGCACGCAGGTCTCGTGGTTGCCGCGCGCCACCACCCAGGGCGCGGCCGCCAGCAGGGTCCGGGCCGGCGCGAAGAAGTCGGCGTTCCAGGCATCCCAGCCATAGCCGAAGGGGCTGCCGGCGCAGCCGGGACGATCGGCCGGGCACGGGTCTTCGCGGTAGTGGAAGTCGCCGACGTGGATCACCAGGTCCGGCTTCCAGGCGGCCGCGCTGGCGGCGACCCTGGCGAAGGGAAAGGCCTCGGCATCGTTACAGTCCTGGAATTCCTTGCCTTTCAGGCGGCAGCCGGTGTCGCCGATCACCACGATGCGTGCCGGCTCCTTCACTGGCAGCGGCAGGTTCTGGCCGGCCACGCTGACCCTGCGCGCGCCGGCGGGCAGCGGCGTTTCGCAGCTCTGCACCGGTGAAGATACCGGCGTCGGGCGGCTCTTCGCTTCGCCCGTTTGCGAACGTAGCGGGATAGCGGACAGCGGCGAGCGCACGCTCATGGTGGCGGGCTTGCCGTCGATCTCGATGCCAGGGCAGGACGACGTGGTGACGATCGCGCGGGCGGTCGCGGCGCCGTCATCGCCCAGGATGACGTAAGCCGACTGGAGCGCCGGTGTGGGCTGGAGGCCGGCGCAGCCGGCGAGTGCGGCCGCACCCAGCGCGGCAAGGAGGTAGCGAGGCAGGGACATGGATGCTATCCAGGCAAAGCTGGCAAGTTACCACATTCCCAAATTGCAAGCTGGCGCTTATCCATTTCGCATATAAGCATACTTCTAATCCTTATTGGTCAAGCAATTGGTTGCCTGCTAAGCTCGCAGCCCTCCACAGCCATGGTGCTGTGCAACATATGGAAAGAAGAACATGAGCGTCAAGCATTCCCGTCCCAACCC
>NZ_CAKKMV010000032.1 GCF_918697865.1 Massilia sp. Bi118 | reverse complement strand
CTTGAGCTCCTTGAAGGGTCGTTCGAGACCAGGACGTTGATAGGCTGGGTGTGGAAGTGCAGTAATGCATTAAGCTAACCAGTACTAATTGCCCGTACGGCTTGTCCCTATAACCTTGGCAGTCAAAGCCAGGTCAATGACAGCTGTTTGTTGACACAACAGATTACAAAGTAAAACTAACTTCTTCCGGATTCAGGGTAGCGCTGCAGTCAAAAGCGATACCCGTACAGTTTATGCCTGATGACCATAGCAAGTCGGTACCACCCCTTCCCATCCCGAACAGGACCGTGAAACGACTTTGCGCCGATGATAGTGCTGCAACCAGTGTGAAAGTAGGTTATCGTCAGGCTAATTATTAAGCAGAGCCCGTCCAGTCAAACTGGACGGGCTTTTTGCTTTTGTGCTCCAGATCCGCCACACCTCTGTGGAACAGCTGTACCGTTTCGGAACAGCTGTCCTGTCCGTCACGCCAGCGTGCGCGTGGCATGTCCTTTGCTGGTCTAAGATCAAACATGACAAGACTAGGGGACACAATGGCGCATTCAACCGGTCCTGCGGCATGCGCCGCGGCCGTGGCACGACTCCACATTCCTTTCCTGCTCTTTTTATTCTTGCCGCGTGTCGCTGTCGCGGAAGAAACTCGCGCGCTCTTCATTCCCCGGGTCGAGGTCGTCGGCGTCGCGCCGGTCTACGGCCTTGGCATCGGCCGGGACCTGCTGCCTTACCCAGTGCAAGTGGCCACCGACAAGACCATCCGCAAGGCGGGCGGCGAAAACCTGGCCGAATTCATGGCGAACCACTTGGGCGGCGTGAACGTGAACGAGGTTTCGGGCAGTCCCTTCCAGAACGACATCACCTTCCGCGGCTTTCGCGCATCGCCCGTGCTGGGCAGCTCGCAAGGCATCTCCGTCTACCTGGACGGAGTGCGCGTGAACGAACCCTTCGGCGACGTGGTCAATTGGGACATGGTGCCCGAGGCGGCGATCGGCGAGCTCACCCTCGTCACCGGCGCCAACCCGCTGTACGGACTGAACACCCTGGGCGGCGCGCTGGCCTTCAGGACCAAGTCCGGGCTCACGGACCCGGGCGGGGAGGCCGAATTCTCGCTCACTGGCCAGGGCCGGCGCCGCGCCGACCTCGCCTATGGCCGGCAGGGCGCCGGCGGCTGGCACAGCTTTGTCGCCGCCACCCTGTTCGACGACGAAGGCTGGCGCGATCATTCGGCCGGCCGCCTCGGGAATGTCCTGCTCAAGGTCGGTCGCAGCATGGGCGCCACCGACTGGAGCGCCACGCTGCTCGGCGGCCGCAGCCGGGTGCTGGGCAACGGCTTGCTGCCGGATGCGCTGTACCAGGTCGACCGACGCGCCGTCTATACCTATCCGGACACGACCCGCAACCGCCTGCTGCAGGGCAGCTTCAACCTCACCCATCACATCGACCGCAACACCGAGTTGAGCGCCGTGGCCTATGTCCGCAACAGCCGCCGCGATACCGTCAACGGCGACGTCAGCGACGACATCGAGGAAAGCGCAGCAGAGCATCCCGGCGTCCTGAACACCACCAGCACGCGCCAGGACGGGCGCGGCCTGAACCTCGCCTTCAGCACCCGGCGCGGCGCCTTGCGGCTGGATGCCGGCGCCAGCGTCGACCGGAGCGAGGTGCATTATGCCCAGTTCGAGCAGGCCGCCTTCATCACCGATGGACGCGAAGTGATCGCCGATCCGCTGGAAGCGCGCGAGCCCACTTCATCCGTGACGGGCAGCTCGCGCGCTGTCGGCGTCTATCTTGCCGCCAGCCTGCCGGTCGCGCCTGGCACGCAGCTGACCGCCAGCGCGCGCTACGGCCGCACACGCGTCGGCAATACCCTGAGCAATGAACGCGGACCGCAAGCTGCCGAAAGCTTCAGTTACAGCCGCCTCAACCCCTCGCTCGGCATCACCCATATCCTGAGCCCGCACATGACGCTGTTTGCCAACATCGCACAGGGCAACCGCGTGCCGACCGTGATCGAACTCGGCTGCGCGGATCCAGACAATCCCTGCCGCCTGCCGGTCGGCCTCCAATCCGATCCGTACTTGAAGCAGGTTGTGGCGCGCACGATGGAGGCGGGCGCGCGCGGCCGCTTCCAGGGCGAGGACGCATCGGGCAGCTATTCGCTGTCGCTGCATCGCACCGTCAACCGCGACGATATCCTGTTCCTCAGTTCCCCTTCGCGCCAGGGCTATTTTGCGAACTTCGAGCGCACGCGTCACCAAGGCCTTGACGCCCTGCTGAGCCGCCAGTCCGGCCGTCTCGGGATCCGGCTTGCCTACAGCTACCTGCAGGCGGTGTACGACGCCGATGGCGAACTGTTCACCGGCGCGCGCCATGTGCAGGTGCGGCGCGGCACGCAGATGGCGGGCTTGCCGCGCCACAGCGCCAAGCTGTCGCTCGACTGGAGCATGCGCCCGGAACTGAGCGTCGGCGCCGACCTGCATGCGGTCTCGAGCCTGGTCACGCAAGGGAACGAGGATGGCCTGAGCGAAGATGCGGAGGAGGGCGAAGATGCGCAGCGCGCCGACTGGCGCGTGCACGGCTATCTGCTGCTCGGCCTGCGCGCGAGCTACCGCCCGGCCGACAACTGGGAAGTCTTTGCGCGCATCAGCAATGTGTTCGATCGCCGCTTCGAAAGCTATGGCGCGGTCGCGCCGGACCTGTTCCCGAACGGCCGCTTGCGCACGCCGCTGGAAGAGGAGGGCGAGGCCGGGCACGCCCGCTTCGTGGCGCCGGGCGCGCCGCGTACGATCGTCGCCGGCTTGCGCTACCGCTTCTGATCAGAACCTGTATTCGGCCGTAAAGCCCGCCGTCCATAGCCGGCCCGGCGCCGCTTCGTAGTAGCGCTTGTTGGCGTCGCCGACGATGACCGAGCCCACATACTGGCGGTCGAACAGATTGTTCAGCCGCAGGAACTGTTTAAAACGCCAGCGTTCGACTTCCTGGCGTGCCTGCACGCGCAGGTTCAGCACCGCATAGCCCGGCGCCGGCCGTTCGGTATTCGTGTCCTCCGCATAAACCTTGGCGTTCGCGACCGTCTCGAGCGCCGCGCCGAAGCGTCCGCTTGCTTCTTTCCAGGCGAGTTCGCCATACAGGTTGGCGCGCGGCACGCCCGGCAGGCGGCTGCCCGGCTGCACCGCGCCGAAGCCGGTTTCATAGGTCGCTCGCAGCATGCTGAGGGCCAGCCGCGCGCTCCAGCCGGCCATGAAATTGGTGTCGAGCGAGACCTCCGCACCGCGGCGCAGGGTCTGGGCCGCATTGCGATAGCTGGTGCGTCCGGCCACGGAGCTGTCGACCACCAGCTCGTCGTCGGTGCGCACCTGGAACAGGGCCGCGTCGATGCGCGTGTCGGCGCCGAGCACGGCCTTGGCGCCCAGTTCCAGGTGGCGGCTCCTGGCCGGCGCAAGCCGGAAATTGAAACCGGCGCCGCCGCGCGAATAGAACAGTTCGTTCAAGGTCGGCGTCTCGAAGCCGCGCGCTGCGCTCGCGTACAGATTTAGACCGCGATCGACCTTGTACAGCACGCCGAGCACCGGCGTGGTCCGGCGGTAATCGATCCTGCCGCTGTCATTGCCGTTGCCGAGGAAGCGGTCGTCGACCTCCACCTTCAGGCGGCTGTGGCGCAGGCCGGCGGTGATCACCCAGGGCCCGCCCTGCCACTCGCTCTGCAGGTAGGGATCGACGCTGGTCAGCACGTCGGTTTCGTCGCGCCGCAGCGCGCCCTTGACGCCAAACCGTACGCCGGACTGGTCGCCGATGAAGTTCTCGTAACCCTTCCGATCGTCGGTAGAGCGGTCGAGGGCTATGCCGATCGTGGTGCTGAGCTTGCCGCCGGCGAGCGGGCGCACGAACAGCCAGTTGAGGTCGGCGCCGTAAAAGTCGCGGTCGAAATCGACGACGCCTCCCGAATGCGTGGGCGGGGCCTGGAAGGCGCGCGAAAAGGACTGGTACTGGATGACGCTCCGGTTGCCGCCATAGACCATGGCGCGCAGGCGATCCTCGCCGAACCGCCGCTCGTAGATGGCGCCGGCCTGCTGGTGGTCGATGCTCTTGCGCGTGTTGTAGCGGTCGGCCAGGGTGCGCTTCGGGGTCTGGGTGTCGGTGGCGTCGATCTCGCCGGCGCGCGGGTCGCGCTCGAAGCTGGTCCAGGTCACGCCCAGCGGATCCTGGGTGTCATGCTGGCTCAGGTTGCTGGCGGTGACCGTCAGCTTGCTGTCCGCATCCGGCTTGAAGTTCAGCTTGGCGAAGCCCTGGTCGCGCCGCGCCGCGCTATGGGCCCGGTAGCCCTCCGTGCCGAAGCGGGACGCGTCGACCACGTAACCCATGCCGTAGGTCTCGCCCTGCGCGTTCAGGTCGACCTTCCACATGCCGTCGCTGCCGCCGGAGATGGTGGTCTCGGCCGTCGGACTGCCGTGTCCTTCGCGGGTGAACAGCTGCACCACGCCGCCCGAGTGGTTGCCGTAGACGACGGAGAAGGGACCGCGCAGCACTTCGATGCGTTCGGCCATGTCGAGGTTGAAGGTGGCCGCCTGGCCCTGGCCATCCGGCATGGTGGCGGGAATGCCGTCGGCGATCAGGCGCACGCCGCGCACGCCGAAGGTGGAGCGGGCGCCGAAGCCGCGCGAGGAAATCTGCAGGTCCTGGGCGTAGTTCTGGCGGTTCTGGATCACCAGCCCCGGCACCGCAACCAGGGATTCGGACGCGTTGACGCGCATCTGCGTATCGCGGATCTGGCGCGCGTTGATGACGTCGATGGCGGCCGGGAAATCGGAGATATCGTGTTCGACGCGGCTGCCGGTGACGATGACGACCGGGATCCCTGGGGCTTCACCGGATGGGCTTGCTTCGGCAGCGGCCGCCCCGGCGGCGCACAGCATGGCGATGGTGTTCATTCCGCATACAGCTCGATTCATCCTGACTCCTGTCTGGACTGATGGCCGGGCCCGCTCAATCGGCGGACCTCTCGTTTGCGACTCAAGCAATATGCCTGCCACCCATCGCGCTTGTGCACGGCGTGCCGCTCATCCCATCCGATGGCGCGACACCTGTTCAGGTTTTGCACAGTTGGCGCCCGGGTGTCTCGATTCCGGCACGGCCGTACACACGCTCTGCACAGATTTCCTGCGGCGGCATGCCTGGCACGACCCTTGCGAATGACGGACATATCACAAGACCATTCACAACGGAGACACCATGAAAACGAGAGCCGCCATCGCATGGAAGGCCGGGGAGCCCCTGCAGATCGCCGAAGTCGACCTCGAAGGCCCGCGCGCCGGCGAGGTGCTGGTCGAAATCAAGGCCACGGGCATCTGCCACACCGACTGGTACACCTTGTCGGGCGCCGACCCGGAAGGCATCTTCCCGGCCATCCTCGGCCACGAAGGCGCGGGCATCGTCCTCGAGACCGGTCCGGGCGTCACCTCCGTCAAGCGCGACGACCACGTGATCCCGCTCTACACCCCGGAATGCCGCCAGTGCAAATTCTGCCTCTCGCGCAAGACCAACCTGTGCCAGGCGATCCGCAGCACGCAAGGGCGCGGCCTGATGCCGGACGCGACCTCGCGCTTCTCGCTGGACGGCCAGCCCATCTATCACTACATGGGCACCTCGACCTTCTCGAACTACATCGTGGTGCCGGAAATCGCGCTGGCGAAAATCCGTGAGGACGCACCTTTCGACAAGACCTGCTACATCGGCTGCGGCGTGACCACCGGCGTGGGCGCCGTCATCTTCACCGCCAAGGTCGAGCCGGGCGCCAACGTGGTGGTGTTCGGCCTCGGCGGCATCGGCCTGAACGTGATCCAGGCGGCCAGGATGGTCGGCGCAGACAAAATTATTGGCGTGGACCTGAACCCGGGCCGCGAAGAAATGGCGCGCAAGTTCGGCATGACCCACTTCGTCAATCCGAAGAACGTCGAGAACGTGGTGGACACCATCGTCCAGCTGACCGACGGCGGCGCCGATTACTCCTTCGAATGCATCGGCAACGTGCAGACCATGCGCCAGGCGCTGGAGTGCTGCCACAAGGGCTGGGGCCAGTCGATCATCATCGGCGTGGCCGAGGCCGGCAAGGAAATCGCGACCCGTCCCTTCCAGCTGGTGACCGGGCGCGTGTGGAAGGGCTCGGCCTTCGGCGGCGCCCGCGGCCGCACCGACGTGCCGAAGATCGTCGACTGGTACATGGAGAACAAGATCAACATCGACGACCTGATCACCCACACCTTGCCGCTCGAGCGCATCAACGAGGGCTTCGAGCTGATGAAGAGCGGGCAGTCGATCCGTTCGGTAGTGATCTATTAACCAAGGCGGTCCAACGAAGAAGAGGAGACATGATCATGAGCAGTGCAGTCCATATTCATCCATCCGTCGACGACGGTATTCCGCCGGCCGCGCCGGACTTCGCGGGCGGGACCCTGACCTGCCTGTGCGCGACCGATCCGGTGACGGTAGAGATCAAGGGGCAGGTGGCGCACAACCACGTCTGCGGCTGCACCAAGTGCTGGAAGCCGGCCGGCTCGCTGTTTTCCCAGGTCGCGGTGGTGTCGCGCGAGAACCTCCGGGTCGCCGCCAACGGCGAGAAGCTGCAGCCGGTCGACACCAGCGCCGCCATCGTGCGGCATGCCTGCCGCGAGTGCGGCGTGCACATGTACGGGCGCATCGAGAACACGGCCCACCCCTTCTTCGGGCTCGACTTCGTGCACACCGAGCGTTCGAACCAGCGCGGCTGGGCGGCGCCGACCTTTGCGGCCTTCGTCTCGTCCATCATCGAGTCGGGCGCCCGTCCCGAAAACATGGGCGCCGTGCGTGCGCGCCTGACCGAGATCGGCCTGCCGCCCTACGACTGCCTGTCGCCGCCGCTGATGGACGCGATTTCCACTCACGTCGCAAAAGCCAAGGGCATCCTATGAGGCGCTTGCCCCTGCTTCTGCTGGCACTCCTGGCACCGCCTGCCATGGCCCAGTCCAAGGTCCATGATTACCCGACCAGTGGGCGGATGGAGTACGTGCTGGAGTGTATGCAAAAGCACGACGGCAAGTACGAGTTCCTCTACAAGTGCTCGTGCGTGATCGACCGTATCGCCGAAGCGATGTCCTACGAGGACTTCGTGGCGATGTCGACCGCCCTGCGGGACCAGTCGCTGGCGGGCGAGCGTGGCGGTGCTTTCCGCGATCCCCCTACGGTCAGGGCAATGGCCGACAAATACAAGACCATTCAGGCCAATGCGAACCAGGCCTGCCATGTGCAGCAGCGCTGATATAAAAACCGATAGGAGACTAGCATGTCATTTCAAACGAAACTCTTACGCTGGTGGCCATGTCTGGCACTGGCAGCCTCGCCTGTGTTCGCAGCAGACTCCGATTTAGCCCAGCTGAGCAAGGATCCGAAAAACTGGACGATGCAGGCCGGCAGCGTGAGCAACCAGCGGTACAGCGAGCTCAAGCAGATCAACAGCAAGAACGCGAGGAACCTGCAGGTGGCCTGGACCTTCTCGACCGGCGTGCTGCGCGGCCACGAAGGCGGGCCGCTGGTGATCGGCGACACGATGTACCTGCACAGCCCCTTCCCGAACAAGGTGTTCGCGCTCTCGCTGGAAGACCAGGGCATCAAGTGGAAGTACGAGCCGAAGCAGGACCCGACCGTGATCCCGGTGATGTGCTGCGACACCGTCAACCGCGGCCTGGCCTACTCGAACGGCAAGATCTTCCTGCAGCAGGCCGATACCACGCTGGTGGCGCTGGACGCCAAGACCGGGGCCGAGCTGTGGAAGACCAAGGTGGGCGACCCGAAGATCGGCGAAACGACCACCAATGCACCGCACATCTTCAAGGACAAGCTGCTGACCGGGATCAGCGGCGGCGAATTCGGCGTACGCGGACGGATTGCCGCCTACGATCCGAATACCGGCAAGCTGCTGTGGAAAGCCTGGAGCACCGGGCCTGACAAGGACCTGCTGTTCGACCCGGCCAAGACCATGACCTGGACCAACGGCAAGATGGCGCCGGTCGGTCCCGACTCTTCGCTCAAGAGCTGGCAGGGCGACCAGTGGAAGCTCGGCGGCGGCACCACCTGGGGCTGGTACAGCTATGACCCGCAGCTGAACCTGGTGTATTACGGCAGCGGCAACCCGAGCACCTGGAATCCGCGCCAGCGCCCTGGCGACAACAAGTGGTCGATGACGATCTTCGCGCGCGACCTCGATACCGGCATGGCGAAATGGGTCTACCAGATGACGCCCCACGACGAGTGGGACTACGACGGCGTCAACGAAATGATCCTGGTCGACATGAAGGTCAAGGGCCAGCCGCGCAAGGCCCTGGTGCACTTCGACCGCAACGGCTTCGCCTACACGATGGACCGCCAGACCGGCGAGCTGCTGGTCGCCGAAAAATACGACCCGGTGGTGAACTGGGCCAGCCACATCGACATGAAGAGCGGCCGTCCGGTGGTCGTGGCGAAGTACAGCACCGACAAGAACGGACCCGACGTCAATTCGAAGGGCATCTGCCCGTCGGCTCTCGGCACCAAGGACCAGCAGCCGGCGAGCTACTCGCCCAAGACCGGCCTGTTCTATGTGCCGACCAACCACGTGTGCATGGATTACGAGCCTTTCCAGATCGAGTACACGGCCGGCCAGCCCTATGTCGGTTCGACCCTGTCGATGTACCCGGCGCCGAACAGCCATGGCGGCATGGGTAACTTCATCGCCTGGGACGCCAGCGCCGGCAAGATCGTCTGGTCCAAGCCCGAGAAGTTCTCGGTGTGGAGCGGGGCATTGGCGACCGCCGGCGACGTGGTGTTCTACGGCACCCTGGAAGGCTATATCAAGGCGGTGGACAACAACGGCAAGGAGCTGTGGAAGTTCAAGACCCCGTCCGGCATCATCGGCAACGTCACGACCTGGGAGTACAAGGGCAAGCAGTATATCGGTGTGCTGTCGGGGATCGGCGGCTGGGCCGGCATCGGTCTTGCGGCCGGCTTGACCAAGGGCACGGAAGGCCTGGGCGCGGTCGGCGGCTATAAGGACCTGGCCAAGTACACCGAACTCGGCGGCGTGCTGACCGTGTTCGCCCTGCCGGACCGCTGATCCTTACGGTCCGCAAGCACCGCAACAAACGGCCGCCGGCACGCGGGACGCCGGTGGCCGTACCCTGTCCTTACCGGAAATCGCCATGAACAAATTCGTAACCCTGATGTTGAGCGCGGCCGTCTGCCTGGCCGCCGTACCTGCCATCGCCGACGACGATGCCGCGCCTGCCGGCGCCGCGCCCTACAAGGTCGCCGGTGGCAACAAGGTCGATGCCCAGACCCTGAGCGGCTGGAAGACCTGGCGCGCCCTGGCCTGTGAACGCTGCCACGGCGCCGCCCAGGAAGGCATGGTCGGCCCCTCGCTCGTGAACAGCCTGAAGACCCTTACCAAGGACCAGTTCAAGCAGACCGTCCTGCATGGCCGGATCGATAAAGGCATGCCGAATTTCGATGGCAGCAAGATGGTGGTCGAGAACATCGACAACCTGTACGCCTACCTGAAGGGGCGTTCGGATGGCGCGATCCAGCCCGGCCGGCTGCAGGAGATCGGCAAATGAGCTGGCGCTTGCGCCTCGGCAGGATGGCGTGCGCCACGGTGGCGCTGCTCGGCGTGGCGGGTCCAATTGCCGCCCAGCAGGCCGGCAGCGACGCCGGTCCCGGGCAGGACAAGGTGCTGCGCGTCTGCCAGGACCCCAACAACCTGCCGTTCTCGAACCGTGCCGAGGCCGGCTTCGAGAACAGGATCGCGGCCCTGCTTGCCCAGGAGCTGGGATGGAAGCTGGAACACACCTGGTTCCCGCAGCGGATCGGCTTCATCCGCAACACCTTGCGCGCCAAGGTGGACAATTCGGACCGCTACAAGTGCGACCTGGTGATCGGGGTGCCGGCCGGCTTCGAGTTGGCCGCCACCACCCGGCCTTACTACCATTCGACGTATGCGCTGGTCTACGTGAGGGGCAAGGGCCTGGACGGCGTGCGCAGCCTGGACGACCTGATGGCCTTGAAGCCCGAGCAGCGCGGCAAGCTGCGGCTCGGCGCTTTCTCGTCCTCGCCGGTGACGGAATGGCTGGTGCAAAACAAGCTCATGGACCAGGTCGACTGGTACCAGAACCAGACTGGCGACGCTGAGCAATACCCTGGCCAAATCATCGAACGCGATCTCGCCAGCGGCAAGCTCGACGCGGCCTTCGTGTGGGGGCCGATCGCGGGCTACTTTGCGCGCAACACGCGCTCGGCGCCCATCGTGGCAGTCCCCCTTGTCTCGCGTCCGGGCATGAAGCTCGATTACGAGATTGCGATGGCGGTGCGCCACGGCGACAAGGAATTCCGGCAGCGCATCGACCAGCTGATCGGCAGCAGCCAGGCCAAAATCGACGCCATCCTCGCCGAGTACGGCGTGCCGCTGGTGGACGGGCAGGGGCGGGCGCTGCCATCCAGCCGTCCGGGCAAGCCATGATGAACGCGCGCGCGCTTTTCCCCATACGGCATGCGGGCGCCACGCTTGCCCTGTTGGCCACGTTTGCTGCGGGCACCGCGGCGGCGCAGCAGATTTCGCCTGCCGAAACCCTGTTGTTCGAAACCGACCACCTGGCGCGGGTGAAGCCGCCGGCCACGCTGGTGTACAGCTTCCGCAAGAGCAGCAACATGGAACCGGGCTTCAAGGATGAAGTGCGGCTCGACCTGGCCAGGATCAACGGCAAATTGAGCGCCACCCTGCATTTCCTCACTGGCGAGCGCAAGCAGGAAATCCCGGCGCTCGAAGAGGCCCACGGCAACCCGGTGCTGCTCGGCTTTCTCGAGCACGACATCGCCGAGATGAAGCGCCTGACCGGCGGCTCGACCAGTTATTTCCGCAAGCGGATCCGGATGGCGCTGGCCGAGGGTGCGCAACTGAGCATCGAGCCAGTCACCTACCAGGGCAAGACAGTGCAGGCGCAGGCGGTGCGCATCCAGCCCTACCTGAACGACCCGATGCATGCGCGTTTCGAGAAATACCTGCACAAGACCTACACCTTCGTCCTGAGCGACCAGGTGCCGGGCGGTCTGTATCAATTACGCAGCTCGCTCGGGAAGCCGGACACCGTGCGGACCGGTGCGGCGCCGGCTGCGCCGCCGATGATCGATGAAACCCTGACCCTGATCAGCGTCACTCCCAAGCAGCCTTGAGCGGCAGAAGACAGCAGCAGGAGATATGCGATGGCGCCGTTGAAAGTATTCGCATTCGATTACGCGACGGCCGGCGGGCCGTTGCCCAGACGGCTGCCGCGCTCGCTCAGGCGCCAGAGCGACATGCTGCTGCAGGCCTTGCAGGCCGACTTGCGCGCGCTGCCGGACGTCGAACTGACGACGCTGGCGCCCGCGCAGGACGCAACGCAGGCACAGCAGGCCTTCAGCGAGCGCTTCGAAGCAGGGGTGGAAGCGGCGGATGCCGTGTGGCCGCTGGCGATCGAATCGGAAGGGCTGCTGGAACGCCTGTCGCGCGAGGTGCTGCGCGCCAACCGCATCCTGCTGGGCAGCGCGCCCGGCGCGGTGAGGGTGGCGGCCAGCAAGCTCGAAGTTGCGCGGGCGCTGGCCGACGGCGGCGTTCCGGTCGCCGCCACCTACAGCCCGCATGCCGTCCTGCCCGACGAGCACGGCGCATGGGTCGTCAAGCCCGATGACGGCGCCGGCTGCTTCAATATCCGCCTGTTCAGCGACCGTGCCGCGGCGCTGGCATGGATCCGCGCCGCGGCGGCCGAAGGCTATGTGCTGCAGCCCTTCATTGCCGGCAAGCTGGGCAGCCTGTCCCTGCTGTGCTGCGACGGCGTGGCGCGGGTCTTGAGCTGCAACCTCGAGCGGGTGGCCATGCGCAACAACCGCTTCCACTTCCTCGGCAGCACGGTGAATGGCCTGGGCGACCACGATGGCGCTTTCGACCGCCTGGCACAGCAGGTGGCGGCGGCCATTCCCAGCCTGTGGGGCTATGTCGGCGTCGACTTCGTGCTCACCGAGCACGGCGCCGTGGTCCTCGACGTCAATCCGCGGCTCACCGCGGCCTATGCCGGCTTGCACGCCTCGATCGGCCGCAACCCCGCCGGTCTCGTCATCGAATTGCTGAAGGGACCGGCGGCCATGCCGGGGCCGCTGAGTGCGCGGCGTTCGGTCAGCGTCGACCTGGGCGAGGATGGCGACTAGCGGATCACCACACCCCAGGGCAGTTTGCCGACCGGGATATCGTGCAGCTTGACGCGCTTGTCGGTGTCGATCACCGAGACGCTGTTCGAACGGCCGTTGGCCACGTACAGCTTCTTGCCGTCCGGCGTCAGCGCCATGTTCCAGGGGCGCTGGCCGACCGGAATCGTGGCCACGACCTGGTTGCTGCCGGTGTCGATGACGGACACGCTGGCGTCGCCGCCGTTCGATACGTACACCTGCTTGCCGTTCGGGTGCACGGCAATACCGTTCGCGCGCAGTCCGGCCTTGACCCGGGCGACGATGGCAAAGCGCTCGGTGTCGATGACGAACACCTCGTTCGCGTTTTCCGTCGCCACGTAGGCGCGGCTGCTGTCGGGCAGGAAACCGATGCCGCGCGGACGGGCGCCGACCGCCACCTGGGCCACCTGCTTGCGCGCGCCGAAATCGATGATGTCGACCGCGTCGCCTTCCTCCGCACTGACGAAGAGCAGGCGGCCGTTCGGGCTGAACACCGCGTGCTCCGGATTCTTGCCGTGGACCTTGATCGAAAACGCCAGCGCATTGCTGCGCGTGTCGACCACCGCGATATCGTTTTTGCCTTCGACCGCCGCAACCACCCAGCGCCCGTCGGGCGAGATCGAGACACCCTCGGGCGACTCGCCCAGCGTCACGACGGCGCCCGGCTTCCGGGAGACGAGGTCGACCAGCTGCAGGCGGTTGTTCGGCTGGTCGCTGACGTAGAGCCAGCGGCTGTCGACGCCGACGGCCAGTCCGCGCGGCTTGCTGCCGGCGGCCATTTCGGCCACGACCTTGTCGGTGGCGGTGTCGATTACCGATACCGTGCCGGCGCCCTCGTTGGGGACATAGGCGAAGGGTTCGGCGTGCAGGAGCGGCGGCAGCGCCGTCAGCAGCGCCGTCAGCAGAACAGGGGCAAAAGAGAAAAGTCGGTTTGGCTTGACGGTCATCGGGATTCCACGGGCAGTTCGGGGTGGGGGTGAATGCAGCGCTCGGTGTGGCGCGGCCACATGCGCCACAACAGGCCGTCGCGGTCGATCAGCATGTGCTTGGCGACTGCGAGCACGTGCAGGCCGACGAAAACGGCCAGCAGCAGGGCGGCGACATGGTGGGCGCCGTTGAAGAAGGCGTAGAGCGTCTTGTCGTCGGGGCCCCACGGAGGCAGGCGGAGGATGTTGAAGAATTTGATGCCATGCTTGCTGAAATTCGAAGCCAGGTAGCCGGACAGCGGCAAGGCCAGCATGCACAGGTAGAGGGCGACATGGCTGAGCCTGGCCGCCGTGCGCTGCCATGCCGGTATGCCGGCCGGCAGTGGCGGCGGCGTATGTTTCAGCCGCCAGGCAATGCGCAGCACGATCAGCAGGCCGATCACGATGCCGCTGCTCTTGTGCAGGTTGACGTAGAGGCCGCGATCGGGGGTTCCGCGGGGAATATCCTCGAGCATCAGGCCGAAGGCGAACTGGCCAAGCAGCAGCAGGGCGATCAGCCAGTGCAGGGCGATGGCGGTAGTGGTGTAGTGGTCGCGTGTGGGCTTGGACATGGAAGCGTCTAGTGAACCAGGGACTTTTCGGGCGGCTTGATATTCAGCCGCTGCAGCTTGCGATAAAGCGTGTTGCGGCTGATATCCAGCTCACGGGCAACGCCGCTCAGATTCCACTCGTGGCGCTGGAGTACCTGCAGCAATGCGCGGCGCTCGGCGCTTTCGAGCGTGTTCAAACTGGTTTCGACCGCCGGTTCCGGCACCGGCTCCTCGCCTGGCGCCAGTGCAAGGGCGGTGGCGCCGGCCTGGTATTCGGGCGGCAGGTCGCGCACGCTCAGACGATCGGTCTCGCGCAGCGCGATCATGCTGCGCAGCAGGTGACGCAACTGGCGCACGTTGCCGGGCCAACGCTGCTGCTCGAGCAGGAACAGCAGGCGCGCGTCGAGTTCGATCGGGCTGTCCTCGTCGCTTTCCTCGGCGGCCAGATGACGTATCAGTGCGCTGCGGTCGGCGCGCTCGCGCAGCGGCGGCAGGGTGAGCGTCACACCTTGCAGGCGGTAATACAAGTCTTCCCGGAACTCGCCCAGCGCGATCTTTTTCGGCAGGTCGCAGTGGGTGGCGCTGATCAGGCGGATGTCGAGCTTGACCGGGGTCTCGCTGCCGAGCGGGATCACCTCGCGTTCTTCAAGCACCCGCAGCAGGCGCGCCTGCAGGGCGACCGGCATGTCGCCGATTTCATCGAGGAAAAGAGTGCCGGAATTCGCCTGCAGCAGCTTGCCGCGCTGGCCTTCCTTGCTGGCGCCGGTGAAGGCGCCGGAGCGGTAGCCGAACAGTTCGCTCTCGATCAGCGATTCCGGTATCGAGGCGCAATTGATCGCAATGAAAGGGCGGTTGGCGCGGCTGCCGGACGCGTGGATGGCGCGGGCGAACATCTCCTTGCCGGTGCCGGTCTCGCCCAGCAGCATGATTGCCACATTACGTTCGAGGACCCGCTTGGCCTTGTCGACGTTGGCTGCCATGACAGGGTCGCCGAACTGCAAGCGGTCGAGCGGGCTGTCGGGCGGGGCAGTGGGGGCTTCCCTTGTGGCGGCGCCGGGCAGCAGGCCGATGTTCGGCGCACGGCGTCCGCCCGAGGTCGACAGCGGCTGGTACACCACGGCGAAAAAGCGCGCTCCGTTGCGAATTTCAAAGATCGGCACTGGGTGGAAGGCCTTCCTGACCGTGCTGTCGATCAGGCCGGGGAAGGTGATATTGAACAGTTCGGTGATATCGCGGCCGACGATCTCCGCACGGTCGGTAAAGCCGAGCTGGAACAGGGCGCAGCGGGTGGCGGCCAGCACTTTGCCTGTCACGCTGAGGGCGATCGCCCCTTCGCTCAGGGTGCCGACGAATTCCGGGCGATTATGGAAGCGCAGGATGAAATCATGGCGGAACTGGTGCAGGAAGACGCGGTTTTCGATCATCTGCACCGACATGCTCACCAGTGCCAGCGTGTGTTGCTGGGCCAGGCGCGATTCGCCTGACGCATCGAGGACGCCAACGAGTTCGCCTTCATGGTCGAAGATCGGGGCCGCGGCGCAGGACAGGCCGGTGTTGCGCGACAGGTAATGCTCGTCCTGGTGCACGGTTACCGGGCGCCGCTCGAACAGGCAGGTGCCCATGCCATTGGTGCCCTGGGCACGTTCGCTCCACACCGCGCCGGGCATCAGGCCGGTTTTCGATGCCGCATGGGTAAAGGCAGGATCGCCAAAATAATTGAGCAGCACGCCTTCGCGGTCGGTCAGCATGATCGCGTAGCCGGAACCCGCCAGCTGCTGGTACAGATTGGCCATTTCAACCTTGGCGACCGCCTGGACATCGGCCAGCCGTTCCTGGCGCTCCCGCAATTCGGCGGGAGAGACGACTTCCGGCTCCGCACACGTACCGGGGTCCAGCCGGTATTCGTCGAGACACCGAATCCAGGACTGGGTGATACGGTTGGCTGTTGCTATGCGTTCGCGCCCGCTCCGGCTCTGGACAACCGAGCGGACACGATTGACGTGTTCCACGGCAAAGTTCGGCATGCTGTCTCCTGCGTCCTCACTCATGGCGAACCTTGGGGCCGGCCACGGTTTGTTATTGTATGGACTGTTATCGAGTTGCAACCACAGCACCAGATACTACTCTCGGCAGTAAATAGTTCAAGCTGTTCCCGGTATTTTCACTCGCCCCTTCTGTTGGCAGCGCCTGACTTCTTGGAATCCAGATGGGTATCAGGGAAAGTCGAATTAAAGGGAACCCTAGGCCGGCACTGTGGTCTGTAGTTTCTGGATGCGTCGTCGGCGCAACAGGACTTGTGCGCCTACCAAAGGTTTTGTTATAGTTCGCGTCCTGCTTCTGCAGCGCACAAAAAGTTTCCGAACCGAGTGCACACTGCAGAAAAGGATGAGTTGACGAGTCAAGCGAAACACTGCATAATCTCACTTCTCTGCTGCTGACGAACACAACGATTCGCAGAATGCAGCAAGGCAGTACCGAATACGATCTTTAACAATCAACAGTCGATAAGTGTGGGCGTTTGATGAAGTGCCAGCAGCTGCGTAAGTGGCTGCTGAATACTTAAATTATCAAATGTTCACAAAAAGTATAACGTTGCTCAGCAATGAGTAACGGTCAGTATTTTGAGTGAGCGACCCTTGAGAAATCAAGGTGGCAGCAATGCCAACAAACAGAGATTAAACTGAAGAGTTTGATCCTGGCTCAGATTGAACGCTGGCGGCATGCTTTACACA
>NZ_CAKKMV010000031.1 GCF_918697865.1 Massilia sp. Bi118 | reverse complement strand
CCCGCATCGAAGCCCCGCGCCACCAGGATCCCGTCCAGGCCGACCGTACCCAGCCCGTCGCAAAGGTCCTCCATCTCGGTCTCCAGGTCCGCCGCCAGGTCCAGCGGCTTGTCGACCGAAGCCAGCGGCGCCCCGCCGTCCAGTGGGTACAGGTTGATGCGCAGGGCGGCGTGGTCGACCAGGTCTACCGGCGCCACCACGGCCTTGATGCGATCCGGTTCGCGTTCCAGCTCTTCCAGGCGGGCGTTGACTTCGGCGAGCGTGGCCAGCATGCCCAGCTCGGCCACGCCCTGCCCCTTGGCGCCGTAGAACAGGTCCTGGTACAGGAAGTTGATTTCGATCTCTGCCGGGTTAGCCGGCGACAGGCTGCGCGCCAGCAGCGGCTGTATGGTGCCGGCCCACATGCGGTAGCGCGCCATGCGGCCTTCGAAATAGGCGTCGGCGGCCGCTTCGTCCTTCGGCACCTTGTAGAAAGGATCGTCGGCGTGCTTCAGCGAGAAGCCGAGCAGGAAGCGCAGTTCCATCGCTTCGTCGTCGGGGCTGTAGCCGCTGGCGTGCCAGCCGCGCATGCTGGCTTCGATGGCGGGTGCCGCCACCAGCTTCTTGCTGCGCATCGAGGCCGCGGCTTCCTTCAGCATCTGCTGCAGGCCGCTGTAGCCGATGTGGTCGACCTCGTCCAGGTCATACAGGTAACGGACCAGCACCACGCGGCTGTCCGCGCTGGCCAGGCCGGTGTGGCGGAAGCTGTCGCTCAGTTCCTCGAAGGCGGCGTCGTCCTGGAACACCTGGTCCGCCTTCAGGCCCCCCAGAGTGCTGACGAACAGCGGGATCATGAAAGCGTCGATTTCCAGTTCGTCGCCGTCCTCGTCGCGCAGGCGCAGGGTCGCGGCCTCTTCCTCGATCTGCTCCTGCAGGTAGCGGCAGCAGTCGGGATCGGTGTAGCGCGCGGCTTCGATGGCGCCGTACAGCACCTCGTCGTGGTTGCGGCGCAGGGCGCGGCGGACCAGGGTCAGCAGGTCCTGCTCGAATTGCGGCTTGCGGGCGGCGGCCTGCAGGTCCTCGGGGTCGGCTTCGGTGATTTCGAGGGCGAGATCGACCAGGTTCTGGGCCAGCGCCTCGTGATCGGCCTCCTCCGCCGGTTTCGCGGTTTTGCGGGGAGCTGGGCGCTTATTTTTGGGCATGGCGACATTCAATTATGGTGAACAAGGCACCATGTTATCAAATGGCGTCAAAAAACCTCGCCTACCGCTTTTTATAGTCAGGCGGCCAGGCGCAGTGAAGGTTCGCGCGCCACCGCGGCCTTGCCGGCCCAGTTGTCCTCGAGGCGGAACACGGCCACCAGCTCGGCCAGTTCGCGCGACAGTTCCTGCAGCTGCTGGGCGCTGGCGGCGGCTTCCTCGACCAGCGCCGCGTTCTGCTGGGTGACGTCATCCATGCCGATGATGGCCTGGTTGATCTGGTCGATCCCCTGGGTCTGCTCGCTGCTCGCGCTCGAGATCTCGCCGATGATGGTACTGACCTGGCCGATTTCGCCGACGATGGCCTGCATCGCGGCGCCGGCCTGGCCGACCAGGCGGCTGCCGTTGCCGACTTCCGCCACCGAGGCGCCGATCAGGCCCTTGATCTCGCTGGCAGCAAGGGCCGAGCGCTGGGCCAGCGAACGCACTTCGCCGGCGACGACCGCGAAGCCCCTGCCCTGCTCGCCGGCCCTGGCCGCCTCGACGGCCGCGTTCAGCGCCAGGATATTGGTCTGGAAGGCGATTCCGTCGATGACGCCGATGATGTCGGCGATGCGCTTGCTCGATTCTTCGATCGCGCTCATGGTGCGCACCACTTCGCCCATCACGGCGCCGCCATCCCTGGCGGCCTTCGACGCGCGCGAGGCCAGTTCGTTGGCGTGCAGCGCGTGCTCGGCGTTCTGGCGCACGGTGCCGGTCAGTTCTTCCATCGCGGCCGCGGTCTCTTCGAGCGCGCTGGCCTGCGACTCGGTGCGCGAGGACAGGTCGAGGTTGCCGGCGGCGATCTGCTGCGAGGCCTCGGCGATGGTGCGCGAATGGTCGCGGATCCGGCGCACCGTGCCGGACAGCTCGTCCTGCATGCGGGCGATCGCCTTCAGCAGGCTCTTGTCGCCGGCGCCGTCCAGGTAGACGGGGCGCGACAGGTCTTTGTCGGCGATGCGGCGGGTGATCGCGGTGGCGATGGCCGGGTCGGCGCCCAGCGTGCCGGTGATCGAGCGCACCGCGTTCCAGCCCAGCAGCGCGATCGCCGCCAGCGCGGCCAGGAACACGGCCGAGAACTGGCCTGCCGTGCCCCAGAACTGCGCGTCGATGTCGTCCGAGAAGAAGCCCGTGCCGATCCACCAGCCCCAGGGCTCGAAGGCGATCACGCCCTGCAGCTTGCCGCCCATCCGGCCGCTCTCCGGGTGCCTGGCCTTGACCGTGACCAGGGCCACGCGTTCCTTCGCCAGGCCTTCGCTGTAGGCCTGCGCGTCCGGGCGGCCGTGCAGGGTCTCGCCCTGGGCGATCTTGCCGATGTTTTCCGGCTTCGGATGCACCAGGTTCAGGCCGGCGGGCGTGCGCACCCAGTAATAGCTCTTGCCTTCGTTGTTCAGCTGGGTCAACGCTTCCTTGGCGGCGGCTTGCGCCTGCTCCGGCGTCAGCCTGCCCTGCCTCTGTTCGTCGTAGTAATGGGCGACCAGGTGTTCGCCCATCGCCAGCATATTGGTGATTTCGGCTTCGCGGTCGTACTGCATCGCGCGCTGCAGGGTGGTCAGACCGAGGCCGCCGAGCGTGGCGAGTGCGACGACGGCGGCGCCAACGAGAATGAGGAGACGATTCGATACTTTCATGATGGACTTCTTATGCAGCGGAGGCGCACCGGGATGGTGCTAGTTGACGTACGGCAATTCTACCGTAGGGGGCGTCCGTTCAGGTGGCTCGTGAAGAACTCGGGACGCAACTTTCGTGTAATTTCCAACACCGGCATGACATGATCCAGATGCTCGCGCATCGCGTTCACTGCGGCGGCCGGATCGCGCGCCTCGATGGCGGCGACCACCGCGCGGTGCTCTTCCAGCACGCCGGCCATGCGGCCTTCCAGCGGAAGGGTCAGCTGGCGGTAGCGGTCCATCTGGGTTTTGGCCTGCAGGATGATCGGCCACACGCCCGGATAGCCGGACAGCTCCGTCAGCGCCGCATGGAACATCTCGTCGCTGCGGTGGAAAGCGCGGAAATCCTTGGCCGCGATCGCCGCTTCCTGCTCGTCGAGGATGGCGCGCAGCCTGGCCGCACCCTCCGGGCCGGCCCGCTCGGCGGCCTTCTCGATCACGGCCGTCTCCAGCGCATGGCGCACCAGGTTGGCCTCTTCCAGCTGGTCCAGCGGAATGCGGGCCACGAAGGTGCCGGAACGTGGGATCACCTCGATCAGGCCTTCGTCCGCCAGGCGCTGCACGGCCTCGTGCACCGGCGTGCGGCTGGTGCCGAACTCCTCGGCGATCTCGCGCTCGACCACGCGCGCGCCGGGCAGCATGCTCATCTCGACGATGCGCTGGCGCAGGCAGAGATAGACGCGGCGCGAAGCGCTCATGCTGGATTCGGCCACGGGGCTGGGAGGTCTTGGCGTGTTCATAGCTGGGAGTTTAACGTGACACGTCGTTCCCGCGAAGGCGGGAACCCAAGTTCGTTGCGCTGCCGGCTGCGCTCGAGCGTAGGGGCTGCGTATCCAACTTGGATTCCCGCCTGCGCGGGAATGACGGTCTTCAGGTCGGCATCAGCTCACGCGCAATGATCGCCCCGCGATGGCGGATCACGGTCCCGGCCAGCCTGTGTCCGGCGCGCGCCGCCGCCGCCGGATCCTGGCCCGACAGGCGCGCCGCCATGTAGGCTGCGCCGAAGGAATCGCCGGCCGCCGTGGTGTCGACCACGTCCTGCACCGGCGCCGGCGCCACCTCGTGAAGCTGGCCTTCGGCCCAGACCACGCAGGGTTCGGCGCCGCATTTCACGACCACTTCCCTGACGCCGTAGCCGCGCGTGCGCTCGACCACGCGGCGCGCCGTTTCCTGGCCGTAGAGCGCGTGCTCGTCGTCCAGGGTCAGCAGTGCGATGTCGGTATGGGCCAGCACGCGGCGGTAGACTTCGGCGGCCGCCTGCGGGCTTTCCCACAGGCGCGGGCGGTAGTTGTTGTCGAAGACGACCGAACCGCCGCGCGTGCGGCACTGGGCCAGCGCGGCGATCAGCAGCTCGCGGTCGGCTTCGGAAAGAATCGCCAGGCTGATGCCCGACAGGTAGACCATGCGCGCGGCCGCCAGCTGTACCAGCACCTTGCCGGCCTCCGGGGCCTCGAGCCAGTGGCGCGCTGCGGAATCCTTGCGCCAGTAATGGAAGCGGCGCTCGCCGCTGGCGTCAAGCTCGATCATGTAGATGCCCGGCAGGCGCTCCGGCAGGCGCTGCACGCAACGCGTATCGATGCCTTCCGCTTCCCAGCTGGCCAGCATCTCGGCCGACATGCCGTCCACGCCCAGCCCGGTCACGTAGGCCACCCGCACCCTGGCCGGATCGAGCAGGCGCGACATGTAGACCGCGGCGTTGAGCGTGTCGCCGCCGAAGCGGTAATCCATGCCCGCGCCGCCTGCGCTGCGCTGCAGCTCGATCATGCATTCACCGATTGCGTAGACGGTTTGTGCTTCCATGTGCATTCCTCAAAATTGAAAACGTCGTTCCCGCGGAGGCGGGAACCCAAGTTTGGCGGGCAGCCACTAAAATCAAGCCTAGCCGTCAGCTTAGCGAACTTGGGTCCCCGCCTTCGCGGGGACGACGGGTTTGATGCTTAGTGACGCGAATCCCAGGTCGAACCGAAGTAGTTCGAAGCGCCGATTGCCGGGAAGTCCACGTAGGCCTTCGAGCAGTCCACCACCTTCGACGGATCGACCGCCTTGGTCGGCACGCCGTTGATCACGTTGCGGTTGTCCGCGGTGGCGATCAGCGGCAGGTTCACGCCCTTGACCGTCAGATTCGCGTCCGAGGTGGTCAGGGTGATCTCGTCCGGGCTGTCGGCAACCACGTTGGTCATGTTCATGACCAGCGGGTACTGCGGGTTGCCGAAGCCGCCGGTGTTGGCCTGGAAGCCCTGCAGCTTGACCGCGGTCTTGCCCTGGATGCGCACGTTCTCCATGGTGATGTCATGGAAGTTCGGGAACAGCGGGTCGTCCTTGATCGCCTTGGTCGAGTAGTACGGGGTGAACAGCAGCGCGTTCAGGCCGTTCTTGATGCAGATGTTCTTGTAGTGAACATTGCTGACCTCACCGCCACGGGCGTAGTCCGACTTGATGCGCAGGCCTTCTTCCGAATCCCAGAACGCGTTGTCGTACACCTCGATGTTGGTCACGCCGGCGTTGGTCTCGGAACCGACCGAGATGCCGTGGCCGTAGTAGATGTGGTTGTGCGCCACGACCATGCCGTGCTTGCGGTCCGAACGGACGTCGCGGTTGCCGTCGATGCCGGGCAGGCCCGAGCCCGAAGGCGACGGGTTCTGGCTGCCCTTGAAGGCCATGTCGTCGTCGCCGGTCGACACGTAGTTGTAGGCGAACACGAAGTTCTTCAGGTAGCCGTCGAAGGACATCTTGGCGGCCGACCTGGTCGACGAGCCGGTCGTCAGTGCGCTCGACGTGGCTTTCGAGGACGAACCCGGGTCGAAGGCATCGGTGTTCTTGACGTTGTCTTCGTTGAAGACTTCGCCGGTGTACAGCGGATTGCCGTTACCTGCCGGGTTGGCGAAGGCCGCCAGCGACGGGGTCTGGACCTTCACGCCCCACACGGTCAGGCCATCGACGCCGCTCGGCACGACGTGGAAGTTGGCGCTGTTGTTCAGGGTGACGCGGTACAGGGTCAGGTTCTTCGCGTAGTTGAAGACCATCATGCGGAAGTTCGACTGCGAACCGAAGCCGGTGGTGCCGTTCTGGACCATGTTGCCCAGGTAGGCCAGATCCCACCAGGTCATGTTGCGGGCCGAGGACTTCAGGTTGACGATGGTGCCGCCGTCGTCGCACGGGGTGCCGTCCGCAGCCTGGGTGCCGCTCTTCCACGCCGTATAGGTGTTCGAGCAGGTCATGTCGACCTTCATCAGCGGGTACAGTTTATCGGTGGTGACGATCTCGGCGTAGCCGCGGCTGTCGATCGCGCCGTCGCCCATCACGGCCGAGTTGACCAGGTTGTCGCCGCCGATCAGCGGCAGGCAGTTCGACGAGGAGCCGGCTTTCGACGACGAAGTCGCGGTGTTGGCGCAGAACTTGTTGGAGGCCGCGTCGGCCACATAGGCCTTCGCATCGCGGGTCGCGTACAGGGTCACACCCTTGTCGATCCACAGGGTCACGCCCGACGGCAGGGTCAGCGGACCGGAGATGAAACCGTCGCCGCCCTTCGGGTTGACGACCAGGCGCACGGCGAACTTCGACGCCTTGTAGGCCGGCTTGGCCAGTTCTTCGCCCGAAACGCCGGCGATGTTGACGTTCGGCTTGGCCGCGGCTTTCTGGGCGGCGGTCGCGGTGGCGTCGGCAGCGGCGATCTTCGCGCCGACCTCGAGGTCCACACCGGCGCCGCAGGCGTCCAGCGCGGCCTGAATGCGGGCCTGGTCGGGGTTGATGACGGCCGGGTCCTGGGCGACGCCGGCGCCGGCCTTGTTCGGATCGGCTTCCGGCGGCAGCGAGCCGTCAGGACGGCGCACCAGCTTCGGATTCGCTTCCAGGGTCGCGCACACCTGGGTGTCGCTCGGCAGGTTCGGTTCGGCCGGCAGATCCGGGTCATAGGAGGTGGTGCCGACTTGCACCACGCTGCCCGCGGTGTAGGTCACGGCCGATTCGGTGGAACCGCCGCCGCCACCGCCGCCGCAGGCGGCCAGCGAGGCTGCGATTGCCAGCATTGGTACCACGAGACGGACGTCTTTCATTACTTGCTTGCTCATTGCTTGTGTCTCTCTTGTTGCTTGTATGTGCAGGTGCTTAGAAGCGGGCGATCAGGCCGACGCCGAAGGCGCGCGGGCTGTTGCCCGGGGCCAGGAAGGCGTCTTCCTTGCCGGCGTTGTTGCTGTACACCGGCGCCTGGCCCAGGTTCACGTTCTGCTGGGCGTGGTTGCGGATCTTGGTGTAGTAGACGTATGGGCTCAGGTAGCGGTTCAGGTTGTAGATCGCGCCGATCGAGTACTGGTTGGCGGCGTAGTCGCTCTCCTTGCCGAAGGTCGCGCCCTTCAGGTCGAACAGCTTGCCGGCCGAGGCCATGATGCTGGCCTTGCCGATGTCCTGGGCCAGCGACAGCATGACGGCATTTTGCTTCATGGTGCCGACGGTGGTGCCGGTGTAGAAGTTGCCGGCGGTCGGCACCGCGACCTGCTCGTAGCCGTACTTGCCCTGCTCGAAGCCGAGGCCGATGGTGGTGTTGGTCGGCAGCCTGTAACGGCCGATGACTTTGGCGAAGCTGGTGTTCACGCCCGACGAATCCATGGTGCGGAAGCCGTAGCCCGCCACCGCGGCGTCGGTGTCGACGCCGGTGTTGTTCTGGCGGTCGTAGCCGGCGCCGATCGAGAACGCGCCCAGGGTGTACTTGGCGGCGACCGACCAGCGGCCGCGGTTGGTGTTGGACTCCTGGTTCTCGTCGAAGCCATAGGAAGCGCCGACCTGGAAGCCGTAGTACACGGGCGACAGGTAGTGCGCCGAATTCTTGTAGCGCGCTTCGCCGCGCGAGAAGATGCTGTCGGCGTTGCCGGTCAGCTGGGCCGAGGTGTTGTTCCAGACGTCCAGGCCGTGGACGGTCAGGCCCAGGTTGCCGCCGAACTCGCCGCCCGAGCCGATCAGGCTGCGGTAGACCGAGTCGTTGTTACCGACGACGAAAGTACCGAACTTGGCGCTCTCGACGCCGACGTAGCTGTTGCGCGAGCTGAGGGTGGTCGATTCGCCGCGGGTGTTGACGCCGCCCTGGTCGAAGTTGTTCAGCGCGGCTTCCAGCTGCCACACGCCTTTCAGGTCATCGGTAACGCCGATGTTGCCGCGGAAGCCAAGGCGCGAATTGCCGTCCGAGACGCGGCCGCGGGTGCTGTACGGGGTGGCGCCGCCCTGGGCCTGGACCGATTCCAGCTGGCCGTTGAGGAAGCCGTAGATGGTGGTGTCGACTTTCAGGTTTGCGAGTTCGCCGAGCGTGGTTTCCGCCATCGAGACATTCGACAGGCAGGCCAGTGCGGCGGCGGCCAGGAGGGTCTTCCTGGTGATGAATTGCGTCATTTGGTGCTCTCTTCTGTTACGGATTACGAGTTTTGCGCCGCCTGAACGGTCGGCACGGCTTTCATGGGCGGATGCGGCGTGTTGGAGGAACCCTCACGCACCAGCATCCAGACGACGATGGCAGCGAGCACATCGAAAACGGCCAGCACGACGAACATCGGGCTGTAGCCGACATGGGTGACCAGCACGCCGAACAACAGCGTGAACAGGGTCGCACCCAGGTAGCCGGACATGCCGGCAAGGCCGGTGGCGGTTGCCACTTCGTTCTTGCCGAAGACGTCCGAGGTGATGGAATACAGGGCGCCCGACAGGGTCTGGTGGGCGAAGCCGCCGATGCACAGCAGGCCGATAGCCGCGTACGGGCTGTCGACCAGGCCCACGCAACCGGGGCCGATCATCGCCAGCGAACCGATCGCCATCACCCATTTGCGCGACTGGAACAGCGACACATTGAAACGCTTGTGGATGATCGGCGACAGGTAGCCGCCCAGCACGCAGCCGATGTCGGCGGCCAGGAAAGGCAGCCAGGCGAAGGCGGCGATCTCCTTCAGGTTCATGTGGCGCTCGGTGGCCATGTACAGCGGGATCCAGGCATTGAAGGTCTGCCAGGCCGGCTCCGACAGGAAGCGCGGGATGGCGATCGACCAGAAGTTCCGGCTCTTGACGATCTGGCGCCAGCCTGCTTTCCTGGCGTTGTCGCTGTGTTTCGCTTCCTGGCCCGACAGGATGTAATCCCGTTCTTGATCGGACAGCAGCTTCTGGTCGCGCGGATGCTTGTAGAACAGCGCCCACAGCAGGGTCCAGACGGTGCCGATCGCGCCGACCACCACGAAGGCGGTCTGCCAGCCGGCGTGCAGGATGCACCACACCACCAGCGGCGGCGCGCACAGGGCGCCGATCGAGGAACCGATGTTGAACCAGCCGATCGCCACCGAGCGCTCCCTGGCCGGGAACCATTCGGTGGTGGCCTTCACGCCGGCCGGGATGCCGGCCGCTTCCGTCAGGCCCAGCAGGCCGCGGAAGAAGGCCATGCTCTGCCAGCCGGTGGCCAGCGCGGCGCTGGCGCAGGCCAGCGACCAGGCCAGGGCGAACACCGCGAAGCCGATCTTGGTGCCGATCGCATCCAGCACATAGCCGGCCACCGGCTGCATCACCGCGTAGCAGACCTGCCAGGCGACCACGATGTACGAATACTGCTGGGTGCTGATGTGCAGCTCGGACATCATGGTCGGCGCCGCGACCGACAGCGTGTTACGTGCCAGGTAGTTGACGATCAGGCCGAGCGTGACCAGCCCGACCATCCACCAGCGCATGCCTTTGAACTTCATATCGTCTCCTGCGTATTTTTTTGATTAGGCGAGCAGCTCGCGCACGCCCTGCCGGTTGAGCTGTTCCAGTGCGACGGTCAGCGCATAGGTCAGGCCCGGCACTTCGTTCAGGTCCCTGCCCCACAGCGCGCGGTTGGCGAGCCAGCCCGACGCCAGCTGGGCCAGCGACCACTCGCCGGCGCCGACCTTGCCCCAAGCCTGGGCGAACCAGTCCAGGTTGGCCTTGTCGTCCGACAGTTCGATGACGCCCCCGCGGTACAGCAGCATGGTCGCGGCCAGGGCCAGCACCAGCCGTCGCGGCATGCGGCCGGCGTTGATGTCGATGTAGCGCAGCAGCTGCGGCATCACGCGCGCGGCAAACTTGCTCCAGCTGTTCAGCGCGATCGAAGCCAGGCGGTGGTGGATCGCCGGGTTACGGAAGCGCAGGATGACGTCGTCGGCATAGGCTTCGAGCTGCTTGCGGTCCATGCCAAGCGCCGGGATGATTTCATCCAGAATGGCGGCGCGAAGGAAGCGCCCCACGCCTTCATCGTCGACCGCCGGACCCACCGCCTCGAGGCCGGCCAGCAGCGCGACAGGCACCAGGGTCGTGTGGCCGCCATTCAGGATGCCGACCTTGCGCTTTTTATAGGGGGTGATGTCGTCGACCAGCTTCACGTTCAGGCCGGCGCCGGCCAGCTTCAGCGCTTCGCCCACCCATGCCGGGCCCTGGATCACGAACAGGTAGTAGTACTCGGCCGCCACCAGGAACTGGTCGCTGTAGCCAAGGTCCTCCGCGATTCTCTCCGCGTCCGCCGCCGGGTAGCCGGTGACGATGCGGTCAACCAGGGTCGAGCAGAAGGTGCAGGCTTGCTCGATCCAGGCGTCGAAGGCGGCCGGCAGGTCCCACAGGCGCGCAAAGTGCAGCACGGCCTTTTTGAGTGCGGGGCCGTTCTGGTCGATCAGCTCGCAGGGCAGCAGCACCAGGCCCTTGTCCATGGCTTTACCACTGAGGCCGTCGAAGGCTTCGAAGCGCTTGAACAGGAACTGGGTCAGCTTGGCAGGGAAGGCGCTCGGGGGCGCATCGTCCAGGCGGTCGCTGTCGTTGACGGCGATGCCGGCTTCGGTGGTGTTCGACACCACGAAGCGCAGGTCCGGATTCGCGGCCAGCGCCAGGTAGTCCCCGTACATCGTGTTCGGGTCCAGCTCGCGCTGGACGCATTCGACGGTGCGGTATTCCTTGACCGGCTCACCCTGCTCGTTCAGGCCGCGCACCAGCACGGTGAACAGGCCGTCCTGCACGTCCAGCAGCGGCACGGCACTGCCGCCGCGCGGACGCACCACGACCACGCCGGCATCCAGGCCGCTGCGCTCGTTGAGGAGGTCGACCTGCCAGTCGAAGAAGCCGCGCATGAAGTTGCCCTGGCCGAACTGGAGAATCTTGATGGGCAGCGCGAAAGGCGCGCTGCGTTTCAAATTTTTCATAGCGAGATGTCGCGCTTCCAGAAGATGAAGTCGTACTGCTGCAGGCGGTCGGCCTTGCAGGTGTACTTGCCGCTGGCGGTGTCGACGACCATGTCGAACAGGCCCTGCGCCACTTCCGGCAGGGGTTTGCCCTCGATGATGGGACCGCAGTCGTAGTCGATCAGGTCGTTCAGCCTGGCGGCGACGCGGCTGTTCGAGGAGATTTTCAGGACCGGGACGATCGGATTGCCGGTCGGCGTGCCGAGGCCCGTCGAGAACAGCACCACGTTCGCGCCCGAGGCAACGATGCCGGTCACCGATTCGACGTCGCCGCCGGGGGTGCACAGCAGGGACAGGCCGGGTTTATCGGTCTGCTCGCCGTAGTCCAAGACCGAGACGATGGGCGAGGTGCCGCCCTTCTTCGCGGCGCCGGCCGACTTCATCGCGTCAGTAATCAGGCCGTCGCGGATGTTGCCCGGGCTCGGGTTGTCGGCGAAGTGGGTGCCGACCGCCAGCGCGCGCTGTTCGAAGTCGCGCATCATGCCCAGGAAGCGGCGTTTGTCCTCGTCTTCCACGCAGCGTTCGATCAGGTTGGCCTCGACGCCGCAGAGTTCCGGGAACTCGGCCAGGATCGAGGAGCCGCCGACGGCGACCACCATGTCCGACACATAGCCCATGGTCGGATTCGCGGAGATGCCCGAGAAGCCGTCCGAACCGCCGCACTTCACGCCGATCTTCAGGTGCGAGAGCGGCACCGGCCGGCGCTGGACCCTGTTCGCTTCCTTCAGGTGAGAAAGCGTGTCCTGCAGCACCGCCTTCATCATCTTCTCTTCGCTGTCCCACTGCTGCTGTTCGTAGATCAGCACGGGCTTGTCGAAGTCCGGATTCTGCTTGGTGAGGGCTTCCTTGAACATGCCGATCTGCGCGTTCTGGCAGCCCAGCGAGAACACGGTGATGCCGGCCACGTTCGGGTGGTCCGCGTAGGCCGACAGCACCTTGCACAGCGAGCGCGCATCGGCGCGCGTGCCGCCGCAGCCGCCGTTGTGGGTGATGACGCGCACGCCGTCCAGGTTCGGGAACGGGCGGACCACCGGCTTCGGCGCTTCCATGTCCTCTCCCAATAACTGGAAGGTCAGCGCGGCCAGGTCGTCGGTGGCGTAGCCCAGCGGACGCTCGAGCGCATTGCGCAGGTGCTCGACGTTGCGGTTCTCGCAGAAGACCAGCGGGAAGATCAGCCAGTAGTTGGCGGTGCCCACGCGGCCGTCGGCGCGCACGACGCCATTGAAGGTGGCGCCGTCGAAGCTGCTGACGTCCGGCGGGGTCCAGGTGTAAGGCGCAGTGCTCTCTTCCTTTTCGCCGATCTCGACTTCGGCAGCATAGTGCGCCAGGTTCTCGGTGGTGACCGCCTCGCCCTTCTTGATCGGCTGGGTCGCCTTGCCGACCGGGACGCCGTACATGTTCAGCACATCGCCCACGGCGAAGGCGCGGCGCGCCAGCTTGTGCTTGGTCTTGACCGCGGTCGAGACCAGGATATTCTCGTCATTCCAGGTGACGACATCGCCCGGCGCCAGGTCGGTCAGGGCGACCAGCATGCTGTCGTCCGGGTGGATGCAGATTACTCGTTGCATGAACGTGCAGCCTCTGATTAAAGCTTGAAGTAGTTCTTGGCGTTTTCGTAGCAGATGCCGCGCACGATGGTGCTCAGCGCTTCGAAGTCGTTCGGGTACTCGCCGCCGGCAACCCATTCACCGAACTGGCGGCAGACCAGGCGGCGGAAGTAGTCGTGGCGCGGATACGAAGCGAAGCTGCGCGAATCGGTCACCATGCCCACGAAGATGCCCAGCACCGAGTGGTTGCCGAAGGCCAGGATCTGGTTCAGGTTGCCGAGCTTGTGGTCGTTGAACCACCAGGCCGGGCCGAACTGCACCTTGCCGGCGACGCTGCCGTCCTGGAAGTTGCCGATCATGGTCGACAGCACTTCGTTCATCGCCGGGTTCAGGTTGAACAGCATGGTCTGCGGCAGCTGGTCGTTGGCGTCCAGTGCGGACAGCAGCGCGACCAGGCCGTTCGAGGTGGTCATGTCGCCGATCGAATCGAAGCCGGTGTCCGGGCCCAGCGTTTCCAACATGCGCTGATTGTTGTTGCGCATTGCGCCGATGTGCAGGCACATGGTCCAGCCGAACTTCGCGTAGACGGTACCGATGTTCTCCAGCAGGCCGCGCAGGTACTGGCTCTGTTCCAGGTCGGACAGCAGCTCGCCTTTCACGCGCTTGGCGAAGAAGGCTTCCAGCTGCTCCGGGGTCGCGGCATTGGCCGGCAGCGGGATGTCGATCGCGTGGTCGGAGATGCGGCCGCCGCGCTCGTGGAAGTAACCGACGCGCTTCGCCAGCGCTGCCATCATGGTGGCGAAGGAGTCGATCTTCACGCCCGAGACTTCCGACAGGCGCGCCACGTACTCGACGAAACCCGGGTTATTGATGCGCATGGCCTTGTCCGGACGGTAGGCCGGCAGCACGCGGGTCTTCAGCGCGGATTGCGCGATCTCGGCGTGCTGCAGCAGGTCGTCGACCGGGTCGTCGGTGGTGCAGGCGATTTCGACCTTGGCCTGTTCCAGGAAAGCCCAGGTGTCCATGCCGGCCAGCCTGGCGTTGGCCTGCTCCCAGATCGCCTCGGCGTTCTTCTCGTTGATGATGAGGTCGATGCCGAAGATGCGGCGCAGTTCCAGGTGGCTCCAGTGGTAGATCGGGTTGCCGATCGCGAGCGGCAGGACCTTGCAGAAGGCCAGGAATTTTTCCTTGTCCGAGCGCTCGCCCGTGCAGTATTCCTCCGCCACGCCGGCGGTACGCATCAGGCGCCATTTGTAGTGGTCGCCGCCCAGCCACAGCTCGGCGATGTTGCGGAAGGTCTTGCGTTCCGCGATTTCGCCCTGCTGCAGGTGGGAGTGGTAATCGATCACCGGCAGGTCGGCTGCTACCTCGTGGTACAGCTTCTTGGCGACGTCGGTGGTGAGGAGGAAATCCTTGTCCATGAAGGCGGTCATGCTAGTCGTGCTCCTTGCGTAGGGGTGCACCGGGAGGCCGGCGCTCTGATATATCAGAATGGTATGCCTAATATATTACTGGCGCAAGAGCTTTTCGGGCTTTTGGTCCAGCCAATTTGTATCACCTATGTTACCAGTTTTCAAATTGGCATGATCGGGTATTCAGCCATTAATTGTTGGGATTTTCGCCAACGGGACGACACAACGGTTCTGTGCGCCAATCGGAATTTGCACTGGTTGGCAAAGCTTCAAGCGAAACCTTGTCAGGCCAGATAAGAAAATCGCGGTTTTGGGCGGTGGTGTTATGCTTCGGTCATCTGTACAGTGACGCGCGTACGCAACATCAATACACGCGTGCCCTCCCCAATTGGAACCTTCAAAGACCATGCTCGAACGCCTATTTCACCTCCGGCAAAGCGGCAGCGACGTCCGCACCGAGATGCTGGCCGGCCTGACCACTTTCCTGACGATGGCCTACATCATCTTCGTCAACCCTTCCATCCTCGGCGACGCCGGCATGCCGAAGGAAGCCGTGTTCGTCGCCACCTGCCTGGTGGCGGCGCTCGGCAGCGCGGTGATGGGCCTGTATGCCAACTACCCGATCGCGATGGCGCCGGGCATGGGCCTGAATGCCTATTTCGCCTACGCGGTAGTGCTGGGCATGAAGGTGCCCTGGCAGGCGGCGCTGGGCGCCGTGTTCGTGTCGGGCTGCCTGTTCATCCTGGTGTCGGTGTTCGGCCTGCGCGCCATGATCGTGAACGGCATCCCGCGCTCGCTGCGGGTGGCGATCACGGTCGGCCTGGGCATGTTCCTCGCCCTGATCGCGCTGAAGAACGCCGGCATCGTGGTGGCCAGCGAACCGACGCTCGTGAAGGTCGGCGACCTGCACCAGGGCGGCGCCATCATGGCCATGATCGGGTTCCTGCTGATCGTGACCCTGGACCGCCTGAAGGTGCGCGGCGCGATCCTGATCGGCATCATCGGGGTGACGATCCTGAGCTTCTTCTTCGGCGGGAACGAGTTCCACCACGTGGTCTCGACACCGCCCTCGCTGGCGCCGACCTTCCTGCAGCTGGACGTGCCGGGCGCCCTCGCCGTCGGCATCCTGAACGTGATCCTGGTGTTCTTCCTGGTCGAGCTGTTCGACGCCACCGGCACCCTGATGGGCGTGGCCAGCCGCGCCGGGCTGCTGGTCGAAGGGAAGATGGAGCGCTTGAACAAGGCCCTGCTGGCCGACAGCGCGGCGATCGTCGCCGGCG
This sequence comes from Massilia sp. Bi118, assembly GCF_918697865.1. Classification (GTDB taxonomy): domain Bacteria; phylum Pseudomonadota; class Gammaproteobacteria; order Burkholderiales; family Burkholderiaceae_D; genus Telluria. The sequence continues at coordinate 6,280 of NZ_CAKKMV010000031.1, read as the reverse complement.
CGGCGCTGGGCACCTCCAGCACCACCGCCTATCTGGAGTCCGCCTCCGGCGTGCAGGCCGGCGGGCGCACCGGCCTCACGGCCCTGACGGTGGCGGTGCTGTTCCTGGCCTGCCTGTTCATCGCGCCGCTGGCCGGCGTGGTGCCGCCCTACGCGACGGCACCCGCCCTGCTCTTCGTGGCCTGCCTGATGCTGCGCGACCTCGGCGACATCGAATGGAACGACACCACGGAGGCGATTCCGGCCGCGATCACGGCTCTCACCATCCCCTTCACCTACTCGATCGCCGAGGGTATCGCCTTCGGTTTCATCACCTATGCGGTGCTGAAGCTGACCACCGGGCGCGCGCGCGAAGTGGCGCCCATCGTCTGGGTGATCGCCGCGCTGTTCGCCTTCAAGATCGTTTACATCGGCACGTAGTTTTCAAGCTGGCGCCGTCTGCGGTTCGCGCAGCGGCGCCCGGTCCAGCATGACGCCATCGCGCAGCATCTTCCCGAAGTCCTCGGCCGGCAGCGGCTTGCTGAAGTAATAGCCCTGCATGGCGTCGCAGCCATGCTCGGCCAGCAGGGCCAGCTGGCCCGCCTCTTCCACCCCTTCCGCCACAACGGTAAGGCGCAGGCCATGCGCCATCGCGATGACCGCGCGCGCGATGGCGAGATCGTCGCCGCTGCCGAGAATGTCGGCGACGAAGGACTGGTCCAGCTTCAGTTTGTCGACCGGGAAGCGCTTCAGGTAGTTCAGGTTCGAGAAGCCGGTGCCGAAGTCGTCGATCGACAGTTTCACCCCCATGCTTTTCAGCTGGGCCAGCAGGGCCACGCTCTTGTCGGCGTCGGCCATCGAGGCGCTTTCGGTCAATTCGAGTTCCAGCAGCTCGGCTTCGATCCCGCTCTCCTCGAGCACGCGGCCGACCGTGCCGACGATCTGGTCGTCGAACTGGTGGGCCGACAGGTTGACCGAAACCGGCACCAGCGGCAGCCCGGCGTCGCGCCATTTGCGCTGCTGGCTGCAGGCGGTGCGCAATACCCAGTCGCCCATGGTCATGATCAGGCCGGTCTCTTCGGCCAGCGGGATGAAGACGCCCGGCGGCACCAGGCCGCGCTCCGGATGGCGCCAGCGCAGCAAGGCCTCGGCGCCGACGATGGCGCCGCTGGCCAGGTCGACCTGCGGCTGGTAGTGCAGCACCAGTTCCTCGCGTTCGATGGCGCGTCGCAGCGCACTTTCCAGCTTGAAGCGGTCGTTCGCGCCCTGGTTCAGTTCCGGGCGGTAGAAGGCATAGCGCTGACCCACGCTCTCCAGCGACTGGCGCAGCGCCGCCTCGGCGCCCTGCACCATCACGTCATAGTGCAGGCCGTCGTTGGGGAAGACCGCAATCCCGAGCGCCGGGTCGAGATGCAGCTCCTCCGACTCCCAGGCATAGGGCTTGCCGACCGCGGCCAGCAGGCGGCGCGCCGCCACCGCCAGGTCCTCGGCCACCGGGCGCATCGCCAGCACCGCGAAGCTGCCGTCGGAGAAGCGGCCCACGGCATCGGCGCCGGCGATGGCGCGCAGCCGCGCCGCGGCTTCCTGGACCAGCGCCTGCTCGGCCGCCGGACCGAGGGCCTCGCGGATCAGCGCCATGCGGCCCAGGCCCAGCAGCATGAAGCCGAGCACCTGGCCCTCGCCCTGCGCCTGGACCTTCATCTGGCGCAGGCGGTCGCGCAGCAGCAGGCGGTTGGGCAGCCCGGTCAGGGTGTCGAAGTTGCTGATGTAGCGCAGGCGCTCCTCGGCGCCGCGCAGCTCCGTGGCGTCGATGCCGGTGCCGAGCACGTATTCGATGCTGCCGTCGTCGCGCCGCAGCAGGGTCTGGGTCCAGATGATCGAGCGCGGGCCGCCCTTGCGGGTATGCCATTCGCCCTGCATGCGCGCGGTGCGCGGCATGCCTTCCAGGTTCTGGAATACGTGCCGCACCGCGAGCTCGTCGTCGACACGCCGCACCACTTCCCAGCAGGGCTGGCCGATGGCCTCGGCGGCCTTCCAGCCGAGGGCTTCCTCGCAGGCGCGGTTGAACATCACGATATGGCCGCTGGGCGCGGCCAGCAACACCAGCGCGCCGGCGGTGTCGACCACGGCCGACAGGCGGTTGCGTTCGGAGCGCAGGGCGGCGGTGCGTTCGACCACCAGCGCTTCCATGCAGGCGTACAGGCCCGCGCGTTCGAGCGCGGAACCGAGCTGGGTCGCCGCGCTGTCCAGCAGCGAGCGTTCGGACTCGCCCAGCACCGGGCCGGCCGGCAGCAGTTCGAGCACGCCCACCTCGCGCTGCTGGGCCAGCAGGGGCAGGCGCAACAGCTGCAGCCCCGTCGACGCAGCCGGCATGCCGCGCGCTGCCAGCGACCGCTGGATGCCGTCCGGGCCGAGCGCGCAGACCGCGGCGCCGGCCAGGCCCGGCAGGGCCAGCAGGTGCGCCAGCGCCGCTTCGGCCACGGCCTGTTCTCCGACCGCTTCGTTGAGCGCGGCTGCCATGCCGTGCAGGATCGCCAGCGAACGGCAGGAGCGTTCCAGCACGCAGCGCTGGTCAGCCAGTTCCGCATTCATGCGCAGGGCCTGGGCGTGGGTTGCGACCAGCAGGTCGTAGATCTGGCGCCGCTCGGCCGCCATGAATTCGAGGGGACGGTCGGACGTGCCGAGCGCGCAGGCCTGCAGGATGCGTTGCAGGCGCTCGCGCAGCTGGATGCCGTCGTAGGGCTTGCGCACGAAACTGTCGGCGCCCGATTCCAGCGCCTGCACGATGTCGTTCAGGCTCGCCAGCCGGGTCAGCAGGACCACCGGCAGGCTGGCGTGCACCGGGTCGTCCTTCAGGGTGCGGCAAAGAGTAAAGCCGTCCATCCCGGGCATCGCGATGTCGCTGATGATCAGGTGCGGGCGCTGGCGCGCCACCTCGGCCAGGGCGCTGGCGCCGTCGCCCGCGATCCTGACGTGCCAGCCGGGTTCGCTCGCCAGCAGGCGCGCCAGATGCTGGGCCTGGGTCGGGCTGTCTTCGACGACCAGGATATCCACTGTGTCTCCGGCCATTTCTCTCTCTCTCGCGTATTTGTCTTCTATGCGTGCTATTCGCCGTATCGATTGCTATTTCGATAGGCAAGATGGATAAGTTATAACATTGTGACGCGCACATGAAGGAAGGGTATGCAGCGGCCGGCGTATTAACGGGCTAGGCAAGACCCGCCCGCCGCCGGCGCTTCCGGATGCTCGCTCATAGTGGGATTCAGCGGCGCCGGCCATGCGCCATGTCGCAAATCGAGAGCGCCTCTGTCGCAGATTTAACGACAGGGCTTGGTTCACATTGTTGCCAATCGGCAACGACAGAGTCAGCCGGCGAGTCCGTGCTGCAAGGCGTAGCGGATCAGGGCCGCATTGGTGGACAGGCCCATCTTGCGGAAGATGCGGGTCCGATAGGTATTGACCGAGCTGATGCTGATCCCAAGCTCGGCGGCGACCTGCTTGATCTGCAGGCCGGCGCCGATCAGGACCACGATCTCGCTCTCACGCGGGGTCAGCAGGTGATGCGGCGGGGCGGCCTGCGGACAGCTCGCCTCCTGCATCAGCAGCGCGGAAACTCTTGGCCCCAGCCAGCGCGTGCCCTGGCCGGCCCGGCGCAGGGCCTCGAGCAGCTCGGCCGAGCCGCTGGCCTTGGACACGTAGCCGAGGGCGCCGGCGCGCAGGGCCGCCAGTGCATAGCGTTCCTCCGGGTGCCCGCTCAGCATCAGCACATGCAGGTCCGGGAAGTGTCGCCGCAAGGCCGCCAGCCCATCCAGCCCGTCGGCATCGGGCAGGCCGATGTCCAGCACCACGAGGTCGGGGCGGACCTGGGCCACCAGTGCGAGCGCCTGCTTCAGGTCGGCCGCTTCGCCCGCCACCTTGAGGTCGGCGCAGTGGCGCACGAGCTTCTTGATCCCTTCGCGGATCAATTCGTGGTCGTCGGCGATGACTAGCCTGATCAATGTGCGGTCCTTATACATTCATGCCAGTATGTCCGGCAAACCGCAATATTCTAGGCGGGTGGAAGCTAGAATTGCAAACGCAATGAATGAACAATTTACAATTACATTATCTTTCCATGTATCCGTGTCGCAAAAAAAGCCGGTTTGATGAGTTTGACGATCCGCTTTGGTTTAGAATATCCGGCCATCCATTGAACCATGGGATGCTCATGAAATCTCAGATCATCTGGGCGCTGGCGTTTGCCTGCGCAAGCAGCGCGGCCGCCGCCGCGCCGGACGACTTCGCGGATACCGCGCCGACGTCGACCTACTTCACGCAACCGCCAACCACCGCCCTTCCTGAAGGCAGCAACTGGTTTACCTCCGCCGAACTGGGCGCGATCAGCACCTCCGGCAACACCACCGGCACCTCGGTGACGGGCAAGATCGACGCCCGCCACGAGATGAGCAACTGGAGCAACGAGTACATCTTCAGCGGCTTCTTCAAGGAAGACGAAGTGGTCAACGAGGACGGCACGCGCACCCGCAACCGCTCGGCCGAGCGCTGGCAGGTGTCCGCCAAGGCCGCTTTCAAGCTGCTGCAGGACGGTAACCGCGCGTTCGTGCTCGGCTCCCACGTCAACGACAAGTTCGGCGCCTATACGCGCTACTCGACCCTGGCGGTCGGTTACGGTACCCAGCTCATGAAGCGCGAAGACAAGTCGGTCGACGTCGAAGTCGGTCCGGGCTACTTCCATGGCGAGAGCGCGACCGGCGAGCAGGATTCCGGCATGACGGTGCACGGCGCGGCCCAGCTGCGCTGGCGGGTCAGCCCCTCGGCGGCCTTCAGCCAGACGGTCAGCGTCGAACGCGGCACCACCAACGTGCACACGGTGGCGGAAACCGCGCTCAGCACCAAGATCAACGGCACCATGCAGATGAAGGCGGCCTTCAGCGCCCGCAGCGACAGCAAGGTCCCGGAAGACAAGAAGAACACCGATACCCAGACTTCGCTGACGCTGGTCTATTCGTTCTAGTAGGGTGGGGTCACGCCATCGCCGCGGCTCCGCGGGTACACCGGCAGCCCATCGTCTACCCGCATCCACGGCAGTCGCTGCGAAGCGAAGGTATGGTCCTGGGGTGAAGCAGCCGCCGGATCGTCGAGACTGCAGGTGGTGACGTCGACCTCCTCCGGGTAAGCATCGTTGCGGTAGGCGAGCGGCGTACCGCAGGCGCCGCAAACGCTGCGCTCGACCTGCGGACTGGAGCGATGCGTGGCCGGTGTTCCTTTGACGAAGCGCAGCTCGGCCGCCGGCACCGAGAACCAGGCCACGGCCGGCGCCCCCGCCGCGCGCCGGCAGTCGACGCAATGACAGAGCGTGCGGTGGAAGGGTTCCACCGCCGTTTCATAGCGCACCGCGCCGCAGGCGCAGCCTCCCCTCAGCATTACTTCTCCTTTGCGGACGTCACCGGCAGCAGCGCCGCCAGGCTGATGAGCGCCGCTGCGCTCAAATACCAGCCGACAGTGGAAAGACCGTGGTTGGTGGCCAGCCAGGTTGCCACATAAGGCGCCAGCGAGGCGCCCAGGATGCCGGCCAGGTTGAAGGTCAGCGAGGCGCCGGTATAGCGCACCTCCGGCGGGAACATCTCCGACAGCAAGGTGCCCAGCGGCCCATAGGTCATGCCGATCAGGCACTGGCCCAGCACCATGAACAGGGTCACCATGGCCAGCGAACCGGAGCCGAACAGCGGCCCGAAGGCCAGCCCGAACACGGCGATCGCAGCCGAGACGCCGATCATCACGCGGCGGCGGTCGAGGCGGTCGGCCAGCACGGCGGCGATGGGAATCGTCAGGCCGAAGAACAGGATCGCGAACAGCTGCAGCAGCAGGAAGGTCTGGCGCGAGTAATGCAGGGCCGTGGTGCCCCAGCTGAGGGCGAACACCGTCATCAGGTAGAAGATCACGAAGGTCGCCAGCGCCGCCAGGGTGCCCAGCACCAGCGCACCCGGGTGCGACTGGAACACGGCCGCCACCGGCAGGCGCACGCGCTCGTTGCGCTCCAGGACCTTCTGGAAGTCCGGCGTCTCGGTGATCTTCAGGCGCACGTACAGGCCGACGATCACCAGCAGCGCGCTGGCCAGGAAGGGTACGCGCCAGCCCCAGCTGAAGAAGTCGGCGTCCGTCAGGGTTTGCGACAGCAGCAGGAAGGTCGAGCCGGACAGGAAGAAGCCCAGCGGCGCGCCCAGTTGCGGGAACATGCCGTACCAGGCGCGCTTGCCCGGGGGCGCATTCTCGGTGGCCAGCAGCACCGCCCCGCCCCACTC
>NZ_CAKKMV010000030.1 GCF_918697865.1 Massilia sp. Bi118 | reverse complement strand
GATGTATTACTCACCCGTTCGCCACTCGCCGCCAGGTTGCCCCGCGCTGCCGTTCGACTTGCATGTGTAAAGCATGCCGCCAGCGTTCAATCTGAGCCAGGATCAAACTCTTCAGTTTAATCTCTGTAATGACTTTACGTCATAGGTCGGACTGTTTTTAATCAGTCCGAACTCCTCCCATTGGTCGGAGTTCGCTCACTCAAAATACTGACCGTCACTTCATTGCTGAAGCAACGTTATACTTTTTGTGAACATTTGATAATTTAAGCATTCAGCAGCTACTTGCGCAGCTGCTGGCACTTCATCAAACGCCCACACTTATCGACTGTTGATTGTTAAAGATCGTTGGCTCCCGCCGAGGGCGGTACTGCCTTGCTGCATTCTGCGAATCGTTTTGTTCGTCAGCAGCAGAGGAATGAGATTATGCAGTGCTTCGCTTAACTCGTCAACCCCCCGTTTTTCTGCAACACCAGCGGAGTTATCAAAACATCCAGCCCAACTACTTGATTTCGTTCAGCTTTTCCGGCACTGCAGAAGCAGGACGCGCACTATAGCAAATTCACCGCAGAGCGCGCAAGGGGCGATATGTCGAACATGCCACACTGCTTCCTTATCGCAAGATCAGCTCGACTTGACGCTCATCAGTAAACGACGCGATGTACGGAACTCTCACCCGAGCAAAGTCTTAATCTGAGCGCGCACCATCTCTCAGCAGTGTCCGCGCATCGCTAGCTGCGCCGGACCGGTCAACCCTGTCCATTTTTGGAGACGGCATGAAATTTCTCACGCGCGCATGCGTGCCCGCCCTCGCGCTGTTGCTGTTCAGCGCAACGGCCAGCCACGCACAAGACAGCCAGCAAGACAACAAAGTGATGCTGACCAATCCGAACGTCAAAGCCGTCACGGCCTACTGGACGCCCGAGCGCTTCAAGGCCGCCAAGCCGCTGCCCTTGCCGCAAGCGTCGTACGGTGCCGTCAAGGCGCTGGACGCATTCCGCAGCGCGGGTCCGGTCGCCGGCAGCGAGCCCCATGCGCCTAGCATTCGCGCCCTACCGTCCCCGAAGCGCCTGTTCACGCCCGAGCCCGTGCAGAAGCGCAGCCCCGGCGTGGTCACGCCGAACGCCGTCGGCACCTTCGGCGCCCATTACACCAGCAGCCGCGTGTTCCCGATGTTTAACGGCGCCGGCGCGCCCTATTCCGCGGACCGCAACTACCCCTATTCGACAGTCGGCATCCTGTTCTTCTCGATCGACGGCGTGCCCTATCTGTGCTCGGCCTCGGTGATCCAGAAACGGATCGTCGCCACCGCCGGCCATTGCGTGCACAGCGGGACCTCGAGCGGCTTCTACGACAACTGGGTCTTCATCCCGGCCTACCGCGACGGCACCGCGCCCCTGCAAAGCTGGAACTGGAACGCCGTGATCGTCACCGGCACCTGGGCCAGCGGCGGCGGCACCGTTCCCAACGCCGCCGACTACGCGATGATCGAGTTCGCCGACCAGCCCGTGGGCGGCAGCACCCAGTCCCTGGGCTTCGTGACCGGCTGGCTCGGCTGGCAGACCGCCAGCCTGTCGGACAACCACACCTCGCGGCTGGGCTATCCCTGCAATCTCGACCGCTGCATCAGGATGCAGGTCATCACCGCCGGCGCCTTCCGCAACGTCGACCCCAACAATGTCGAGTATGGGTCGGACGCCGAAGGCGGATCCAGCGGCGGGCCGCTGGTCCAGAACTTCCAGGAGCTGCAGATCGGCGGCGCCTCGGGCTCGAACAGCCTTCCGAATCGCGTGGTCGGCGTGACCTCCTACGGCTACGAGCCGCGCGATCCCAAAGTGCAGGGCGCGTCCAACCTCGACAGCCGCTGGGTCAACCTGTTCGGCGCCCTGTGCGGCCGGGCGCCGGGCAACTGTCTCTGATCAGAGACCGTCGAAGTCCGGCTTGCGTTTCTCGAGGAACGCATTCATGCCCTCTTTCTGTGCCGGCGTACCGAAGCCGGCATGGAAATAGCGGCGCTCGTAGCGCACGCCCTCGGTCAGCGTGGTCTCGAAGGCCCGGTTGACCGAGTCCTTGATCTGCATGGCCACCGACACCGGCATCGCGGCGATGGTGTTGGCCACCGCCAGCGCCTCTTCCATCACCTTCTCGGCCGGGAACACGCGCGACACCAGCCCGGTACGCTCCGCCTCGGCCGCGTCGATCATGCGGCAGGTCAGCAGCATGTCCATCGCCTTCGACTTGCCGATCGTGCGCGGCAGGCGCTGGGTGCCGCCGGCGCCCGGGGTGACGCCGACCTTGATTTCCGGCTGGCCGAACTTGGCGCTGTCGGCTGCGATCAGGAAGTCGCACATCATCGCCAGCTCGCAGCCGCCGCCCAGCGCATAGCCGGACACCACGCCGACCACCGGCTTGCGCACGTTCAGGATGTGCTCCCAGTTGCGGCCGATGTAGTTGCCGGGATAGGTATCGGCATAGGTATAGTTCGCCATGGCGGCGATGTCGGCGCCCGCCGCGAACACCTTCTCGCTACCGGTCAGGACGATGACGTTGACGGCCGGGTCGGCGTCGAATTTGTACAGCGCGTCGCCCAGTTCGTTCATCATGTTGTCGTTCAGGGCATTCATCGCCTTCGGACGGTTCAGGCGGATCACGACTACCTTGCCGTGCTGCTCGATCAGCAGATCGGAATATTCCATGGGACACCTCTTAGTAAAATAACGCTGCGATTGTAGCGCCTGCGATGGCATAAATGACAAGGATAATCAGCTTCTTCCAACATCTCGGCAGCGACCGGCAGCTGCGCAACGCCGATTTCCGCCGTTTCTGGTACAGCAGCATCCTCACCAATTTCGGCGCCCAGATCACCCTGCTGGCCCTGCCGATCTGCGCGGCGCTGCTGCTGCACGCCAGTCCGAGCCAGATGGGCACCCTGGCGGCGCTCGGCTCCCTGCCGTTCCTGTTGTTTGGATTGCCGGTCGGCGTCCTGCTCGACCGCAGCCGGCGCCTGCCCGTGATGCTGTGCAGCGATGCGATGGTGGCGCTGAGCCTGGCCAGCGTGCCGCTCGCCTGGTGGCAGGGCTGGCTCAGCATCCACTGGATGTACGCGGTCGAATTCGTGCTCGGCACCGGCCTGGTGGTGGGCGGCGGCGCCGAGCAGATCTTCATGACCTTCCTGGTCGGGCGCGATGGCCTGATCGACGCGCAGTCGAAGTTCGCGGCCACCGAATCGGCCTCGCGCCTGCTCGGCCCGGGCCTGGCAGGGGTGCTGGTGCAGGCGCTGGGCGCGCCCGTCGCCATCCTCTGCAACGTGGCCGGCTTCACGGTCTCGATCTCGAACCTGCGCCGCATCCGCGCGCGCGAACCGCAGCCGGCGCCGCCCGAATCGCATGCGGTGCGCGACATGCTGGCCGGCCTGGCCTTCGTCTGGCGCCAGCCGACCCTGCGCCTGCTGGCCTGGACCTCGGCCTGCTGGCACCTGCTGTTCTACGGCTACCTGGCGCTGTACGTGCTGTTCGCCACCCGCGAACTCGGCATGTCGCCGGGGATGATGGGTACGGCGCAGATGCTGGGCGGCGTCGGCGTGCTGGCCAGCTCGGTGCTGCTGAAACCCCTGACGCAGCGCTTCGGCGCCGGCGGCACGGTGGCGATCGGCCTGTGCGCCTCGAGCATCGGCTTCGTACTGATGCCGGCCATCCCGCGCGACCTGCTCGGCAGCGGCGCCGCCAGCGCGGCCGCCTATGCGGTGGTGGTGTTCTGGCTCGACTGCGGCGCCACCCTGTTCTTCCTGCCCTACCTGGCCCTGCGCCAGCGCGTCACGCCGGACGCCTTCCTGGGCCGGATGACCTCGACCATGCGCTTCATGACGGTGGCCATGGCGCCGGTGGGCGCGGCCGGGGCCGGGCTGCTGGCCGAGCGGATCGGCGTGCGCGGCGGCCTGGCGGTGGTGGCGGGCGGCGCGCTGCTGCTGACGGCGGGCACCCTGTTCGGCACCCGCCTGCACCGCATCCGGGAATAAGCTGCGCTGACCCCAAGGGTGGTGGCAGACATCGGGGGTGGCGATCCGCATAATCGTCTCCACGATCACCACCACGCCCACGGAGAACACCATGTCCCCCATTCCCCAGGCCCACAGCCTCGACGATCGCAGCGCCGGCGGCGACAAGGTCATCATCCAGACCTACGAAGGCGACATCGAAACGATGAACCTGCGCCTGACCGCCACCATCGTCACCAGCATGGCCGAGCTGCGCGCCCGCGCGGCCGCGGGTTGCGCAGCCGCTGCTTAAGTAAGGCTCAGCGAGAAGCCTGCACGGCAGCAGGCCGCGGCAGCAGCACCCACAGCTGGCCGCGCTGCTTCATGCGGCCCGCATTCTCGGCCGCCTGGCCGCCGAAGCCGAAGAAGAAGTCGGCGCGCACCGCCCCGCGGATCGCGCCGCCGGTGTCCTGGCCCATCATCAGGCGCTGCACCGGCACCTCGCTGGCCGGCTCGGTCGTCGACAGGAAGATGGGCGCGCCCAGCGGCAGGAAGGACGGGTCGATCGCCACCGAACGGCTGGGCGTGAGCGGCACACCCAATGCTCCCTTCGGCCCTACCGAAGGATCCGGCAGGCGCTCTTCGCGGAAGAAGATATAGCTCGGATTGACGTTGAAGAGTTCCTGGCGCCGCTCCGGATGGGCCGCGATCCAGGCCTTGATGCCCTGTGCGGACGCCTCCGACGCCGTCAATTCACCCTGCTCCACCAGCCAGCGTCCGATCGCCTTGTAGGGATGGCCGTTCTGGTCGGCGTAGGCAATGCGCACCGTCTCATCGGCATCGTCGAGCTGTACCCGGCCGGAGCCCTGCACCTCGAGGAAGAAGGCCTCGACCGGGTCGTCGACCCAGACCAGCTCTTTGCCAGGCAGGCGGGCGCGTTCGATCTCGGCTCGGGTGCCGTAGGGCACCACGGTCTTGCCGACCAGGCGGCCGCGCAGGCGCATCCCCTTCAAGGTCGGGTAGACGCTGCCCAGGTCGACGGTAATCAGGTCGTCCGGCACTTTGTACAGGGGCGTCTGGTAGGCGCCGCCGCGCTTGCGCGCGCCGTGCAGCATCGGCTCGTAATAGCCGGTGATCAGGCCGGTGTCCGCGCCGTCGGCGGCGCGCACCATGTTCGGCACAAAATACGTCTCGAAATACTGGCGGATCGCGACGGCGTCGCCGGCATCGACCCCTTTCGCGCTGTCGCAGGGCGCTTTCCAGTCCGCTTTTTTGCCCAGTGCGCGGCAGGAGGCCATGAAGGCCGGCCAGGCCTGGCGCAGGTCGTCCTGCTGCCAGCCCGGCAGCGCGTCGAAGGCGACCGGCGTGAACAGCGGCGCCGGCGGCAACTGGCCCGGCGCCGAGGGCACGGGCGCCACCGGCGGCGGCATTTTTACGGGCGGCTGCGGCTGAGGCTTCGGCTGGGGCGAAGGCACAGGCCTGGGCGCCGGTTTCGGTGGCGCTGTCGTGCAGGCGGCCAGCAAGGTCGCGATGGAAATTAGCCCGGCAAGGCTGCGTGCGGGTACACTTCGGCGTGTCGAAAACATAAGGGACCGTTATGTGGATACTGCTGTTGGAAGCCGGGGCGGCGCTGGGCCTGCTGCTCTTCATCGTCTGGTGGACGATGTTCTCCGGCCGTAAATAAGCTGCAACGCGAAGAGGCTTAATGCAGCGCGTGCGGCAGGCTCAGCACGAACTCCGGGATCGGCACTTCGAAGCGGTGCCCGTCCTCGGCCACGAAGAAATATTCGCCCACCATCGAGCCTTGCGCCGTTTCCAGCTGGGTGCCGCTGGTGTATTCGAATTCCTCGCCCGGCTTGAGCAGCGGCTGGTGGCCGACCACGCCCAGGCCGCGCACTTCCTGTTTCTGGCCGTTGGCATCCGTAATCACCCAGTGGCGCGAGATCAGCTGGGCCGGCACCGCGCCGGTGTTCTTGATCGTGATCGTGTAGGTGAATACATACAGCGTCCGCTCGGGCTTGGATTGCTCCGGGAGGTATTGGGTCCTGACATTGATCGCGAAATCGTAGGCGGCCATCTTGTTTCCTTTTTTCTAAGACGCCATCATACAACGCTGGCAAAAAGCGCGGCGTCGTACAATAGCGGTCTTTCCGAATTGCAGACTTGCAGACCGCCATGACCACTTACCGCATCGCTCCCAGCATCCTGTCCGCCGACTTTGCCCGCCTGGGCGAGGAAGTGAAAAACGTCGTTGCCGCCGGCGCCGACATCATCCACTTCGACGTGATGGACAACCACTACGTTCCCAACCTGACCATCGGCCCGATGGTCTGCCAGGCCATCCGTCCGCACGTGCAGGTGCCGATCGACGTGCACCTGATGGTCAAGCCGGTCGACCGCATCATCCCCGATTTCGCCAAGGCCGGCGCCGACATCATCACCTTCCACCCGGAAGCCTCGGAGCACATCGACCGCTCGCTGCAGCTGATCCGCGATAACGGCTGCAAGGCCGGCCTGGTGTTCAACCCGGGCACGCCGCTGCACTACCTCGATCACGTGATGGACAAGATCGACATCATCCTGATCATGTCGGTGAATCCGGGCTTCGGCGGCCAGTCCTTCATCCAGGAAGCGCTGAAGAAGGTCGCGCACGCGCGCCGCCTGATCGACGAATCCGGCCGCGACATCATGCTGGAGGTGGACGGCGGCATCAAGGCCGACAACATCGCCGCCGTGGCCGCCGCCGGCGCCGACACCTTCGTGGCCGGCTCCGCCATCTTCGGCAAGCCGGACTACAAGGCCGTCATCGACGCGATGCGGGCCGAGCTGGCTTCGGTACAGGCGAAGTAAGGATGAAGGCCGCGACGTTTACTAATGGAGCGGCAATCCAGGCCGCCATCATCGACCTCGACGGCACCATGCTGCACACGGTGCCGGATTTCGAACTGGCGCTGAACGGCATGCGCGCCGACCTCAAGCTCGGGCCCATCACGCAGGACATCATCGAACCGATGGTCGGCAAGGGCTCGGAAAAGCTGATCCGCGACGTGCTGGCGCTGGATTATTCCACTGAACGCATCGACGCCGTTTTCGACGAGGCCATGGCCGCCTACCAGCGGCACTACCTGGCCATCAACGGCGAACGCGCCATCCTGTACCCGGACGTGATCGAAGGCCTGCGGGCATTGAAGGAACTGGGCTTGCGCCTGGCCTGCGTCACCAACAAACCCATCGCTTTCACGCTGCCGCTGCTGGAGCGTAAAGGCCTGGCGCCCTGGTTCGAGCTGGTCTACGGCGGCGACTCGCTGCCGAAAAAGAAGCCCGATCCCCTGCCCCTGCAGCAGGTCTGCCGCGACTTCAAGCTGGCGCCGGAAGCCGTGGTCGCGATCGGCGATTCGAGCAACGACGCCGAGGCCGCGCGCGCCGCCGGTTGTTTTGTGCTCACAGTCCCATATGGATATAACCACGGAATGCCTGTGCAAACTATTAATTCCGATGGTATAGTTGATTCGCTGCTCCATGCGGCGAAGCTGATATCTGCTCACAACAGTACGTCAAACTAACTTATCTATACATGTTTTTCACCAAAAAACACACCGTCAACCAAACCGGCGCCCTTGAGGCCTGGCTGTGGCGACGCTGGCAATCCTGGGCTAACTAACCCCCGTTGATTGCTGCCGGTGCACGCTCCTGCGTGTAGAACCACCGGCAGGTTTTTTGAAGAAAACGCCGCCCGACCTCCCCTTTCGGCCGGCCCGGAGAAAAGCATGACCGAACTCGAATTCAAATCGCTTGCCACGCAAGGCTACAACCGTATCCCCCTGATCGCGGAAGCCTTCGCCGATCTCGAAACCCCGCTCACGCTCTACCTGAAGCTGGCCCAGAGCCAGGACGCCGGCAAGAACACCTTCCTGCTCGAGTCGGTGGTCGGCGGCGAACGCTTCGGGCGCTACTCCTTCATCGGCCTGCCGGCGAAGACCCTGTTGCGTACCAGCGGCGATATCACCACGGTAGAGCGCAACGGCGAAGTCATCGAAACGCATGAGGGCAACCCGCTCGACTTCATCGAAGCCTACCAGCAGCGCTTCAAGGTCGCCCTGCGTCCCGGACTACCGCGCTTCTGCGGCGGCCTGGCCGGCTACTTCGGCTACGACACGGTGCGCCACATCGAGCGCAAGCTGGTGGGCCGCGCGCCGAAGGACGAACTGGGGCTGCCGGACATCCAGCTGATGCAGACCGAAGAACTGGCCGTGATCGACAACCTGTCGGGCAAGCTCTACCTGATCGTCTACGCCGACCCGGGCCAGCCGGAAGCCTACACGCGGGCAAGGCAGCGCCTGAAGGACCTGCGCGTGATGCTGCGCCGTAGCGTCGATGCGCCCGTGACGTCGTCCTCGGTCCGCACCGAAGCCGTGCGCGACTTCAGCAAGGAGGATTACCTGAAGGCGGTGGCGGTGGCCAAGGAATACGTGATGGCCGGCGATTTGATGCAGGTGCAGATCGGCCAGCGCATCCGCAAGCCCTATGTGGATTCGCCGCTGTCGCTGTACCGCGCGCTGCGTTCGCTGAATCCCTCGCCCTACATGTACTACTACAACTTCGGCGACATGCAGATCGTCGGCTCCTCGCCGGAGATCCTGGTCCGCAACGAGAAAGAGCCCGAAGGCGGCCGCAAGGTCACGCTGCGCCCGATCGCCGGCACCCGCCCGCGCGGCTCGACGCCGGAACGCGACACGGAACTGGCCCACGAGCTGCTGAACGATCCGAAGGAAGTCGCCGAGCACGTGATGCTGATCGACCTGGCGCGCAACGACATCGGCCGCATCGCCAAGACCGGCACGGTGAAAGTCACCGACCAGATGGTCATCGAAAAATACTCGCACGTGCAGCACATCGTCTCCAACGTCGAAGGCGCGCTGAAAGAAGGCATGTCCAACCTGGACGTGCTGCGCGCGACCTTCCCGGCCGGGACGCTCACCGGCGCGCCGAAGGTGCGGGCGATGGAAGTCATCGACGAACTCGAACCGGTCAAGCGCGGGATCTACGGCGGCGCCTGCGGCTACCTGTCCTTCGGCGGCGAGATGGATGTCGCCATCGCGATCCGCACCGGCGTGATCAAGGACGGCAACCTGTACGTGCAGGCGGCGGCCGGCATCGTGGCCGACTCCATCCCCGAGATGGAATGGCTGGAAACGGAAAACAAGGCGCGCGCCGTGCTGCGCGCGGCCGAGCAAGTGCAAGACGGACTGGATGGAGATTTCTAGCATGCTGCTCATGATCGACAACTACGACTCGTTCACCTACAACATCGTCCAGTACTTCGGCGAGCTGGGCGAGGACGTGCGCACGGTGCGCAACGACGAGATCTCGCTGGAGCAGATCGCCGACATGAACCCGGACCGCATCTGCATCTCGCCGGGCCCGAAGAGCCCGAAGGATGCCGGCGTCTCGGTCGACGTGCTCAAGGAGTTCGCCGGCAAGAAGCCGATCCTCGGCGTCTGCCTCGGCCACCAGGCCATCGGCGAAGCCTTTGGCGGCAAGATCATCCGCGCCAAGCAGGTCATGCACGGCAAGACCTCGAAGATCGCCCACACCGGCGAAGGCGTTTTCAAAGGGCTGCCGAGCCCCTTCACCGTGATCCGCTACCACTCGCTGGCGATCGAGCGCGCCTCGCTGCCGGCCTGCCTGGAAGTGACGGCATGGACCGACGACGGCGAAATCATGGGCGTGCGCCACAAGGAATTCGACATCGAAGGCGTGCAGTTCCACCCCGAGTCCATCCTGTCCGAGCACGGGCATGCGATGCTGAAGAACTTCCTGGAAAGATAAATCGTCGTTCCCGCGCAGGCGGGAACCCAAGTTTTCGTGATATGCCACTAACTGGGATCCCCGCCTTCGCGGGGACGACGGCAACGATAAAGGTTCTGCCATGATCACCCCGCAAGAAGCGCTGCTGCGCTGTATCGAACACCGCGAAATCTTCCACGACGAGATGCTGCACCTGTTCCGCCAGATCATGTCGGGCGAGATGTCGCCGACCATGATCGCGGCCATCACCATGGGCCTGCGCGTGAAGAAGGAAACCATCGGCGAGATCACCGCCGCGGCCCAGGTCATGCGCGAGTTCTCGACCAAGGTGCCGATGGCCGACACCACCCACCTGCTCGACATCGTCGGCACCGGCGGCGACGGCGCCCACACCTTCAATATCTCGACGGCCTCGATGTTCGTGGCCGCGGCGGCAGGCGCGCGCGTGGCCAAGCATGGCGGCCGCAGCGTGTCCTCGTCGAGCGGCAGCGCCGACCTGATCGAATCGCTGGGCGCCCAGATCGACCTGAAACCCGAGCAGATCGCCCAATCGATCGCCCAGACCGGCATCGGCTTCATGTTCGCGCCGAATCACCACGCGGCGATGAAGAACGTGGCGCCGGTGCGCCGCGAACTGGGCGTGCGCAGCATCTTCAACATCCTGGGCCCGCTAACCAATCCGGCCGGCGCGCCGAACATCCTGATGGGCGTGTTCCACCCCGACCTGGTCGGCATCCAGGTGCGCGTGCTGCAGCGCCTCGGCGCCGAACACGCGGTGGTGGTCTGGGGCCGCGATAACATGGACGAAGTTTCATTAGGCGCCGGCACCATGGTCGGCGAACTGGTGAACGGCCAGATCCGCGAATACGAAATCCACCCGGAAGACTTCGGTTTGCAGATGATCGCCAGCCGCAACCTGAAGGTGGCCGACGCGGCCGAGTCGAAGCTGCGCGTGATGGAAGCGCTGCGCGGCGAACCGGGTCCGGCGCACGACATCGTGGCGCTGAATGCGGGCACCGCGCTGTATGCGGCCGGTGTCGCCGCGTCCATCGAAGAAGGCCTGCAGAAGGCGCGCGCCGTCATTGCTTCCGGCGCGGCGCTGGCCAAGCTCGACCAGTTCGTGGGCGTGACCCGCCAGCTGGGCGCGGCGAACTGATCCAAGAAAAAATATGTCCGACATCCTGAACAAGATCCTGGCGGTGAAAGCCGACGAAGTCGCCGCCGCCAAAAAACACCGCGACCTCTACAGCCTGCGCCGCGAGGTCGAAGGCGACAGCGAATTGCGCGCGAACCTGCGCGGCTTCGAGGCGAATCTGCGCCGGCATATCGAGGCCGGACGCGCCGGCGTGATCGCCGAAGTCAAAAAGGCGTCGCCCTCGAAGGGCGTGCTGCGCGTCGACTTCCAGCCGGCCGCCATCGCCGAAAGCTATGCCAGGGGCGGCGCTTCCTGCCTGTCGGTGCTGACCGACGCGCAGTTCTTCCAGGGCTCCGCCGACTACCTGAAACAGGCGCGCGCCGCCTGCGATCTGCCGGTGATCCGCAAGGATTTCATGGTCGACCTCTACCAGGTGTACGAAGCGCGCGCGATGGGCGCCGACGCGATCCTGCTGATCGTCGCGGCGCTGGACCACGGCCTGATGGCGGAACTCGAAGCCTGTGCCCAGGAACTCGGCATGGATGTGCTGGTCGAAGTGCATGACGGCGACGAGTTGAACGCTGCGCTGCGCCTCAAGACGAGGCTGCTGGGCATCAACAACCGCAACCTGCGCACTTTCGAGGTCACGCTCGACACCACCATCGGCCTGCTGCCGAACATCCCGGCGGAGCGCCTGGTAGTGACCGAGTCCGGGATCCTGGCGCCGGCCGACGTCAAGCGCATGCGCGACGCCGACGTGCATGCCTTCCTGGTGGGCGAGGCCTTCATGCGCGCGCCCGATCCCGGCACGGAGTTGCGACGATTATTTGACTAGATCATGAAAACGATCATCCGCCTGAGCCTGATTCTTGTTTTTACAATCGCAGGCTTGAGCGGATGCTCGACCGTGATCTCGGCCACGACGGCCGTCGCCTCCACCATCGGGCACGCCGCCAGCGCGGTGGCCCGCCCCTTCACTTCTTCCCCTGCCTCGAAACCGCCGCCGGCTGGCCTGGACGACTACAAAACCCAGGTCGCCCAGCACGTGGTCCAGCACAATCCCGGCCATACGTATAAAGGCACCCTGCCGCCGCTGCTGCCGGCCATCGTCGTCCTCGAGATCACGGTCGACAGCGAGGGCCGGATGACGGACGTCGCCGTGCAGCGCTCGCGCAATCCGGATGCCTCCGAAGTGGCGCTGGCATCGATGCGCCGCAGCACACCGCTGCCGCGGCCCCAGCAGCTGGCGCCGGCGAGCGGCAAGCTGACCTTCTCCGAAACCTTCCTGTTCGCGGACCGCGAGCGCTACCAGCTGCGCAGCCTGGTTGGGCCGCAGGCATCCGAATAGTTTTACAAAAATAAGCTTGCTGCATAATGGGAGGATGCACACCTCCCCCATCCTGGCCAGCGACGTCTGGATCGACCACCCGCACGGCCGCCTGTTCAGCCGCGTTTGGCGCCACGCCAGCACCGGCCGCGCCGACAGCGAGAACACGCCCATCGTCCTGCTGCACGATTCCCTGGGCTGCGTCGACCTGTGGCGCGACTTCCCCGCCCTGCTCGCCTTTGAAACCGGGTGCGACGTGCTCGCCTACGACCGCCTCGGCTTCGGCCGCTCCGACCGGCGCGAAGGTAAACTCCCGCTGGACTTCATCGCCGACGAAGCGCGCACTTACTTCCCGGTCGTCTGTGAGCAGCATAAAGTGAATCGTTTCATCGCCTTCGGCCATAGCGTGGGCGGCGGCATGGCCGTGCACTGCGCGGCCCAGTATCCGGAACGCTGCGAAGGATTGATTACGGAATCCGCCCAGGCCTTCATCGGCGAGGAAACGCGGGCAGGTTTACTGGAAGCCAAAGGGCTGTTCGAGGACGAGCGCGCCCTGTCGCGCCTGGCGAAATACCATGGCGACAAGGCGGCATGGGTGCTCGACGCCTGGCTGGGCACCTGGCTGGCCCCAAGCTTCGCGGCCTGGTCGCTGCGGGACGTCCTGCCGGCGGTGCGCTGCCCGGTCCTGGCCATCCACGGCGCCCTGGACGAATATGGCTCGTCCAGGCACCCGGAAACGATCGCGGAACATGCCGCCGGCCCGTCCCGGGTCCACATCCTGCCGGGCACTTACCACGTCCCGCACAAGGAGCGGCCCGGCGAGATCGCCGGGCTGGTGGCGGCTTTCAGCTCGCGCTAGGCCGCGGCATCGTCGCCGCGCGGCGCGTGCCCGCGGGCGCCACGCCGATGGTGATCACCGGCGCCACGCAGCCCTGCAGGGTCGCCTCGAACTGCATCAGCTCGTCGCGGCGGAAGGCGTGGATGGTGACGGTGTCGCCGACGCGGTAGCGCGCGAACAACTGGTCCAGGTTGGACGGGTTGCCGTTCACGCGCAGGCCGTCGACGGCGATCACGATGTCGCCCGCCGACAGGCCGGCCTGGTGGGCCGCGCCGCCTTCGTGCACCTGGCTTAGCTTGAGGCCCAGCGGGTCACGGCCGGGGGCGATGTTCAGCGAAGGCTTGCTGCTCTTGCGCTCGTCGAGGGTCTTGACGCCGAAGGGCGCATACAGCTTGGCCAGCGGGATGTCCTCGGTGCCGCGCACATGGCGGTCGAAGAGGGATTTCAGGCGCAGGCCGCTGACTTCGTCGAACAGCGCTTCCACTTCCTTCTCGGTGACGCCGCGGCCGCTGCCGGAGGCGCCGGCATAGAAGTCGCGGCCATAGCGTTCCCACAGCGCGCGCATGACGTCGTCCAGCGACTTCGCCCCGCCGGTCTTGGCGCGGATCGTCAGGTCGAAGGCCAGGCCGACCAGCGAGCCCTTGGTGTAGTAGCTGATGATGGCGTTCGGCGCGTTCTCGTCCTGGCGGTAGTACTTGGTCCAGGCGTCGAAGCTGGATTCCGCGATGCTCTGCTTGGTGCGGCCGCTGCCGCGCCAGACGGCGCCCACGGTCTTGCCCAGCAATTTGAAATAAGTCGCTTCGCTGATGATGCCGCTGCGGACCAGCATCAGGTCGTCGTAATAGCTGGTGAAGCCTTCGAAGAGCCACAGCAGCGGGGTGTAGTTCTCGACCTGCAGGTCATAGGGCGCGAACACGGCGGGCTTGATGCGTTTGACGTTCCAGGTATGGAAGTACTCGTGGCTGCACAGGCCGAGGAAGGTGATATAGCCTTCGCTGCGTTCGGCGGTCTTCGGCGCGGCGGTGGTCGGCAGGTCGTTGCGGGCGCAGATCAGGGCCGTCGAAGCGCGGTGTTCCAGGCCGCCGTAGCCGTCGCCGACCGCCATCGTCAGGAACACGTAGCGGTCCATCGGCGCCTTCCTGGTCTTCGGCTCGAAGAAGGCGATCTGGGTTTCGCAGATGGCTTTCAGGTCCTGCTGCAGGCGTTCCATGTCCAGGTTGGGCACGCGGCCGGTGACGACGATGTCGTGCGGGATGCCGTGCGCCTTGAAGGAAGCGAGCGCGAAGTCGCCCATCTCCACCGGATGGTCGATCAGCTCATCGTAGTCGGCGGCGAGATAGGTGCCGAAGCCGTAGCGCTTGGCGCCCAGTTCGGGCAGCGAGGTCGCCACCCGCCAGTCGGCGGCGGCCGGGTCGCCGGGACGCTGGATGTCGACCTGCTGCGGTTCGGCATCCTGGCCCTGCACGCGCAGGAACACACTGGTGCCGTTGAAGAAGCCGTGGGTCTGGTCGAGGTGGGCGGCGCGTACCGACAGGTCCCAGGCATAGACTTCGTAGTGCAGGGTCAGCGGACCGGCCACGGGCGCGGCGCGCCAGGTGTGCTTGTCGAGCTTGACCAGTTCGACGGCCTGGCCGTCAGATTCAGCGCGGATGCGCACGATATTGCGCGCGAATTCGCGGATCATGTAGCTGCCCGGGATCCAGGCCGGCAGCATGAAGACCTGCCCTTCCGGATTGGGCGCTGCGACGGTGACGGTGACGTTGAACAGGTGACCCGCGAGGTCCTTCGGCACGATGGTGTACTGCACCCCGGCCGGTTTCTTCTGGTTGGTTTTTTTCATGGTTATTGAACAATCTCTCACTTTTCCACCGTAGTGTAATCGGATTCTTCGGCGAAAGGTGTCCAACACGTATGCATATCTACAAGTCGGCTGGCGTGTCGATATCCTTGAAAATGCCGGGGTCTTGGACCGCAAGCTCGCTGACGGGGAAGGTATGCAGCAGGCGGCGCGCGCCCTGCTCGCCTTTTAAGGCCAGCAGCGCGTCCAGGTGGACGCGGCCGAAGCCGACAGGGTTGCCGCGACGGCCGTCCATGACCGGGGCGGCGATGGGCGCGCCGGCAGCCAGCGCGTCGGCCAGCAGGCGCAGTGTAGCGGGCGCGACACGCGGCATGTCGCCCAGCGCCACCAGCCAGGCCGCGGGATCGTGAGGAAGGGAGTGGCGGATCGCATGCACCAGCGAGGCCGCCATGCCGCTGTCGGCGTCCGCGCAGACGCTGACTTCGCAGCCAAGGGCAGACAGCAGCGCGCCCACACCGCCATCGTCGGGCGGCACCACGGCAATCACGGTATCGACGACAGAGAGCAGCTTGCGCGCACTGAGGGCGACGACCGGCTCGCCACCGGCTTCGGGCAGAGCCTGGAGCAGCTTGTTGCGCTGCCCCAGCGGATCGAAGCGGCGCCCCCTGCCGGCGGCCAGCAATACACCGACGACCGGGGTGCCCATATGCCTTCGCTTAAGCCGAAGCCAGGTCGAAAGGCAGCTTGCGCAGTCGCTTGCCGGTCAGCTTGAACAGCGCATTGGCGAAGGCCGGCGCCAGCGGCGGCAGGCCGGGTTCGCCCAGGCCGGTCGGCGGCTCGTTCGACGGCACGATGTGCACCTCGACCTGCGGCATGTCGTTCATGCGCGCCACCGTGTAGTCGCCGAAGTTCTGCTGCTCGACCACGCCATCCTTCAGCGTGATGCGCGCGCCCGGCAGGGTGGTCCCCAGCGCCATCAGCGCCGCGCCTTCGACCTGGGCGGCGATGCTGAGCGGGTTCACCGCCAGGTTGCAGTGCACGCCGGCGGTCGCCTTGTGCAGGCGCGGCGTGCCGTCCTTGGCGATCGAGGCTTCGACCACGTAGGCGACCACGGTGTTGAAGGACTCGTGCACGGCCACGCCCCAGGCATGGCCTTTCGGCAGGGTCTTCTTGCCGTAGCCGGACTTCGCCACCGCCAGGTCCAGCGCCGCGTGATGGCGCACGTGCTTGGCGTCGATCAGCTTCTTGCGATAGGCCACCGGGTCGGCCTTGGCGGCATGCGCGGCTTCGTCGATCAGGGTCTCCATCACGAAGGCGGTGTGGGTCGAGCCCACCGAACGCCACCACAGCACCGGCACGTTCGCCTTGGCGATATGGGCCGTCAGGTTCAGCGGCACCTCGTAGGGCGCGCCCATGCCTTCGACCATGGTGCTGTCCACGCCCTTCTGGATCATGAAGCCTTCGAAGGGCGTGCCGGCGGCGATCGACTGGCCGACGATGACGTGGTCCCAGGCGACGATATTGCCCTGCGCATCGAGGCCGATCTCGGCGCGGTGCAGGTGGGACGGGCGGTAGTAGCCGCCGCGGATGTCGTCCTCGCGGCTCCACATCATCTTGATCGGACCGTTATGACCGGCGGCCTTCCACGCCTTGGCGATGTTGACCGCCTCGACCACGAAGTCCGAGGTCGGGACCGCGCGCCGGCCGAAGCCGCCGCCCGCCATCATCGTGTGCAGGGTCACCTGCTCGGGCTTGAGGCCGGCCGTTTTGGCGGCGGCGGCCTGGTCGCCGGTCTGGAACTGCGAACCGACCCACAGCGTGCAGGAATCATCCTTCAGGTCGACCGTGCAGTTGATCGGTTCCATCGGCGCGTGCGCCAGGTAGGGGAATTCGTAGACGGCCGAGATCTTCTTCGCGGCCGTGGCCAGCTTCGCCGTGTCGGCCTGGCGCGCCACTGCGCCCGGGGTCCTGGACAGCTCGGCGAATTCGGCCAGCTGGGCGCTTGAGTCGAGCTTGGCGACGCCGGTGGTATCCCATTCGATCTCCAGGGCGTCACGGCCCTGCTTGGCCGGCCAATAGCCTTCGGCGATCACGGCGATGCCGCGGCCGCCGCGGTCGACCGGAATCTCCAGTACGTCCAGCACGCCGCGGATCGCCTTGGCTTTCGACGCATCGAACTTGGCCACTTTGGCGCCGAACACCGGCGGGTGCGCGACCACGGCCACCTTCGCGCCTTCCGGCTTGAAGTCGATGCCGAACTGCTGGCGGCCGCTGGACTTGGCGCGCGCATCCAGGCGCTTCATCGGCTTGCCGATGAAGCGGAACTGCTTCGCATCCTTCAGGGTGACGGTTTCCGGGACCGGCTGCTTCATCGCGGCGTCGGCCAGCTGGCCGTAGGTCGCCTTCTGCCCTGCCGGGCCGTAGACCAGGCCCTTGGCGCTGCGGCACTGGCTTGGGCTGACCTTCCACTGCTCGGCGGCGGCGGCCACCAGCATCGCGCGGGCGCGGGCGCCGACTTCGCGGTACTGGGTGAAGGAGTGGGCGATGGTGCCCGAGCCGCCGGTGATCTGCATGCCGAAGGCCGGGTCTTTATAGGCGTCGCCGGCCGGCGCCAGCTCGGCGCGCATCTGCGCCCAGTCGGCGTCCAGCTCGTCGGCGATCACCATCGGCAGCGCCGTGTGCACGCCCTGACCGAATTCCAGGCGGTTGACGATCACGGTGACGGTGTTGTCCGGCGCCACGCGCAGGAAGGCGTTCGGCGCGTAGATCACCGGCTTGCCCTCGGCGGCGCGCGCCATGCGGCCACCGGCCGGCAGCATGAAGCCCAGCACCAGGCCGCCGCTGGCGACGGCGCCCGCTTTCAGGAATCCGCGGCGCGAAACGCTACCCATCGCGGCGCCTTGCAAGCCCGCGTTCTTGAACCATGTTGGTCGCATGTGGCCCCCTTACGCGATCGCGATGACTTTAGCGGCATCCTTGATGGCCGCGCGGATCCGTTGATAGGTCCCGCAGCGGCAGATATTGCCGCTCATGGCGTTGTCGATGTCGGCGTCGCTCGGCGCCTTGTTCACGCGCAGCAGCGCGGTGGCGCTCATCACCTGCCCGCTCTGGCAGTAGCCGCACTGCGGCACGTCGTGCTTGACCCAGGCGTCCTGCACGGCCTTGCCGACCTTGTCAGACTCCATCGCCTCGATGGTGGTGATCTTCTGGCCGGCGGCGGCGGAAATCGGCGTGACGCAGGAACGGATCGCCTCGCCGTTCAGGTGCACGGTGCAGGCGCCGCACAGGGCCGCGCCGCAGCCGAACTTGGTGCCGGTCATGTTGAGGTTGTCGCGCAGCGCCCAGAGGATGGGCGTGGAGGGATCGGCGTCGACCTGCTGGTCGCGGCCGTTGATGTTCAGAGTGACCACGTGCTGCTCCTTGTTTTGGACGGAGAGTGCTGCTGATTTTTATTGTGTACGTGGGCACGGGGTGCCCACGTGCGCTACAGGTTCTTACTGTTTAATGGATTCGAGCTTCTTTTCCAGCGTCGGCAGATCGACCGCGCCGGGAATCCGCGACCCATCGGCAAAGAAAATCGCCGGCGTACCCTGGATCTTCAGCTTCTGCCCCAGCGCCAGCACCTTGTCGTTCGGCGTTGCGCAGCTCTCCGGTGCCGGCGCCGCAGGCTTACCGCCGATCATCCAGTCGTCCCAGGCCTTGCTGCGGTCCGGCGAGCACCAGATGTTCTTCGACTTCACGAAGGAATCGTCGGACAGGATGTTGTACATGAAGGTGTAGATGGTGACGTTGTCCAGGTCCTTCAGCGCGGTCTGGCGCAGACGCTTGCAGTAGCCGCAGTTCGGGTCTTCGAACACGGCGATCACGCGCTTGCCGTCGCCCTTGACCTGCTTGATGGCGTCGTTCAGCGGCAGGTCGGAGAACTTGATCTTGTTGATGTCGTCGATGCGCTCGCGGGTCAGGTCGCGCGTGGTCTTGGCATCGTAGACGTGGCCGATGATCAGGTATTCGCCCTTCTTGTCGGTGTACAGGATGTCGCCGGCGACGCGGACTTCGTACAGGCCGCCATACGGGGTTTCCTTGATCGATTCGATCTTGGCGCCGCCCAGGCGCGGCTCGATATTCTTCTTGATGGTGGCCTCGACCGAGTTCTGCGCACCGACGCAGGATGTAACGAGGCCGGCCGCCAGCAGGACGGCGAGTTTGGTCTTGACCATGAACTTTATTCCTAAAAGATGTGTGCCTACTTATTTGCCCATCGCATGGGCGATCAGTTTCCGCTTAACGAGCGGCAACTTATCCAGCAAGTTTAATCCCAAATTGCGGACAACGCGTACCGGTTCGAGATTGGCGCCGAACAAACGTTCGAGCCCGTCGGTGGCAAGTTGCATAAGGAACACGTCTTCCTTGCGCGCCCGTGCATAGCGCGCCAGCACGCGCTCGTCGCCGATGCCGTGCTGGGCTTCGCGCTCGTTCACGACCCGCAGCAGGTCGACGATGTCGGCAAAGCCGAGATTCATGCCGTGGCCGGCCAGCGGATGCACGGCGTGGGCGGCGTCGCCGATCAGGGCCGCGTGCGGCGCCGTCACCGCGTGCGGGCGCACCAGCGCCAGCGGAATCGCCTTCACTGCCTCCGGCTGCAGCGGCTTGAGCAGGCCGAGCGTGCTTTCGGAATACTCGCCGAGGCGGATCGCCAGCTCGCCCAGCGACTCGTCCATGATGGTATCAGCCAGGGTTTCCGGGGCCGACCACACCAGCGAGACCTTATCGCCCGGCAGCGGCAGCAAGGCGATGATGCCTTCCTTGCAAGTAAACCACTGGTGGGCGACGTTGTGGTGCGGCTTTTCGCAGGAGAAATTGGCGACGATGGCGCGCTGGTGGTAGGAGCGGTAGTCGATGCCGATGTCGCACTGGCCACGCACCCAGGACTCGCGGCCGTCCGCGCCGAGCAGCAACTGGGCTTCGATCGGCGCCCCGTCCTCCAGTTCGACTTTCGTGCCGAGCGCGCTGCAGCTCAGCTTGCAGGCGCGGCCGGTGACGACCTCGACGTTCTGGGCGAAGCGTAGGGCCGCGTCCAGCGCCATGTTCAAATTACTGTCCTCGACGATCCAGGCCAGGGTGCCGGTATGGGCGCCGAAGGCATCGAAGCCCAGGTGGCCGCCCTGCTCGCCGTCGCCCTTGACGTCCATGGCGTCGACCGGCGCCACGCGCGCCATGTCCAGTGCGCCCCAGACCTTCAGCGATGCCAGCAGCTTCTGCGCCGTGTGGTTGAGTGCGTACACCCGCACGTCCCAGGGCTTCTCGCTGCTGGAGGACGACGAGGACTCTTCCGTCCCCGGGCGCGCGGGCGGCACCAGCAAAGTGACGCTGTGCCCGGCTTGCGAAAAGCCCAGGGCGGCGGTCTTGGCGATCGCGCCGTTGCCGACGATGCAGACGGCGCTACGGCGGGCGTCGGCACGGGATTGCAGGGAGGAAGAGGTCTGTGTAGTCATGAAGGCATTATATCGCTTCATAAAAAATTGCCGCACAGGACTTGCGGGCTTGAAAACCACTGGCTATAATCATGCCTCTCTTGGCCTGGTAGCTCAGTTGGTAGAGCAGAGGATTGAAAATCCTTGTGTCGGTGGTTCGATTCCGCCCCGGGCCACCAAGAATTCAGCAGTAATACAATGAGCGCCACCTTCGGGTGGCGCTTTTGCTTTGTGGATATCCCGATGACGACTCTCCCTCCCTGCCCCGCCTGCGGCTCCACGCTGACCTACGAAGACGGCTCGGGCAACTACGTCTGTCCGGAATGCGCGCATGAATGGCCGGTGAAGGCTGAAGCAGCCACGGAAGAAGCGGCGCGCGAGTGGCGCGACGCCGCCGGCAATCTGCTGCAGGACGGCGATTCGGTCACCGTCATCAAGGACCTCAAATTGAAGGGCGGCGGCGGCGTGGTCAAGCAGGGCACCAAGGTCAAGAATATCCGCCTGGTCGACGGCGACCACGATATCGACTGCAAGATCGACGGTTTCGGCGCCATGAGCCTAAAATCGGAATTCGTCCGCAAAACCTGAGCCGGCGCCTCAGACCGTCAACCGCAACTCGATCCGCTCGATCACCTGGTGCACATCCTCGGGCGGCACCGGCGGGCTGAAGTGAGCCCTGGCCGATATGGCAGCCGTGCGCCAGCAGCCAGTTCATCTGCTCGCGCGTCTCCACCCCTTCCGCCACAATATTTATTTTTAGCGCATTGCCCATGGCGACGATCGCCTGGGTCAGCTTTTCCGCGTTCAGATCTTCCAGCATGCTCTGGTGAAGGACTGGTCGATCCACGCGGCAGGACCGATGGTTCTCTACGCTAAAAAGCAAAACGCCAACCCATGCAGGTTGGCGTTTCGGTTGTTGCGGCTCGTGCGATCAGTGGAAGAACATGTAGATCAGCACCAGGACGATTGCGGGAACGCCCAGAATCCACGCCAGGAAATATTTGCCCATGATCGTGCTCCTTTCAATGTTGTGCGATGAGTACGGCTCCATGGTGCCTTGGGCGGATGCCATTGTCCGTACGCTAATACACAAAGTGCGCGGGGCTTCCTCCTACACGGCTACAATGGCCGCGCAGTTCAAGCAGTCCCCCACTGAATAGTTCACAGGAGATGTCCATGAAAACGCTCAGTCTTGCTTCTGCATTCCTCATCACCCTCCTCTCCTCCTCCGCCCACGCGGCCGACCAGGCGGCGCCCGTCATGAAAAAGGACGGCATGCTGGTCGATTCGAAAGGCATGACGGTCTACACCTTCGACAAGGACACGGCCAACAGCGGCAAGAGCGCCTGCAGCGGCGGCTGCGCGGCCAACTGGCCCGCCGTCCATGCCGGCGACGCCACGCTCGCCGCGCCTTACTCGTCCATCACCCGCGACGACGGCAGCAAGCAGCTCGCCTACAAGGGCAAGCCGCTCTACACCTTCGTCAAGGACAAGAAACCGGGCGACAAGGCCGGGGACAAGGCCATGAACGCCTGGCACGTCGTGACCGATTGATTGACCGCGGTGGCGCCGCCATGCGCCGGCGGCGCACGCTAGCTGTTGTGATCGTGTTCGCCGGATGCGTGCCCGAGGCCGAGACCGAGGCCCATCCCCATCCCGCCTCCGCCACCCGCACCGGCG
>NZ_CAKKMV010000029.1 GCF_918697865.1 Massilia sp. Bi118 | reverse complement strand
GCCCCGTCCGCCGCCAGGCCCGCCACCGCTCTGTCCGCGCGCACCCGCCGCACCCGCTGCGCCGCCGGGACCGGCGCCCGCCCCGCCCGCCGGCTGGTGGGTCAGGTGCCAGGCCAGCCAGCCCAGGCCGGCCATGCAGAGGATCGCAACGATCGCGCCGATCACGCGCGAGCGGCGTGTGCGCTGGGGACGGGTGGTGGTCTTTTCCTTGTCGGGGGTGACGGTCGGGTTCATGCTGATCCTTGGTAGTTTGCTCACGAATGTAGCACGGAGCCTCTCGTCTTTATGTTTCGTAACGTACCAAGAAATCGAAGTCGTGCCCGCTGAATGCGAAGCGAAAAAGCCGGGAGACCAACGAAAAACGGGCGCGGATCGGATCCGCGCCCGTTCAGGGAAGAGTTGCTACAAGGTACAACTTGTTACAAACCTCAAGGGATGTCGCACAGGCAGTGGGTCACCGCCGCAAAAGGCTGGCGGCGCGAGGCCACCTGCGACAGCCAGCCCAGGTCCCTGGCCACGCCGGAGGTGGCGCCGGCCGGCAGCGCATCCAGCGCCAGGTCGGCCGGCAGCATGCCCAGCTTGACCTGCACGTTCAGGATCTGCGCGTCCGAGACGCCCATGCGTTCCAGCAGGCGCTCGAACAGGGTATCCGGGCGTTCGGTATAGGCCACGCGGAAGTCGCCTTCCAGGTGGGCGCGCTTGGCGGCGGACTGCAGCGCGTCGCCGTAGCTGCCGAGGCGGTCGACCAGGCCGCGTTCCTTGGCCTGGCCGCCCGTCCACACGCGGCCTTGGCCGACGGCGTCGATCTTCTCGGGCGTGGTGCGGCGCGCGATGGCGGCCTTGGTGGTGAACTCGTCGTAGATGTGGTTGATGCTGGACTGGATCAGCTGGCCGAAGCGCGGGTCCAGCGGGCGCAGCGGATTGTAGGCGTCGGCCAGCCAGGTGGTGGTCACGCCGGCCGTGTGGATGCCCAGCTTGTCGACGACCTTGTCGGCGGTCGGCAGGATCGCGAACACGCCGATCGAGCCGGTCACGGTGTTCGGGTCGGCGATCACCTCGTCGGCCGCCATCGAGATCCAGTAGCCGCCGGATGCCGCGACGTCGCCCATCGACACCACCACCGGCTTGCCGGCGCTACGCGTGAGTTCCAGCTCGCGCCGGATCAGCTCCGAGCCGTAGGCGCTGCCGCCTGGCGAGTTGACGCGCAGGACCAGGGCCTTGACCTGCTTGTCCTCGCGCGCGGCGCGGATCATGTTGGCGGTGGAAATGCCGCCGACCATGCCGGGGCCGCCCGTGCCTTCGGTGATGTCGCCGGCAGCGACCACCACGGCGACGGCGTCGCCGAGCAGCTTGGGCGGGTGGCGGTCCAGGTAGTCCTGGAAGGCCACGTGGCGGTAGGTCTTGTTGGCCGCGTCGTATTCGCCGCGCTTGACCATCAGGGCGCGCACTTCGTCGCGGGTCTTGAGGCCGTCGATCAGCTTCCAGTCCAGCGCCACCTTGCCGGCGTTGCCGTTGGCGGCCGCCATGCGCTGCGGCAGTTCCTCGATGCCCTTGGCGATGGCGCCGGCCGGCAGCCTGCGCGCCTTCTCGACTTCCGCCGTGTAGTTGGCCCACAGGGCGTTATAGAGCACGCTGTCCGCCTCCTGTGCCGCCGGCGAAGGGCCGTTGCCGATATACGGCTCGGCAAAGCTTTTATAGGTGCCGACCTTCATCAGGTTGACCGTCACGCCGACCTTGTCGAGGGCGTCGCGGTAGTAGTTGCGGTGGCGGCCGAAGCCTTCGATCAGCACCATGCCCATGGGGTGCAGGTAGACCTCGTTGGCATGGGAGGCGACCATGTAGCGCTTCTGGTCGTAGGTGCCGCCCCAGGCGACGACGGTCTTGCCGGCCGCTTTCACGCGCTCGACGGCGGCGCCGAATTCGCGCAGCGAGGCCAGGCCGCCGCCATCCATCTCGTCGAGGAACAGCACGACGCTGGAGATGTTCGAGTCCTTGGCGGCCGCATCCAGCGCGGTCAGGACATCGCGCAACTGGATCACCCGGCGCGCATTGCCGCTCAAGGCTGCGACCGCGGAATCGCGCACGCTGCCGGCCTTCTCTTCGACCAGCTCGCCCTTCAGGTCCATCACCAGGGCGGTCTTCGGCGCCAGCGGCTTGATGCCGCCGCCGAACATCGCCCACAGCAGCAGGATCACGATGAGCAGGAACAGCAGGTTCAGCACAAAGCGGCGGGTGGCATCGATGCCGCGCCACAGCGAACCGAAACCGCGGCGCAGACCAGAAATTGGCTTGAATGGCATTCTGATTTCCTCAGTTTTTAAATCGAGAATTCGGGGTCAGAGCACTTTTTTGGGCAATTGCCACAAAAAGTGTTCTGACCCCGAATTAATTATAGGTTAGCCGTGGCGACGGCCGGCTTGATGGTGGCGCGGCGCGAGATGGCGTACAAGCCGATATACACGACGGCGCCATTGAGCATAAGCAACTCCAGGCCCAATCGGTAATGGCCGAGCAGGTAGTGCTGGTTGTATTCCAGCAGCGCGCACAGGATGGGCGAGACGATGGTCACTACCGGCACCAGGCGGTCGTTCAGCGTGCGGGTCGTCATCATGCCGAAGGCGAACAGGCCGAGCAGCGGTCCATAGGTATAGCTGGCCAGCTTCAGGATCACGCCGATCATGCTCGGATTGTCGACCCATTTGAAGAACAGCACCATCAGCAGGAACAGCAGCGCAAAGCCGAGGTGGACGTGGCGGCGCAGGCGCTGCTTGGCGTCTTCCGACAGGTCTACACGGCGCTTGATGCCGAGGATATCGATGCAGAAGGTGGACGTCAGCGCGGTGATGGCGCCGTCGGCGCTGGGGAACAGGGCCGAGATCAGCGCGATCAGGAAGATGATCTGCACCGCGGCCGGCAGATGGCCCATGACCACGGTCGAGAAGATCTTGTCGCCGGTGGCGGTGACGCCCGCGACAGGCGCGTACAGATACAGCAGGCCGCCCAGGAACAGGAAGCTCGAGAGCACCACCACCAGCACCGCGGTCAGGCTCAGCAGGTTCTTCTGCGAGTCGCCCAGGGTCTTCACGGAGATCGTCTTCTGCATCATCTCCTGGTCCATGCCGGTCATGGTCAGCACGATGAAGGCGCCGGCCACGATCTGCTTCAGCCAGAAACTGGGGCTGTCGGGATCGAGGGTGAACACGCGCGACAGGCCACGCTCGTGCATCTGCTGCAGGGCCTGCGGGATCGTCAGGTCGAGCTGGCCCAGCATGAAGGCGACGCAGGCGAACAGGCCGACCAGCATGCAGGTGGTCTGCAGGGTGTCGGTCCAGACGATGGTCTTCACGCCGCCCTGGTAGGTGTAGAGCAGGATCATGCCGAGGATGACGAAGGTGGTCAGCCAGAACGGCACGCCCAGGCTGTCGAGGATGATGTTCTGCAGGACAGCGACGACCAGGTACAGGCGCGCGGTGGCGCCGGTCAGCCGCGACAGGATGAAGAAGCCCGCCCCGCTCTGGTAGGCGCGGCGGCCCAGGCGGCCGTCGAGGTAGGTGTAGATCGATGTCAGCTTCAGCCGGTAGTACAGCGGCAGCAGCAGGTAGACCACGGCGACGTAGCCGAACACATAGCCGATCAGCACCTGGCCGTAGCCGAAGGCGTCGCTGCCGACCGCGCCCGGCACGCTGATGAAGGTCGCGCCCGAGAGCGTGGTGCCGACCATGCCGAAGGCGAC
This sequence comes from Massilia sp. Bi118, assembly GCF_918697865.1. Classification (GTDB taxonomy): domain Bacteria; phylum Pseudomonadota; class Gammaproteobacteria; order Burkholderiales; family Burkholderiaceae_D; genus Telluria. The sequence continues at coordinate 20,617 of NZ_CAKKMV010000029.1, read as the reverse complement.
CAGCATCCAGTTGCTGCTCTTGTTACCGATGAAGAAGCTGTCGTTGTTGGCGTTGCGCGAAGTCGCCCAGGCGACGCCGAGCAGTAGTGCGAAATACGCGATGAGGATGCAAAAAAGGAGTGCCGGGGACATCAAGGGATCCGATAACTAATGACTAACCGCCGAGCAATATACACCGATACCGCGCAGGGAGCTATTAACGTTAGCTGTTCTCGTTACCTTGGCCATTTCCTCGCCCGCGATGCCACGCCGCTCGAAAATGGCAAAATTAACAATATTAAGATGTAGAATATGGCTCGGTTCGACAAATTTAAACCACAAAAACATGCCTGATGGTCAAGCTCAGATATCAGGGATATAGACGAATTCAGTACAAAATGAGAGAGATAACACAACTTCCACTCCAGCTCTACGGTTCAATTAGCACAGAACATGGCGACGCAACTGCCATGCTTTGCCGTGACGCTGACCGCCCACTCGAAGCGATGATCCAATGGCATGGCGAAGGTCTCCAGCCAGGCGGAGTCCTAGTAGAACTGATTCCGCTCACCGAACAAAAATATCGATTAAAGCCAATAAGATTTTACGTTGCCGATAATGGCGGAGGGCTTTATGCGCCTACACCACTACCAGACGCTGAGAAACTTTTTAAATTCAACGGCAACTTAGAGCAAAAGAATAATCAATTAATCGGTTTTTGGACTGATGACACCGGAAGATCCAAGCCAATGCAATTTGGCGCGCCGGCGAAATTATTGAAAGTAAAGGCAAAAAAACTTAATAGCTGGAACGCATTTAAAATTTGGGCCGGTGAGCAGCGACAAAATGGCCAATTCGAAAACTTCCGTGGCCATGGAAGCAATAATTTTCTGCTATCGTCTACTCTACATCGGGCAGGTCGCTCTCGGCTTGAAAGATTTTGCTATGAAACAATGCCGACCTTCCGCGGTTTGGCAGAAGCCATATTAGATATCAGGTTTGCGCCGAATGACGCCGAAGATTTTTCCGTTGTCTTAGGATTAGCTCAGCACCATGGTCTTCCAACGCCTTTGCTGGACTGGACTGCATCGCCCTATGTTGCTGCCTTCTTTGCGTTTTCCGATGCGTTAGAGAACAGACAGAATCGTATAAATGATACGCATGTCAGAATTTTCGGTCTAAGTGAAGAAGTTACGCGACATGCACCATCACAGGTTACGTTAACCTCGCCAGCGGTAAATGTTGCGTACCTCGCGATATCACCAAGAAAAAATCCGCGCTTACTCGCTCAACAAGGACGCTTTTTAGTGACAAATGTAGCTGACCTCGAAGCGTTACTCTGCGGAATTGAGAAAAATACCGGAGCGAGACTGCTTACAGCAGTCGACGTACCAATCAAATGTGCAGTGGAGGCGCTTGAAGACCTTTATTACATGGGACTCTCTGGGGCGACAATGTTCCCAGGATTGGACGGTATATGCAGAATGATGAAGCACGAAATGGCATATAAGCGTGCTCCAGTAGAACATCCTCCTCTTCCAGAAGCACCCACTGAACGTTTAACTTCGGTGAAAGGGAAAGACGCTACCGATATTGCAATATAAAATTCCTGCTTTTTTAAGGCTCAATAGCTTTAGGTATATCGCTTTTCGCTACGGAATTTTATAGGAAATGCCTCAAATCCCCTGCGCCGGCATCCGTTCGAAAGGCCCGATGCACGCCTCCATCGACTCCTCGCGGCACATCACGAAGCGCGCGCCCGAGGGATGGAAGCGCAGGTAGTTGGTGGCCCTGGTGCCGATCTGCATGACCTCACCGGAGCAGTCCTGCTTGCCGTTGTCCTTCACGACCCGGTCTTCCAGCTTGTAGAAGCCCTTGGCGCTGGGCTTTTCGGCCACCGTGAACTCGCTTTCCGAGATCTCGCCGGCGCTCTTCACCAGGGTGGTGCCGTCGCCGCGGAAGTGGTAGGTCTCGGAGCAGCCCAGCTGAGGGATGCTGAGCACCCAGATGCCCAGCAGCGGATGGGAGGCCGAGGGCGACGGTGGCGGCGCAGCCGCGGCCGCGAGCGGCGCCGCAAGGGCAGCGGAGACGATGAGCAGTCCGGTGAGCGGTCGCATGATGTCGGTCCTTTACGCGGGCGGGCGAGCCAGGGTGTGCGTTGTCATTATTGCACACACCCGGCTTGACCCGGCGCGCGTAAGAACCGGATCAGGCGCCTTCCGGGGTCTTCGGTTTGGCCGGGCGGCGCGTGCGCGCAGCCGGCTTGCGCGAGGGCGCCTTGTGGGACGGACGCGAGGACTTCTTGCGCTCCGGTTTGGCGGCCTGGTCGTCGGCCTGCTCGCCGGCTTCGGCATCGGCCGGCGCCGGATCGGACGGGTCGGCGTCGGTGATGCCGCCGGTGTCGGCGTCGGCTGCCGCGGTGGCGCCGGCGGAAGATGCGACCGCGGCCACCGCATCGGCAGCGATGGCTGCGTTATCGGCGCCAGGCTCGGGCGCCGCAGCCGCTTCGGCCGTGGCTTGCGCCGCGCTGGCCTTGCGGGTGGACGGCTTGCGCGGCGCGCGGCGGCGTTCCTTCACCGGGGCGGCCGGTTGCTCCGCAGCGGCTTCCGGCGCGGCTTCAACGGCGTCGGAAGCAGCATAGGCCGCTTCGGCAGCCTGCAGTTGCGCGGCCACGCTCGCGGATGCGGCGTCTTCGGCTTCGACCAGGTCCGGGGTCGGCGCCGGCCAGCTGGCCATCGCGGCCTCTTCCTGCGCTGCCTGTTCCTGCGCAAACGCGGCCTGCTCGGCGGCCAGGTCGCTGCCCTGCTCGCGGCCTTTGCGTCCGCGTCCGCCACGGCGGCGCGACGACTCGCGGGCGGCGGCAGGAACTTCGCTCGGCTGCTCGCCCTGCGTCTCCGCGGCCAGCTCGTCGTTGGCCTCCCGTACGACCGCCTCGAACGCCGCCTGTCCCGGATCGGCTTCCGCCACGGCGCCGAGACTCTCGAGGGCCTGGGTACTGCGATAGACATAGGTGCCCGACTTCTCGTCGCGGCCGAACTCGAACAGGCCGCGGGTCTGCGCCTCTTCCAGCAGATTGCCGAAGGTGCGGAAGCCGTAATAGGTCTCGGAGAAATCCGGACGGCGGCGCTTCAGGGTGTCCTTCAGCAGCGACGCCCAGATCTTGCCGGTGTCGCCGCGCTCGGACACCAAAGCGTCGAAGGTCTCGACCACCATCTCCAGCGCCTGCAGCTTGCGCGCTTCCATCTCTTCCTTCTTGCGGTTGCTCTCGTCGGAAGGACGGCCGCCCCGCTGCTGCGGCTGGCTCTTGCGCTCGTCGCGCTTGGCGGCGGCGCGGCGCACTTCGCGCACCAGGTCGTCGTAGAAGATGAATTCGTCGCAGTTGGCGACCAGCAGGTCCGAGGTCGAATTCTTGACGCCGACGCCGATCACGCGCTTGGCGTTTTCGCGCAGCTTCGACACCAGCGGCGAGAAGTCGGAATCCCCGGAGATGATCACGAAGGTGTCGACGTGGGCCTTGGTGTAGCAGAGGTCGAGCGCGTCCACCACCATGCGGATGTCGGCAGAATTCTTGCCCGACTGGCGCACGTGCGGGATCTCGATCAGTTCGAAATTCGCTTCATGCATCGTCGCCTTGAAGCCTTTGTAGCGGTCCCAGTCGCAATAGGCTTTCTTGACCACGATACTGCCCTTGAGCAGCAGGCGTTCGAGGACGGGCTTGATGTCGAATTTCTCGTAATTCGCATCGCGCACGCCGAGTGCGACGTTCTCGAAGTCGCAGAACACCGCCATGCTGATGTTTTCTGAAGATGAAGCCATAGTTGTTATTGAGATGTGTTGGTGAACGAGCTATCCGGCGGATTATACGCAACAACAGCAGATCCACCTCAGCTCGCACGACCGGGCAGCAGGCAGGCGGCGTAGGGGCTGACGAAGGGGGTGGCGCGGCCGGTGTCGTCGTAGCGCGAACGCTCGATGCTGCCGATGTCGCCGCCATACACGTGGATGCTGACTGAGGTGCCGTCTGCCAGCGCGTTCGATACGCGATGTATATCACCGATAGTGGGTGATACAAGGTCGATATCACCGGGAGCCAGCTCGTGCACATGGCCGCTGACCAGCGGCCCGCCGGGCTCCAGCAGGGGCGCGAATTCCTCGCAGCGTTCCCTTCCGCGCAGCACGCCCACCATGCCCCAGACCGTGTGGTCGTGGATGGGCGTGCCCTGCCCCGGCCCCCAGACCATGGCCGACACCGAAAAGCGGCCGGCCGAATCGAGGTGCAGCTGGTGGATGCGGTAGCTGTCCGGGTCCGGCTCGAGCAGGGCCGCCGGCAGCCAGCCATCCTCGGCGATCAACCCGGCCAGCAGCGCGCGGCCCTCGCGCAGGATCGTGGCTTCATCGGCGCCGCGGTCGACCAGTGCTTCCATGCCGCGCACGAATGCGGGCAATGCTGCGAATTGGTTTGCGTTCATGACAGCCTCGCCATGGTGCCCGCATCCGGCCTGCCGTCGAAGAAGCGGTCCAGGCAGTCCTGGAACAGCGCCTCGTCCGGGGCGACGTCGGCGAACAGGGTCATACTGGAGTGGAATTTCAGGTCGTCGGGATGGCCGAAGATCTCGTCGACGCCGCGGTCCTCGTGCATGGCGACGCTGGCCGTGCATTCGCGCAGGCGCTTGCCGAGCACCGGGTGCGCGAGGTAGGCGGCGGCTTCGTCGGCGGAACGGATCGCGTAGCGCCGCGCCATCTCGCTGTGCCCCAGGCCTTCGACCTGCGGAAAGATGAACCACATCCAGTGGGTGCGCTTGTGGCCGGCGCGCAGCTCGGCCAGCGCGGTGGCGTAGATGCCCTCCTGGGCGTCGACGAAGCGCTGCAGGTTGTGCTCAAGGTCCATGACGGTGCCCTCCTCCTCCGGCCATGCTACTACAATGGCGCCACCATGAAACCAGAACACCTGCAACTGCTCCTCGTCCGCGAAATGCCCTTCGGTAAATACCAGGGCAAGAAGATCGCGGAACTTCCCGGGCATTACCTCGCGTGGTTTGCGCGCGAAGGATTTCCGCGCGGCGAACTGGGCGAGCTATTGGAACTGATGTATGAGATCGACCATAACGCGCTGCGCGGCTTGCTGGATCCGCTGCGGCGCTAGCGCAGTCCATGCACTAGCTGCACCACTGCGCCTCACACGGGACGCCATCATGATCGCCATCCATTTTCACGCCGGGGCAGTGTTCGAGGAAGTATTTTGCCTCGTTACAGGATTTCATCTGGCTGCAATAGACACGGCCGTCACATGTGAACGTAGACCGGCTCGACGCCCTCAAATCGATGCCTGGAACATCGTTGGGCTCAATCTCTGAACTGAGTGCGTATTCCGGTGCCGTTTTTGTTTGCTTTGCATCGTGACTATATTTCTCGTACCCCTTCCAGCCCATGGCCACAAGGATTACCAACAAGATTATTTTTCTCATCATCGTAAAGCGGGTCTGGACAGGTGGGTAATCAGCGAAGCCGGCATAGCATAACGCAGATGTCCAACAAATATTCTCATGCGTCTGGACCTCAGCGCTGCCGGCTTTTACCGATATACCTGCTCAGCATGCGTTCGATTTTTTCGATCATAACCCCAAAAACTACTCGTTTTTCTTCCTGAACCGGCCTCGCTATACTGGCTTCCATCGAGAACACACACAGGAGCAGACCATGATCGAAATTCGCAAAAGTGAAGACCGCGGCCACGCCAACCACGGCTGGCTGAATTCGCAGCACAGCTTTTCCTTCGCCGACTACTACGACCCGCGCCACCAGGGCTTCGGCCCGCTGCGCGTGATCAACGAAGACCGCGTCGCACCCGGCGGCGGCTTCGGCACCCACGGCCACCGCGACATGGAAATCATCTCCTACGTGCTGGATGGCGCGCTGGAGCACAAGGACAGCATGGGCACCGGTTCGGTGCTGCACTATGGCGATGTGCAGCGCATGAGCGCCGGCAGCGGCGTGCGCCACAGCGAATTCAACGGTTCGAAGACCGAGCCGGTGCACTTCCTGCAGATCTGGATCCAGCCGGGCCAGCAAGGCATCCCGCCGAGCTACGAGGAGAAGCATTTCCCCGTCGAAGAGAAGCAGGGCAAGCTGCGCCTGATCGCCTCCGGCGACGGCCGCGAAGGCTCGGTGCTGATCCACCAGGACGCCTCGCTGTATGCCGCCATCCTGAACGGCGACGAGCAGGCCGGGCATGTCCTGGGCGCCGGGCGTCTCGCCTATGTCCACGTGATCCGCGGCCGGGTCGAGGTGAATGGCGTGGTGCTGAACACCGGCGACGCCCTCAAGCTGGCCGACGAGGAGCGCGTCACGCTGGCGAAGGCCGAAGCGGCCGAGCTGCTGCTGTTCGACCTGCCGCGCTAAGCCGGCGGCACTGAATAAGCTGCATTGAGTTGGCAGGCTGCCCACGAAGCTGGACAGCCTGCCAACGGTATCCGCGAAATGTAACCCAAGGTAGTCGCTTGCAGGCCACAATTTAGCTTGCGCGGACGGTGTTTTGCTCGCGGGCCGGTATAAAATGGAGCCTCAGAGCAACTTATTCGCGGCCACTTCATGAGCGCACAAGCCACCGTCCTCGTCGTCGAGGATGACGTCCACATTGCCCACGTCCTGACCTTCATGCTGGAGCGCCAGGGCTACCAGGTTACCCACGTCGCCGACGGCCGCGCCGCCACCGCCCACGTCCTCGCCAGTCCGGCGCCCGACCTGGTGCTGCTCGACGTGATGCTGCCCTACGTGGACGGCTTCGAGATCGTGGCCCTGATCCGCGCCCAGGACGCCTGGCGTGAGACGCCGGTCATCATGCTGACCGCGAAGAACACCGAACGCGACACCGTGCGCGCCCTCGACGCCGGTGCCGACGACTTCATCATCAAACCTTTCCAGCCGCAAGAGCTGCTGGCGCGCCTGCGCCGCTTCCTGAAAACGGCGGCATGAGCTTCAAAGAGGACCCGATCCTCGCTGCCGCGTTCTGGACCGGCATCGCCGCCCTGCTCCTGACCCTCCTGCTCGGCCTGCAGATCGTCCGCCTGCGCATCGCCCTGCGCGCCCGCGAACGCCGCAAGGCGCGCACGCTCGCGCGCTGGCGCCCGCTGCTGAACGCCGCCATCGTCGGCGAGATCCCGCAACAGCTGCCGCCCTTGCGCGGCTCCGAGCGCCTGCACTTCATCAAGCTGTGGGTGCACCTGCAAGCCTCGCTGCGCGGCGACGCCGGCGCGGCCCTGAACGGCATCGCCTGCCGCCTCGGTTTGGACAACGAAGCGCGCGCCATGCTGGGCCGGCGCGCGCGCACCGAGCGCCTGCTGGCCGCGCTGATGCTGGGCCACCTGGGCGACCGCCAGGCCTGGCCGCAGCTGCTGCGCCTGGCCGGCATGGACGACCCGACGCTGTCGCTGACGGCGCTGTGGGCGCTGGTGCGCATCGATCCGCAGGCCGCCGCCGAATATCTGACGCCGCTGTTCATCGAACGCGAGGACTGGGCCATGTCGCACGTGGCCGGCATCCTGCAGCAGGCCGGCACGCCGGTGGCGGCGGTGCTGGCCGGGATGCTGCCGCGCCTGAATGCGCAGCGCCTGCCGCGCGCGCTGCGCATCGCCGAAGCCCTGCGCATCGAGCTGCCGGCCGAGTCCCTGGCTGCCGCGCTGGCCAGCGGCGAGGTCGCCATCGTGACCGCCGCCCTGCGCATCGTGAACACGCCGCTGCTGCAGGAGCCGGTGCGCACGCTCTTGCTTGACGAAGACTGGCAGGTGCGGGTGCAGGCCGCCAAGGCGCTGGGCCGCGTCGGCGACCGCGGCGACGTCGAGCGCCTGGTCGCCATGCTGGCCGACCGCGAATGGTGGGTGCGCTACCGCGCGGCCCAGGCCTTGGTCGAACTGCCCTGGCTGAAGCGCGCCGACCTCGACGCGCTGCATGCCAAGCTGGACGACCGCTACGCCGCCGACATGCTGGCCCAGGTGATGGCCGAGCAGGACGCGCTGGCCGAAGAAACGGAGGCTGCATGAATTCCCACCACCTGCTGCTCGATTTCGTCACCTGGTTCGTGCTGTGCTACTTCGTGCTGCTGAACGGGGGCTACCTGGTATTGAACCTGCTGTCGCTGCGCACCCTGCACCGCAAGGGCCAGGAAGAGATGCTGGACGACCTGCCACGCGCCTACTCGGGCCTGGAGCCGCCGGTCAGCATCCTGGTCCCGGCCTATAACGAGGAAGCGAGCATTGCCGCCTCGGTGCGTTCGATGCTGCAGCTGACCTATTCCGAATACGAGCTGGTGGTGGTCAACGACGGCTCGAAGGACGGCACCCTCGATGTCCTGAAGCGCGAATTCGGCCTGCTGCCCTTCCCGGAAGCCTACCGCCGCCAGATCCCGACCAAGGAAATCAAGGCGATCTACCGCTCGACGAAATTCCCGAACTTGCGCGTGATCGACAAGTTCAACGGCGGCAAGGCGGACTCGCTCAATGCCGGCATCAACGCCGCGCGCTATCCGCTGTTCTGCGGCGTCGACGCCGACTCGATCCTGCAGCGCGACAGCCTGGAGCGTGTGACCCAGCCCTTCCTGCGCGACCCGACCGTGGTCGCCACCGGCGGCACCATCCGCATCGCCAACGGCTGCGAAGTGGCCGGCGGCTTCCTGACGAAGGTCGGCCTGCCGCGCAACCCGTGGGCCCTGTTCCAGGTGGTCGAATACCTGCGCGCCTTCCTGTTCGGGCGCCTCGGCTGGTCGGCGGTGAACGGCATGCTGATCATCTCCGGCGCCTTCGGCGTGTTCCGCAAGGACGCCGTGGTCAGCGTGGGCGGCTACCGTCCCGACACCATCGGCGAGGACATGGAACTGATCGTGCGCCTGCACCGCCTGCTGCGCGCAAGGCGCCAGCCCTACCGCATCGAATTCGTGCCGGACCCGGTGTGCTGGACCGAGGCGCCGGAAGACCTGAAGACCCTGAAGAACCAGCGCATCCGCTGGCAGCGCGGCCTGGCCGAGAGCCTGAACGCCAACTGGGGCCTGTTCTTCTCGAAGAACGGCGGCGTGCCGGGCTGGCTGGCGTTCCCGTTCATGTTACTTTTTGAGTGGCTGGGACCCGTGGTCGAAGTGGGCGGCTATCTCTTCATGATCGTCTCCTTCCTGACCGGCGCCATCTCCTGGCAGGCCTTTTCGACCTTCATGTTCGTCGCGATCGGCCTCGGCGTCCTGCTGTCCGCCTCCGGCCTGCTGCTGGAAGAGATGTCCTTCCACATCTACCCGCGCGGCAAGCAGCTGCTGGCGCTGGGCTTCATCGTTCTCATCGAGAACCTCGGCTACCGCCAGCTGAACACCTGGTGGCGCCTGATCGGCCTGTACCGCTGGGCGACCCAGAAGGAAGCCAGCTGGGGCGCCATGAAGCGCAAGGGCAGCCTTGGCGCCTGAGCCCCGATGCGCGGACTTCTACTAACGCTGCTGCTGGCCATGACAGCCCCCGCCCATGCCGCCTGGTTGCACCTGTGCCCGCAGGCGGGCGCGCCGGCGCCGCAGCAGCCTTATGCCGATACCGCCGGCGCCGATGGCGCGCCGCTGCGCTGGTTCGCGGACAGCCAGGCCGAGCGCCCCGGCTGCCGCAGCCTGGCCCTGCCCGCGGGCGCCCGCGTCGAGACTCTGTTTCCGCTGGCGCCCGCCGAAGAGCCCGAACGCACCATCCTGCTGCACGGCCGCGTGCGCGAAGGCCGCTTCGCCGTCAGCGAGCACGTGCTGCCTTCGACTCGCCAGGGCACGCCGAAGCCGGGCCCGATGCCGCTGCGCGAAAATCTGCTGGAGCGCATGCAGGCGCGCGCCTTCGGCGTCGAGGAGCGGGTGCGCGTCCGGCTCGAAGGGGGCCGGCTGACGGTGGGCTGTGGCGCCGGCACGCGTCCGGCCGGGGTCCTGCTCAGCGGACCCTGGTTCCTGCCGCGTGCGCGCCTGCGGCTGGCGGCATCGTATTCCGGCGGCGCCGGCTTCACGCTGCAGGCGGCCGACGCCGCGCAGACCGAACGAGAAACCGCGCTAACGCTCGGCCAGCTGCCGGCGCGTATGTCCGCCAGCACGGAACCCTTCATGTTCGCGCTGCCGAAAGCACTCGATCCCGCCTCCTGGCGCCACTTCGTCCTGCAATGCCCGGCGCAGGCAGCGAGCGTGACGATCGCCTCGCTGGCCCTCGAGCCCGATCCGGTGGCGGACAGGAAACCCGCCGCGCGCTCGACCTGGGTATGGAAGGCCGCAGACTGGCGCGAGCATGGTCCGCGTTTGCTCGACTGGGCCGCGGCGCACGAGGTACGCGATCTCTTCATCACCGTCCCCTTCAAGAACGACGCGGTGCGCGAGCCTGCCGCGCTGGCGGCCTTCATCCGCGCCGCGGGCAAGCGCGGCATCCGCGTGCTGAGCGTGGACGGCGACCCGCACATGGTCCTCCCCGAGCAGCAGCCGGCGCTGGCACGCCTGGCGCATGCCTACGCCGCCTACAACGCCAGCGTGGAGCCGGCCGCGCGCCTGGGCGGCCTGCAGTTCGACGTCGAACCCTATCTGCTGCCCGAATACGGCAGCGGCAGGATCGACTGGGACGCGCGCTACCTGGCCATGGCGCGCACCCTGCGCACGGCCGCCGGCAGCCTGCGCCTGGAACTGGTGGTGCCCTTCTGGTGGGATGCACGGACCGCCCTGCTGGACGGTCTGGCGCCGCTGGTCGACGCGCTGGCCGTGATGGATTACCGCACCGACCCGGCCCAGGTGACGGCATTCGCGCTACCCTTCCTCGACTGGGGCGTACGCCACCGCAAGCAGGTGCGGATCGCGCTGGAAGCCGGCGAAATCGCGCCCGAGACCCAGCGCCGCTATGTGCGCGCCGAGGCGGGCGAAGCGGCCCAGCTGCTGCGCCTGAAGCTCGATGGCGAGCAGGTGCTGGTGCTGCTCAGGGAACCGGTCCCCACCGGGCCGCAGGCCGAGCCGGCACACGCCGGCGTCTTCCGCCTGCAGTCGTCCCGCGAGATCGACGGCAGCGCCACCACCTTCCACAAGGACAAGCCGGCCCTGCTGCGCCTCCTGCCGGGGCTGGAAAGCGATTTCTCCGCCTGGGACGAAGCCTTCGGCGGCATCGCTCTGCATGAGTTCCACTAGCGTATTTACGGCGCAAATACAACGTTGTCCCATGTATATAGAACGTCAAGATGTTTCCGTGTATTATTAATTTCCAGGCATAAAATCAGCCCGGCATAAGTACAAGGAGACGCAAATGACGATCCGAAAGCTCAAGCAAAGCTGTGCAAGCCTGGCCCTGGCGGCAGCGGCCTGCCTGTCCGCCACCACCGCCATCGCCGGCCCGCTGGACGAAGCCAAGGCGCGCGCCCACTTGGATGCGGTTGCCTCCGGCGACCTGGATGCCCTGATGAAGGATTACGCCGACGACGCCTATATGGAGTGGGTCGGCGGTCCGCTCGATGGCCGCTACCGCGGCAAGGAAGCGATCCGCGCGGTCTGGCAGAAATTCATCGCCGTGAATGACGGCAAGCCGCGTCCCGTCAGCTTCGGCAAGCTGAGCGCCTTCGCCAACGCCAAGGGCGCCTCGGTACAGCAGCGCGCCGACTACGGCGGCAAGCTGCCGCTCAAGGTCCTGCACGTGCTGACCTACCGCGAAGGCGACCTCACCACCGAACTCTGGCAGATCGCGCCAGCCATGCAGCTCGACCAGTAAGGAAAACGATGTCCGTGCGTGCGCTGTTGCCGGCACTGTTGGCCCTATCCCTCGCCGCCAGTCCGGCCGGCGCCGCCGCACTCGAGGCGCTGGTGCAGACGCCGGCCGGCAAGCCGCTGCTTGACGCCGCCGTGCTGCTCGAGCCGCTGGCCGGTCCGGCAGCCGCACCGAAGAACCGTCCGCATGCCGTCATCGAGCAGCGCGGCCAGGAATTCGCGCCCTGGGTGACCGTGGTCCAGACCGGCGCCTCGGTCGATTTCCCGAACAACGACACGGTGCGCCACCACGTCTACTCCTTCTCCCAACCCAAGCGCTTCGAGATCAAGCTGTACGCGGGCAAGCCCGGCCAGCCGATCACCTTCGACAAGCCGGGTGAAGTCATCATCGGCTGCAATATCCACGACTGGATGGAAGCCTATGTGCTGGTGGTCGAGACGCCGTACTTCGGCAAGACCGGCCCCGATGGTCGGGTAGCCATCGCCAACCTGCCCGCCGGCCGCTACCGCCTGCGGCTGTGGCACCCGCTGCAGAAAGCGCAGGCCGCCGCCAGCGAGATCGACGTAGGCGCGGCCGCGCAAAAACTCAGGCTGGTGCTGGATGCGCGGGCCCGCGAGCCCAAGCCGCATACGGCGGTCGACCAGGACCAATACTAATACTCAGCACAACCAGGCATCACCCATGGTCCCGACTTCGCTCCAGCGCCGCATCGTCCTCGTCTTCGTCGGCCTGCTGGTATTGGTCATGGCCCTGGTGCTGGCCCTGGTGCGCGACAGCAGCGCGCGCATCGTCGGCAGCGAAGGCCAGAACGAACTGGCGGTCGGCGCCAAGGTCTTCCAGCGCCTGCTCGAACAGAACCAGCACCAGCTCGAGACCGCGGCCGGCGTGCTGTCCGCCGATTTCGCCTTCCGCGAGGCGATCGCGACCCAGGACCAGCCCACCATGCGCTCGGTGATCGGCAACCATGGCCAGCGCATCCACGCCCAGGTCATGATGGTGGCCGGCATCGACGGCGCCCTGATCGCCAGCTCCCAGCGTCCCACCGGCCCCGGCGACGCCTTCGCCTTCCCCGACCTGCTGCTCGAGGCCGAAAAGAGCGGACGCAGCGCGGGTTTTCGCCAGATGCGCAACGGCCAGCTGTACCAGGTGGTGCTGGTGCCGATCATGGCGCCGCGCCGCATCGCCTGGGTGGCGATGGCCTTCCAGGTCGACGACCGCTGGGCGCGCGACATGGCCGAGGTGACCGGCCTGGCGGTGCACATGGTGCGCTTCGGCGCGCACGGCCCGGTGCTGCTGGCTTCCTCCTTCGACGCGCCGCGCCGCGCCGCCCTGGCCCTGAACCACCTGCCGGCCGCCGGCCAGCAGGAGCTGCTCGAGGTCGGCGGCGAACCTTACCGCACCATGCGCCTGCCGCTCGACGGCGCCACCCAGGCCGTGCTGCAGCTGCCGGTGGCCCAGGTCCAGGCGCCTTTCAACCTGCTGCAGGCGCGCCTGCTGGGCGTGATCGGCACCGCCATCCTGGTGTTCGCGCTCGGCAGCTTCACGCTGGCGCGGCGCATCGTGCGGCCGCTGGACCAGCTGTCGACCGCCGCCCACCGCATCGCCCAGGGCGACTACGGCCAGGCCCTGCCGGCCCTGCCGCAGGACGAGATCGGCCGGCTGGCCACCAGCTTCGCCCATATGCGCGACGGCATCGCCAGCCGCGAAGAGCGCATCGTGCGCCTCGCTTACGTCGACAGCCTGACCGACCTGCCCAACCGCACGCGCTTCCTCGAAACCTTCGCGCGCCTGCCGGCCGGCGTGCCGCGCGCGGTGGCGGTGCTGAACATCGACCGCTTCGCCATGATCAACAACGCGCTCGGCTACCAGGTCGGCGACCGCCTGCTGCGCGAGGTCGGCGAGCGCATCTCGACCCTGGAGCGGCGGCCCGTCATGGTGGCGCGCCTGTGGGGCGACCACTTCGCCTTCCTGCTCGAGATCGAGACCGAGGATTGCGCGCGCAGTTTTGCCGGCGCCGTGCTGGAGCAGCTGCGCGACCCGATCACGCTGGACGGCCAGCGCCTCGACATCGGCGGCAGCATCGGCATCTCTTTGTATCCGCAGGACGGGCTGGATGCCAGCACCCTGCTGCGGCGCGCCGAGCTGGCGCTGGCCGCGGCCAAGCGGCGCCGTTCCGGCCTGGCCTTCGCCCACGAGGCCGGCGCCGAGCCCGCGCCGGAACAGCTGTCCCTGATCGGCGACATGCGCGCGGCCATGGAGCGCGGCGAATTCACGCTGGCCTACCAGCCCAAGCTCGACTTCAGGACCGGACGCGTCAATGCGGTAGAGGCGCTGCTGCGCTGGCGCCATCCGGAGCGCGGCATGGTCCCGCCGGGCAGCTTCATCCCCTTTGCCGAGCAGACCGGTTTCATCCGCGAAGTCACGCCGTGGGTACTGGACGCCGCGATCCGCCAGCTGGCGCAGTGGCGCAGCGAGGGCCTGGAGATCGCGGTGTCGGCCAACCTGTCGACGCTGGACCTGCTCGATCCGGAGCTGCCGCGGCGCGTGCATGCCCTGCTCGAATTCCACCAGGTGCCTGCTTCCAGCCTGTGCCTCGAGATCACCGAGAGCGCCCTGATGGACGAGCCGGCGCTGGCGCTGGCCCACCTGAATGCGCTGGCGGCGCTCGGCGTCAAACTCTCGATCGACGACTACGGCGTCGGCCAGGCCTCGCTGGCCTACCTGAAAAGCCTGCCGGTGAACGAACTGAAGCTCGACCGCAGCTTCGTCACCGCAATCGCCGATTCGCCGCGCAATGCCGCCATCGTCCAGTCCACCATCATGCTCAGCCACGCGCTGGGGCTGTCAGTGGTGGCCGAAGGCGTCGAGACGGAACAGGAACTGGAATGGCTGCGCGCCAACGGCTGCGACGTGGCGCAGGGCTACTTCATCTCGAAGCCGGCGCCGGCCGCCGAGCTGGCGGCCCGGATTGCGGCGCAGGGCGTGGCGGCATCAGCTGGCGCCTAGGCGGAGACCGGCGCCCGGCCCGATTCGGGCATCACGCCATGCTGGCCGTAGCGGCCTGCCCACAGTTCGCTGCTGACATTGCGGCACTCCGGCAGCAGACCCTGCTGGGTCGCATACTCGACCATCTCATGCGGCGTCTTCACGCCAAGGCGCGACATGACGCTGTGCCTGAAGTCAGCCACTTGTTCCGTACGCATTTGCAGGACGTACGCGCTTTCAATCGGCGTCATCCCGCATACGGTGAGCGAGAACACCTGGAACTCGCGCTTGCGAAAGCTTTCGTGCGGCTTGTTGCGACCGTCGAATTTTCGCGCGCAATGTTCGATCTCGGTCGCCAGCGCTTTGCTGAAATACAGCCTGCCGTTGGCAACGCGCCTCACGGCGGTCCGCATTTCGTCGCGTGTAGCGGTCTTCATCAGATAACCTTTCGCCCCCGCACGAATCGCATCGACGCCAAAGCTCAATTCGTCGAGCTCAGTCAGGACCAGGAGGTTCGACCAGGGAGAAAGCTCGCGCAGGCGGCCGACCAGCGATGTGCCGGCGCCGGACATCGCCGGCTCGACGATGATGAATTCGTAGTAGCGTTCGCGCAGCTTGCCCAGCAGCTCGTCGAGGCTGCCTGCTTCGTCGATTTCCAGCACATCCGCATGCGCGCCGAGCAGCGAGCGCATGCCCAGCCGCGCAACAGGATTTGCTTCTGCCATCAGGGTCCGGATCATCGCTTTGCTCCAGGTCGATCTGCACGAAGAATGATGCCGAATAATTATATCGTTAGAAATTTGCGTTAAAGCAGTCTTTCAACAAATTCCGCATTTCCAGCAACACCACCCGTCAGTGCTATCCCACCGTTAGACCACGCGATCGGCTCTTTCGTCAGATTTGGCGTGCATCCGGCCATACAAATTCGGCATAGTCGGGACTTTCCCTGAAAGGAGATTTGGATGAACAAAGCGATGGTGGCGCTCTGCCTGATGGAGAGCTGCACGGCGGCAACGGCGGTCTCGAAGGATCCGGCGCGGGCCTAGCTGGAGGCCGAGATCACGGCCGCGGACGCTCGCCTTTTCGGCGGCCTGAACGACCGCGACATCGGCCCCATGAAGGAGGGCTTCAGCCCGCGCCTGGAGTTCTACCACGACCGCACAGGCGTCACCGGCTATGCCGACAACATCGCAATCTTCGAAAAGAATTTCAAATCGCCGAACCGCGTGCGCCGCATTGCCATGCCGGAAACCGTGGAAATCTTCCCTGCCGGCCCGAACCATGCCATGCACATCGGGAAGCACCGCTTCTGCAACAAGCCGCCCGGCGAGCCTGAAGGCTGCAGCGTGTACCGGTTCTCGATGATGTGGGAGCGCGAGGGCGGGCAGTGGAAGCTGTTGCGGGTGCTCAGCTACGATCCTTGAGACACTAAGCGCGTAATAGCTTCAGCACGTGTTCGATCCGATAGGGCTTTTCCGCGAATAAATAAGCCCGCTCTTTCTCATTTAATTGTTCGGGAGGTGCATATCCCGACACCAAGACGATCTTGATCCGCGGATATTCTTGATGAATAGCCTTCGCCAATTCCAGTCCGCTCATGCTGGGCATCATCACATCGGTCAACACGGCATCGATGTCTTTCTGATCACGCAGAACTTGAAGCGCTTCCTTTGCGGAATGTGCAATAAGTACGATCAAGCCATGCGCACCAAACAATGTCGCTGCAAATTCCGCTCCGTCCGGTTCGTCATCGACGAGTAGAATTTTGGAGCAAAAGTGCCCGGACGTATCGCTCATTTCGTGTTCCCGCAAGTGAGTTAGCATGTTCATTAACTAATGAACCCGAACTGCATAAACATGATAACTGCTTATCCTTCCAGAAAACCAGTTTATTTTTCACGCAATCGTTTGCCCCGCCAGGTAATTGCGACAGGCGAGCGATCAGCGACTACGCCTTGCAAATGCCTTTTTAAGAATCGGGCTCCTGTGCTATCTTTACCATTAAAGAAAAATAATGTGCACATACTTAATCTCAAATAATCAATAAGTATTCGAGGGATGGAAGTATGAGATACGCTTTAGTCTTGGAAAAAAATTCGGAACTCTGCAATAAGACTGCGAATATCGTTTCATCAATTGGCTATCTGGTAACGCCTGTATTCAGTCCCAAAAAGGCTTTACATGCGGCACACATGATTCAATTCGATCTGATCCTGACCTGTACGGCGGTGAATCATGACGATCGACGCTCTTTGACAGGGGAATTGAAACGCTGTTCGCCGGAAGCCTTCATCGTGCTGCTGGCCGATCCGGGACCGGCGTTACAGGCCGCTCCCGGGAATCAAGGGGTCAACGCGGTACTCTATCGGCCTTTTGCCATCGATGAACTCAACAAGATCATCGATGCCGGTCTGCCCCGTACCGGGCAGCTTCTTCTGCCGTCCTGTACTGCTGCCGAGCGGCGAAGACGGGCGATCGACTAGGGCAGGACAGTCGCCGGCAGCTCCACGAAGAAGCTCGTCCCCTCGCCTTCCGCTGTCTCGAACCAGATCCGGCCGCCATGCTCCTCGACGATGGTCTGGCAGATGCTCAGGCCCAGCCCGGTGCCGCCCTTCTTGCGCGAGTCCGCCGAATCGGCCTGGGCGAAGCGCTGGAAGATCCGTCCGCGGAAGGCTTCCGGGATACCGGTGCCGTGGTCGATCACGGCGATCCTCAACTTCCCGCCTTCATCGCTCAGGCGCGTCAGCACCTCGCTGCCCGGCTCGGAAAACTTGATCGCGTTCGACAGCAGGTTGGTCAGCACCTGGGTGATGCGGTCGTGGTCGACTTCGGCGCGCAGCTTGCCGGCGCCTTCCCCGGCCTCGAAGGCCAGCGTGACGCCGGCCTGGGCGGCGAAGCTGTCCATGGCCGCCACCGCGCCCTCGACGATGCGCAGCATGCCCTGGTCTTCGCGCCGGTAGTCCATCTGTCCCGCTTCCATCTTCTGGATGTCGAGTACGTCGCCGATCAGGCGCACCAGGCGCTCCGAGCTGGCGCTGGCGACGTCGACCAGGCCTTTGGCGTCCGCCGGCAGCTCGCCCGCCATTCCCATATTCAGCAGCGACAGCGAGGCGCTGATCGCGGTCAGCGGCGTGCGCAGCTCGTGCGAGACGGTGGAGACGAACTCGTTCTTCATGCGCTCGACTTCCTTGCGTTGCGAAACGTCGTGCAGGAACACGCTGAAGAACACGCCATTGCCGGTGCCGACCAGGCCGACCGTCATCTCGGCCGTGATCTCGACGCCGTCGCGCCGCACCAGGGTGCGCTCGACGCGGCCGTCGAGCAGGTCGAGCAGGCCGGTGTCGCGGAAATGCTGCAGCGCCTGGCGCGCCGCCGGCCGGTGGCGTTCGGCGATCGCCAGCTCGAACAGCAGCTGGCCCACGGCCTCCTGGCGGCTCCAGCCCAGCAGCGCCTGCGCGGCCGAGTTCCAGTCGGTGATGCGGCCGTCGAGGTCGACGCTGATGAAGGCGTCCTGGGCGGTCTCGATGATGTTCACGATGCGCTGCTGGCTGGCGCGCACGGTCGCCAGCGCCTGTTCCAGCTCGACGGTGCGCTGCTCGACGCGCAGCTCCAGCGTGGCGTTCAGGTCTTCCAGTTCGCTGCGCCGGCGCACCAGGTCTTCCACCAGCACGTTCAGGGTGCCGGACAGGGCTTCGACTTCCTCGTAGCCGCCGCGTCCCGAGTCGATGGTCACGGGCTCCCCTTTGCGGATGCGCTGCGCCGAATGCGCCAGCTCGTCCAGCGGACGGGTGATGCGGCGGGCGATGACGACGCCCGCCAGCGAGCACAGGGCCGCCAGCAGGACGCCGGCGGCCAGGCCGTATTCGCTCAGGCGCCGCACCGGCGCGTAGGCGTCGTCGGCCTTCTGGCGCACCAGCACGGTCCAGCCCATGCCGGGATATTCGGCGTGGCCGTGGCCGCGCGCGTAACCGACCAGCCAGGAACCGCCGTCCGGCCACTTCTCGACCAGGTAGCCGGCCCCGGTGCCGGTCTGCGCCGCCTTCAGGCTGGCCAGCGACAGGGTGCCGCCCTGCGCGCCGGGCGGGCCGAGCAGGACCTTGCCCCCGGCGTCGACGATCAGGGCCTCGACCTGGCGCCGCGCCGCGATCGGCGCGATGACCGAGCGCTCGACGTCGCGCGCCCATTGCCAGGACAGGTGCACGCCGAGCACGCCCTGCGGCAGGCCGTGCTCGTCCGGCACCAGGAAGGCGACGTCGACGAAGCGCCAGGGCTCGGCCTGCTGCGGCAGGAGCTTGGCCAGCAGCACCGCCTCGTGCACGTCGCCGGCGTGCTTGCCGTTCAGGGCATCCTTGAACCAGGGCCGCTTCGACACGTCGGCGCCCTCCAGCAGGCCTTTGGCCGCCACCTGCACCTTGCCGTCCAGGCCAGCGATGCCGATCCAGCTGTAGTAGCCATAACTGTCCTGCAACTGGTCGAGGGTCTCGCGGCGGCGCGTCATCGGCGTCTCCGGGCGCAGGCCGCGGCGCTGGGAAATCAGGCGCACTTCGCGGTAGCGTTCGTACATTCCGCGCTCGAGCTTGTCGGAGGTCTGCAGGGCCAGCTCTTCCAGGCCGTGGCCGATGCTGGACTTGACCTGCTCCGTGTTGCGGCGTTCGATCACGGTGACCAGCAGCACGGACAGCAGGAAGGACAGCAGGGTGAAGGCGAGCGCCAGCCAGGCGGCAAGGCGGCGCGGGAGCAGGTTGCGGGGAAAGGGTCGGGAAGTCGGCATCGCGGTCGTCGAGGAAAAAGCCGTCGCCAGCCTAGCATACGACGATGCCGTACGGATACAAATCCTTCCGGCGCGGGCCGGGGCCGCACGGGAGTGTCGGATTTCCGGTAAACTTGCGGTTTACTTTGGGGTCAACCCCAGGTTGATAACGTCATTGTTCCAGGAACCAGTCATGCAAGACAACGCCGCCCCGCTTAACAGCGCGTCCAACCTCGTCGACTACGTCACGTCGTGCACCCTGCCGACGCCGTGGGCGCAGTTCACGCTGCACGCCTTCGTGGAACATGCGACCGGCAAGGAGCACCTGGCCATGACCCTGGGCGACCTGTCCACCAGCGAACCGCCGCTGATGCGCATCCATTCCGAGTGCCTGACCGGCGACGTGATGTTCTCGCAGCGCTGCGACTGCGGCGCCCAGCTGGAAGGCGCGCTGAAGAAGATCGCCGCCGAAGGCCGCGGCATCCTGCTCTACCTGCGCCAGGAAGGCCGCGGCATCGGCCTGGTGAATAAAATCCGCGCCTACCGCCTGCAGGAAGCCGGCGCCGACACGGTCGAAGCCAACCTGCAGCTGGGCTTCCACGCCGACGCCCGCAACTACGAGCTGGTGCGGCCGATGCTGCAGCACTTCGGCATCGAAGCCGTGCGCCTGATGACCAACAACCCGCGCAAGATCGACGCTTTGACCCGCCTGGGCTTCGACGTCGCCGAGCGCGTGCCGCTGCTGGTGAACCGCAATGCCTTCAACAACGGCTATCTGAACACCAAGCAGGCGAAGCTGGGGCATATGATGACGCCGTCGGCGGAGCCGGTGCTGGACGGCGAGCTGTAACCGCTGCCGCGGCTACCCCCGTCGTTCCCGCGAAAGCGGGAGCCCATACTGAATATCAGGAATACGGACTTCGGAAGCTCAGCATGGATCCCCGCTTTCGCGGGGACGACGGTGCAAGGTTTTTCTTCTATAGCGGCGCTGCCTTCCTGATACTTCTGGCAAGATCGCAGGCATGCGCCTGCCAACAATCGCCATCCTCCTGTGCCTCGCCTGCGGCATCGCCGGCGCAGCCCCGGTCGCGCAAAAAAGCCCCGCCACCGGCGGCACGGCCAAGCCGGCGCCCCAGCCGCCGCTGGTGATTCCGCCGGCCACCCCGCCCGCCACCAC
>NZ_CAKKMV010000028.1 GCF_918697865.1 Massilia sp. Bi118 | reverse complement strand
GCGTCGGCAAGGCCGAGCGGGCGGACATTCCGATCACCCTGGAAGCCCTGGGCACCGTGACCCCGGCGGCGGTGGCGACCGTGCGTCCCCAGGTCGGCGGCGTGCTGCAGAAGATCACCTTCACCGAAGGCCAGCTGGTCAAGGAAGGCCAGGTGCTGGCCACCATCGACGCGCGCCCGGCGCAAATGAGCCTGCTGCAGGCCACCGGCCAGCGCCAGCGCGACGAAGCCCAGCTGGAAAGCGCGCGCGTGCTGCTGCAGCGCTACCGCACCCTGCTCGAGCAGGACTCGATCGCCCGCCAGGACGTCGATACGCAAGCGGCCCTGGTCAAGCAGCTGGAAGGCACGGTCACCACCGACAAGGCGGCCGAAGGCATCGCCCGCATCAACCTCGGCTACACCCAGGTGCGTGCGCCGATCTCGGGCCGCGTCGGCCTGCGCACCGTCGACATCGGCAACCTGGTCAACAGCGGCGACACCAACGGCATCGCCGTGATCACCCAGACCTCGCCGATCGACGTCGAATTCGCGGTGCCCCAGGACCAGCTGCCGGCGCTGCAGCAGCGCGTCAACCAGAACGCCAGCATGCAGGCCATCGCGATGGACCGCACCCGCACCCAGAACCTGGCCACCGGCCGCTTCTTCGCGATGGACAACCAGGTCGACACCCAGACCGGCACCGTGCGCGCCAAGGCCCGCTTCACCAACGACGCCGGCAAGCTTTTCCCCAGCCAGTTCGTCAACGTGCGCCTCGAGGTCGACACCATCAAGAACGCCGTGACGGTGCCGGTGACGGCGCTGCGCCACGGCGCCAACGGCGACTTCGTCTACGTGCTGAACCCGCAGGCGAAGACCGTGGCCCTGACCAATGTGAAGCGCGGCCAGGCGAATGCCGAGCGCGTGCAGATCACCGAGGGCTTGAAGGGCGGCGAGACCGTGATTACCGAAGGCGCCGACCGCTTGAAGGATGGGGCCAAGGTGAGCTTGCCGGGCGATAGGCCGGCGGGTGCCGGTGCCGGCGGACGTCGTGGGCAGGGCGGGCAGGGCGCCGCCGCCGCGCCGGGTACGGCGGCGGAGCAGGGCCAGCAGGGCGAACGCCGCCAGCGTCGCCAGCAACAGGCTGCAGGGGCTGCGCAATGATGAGTACCACCTACTCGTCGTTCCCGCGAAAGCGGGAACCCATGCTGAGCCACCGAATTCGACATATGGGCGTGAACGCGAGCGCTCCGACCTGGAAAGCTCAGTATGGATCCCCGCTTTCGCGGGGACGACGTGGTATGCGAGCGCCGCATATGGAGGTATCTGCATGAGTCCCTCCGCCCCCTTCATCCGCCGCCCGGTCGCCACCTCGCTCCTGATGCTGGCCATCGTGCTGGCCGGCCTGGTCGGCTATAAATTCCTGCCGCTCTCCGCGCTGCCCCAGGTCGACTTCCCGACCATCCAGGTGCAGACCCTGTACCCCGGTGCGAGTCCGGAAGTGATGGCGCGCACCGTGACCGCGCCGCTGGAGCGCCAGTTCGGGCAGATGTCCGGCCTGTCGCGCATGAGTTCCACCAGCGCGGCCGGCGTGTCCGTGGTCACCCTGCAGTTCAGCCTGGGCCAGACCCTGGACGTGGCCGAGCAGGAAGTGCAGGCCGCGATCAATGCCGGCGGCTCGCTGCTGCCGACCGACCTGCCGGCGCCGCCGGTCTACGCCAAGGTCAATCCGGCCGATGCGCCGGTGCTGACCCTGGCCATCACCTCGGACACCATGCCGCTGACCGAGGTGCAGAACCTCGTCAACACGCGCCTGGCCTTGAAAATCAGCCAGGTCACGGGCGTCGGCCTGGTGACCCTGCAGGGCGGCCAGCGCCCGGCGGTGCGGATCCAGGCGAATACCGAGGCGCTCGCCGCCAACGGCCTGGGTCTCGATACGCTGCGCACCGCCATCACGGCCGCCAACGCCAACAGCGCCAAGGGCAGCTTCGACGGCCCGGCGCGCGCCTACACCATCAACGCCAACGACCAGCTGGTGACGGTGCCGGACTATACGAACCTGATCGTCGCCTACCGCAACGGCGCGCCGGTGCGCCTGGGCGACGTCGCCAAGGTCGTCGACAGCGCCGAGAACGTCAAGCTGGGCGCCTGGGCCAACATGAAGCCGGCCATCATCCTGAACGTGCAGCGCCAGCCGGGCGCCAACGTGATCGCCACCGTGGACGCCATCAAGGAGCGTCTGCCCGAGCTGCAGGCCAGCCTGCCGCCGACCCTGCGCGTGGACGTGCTGTCCGACCGCACCAACGGCATCCGCGCCTCGGTCGAGCACGTGCAGATCGAGCTGGTGCTGGCCGTGCTGCTGGTGGTGCTGGTGATCTTCGCCTTCCTGCACAGCATCCGCGCCACCGTGATCGCCAGCCTGGCGGTGCCGATCTCCCTGGTCGGCACCTTCGGCGTCATGTATTTGCTGGGCTACAGCCTGAACAACCTGTCGCTGATGGCGCTGACCATCGCCACCGGCTTCGTGGTCGACGACGCCATTGTCATGATCGAGAACATCTCGCGCTACATCGAGGAGGGCGAGAAGCCGATGGAGGCGGCGCTCAAGGGCGCGACCCAGATCGGCTTCACCATCATCTCGCTGACGGTGTCCCTGATCGCGGTGCTGATCCCGCTGCTGTTCATGGGCGACGTGGTGGGACGCCTGTTCCGCGAATTCGCGGTCTCGCTGGCGATCACGATTTTGATTTCCGCGGTGGTCTCGCTGACCCTGGTGCCGATGATGTCGGCGCGCTGGCTGCGCCAACACGACGAGTCGCACAACTCGCGCTTTGCGCGCTGGTTCCAGGCGACTTTTGATAACACCGTCGGCTACTACGACCGCTCGCTGAACTGGGTGCTGGAGCGCCAGGGCCTGACCCTGCTGGTGGCCCTGGGCACGCTGCTGCTGACGGCCCTGCTGTGGACCTTCATTCCGAAGTCGCTGTTCCCGACCCAGAACACGGGCCAGTTGCAGGCCCGTGTGGAAGCGCGCCAGGCCATCTCCTACCAGGCCATGACCGAGATGCAGCAGGCCGCAGCGCGCGAAATCCTGGCCGACCCGGAAGTGGCTTCGCTCAGCTCCACCGTCGGCGTGGACGCCGCCAACAACACCATGCTCCACACCGGCACCATGCTGATCAACCTGAAGGAGGGCCGCGGCGACCAGGAAGAGCTGATGAACCGCCTGCGCGAGCGGGTGAGGCGCAATGTCGCCGGCGTCAATCTCTACCTGCAGCCGACCCAGGACCTGACCATCGACGCCGAGAGCGGCCCGACCCAGTACCGCCTCTCGATCGAAGGCGCGGACACGAAAACCGTGACGGAATGGTCGCGCAAGCTGGCCGAGGCGATGAGCCAGCGCAAGGAGCTGCGCAACGTGGTCACCGACGCCGGCGCCAGCGGCGCCGCGGCCTATGTCAACATCGACCGCGACAGCGCCTCACGCCTCTCGGTGACGGCCTCGAACATCGACGACGCCCTGTACAGCGCCTTCGGCCAGCGCATCGTCTCGACCATCTTCACCGAAACGAACCAGTACCGCGTGATCCTGGAAGCCCAGCAGCCGGAGAACATGTCGCTGGACGCGCTGTCCAACCTGCAGCTGCGCACCGGCTCGGGCCAGCCGACGCCCCTGTCCGCGATCGCCTCGATCACCGAGCAGGCCGCGCCGCTGCAGATCACCCACGTCGCCCAGTATCCGGCCACCACGGTCGGCTTCGACGCGGCCGCCGGCGTCAAGCTGGGCACCGCCGTCAACGCGATCAAGGAAGTGGCCTCGGCGATCAAGCTGCCGGCTTCCGTCACCATGACCTTCCTCGGCGCGTCCGGCGCCTACCAGAACTCGCTGTCGAACCAGCTGTGGCTGATCCTGGCGGCGGTGGTCTGCGTCTATATCGTGCTCGGCGTGCTTTATGAAAGCTACATCCACCCGCTGACCATCCTGTCGACCCTGCCCTCGGCCGGCGTCGGCGCGCTGCTGGCGCTGATGGTGACCGGGCAGGGCCTGGGTGTGATCGGCATCATCGGCATCATCCTGCTGATCGGCATCGTGAAAAAAAATGCCATCATGATGATCGACTTCGCCATCGAGGCGGAAAGAGACGAGGGCAAGGACCCGCGCACCGCGATCCACCAGGCCGCAATGCTGCGCTTCCGCCCCATCATCATGACGACCCTGGCGGCGCTGTTCGCGGCGGTCCCGCTGATGCTGGGCTGGGGCGAGGGCGCGGAACTGCGGCGTCCGTTAGGTTTGGCGATCTTCGGCGGCCTGATCGTCAGCCAGATGCTGACCCTGTTCACCACGCCGGTGATCTACCTGGCCTTCGACCGCACGGCGCGGCGCTGGGGTGGGCAAGAGCCGGCCAAGCCGCATGGCCCGGGTTCGGATGGCGGTGGCGATAGCGACCAGCCGACCGCCAAGCCGGCGCCGCAGCAACCCGCGCTGCTGTCGACTCAGCCGACCACTACCGCCAAGCGGATCGACGGTCCGCACGGAGCCGGCGCATGAATCTCTCGCAGCCCTTCGTAAGGCGCCCGATCGCCACCGTGCTGCTGACCATCGGCATCGCCCTGGCCGGCATCGCCGCCTTCTTCGTGCTGCCCGTCTCGCCGCTGCCGCAGGTGGATTATCCGGCGGTGTCGGTGTCCGCCAGCCTGCCGGGGGCGAGCCCGGACACGATGGCGTCCTCGGTGGCGACGCCGCTGGAACGGCGGCTGGCGACCATCGCCGGCGTCAACGAGATCACCTCGAACAGCGGCAACGGCTCGACCCGCATCAACCTGCAGTTCGACCTGAACCGCCAGATCGACTCGGCCGCGCGTGAAGTGCAGGCGGCAATCAACGCTTCGCGCGCCGACCTGCCGGCCACGCTGAAGAGCAACCCGACCTACCGCAAGGCCAACCCGTCGGACTCGCCGGTGATCATCCTGGCGCTGACCTCGAAGACGCGCAGCCCCGGCCAGATCTATGACGAAGTCTCGAACGTCGTCCAGCAGAAGCTGGCCCAGGTGCGCGGCGTCGGCGACGTCGAGATCGGCGGCGGCTCGCTGCCGGCCGTGCGTGTCGACCTGAACCCCTTCCAGATGAACCGCTACGGCCTGTCCAGCGAGGACGTGCGCGCGGCCATCCAGGCCTCCAACCCCAACCGTCCCAAGGGCGCGCTGGAAGGCAGCGGCATGCGCCTGCAGATCTATTCGCAGGCGAACACGCCGACCAATGGCCGCACCGCCGCCGACTACCGCGGCCTGGTGGTGGCCTGGCGCGACGGCGCCGCGATCCGCCTGCAGGACATCGCGGACGTGACGGACGGCGTCGAGAACATCAACACCCTGGGCCTGTTCAACGGCGAGCCGGCCGTCATCGTGCTGGTGACCAGCCAGCCCGGCGCCAACGTCATCGAGACTGTCGACGGCGTGCGCGCGCTGCTGCCGACCCTGCAGGCCCAGCTGCCGCAGGATGTGAGCATGCAGGTGGCCTCGGACCGCACCAATTCGATCCGCGCCTCGCTGCGCGAGATCGAGCTGACCCTGATGATCTCGATCGTGCTGGTGGTGCTGGTGGTGAGCGTGTTCCTGCGCAGCGTGCGCGCCACCGTGGTGCCGGCGGTGGCGACCGTCGTCTCGCTGCTGGGCACCTTCGGCGTGATGTACATGCTGGGCTTCTCGATGAACAATCTGTCGCTGATGGCGCTGACCGTGGCGACCGGCTTCGTGGTCGACGACGCCATCGTGGTGCTGGAAAACACCAGCCGCCATGTCGAGCAGGGCATGGACCGCATGAAGGCGGCCCTGCTGGGCGCCAGCGAAGTCGGCTTCACGGTGCTGTCGATCAGCCTGTCGCTGGTGGCGGTGTTCATTCCGCTGCTGTTCATGGGCGGCCAGGTGGGCCGGCTGTTCCGCGAATTCGCGGTGACCTTGAGCGCGGCGGTGATGATCTCGCTGGTGATCTCGCTGACCACCACGCCCATGCTGTGCGCGCTGCTGCTCAAGGAACACGACAAGGACGAGCAGCTGAAGCGCCAGCCGGGCAAGCTGGCGCAATGGTCGGAGCGCGGCTTCAACCGCATTTTGAAGGCCTACGAGCATGCGCTGGACTGGGCGCTGGACGCCAAGCCGCTGGTGATGCTGATCCTGGCCTTCGTGGTGGGCCTGAACGTCTACCTGTTCTCGGCGGCGCCGAAAGGCTTCTTCCCGCAACAGGACACCGGCCAGATCAACGGCGGCATGCGCGCCGACCAGAGCATCTCCTTCCAGGCCATGCAGCAGAAGCTGCACCAGCTGGTCAACATCATCAAGAACGACCCGGCGGTCGACACCGTGGTCGGCTTCACGGGCGGCTCGCGCGCCGGCGGCGGCTTCATGTTCATGAATTTGAAGCCGGTCAGCGAGCGCGCGAAAGGGGAGAGCGGCCAGGCCGTGATCGCCCGCCTGCGGCCCAAGCTGGCGCGTGTGACGGGCGTGCAGCTGTTCCTGAACCCGGTGCAGGACTTGCGCATGGGCGGCCGCTCTTCGAACTCGACCTACCAGTACACGCTCAAGAGCGACAACCGCGCCGATCTCAAGGCATGGGCCACCAGGCTGGCCGACGCCATGAAGCAGCAGAAGGCGCTGACCGACGTCGACACCGACCAGGCCGAGAACGGCGTCGAGACCTATGTCGAGATCGACAAGGAAAGCGCGGCGCGCCTGGGCATCAGCGCCAAGGACGTCGACAACGCCTTGTACAACTCCTTCGGCCAGCGCCAGGTAGCGAACATCTACGATGAGCTGAACCAGTACCACGTGATCATGGGCGTGGCGCAGAAGTACGCGCAGTCGCCGGAGGCGCTGAAGGATGTGTATGTGCCGGCCAAGAAGGCCTCCTCCGGGACCACCGCCACGGCGACCAGCACTGCTACGACTGCAGCCACCGGCACGGTGGGCGCAGGCGCGGGCAGCACCGGCAGCGCCACCGCCAGCACGCCCTCGGCCCCGACCAACCTGACCGCGGCGCGCGACCCGTCCAGCGGCTCCGCGCTGTCGACCGGCGCCACCACCATGGTGCCCTTGTCCGCGATCGCGAAATTCGCCGAGCGCTCGACCCCGAGCTCGGTCAACCACCAGGATGGCGAGCTGGCCACCACCGTCTCCTTCAACCTGGCCGAGGGCTACTCGCTGTCCGACGGCCAGGCCGCCGTGCGCGACGCCGAAAACCAGATCGCCATGCCGGTCAACGTGCGCGGCAGCTTCCAGGGCCAGGCCAAGCAGGCGCAGGAATCGAACAAGCAGCAGCCGCTGCTGATCCTGGCCGCCATCGTCGTCATCTACATCGTGCTGGGCATCCTGTACGAGAGCCTGGTGCACCCGGTCACGGTGCTGTCGACCTTGCCGTCGGCCGGCGTGGGCGCGGTGCTGGCGCTGCTGATGTTCCACATGGAGTTCTCGATCATCGCGCTGAT
This sequence comes from Massilia sp. Bi118, assembly GCF_918697865.1. GTDB lineage: Bacteria > Pseudomonadota > Gammaproteobacteria > Burkholderiales > Burkholderiaceae_D > Telluria. Next base: position 22,012 of record NZ_CAKKMV010000028.1, on the reverse strand, counting down.
CGGCGTGTTCCTGCTGATCGGTATCGTCAAGAAGAACGCCATCCTGATCATCGACTTCGCGCTGGAAGCAGAGCGGGCGCGCGGCCTCTCCGCCACCGAGGCGGTGCGCGAGGCCTGCCTGCTGCGCTTCCGCCCCATCCTGATGACGACCCTGGCCGCGGCCCTCGGCGCGCTGCCGCTGGCGATCGGCTTCGGCGAAGGCTCGGAGCTGCGCCAGCCGCTGGGCATCGCCATCATCGGCGGCCTGATCGCGAGCCAGCTGCTGACGCTCCTGACCACGCCCGTGGTCTACGTCTACATGGACAAGCTGCGCACGGTCAAGGAAGACGAGCACGAGCTGGTACGCCACCCACACGAACACGAAGCTTCAATTTCCCATCCATGAACATGCGAACGATTTCGTTTTTAAGCGCATCCCTGCGTCCCTCCCTGATCGCCCTGGCCGCCGCGGCTGCGCTGGCCGGTTGCGCCGTCGGACCGGCCTACCAGCGCCCGACCGCGCCCGAACCGGCGGCCTGGAAGGAGCTGCAGGGCTGGGTGCCGGCGGCGCCCGCCGATGCGCTCGAACGCGGACCGTGGTGGACCCTGTTCGGCGACCCGCAACTCAACGAGCTGGCGGCCAGCGTCGAGGTCTCGAACCAGAATGTGGCGGCGGCAGTGGCGGCTTACACGCAGGCGCGCGCGCTTGTGACGGAGCAGCGCGCCTCGCTGTTCCCCTCGCTGACCCTGAATGGCTCGGGCACGCGCTCGGGCACGCGCGGCGGCGGCAGCGGCAATGCCACCGTCGATGCCAATGGCAACATCATCGGCGGCAGCAGCGAAGGCGGCAGCGTGCGCAACGCCTACCGCCTGTCGCTGGGCACCAGCTGGGAACCGGACGTGTGGGGCCGCCTGCGCGCCGGCGTGACGGCGGCCAGCGCCAGCGCCCAGGCCAGCGCGGCGGATCTCGCGTCGGCGCGGCTGTCGGCCCAGGGCGAAGTCGCCTCGGATTACCTGCAGCTGCGCGCCATCGACGCCCAGCGCGCGCTGCTGGCCACCACCATCGAAGGCTACCAGCGTGAGCTGCGCATCCTGCAGAACCGCTACAATGTCGGCATCATCCCGCACTCGGACGTCTACCAGGGCGAAACCCAGCTGGCCAGCGCCCAGAGCGACGATCTGAGCCTGGCACGCCAGCGTGCACAGCTCGAGCATGCGATCGCGGTCCTGGTCGGCAAGACCCCGGCCGACCTCGCGATCGCGCCGATGCCGAACTGGCAGGTGACGGTGCCCGAGGTGCCGGTGGGCGTGCCGTCCACGCTGCTGCAGCGCCGCCCGGACATCGCCGCCGCCGAGCGCCGCGTGGCCGCTGCGAACGAGCAGATCGGCATTGCGCGCTCGGCCTATTTCCCGAACATCGGGCTCTCCGCATCGCTGGGTACCTCGTCCAGCAAGGTGAGCGACCTGTTCAATGTGTCGAGCGCGGCCTGGTCTTTCGGCCTGTCGGCGGCCCAGACCCTGTTCGATGCCGGCGCCACCCGCGCCCGCGTGGAAGGCGCGCGCGCGGCGCACGAGGAAGCGGTGGCGCGCTACCGCCAGACCGTGCTGGACGCCTTCGCCGACGTCGAAGACCAGCTGGCCGCGACCCGCGTGCTGTCCCAGCAGCAGGACCTGCAGCGCCGCGCCTCGGAAGCCGCCGACAAGGTCGAACAGCAGGTGATGAACCGCTACAACGCCGGCCAGGTCAGCTACACGGAAGTGGTGCAAGCCCAGATCACCGCCCTGAACGCCCGCCGCAACCTGGTCACCACCCAATCCACCCGCCAGACCACGGCCGTGGCCCTGGTCCAGGCCCTGGGCGGCGGCTGGCATGCCGACTAAATAAATTCGGGGTCAGAGCACTTTTTGCTGCTAATTCGGGGTCAGAGCACTTTTTTGGGAAATGTCGCCGGAGAACGGGCGTCCACTCCTGACGCATCATTCCGTAGGGGAGAAGATGTAACTGGCGTGATAATGTGCCGCGAAGCTATTGCTCAAAAAAGTGCTCTGACCCCGAATTTCAGAAATTATGTGCTCTGACCCCGAATTTTTCAGCCGCTTTTCTCTGCCGGGTAACGATACCTCGGCCGGCGCCGTTCTTTACATTGCCGGCACTGTCGTGTTGACGGCCTGGATGCGGCGGGCGGAATTCAGGCGGGGCGGGCGGGCAGCTGGCGTTGCCACGCTGGATCTGCTCAGCAGCATCAGCCTGGCGATGCCGGCGCTGGCCTACTGGAATGCGAATCTCGGCGCGCGGCTCGGCGATGGGCTGCTGCGCCTGCTGTTCGTGCTCGGCCTGCTGGGCCTGTTCGGCTTCGTTGTCCATGATGCGCGCGCCATGCTGCGCCATCCGCGCCTGAGCGAGCGCCAGCGCCGCCGTTTCGCGGCCATCGGCGCTGCGGCGGTTCTGTTGCCATCCACGCTGGAAGTCTGGTGGGGCGCTGAAGCCCTGGCCCACCAGCACGCTTCCCCTGAAGAACTTGCCCAAAATCGGGGTCTGACCCCGGTTTGATTCAGCTTAAATCCCGGCGCTGGGCCCAGCGGGCGGCCAGGACGGCGCAGACCATCAGCTGGATCTGGTGGAAGAGCATCACCGGCAGGATCACCATTCCCAGCGCGCCCGGCGCGAACAGGACCTTGGCCATCGGCACGCCGCTCGACAGGCTTTTCTTGGAGCCGCAGAAGACGATGGTGATCTCGTCCTCGCGCGAGAAACCGAGACGGCGGCTGGCCCAGGTGGCCAGGCCGAGGGCGATCGCCAGCAGCACGCAGCACAGCACGCCGAGGCCGATCAGCGTCGGCAGCGACAGCTTGTGCCACAGGCCTTCGTTGACCGATTCGCTGAAGGCCGTGTACACCACCAGCAGGATCGAGCCCTGGTCGACGATCTTCAGCATCGGCTTGTGGCGGTCGATCCAGGCGCCGATCCACGGGCGCAGGAACTGGCCGGCCAGGAAGGGCAGCAGCAGCTGCTTCACGATCGATAGCACCGCGTCCAGCGTCGATCCGCCGGGTGCGGCGGCGCCCTGCGCGATCAGCGTCCCCACCAGCAGCGGCGTGACGAAGATGCCGACGAAGTTCGAGGCCGAGGCGCTGCACACGGCGGCCGCCACGTTCCCGCGCGCCACCGAGGTGAAGGCGATCGAGGATTGCACGGTCGAGGGGAGGGTGCACAGGAACAGGATGCCGACATAGAGGTCGGACGGCAGCACGGTCCCGGCCAGCGGTTTCATCGCCAGCCCGAGCAGCGGGAACATCACGAAGGTCGAGGCCAGCACCACCAGGTGCAGGCGCCAGTTGGTCAGGCCCGACAGCATGGCCTCGCGTGACAGCTTGGCGCCATGCAGGAAGAACAGCAGGCCGATCGCGACCGTCGTGATGTTGCCGAACACCAGCGCGGCCTGTCCCTGGCAAGGCAGCACGCTGGCCAGCGCGACGCTGCACAGCAGCCAGCCGGTAAACGCATCGGGGATCAGGCGGCGGAGCGGGGTGATGAGAGAAGGCATGTGCGGATGTCGAAGACTGCAGAAGGGCAACCGTCTATTTTAGCCCTTTACAGCCGATGCCGCCGGGACCCCGCTCACGCCGTAAATACGCGGCGGGGTCACAGGGTGAGTATCGGTGAGAAAATTATTTCCAGTCATAAGCAGGAAAGCTATACTCGCCCTTGCTTTTTAATCACCCTGGGGTCCAACGTGTTCAAATCCACGCTTCTAAACTTTGCTCTGCCTGTCGTCGCGGTCATGGGGGTTATCGCCTCCGCCAACGCCGACGAAGGCCAGTGGCAGCCGCACCAGCTGCCGCAGCTGAAGTCCGAACTCAAGCGCATCGGCATCACCATCCCGGCCGAGAAACTGGCCGACCTGTCCAAGCACCCGATGAGCGCCATGGTGTCGCTGGGCGGCTGCTCGGCGTCCTTCGTCTCGCCGGACGGCCTGATCGTAACGAACCACCACTGCGCCTACGGCGCCGTGCAGCGCAACTCGACCCCGGAACACAATTACATCGTCAACGGCTACCTGGCCAAGACCCGCGACGCAGAACTGCCGGGCGGCCCGAGCACCCTGGTCTACGTGACCGAGAAGGTCGAGAACGTGACCGACCGCGTGCTGAAGGGCCTGTCCCCGAACATGTCGGGCAAGGAGCGCCACGAGCAGGTCCAGAGCCGCATCAAGGCCCTGATCGCCGAATGCGAAAGCGCGAATGGAGCTGGTGATAAGGCTTATCGCTGCTCGGTGCCGGCCTTCCACCGCGGCCTCGAGTACTATCGCATCAAGCAGCTGATGGTCCGCGACGTGCGCCTGGTGTACGCGCCGGCCGACAGCGTCGGCAACTTCGGCGGCGACATCGACAACTACGAATTCCCGCGCCAGGCCGGCGACTTCTCCTTCCTGCGCGCCTACGTCGGCAAGGACGGCCGCCCGGCCGATCCGTCCCCGGACAACGTGCCCTACCACTCGAAGGACTTCCTGGTCGTCTCGGCCGAGGGCCTGAAGAACGGCGACCCGATCCTGCTGGCCGGCTATCCGGGCCGCACCAGCCGCTACAAGCTGCCGTCCGAGATCCGCTTCGCGCGCGACGTCGACTACCCGGCCAAGGCCGCATCGATCACCGCCGACCTGTCCGTGATCGCCGCCGCCACCATGGGCAACCCGGCCTACGACGTGCGCTACGCCAGCGTGGCCAAGAGCCTGAACAACGTGCTGAAGAAGACCCAGGGCCTGATGGACGGCTTCGCACGCACCGACATCGCCGCCATCAAGGACAAGCAGGACGCCGAGTTCCGCGGCTGGTACAAGCAACATGGTAAAGGCGGCAGCCTGCTGTCCGACCTCGACACCGCGATCGGCAACGATATGGCCGGTTCGCAGCAGGAAGCCGCTTGGGCGGAAGCCACCCACAGCGATCTGCTGAAGAGCGCGCGCACGCTGTACCGCCTGTCGATCGAGCGCCAGAAGCCGGACGCCCAGCGCGAAGCCGGCTACCAGGAACGCGACCTCTCCTTCATCAAGGCGCGCCTGACCCGCCTGGAGCAGTCCTTCGTCCCGAGCGTCGACCAGGCCCGCTGGACCGCGGCCCTGAACCGCTACGCCAAGATCGATGCGAAGAACCGCCCGCAGGGCCTGGACGCGCTGCTGCCGAAGCTCGACGCGCTGCCCGCCATGTACAAGTCGACCGAGCTGGCCGACACGAGCAAGCGCCTGGCCTGGATCGGCAAGGATCCGGAAGCCTTCCGCGCCTCGCACGACCCCTTCATCCAGCTGGCCGTGCGCCTGCAGGACACCGGCATGGCGCTGGAAAACCACCGCAAGGAAGTCGACGGCAACCTGGAGCGCGTGATCCCGCAATACATGGAAGCCGTCATCGCCTGGAAGAAGTCGCAAGGCAAGCCGGTCTACCCGGACGCCAACTCGACCCTGCGCGTGACCTACGGCACCGTGGCGCCTTACACCCCGCGTGACGGGATTACAAAAGGCCCGTTCTCGACCGTCGAAGGCATCCTGCAGAAGGCCACCAACAAGGAGCCGTTCAACGCGCCGGCCAACCTGCTGCAAGCGATCCGCGAGAAGCGCTACGGCGTGTTCAAGGATCCGGTGCTGGGTACCGTGCCGGTCAACTTCCTGTCGAGCGCCGACACCACCGGCGGCAACTCGGGTTCCGCGGTGATGAACAAGCGCGGCGAACTGGTCGGCCTGAACTTCGACTCGACCTACGAGTCGATCACCAAGGACTGGTACTTCGACCCGGTGATCACCCGCGCGATCCACGTCGACATTCGCTACATGCTGTGGGTGATGAAGGAAGTCGACCATGCCGACAACCTGTTGAAGGAAATGACGATCAAGTATCCGAAGAAGTAAGCCAAATCAGATCAACGTCGTCCCCGCGAAGGCGGGGACCCAAGTTATGCGTGCGTTACGACTGCGCTTGCAAACTTGGGTTCCCGCCTCCGCGGGGACGACGTCTTTATGCCACCGGAAACCAGATATCGAAGCGCGTCTCGCCCACCCCCGCAGGCGCCAGCGCATACGTACACCCATGCCGCCCCAGCACCTCGCGCACGAACATCAGGCCGATGCCCTGGCCGCCCTTCTTGGTGCTGACGAAAGGCGTGAACAGCCGGTGTGAAGGCGCATTCTCGAGCAGGCCGCCGGAATCCGTCACCGACAGGCGCACGCGCTCGCCCAGGTCTTCCAGCTCCAGACGAATCGCCCCGCCTTTCGACCCATCGCGCGTATTGCGCTCGTCGATCGCCTCGACCGCGTTCTTCACGATATTCAGCAGCGCCTGCTCGATCAGCTGCACGTCCAGCTGCAGCGGCGCGATGGCATCGCAGCGGCTCCAGCCGAGCTGGATGCCGCGCGCATTGCACTGTTCGCGGTTCAGCCACAGGATGTCGTCGACCACGTCCTGCAGGCGGGTCGGGCGCAGTTCCGGGGCCGGCATCTTGACCACCCGCGTGAAGCGGTCGATGAACTCGCCCAGGCTGATGTTGCGGCGCTTGACGGCGACGATGGCGGTGACGAAGTCGCCGGCGTCGCGCTCCTCGAGCTGGCCGCGATAGGTCAGCAGGGAATCCAGCACCGAGCCGGTGGCGGCCACGGTGTTGTTGACCTCGTGGGCCAGCACCCGGATCAGGCGCGCGTAGGTGGCGCGTTCGGAGTCTTCGAGTTCGGCGGTCAGTTCCTCGACGATCAGGAAGTGGCGCGCGAAGCCGCGGTCGTAGAAGCGGCTGCGCTGCGCGCGGTAGCGGCGGCCTTCCATGTCCACCAGCAGCCGGCTTTCGCCCAGGGCCAGCGCGTCCAGCTGGCGCACCAGGTCGCGGCTGCGCGCGCGGGCGCGTTCATCGAGCGCCGGGTCGAAGCTGGCGTCGCCATCTTCCCAGGCCGATAGTAGTTTGCCGAGCGGCGTTTCGAGTCCCAGTAGCGCGGACGCGCTGGCGTTCACCAGGCTGATCGCATGATCGAAGTCGAAGACCAGGACCGCGCTCGGCGTCGCTTCCAGCAGGCGTTCCAGAAAGCCCTGCTGCTCGCCGATCGCCAGGCGCTCGCGGTGCAGGGCGGTCAGCATGTCGTTGAACATGGCAACCAGGTCGTCGAGTTCGGTCACGCCCGGCGCAGCGAGGCGCGCGGCATACTGCTGGTCCTGCAACAGGTCGTGGAAGCGGCGCGTGTAGCCGAGCGGTTCCAGCGCCCTCCGCACCAGCCACCAGCCCAGCGCCATGCTGGCGACAAGGAGCAGCTCGGCGCCGATGAACAGGATGGGCTGCTGCGGCAGCAGCAGGATCGCGCAGCCGCCCAGCGCCAGGTGCAGCAGCGCCAGGTAGGCCGTGAGCCGCGCCTGCAGTTTAAAAGATGGCAGCCTCATTCCTCGCGCACGCCCGCGCCCAGGCCGTGGCGTTCGAGGCGGCGGTACAGGGCAGTGCGCGACAGGCCCAGCGCCTTCGCCATCCGCGAGATATTCCCCGCGTGCTGCTGCAGCGCCTGTTCGATCATGTGGCGCTCGACCTGTTCCAGCGTCATGCCGTCCACCCCCAGGCGCGCGCCCGGCGCGCCTTCGTCGACCGCGTTCGCGGCCAGGAAGTCGGCCTGGCCCAGGTGCTGCTTGCCGGCCAGGAGCAGGGCGCGTTCCAGGGTCTGCTTCAGCTGGCGGATATTCCCGGGCCAGGGCTGGCCGGACAGCCAGTCCAGCGCATCCGGCGCCAGCACGACTTCGCCCAGCCCGTAGCCGTCCGCGACCCTGGCGGCGATGTGGCGCGCCAGCAGCGGGATGTCGCTGCGGCGTTCGCGCAGCGGCGGCAGGCGAATGGTGATGAGGTTCAGCCGGTAGAACAGGTCTTCGCGGAAGTCGCCGGCGGCCACCAGTTCCGCCAGCTCGCGGTTGGTGGCCGAGACCACGCGCAGGTCGGCCTGGGCCGCCGTGCTGGCGCCGACCGGCTGGTAGCGCTGGTCCTGCAGCACGCGCAGCAGCTTGACCTGGTCGCCGCGCTGCAGCTCGCCGATCTCGTCGAGGAAGAGGGTGCCGCCGGAGGCCGCGGCGATGTGGCCCTTGCGGTCGCTGCGCGCATCGGTGAAGGCGCCGCGCACATGGCCGAACATCTCGCTTTCGAACAGCGAACTGGTGATCGCGCCCATGTTGATCTTGACGATGGGCTGCTCCGCCCGCGGGCTGTTGCGGTGGATGGCGTCGGCAATGAGTTCCTTGCCGGTGCCGCTCTCACCCAGGATCAGCACCGGGGCGCGGGTGCGCGCGACCTGGGCGATCGTCTCCAGCACCTTCAGCAGCTTCGGGTGCTCGCCGACGATGCCGGAAAAGTCACATTGCGCATCGAGCGAGCGCCGCGTGAGCTTCGGCGCCGTCGCCGGCGCCGCCAGGTCGAGGGTGGCCTCGGCCAGCGCGATCAGCTGGGCATTGTCCCAGGGCTTGGTGAAGAAGTTGGCGGCGCCGGCCTTTACCCCGCGTACCGCCAGCGAGATCGAGCCCCAGGCCGTCATCAGCAGCACCGGCAGGGCCGGCTGCAGCTGCTTGATGCGGGCCAGCAGGTCCAGTCCCTCCTCGCCGCTGGTCTGCAGCGAGAAGTTCATGTCCTGTAGGACGAGGTCAAAGCGCAGATCGACCGGACCGGCCTGCAGCTGCTCGAGGGCCTGCTGCGGGCCGTCGGCGCAGACTGCGTCGAAGCCGGACTGCTTGAGCAGCAGGGCCAGCGAGACCTGGACCGCGCTGTCGTCGTCGACGATGAGGATGCGCCGCTTGCGTGTTGGTTCCATGCGTTTCAAATCTTGTTTTATTCGTAGTGCAGCGCTTCAGTCGGGCTCAGGCGGCTGGCGCGCCATCCCGGGTAGAGCGAACAAAGCAAGGATAGCAGATAGATCGCGCCCATCGACAGCCCCGCGGCGCTGATGAAGACGCCCCAGTTGAGGCCCTCGCCGAGCGCGCCGGTGAGCGGCAGCTGGACCAGCAGCACCAGCCCCACGACCATCGCGGTGGAACTGAGCAGCAGCTGTTCGGCGATGATCTGGCGGTAGATGTCGCCGGCACTGGCGCCGATCGCGCGGCGCAGGCCGATTTCGGGAATCCGCCGCGTGGTGTTCTGCCACAGCACCCCGAACAGGCCGAAGGCCACCATCGCGACCATGAAGGCGGCGATCACGCTCACGACGATGAAGGGCACCAGCTGTTCCTTCAGCAGGCTGGCGCGCATTGCCGCGAGCGGCGCGATCTCGTAGGCCCAGTCGTTGCGGACCAGCTTGAGCCGGCGGTTGAGCTCCGCCTCGAAGCCGCGCGGGGTGCCCGGCGCCATCTTGATCAGCATGGCCCGCACACGCGACTTGCTTGCAAGCGGATCGAAGCGCGTCATCACGAAATTCACCGGCGCCATCAACGGTCCCTTGTTGCGGAAGTCTTCGACCAGGCCGACCACGCGATAGGTTTTCGGGGGCTCGCCTTTGCCCCCCTTGTCGTTCGAGGTCTTGTCGGTAAACTGCTGGCCCAGCGCCTGGCGTCCAGGGAACATCGCGGCCGCCATGCGCCGGTTCAGCACCGCCGGCCGTACGGCCTGGCCGTCATCCTGGGTGTTGAACCAGCGGCCGGCGACCAGCTTGATGCCCAGCGCCGCGGCCACGCCGTCGCTGGCCTCGAACAGGTTGCTGTTCAGGTTGGCGCCGGTCTGCGGCGACTTGAAGCTGGTGGTCCAGGTCGACATGGTGTAGGGCGCGTAAGCGGCAAAGCCGACTTCGCGCACCTGGGGCAGCTCCAGCAGGCTGCGGCGCAGCGTGTCGTACACGTCGGCAGGAATCGACTCGTCGGGCACGTCGCCCAGCACCATCTTCACGGACCAGGTGTCGGCGCCGTCGAAGCCGATCGTCTCGCGGTACAGCTGCCAGTTGCGTACGCCGAAGGCGGCGATGCCGAATACGATGGCAAAGGCGAGCAGGATCTCCAGGCTCAGCATCAGGTTCCTGGACTTGCGCTTCCAGGTCAGTTTCAACAGGTGGCGCAGCATCACGCAACTCCTTTCAGGGCATGGACGGGATCGAGGCGGGACATCTTCCAGGCCGGGATCAGGCCGGACAGCAGGCCGAACACGAAGGCCAGCAGCATGCCGCAGGCGAACACGGTCGGGTTCAGTCCCACCTTCAGGTAAGGAATCAGCTGGGCGCTTTCGAGCCACCACAGCACCAGGCGGGTGCAGGCCAGGCCGATCAGGCCGCCCGCAAGCGACAGCAGCACGTTCTCGACCACCAGCTGGCCGGCCAGCTGCATGCTGGTGGCGCCGAAGGCCTTGCGCACCCCGATCTCCGAGCTGCGCTCGAGGATGCGGCCGGTATTCAGGTTGACCAGGTTCAGCGCCGGCAGCAGCATGAACACCAGCATGGCAGCGGCGATCGACAGCAGCAGCGTGGTGCCGCCGGAGTCGGCCTCCTCGTTCTTGCTCAGCAGCCCGCGCGCCACCAGGTCAAGCTTGCTGTCGGCCCAGAAGGTGCTGATGGCGAAGGTGTGCGGATCATTGTCGACGAAGGTCTTGGCGGCCCGCGCCACTTCGCGCTTGACGCGCGGCAGGTCGGACGGCTCTTTCGCCAGCAGCATGGCGGCAAAGGAGCCGGTCAGCTCGTCGCGCCAGGTACCGGACGGGAAGGTGTGCAGCGGCGCCCAGATGTCCGCATAGGCGTTCATGTGCATGACATCCTCGACCACGCCGATCACTTCGAACATCTGGCCGCCGATGCTGATCTTCTGGCCCGGCGCCGAAGCATCGCCGAACAGCCGGCGCGCGGTGGTGGCGTTGACGACGGCGACGAAACGTCCGCCGGCGTCGTCGTCGGCGTTGGGCAGGCGCCCCGCCAGCAGCTTGAAGTCGAGGATGCGCCAGTAATCGGCGTCGACGCGGCGCATTTCCAGTTCGCTGACGCGGTCGCCCTGGTAGACCGACACCGAGGCCGGCGTGGTGAAGGCCGACACACGTTCCAGGCCCGGAATCGGCTTGAGGTATTTGTCGATGGTCTTGAAGCCGAGCAGGGTGGTGCGCACGGTGCTGTGGTCGGCGCTTTCGCTGCGGATGCCATACACCTGCAGGAAGCGCTCGCTCTTGCCTTCGACGCCGCTCGGCCAGAACGCGGTCTCCAATAAAGCGGTGATCACCATCAGCACCACCAGCGTGAGCACGATGCAGACCAGGTTGATGGCCGTGAACAGCTTGCGGCGCATGAAGACCTTCCAGGCCGTCAGCAGATAGTTACGCAGCATGGGCGTGCTCCTTGCCGACCAGCTGGCCGTCGAACACGCGCACGATGCGGCCCACGCGGCGCGCTTCCTGCTCGTCGTGGGTCACCATCACGATGGTCGTGCCTTCGCTGTTCAGCTTGAGCAGGATGTCCATCACCTCGGCGCTCATCTTGCTGTCCAGGTTACCGGTCGGTTCGTCGGCCAGCAGGATGTGCGGCCGGCCGACGATGGCGCGTGCGATCGCCACGCGCTGCTGCTGGCCGCCCGAGAGCTGGTTCGGAAAGTGCTCCATGCGCGCACCGAGGCCGACGCGCTCGAGGGCTTCGCGCGCCAGGCGGCGGCGCTCGCCGTTGCCCATGCTGCGGTAGAGCAGGGGCAGCTCGACGTTGTCGATCACGCGCAGGTCCGGGATCAGGTGGAAGCTCTGGAAGATGAAGCCGAAGGTCTTGTTGCGCAGGCGTGCCACGTCCTTGTCGCGGTAGGAGGACAGCGCGGTGCCGTCGATGTGCACGCGGCCCTGACCCGGCCGGTCGAGCAGGCCGATGATGTTGAGCAGCGTGCTCTTGCCGCAGCCGCTGGGGCCCATCATGGCGACGAATTCGCCTTTGCCCACATGCAGGTCGATGTCCTTCAGGGCCAGGGTTTCGACCTTGTCGGTGCGGTAGGTCTTGCTGACTTTTTCCAGTCTGATCATGATGTTCGTCCTTGTTTTGGCGATTCAGTTCGAAATACGGATGCTGTCCAGTTCCTTGAAGGCGCTGGTGTCAGAGACGATGAAGCGGTCGCCCGGCTGGGCGCCTTTGATCACTTCGATGACCTTGCCGTCGCTGGCGCCCAGGTCCAGCAGGGTCTTGCGGGCGGCGCCGTCCGCCACCTTGAAGGCGGGCTGGCTGCCCTTGCCGTTGAAGGCGGCGCCGCTGTCGATGACGAGCACGCTGGCGCGGCGGTCGGTGACGATATTCGCGTCGACCCGCATCTTGTTGCGCAGGTGCGGGTTGTGCGGCTGTTCGAGATCGACCAGCAGCTTGATGGTGCCGTTCTGGATTTCGGGCAGGATGGTGTGCACGCGTCCTTGCAGGACCTCGCCGTTCTGCTCGACGCGCACCGGCTGGCCGGCGGCCAGTTGGCGCGCGTGGAAGTCGGACAGGGTCGCCTCGACGCGGTAGTTGTTCAGCTCCGAGACGCGCGCCACCAGCTGGCCGGCCGCCACGCTGGCGCCTTCCTCTTCGACCAGGGAAGTCAGCATGCCGGTGAAGGGCGCGGTCACCCGGGTCTGTTCGAGCAGGCCTTGCTGGCGCGCGATCTGCTTTTGCAGGATGGCCTGCTGCAGCTTGGCCGCCGCGATGTTGCTGGCGGTGGCGCGCCGCGTGTCCTCGATCAGCTCGCGCTGCTGGCGAAGCTGGACCTCGTTGCGCTGTACGTTCAGTTCGGAAGTCAGCAGGTCCTGGCCCGACACCAGGCCGCTTTCGCGCAGCTTGCGGTTACGTTCGCGCAGCGCGCGGCTTGCCTGCAGGTCGATCTCCAGCAGTTCGATGGCGGAGGCGATCTGCTTGTGCTTCTGGTCCATCTCGAGCTTGAGCGTGAGGACCTTGTTGTCCTGCTGCGCCAGCTGTTCCTTCAGCGCTTCCAGCGCCAGGCGGATTTCGCGGTCGTCGAGTTCGAGCAGTAGCTCGCCCTGTTTCACCTGCTGGCCCGGCTTGGCATGGACCTTGGCGATGCGGCTCGCACCAGGGCTGGACACGACCTCCTCGTGGACGGGAATGACCACGCCGGCGGCATTGATGGTGTTGTCGACGTTGCCGCGGCGGACTTCGGCGATGGCGACGTCGCCGGCCGCCACGCTGGGACGCACGACGCGGTTGATGCCCCAGGCCGCGGCCAGGATGCCGGCGCACAGGAGGAGGCCGGTGGCGAGCCGGAAGTGGCGGCGGCGGCGCAGGATGTCGATGCCGATGGCTTGGTCCATGAGATGCTTGCAATGAAGGAGTGACAATGCTTCCTTTATTGCAAGCATCGTGCCAGGGCCTCTTCACAGGGAAGAAGGCCACTGGCCCGCCGCCGTGTTGCCCGTACGCGGGCAAGGGTGTCCGGATCCGGGCAGTCGATCCGGCGCTCCGGGGGCTTTACGGGCCCAGGTGTTTGCCGAGGAAGCTTTCGAGCCGCTGGTAGAACTCGGTCACGTTCTTCGTGTCGTAGAAGCCGTGGCCCTCGTTGGGCGCGAGGAACCACTCGGGCGGATGGCCGGCCTTGACCAGCGCCGCCCGCATCGCCTCGGCATGTTCGACCGGGGCGCGCTTGTCCTTGCCGCCGTGGACCAGCAGCACCGGCACCGTGATCTTCGCCGCCAGCGCCACCGGCGAGGCCTTGTCCAGTTCGGCCTTGCCGGCGCCCACGGTCTTGCCGATGTAGGCTGCGCGGTAGGCGTCCAGGCGGTTGTTCTCGGGCCTGGCCAGCAGGTTCAGGTCGTACACGCCCAGGTAGCCGACCGCGCACCTGAACAGGGACGGTTCGCGCGCGGCCAGCATCAGGGCCGAGTAGCCGCCGAAGCTGGCGCCGTACACGCACATGCGCTTGCCGTCGACTTCGCCCTGCGCCACGGCCCAGCGCACGCCGTCGACCAGGTCGTCCTGGATCTTGCCGCCCCATTCGCGATAGCCGGCTTCCTTGAAGTCCAGCCCGCGCCCGCCGGAGCCGCGGAAGTTCACCTGCAGGACGGCGTAGCCGCGGCTGGCCAGGAATTGCGCGTCATTGTCGTAGAACCAGCCGTCGAAAATGCCGAAGGGGCCGCCGTGCGGCATCAGCACCAGCGGCGGCTTGAGGCCGGGCGCGTGGGCCGGCATCGTCAGGTAGCCGTGCAGTTCGAGGCCGTCGCGCGCGCGGAAAGCGACCGGCCGGCGCGGCGCCATCTTGTCCGGGTCGATGGTCTCGAGCGAGGAAAACAGCAGGCTCGCCTTCATGGTCTTGCGGTCCAACAGGTAGTAGGAACCCGGATCGCGGTCGCTCGACACGCCGAACAGCAGCACGCCGCCATCGTCGCTGAAGTCGACGAAGTGCAGGTAGTGGTCGGGGAACTGCGCGCTCAAGGCCTTGTGCAGGCGCGCTTCTTCGCCGTTCTCGTCGAAGTAGACCGCACGCGGTCGTCCGACCGCCGAATGGGCGGCGAAGGGTTCGCCCAGGTTGGAGGCAACCATGATGTCGCTGAAGCTGCCGGCCTTGTCGGCGAACAGGGTGGTGCGCTTGCCGCTCGCGATGTCTTCGCGGATCAGCTGGTCGGGGCCGCCGTCCTTCGAATAGTTGACGTACATGGCGCGGTCGTCCGCGCTGAAGACCAGCGGCACGTAGCGGCGCCCGAGCTGCTCGCCGGTCTTCTGCCAGCGCTTGCCGGCGTCGTCGTAGCGCATCAGCAGGACTTCGGCGTTCTCGTCGGCGCCGTAGGCATAGCGCGGCTGGCCGCTGTTCTGGATGACGAAGCCCAGGTCCGGCGCCGGCAGGTCGGCCACCAGGGTGCGCACGGCGCTGCGCGAGTCGACGTCGTACAGCATGCTGTGGCTCCCCTCCCAGGGGTGGGCGGCCAGGAACAGGCGGCTGTTATGGTTGCGCGGGATGTCCTCGATGTAGCCGAAGCCCTCGTCGTTGCCGTAGCGGTCCCCGCGGCTGGAGAACAGGCGCATGCGGTAGCCGTACAGGTATTCCTGCTTGCTGCCGTCGAGTTCCGCGGCCAGCACCTCGCCGGTGGGCACCGGCTTTTCGCGCGAGCCCAGCTCCTTGCCCTTGGTGATGGCGAGGCGGGTCGTGGTCAGCCAGCGGTAATCGAGCGGCACCTCGAAGGCCGGCATGCGGATCGCGCCGGTCATCTGCATCTCCGGCACCGAGTACACCATCACCACCGGCACGAAGCGGTCGCCGTCGGGAACGCGCACGGTGAGGGCGAGGTGCTTGCCGTCCGGGGCCAGGCGCGGGCGCGAGAACTGGTCTTCGTAGACGAAGGCGGCGAGCGGCACGCCGGGCGCGGCAAGCACGGGCGCGGCCCGGGCCGCCAGCAGGAAGGTGCACAGGAACAGGGATCGCAGGCGCATGGAGGCTCCGGTCGGTCGAGGCGGGACGATCCAGCCATTATGTATGCACGCGCGGCCCAAAATACTCACCAATTCTCAAACCCCGCCTTGCGCATTCAGGCCCCAGCTTCGATAATCGACGGTTATGAATGAGCCGCTCACCCTTCTCGGTTTTCCGACCACACCCCTCGAACTCATCTCCTTCGTCCTCTCGATTGCGACGGTGCTGCTGAACATCCGCCGCATCCACTGGGCCTGGCTGTTCGCCATCGTGTCGTCGGCGACCTACGGCATCGTGTTCTTCAAGGCCCGCCTGTACGGCGACGCCGGCCTGCAGGCCGTCTTCATCGCCGCCTCGATCTGGGGCTGGTACGAATGGCTGCGCGGCAGGGGCGCCGACGACGAGCCGCTGGTGGTGACGCGCCTGGATCGCGCCGGCTGGATATGGTCGCTGGCCGGCTGGGCCCTCGGCTTCCTGGCGCTGTCCTGGTTCCTGCATGCCTTTACGGACACCGACGTGCCGCACATGGACGGCTTCCTGACCGCAGGCAGCCTGCTCGGCACCGTGCTCGCGGCGCGCAAGAAGGTCGAGAACTGGCATGTGTGGATCGCCGTCGACGTGCTCTATGTCGGCCTCTACGTCTACAAGAACCTGCACCTGACCGCGATCCTGTACGCGGTGTTCGTGATCATGGCGGCGCTGGGCTTGCGCACCTGGGCGCGCGCGGCGCGCGAGGGCATGCGATGAGCCGGGGTTCTTCGTTGAAGCGGATCGCCATCCTGGGCGCCGAATCGACCGGCAAGTCGACCCTGGCGCCAGCGCTGGCGGCGCGCTACGGCACGCTGTGGGTGCCGGAATACCTGCGCGAATTCGTCGAGACGCAGAACCGGGTGCCCTTCGAGGACGACCAGCTCGGCATCGCGCGCACCCAGCGCGCGCGCGAGGCGGCGATGGCGGCATCGCCCGACGCAAGGCGCTTCCTGTTCTGCGACACCACGCCGCTGCTGACCGCGGTCTACAGCCGCATCTACTGGGGCAGGGTGCCGCCCGCGCTGCTGGCGCTGGAAGCGCAGCACGATTACGCGGCGACCCTGGTCGCGGGCCTGGACCTGCCCTGGGTGCCGGACGGCCTGCAGCGGGAATCGGAAGAGGTGCGCAAGCAGGTGCACGAGTGCCTGCTGGCGGTGCTGCGCGAACGCGGCATCCCGTTCACGCTGCTGGAGGGCGGCCTGCCGCAGCGGCTGCGGCAGGTCGAGGAGCTGCTAGCTTCTTCTTGAGTCAGAAATCGAACTGGCCTGACAGGCGGAAGGTACGCGGCGCGCCCGGCAGCAGGTAGCCGCCCAGCGCCGGCGTGACGTCGCGCCAGTAGAACTTGTCGAAGAGGTTGTCGACGCGGGCGCGCAGCGTGATCTTCGTCGCGCCCATCTTCAGGCCGTAGGCCGCGCCCAGGCCGAACACGTGGTAGTCCGGCACCAGCACGCGGTTCTCGACGTCGAAGGCCTTCCTGCCGGAGTACTGCCAGTTGGCGTCCAGCTTCAGGCCGGGCAGCTGCGGCACGGCGTATTCGATCCAGGTGGTCGACTTGAAGTTGGGCACGTCGGTGACGCGCTTGCCGTCGATGCTTGCGTCGCCGGTGCCGTCCTGGCGCGTGTTCAGCGCCATCAAGGAGACGCCCGCCTGCAGGCCGGCGCCCAGCTTGCCGTCGGCAGCGAGTTCGAGGCCGCGATGCGTCTCGCGGCCGCCGCGCACATAGGGATGGCGCTGCACGGTCTCGCCGTCGACGACGACGGGCAGCGTGCGGTTCGGGTCCGTGTATTCGAGGCCCTGGCGAATCTGGAACAGCGATGCCGACAGGTTCAGGCCCGCCACCGATCCTTTGGCGCCGATCTCGAACTGCTTCGAACGGCCCGGCTCCATGACCTGGTTCTCGTTCGCGGTCTCCATCGGCGCGATGCCGCCGTGCTGCAGCCCATGGCTCACCGAGCCGTAGACGTTCCAGTCGCGGTTCAGGCCATACACAAGCGCGACGCTCGGCAGCAGGAAGGAATCCTTGCTATCGACGTAGTTCGGGGCGATGTAGTCGCGGCGCCTGGTCTCGACGTAGCGCAGGCCGCCGTGCAGGGTCAACTGCGAGGTGATGCCGACGATGTCCTGGGCGAACAGCGCGCTTTCCTGGTCGCTGCGGCGCTCGAACACCGGGCCGGTCACGCGGTCCGGGCCGACGTGCGGCGTGTCCAGCGGATGCCAGATATTGCTGTAGCCGACGTAGTCGTAGACGTAATCGCCGAAGCTGTCGTGGCGTTCGGCCCAGGACGCGCCCACGGTCAGCTGGTGGCGCAGCGCGCCGGTGGCGAAGCGGCCCTGCAGCATGGCCTGCACGCCCCATGGGGTCTTGCGCTCGCCCACGCTCTGGTAGTCGTAGACGTCGTAGTCGCCGTTCGAGCAGTAGCCCGGATAGTAGCCGTCGCCCTCATTGCTGCAGCCGTAGGGGAAGGCGGTGTAGTCGTCGCGCTTGAACCAGTGCTTGTTGCCGGCGATGGTGGCCTTCCAGCCATCCGCGAGCCTGTATTCGAAGCGCAGGCCGAGGTTGGTGTCGCGGGTGTCGACCGGGCGCGCCCAGGGCTGGTCGTTCATCAGCAGCTTGTTGGAGACGCCGCTCGGCAGCACTTCACCGCGGATCAGCTGGTAGCCGGGCGCCGTGAGCTGGGCCTTGTGCTGGTAGTCGAGGTCCAGTTCCAGCTTGGCGTCGGGGCTGATCTGCCAGTCGAAGGCGCCGGAGACGAACTGGCGCTCGCCGTTCGCGCCGCGCACGTAGGAGTGCAGGCTTGCTCCGGCGGCGTTGATGCGATAGCCGAAGCGGCGGTCCTCGAAGCGGCCGCCCAGGTCGACGGTGCCGTACAGGGTGCCGCGCTCGCGGACTTCCACGGTGGCGGAGCGCAGCGGCGTATTGGTGGGGCGCTTGGTCACGTAGTTGACGATGCCGCCCGGGGTGGCGACGCCGGCGGTGAGGCCGGCCAGGCCCTTCAGCACCTCGATGCGTTCCTTGTTCTCCAGCGGGATCTGGGTGTCGCCCGGGATCGCGAAGCCGTCCTTGCGGTAGCTGTAGTTGTTATCGAGGGCGAAGCCGCGGATCGAGAACTGCTCGGCATAGCCGACCGCGTTGTAGGCGTCGCTGACCGACGCGTCGTAGCGCACGGCCTCGGTGGCCGAGCGGATCGACAGGTCCTGCATCTGGGTGCGGCCGATGGCGGTGATCGAGGCCGGGGTATCGACGATGGCGGTGTCGGCGAAACCGCCGACGGCGGCGCGCTCCAGGTTGGGCGCGCGGGCGCCGGTGACGACCACTTCGGCGATGGTCTGGCCTTGTTCTTGCGCGTGGGCGTTGAAAGCGAAGGCTTGCGCGATGGCGCAGGCCAGGAGGGAATACTTCAGTTCAGGTTTCATTCGTTTGCTCGTCTTCTCGCCAACTGGGGGAAGGGCAAACGAAAATGGGCGCCGTCTCAGGCACCTTTTTGCGCTTTCCTTCGCTGGCATTATCCAGATCAGGTACGGAGGGTATCTCTCACCCGGCAGCGAACATCTGCTGCCAGGACCCCTAGCGAAGGCGCGAGTGTAGCACGGAAGCGAATGGGCGTGGTGCTTGTGGCAAGTCCGGTGGGATAGGGCTCAGCTACGCTGCGTAACGTAGGCTTCGCGTAACGGGCGCCAGCCCAGCCTTTGTTCGATGAGGCGGCGGTAGGCGGTGGCTATGTGGGCGGGCGTGCGGCGCATATAGTCTTCGGCCTTGGCGCGCTGCGGGCCCTGCAGGCTGTCCAGCCAGGCGACGGCTTCCTCGCGGGTCGGCGCGCGGCCGCTGGCGCCGTCGAATTTCGCGGGCAGGGCGGTCCAGACCACGGCGTCGATGCTCTTGCTCCGCATCCATTCCCTGATGCGCGGATCGGCCTCTGCGCCATCGAGCGGCGGGATGCTGCCCACGCACTCGGGATAGCCGGGCCGGATCTGCTCGCGCTGGCGCAGCATCTCGCGCGCAGCGTCCAGGCTGCCGGTGGCGAGCCAGGCCCAGTAGGTCGGCACCGGCTTCGCGCCTTCGCACAGGGCCAGCGCCAGCTCGGGATCGTCGTCGCTCTGGCGCACGAATTCGATGGGCAGGCGCGGACCGTCGGGATGCCAGCCGGAGGCGAGTTTCAGGGGTTGCGGCTTCCACAGCAGCGAGCCCCAGGCGATGCAGGCGATATTCATGAGCACTCGATATTTGACGATATTGAGTATCAGTCTAGCTCGCCAACAAAAATCGGGGTGCACGCATTTCGGCGGCCGGGGAAGGCGTATGCTATGCACAGACTCCTAACCGCAGATGGAGGCAAGGATGGCCATCACCAATGCTTCTGCCGGCACCAATGTCCATGAGATCGCCGACGGCGTCTACCGTATCAACACCCCGGTCGACATCGTGCCGGGCGGCTTCTCGTTCAACCAATACCTGATCGTCGACGATCAGCCGCTGCTCTTTCACACGGGGCCAAGAAAAATGTTCTCCCTGGTGAGAGAAGCCGTCGACTGCATCATGCCGGCCAGCCAGCTGCGCTTCATTGCCTTGTCGCATTTCGAAGCGGATGAATGCGGTTCCCTGAACGAGTGGCTGGCCGCGGCGCCCCACGCCGAGCCCCTGTGCAGCCAGGTTGCGGCCATGGTGTCGGTGAACGATTTCGCGGACCGGCCGGCCCACGCGATGGCGGACGGCGCCGAGCTCAGCCTGGGTAAACGGTCGGTCAAATGGCTGGATGCGCCGCATTTGCCGCACGGCTGGGAAACGGGCTTCCTGATGGACACGCACACGCTGACGATGTTTTGCGGCGACCTGTTCACCCAGGGCGGCACGGGGGCCGACATCCTGACTTCGGAAGACATCCTGGAGCACAGCGAGGCCTTCCGCAAGCCCATGGATTACTTCTCGCACTCGACGAATACCAGGCAACTGATCGAGCACCTGGCCGCCGAAGCGCCCTGGACCCTGGCCTGCATGCACGGCAACGCCTGGAGCGGGGATGGGGCGCGGCTGCTGCGCGCCCTTGGGGAAAGGCTCGTCAGCAGCTGATCGGAAACATCAGACCTGCGCCGGCTCCAGCACCGGCGCCGCGTGCTCGACGTGGGCGCGTGCATGCATCAGGTGGCGCTGCAGGGTGCTGCGGGCCGATTCGCCGATCAGGCGCCAGTGCTCGCGGCGCTGGGCGGCGCGCTTGCGGTGCTTGGACGGCATCTCGGACAGCGGCTTGACGTAGAAGGGCAGCGCGATGCGGTAGCCCTGCTTGCCCGCCATCTCTTCGCCGCCCAGGATTTTCCAGAAGCCGTCGTAGGCGTTGGCGAAGTGCTTTTCCGGGTCCGGGTCGTAGGCGAGATGGTCTTCGCTGCGGATCGCGACCACCTGGTCGATGCCGACCGCCTGCGCCACGCCCTGCATCGCGGCGAAGCAGAAGAAGCTCGGCGAATTGTTCGGGAACACGCGCTCGAAGGCTTCGAAGGCGGCGCCGGAATCGATCCAGCGGCCCTGATTGCGGGCGATGAAGGGGACCACCGGCGCATCGACGCCGACCATGTGGCCTTCCAGCCAGCTGAAGGACAGGCGATGCAGGCATTTGCCGTCGGCGACCAGGGCCAGGGTCAGGTCGCCCTCGGCATTGCTGCGCGAAGCCATTTCGAGCTGGATCATGAAGCTGCTGCCTTCGGCATCAATCTGCCACAGGGGCAGGCAGCGGGCGCCGTAGACGGCCTGCTTGTAGGCTTCGTTGAAGGTGGTTTCTTCGAAGCGATAATGGCTCAGGACCGCCTGTACGCGCCGCCGCGCCGACATGCCCTTGACCAGGTAATCGCGGTGACTCAGGTGGTGGAAGGCGTCGTCGTTCGGCGGCAGCGCCACGTGGTTGCGGTAGACGCCAAGCTGGCACAGGGCGCGGTGGTCGCGCATATAGGCCAGCACGCGCAGGCTGCGTGCGATGCACAGGATCCAGGAAGTGAGGCTGTACTGGCTGCGGCGGGCCATCCAGTGCTTGGTGAGGTGAGCGAAAATCATGGTGCGCTCCGGGCGTTCATTATCGGGGTGGTTCTATCTTGACTCACCGGCCTGGTCGGGGCGGTGATATTGCTCAACGGAAATAAAATGCTGGGCAGATCAAGATCGCCACGCTCGATAACACATCCCTTTTGTATTTTTCTTTGTGATCACGATGTCTCTTGTTGATTTTTTGTCAGGCAAAGATCGCCATTTGCAAGACTAGCACGATTGCCGCGCCGAACATCGAAATCCTCATGAATAATTGAGTCATCCCGAATAAGTTGAGGAGTGGCGCATGGTGTACGAACTTTTTTACTGGGTCGGAATCATGGGCAATGAGGTCTAGCGGAAACTCTTATTAACGGTTGGCGTCAACCCTCCTTGGCAAAGGTCATAGCGAGGTACGTCAACGCGAGTTATTCCGTTGGAACGGACTGTTGATCTAGTTCCCTCAAGCTTATGACACCTGCCAACACTACCCTGTGCAGTCGAGCAAGAATCCCCCACTTGCTCAACCCGCACGGAGAGAAACATGGCTGTATGAACCGCCCCGGCTTTCGTGGAGGCCGGTTAGTGTGAGTCAGGCCGAGATGGCTTGACTGCTCAGTTGCTTATAATAGTTTGCCTCAGCTTCGGCCGGCGGTATATAGCCGAGCGGCTCCAGCA
>NZ_CAKKMV010000027.1 GCF_918697865.1 Massilia sp. Bi118 | reverse complement strand
GTCGATCCCGGTCGGCCCCTGCACCAGCGCATCGAAGATCATCGGCAGGGTATCGGCGTCGATTCCGACCCCGGTGTCCGCCACCTCGATCACGGCCTCCGCGCCGGACTCGCGGGCGCGCACGGCAATCGAACCGCCGGCCGGGGTGTACTTGATTGCGTTGTGCAGCAGGTTGTCGAAGACTTGTTCGAGGCGGGTCGGGTCGGCCGCGATCCACAGGCTGCCGGCGTCGACCTGCCAGGCATGGGCGCCGGCGTCGGCCAGCCTGCGCGTTTCGCAGCACTGGCGCATCAGGGCGCCGGCATCGATGCGGTCGCGCCGCAGTTTCACCTTGCCGGACAGGATGCGGCGCACGTCCAGCAGGTCGTCGACGATGCGGGTCAGGTGCCGGATCTGGCGCCGGCCGATCTCGCGCGCATGGGCGGCCAGCTCCGGCTTCACGCCGGGCAGGTCGAGCACCTGGACCGCGCCGGCGATGGCCGCCAGCGGATTGCGCAGCTCGTGGCTCAGCATCGCGAGGAAGGCGTCCTTGGCATGACTCTGGGCCTCGGCCTGGCGCCGCGCCTCCTGTTCGCTGCACAGCAGGGCTTCGCGCTCGTCCTGCAGTCGCTGGCGCGCGGCGCGCTCGCGTGCAAGGTCGGCGCTGGTGTGGCGCAGGCCCTCGAGCAGCATGTCGACTTCGGCCACCATAGTCGATGCCGTCGGCGGCTCGGCGCCGCCGGCCAGCGCCTGGGCGGCCACGCGCGCCTGGTCGAGCGATACCGACAGGCGCTTGGCCAGGAACACGGCGATGGCGATCGCCAGCCCCATCACGCCCAGCAGGGCCAGCGCCGCATACAGGGTCGCAGTGCGCGCCTTCGCCTCGATCTCGGGCGCCGGCACGCCGATGGCCAGCGTCCAGCCGCTCAGCGGCGCGCGGGTGTAGACGCTGTAGACGTCGACGCCGTCATGGGTCGTGTGGCGCAGCACGCCGTTCGGCTGGCGCCGCGACGCCTGGTAGAGCTCGGGGCGCACCGGCTTGCCGGCGAGTTCCTCGGCATTGCGGTTGCGTGTGATCGAGATGCCGTTGGCATCGAAGATGGTGATGACCCAGCCGCTGCCGATGGCCTTGTCCTTGAATACCCGGCCGAAGTAGTTGGCGTCGAACACCTGGCTCACGACATAGGGCTCGCCATAGGCGCGCGGCACCGGCACGTCGACCGAGATCGTGGGCCGGTGAGCCAGGATGCCGATGAAGTAGCCGGACACGCGCGTCTTCTGCGCTTCGTAGACCTCGCCGACCCACTTCGCCGAATACGCGGGCAGCGGCGCGCCCCAGGGCACCAGGGTGTTCAGCATGGGCGTGCCGCCGGCGTCCATCAGCAGGGTCCAGGACTGGGGCGTGGCGCGGTTCATGGCGCTGGCCTCGCGGTGCAGCTGGGCGAAGTCGTGGCGGCGCAGGGCTTCGGAGCTGACGATGCCGCGCAGCGAAGCTTCGGCGACGGCTATCTCGCGGTCGATCGCCAGCGCCCCGGCGCGGCCGGTCTCCTGCACGCCGCGGATGCGCGATTCGCGTTCGGAGTGCAGCAGCCGCGATAGACCCACCGATGCGACGAGGGTCACCGGCAGCAGGATCGCGGTGGCCATCAGGATCAGGTAGGTGCGGGCTTTCATCGGGCGGTATTCTACTTGCAACATCTCTTGCCTGCTGAGCTTTCGATGGTGCGCCCCGTTTGCGCGCTTACGGCTAGCATGCTCGCACCCTCACACCCACGCATGAGCAAAGGAGAACGGCATGGCGAAAGTACTGGTGTTGTATTACTCCACCTATGGGCACGTCGAGAAGATGGCGCAGGCGGTGGCCGAGGGCGCGCGCGGCGCCGGCGCCACGGTCGAACTGAAACGTGTGCCGGAGACGGTCCCCGAGCACATCGCGCGTCCCGCCCACTTCAAGCTCGACCAGCAGGCGCCCATCGCCACCGTCGACGAGCTGCCCGACTACGACGCCATCATCATCGGCGCGCCGACCCGCTACGGCCGCATGCCGTCGCAGATGGCGGCCTTCCTCGACCAGACCGGCGGCCTGTGGGCGCGCGGCGCCCTGAATGGCAAGGTGGGTGCGGCCTTCACCTCGACCGCGACCCAGCACGGCGGACAGGAGACCACCCAGTTCTCGATCATTACCAACCTGCTGCACCTGGGGATGGTGGTGGTCGGCCTGCCGTACAGCTTCCAGGGCCAGATGACGCTGGACGAGATCACCGGCGGCAGCCCCTACGGCGCCAGCACCATCGCCGGCGGCCAGGGTCAGCGCCAGCCGAGCCAGCTGGAACTGGACGGGGCGCGCTTCCAGGGGGATCTGGTGGCGAAGACGGCGGCCAAACTGTTCGGCTGACGCAACATGGCTTATTAAATTCCCGCCATCTCGTTCGTGTTTTGTAGGAAAATCCACGCCAGGTATTTTCTGTTTGACACTAATTTCGGCCCGGTGCTATAGTCCGGCAAAAGCCATGGGAACGTTTCCAATCCGGATGCGCCCGCAAATGGCAGCCGATACATTGGAGACGAGATGGTTGCAAGTCGCTGCCTGGCGTTCGCCGCCTGGCTATGCGCCTCCGCTGCGGCGGCGCATGCCGGTCCGCGGGCCGAGGTGATCCATTGGTGGACGTCGGGAGGCGAGTCGGCCGCCGTGCGCCAGGTCGCGCAGGCCTACCGTGACGCCGGCGGCACCTGGATCGACAGCGCCATCGCCGGCGGCGACCAGTCGCGCGCCGTCACCGTCAACCGCATCATCGGCGGCAATCCGCCCACCGCGGCCCAGTTCAACACCTCCAAGCAGTTCCTCGACATCATCGAGGAAGACATGCTCAACGACGTCGACGACATCGCGCGCCGCGAGAACTGGGACCAGCTGCTGCCCGAACCCATCGTCGGCGTCATCAAGGTCAAGGGCCACTGGTATGCCGCGCCGATGAACATCCACATGCAGACCTGGCTGTGGTATTCGAAGGCGGCCTTCGCCAAGGCCGGCATTGCGAAGGAACCGGCCAGCGTCGCCGAACTGTTCGCCGCCCTCGACAAGCTCAAGGCCGCCGGCCTGATCCCGCTGGCGCATGGCGGCCAGTCCTGGCAGGAAGTGATCCTGTTCTCGAGCATGCTGTCCAACCTGGGCGGGCGCGAGCTGTACCTGAAAGTGATCCGCGACCGCGACCAGGCCGCCATCAATTCCGCCGCCTTCCGCAAGGTGCTGCTGGCCTACAAGCGCCTGCAGACCTATGTCGATCCGGCTTCGCCCGGCCGCAACTGGAACGACGCCACCGCGCTGGTGATTTCCGGCCGCGCCGGCATCCAGATCATGGGCGACTGGGCCAAGGGCGAGTTCACCAACGCCAGGCAGACCGCCGGCAAGCAGTACGGCTGCATCCCGGGCCTATCTAGCAATAGTCCCTACCTGATCCAGGGCGACGTGTTCGTGTTTCCGAAGACCGACGATGCGGACGCCATCCGCGCCCAGAAGCTGATGGCCAGCGTGGTCGAACAGCCGGCCGTGCAGCTGCAGTTCAGCAAGCTGAAAGGCTCGCTGCCGGTGCGCACCGACCTCGACGCCAGCCAGCTGGACGACTGCGCGCAGAAGGGCATGGCCATCCTGCGCGACCGTTCGCGCCCGGTCGGCGTGACCGAGGTGTATCTGACGCCGGACCAGAACGGCGCCCTGCAGGACGTGCTGACCGCCTACTGGAACACCAATATGCCGGTCGAGAAGGCGCAGAAGAGCATCGCCTCGGCGCTGCGCTATTGAGACGAGGGGACGAGGATGATCGCCAGAAGCCAGCTCCGTAAGATCACGCCCTACACGGCGCTGCTGCCGATGTTCGTCACGGTCCTCGTCGGCTATATCGGCGCGGGCCTGTGGACGCTGGGGATGTCGATGACGGCCTCGCGCACCTTCCCGTCCAGCCACTTCGTCGGCCTGGCCCAGTACCAGCGCCTGTTCGACAACGAACGCTGGATGCTTTCGCTGCACAACCTGGCCGTGTATGGCCTGCTGTTCGTGCTGGCCTGCCTGGTGATCGGCTTCCTGCTGGCGGTCTTCATCGACCAGAACGTGACCGGGGAGGGCGTACTGCGCACTGTCTTCCTCTACCCGTATGCGATGTCCTTCGTCGCCACCGGCCTGGTATGGCAATGGCTGCTGCAGCCGGGCGACGGCATCGATTCCGCCATCCGCGCCCTGGGCTGGCATGATTTCACCCTCGGCTGGATCGTCGACCAGGACATGGCCATCTACACCATCGTGATCGCCACCGTATGGCAGGCCTCCGGCCTGGTGATGGCACTGATGCTGGCCGGCCTGCGCGGCGTCGACCCGGAAATCTGGAAGGCCGCGCGCCTGGACGGCATCTCGGCCTGGCGCGTCTACCTGCAGATCGTGCTGCCGATGATGTGGCCTACCGTCGCCACAGTCCTGCTGCTGCTGGCGACTGCCGTCGTCAAGCTGTACGACGCCGTGGTCGCGATGACCCAGGGCGGACCCGGCACCGCCAGCGAAGTGCCGGCCAAGTTCATCATGGACCACCTGTTCCTGCGCTCGAACGTCGGCCTGGCTTCGGCCGGCGCAGTCGTGCTGCTGGTGCCGGTGCTGGCGCTGGCCGCGCCCTATGCCTATGCACGTAGCCGCAAGGAGGCCGCATGAATCTCAACAGCATTGCCCAGCGCCTGCCGGCGGCCGCCGCCGGTGAGCAGACCCCGGCCCGCACGCGCAGCCGGCGCCGGCTGCCGGCCCACCGCATCGGCATCTACGCCTTCCTGTTCATGGCCGCGCTGTTCTTCCTGCTGCCGCTCTACGTCATGATCGTCACCTCGCTCAAGAGCATGGATGAGATCCGCCAGGGCGGGATCTTCGCGCTGCCCCTGAGCGCCACGCTGGAACCCTGGCGCCAGGCCTGGAGCACGGTGTGCACCGGCGCGGCCTGCGAGGGCCTCCGCACGGGCTTCCGGAACTCGGTGGCGATCGCGGTGCCGTCGACCGTCCTGCCGATCCTGATCGGCGCCATCAACGGCTATGCGCTGTCGTTCTGGCGGCCGCGCTACGCCAACCTGCTGTTCGGCGTGCTGATGGCCGGCGCCTTCGTGCCGGTGCAGGTGATGATTTATCCGCTGGTGCGGGTGCTGGCGCTTGCCGGTGTGTTCGGCTCGCTGCCGGCGATCGTGCTGGTACACATGGTGTTCGGCATGCCGATGATGACCCTGCTTTTCCGGAATTACTACTGCTCGGTGCCGCACGAGCTGTTCCAGGCGGCGCGCGTGGACGGCGCCGGGTTCTGGCGCATCTTCCTGCGCATCATGCTGCCGATGTCGCTGCCCATCATCGTGGTGGCGGCCATCATCCAGGTGACCGGCGTGTGGAACGACTACATCCTCGGCCTGGTGTTCGCGGGGCGCGAGAACCTGCCGATGACGGTCCAGCTGAACAACGTGATCAATACCACCACCGGCACCCGGCTGTACAACGTGAACATGGCCGCCACCATCCTCACCGCGCTGGTGCCGCTGACCCTGTATTTCGCATCCGGACGCTGGTTCGTGCGCGGCATCGCCGCCGGCGCAGTGAAAGGTTAAGAAGCATATGGCAAACGTCAGCCTGCGCAAACTGAACATCATCCTGGGCGGGAAGAGCATCATCCGCGACCTCGACCTGCAGGTCGAGCCGGGCGAATTCCTGGTGCTGCTGGGGCCTTCGGGCTGCGGCAAGTCGACGCTCCTGCACAGCATCGCCGGCCTGGTCGATGCCGATTCGGGCGCGATCGAGATCGGCGGCCGCGACATGACGGACGCCGACCCCAGCGAGCGCGGAATCGGCATGGTGTTCCAGTCCTATGCGCTGTACCCGACCATGAGCGTGGAAGACAATATGTCCTTCGGCTTGAAGATATCCGGCACGCCGAAGGCCGAGATCAAGCGCCGCGTCACGCATGCCGCAGAGATGCTGCAGCTGGACGCGCTCCTGTCGCGCAAGCCCTCGCAGCTGTCCGGCGGCCAGCGCCAGCGGGTGGCGATCGGGCGCGCGCTGGTGCGCCAGGCCCAGGTCTTCCTGTTCGACGAGCCGCTGTCGAATCTCGATGCCAAGCTGCGCGCGGAACTGCGCCGCGAGCTGAAGCTGCTGCACCAGAACCTCGGCTCGACCATGATCTACGTGACCCACGACCAGGTCGAGGCCATGACCCTGGCCTCGCGCATCGTCGTGATGCAGGGGGGACAGGTGCAGCAGATCGGCACGCCGCTGGAAGTCTACGAGCGTCCGGCCAACCGCTTCGTCGCCGGTTTCCTCGGCGCGCCGGCGATGGCCTTCGTGGAGGGCAGGCTGGACGGGGCAGGGTGCTTCACGGCCGGCGAATTGCAGGTCGATCCGGGCGCCGGCTGCTGCGCCCCGGGTACGGCCGACCGCACTGCCGTGCTGGGCGTGCGCCCCGAGCACGTGGCGATCCGCAGCGATGGCGCGATGACGGGCACGGTGTCGCTGGTCGAGCCGATGGGGAACCACCAGGTGGTGTGGATACGCTGCGGCGCGCATACCCTGGCTTCGCTGGTGCACGGCGATGGCGACTTCGCGCCGGGCCAGGAGATCAGCTTCGGCGTCGATGCGAACCGGGTCTCGCTGTTCGACCCGGCCTCGGGAAACCGCCTGTGAGCCTGTGCGATACGTTATGCTTCTGTTTTTTATCGAATTCGAAATCAGTGTAAGGATCCCCCTGTGGCCACTATCAAGGATGTAGCGAAGCTAGCCGGTGTCGGACTGGGCACGGCCTCGCGCGTGGTCAGCGGCAAGGGCTCGGTGTCGCCGGCCACGCTCGCCAAGGTCAAGAAGGCCATCGACGAACTGGGCTTCCGTCCCTCGCACGCGGCGCGCGCGCTGCTGTCCGGGTCCAGCCGCATGATCGGGGTCTATATTCCGGTGCTGAGCGGGACCTTCTACACGCCCATCCTGCAGATCATCGACACCGAGCTGCGCGCCGCCGGCCTGCACATGGTTCTCGCTTTCGGCGTCGGCCTGGGGGACGAGCGGCGCCAGGCCATCGACGGCATCGAATTCCTGATCGAGCGCGGCTGCGACGGCCTGATCGTGATGACCGGCGCGCTGCTGGAAGAAGACATCGCCTCGCTGGGCATCAAGGCCGGCCAGCTGGTGGCGCTGAACCACAGTTTCGACAGCATTGCCGAGCAGTGCTTCACGGTCGACCATACGCTGGGCGGCCGCCTGGCGGCGCGCGCGCTGCTGGACCACAAGCATCGCCGTATCGCGCTGATCGAAGGCCCGCGCCGCCTCGCCGACAACGTGGCGCGACTCGAGGGCTTCGACAGCGAATTGCGTGAGCACGGCATCGACCCCGGCAAGATCTGGCGCGTCGAAAGCGACTTCTCGCCGGCCGGCGGCTGGGCCGCGGCCAAGGCGCTGCTGGAGTCGGATTACCAGTGCAGTGCGCTGTTCTGCGCCAACGACGAAATGGCGGTGGGTGCGCTGTCCTATTTCCAGGAAGCCGGCGTGCGCGTTCCGCACGACCTGTCGGTGATCGGCTATGACGACACGCCCAGCGCGGCGTTCTCGGCGCCGCGCCTGAGCTCCGTGCACATGCCGTGGCGCGAGATGACCCAGAACGGCATCAACGCGCTGCTGAACCTGTGCTACGACATGAAGCGCCCGGTGACCCGCAACTTCCCGGTCAGCGTGACCCTGCGCGCCTCGCTGTCGAAGGCGGCCAGCGGGAGGCGCAAGGCGGCCTAGGCATGCAGCATACGGCGCCGGCCAGGCGCTTTTTTTAGCGCCGGCACTGGAAAGCTTTCCAAAGAATTCAAAGACAAACACTGACTGAAAAACGAGACCATGAGCAAACCGACCCGACCCGAACCGCAAGCGCCCAAGCGCGCTGACTTCGCCTCCGATTTCCTGTGGGGCTGCGCCACCTCGTCGTACCAGATCGAGGGCGCGGCGCACGAGGATGGAAGAGTCGAATCGATCTGGGACCGCTTCGCCGCGACCCCGGGCCGTATCAAGGACGGTTCGAGCGGGGAGGTCGCCTGCGACCACTACCACCGCTGGCCGGAAGACTTCGACATCGGCCGCGAATTGGGCCTGAACGCCTATCGCTTCTCGATCGCCTGGCCGCGCATTTTTTCCGAGAGCGGCAAGCTCAATCAGAAGGGCCTGGACTTCTATTCGCGCCTGGTCGACGGCATGCTGGAACGCGGCCTGCAGCCCTGGGCCACGCTGTATCACTGGGACCTGCCGCAGTACCTGCAGGACCGCGGCGGCTGGAACGAGCGCGCCACCGTCGACGCCTTCGTCGAACTGGCCGACGCCATGACCCGCAAGCTGGGCGACCGCGTCAAGCACTGGATCACCCACAACGAGCCGTGGTGCACCTCCATCATCGGCAACTTCGAAGGCTGGCACGCGCCGGGCCTGACCGACTTCAAGACCGCGCTGCAGGTCAGCCACCACGTGCTGCTCTCGCACGGCAAGGCGGTGCCGGTGATCCGCGCCAACGTGCCGGATGCGAAGGTCGGCATCTCGCTCAGCCTGCACCCGCTGCGGGCGGCCAGCGGCGACCCGCGCGACCTCGCGGCGATGGAACGGCATGACGGCCTGCGCTACCGCTGGTTCCTCGATCCGCTCTACGGCCGCGGCTACCCGGCGCAGACCCTGGAGCTGGTGGGCGAGAGCGCGCCCAGGGTGCTGCCGGGCGACCTCGAAGCGATCGCCGTGCCCACCGATTTCCTGGGCGTGAACTACTACTTCCCGGAGACCATCGCCGACGATCCGGCGCATGCGCCGCTGGGCGCGCGCGTGCTGGAGCCGCAATCCGAGGACATCACGGCGATGGGCTGGCCGGTCGAGCCGGCGGGCATGGCCGAACTGCTGGCGCGGGTCGAGAACGACTACCACCCGGGCCCGATCTACGTGACCGAGAACGGCTCCTGCTACGAAGACAGCGTCAGCCCGGACGGCAGCGTGCACGACACCGAGCGCCGCCACTACCTGATGCGCCACCTGGGCGCGCTGCGCCAGGCCGTCGCCGACGGCGTGCCGGTGAAAGGCTATTTCGCCTGGAGCCTGGTCGACAACTTCGAATGGGCCGAGGGCTACCAGAAGCGCTTCGGCCTGGTGCACATCGACTATGCGACCCAGCAGCGGCGCCTGAAGGACAGCGCCAGGTGGTACCAGTCCTTCCTGCGCGCCGAGTAAGCCGGGAAGCGGAAACGGGGCTTTTTGTTGACAGCTTCATCAATGTCATTCACTATTGTCGGGTCGCGTTGGAATCGTTTCCAACGCAGCCTCAAAAAGAATATCGTGGAGACCTCCCGCATGCACAAGCCCCTCCGTTCCAGCGCCCTGGCACTCGCCGTCGCGCTCGCATTTGTCACTGAGTTTCCGGCCTATGCCGCCCAAGCGCCCGCTGCCAAAGCGCTGACCGACTGGCCGCACGTCACCAGCGCCTTCAAGAAGGACGCCGCGATCGAGGCGCGCGTGGCGGAGATCCTCGGCAAGATGACGCTGGCGCAGAAGATCGGCCAGATGACCCAGCCCGAAATCAAGTCGGCGACCCCGGACGATGTGCGCCAGTACTACCTCGGCTCGGTGCTGAACGGCGGCGGCAGCTGGCCGAACAACGACAAGCACGCCAGGGCCGCCGACTGGCTGGCCATGGCGAACGCCTTCTACGACGCCTCGATGGCCACCGACATGGCGATCAAGGTGCCGGTGGTGTGGGGCACGGACGCGGTGCACGGTCATAACAACGTCTACGGCGCCACCATGTTCCCGCACAATATCGGCCTGGGCGCAGCGCGCGATCCCGAGCTGGTCGGCGAGATCGGCGCCGCCACCGCGAAGGCCGTGCGCGCCACCGGCATCGCCTGGGTGTTCGGCCCGACCCTGGCCGTGGTCCGCGACGACCGCTGGGGCCGCACCTACGAAAGCTATGCCGAAGACCCCATGCTGGTCGCGAGCTATGCCGGCGTCTACGTGAAGGGCATGCAGGACTCGTTCCGGCATGATGCCAACACCATCGCCACCGCCAAGCACTTCATGGGCGACGGCGGCACCGACCAGGGCAAGGACCGCGGCGTCAACAAGTCCAGCGAACGCGACATGATGAACATCCACGCCCAGGGCTATTACACGGCGCTGGCCGCCGGCGCCCAGACCGTGATGGCGTCCTTCAACAGCTGGGACGATGTCGCCGCCGGCCGGAACTACGGCAAGGTGCACGGCAGCCGCGGCATGCTGACCGATATCCTGAAGAACAAGATGGGCTTCGACGGCTTCGTCGTCACCGACTGGAACGGCAACGGCGAGGTCCCGGGCTGCACCGCGGCCAGCTGCGCCCAGGCCATCAACGCCGGCGTCGACATGGTGATGGTGACGGACGAGTGGAAGGCCTTCATCAAGAACACCATGGCGGACGTCGAAGTCGGCCGCATTCCGATGGCGCGCATCGACGACGCCGTCACCCGCATCCTGCGCGTCAAGCTGCGCGCCGGCCTGTTCGGCAAGCGGCCTTCGCAGAACGCCTATGCCGGCAAGGATGAGGCGCTGCAGGCGCGCGAGCTGGCGCGCCGCGCGGTGCGCGAATCGCTGGTGCTGCTGAAGAACGAAGGCCCGGCACTGCCGCTGGCGGCCGGCAAAAAGATTCTCGTGGTCGGCAAGGCCGCCGACAGCATGGCCAACCAGACCGGCGGCTGGGCGCTGACCTGGCAGGGCACGACCAACACCAATGCCGACTTCCCGAATGCGGACACGATCCTGGCCGGCATTCGCGCCGCCGCCGGCGAGTCCAGCGTGCGCTTCAGCCTGGACGGCAAGGACGTGAATCCGGCCGACTTCGATACCGTCATCGCCGTGATTGGCGAAGGCCCGTATGCGGAAGGCGACGGCGACATCGGCCCGTCCGGCACCCTGCGCCACAGCAGCCGCTATCCGGAAGACCTGGCCGTGCTGCAGCAGGTGGCGGGCAAGGGCAAGCCGGTGGTGACCGTGTTCCTGTCGGGCCGTCCGCTGTGGGTGAACGATTTGATGAACCTCTCGGACACCTTCATCGCGGCCTGGCTGCCTGGCACGGAAGGCAAGGGCGTGTCCGACCTGCTGGTGGCGGGCAAGGGCGCCAGGGCCTACGATTTCAAGGGCAAGCTGTCCTTCTCCTGGCCCAGGACCGTGTGCCAGACCCCGCTCAACGTCGGTGACGCCAACTACGCGCCGCTGTTCGCCTACGGCTACGGCCTCGGCAAGTCCAAGCGTTCGCAGTTGGGCAAGCTCGATACGAATTACCCGGCCGGCGGCTGCGGCGTGTCGAACGTGTACCCGCTGTTCGGCCAGTCCGACCGCGCCAGCTTCCCGCTGCAGATCCGCAGCGGCGACAAGGTGCAGCCGCTGGGCGCGGACTTGAACGCGACGCTCAGCCTGCCGGGCATCACTGTCAGCACCGCCCAGATCAATACCCAGCAGGACGCCAAGCTGGTCACCTGGACCGGCCCGGCCGCTCTCGAAGCACACGGCGCCAAGGCGCTGGCGCTGCCGGCAGCCGCCAGCAAGGACGCCGTACTGCGCTTCGATACGATGGTCGAGAAGGCGCCTGCCGGCAAGGTGACGATCGCGATGGGCAACGCGGCGCTCGATGCGACGGCGCTGTTCGCGCGCCTGGCCGGCAAGGGCAAGCAGTCGGTCAAGATCCCGCTGGCCTGCTTCACGGCCAAGGGCGCCGACCTGGCGAAGCTCGACACCCCGTTCAGCGTCAGCAGCACCGGCGCCTTCACGGCCGCCATCGGCAATATCGACGCGGTCGGCGGCGCTGCCGGCGACCAGGATACCGTGCGTTGCGAGGACTTGAAATGACGCTCCGCCTGCTTGCCGACATCGGCGGCACCAATGCCCGCTTCGCTCTGCAGCAGGCTGGCAGCGCCGGCTTCGCCGACATCGAAGTGCTGGCCTGCAGCGACTACCCAGCAATCGGTGACGCGGTGCGCGCCTACCTGGGCAAGGCCGCGGCGCGCGGGCTGGCGGCGGAGGGCGTGAAGCGCGCCGCCATCGCCATCGCCAATCCGGTCGAAGGCGATGAAGTCAGCATGACCAACCACTGCTGGCGCTTTTCGATCAGTGCGCTGAAGGCGGAGCTGGGCCTGGATGCGCTGCTGGTGGTGAACGATTTCGCGGCGCTGGCGATGTCGCTGCCGCACCTGAAGGCGGAGCAGCGCGAGCGCATCGGCGGTGGCGTCGAACAAGCGAACAAGCCGATCGGCCTGATCGGACCCGGCACCGGCCTGGGCGTATCCGGCGTCGTGCCTTGCGGCGGGCGCTGGACCGCGCTGGCGGGCGAGGGCGGCCACGTCAGCTTTGCGCCGGTGACGAAACAGGAGATGAAGATCCTGCAGGCGCTGTGGGAAGAGTACGGCCACGTGTCGGCCGAGCGCCTGCTGTCCGGTCTCGGCCTGGAACTGATCCACCGCGCGCTGGCCGGGCAGCGCCTGAGCGCGCCGGAGATCACCGCCCGCGCGCTGGACGGCAGCAGCATCGCCTGCCGCGAGACGGTCGAAACCTTTTGCGCGGTGCTGGGCAGCGTCGCCGGCAACGTCGCGCTCACGCTGGGCGCCACCGGCGGTATGTACATCGGCGGCGGCATCGTGCCGCGCCTGGGCAGCCTGTTCACCGGCTCGCGCTTCCGCGAGCGCTTCGAGGGCAAGGGCAGGCTCTCCGGCTACCTGGCGCGTATCCCGACCTGGCTGATCACGGAAGAATATCCGGCGCTGCGCGGGGTCGCGGCCATGCTGGACGATATTCAAAATTAAAAAAGAAGGAGACACCATGGCACAAACCGCACCGAATACGGCGATCTCGCCGGCGACGCACGCGGCCGGCAGCAATACCGGCCCGCTGGTGATCGTCACCATTCTGTTCTTCATGTGGGGCCTGCTGACCTCATTGAACGACGTCCTGATTCCGCACCTGAAGGCCATCTATACGCTGAGCTACGTGCAGGCGATGCTGGTCCAGTTCTGCTTCTTCGGCGCCTACTTCATCGTCTCGGTGCCGGCCGGCGCCCTGATCCGCCGCGTCGGCTACCAGAAGGGCGCCGTCATCGGCCTCTTGATCGCGGCGGCCGGCTGCGCGCTGTTCTATCCTGCCTCGAAGAGCGGCTACGGCCTGTTCCTGTTCGCTTTCTTCGTGCTGGCGAGCGGCATCACCATCCTGCAGGTGGCGGCGAACCCCTACGTGACCGTTCTTGGCCCGGCGAGTACGGCATCGAGCCGCCTCACGCTGACCCAGGCCTTCAATTCGCTGGGCACCACCATCGCGCCTTACGTCGGCGGGATCCTGATCCTGTCCGCCGCGGCGGTCGGCGCCGACCAGCTGGCGGCCATGAACGCCACCGAGCTGGCGGCCTACCGCGCCCATGAAGCGGCGAGCGTGCAGGGCCCTTACCTGGCCCTGGCCGCGGCGCTGGCCATCCTGGCCGTGCTGTTCGCGCTGGCCCGCCTGCCGAAGATCGAACATGGCGAAGAGACCACCGCCGCCGCCAGCGGCAAGGCTTCGGCGCTGGCCTATCGCCACCTGGTGCTGGGCGCGGTCGCGATCTTCCTGTACGTGGGCGGTGAAGTCAGTATCGGCAGCTTCCTGGTCAACTTCCTGGGCGAGCAGCAGATCGCCGGCCTGGCGCCGGCGGTGGCCGCCGGTTATGTGAGCGTGTACTGGGGCGGCGCGCTGGTCGGCCGCTTCATCGGCTTTGCCGTGATGCGCTATGTCAGCCCGGGCAAGAGCCTTGCCTTCAACTCCCTGATCGCCATCGTGCTGGTGTTGACCGGTATCTTCGGCAAGGGCGGGCTGGCGATGTGGGCGATCCTCGCGGTCGGCCTGTTCAACTCGATCATGTTCCCGACCATCTTCAGCATGGCCGTGCACGGCCTCGGTCGCCACACAGGCCAGGGCTCGGGCATCCTGTGCATGGCCATCGTCGGCGGCGCCATCGTGCCCTTCGTGCAGGGCGCGCTGGCCGATTCGATCGGCCTGCAGACTTCCTTCTTCATTCCGGCAGCCTGCTATGCCTTCATCCTGTATTTCGGCCTGAAGTACGCGAATCTGCACCTCGAGGTGAGCGCACCGGCCTGACCAGTTTCGCACTGTCCCTAGGGTAGTTCTTTCCCAGCGGCGCGCTTGCGTGTCGCTGGGTTTTTTATTTGGTTTGCGGTAAGATGAGCGCACCCATTGGGGAGTAGCCTGCTTCCGCTTCTGCCGGAAGTTCCCGTATCAACATACTCGTTGCCGTTCAGTGTTTTGTAAGCGACGTGGTACGGGCAGCCGTCTCGGTTGGCAAGACCTTTGGCATCCTGCGCGCTTTTGACCGGGCCGCGCAGGCATGCCTTAGCGTTTGCCCGGCCAGCGAGAAATCAATGAACCTAGCCGCCACGCTCGCCATCGCGCTTGCCATGTCCACCGACGCCTTCGCCGTCGCGATCGGAAAAGGCGCAGCACTGCACCGTCCGCAACTCAAGGAAGCCCTGCGCACGGGCCTGATCTTCGGCGTGATCGAAGGCCTCACGCCCTTGGTCGGCTGGGGCCTCGGCAAAGTGGCGGCGCCCTATGTGGAAGCCTGGGACCACTGGATCGCTTTTACCTTGCTGGGCGTGCTCGGCCTGCGCATGATCCACGCCAGCCTGACGGCCGACGAGGAAGAAGAGGAGAAGCCGAGCAGCCATGGCTTCTGGCTGCTGGCCATCACCGGCTTCGCCACCAGCATCGACGCGATGGTGGTCGGCGCCAGCCTGGCCTTCATCGACGCCAACATCTTCACCACGGCGGGCGCGATCGGACTGGCGACCTTTACCATGGTGACCCTGGGTGTGATGCTGGGCCGCGGGCTGGGACAGCTGGTCGGCAAGCGTGCGGAGCTGGTCGGCGGGCTGGTGCTGATTGCGATCGGGGGCTTGATTTTGTATGAGCACCTGAGCGTGGGCTGAGCACCTTGGGCAAGCATGCTAGAATCGCCGCGTCGAAAAAGGCAGCGGCGGTTCCCGGTAAGCCCGCCCGCTTCCCACGCACGGAAGTTCTGTTCCTTCATCTCGCATGCATGAGAACCCACGACGAACCCGAGACATTTATTGTTCGGGCTCGTCTGCGTTTCCGCTTCGCTTCTTCGCGACGCCGATGAGCCCATCAACCTGGAGCTCAACATGCAAGCAACTCAGATGCAGTACGACGCCGTCATTGCCGGCGCCGGCCCCGTCGGCCTTTTCCTCTCTTGCGAACTGGCGCTGGCCGGCTGTTCGGTCCTGGTCCTGGAGCGGGACGCCGATCCGGATTCGCCCTTCAAACATTTGCCTTTCGGGATACGCGGCCTGTCCGCGCCTGCCATCGATGCCCTGTACCGGCGCGGCCTGCTCGGCGAACTCGAGGTCCCGCGGCGCCTGAAGAACCCCTTCGGCGGCGGCAGCACGCAAGCAGGCCGGGCGCCGCGCCAGGCCGGCCATTTCGCCGGCATCGGCTTCCAGGCTGAGCGTATCGATGCATCGCGCTGGCCATGGCGCCTGCCAGGTTCCCCGCCGGCGTCGCTGATCGCCGAGATGGCGGAACTCGAAATCGTGCTGGCGCGCCGCGCGCAGGCGCTGGGCGTGGCGATCCGGCGCGGCTATGCCGTCAGCGGCATTGCGCAGGACGCAGATGGCGTCGATGTGCAGGCGGGCGCCTTGCAGGTCCGCGCCCGCTGGCTGGTCGGCTGCGACGGCGCCCGCAGCAGCGTGCGCAAGCTGTGCGGCTTCGACTTCGCCGGCACCGACCCGGAATTCACCGGCTACTCGGCGCGTGTCGAGCTTGCGGATCCGTCGCTGCCTGGACCGGGACGGCAGCTGACGCCGCGCGGCATGGTCTTTCAGTCCCAGCCGGGCTATCTGGCGATCCAGGAATTCGACGGCGGCGCCGGCCACGATGGGACGCCGGTCACGCGCGAGCGCCTGCAGGAAGTGCTGCGGCGGGTGTCCGGCTCCGACCTCACGGTCACGACCCTGCACGCGGCCAGCACCTGGACCGACCGCGCACGCCAGGCCACGCGCTACCGCCAGGGCCGCGTGCTGCTGGCCGGCGACGCCGCCCACATCCACGCACCGCTGGGCGGGCAGGGCCTGAATCTCGGGATCGGCGATGCCATGAACCTGGGCTGGAAGCTGGCCGCCACCATGAAAGGGACGGCGGCGGCAGGCCTGCTCGATACCTACGAGGCCGAGCGGCATCCGATCGGAGGAAAGGTGCTGGACTGGTCGCGCGCCCAGGTGGTCCTGATGCGGCCCGACCCGGCTTCACGCGCCTTGCGCGCCATCGTGGAGGATTTGATGGACACGGCCGACGGCGCCACCTACATGGCGGGCCGCGTCTGGGGCGTGGAGACGCACTACGATCTCGGCGACGATCATCCGCTGATCGGCCGCAGCGCGCCGGATTTCGAATTCGCGGACGGCAGCCGCCTGGGGCAGCACATGCACGACGGACGCGCGATCCTGCTGGATTTCAGCGGCGACGCGACGACGCAAGGCCAGGCTGCAGCATACGGCCTGGCATTCAAACATGTAAAAGCCCAGGCCAGGGAAGACTTCGGCTTGCGGGCCTTGCTGATCCGGCCTGACGGCTTCATCGCCGCGGCATGGGATTTGTGACGGCCAGTCACAAATCCCGGCGCACGCTTAGAGCTTCGCCCCGCAATAACGCTCCACATACTCCTGGTGCGAAGGCAGCTGCGCCACCGTCCGCTCCACCCGCGTGCGGATGCTCTCCAGGAAAGCGCTGAGCTCTTCGTCGCCCATCAGGTCCGCGCTCGGGTGGTGCTGGTCGGGCGCGATGCCCTGGCCCAGCATCACCTGGATCCAGGAGTTCTCGCCGAACAGTTCGTTCACCACGCGGAAGGCGCGGCCGGTCTGCTGGAACATGTCGATGCGGTGCTGCAGCTGGGCCGGCACCGGCATTTCCGCGGCCTGCTTCCAGTAGGGCGTATCGCGGCGCTCGGTCACCTTGTAGTGCAGGATGATGAAGTCGCGGATGAATTCGATCTCGGACCAGGTCTGGGTGTTGAACTCGTCGACGTCGCTCTGGCGGATACCCTGCGAGGGGAAGTTCTGCAGCAGGCGCACGATCGAGCGCTGGATCAGGTGGATGCTGGTCGACTCGATCGGCTCCAGGAAGCCGCTCGAGAGGCCGATCCCGATGCAGTTGTGCGACCAGGTCTTCTCGCGCTGGCCCGGCTTGAAGCGGATCACGCGCGGCTCGGTCAGGGTCTTGCCTTCGATATTCCCGAGCAGGGTGGCTTTCGCGGTGTCGTCGTCGATGAAGCGGCTCGAATACACGATGCCGTTGCCGACGCGGTTCTGCAGCGGGATGCGCCACTGCCAGCCCCAGTCGTGGGCCATCGAACGCGTCATCGGCAGGGCCGGGCCCATGGACTCGGTCTGCACCGCGATCGCGCTGTCGTTGAACAGCCAGTGCGACCAGTCCTGGTATGCGATGCCCAGGGTCTGGCCCAGCAGCAGCGAGCGGAAGCCGGTGCAGTCGATGAACAGGTCGCCCTCGATGCGCTTGCCGGAATCGAGCAGCAGGGCGGCGATGTCGCCGTTTTCCGCCTGCTCGACGCTGGCGATCTTCGCCTCGATACGCTCGACGCCGAAGTGCTCGCTGAAGCGGCGCAGGAAGCGCGCGTAGCGGCCGGCGTCGAGGTGGTAGGCGTAGTGGATGCCGTCGTTCGGCAGGTGGGCGAAGCGGTGCGCCAGCCCGGCTTTCAGCTCCAGGCAGTAGTCGCCGTAGTCGCGCGCCACGCCGCGCTCGCGGCCCTTCATCCAGAAGTGCTGGAAGCCGGCGGTCCAGTGGTCGGTGCCGGTGGTGCCGAAGGAGTGGATGTAGTCCTTGCCGCGGTCGCGCCAGCCTTCGAAGCTGATGCCCAGCTTGAAGGTGGCCTGGGTGGCGGCCATGAATTCCTGCTCGTTGATGTCGAGCAGGCGGTGGAAGTGGACCAGGGTCGGGATGGTCGCCTCGCCCACGCCCACGGTGCCGATCTCGTCGGACTCGACCAGGACGATGTCGAGAACCTTGCCGAGGGTGCGCGAAAGCGCAGCCGCCGTCATCCAGCCGGCGGTGCCGCCACCGGCGATCACGACGCGGCGGATTTGCTTGTGCTGTTGTTCCATGGTGTCTCCTGCAGGTCAGGTTGTTATCGGTTGTTATCGGTTGAGCCGGTTCAGCAGCGTTCCGCGCAAGGCTCGTGCGCGTTCTTCATCGAGCGGCGCCAGTGCATGGCGCGCGTGCGGCGGCAAGTGGGCTTCGTTTTCCTCGCCGGGCTCGAAAATGTAATGGCGGAAGATCTCCTGCCAGGCGCGGCGCTGTTCAAGCGGCAGTTCGCGCATCGTGAGCAGGGCCAGCATCAGGGCATTCGTCGGCGTGTCCATGTACGCCGGCGACTGCCGCCACCAGTAATTCACCAGGACGTTGAAGGGCGTGAGCGCTTCCACGTGGTGCCACCACATCGAGGGGATGAAGATGGCGTCGCCGGCTTCCAGCTCGGCCACCTGCGCATGCTGCAAGGCTTCGCGGAAGCGCGGGAATCGTGCGTATTCGGGTTCGGCGAAGTCGACCAGGCTGATGGCCTGGCCGGCCGGGTTGAAGTCGAGCGGGCCGACATAGAGATTCGCCAGCTGCTCCGGCGGGAACAGGGTGAAGCGGCGGCGCCCGGCCGCGACCACCGCCAGGTTGTCGGGCAGGTCGTAGTGGGCGGCGATGCGGGTCTGGTTGCCGATCCAGATGCTGGCCAGGGCATCGCGCGGGCCCAGGTCGATGTCGTTGTCGCGGCGCAGGCCGGGCAGCACGGTGTCGACGGTGGTCGAGCCGACGTAGATGGCGGCCGGGCGCGGATTCTCGCGGTAGCCCTTCATCTCGTCGAGCACCGCGTCCAGGCGCGCGCGCGCGGAGTAGTAATTGAAGCCGGTCAGGTCCTCGTTGTAGAAGAAGCGCCCCTGGATCTCGGGCTTGCCCAGCATCGCGCCCACCGTGGCGCCCTGGTAGAAGCGGCGCAGGTAGGCGTCGGCGGCGTCGATCGAGGTGCGGGCGGCGTCGACCAGCGGCCAGTGCGCCGCCAGGCCGCGCACGATATACGGCTCCGTGGCGCGCAATAGCTCGTCCGGCAGTTTGCCGCCGGCCTCGATCTCGCGGATGCGCTTATCGACGGGCAGCATCGGTGCCGGCAACGAGGCGGTTCTTGCGGTCGATCAGGCGGCGGAACTGCGCCAGCGAGGCCACCGTCATGTAGATCGCCTGCAGGTAGCCGGCTTCGTGCAGGCGGCCCAGCTGCTCGGGTTTGAGGGCGGCGAGGCGCTCCTCGTTGATCGTGTAGAAGCCGGCCAGGCGGTTCTGCGAGCCGTCGTCCAGTTCGATGTCGAGCACGAAGGATTCCAGCAGCTCCAGGTGCAGCAGGGCTTCGATGAAGGTCTTCGAGGTCTCCAGGCCGTCGTGGATGGTGCGCAGCACGCGGCTGATGCGCTCCAGGTATTCGCTGCTGCCGCCGTAGGACAGGAACAGCGGCTCGCCGGACGTAGAGCTCAGGCGCGGGCTGTCGAGGTCCACGTGGATCATCATGCCTTCGCCGGATCCGTCGGCGGGGCGGCCGATCAGGAAGGGCTGGCGCTCCACGGTCAGCGGAATGTATGGGGCGTCCCAGCCGTTGCCGAGACCCTCGCCGCCGCCCAGGAACAGGTTCTCGCCCTGCTGGAAGCCGAACAGCGCGATCGGGTCGAAGGAAGTGCCGTCATGATTCTTGGCGAAGACGATCGGATAATGGGCCTGCAGTTCGCGGAACTCGGCCGGGAAGGTGAGGGCGGACATCACCGCGTCGCCATAGGCCGCGCCGCGCGTTGTGACGATGCGCAGCTCTTTGTGTTCGATGTTGTTCAGGAGTGCGTGATTGGGCATGGTGTCTCTTTTTATAAATTGTATGAATCAGATCCGCGGCAGGCCGTGCTTGCGGATATGGTCCAGCAGTTCGCGGTTCGAGGGCAGGGCCGGCAGCATGCGCGCGGTCAGGCGCGCGGCTTCGCGGAAGGCTTCGTCGGCGAGGTCGGGACGGTCGGAGGCGCGCGGCGCAGAGTCGCTTGTAAAACCCATGCCGTACAGGATGTACTGCCAGCTGGCGGACGGGAACACTTCCTCGATGCGCGAGAAATCGCGGCGCGAGGGCGGGCGCGCGCGCCATAGCTGCAGCAGTTCCTGCAGGCGTTCCGGGATCGAGGCTGCCTCGCGGTGCTCGCGCCAGTAGGCGGTGTCGTCCCGCTTGCTGAGCACATAGTGCAGCTTGAGGAAGTCGATGATCCGTTCCCAGCGATAGGTAAACGCTTCGTTGAAGCGCGCGGCAATGGTGTCCATCTGGGCGCGCGTGGCCGGCATGTCCTCGGCCAGCC
The DNA here is from genome assembly GCF_918697865.1 of Massilia sp. Bi118. GTDB lineage: Bacteria > Pseudomonadota > Gammaproteobacteria > Burkholderiales > Burkholderiaceae_D > Telluria. The sequence continues at coordinate 9,512 of NZ_CAKKMV010000027.1, read as the reverse complement.
AGGCGGCGGACAGTTCGACCAGGGCCAGGGCCGAGGCTTCCAGCGGCTCGATGAAGCCGGCCGACAAACCGATCGCGACCACGTTGCGGTGCCAGAAGCGCTCGCGGTAGCCGGGTTCGAAGCCCAGCTTGCGCGGGGTGGGCATGTCGGCCGGGCCGCCGGATTCGCGCACATAGGCGCGCAGCACCCGCTCCGCATCCTCGTCGCTGGAATGCGCGCTCGAATACACGTGGCCGATGCCGCGCCGGTTGGGCAGGCCGATGTCCCAGATCCAGCCGTTCGGCTGCGCGCTCGAGGTGGTGTGCGAGGCGATCGGTGTGTCCTCGCTGGCGTAGGGCACCTGCACCGCCAGCGCGCTGTCGTTGAACAGCACGTGGCGCTGGTGCAGCAGCGGCACGCCGTAGTGCTTGCCGAGCAGGAGCGACTGCATGCCGGTGCAGTCGACGAAGAGATCGCCCTCGACCACGCTGCCGCCGCGCAGGACCAGGGCCGCGATGTCGCCGTTCTCCTTCGAGCGGATGTCCTCGACATGGTCGACCACGTGGCGCACGCCCAGCTTGCCCACGCAGTGCTCGCGCAGGAAGACGCCGAACTTGCCGGCATCAAGGTGATAGCCGTAATTGGCGACCGCCGCGAATTCCGGGGTGGCGGCCTGCTTCGGCGCGCGGCCCTGCACGCACAGGTGCGGCTGGTAGCTGACCAGGTCGGCGAAGGGCAGCTTGCGGTGGCCGCGCTGCCAGGCGCCGGCCAGGTTGGCGTCGCCATAGCCCTGGGGCAGGGAGAAGGGATGGAAGTAGGCGTCGTCGTCCGCGCCCGTCGCCCACCGCTCGAAGCGCGAACCCTGCTTGAAAGCGGCGTCGCATTCGCGGAAAAAATCGGATTCGGACACGCCGATGCGGTGCAGGGTGTCGCGCATCGAAGGCCAGGTGCCTTCGCCGACGCCGATGGCGGGCACCGCCGGCGATTCGACCAGGGTCACGCGCAGCGGGTGCTCGGCCGCCAGCACGCCGGCAACCAGCCAGCCGGCGGAACCGCCGCCGACCACCACGATGTGTTCGATCGTGTTGTTCATCGTTCGAGTCTAACCAAAAGGCTTTAGTAGAAGCAAGGCTTTGTTCTAAAAACAACGTGGCCCAAAAAAGCACGGCCGGGAGGTCCCGGCCGTGCCAGATCGGGAGGGCGCCGGGGGACGCCCTTGGCCCGGTCAGAACTTGTAGCGTGCGCCGATCGAGTAACGCGGGCCGGTCTGGGTCACGTACTCGGCCATCTCCTTGGCGCGGCCGTGGCTGCGCGTGGTTTCGTTGGTCAGGTTGATCGCTTCGAACTGCACGCTCAGCTTCGGCGTGAGGTTGAAGCCGACGCTCAGGTCCAGCTGGCCGTAAGGCTCGGTGTACTGCGGGTTCGGACCGGCCGAATCGAAGGTCGAAGACAGGAACTCGCCGCGCCAGTTCCAGGCGAGGCGGGTGCTCATGAAGTCGTTTTCGAAGATGCCGACCACGTTGTACGAGTTCGACAGGCCGACCAGCGCGAACTGCTCGCCGACCGAGGTGTTGTCGTAACGGAGGCCCGAGTGCACGTAGGTGTAGTTGGCCGAGACGCCGAAGCCGGTGTTCGCGAACATGTGCTGGACGTTGAATTCCAGGCCGTTCAGGCTCGCCTTCTTCTGGTTCGAGAAGGAGGTGATGCGGAAGTTCGCGACCGGGTCGCCAGGCTGGCCGGTAATGCTGCCGGTGGCGTTCCCGAGGCTGTCATCAGCGCCGCGCGTCACGCCCGGCGCGGTCGGATGGTTGCGGAAGATGTAGTTGCGGATGCAGGTGGTGTCCGAGTTCGCGCAGCCATTCGCCAGCGCCTCGTTCCACAGCGCGCCGCCGACCGGGGTGTGCAGGCCGAAAGGCTGCTCCACGACCTGCGACTGGCCGGCGTAGTTCTCGAGGTCCTTGTAGAAGGCGTTCACCGATGCGAAGCTCTGCTTGGCGTAGTACCACTCGAAGGACAGGTCGAAGTTCTTCGACTTGACGGGTTTCAGCGCCGGGTTGCCCTGCGAACCGGTGCCGCCTTCGACGCGCGCCAGGGTATTCAGGATCTGGCCGCCGGCGATCTGGTCGTAGCGCGGACGGCCGATGGTCTCGCCGTAGCTCGCGCGCACCTTCATGTCGGAGCGCAGGTCCATGTCCCAGTCGACGCTCGGCAGCAGGTTGTGGTACTTGCCGGTCAGGGTCGTGAAGGTCGGCGCACCCATGTTGACCGTGAACTCGTTCTGCGAGCCCCAGCTGATCGAAGTGGCGGCCGGCACCAGCGCGGTCGAGGTGACGTCGGTCTTCTCGTAGCGCACGCCGATCGCGGTGTGCATCGGGAAGCGCGTATCCCAGTCCGTGTTGAACTGGAGGTAGAGATTCTTGGTGTTCTCGCGGGTACGCTGGTCGGTGTCGAAGGTGGTCTTCGCCTGGTACATGTTCGGCTTGCCGGTCGCATTGACCGCGGCCAGGCGCGCTTCGTTGAAGTTGAAGGTGTAGAAGTTGTTGAAGAGGTTCGGGTTGTCGCTGCCGTCGATCTGGTCGAAGTAGCCGCGCACGGTGGCCGGATGCCACAGGCTGCTCGGATAGTCGGAAGGCTTGCTGACGCCGCCCCAGGTATCGCTCTGGTTGTTCGACAGTGCCGAGCGGTTGTCGACCTTGATCGATCCCAGGCCGAAGTTCAGGTTCGAGGACTCCAGCATGCGCAGCCGGCCCTTGACCTGGTACTGCTCGATCTTGCCCTTCATGTAGCCGTTCTGGAAGTTCGAGCCGGTGACCTGCTGCGGCGCCTTGACGAAGTCGGCGCCGGCGATGCTCAGGACCGGGAAGTCGTGCGAGAAGTCGGCGGAGGTGTCGCCGCGCGAGAAGCTGGCGGTGCCCAGGGTGTTGAAGGAGCCGAGCGGGCTGTCCGCCTTCGACTCGGCAGTCGAGTGGTGGGCGTCGAATTCCAGCTTCAGGTCATTGGTGGCGCGCCACTGGGTATTGAAGCCGAGTGACTTGTTATCGGTCTTGGTGGCGAAATTACCCGCACCCATTGCAATGTCGCTGTTACCGGCCGGGATCTGCTCGGTGTAGATCAGCGGCGCCGCGACCGGGCCGTTGGTCCAGGAGGAGGTCGACGGGCCGAAGTTGAACCAGGCCGAGAGGTCGTTGCGCTTGGTCTGCAGCTTGTTCTGCGAATAGGTGTAATCCAGGGTGGTGACCAGTTCCTTGACCGGTGCGAACTGCAGGGTCAGCTGGCCGTTGGTGCGCTGGCGCTTGACGCCGGTGAAGCTGTAGTTCAGGTTCTGCGGCACCTCGTAGACGTCGGTCGGCTTCGGGTGATTGGTCGCGCCGGTGGCCGGGATCGCGCCCCAGGTCTGCTCGTCGCCGCGGAAGGGGCCTTTCCAGCCGCTCGACACTGCCGCCTGGTTGTAGCCCGAATTACGCTCCTGGTAGCTGGCGCTGATGCCCAGGCCCCACTTGCCGTCCTTGCTGGTGGTGGTGTAGATGCCCGAGAATTCCGGCGTGAACGAGCTGTCGGCGCGGTCGTCGTTCGGCAGGTTCTTGTTCGAGGTGTCGTCCATCATCTTGACGCCGAAGCTCGAATAGGTGCCGAGGCGGTCGAGCGGACGCGCGGTGATGACGTTGATGGTGGCGCCGATGCCCCCGGTCGGGGTCTCGGCGCGGCTGGTCTTGTAGACCTGCAGCTGCGAGATCGCTTCCGAAGCCAGGTTCGAGAAGTCGAAGGCGCGGCCATTCAGGTCGCCCAGGTTCGAGGTCGGCATCTGGCGGCCGTTCAGCAGCACCATGTTGAAGTCGGGGCCGATACCGCGCACGGTGACCTTCTGGCCTTCGCCGTTGGTGCGGTCGATCGACACGCCCGAGATGCGCTGCAGCGACTCGGCCAGGTTGGTATCCGGGAACTTGCCCATGTCTTCGGCCACGATGCCGTCGACGATACCGTCCGAATTGCGCTTCAGGTTCAGCGACGAGGCCATCGACTGGCGGATGCCGCTCACCACCACGGTCTGCACGCCGGCGGCTTGCGCCGTGGTGTCGCTGGTGGCGCTGGCCGCGTCCTGCGCATACGCCGGCAGGCCGAACGCCGTACAGGCGCCGGCGACTGCCAGGCTGATCAGTTTTTTGTTTGCCTTGGGATAATGCATTGGGTCTCCTCTGTTTTTCTTGGCGTAGTTGTCATTCATCAGGTCCGGCTTGCTCCTTGAATCCTTTCAACTCATCTGGAAACGGTTGGAAACGTTTCCATATCAGTTGTCTGAATCTTATGTTCAGTAAAAAAAATTGTCAACGGGTTACTTTCATTTTTTATGGAAAGCGCGTGGCGGACGCAACACTTGCGAAAATGTTATAGTCGCCGAAATATGGGAACGTTTCCAAGCGGGCCCGGAAAACAAGACAAAGGAGACTGCCGAACGATGAAGATCCGGAACCTGATCCAGGCTGCGGCCCTGCTGCTGTGCGCCCCCTTGTGCGCTCAGGCTGCGCCGGGCGCCGACGGCTTCAGCTGGCCGAACGGCGCCCGCGCCGCGGTCAGCCTGGCCTACGACGACGCCGCCGATTCCCAGCTCGACCATGCGATTCCCGATCTGGACCGGCATGGCCTGCGGGCCAGCTTTTACCTGGAGTTGTCCAAGCCGTCCGTGCAGAAGCGCATGGCGGAATGGCGCGCGGCGGCCCGCAGTGGCCACGAGCTGGGCAACCACTCGCTGTTCCACCAGTGTTCCCGTTCGAAGCCGGACCGCAGCTGGGTGCAGCCGCAGCGCGACCTCGACACCACCACGGCCGCGCAGATGCGCGAGCAGGTCGAGCTGGCGAACGCCATGCTGCAGGCGATCGACGGCGGCCTGGATCGCACCTATACCGTGCCCTGCGGCGACCGGCTGGCCTCGGGCAAGGATTACGTCGACGGCCTGCGCAGCGCCTTCGTGGCCATCAAGTCGGGCGAAGGCTCCGGCGTCATCGAGGACATGGCAACGCTCGATCCCTGGGCGGTGCCGGTGCTGGCGCCGGTGGGCCTGAGCGGGCAGGAGCTGATCGCCATCGTCAAGCGGGCGGAGGCGAAGGGAACGATGGTGAACTTCACCTTCCACGGCATCGGCGGCGACCACCTGGCGACCTCGAACGAGGCCCATCGCGAGCTGCTGGCTTATCTTGCCGCGCACCGCAAGACGGTGTGGACCGACACCTTCATGAACCTGATGCGCCATGTGAAGGCCCAGCAGGCGGGCGCAGGGCCGCGCTGGGTGCTGGACTGGAGCGACGAGTTCAACGGAACCGCGCTCGACCACGCGAAATGGGTCGAGGAGCTGGGCGGCCATGGTTTCGGCAACAAGGAGCTGCAGTATTACACGGCGCGTCCGGAAAACCTGCGGGTCGGCGGCGGCAATCTCGTCATCGAGGCGCGCCGCGAGAATTGGGAAGGCAAGCAGTACACCTCGGCGCGGATCAAGACCGCCGGCCTGTTCGAGCGCACCCACGGCCGCTACGAGGCGCGCATCAGGATCCCGCGCGGGCAGGGCATCTGGCCGGCCTTCTGGCTTCTGGGCGCGGACTGCGCAAGGACCGGCTGGCCGCGCTGCGGCGAGATCGACATCATGGAAAACATCGGCAAGGAGCCCAGGACCGTGCACGGCACGCTGCACGGTCCCGGCTATTCGGGCGACCACGCCTTCGGCAAGCCATCCAGTATCGAAGCCGATTACGCCGACGGCTTCCACATCTATGCCGTCGAATGGGAACCGCGCGAGATCCGCTGGTACCGCGACGGCGTCCTCTACCACACAGCGCGTCCTGCGCTGGTAAATGGCGACTGGGTATACGAGCACCCCTTCTTCGTGATCCTGAACCTGGCGGTCGGCGGTTACTGGCCCGGCAATCCGGATGCCAGCACCGTGTTCCCACAGCAGATGCTGGTCGATTACGTGCGCGTCTACCGCCGTTCGGGCTCGGGTTCGGCCGCGGGATCGGCGGGCGCCGTGACCGGCAAATAATGCTCGCGCGCCTCGCGCGTCAGTTCGGCGATGCGGCGCAGGCAGTCCAGGGTCGGCACGCCGGCGTTCGCATCGGCCCCCTTGGCGTACATGCGCGCCAGCTGGGTCGCGACCGAGGCGGCGCCCGGGATCTGGTCGCGGAATACCTTGATCAGGCTGACCACGGTTTCGTGTACGGCGGCGTGCGAGGCGCGCGCGATATGCCTGCCGCCGGGATCGGCGGCCAGCGATTGCGTGATCGTGAGCTCGAACTGTGTCTCCGCGCGCTGGATGAGCATGCGGAGCTGTGCAGGTGTGTACTGTAGTCGCATGGTGGTCTCGTCCTCCTTACTGGTCCGCGAACGCCGGCTCGCTCTGCGGCTGCGGCCGCAGGCGAGCGTGGGACTTTCCCGGCCGCACCCGCAGCGGTGCGCGCGGCGTGGACGAGCGCACCGGCGTGAGTGGGCCTTCATAGGGCGGGGTGTCGTGGTCGATTTCGGCCGGCTCGCCGCGTCCGGCGCCAGCCAGGAACTGGGCGATCGCTATCTTGACGATGGCCCGGTTGCTGAGTTCTGCCGTCAGGCGGAACTTCGTGTTGTAGTAGAAGAAGGTAGCCTTGTCGCCATCGCCGGTGACGATGTCGACTTTCTTCGGCAGCGAAAAACCGTAGCGTCCGCTGGCCCACAGCTTGACCGCGCAGACCCCGGCATCGGGTGATGAAAAGGTAAAGTTCATGCAGGAATCGTAATCCTGCATATGGCTGCGCACGGAACGAAATTGTTCCAAACTATTACGGCGGGAACAGTTCTTTCCCGGGGGTAGCTTTGCGGCGCTTAGCGGCTCGTCTTCAGCATCGACGGATAACCCACGTCCTCGGTTGCCTTCTTGAGGTCGGCCACGCTGGCCTGGGCGTCGTCGTACACGATCACGGCTTCGCGCTTTTCATAGCTGACCTGCACCCTGGACACGCCCGGCACCTTGCTAAGGGATGCCTTGATCGTGATCGGGCAGGTAGCGCAATCCATGGTCGGCACGTTGAGCTTGACGGTCTGCTGTTTCGCCGATGCGAAGGACGCGGCGGACAGCAGGGCGATCAGGGACAGGGCTTGCAGGGTTTTCATGGAAGGACCTCAGTAGAACAGGGGAGCGATCAGCGGGAAGCCCAGCAGCAGGGCGATGAACACGGCGCAGCCGAGGAACAGCTTGCGCATCGCCGGCCGCGTTGTGGCGCAGGCCGGGTCGTCGACGCTGCAGGCGGCCGCGGGACGGAATAGCAGCCAGCCGGCCCAGCCCAGCGCGCCCAGGGTAAGGGCGATCGCGAAGGGCGTCAGCGGCTTCAGCGCCGTCAGGTGCACCATCCAGGCGCCGGTGATGCCGACCAGGACCAGCACCAGCGGCAGCACGCAGCAGGTCGAGGCCAGGATCGCCGCCAGCGTGGCGACGGCGATCAGTTTGCCGGCACTGCGTTCGGATGGTGCTTGCATGGCGGCTGCGTCTTAAATGGCGCGCGAAGTGATGGTGTAGGCGAAGCTGTCGGGCGCCAGCGAGTCGTAGGCCTCGCCGCGGCTTTCCGCCTGCGGGTACATCAGGAAGCCGACCTTGCCGGCATCGAAGCCGGGCAGGCGCACGTCGTGGGCGAAGTTGTAGCCCATCCAGTTGCCTTCCCAGCCGCCGAACAGCGCCTGCTTGACCGGCGCGACCAGCGGGTGGTCCGGATCCTTGATCCAGTTCGGGGTTTCCTGGCGCATGACCTTGGCGACGTCGGCCGGATCCATCGCAACCCAGCCGTGGCGCTTCAGGTAGACCTCGGCGCGGCAGTGCTGGGCGCCCTGCAGGGACGCCGGCTTGCCGCCCAGCTCCCTGTAGCCGAAGGCGCTCGGGGCGATGCGGATGCCGTAGACGTCGCGCGCCGGCACGCCGGCCGCGCGGCACAGGCCCACGAACAGGCCGTTCAGGTCGGCGCACTTGCCGCCGAAATTGCCGGTCTCCAGCATGGTCTTGATGTCGCCGGTGCCGCAGCCTTTGACTTTCGGCTCGCGGAAGGTGTTCAGCACGATCCAGTCGTAGATGCGCTGGACCTTGTCTTCGTCAAGCTTCGCGCCCGAGGTGATCTGCAGGGCGGTCTTCTTGACGATGCCGTCCAGCGGCATCAGGTCGGTCGGCTGCAGCCACAGGCGCAGGTCCTCGCTCGACTCGCTGCCGGCGCTCGGCTTTTTCCAGTTTTCCGCGCGGTCGCGGGTCTGGATGCGCGAGACGACTTCCAGCACAGGCGGGGCGCTGCCGTCGAACTCGGCCACCAGGAAGCGGGCGCCGTAGTGCGGGTCGCTGCCGACCTTCATGCTCTTCGCGTTGCCGGACCAGTTGTTCGACAGGGTGCGCTGCCAGTCGGTGTCGACCGAGGGCAGCGGGATCCAGACCGTCGACGGGCCGGCCGCGCGCTGCAGCTTCACGAGGGTGACGACCTCGAAGCTCTTCCAGTCGCCGGGGCGCGGGTCGAAATGGCGTTCGGTTTCCGCAGCATTTTGTGCCAGCAGGGTGCGTGGCAGGGCGCCGGCCAGCAGGGCGCCGGTGGCGGCTTTCAGGAGGGCGCGGCGGTTCGTCGGTTTGGTATTCATGTCGTCGAAGTTCTTCAGTCTAGATGTTGTTGATTATTCGTTGTTCTTCATTCGGCCACGAGGGCGTCGATTGCCGCTTTCAGGCGCGTGTCGCCGGCGCCGATCTCGCCCACGCTGCGCCAGCGCGCGCGGCCCTGGCGGTCGACCAGGATCGTGGTCGGCATCACGCCGGCGGTCCACTGCTTGAACATCTCGCCATTCCGGTCGCGCAGCACCGGGTAGGCGAAGGGATGGTCTTTCGAAAAGCGCTCGATGCTGTCGAGCGGCTCCTTGTAATTGACCCCGACCACGGCCACCTTGCCCGTATCCTGGCGCGCCAGCGTGTTCAGCACCGGCAGCTCATCCACGCAGGGAGCGCACCAGCTGGCCCAGAAATTCACCACGACCACCTTGCCGCGCAACTGCTCCAGGCCCCAGGTCTTGCCGTCGAGGCCGGACAGGCGCAGCGGCGGCGTCGCCTGCTTCGCGGGCCAGGGCTTCAGCACCGCCTCGGCTGCGGCCGCCGCACCGGCCAGACCGGCCAGCAGGCAGGCGGCAACCGGGAGGAAACGGCGGAGTGTCCTGGTCTGCATCGGCATCGGAACGGCTGGGGGAAAGGGCGTCATGATACCAGAGTGGCGGAATGCAGGCGGCTCGTCGATAATCCCCTACTTAATCATGAACAGGACGACAAGATGAATAACTGGGCCTGCCTGGCGATTGCCATCCTCGCCGAAACCGTGGCGACCACCGCCTTGAAAGCCAGCGCCGGGTTTACGCGGCTGGTTCCCTCGGTGCTGGTGGTGCTGGGTTACGCCATCGCCTTCTATATGCTGGCGTTGACGCTGCGTTCAATACCGCTGGGCGTGACCTATGCGGTGTGGTCGGGGGTGGGGATTGTTTTGATCACGCTGGCTGGGTGGGTACTGTAT
>NZ_CAKKMV010000026.1 GCF_918697865.1 Massilia sp. Bi118 | reverse complement strand
ACTCGCTGGCAGCTTCGCTGACCATGCGCACGGCGCGCTCGATGACTTCGGGGGAATACTTCGGTTGCTTCTTCATGACTCCATTTTCTCAAACAATGGAGCCTCTACAAAACCCGGGGCGGTTCAACTGCCCTCGAGCGGAGGCTTTTGCATGATGCGGACAGCCCTCATTTCTCTTGGTGCTGCCTTCCTGACGGCAGTGATTACCTATTTTGCGATACTCGTCCTAGCGCCAACTATGTATGCAGAGAAGGCTTTCAACATTCTTTTCGCCGCATTTATCGGATCGGCAGTCGTTACATCCATAGTGTTAATTCGCAAGCAACGGTAATCTGCAGAATTTCGTTCATTGTAAAAAAAGGGCAGCTTACGTCGCCCTTCGTGCTACCCCTGAGCTTCGCGTCCTGGTTCATCTTCCGCCACTCGCAACCGCCAGTAAAAGTCGGGCCTTACTCAGACAACGGTAGTTTCCGTAATTTTCCTATACGCATCAAGAACCTCTTTGCCAACGACTAGGTTGCCGTCTGGGGTCTTCGCGCGTTAGGTGTTCCGCCTTCGCTCTGACTAGTTAGAGGACTCAGATTGCTGTGGTGTTATTCCACATACGATCTCAAGCCTGTCGTGCCTCGCAAAATGGTGTAGCGGTCTACTATGGCCTCCCAACCATACGAGGAAGACTTTCATCATGGTGCGACCCTACGAACTTTTTTACTGGCCGACGATCCAGGGACGCGGCGAATTCGTCCGGCTGGCGCTGGAGGAAGCCGGCGTCGACTACGTGGACGTGGCCCGCGAGCCGGGCGGCATGGCGCGCATGCTGGCGGCGATGGATGGCCCGGATCATCCGCCCTTCGCGCCACCCTTCCTGAAGGCGAATGGACTGACGATAGGCCAGACCGCCAACATCCTGCTCTTCCTCGGACAGCACCACGGCCTGGCGCCCAGCGAGGAGGCCGGCGGCCTGTGGGTGCACCAGCTGCAGCTGACGATCGCCGACCTGGTCGCCGAAGTGCACGAGACCCACCATCCGATCGCGACCTCGCTGTACTACGAGGACCAGCGCCCGGAAGCCAAGCGCCGTTCGGCCGACTTCATCGAGACCCGCATCCCGAAGTTCCTCGATTATTTCGAAGGCATCCTGGCACGGCCGGAGCCCAAGGATTACCTGACGGGCGACACGCTCACCTATGCGGACCTGTCGCTGTTCCAGCTGGTCGAAGGCCTGCGCTATGCCTTCCCGGCGACCATGGGGCGGATCGATGCGGGCTATCCGCTGCTTGGGGCCTTGCGTGATCGCGTGGCGGCGCGGCCGCGGATTGCGGCTTATCTCAAGTCCGAACGGCGGATTGCGTTCAATGAGGAGGGGATTTTCCGGCATTATCCGGAGTTGGAGCGGCAGGAGAAGTAAATCGTCATGCCGGGCATTGCCCGACTTGACTTCCCGCGAAAGCGGGAACCCATACTAAGGTGATCAAGGACGCTCAGTATGGATTCCCGCTTTCGCGGGAATGACGTGTTAGCGATGACGGGTTAGTCCCAGGCCGGCGCAAAGTCCGGGTTGACCAGGCGCTCACCACGCTCCAGCCCATCGATCACCGCGATATCTTCGGCCGACAAGCGAACCTCCAGCGCCCCCAGATTCGCGGCCAGATTCTCCCGCTTCGTCGACGAAGGAATCACCGCAAACCCCTTCGCCATCGACCACGCCAGCGCCACCTGCGCCGGCGCCGCATTCATCCGCGCAGCGATCGACAGGACCGCAGGATCGGCCAGCACCTTCCCATACGCCAGCGGCATGTAGGCCGTCACATGGATCCCGCGTTCGCGCGCAAAATCAGCCACGCCACGGTTCTGCAAAAACGGATGCAGCTCCACCTGATTCGTCGCGATATTCGACGCGCCGACGGCAGCTATCGCCTGCGCCAGCAGCGCCTTCGTAAAATTCGACACGCCGATCGCCGCAGTCAGTCCCTGAGCGCGTGCTTCGAGTAAAGCCTGCATCGACTCGGCCACCGGCACCGCGTCCTGCGGCGAAGGCCAGTGGATCAGGGTCAGGTCGACCTGTTCGAGGCGCAGCTTGTGCAGGCTGTCCTTCAGGCTTGCAATGAGCTTGTCGCCGCCCAGGTTCTCGGTCCAGATCTTGGTGGTGACGAAGACCTCGCGGCGCGGCACCTCGGATGCCTGCAGCGCCTCGCCGACCTCGGCCTCGTTGCCGTAGATCTGGGCGGTGTCGACGTGGCGATAACCCAGTTCGAGGCCGTTGCGGACCGAGTCGATGGCTTGCTGGCCCTGCAGGCGGAAGGTGCCCAGGCCGAGTTGTGGAATCGTGTTCATGTCAAATTCTCCAAAAAGCGTATTCAGTGAGTGAGGATGGCGGTATCCGAAGCGGCAGGCGCCGCGATGCCGCGCGCCGCGTCGCGCCGGTCCAGGCGGCCGGCCAGGGTGGTGAGAAGCAGCGCGCCCAGCACCACCAGTGCGCCGATCCAGGGCGTGGCCATCAGGCCGATGCGGTCGACGATGATGCCGCCGCCCCAGGCGCCCAGCGCGATGCCGACGTTGAAGGCGGCGATGTTCAGGCCCGAGGCCACGTCCACCGCCTGCGGCGCATCGCGGCCGGCGCGCTGCACCACGTAGACTTGCAGCCCCGGCACGTTGCCGAAGGCGACCGCGCCCCAGGCCAGCACGGTGACGAGTACGGCGATCTTGTTGGCGGCGGTGAACTGCAGCACCAGCAGCACGGCGGCCAGCAGCGCGAACACGATCTGCAGCGCGCGCACCGGACCCTTGCGGTCGGCCAGCTTGCCGCCCCAGATATTCCCGAAGGCGACCGAGACGCCGTACACCAGCATCACCAGCCCCACCGCGCCGGCCGAGAAGCCGGCCACCTGCTGCAGGATCGGTGCCAGGTAGGTAAAGGCGACGAAGGTGCCGCCATAGCCGAGCGTCGTCATCGCATACACCAGCAGCAGGCGCGGCTTCTTCAGCACCGCCATCTGCGTGAGCAGCGAGGCCGGCTTGCCACGCGCGATCCCTGAAGGCACCAGCAGGGCGATGCCGATGAAGGCGATCACGCCCAGCATGGCGACGGCCAGGAAGGTCATCTGCCAGCCGAAATGCTGGCCGATGAAGGTCCCGAGCGGCACGCCGGTCACCAGGGCGACGGTCAGGCCGCTGAACATCAGGGCGATGGCGCTGGCCGCTTTCTCTTTCGGCACCAGGCTGGTGGCGATGGTCGAGCCGATCGAGAAGAACACGCCGTGCGCCAGGCCGGTCAGCACGCGCGCGGCCATCAGCGCTTCGTAGCCGGGCGCCATCCAGGCGACCAGGTTCCCGGCGGTGAACAACAGCATCAGGCCGAGCAGCAGGAGTTTACGCGGCACGCGGCCGGTGAGGGCGGTCAGCACCGGCGCGCCGATGGCGACGCCCAGCGCGTACAGGCTGACCAGCAGGCCGGCCGAGGGCACGGACACCTGCAGGCTGGCGGCGATGGTGGGGATCAGGCCGACGATCACGAATTCGGTCGTCCCGATGGCGAAGGCGCTGAGTGTCAGCGCCCAGAGTGCGAGTGGCATATCAAAATCTCCCGAAGCCTTTGATCGAAACCAGCATTCTGCCGACCCCGGCGTGCAAGAAAAACATGCCGTCGTACAATAGACTTTTGACTCGGAGTCACAAATGCTGGATGTCGGCGCCCTGATTACCTTCGTCACCGTCACCGAAACGGGCTCGTTCTCGACCGCCGCCCAGCAGTTGGGTCAGACCCCCTCGGGCGTCTCGCGCACCGTGTCGCGGCTCGAAAAAGAGCTGGGGATGACCCTCATGCACCGCACCACGCGGCGCCTCGACCTGACGGCGGAAGGGGCCTGGCTGCTGGAACGCGCGCGCCGGGTATTGGCGGAACTGGAAGATACCGAGGCCCAGGCGGCGGCAAGGCGTGGCCATCCGGCGGGACTGGTGCGCGTGAACGCCGCCACGCCCACGCTCGACCATCTGATTGCGCCGCTGGTGGCGGACTTCCTCGACCAGTACCCGCAAGTGTCGCTGGAGCTGACCAGCGGCGAGACCTATATCGACCTGATCGAGGAGAAGGTCGACGTCGCGATCCGCATCGGCATCCTGCCCGACTCCAGCCTGAACGCGCGCCTGCTGGGCCACAGCCGCATTCGCGTGCTGGCCGCGCCTTCCTACCTCGAGCGCCACGGCCGTCCAGGCAAAGTGGCCGACCTGGCAAAACACCGCCTGCTGGGCTTCACGGCGCCGGCCACGCTGAACACCTGGCCGCTGAGCGACGGCGGGCACGAAGGCTGGGCAGCCAAGCCGCAGGTGACGGTGTCGAGCGGCGAGACCCTGCGCCACCTGGCCCTGGAAGGAGCCGGCATTGTCAGCCTGTCCGACTTCCTGACCAGAGCGGACATAGCCGCCGGCCGCCTGGTGCCGGTGCTGGAGCAGAGCGCGCTGCCCTGGAGCCAGCCGGTGTGGGCGGTGTTCTACAAACAGGAGGCGCTGGCGCCGCGCGTGGCGGCCCTGGTCGACTTCCTGGCGCAGCGTCTGTCCACCATGCTTGAAACGCGTTGAGGCCAGGCTTCACTCTTCCTCGCGCGCGTCCCTGCGATAGTCGCCCGGGCTGCTGCCGGTCCAGTGCCGGAAGGCGCGGCAGAACCCGGTGGCGTCGGCGAATCCCAGGTCGAAGGCCAGCGCCGCCACCGGGACATTCGAGTGCGTCAGGCGATGCACGGCGATGTCGCGCCGCAGGCCATCCTTCACCTGCTGGAAGTGCGTGCCTTCTTCCACAAAGCGGCGGTTCAGCGTGCGCACCGACATGTGCAGGGCCGCGGCCAGGCCCTGTATCGTGAGCGGCTCGGACAGCGCCTGCTCGAGCTGAGCGCGGGTCCTGGCGACGATGGTGCCGCTTTCCACCGGACGGAAGACCCAGTCTTCGGGCGCGCGTTTCAGGAAGGCCCACAACTCGTGCTTCTCGCGCTTGAAGGCAGCCGCGCAATCCGCGTATGAGAGAATGATGCCGGTGGCCTCCGAGTCGAAGCGCACCGCGCCCGGGAACATGAAGACATAGTCCTCGACATGCCTGGGCTTCGGAAAGCGGAAGGCAGCTTCGAGCAGTTCGATCTCGCGGCCCAGCAGCCAGGACGCGGCGCCGTGGATCAGCTTCATCATCAGCGCGTGGCCGAGCGGCTTGACGTCCAGGCCAGGCGTCCTTTCCAGCAGGGCGATGCGGACCGTGTCCTGCCTGATCGCGATGTACAGGCGGTAGTCGTCCAGCAGCAGATTCCAGAAACGGACGAAGCGGTTCAGCGCCACCAGCACGGTCGGCGCATCGAGCACGCTGAGCATCAGGTATTTCAGGGTGCCGCTGCGGATCGGCCGCGACCACAGGCCCAGCATCTCGTCGTCGAGCGTGGCCGCGATGGCCCGGTACAGCGCGCCGTATTGCTGGCGCGTGATGCGCGCGTCGGCGCGGTGCAGCAGCGGGCGCGGAATGCCGGCGCTGGCCAGCGTCCGTTCCGCGACTTCCTTGCCACGGCTGCCGCGCAGGGCGTGCAGCATCTCGTGCAGGACGCGGGCCGAGACCGTGACGTGGTTTTGCCAGGATGGAGTCATGCCGCCGATTATGGCGCATTTTGCACATTCATTGGCGCGATGCGGCAACAACCGCAACGCAGCGCTCCTATACTGCCCTCACTTGTGGCGCGCTTTGCGCATTATTTGCCAATTTGGAAGGAGCATGAAATGAACGCGAAACGCATCGTGGTGACCGGCATGGGCATGGTTTCGCCCCTGGGCTGCGGGGTCGAGACCGCCTGGGCCCATCTGCTGCAGGGCCGTTCGGGACTGGCTCCCCTGGACGAGGCGCTGGTCGAAGGCATCCCGTCCCGGGTCGGCGGGGTGGTGCAGGATTTCGATCCCGCGTCGATCGTCGACGCCAAGGACCTGAAGAAGATGGACCGTTTCAGCCTGTTCGCCCTGGCGGCGGCGCGCGAAGCGCTGGAGCAGGCCGGCTGGCAGCCCGGGACCGACGAGCAGCGTGAACGCACCGCCACCATCGTCGCTTCCGCCGTCGGCGGCTTCGGCACGATCGCGGAGGCGGTGCGCACCACCGATACGCGCGGGCCGAAGCGCCTGTCGCCCTTCACGGTGCCGCTCTTCCTGGCCAACATGGCGGCCGGCCAGATTTCGATCCGCCATGGCCTGCGCGGCCCGATCGGCGCGCCGGTCACGGCCTGCGCCGCCAGCGCGCAAGCCATCGGCGATGCCGCGCGCCTGATCCGCGCCGGCGAGGCCGATATCGCCGTCTGCGGCGGCACCGAGGCCTGCATCGACCGCGTCAGTCTGGGCGCCTTTGCCGCCGCCAGGGCCTTGTCGACCGGCTTCAACGAGCATCCCGCGCAGGCCTCGCGGCCCTTCGACCAGGCGCGCGACGGCTTCGTGATGGGCGAGGGCGCGGGCATGCTGGTCATCGAAGACCTCGAACATGCCTTGCGGCGCGGCGCCGTGCCGCTCGCCGAACTGCTCGGCTACGGCAGCAGCGCGGACGCCTGGCACATGACCTCACCGCCTGATGACGGCGACGGCGGACGGCGCGCGATGCAGGCCGCGATTCGCCAGGCGGGTATCGCCCCCGCCATGATTGGGCACCTGAACGCGCACGCGACCTCGACCCCGGCCGGCGACGCCAGCGAGCTCGCGGCCATCAAGGCAGTGTTCGGCGCCGGCCGCGGCCCGGCGGTGTCGGCCACCAAGTCGGCCACCGGCCACCTGCTGGGCGCGGCCGGCGGCGTCGAGGCGATCTTCACCTTGCTGGCGCTGCGCGACCAGATGGCGCCGCCGACACTGAACCTCAGCCAGCCCGACCCGGCGGCCGAGGGCGTGGACATCGTCGCCGGCGAAGCGCGCAGGATCGCGACCGACTACGCGATCTCGAACGGCTTCGGCTTCGGCGGCGTGAACGCCAGCCTGGTGTTCGGGCGGCTGTAAAACCCCGGGGCGGCTTGTTGTTTTGCTCATGCTTGAGTTAGCATCCTTTGGCCAGACCAATATGCCAACCAGCAGAGGATCCATGACACAACGCCGCCAGTTCCTGATCAATGCGCCGCTCGGCCTGCTCGCCGTTGCCGGCGCCTCATCGTCCACATTCGGTTCCGAACCCCAGGTCGCCGACACGCCCGGCGCCCCGCCCACCTTCGGCGCCACCCCGCCGGTCGGACCGGACGTCACGCCCGCGACCTTTGCGGAAGCCGAAAAGCTGATGCAGGTGTCCTTGACGCCGGCCGAGCGCCAGATGGCGGCCGGCAGCTGGCGCGTGTCGCTGGCATCGACGATGGAGCGCCGCACCGGCCCGCGCAAGCTGGCGATCGAGGACAGCGTGGCGCCGGCCACGGTCTGGGCCCCGGCGACAGTCGGGGCGAAAGCAGCCGCGGTGGGCGCGCCGGCCGGCCCTGCGCATGAGCGCTTCATCCGCAGCCGCAACGACGCCGGCCAGCTGCCGAAGAAGGACGAGGACATCGCCTTTGCCCCGGTGACGAAACTCTCGCGCTGGATCGAGAGCCGCGCCATCACTTCCGAGCGCCTGACCCGCATCTATATAGAGCGCATCAAGCGCCATGACGGCAAGCTGCGCAGCGTGATCACCCTCACCGAGGCGCACGCAATGGCGCGCGCCCGCCAGGCCGACAGGGAGATCGCCGCCGGCAAATACCGCGGCCCGCTGCACGGCATTCCGTATGGCGTGAAGGACCTGCTGGACACGAAGGGCATCCGCACCACCTGGGGCGCGGACTTTTACCACGACCGTGTGCCGGCGCAGGATGCCGCCGTGGTGGCGAAGCTGGACGCTGCCGGCGCCGTGCTGATCGCGAAGCTGAGCCTTGGCGCGCTGGCGCTGAACGATATCTGGTTCGGCGGCCAGACCATGAATCCGTGGCTGCTGGAAGAGGGCGCCTCGGGCTCGAGCGCCGGCCCGGGTGCGGCCACGGCGGCGGGCCTGGTCGGTTTCTCGATCGGCAGCGAGACCGGCGGCAGCATCGTCAGCCCATCGATGCGCTGCGGCGTGACCGGTCTGCGCCCGACCTACGGCCGGGTGCCGCGCACCGGCGCCATGACCCTGTGCTGGTCGCTGGATAAACTCGGTCCGATGACGCGCAGCGTCGAGGATGCGATGCTGGTGCTGAAGGCGATTTCCGGCGTCGACGCCGGCGATGTCGCCAGCGTGCCGGCGAAGCTGGACTACGACGCGAGTGCCAAGGTATCTGGTTTGAAGGTCGGCTACTTTGCCGACTGGATGAAGGAAGCGCCGGCCACGGACGTCGACCGCGCCGCGCTGGAGAACCTGAAGAAGCTGGGCCTGACCCCGGTGCCGGTGACGCTGCCGGACTGGCCCTATCAGTCGCTGAATGCGGTGCTGTTCGCGGAAGCGGCGGCGGCCTTCGAAGAGATCACGCTGGACCACCGCGTCGACCGCCTGAAGGCCCAGGTGCCGGATGCCTGGCCGAACCTGTTCCGCGAGGCGCGCTTCCTGTCGGCGGTGGACTTCGTGCAGGGCGACCGCATGCGGCGCAAGGTGGCGCTGGAGATGGCGCGCATCTTCCAGCAGGTCGACCTGCTGCTGGTGCCTTCGTTGCGCGACGAGATGCTGACGATCTCGAATTTCACGGGCCACCCGTCGCTGACCCTGCGTACCGGCTCGGTGGAGGTGGCGCAGGCCAGGTCCGACTGGGCGCCGAATCCGGCGCAGCCGCTGGCGAGCTTCTCGCCGCCGCGGCGCGTGCCGCATGGCGTGACCCTGATCGGGCGCCTGTTCGATGAGGGGACGATAGGGCGCGTGGGGATGGCGCTGGAGAAGGTGGCGGGTGTGGCGGGCGAAAGGCCGCCGGGATTCTGAGTCATTCCGGGCACTGCCGGAACGCGCACAAGCTGGATCCCCGCCTGCGCGGGGATGACGTTTACGCGCCGCCGGTACGCTCAAGCCGCTTGTAATACACCAGCGAAAACACCACCGGCACCAGCGCCCCGGCCATCAAGGCCCCGGTCGTCACATACGCCGGCAATCCCATCATCGCCGCAAGCATGGTCACCAGCCCGCCCACCACCATGGTCTTGCCGGCCACCCGGTGCGTCGCATACCAGACCCGGTCGCTGGCCAGCGTCCAGGGCGTGCGCACGCCCAGCCAGAAGTTGCGTCTCACCTTGCCGAGCACATTCCCCAGCAGGATGAAGGCCAGGCCGATGCCGCCGGGGAGGGCGCGTCCCAAGTCCAGGGTGCCGCCGGTGACGCCCCACAGGATCACCGCCTGGATGTAGGCGAGCAGGCCGGCGGTGACCAGGCCGCAGTACCAGTAGGTGTCGCTGAATTCGGCGACGCGGAACTTCTCCGGCGAGACCGCCGGCAGCACCAGCCACAGCAGCGTGAGCACCACCAGCACCACCGGCTGCGTGAAGATCCAGCCGCGCGGGCCGTGGCGGTCGATCTCGCCGGCCGCGTTCCAGTGCGAAGGAATAAGCTCGGGCAGCTGGCGGTAGACCAGCACCGTCGCCGCCACCACCAGCACGCAGATCAGAACAGACCACAGCAGGAACCGCTTCTTCATTCTTTTTCTCCCCTGGCGCCGCGCGCCATATCCAGGGTCCAGGCCAGCACATCCTCCAGGACCGTCGTGTTCAGCGCGTACCAGATGGTCTGGCCCTCGCGCCGGCTGCTGACCAGGCCGGCATCCTTCAGCACCGAGAAATGGTGCGACATGGTCGGCTTGGTCATGTCGAAGTGGGCGGCGACGTCGCCGGCCGTCATCTCTTCCTTGCGCAACAGATGCAGGATCTCGCGGCGCGTCGGATCGGCGATGGCCTTGAAGGCGCCGGTAAGCTTGCCCGTCATATTCGATTCTTCTCTAATTAGATGATTGTCTAACTATAGGCGGGACCCCCGCGACCGTCAAGCCCCCGGCAAGCTTTTTGGCGGGGCTTTATCATGTTCTTCTTTTCAACAGTTCGAGGAGCCTTCCATGACCGTATCGATCACCGAGGTATTGCGCATCGCCGCCTTTTCCGACGGCGACCAGGGCGGCAATCCGGCCGGGGTCTGGATCGGCCCGGCGCTGCCGCCCGAGACGGAGATGCAGCGCCTGGCGCATGAAGTGGGCTTTTCCGAGACCGCCTTCGCCGCGCGCAGCGGGGAGGCGTTCCGCGTGCGTTACTTCTCGCCCGAGGCCGAGGTGCCCTTCTGCGGCCATGCCACCATCGCCCTTGGCGCCGCGCTGGCGCGCGAAGTCGGCGACGGCGTGTATCCGCTGGCCCTGAACCAGGCGAGCATTACCGTCGAAGGCCGGCGCGAGGGCGGCCTGAGCGCCGCGGCCCTGCAGTCGCCGCTGACCCGCAGCGCACCGGCCGATCCGCAACTGGTGGCCGAGGCGCTGGCCCTGTTCGGCTACGGCGAGGCCGACCTCGATAGCCGCATCCCGCCCGGCCTGGCCCACGCCGGCAACGACCACCTGGTGCTGGCCCTGCAAAGCCGCGACCTGCTGGCCGCGATGCGCTACGACCTGGAGGCAGGGCGCAAGCTGATGCGGACCTGGAACATGCCGACCATCGTGCTGGTCTGGGCGGAAAGCGCGCGCCTGTTCCATACCCGTAACCCCTTCGCTTTCGGCGGCGTCTACGAGGACCCGGCCACCGGTTCCGGCACCGCGGCCCTGGCCGGCTATCTGCGCGATATCGGCTGGCCGCACGGCGGCGCCATCGACGTGGTGCAGGGCGAGGACATGGGGGTGCGTTCGCGCCTGCACGCAGACATCGGCCTTGAACCCGGCAGCTCGATCCGGGTGGCAGGCACGGCCCGCTTCATGTAATGCCTGGGAACTAAACGTACGGATGTTCGGAAATTCATGAATAGGGGGTAAAAAGGGTCTTTCCTTAAAGCTTAGGTTTTCATTTGAAGGTTTGATAATTCTCTAAACGAAAAAACGTTATCCGATTATTCAAGGAAGCCCGCCATGGAAATGCGCCCACCCGCCGCCCTGTCTGCAAAATTTCTCCGCGAAGGGATGAAGACTGAACGCCTGCCGTTCACCGTCCGCCGCGTCGAAACCGAGGCAGCTCTGAAGAAGGCCGTCGCGATCCGCCATGCGGCCTATGCGCGCCACGTTCCCGAGTTCGCGCGCACCCTGATGGTGCCGGAAGCCTGCGACTACGAAGAAGATACCGTCGTGCTGCTGGCCGAGTCCAAACTCGACGGCACCGCGATCGGCACCGCCCGCCTGCAAACCAATATCTACCGTCCGCTGCACCTCGAGGAGTCCGTGCAGCTGCCCGACTGGCTGCAAGGCCGCGCCTTGTGCGAAGTCGAGCGCCTGGGCGTGGGCGAAGGCCGCATCGGCCATATGGTCAAGGTCGCGTTGATGAAGGCGTTCTTCGATTACTGGGAGCAGAGCGGCACCGACTTCGCCGTGGTTGCTGGACGCAGCCCGGTCGACCGCCAATACGAGCAGTTGCTGTTCAAGGATGTCTTTGGCGCGAACGAAATGGTCCCGCTGCGCAATACGGGCAATATCCCGCATCGCGTGATGGCCTTCGAGATCGCTACCGCCGAGGAACGCTGGCGCGCCGCCAACCATCCGCTGCTGAAGTTCTTCCGCGAGACCCACCATCCGGACATCGACATCGGCCTGGTCCTGCCACAGCGTGGTCTGCCCACCACACAAAGCGCCATGCACATGCCCGTGGCAATGCCGCTGAGCCAGTTCGCTGCCGCTTGATCAAAATATTGCTGACCGCATCAGTGGCAGGCTGTATCCTTACGGAAATGTCAGGCGCCGGCATGCAGCCGGCGCCCGTTCGTCCGACCGATACAGTTTATGTCACAGCCGCCCAGTTCTGCACGAATACCGATCTCCGCCTATCCTGACCGCCTGTTGCGGGCCATGATGCGCCTGCTGTCGGTCTACTTCGTGCCGATTGGGGTGCTGCTGGTCTCCGTCCTGGCCTACGCTTCCTGGAATAACCATTACGCCGCGAGTGGCGATGTCGTGCTGCCGGTGCGTGTACTCGCCGAGAGCGGCGCCCCGCTCGACCCGGCATCCGCGCTGCGCAAGCTGGCCGGCGTGCCCGCGGTCGAGCGCTACGACACCCATCTGTCCGAAACCCCCGTCTGGTTTACGGTGCGGTCCCAGGACTTGCCAGGCGGGCCCCAGGTCATCGAGTTCCCTTCGCGTCACGCGATCGATATCAGCTGCTGGGATGCCGCCAGCCTGGCATCGCTGGGCAGCGCCTCCCATGAGGCGGCCACCGGCGCGCTGTCGGCCGCCAAGGCCGGCTTCGCCCTGCGTCCGCTCTACGCCTCGTCCGAAGTGCTGTGCCGTGCGCGCTTCACGGGCCCGGCGCGCCTGAGCGCGGTGCAATGGCCGGCCACGGAGATGACCCGGTCGATCCAGCAGTTCCACCGCAAGTCGGGCCTGCTCGACGGCGGTATGATCGTCCTGAGCCTGTTCATCCTGATCACCGCCCTGATCAACCGCCAGTTGCTCTACCTCGAGTTTGCGGCCTGGCTGATCCTGAATCTGCGCGTCGGTGCGATCTCGGCCGGCTGGGACATCCAGTGGCTGGGCCAGGCGCTGCCGCCCGGATGGCTGGTGCCGAGCAAGGCCGTTACAACGGCCCTGTACGCGATTTCGACCCTGACCCTGTACATGACGCTGTTCGGCGCGGACCTGGCGAAGACCCGCTTCGCCCATCCGCTGCGGGTGACGCAGTGGCTGGCGCTGGCGCTGCTGCCGTTCTCGATCTGGCTGCCCTTCGGTTACTACCTGCCGGTGATGTGGGTGATCGTGGCATCCGGTCTGACCTTGATGACGGCCGGCCTGATCAACCTGATGTTGCGTGACCGTGCGAGGGTGGCGATGTGGTTCGCGGCCTCGTTCGGCGTGACCTTCCTGTCCAGCCTGGCCGAAGTGGTCGCTGCGGCGCTCGGCATGCGCGAGTTGCTGAATCTGGCCAACGGCGTCACTGCGGCGCTGGCCTCCAGCCTGCTGGCGGCGCTGGCCATCGCGGAGCAGATGCGCATCGAAACCAGGAAGCGCATCGCGGCGCAGGCCGAGCTCGAACACGCCTACGAGGCGATGCCGGTCGGCCTGTTCACGCTCGACCAGTACGGCGGCTTCCTGTCCGCCAACCCGGCGCTGCTGCGCATGCTCGCCTGCGAGGCGCTGGCGCCGGGCCGTACGCGCTGGCAGCAGTTCTTCAGCGACGCCACCTGGAGCCACATGCGCGAACAGGTGCAGTCCCAGCTCAGCGTCGAACTCGAGATCGACCCGCGCGAGGGCGAGCGCCGCTTCCTGGTGCGCGCCACCCTGGCGCACGGCCGCATCGAAGGCGTCCTCGAAGACATCACCGAAAAGACCCGCGCCACCGAGCAGCTGCGCTTCATGGCCAACAACGACCCGCTGACCAAGGTCTTCAACCGCCGCGGCATCGAGAAGATGTTCGAGTCGGTTGCCGTCGGCGCGGCGCCGGGCCGTCCGCTGACCCTGGCCTACCTCGACCTCGACCGGTTCAAACTGATTAATGATTTGTTCGGCCACGCCGCCGGCGACGAAGTCCTCAAGCAGGTCTGCGAGCGCGTGGCGATGACCCTGGCCGGCGGCCAGCAGATCGGCCGCGTGGGCGGCGACGAATTCGTGATCGTGATGCCGGATACGGCGATCTCGCTGGCATCGCTGATCTGCCGCAGCATCGTCGACCGCATCGGCGGTTCGCCCTACCGCGTCGGCGACAAGGCCTTCCATGTGCGCGGCTCGGTGGGCCTGATCGAAGTGGCGCCGGGCATGGCCATGAAAGACGCCGTCTCGACCGCCGACCGCGCCTGCCGCGAAGCCAAGGACGGCAATACCGAAGGGCTGGTGGTGTACAAGCGCGGCTCGAGCGCCTTCCACGAGCGCGAGGCCGAGCTGAACCTGGTCGCGCGCCTGAACGGCCCGAACGCGACCGAGGGCATGTTCCTCGAAATGCAGCCGATCATGTCGCTGCGCTCGCCGCACGAATCCCTGAACTTCGAGGTACTGCTGCGCATGCGCGAGGCGGATGGCCGCGTATCGCCGGCCGGCCCGCTGATCGCCGCGGCCGAGAAGAGCGGGCGCGCGGGCGTCATCGACCGCTGGGTACTGTCGACCACCCTGGCCTGGATCGAAGACCACGTCGATTCGCTGACCAATACCCGCTTCGTCTGCATGAATCTGTCGGGCGCCTCGCTGAACGACGAGCGCTTCGTGCAGGACACGCTGGAGATCCTGGCGCGCCACGAGCACGTGGCCGGCCGCCTGTGCATGGAGATCACGGAAAGCGTGGCGCTGCACGACTTGAACAATACGCGCCGCTTCATCGACCAGGTGCGCGCCTTCGGCGTGAAGGTGGCGCTGGACGACTTCGGCGCAGGCTATACCTCCTTCTCCTACCTGAAGGAGCTGCCGGCCGACGTGCTGAAGATCGACGGTAACTTCATCGTCAACATCAACGCCCATCCTGCCAACGTCGCCATCGTCGAGGCGATCGTCAACCTGGCAGTCAACCTGGGCATGAAGACGATTGCGGAGTGGGCCGAGGATGCGGAGACGGTGCGCACCCTGGCCGACATCGGCGTCGACTATGTGCAGGGCTATGCGATCGCGCGTTCGCAGCCGCCGGAAAAACTGCTGGCGGCGAGTTCCTCGGCCAGCTTCATCAAGGGCGAGGACGTGCTGCAGCTGGTGCGTACGCTGGGGGCGTCGGCCAACGAGCCGGCCCTGATGGACGTCACGCCGCTGCGCGACCTCCACTAAATCTCAAGATTAATTCAGGCCGGCCAGGCGCGGCTTGGTTTCCTGCAGCATCAAGGTGCGGCGGGCTTCCTTCAGGGTAGCGATATCGCGCGACAGCGTGGCGGGGCGCACTTCCTGCGGGCGCTTCCAGCTGGCATGGCGCAGTTCGGCCGGCGTCACGACGTGGCGTTGCGGCTGCGGCGTTTCGCTCGACAGTTTTACCGTCGACGCGCCGGTGTCGCAGGGCTGGTCGGTCAGGGTCACGTGGCCGGCGGAATCGACGCACTTCACGATTTCGTTGCCGGCCAGTGCGGATGCCATCGATGCCGACAACGCGGCGGCGGCGAAAATGCTCAGCAGTTTGACGGGGCGCTTCATGATGTTCTCCTGTGGTATGGCCACAGTGTGCGCGCCGAGCCCGCCGGACTCTGTTATCTTCCTCACCTTGCCCGTAGGCCGCCTGGCCCTAGGGCTGTAGGACTTCCTGCCGTCCGCGCAAAGCTTGTGCATCCTTCAGCGGCGGCGCGCCGAACAGGCGCCGGTATTCGCGGCTGAACTGGGACGGGCTCTCGTAACCGACCTCGTAGGCCACGCTGGCCGCCTCCGCTTCGCCGCTCATCAGGCGCTTGCGCGCTTCCAGGAGGCGTACCTGTTTCTGGTACTGCAGGGGGCTCATCACGGTGGCGGCCTTGAAGCGGCGGTGCAGCACCGATGGGCTCATGTGCACCGCACGCGCCAGCGCATCGATGCGCAGCGGCTCGTTGTAGTGGGTGCGGATCCAGTCGATGGCGTCGCCGACCGCGCGTTCGCGCTGCCCGCCCATGCCCTGGACCAGGGCCGCGCCGCCGGGCGCCGTGAGCAGGTGGTAGAGCAGTTCCTGCTTCGCCAGCCGGCCCAGCACCGGCAGGTCGCGCGGCCGCTCCAGCAGGCGCAGAACGCGCACGAACACCTCCAGCATGGCCTTGTCCGCGCGCTCGACGCTGACTACCTGCGCGTCGGCGCCTGCGCATGGTGGCGCAGGCAGCGCGGGCTGCATCTCCAGCAGGAAGGCGGCGATTTCCCTGGGGTCGAGGTCGATGCGGATGCCGTAGTAGGGCGCATCCGCGCTGGCGCGGGTGACCTGGCCCGACACCGGCATCGCCACCCCAGCCTGCACATAGCAGCCCGGCCCGTAGCGCAGCACCTGCTGCCCGACCAGCATCTCCTTTTCGCCCTGCACCAGCAGGCAGGCCGAGGGCGTGAGGATGCCGCGCCCGGCCGGCGTCGGCGCCGGGCGGCGGATCAGCGACAGCCAGGGCAGGGCGGTGGCCAGGTCCAGCGCGCCGGCCGGCTTGCCGGCCATGCGGGCTTCCACCAGCGCGCGCAGGGTGTCGACGGCAGCGACGGCAGCGATGTCAGAGTCTTGTGTCATGGCCCATGATGGCTTTCGGTTCCAGGTATTCCTCGAAGCCGAAGACGCCGAACTCGCGCCCCAGGCCGGATTGCTTGACGCCGCCGAAGGGCGCCTCCGGAATATCATACAGCCCATTGATGAACACCCGCCCGGCCTGGATCCCGTCGGCGATTTTCCGCGTACGCGCCGGGTCGGCGCCGAACACGTAGCCATGCAGGCCATAGGGCGTGTCGTTGGCGATCGCCAGCGCGTCTTCGTCGCTGTCGTAGGGGATGATGCACAGGACCGGGCCGAAGATCTCCTCTCGCGCGATCGCCATGTCGTTGCGCACCTCGCCGAACACGGTCGGGCGCACGAACCAGCCGCGCTCCAGTCCCGCCGGGCGCCCCGGGCCGCCGGCCAGCAGGGTCGCGCCTTCCGCGACGCCGCGCTCGATATAGCCCTGCACGCGCTCCCACTGCTTGCGGGTCACCATCGGGCCCACGTTCACGCGTGGATCGTGGGTCGGGCCGACCACCAGGGCGTCGAAAGCGCGCACCGCCAGTTCCGACGCCTCCGCCAGGCGGCTGCGCGGCACCAGCAGGCGCGTGCCGGCGATGCAGGCCTGGCCGCTGTTCATGACCGCCGCCATCGCCGCCAGCGGCATCGCTTTGGCGAAGTCGGCGTCGTCCAGGAACACAGTGGGCGACTTGCCGCCCAGTTCCAGGGTCACGCGCTTCATGCTGTCGACGGCGGTGCGGGCGATCGCCTTGCCGACCGCGGTCGAGCCGGTGAAGGAGATCTTGGCGATGTCCGGATGGCGCGCGATCTCGGCGCCGACCGTGTCGCCGCGCCCGGTGACGATGTTGAAGACGCCCGGCGGCAGGCCGGCGCCGTGCAGCACGCGCGTGATGAGTTCCGTCTGCGCCGCGCTCAATTCGCTGGGCTTGATCACCGAGGTACTGCCGGACGCGATGGCCATGGCCAGCTTGCTGGCGATGAAGCCGGTGTTCGCGTTCCAGGGCGTGATCATGCCCACCACGCCGTGCGGCAGCATGCGCATGCGCGCGCCGCCCACTTCGCGTTCGAAGGCATAGTCCGCCAACACCTTGCGCGCCAGCGAAAAGGAGGCGGCGGCGCGCCTGGCGGTGCCCTGCGCCATGGCCATGGTGCCGCCGTATTCGGCCACCATGACCTCGACGATGTCCGCTTCGGCCGCCGCCACCGCATTGGACAGAGCCTGCAGCCATTCCATGCGCTCGGCGCGGCTGGTTTGCGAGAATGCCAGAAAGGCCGCTTTCGCCGCGGCGATGGCGCGGCGGGCATCTAGTTCGTCGGCGAGGATGACGGTGGTGGTCTCGCGTTCGGTGGCCGGATCGACCAGCACCAGCGCTTCGCGCCCGTGCGGTACGGCGAATTCGCCGTCGATGTAAACGTTGGCTATGATGCGCATGCCGGCTCTCCTGTTGAACGATGCTTCCATGGTAGGAGCGGCCGCTCGGAAGGCGGTAGCAGGATCCCGTCCAAAGATTGCCTGATCCTGCCTTACATGCCATCATGCCCGGATGCAATCCGACCCAGACAACACAGCCACCCAGGAGCTGCGCTACCGCGAACTGTTCCGGCAAGCGCCCGTCAGCCTCCAGATCCTCGCTCCCGGCGGCCGTACGCTGCGCGTCAACAAAGCCTGGGAAGCGTTGTGGCAGATCCACGCAGGCAGCGAGCTGCATGCCTTCATCCTGGACGAGTACAACGTCCTGACCGACTCGCAACTGGTCGCCAGCGGCGTCGCCGGCTACCTGCGGCGCGCGCTGGCCGGGGAGGCGGTCGAGATTCCGGCGATCCGCTACGACGTCGGCCGGCTCGAGGGCGGCGCCGCGCACGCGCGCTGGGTCACGGCGCGCGCCCACCCGATCAAGGACGACAACGGGGCGGTGCTCGAAGTGATGCTGATGCACGAGGACATCACCGACCGCGTCACGGCGGAAAGCGCGCTGCGTGTGCGCGAAGAGCGCTTTCGCTCGCTGGTGATGGCGACCTCGCAGATCGTCTGGACCAGCGCCGCCGACGGCCGCGTGCTCGAGGACTCGCCCTCGTGGCGCGCCTTCACCGGCCAGAGCTACGAGGAGTGGAAGGAATACGGCTGGCTCGACGCCCTGCACCCGGACGACCGCGAGACCACCGCCCGCCTGTGGGCGCATTGCGTGGCGACCCGCGGTGTGTTCGAGACCGAGTACCGCCTGCGCCGCGCCGACGGCGCCTGGCGCTGGACCGCGGTGAAGGGCGTGCCCATCGCCGACGAGGACGGCGCGGTCCGCGAATGGATAGGCGCCAACACCGACATCCACGACATGGTCATGTCCCAGGCCGAGCGCATGCGCCTGCTGGCCTCGCTGCAGGAGCAGGACCGGCGCAAGGACGAATTCCTGGCGATGCTGGCGTACGAGCTGCGCAATCCGCTCGCGCCGATTTCGGCGGCGGCGGACATGCTGAAGTTCGGCCGCGCCGGCGAGGACAGGGTGGCCAGGGCCAGTGAAGTCATCGGCCGCCAGGTGCGCCACATGACGGCCCTGGTGGACGACCTGCTGGACGTCTCGCGCGTCACGCGCGGCCTGATCCAGCTGGAGTGCGCGCGGGTCGAGGTCGACGCCGTCGTCGCCAGCGCCGTCGAACAGGCGCGGCCCCTGTTCGAGGCGCGCGAGCAGGTTCTCGACATCGAGCCGGCGGCAGGCGATCCCACCGTGACCGGCGACGCCAAGCGCCTGGTGCAGGTGCTGGTCAACCTCTTGAATAATGCGGCCAAGTACACGCCGCGCGGCGGACGCATTGTGCTGTCGAGCGCCTGTGAAAACGGACGGGTGCAGATCGCCGTGCGCGACAACGGCATCGGCATCGACGCCCGCCTGCTGCCGCAGGTGTTCGACCTCTTCACCCAGGCCGAACGCACGCCGGACCGCGCCCAGGGCGGTCTCGGCATCGGCCTGGCGCTGGTGCGCATCATCGTGGTCCTGCACGGCGGCACGGTGAGCGCGCACAGCGATGGGCCGGGCCAGGGCAGCACCTTCACGATCAGCCTCGCGCTCAGTCCCGAAACCTCATAACGCACACGCCATGCACGACGAATCCGCCATCCCGGCGCAGCGCTACCAGACCCTGTTCCAGCAGGCCCCTGTCAGCATCCAGATCCTGGCGCTTGACGGCCGCACGCTGGCCGTCAACAAGGCCTGGGAGAACCTGTTCCAGTTCCACGACGACCACCCGGTCAAGCAGATGTTCCTCAGCGGGGAGCTGAACGTCCTCACCGATCCGGAGCTGGTCGCCAGCGGCGTCACGGCTTACCTGCGGCGCGCGCTGGACGGCGAATCGGTCGAGATTCCGCCGATCCGCTTCGACGTCTCGCGCTTCGACGGCGCGGCCCAGGCGCGCTGGGTGAAGGCGCTGGCCCACCCGGTCAAGGACGAGCATGGCAAGGTGGTCGAAGTCATGCTGATGCACGACGATATCACCGAGCAGGTGGAGGCCCAGACCGAGCTGGCCCAGCGCCTCGACCGCGAGAAGCGCAATTCGGCCCTGCTGGCCAAGGTCGCCCAGGCCTCGCGCACCCTGAACACCGCGCTGTCCTCGCAGCAGATCGCCGAGGCCCTGGTGGAGGAGGTGCGGGCGATCCTGGAGGTGCGCCATGCGGGCGTGTCGCTGAGCGAGGGTTCGCATCTGCGCCAGGCCGTCAAGGCGGTCTCGCGCGCCGCGGGCGCCGCCGAGCCGCCGCCGATGCGCGCGCGCCTGGCAGTGCCGCTGGTCGACCGCAAGGGCAACAACATCGGCCTGATCGAGGCCTGGGACAAGCACCAGGGCGAGTTCAGCGACGAAGACGAGGCCATCCTCGTGCAGCTGGCCTCGATCGCCTCGAACGGCTTCGAGAACGCGGGCCTGTATGGCTCGCTGCAGGAGCAGGACCGGCGCAAGGACGAATTCCTGGCAACGCTGGCGCACGAGCTGCGCGTGCCGCTGGCGCCGATCGCGCTGGCGATGGACGTGCTGAAGACCACCGGCGCCGGCGACTTGCGGGTGCTGAAGGCGAGCGAAGACATCGGCCGTCAGGTGCGGCACCTGGGCTCGCTGGTCGACGACCTGCTGGACGTGTCGCGCGTCATGCGCGGCCAGATTCAGCTGGAACGGACGCGGGTCGAGGTCGAGGCCATCGTCGCCGACGCGGTCGCGCAGGTGCGGCCGCTGATGGAGGCGCGCGGCCATGCGCTGGTGGTGGAGCAGGAAGCGGGCAATGCGGCCGTGATCGGCGACGCCAGGCGCCTGGTGCAGGTGCTCGTGAGCCTGCTCGACAATGCGGCCAGGTACACGCCGCCGGGCGGGCGGATCGTGCTGTCGGTGACGCTCAAGGCGCCAGCGGTCAGGATCGCCGTGCGCGACGACGGCGCCGGCATCGAGCCCCGGCTGCTGCCGCACGTGTTCGACCTGTTCAGCCGCGGCGATCACGCGCCGGAACGAATCCGCGGCGGCCTGGGCATCGGCCTGGCGCTGGTGCAGAACATCGTCGTCCTGCACGGCGGCACCGTGGCCGCGCACAGCCAGGGACCGGGCAAGGGCAGCACATTCACGGTCAGCCTTGCCACGGTCCCTGTTTGAGAGCAGCTCTCTGGCTTAAAAAGCCTTAGTGGCGGTTCGGGTTGTTCGGACGGTCGTCCATCCGGTTCGGTACCCCGTCGCCATCGCGGTCGCGGTCGCGGCTGTTGCGGATGCCGTCGCCGTCACGGTCGCCACGGCGCCAGCCGCCGCGTTCCATCACCCAGCGGCCGTCGCGCTCGACCCAGGTCGGGGCATTGTAGGCATAGCCGTGGCGCTCGCGCAGCCAGGTGCCGCGGGTCCACACGTAACGGCCGTGACGGTATTCCCAGTGGCCCGGGGCCCAGACGTAGCCGCGGCGCGGCGCCGGGACGCGCTCGTGGCGCGGCGCCGGCGGCGCCTCGCGGATGATCAGGGTGTCGGCCACGGCCGGGATGGTAAAGGTGCCGAAAGAGCCGGCGAGCAGGCTGGCGATCAGGAGTTTCTGAATCTTGGTCATGGTGTCCTCCTTATAGAGTTATGTTGCAGGTCAACTCTACGCCCATGCTGCGAACGCGACTGTGCGCCGATTAACGCCGCCCGCCCCCGCCGGCAGGCTCAGGCCGAGACCAGCTTCGAGAAGCGCGCCAGGTCGACGTTGCCGCCGCTGATCAGGATGCCGACTTTCTTGCCGGCCACGGGTACCACGCCATGCATGGCAGCCGCCGCGGCCAGGCAGCCGGTCGGCTCGACGATCATCTTCATGCGCTCGGCAAAGAATTTCATGGTCTCGACCAGCTGGGCGTCGCTGACGGTGACGATGTCCGACACGAGCTTCTTGATGACGGCAAAGTTGTGCTGGCCCAGGTGGCTGGTCTGGGCGCCGTCGGCGATGGTCTGCGGCACGC
The DNA here is from genome assembly GCF_918697865.1 of Massilia sp. Bi118. GTDB lineage: Bacteria > Pseudomonadota > Gammaproteobacteria > Burkholderiales > Burkholderiaceae_D > Telluria. Next base: position 24,448 of record NZ_CAKKMV010000026.1, on the reverse strand, counting down.
CGATGTCGACGATCTGGCCGCTGCGCAGCGATTGCTGGCCATCGTTGCCGGCTTCCGGCTCGACGCCGATCACGGTGCAGTTCGGCGACAGCTTCGAGGCCGCCAGCGCGCAGCCGGCCAGCAGGCCGCCGCCGCCGAGCGGCACCAGCAGGATGTCCAGCTCGCCCACCTCGTCGAACAGCTCTTTCGCGGCCGTGCCCTGGCCGGCGATCACGTCCGGATGGTCATAGGGCGGGATCAGGGTCATGCCGCGCTCCCGGGCCAGGCGGGCGCCGATCTCTTCGCGGTTTTCGGTGTAGCGGTCGTAGAAGATCACTTCGCCGCCATAGCCCTGGGTGGCGCGCACCTTCAGTTCCGGCGCATCCTTCGGCATGATGATGGCAGCCTTGATGCCGGCCAGCTTCGCCGACAGTGCAATCGCCTGCGCGTGATTGCCTGACGAGAAGGTCAACACGCCGGCCTGGCGCTGCGCCTCACTGAACTTTGAAATGGCGTTGTAGGCGCCGCGGAACTTGAAGGCGCCCATGCGCTGGTAGTTCTCGGCCTTGAAGAACAGCTGCGCGCCGGCCATGGCGTCGGCGGTGCGCGAGGTCAGGACCGGCGTGCGGTGGGCCGCGCCTTCGATGCGGGCGGCGGCCTGTTCGACGTCGGAATACGAGAGTGGGGTGGTGGTATCGTTCATGGCGATAGTATAGCGAAGGCTCAGGCGGCGAGCGGGAAGGAAAACTGTAGCACCAGCCCGCCGCCGTCGCGGTTGCGCACCTGCAGCTCGGCGTTGTGGCGGGTGATGACGCGCTCGACGATGGCCAGCCCGAGGCCGGCGCCGTTGGCCTGGCCGCGCGCGGTGTCGAGGCGGGTGAAGGGACGCAGCAGCAGCTGGATCTGGTCGTCGGGCACGCCGACCCCATGGTCGCCGATCTCGACCACCGCGCGGCGGCCGTGGCCCGTCATTTTGACCTGGCAGGCGATGTCGATCTGGGTGATCTCGGTGCCGGGCGTCTTGCCGTAGCGGCGCGCGTTCTCGATCACGTTGTTGAAGACGCGGCGCAGGTCGGTGGCGTTGGCCGGCACGCGGATGATGCCCGGCTCGATGGCGGTGGCGATGCGCACGTCCGGCAGGCGGGCGGCAGTATGCGCGCAATCGTCGAGCAGCTCGGACAGGTCGACCGGCACGAAGGTGGCGGTCTCGGTGGGGCGCGCGAAGTCGAGGAACTGGCCGATGATGGCGTCCATCTGCGCAATGTCGGACTGCATGCCCTCGCGCGCTTCCTGCGACAGGTTGGCCATCTCGACCTCCAGCTGCATGCGCGCCAGCGGCGTGCGCAAATCGTGCGAGATGCCGGCCAGGATGATCGCGCGGTCCTTCTCGAGCTGCTGCAGGTCGTCGACCATCTGGTTGAAGCTGCGGTTGGCCTCGATGATCTCCTGCGAGCCCTTTTCAGGCAGCGGGGCGGGGCGCTTGCCCTGGGCGATCGAGCGCGCGGCCGCGGTGAGGCGCGCCAGCGGCCGGTTGATCAGGGTCGAGATCAAGGCCGCGCCCAGCAGGGACAGGGCGCCCACCACCGTGGCCCAGCCCAGCCACTGCACGCGGGTGAGGCCGGCCAGGCGGTCGCGCTCCAGCATCAGCCAGTATTTGTCGCCGTCGATGTCGAAGCTGACCCAGAAGCCCGGCATGTCGTTGACCTTGCGCGAGAAGCGGGTGTCCTTGCCGAGGCGCTGGCGGACCATGGCGGCGATCTCCGGCATCAGCGCGTTGGAAGGCGGCGGTTCGACCTTGTCGTCGGGTTCCAGCGTGAGGATGCGGATGCCTTCGTTCGAGACCAGCTCGAACAGCAGCTCGGTGCGCAGATCGGGCGCCGAGTGGGTCAGCGCCGCTTTGGTGAGGGTGACTACCGAGACCAGCAGCTCCGCCGTCTGTTCCGCCTGCGGGCCGCGCTGGAACACGTTGATCATGCCGATCCACGAGGCCATCGACAGGCCCGTCAGGAAGGACAGCAGCAGGAAGGTGCGCCAGAACAGGCCGCTCTTCATGCGGCCGAACAGGCGCGTGCGTGGCGCTTCGGACATCGGCGGGGACACTTAGCGCGGCTGGCCTTCCGGAATGAACACGTAGCCCAGGCCCCACACGGTCTGGATGTACAGCGGGCTGGAAGGATCCGGCTCGATCAGCTTGCGCAGGCGCGAGATCTGCACGTCCAGCGAGCGGTCGAATACCTCGTACTCGCGGCCGCGCGCCAGTTCCATCAGCTTCTCGCGCGACAGCGGCTGGCGCGCATGGCGGGCGAACACTTTCAGCACCGAGAATTCGCCGGTGGTGAGGGGAACCGTCTCGCCGTTTTTCTTGAGCGTGCGCGTGCCGAGGTCGAGCACGAAGTCGCCGAACTCGAAGGTCTGCGGGGTCTCGGACGGCGCGCCGGGGATCTCGTCCGGGCCCTTGCGGCGCAGGACCGCGTTGATGCGGGCCACCAGTTCGCGCGGGTTGAAGGGCTTCGGCAGGTAGTCGTCGGCGCCCATCTCGAGACCGACGATGCGGTCGACGTCCTCGCCCTTGGCGGTCAGCATGATGATCGGGGTCTGGTCGCCGGCGCCGCGCAGGCGGCGGCAGATCGACAGGCCATCCTCGCCGGGCAGCATCAGGTCCAGCACCAGCAGGTCGTAGCGCTCGCGCAGCCACAGCTTGTTCATGGCCGGCGCGCTCTCCGCCGTGACCACCTGGAAGCCCTGCTCGGTCAGGTAACGGCGCAGCAGGTCGCGCAGGCGCACGTCGTCGTCGACCACCATGATTTTCGCGGAATGGCCGTTGTTCTGGCCTGCGTTATTCGAGCTTGTTGCATTCATGAGTCTGTCAGGATTTGTCAGATTGATGTCGCTATGGTAACTTCATATTCCTTCGCGGACAGGAGATATTGCTGAGGCATTACATTGTGTTACAAACTTTACCCAATTAGCCTTATACCTGCAGTGGATTCCAAATACACTGGATTCACGTCGAAACTGAATCACCAGCTTAGCTTATCTCCTTACTTGGCATCGCGGAAGAGGCACACCATGAACAGCGTCACTAACCATCATGCAGGAACGAGGACCGGGCAATTTGTCCGCCGCGCGCTTCGCAGTGCGTTGGCGTGCGCATTGGTTCTGGGCGCATCGGGCGCCGCGTTTGCACAGCAGTATGGCGACCGCCAGGACGACCGGCGCGACAATCCCTCCATGCAGTCCGACCGTGGCGCCGACCGCGGCGGTCGCTACCTGTCGCCGGAGCGCGATCCGCGCTACGACGTGCGGGCCTACGAAGAGCAGCGCCGCATGCAGCAGCAATACCAGCAACAGCAGCAGGAACAGCGCGAGCGCCGCAACAGCGGCAGCGGCCGCATGACGCCGGACGAGCGCCGCGACCTGCGCCGCCAGATCAACGAAGCGGGCATGGACCTGTACCGGCCGCGCCGCTGAGCGCAAAAGTCTTTCCGCCTTGCAATCTACGTGATACGCTAGCCAGTCATACCCTGGCCAAAACTTCGCCGGGGCCAATCTGGACTGGGAGTTCACGTGTCTACGGATTTTGCAGCCGTTTCATCGGCGCAAGCACAAGGGGCCCGCTTTGCATCCGCCGGCCCCGAACACTGCATCGCCAAGCGCCCTGACGGCGTGTATGCCGATCCCGCCGTGCTCGGCACCACCCTGGTCGCCGCCATCGACAGCATCTTCCGCGGCGGCCACTACCTCGCCGGCGTCGATTATCCCGTTCTCCTCAAGGCCCTGTTCGACCATGGTCCGGCGCTGCCGAAGGCCGCGGACGGCGAGACCCGGGTGCGCATCGCCGACGACATCCTTCCCTTCGATCCCGCCCGCCGCGAGCTGTACCGCGCGGTCAAGATCGGCAAGGGCTACGCCGAATATTATTTCGAGCCGGTCTGGCTGCCGGATGCCGCCGACCCGGGCGGCCCCGGCCTGCCGGCAAAACTCGACGTCGACGAATTCGTGGCCGACATGTGGGTCAAGGGCATCCGCTTCGGGCTCGAGCTCGACGCCATCCGCGCCGCGATCGCGTCGAACAAGGCCGACCGCGTCACCGTTGCCCGCTGCCTCGAGCCGGTGCAGGGGCAGGACGCCCGCATCGCCGAAGTCTCCGACGACATCCACCGCAACGACGCGCCGCGCGAGCTGGCCAACGGCCGCCTCGACCTGAACAGCTTCCAGAACCGCTTCCCGCAAATCCAGCCCGGCGTGCGCCTGCTGCAGAAGATCCCGCTGACCGCAGGCACCCAGGGCTTCGAGATGGCCGGCACGCCGCTGCCGGCCAAGCCCGGCGTCGACCTCGACCTGGGCGAATACGCAGGCCCCGGCACCAGGGTGGAGAAAGGCAGGGACGGGGAATTCCTGGTCTCGCAGCAGGCCGGCTTCCTGACGGTCGAGTCTTCGACCAGCAAGATCTCGGTGGGCGACAAGATCGTCAGCCGCGACGGGGTCAGCGCCAAGACCACCGGCAACCTGCAGCTCACCGGCGACTACGAGGAGTTCGGCGAGGTCCAGGAAAAGCGCGTCATCGAAGGCGAAAGCATCACCGTGCACGGCGACGTGTTCGGGGTCCTGGCTTCGCGCGGCGGCAAGATCCTGCTGCATGCCAACCTGGTGGGCGGGAGCGCCCATAACAAGAAGGGCGACATCCGCGTGTTCGGCGTGGCCTCGGGCGCCATCCTGCACGCCGACGATGGCGCCATCGTGCTGGACCGCGCCGAGAACTGCGTGGTGTCCGGCGCCCGCATCACGATCGCGCACGCGGTCAACTGCGAGGTGATCGGCGATGAAGTGAACATCGGCCAGGCCGAGGGCAGCGCCATCGCGGGCCGGCGCGTGACGATCGAATTCGCGATGCCGCGCAAGCAGGGCGAGATGCTGGTCTATGTGCTGCGCCCGGAAGGCGCGAAGGTCGAGGAAATCATCGCCGCGATCGGCGCGCGCCTGGCGCAGTTCGGACAACTTGCGGCGCGCCAGAAGGCGCAGATGGAAACCCTGACGGCGCAGCCGGAAGTGCGCCGCTACCTGCTGCTGGCCTCTCGGCTGCGCAAGAACGAGATCAGCTTCACGCCCGAGCAGGCGCGCCAGTTCCAGCGCATGGCCCAGGAAGTGGCGCCGGTGCTGAAGGCGGTCGGCGAGGTGTCGGGCAAGATCAAGCAGCTCGAAGCCGACCAGGAAGAGGGCCGCAAGGTGCTGGCCGACCTCGAACGCCAGCGCCTGGACGCCTCCTGCGTGTCGGCCGTCACCGTGCACCAGGTGCAGGGCGATACCCTGGTGCGCGTGCTCGGATTCAGCCCGGCGGCCGGGACTCCGTATATCATTGCACCGCGCGAAATCAAGGCACGCCTGCGCGGACCGCAGAACGGCGAATTGCTGTTCTCCGGTTCCCAGGGCAGCTTTGCATGGAGCAGCGAGCAGGCCGGCGCAGCGTGATGCGCGGCCCGACAACAATACCGAGAGAGGGGACCCGATGAACATGATGTATCCGAATTGCCGCCGCAGCCTGGTGGCGACGCTGGTGGCCGGCGCTTTCGTGGCGCTGCCGGCCGCGGCAGCCACCAAGGCGACGCCGGCCAAGGCGCAGGGCAAGCCGACCGTGCTTGAGGCCGAGCGCTTCATCGCCGACGCCGAAGAGAAGCTCGAGCAGCTGGGCCTGGACGCGCAGCGCGCCGAGTGGGTGGCCGAGAACTTCATCACGCTCGACACGCAGTCGATGACGGCGCAGGCCAACGAAGGCTTCCTGACCCTGAGCGGCGAGACCGCCCTGAAGGCGCGCCGCTACAAGGACCTGAAGCTGCCCGAAGCCAGCGCGCGCAAGCTGATGCTGCTGCAGCAGACCCTGATGCTGCCGGACGCGAAAGACCGCGCCACTTATGCGCGCCTGGCGGCCCACATGACCGGCGCCTACGGCTCGGCCAAATACTGCCCGCCCGGTAAAACCGACTGCATGCCGCTCGGCGAACTGGAAAAGGTGCTGGCCACCAGCCGCGATCCGAACCGCCTGAAGGAAGTCTGGCTCGGCTGGCACGCGCAATCGCCGGCCTACAAGGACGACTACGTGAAATACGTCGAGGTGTCGAACAAGGGGGCCCGCGCGATGGGCTATGCCGACACCGGCGCGCTGTGGCGCTCGGGCTACGACATGAGCCCGGAAGCCTTTTCAAGCGAGATGGAGCGCCTGTGGCAGCAGGTCAAGCCGCTGTACGACTCGCTGCACACCTATACCCGCTTCAAGCTGCGCCAGGCCTATGGCGCCTCGGTGGTGCCGGCAACAGGCCCGATCCCGGCCCACCTGCTGGGGAATATGTGGGCGCAGAGCTGGGACAACCTGTATCCGCTGCTGAAGCCCGCCACCAGGGACGGCGGCGAAGACCTGACCGCGCTGCTGGAAGAGCGCAAGACCGACGCCAAGGCGATGACCCGCTACGCCGAGGGCTTCTACACCTCGCTCGGCATGCGCAAGCTGCCTGACACGTTCTGGGAACGCTCGCTGCTGACCAAGCCGCGCGACCGCGAAGTCGTCTGCCATGCATCGGCATGGGACCTGGACGGCAAGGACGACGTGCGCATCAAGATGTGCATCACCCCGACCGCCGAGGACTTCCGCGTCATCCACCACGAGCTGGGCCACCTGTACTACGACCTGGCCTACAGCGGCCAGTCGCCGCTGTTCAAGAACGGCGCCAACGACGGCTTCCACGAAGCCATCGGCGACACCGTGGCGCTGTCGATCACCCCGGCCTACCTGAAGCAGGTGGGCCTGATGAAGAGCGAGCCGGACCCGTCGCAGGATATCGGCCCGCTGCTCTACACCGCGCTGCAGAAGGTCGCCTTCCTGCCCTTCGGCTACATGGTCGACAAGTGGCGCTGGCAGGTGTATTCCGGCCAGGTGAAGCCAGCGGATTATGACAAAGCCTGGTGGGCGCTGAAGGAGCAGTACCAGGGCGTGGGCCGTCCGGGCCCGATCGCGGAGGGGGGCTTCGACGCCGGCGCCAAGTTCCACGTCGCCAGCGACACCCCCTACGCCCGCTACTTCCTGGCCCACGTGCTGCAGTTCCAGTTCCACCGCGCGCTGTGCCGCGAAGCCGGCTATAGCGGCCCGCTGAACCGCTGCTCGGTCTACGGCAACAAGGCCGCCGGCGCCAGGTTCCAGCAGATGCTGGCGATGGGCAAGTCGAAGCCCTGGCCGGAAGCGCTCAAGGCGGTGACGGGCGAGGACAAGATGGATGCGACGGCGATGCTGGATTATTTTGCGCCATTGAAGCAGTGGCTGGATGCGCAGAATCGGGAGTTGGCGAAGACGGATGCTTCGGTGAAGCCCTGAACTCGTCGTTCCCGCGCAGGCGGGAACCCAAGTTTTTCGAACCGCCACGAACTTGGGTCCCCGCCTCCGCGGGGACGACGTTTATGCGTTGCGAGTCCCTTCTAGCAGCGCGTAACACTCCCCCGCATCCCCCGGCAGGCCAGCAAACAGCCCATCCCCATCCTCAAGCACCCCCTGCTCGACCAGCACCCGCAGCTTCCCCAGGTAATCCACCAGCATCAGCAAGCGCCCCAGCGGCGACATTTGCGCCCCTTTGCGCATCCCACCCTGTTCATCGAGCGCCCGCACCACGCTCTCCGGGAAGTTCCACTCGCGCGCGATGCTGACGCTCAGGCGGCGGGTGTCGCGCGCCAGCTGGGCCCAGAACACGCCGGAGCCGAGCTGCGGCTCGCCCTTGGTCACCTGGTCCATGCTGCGCAGCGCCACGGTCAGGCCGACGTTCTGCAGCAGGGCCGCCAGGAAGGCGTCGAAGGGCTCGATGCCGAGCGCCGGCGCCATCTTGCGCGCAGCGATGGCGCAGCGCTCCGAGTGCTCCCACAGAATCGGCGCCAGGCGCCGCACGTAATAGCCGGAGTGGACGTCGATGATGGGGCGGAAGGCGACCGTCGTGATCAGCTGGCGCAGGCCTTCCTGGCCGATCAGGATCACGGCCTGCTCGACGCTGGTGACGGAGGCGCCGGTCGTCTGGTAGCAGCTGTTGGCGAGGCGGATCACCGCCGCCACCAGCACCACGTCGGACGAGATGGTGCGCGACAGCGCGCTGCCGGAAAACGTCTCGCTGCGCAGGCTTTGCAGCAGCTGCGGGATCAGGCCGGGCATGCGGCGCACCAGCGCGGCGCCCGACTGCTGCGAGGACAGGATCGCGGCCAGCGTCTCCAGCACCTGGGCTTCATGCGCGTTGAGTTCCAGGCCGCCTTCGTCGGCGCGCTCGAACAGCCAGGCGTTCCAGGCGGTGCCGACCAGGTCGAGCAGTTCGAAGGGCACGGGCGCACGGGCCGGACGCGTATCGGCCGAAGGCGCGGCGGCAGCGGGAGAGGGCGCCGCCGCCGGGACGGCAGGTGCCGCGGGGCCGGGTTCCGGAGACGAAGCCGGCTCGGGCGCCCGGGCCGCAGCCGGGCCGGAAATCAAAAGTCGCAGCCACCGGTACATGATCAGTTCCTCTTCAATTCGCTTGCGCACATGGGCGGACATTGTACCGGCGCAGAATGCTTAAGCAAACGGCTGCTGCTTGTTGGAAATGTTGACTGTACTCAATTGTGAAAACAGATGTCCGCCTTAGCATGACATTCTTGAATAAAGGACGCGCCATGCATGACACTACGACTTCTTCCGGCCTCCAGACGACCCAGTTCCTGAGCTTCACGCTCGGCGGGCTCGAATACGGTATCGACTTCGCGAAGGTGCAGGAATTGCGCGTGCTCAAAGCGCTCGAGCGTTTTGCGGCAAGCGGCGAGATCATCGGCGGTGTGGCCGTGTCGCGCGGGGTGATCATCCCCCTGGTCGACATGCGCGTGGCCTGCGGCACGAGCCCGGACGCGCCCGATCCGATGACCGATGTGATCATCCTCAAGCTGTCCAGTTGCGTGATGGGGATGGTGGTGGATGGCGTGACCGGCGTGGTGACGCTGCTGCCGGAGCAGGTGGCGCCGCTGCCGGCCGCGGGGGGCGAGGGCACGCGGCCGGATTACCTGCTCGGCCTGGGGCAGGCGGGCGGGCGGCGGCTGATCCTGGTGGATATCGAGAAGCTGATGTCGGTGAACAGGCCGGCGGCTTCAAGGCAGGTGGCGTAACGTCGTTCCCGCACCTATTCCGTCGTTCCCGCGAAGGCGGGAACCCAAGTTTTTTAGCGTTTCGGTAGCTCATGCAAACTTAGGTCCCCGCGTTCGCGGGGACGACGTTGACAAGCTAACTCAGGCCGCCAGCGCCTCCAGCTGCTCCTGCAACGCCAGCCACTCCTCCTCCAGCGTCCCCAGATCCCGCACCAGGAAAGCCTGGTCTGCCACCAGCGCCTTCAGCTCCTCCTTCTTGTCCGCCTCGTAGACCGCCGGCTCCAGCAGACGCGCGTCGACCAGCGCCTTACGGGCGTTCAGCTTGGCCATCTGCTCGTCCAGGCGCTTGATACGGTTTTCGATCGGCTTCCTGAGGGCGGCCAGGCGCTGGCGCTCCTCGGCGCCGGCGCGCTTCTGTTCCTTGCGGTCGGCGGGGGGCACGGGTGCGGCCGGAACCGGCGCCGCGGGCGATGGCTTGCCGGCGCCCTTGTCCTTGGCCGGCAGGCCGGCAGCCTCGTTGGCCTTGCCCAGCTTGGTCTTGAACAGCCAGTCCTTGTAGTCGTCCAGGTCGCCATCGAAGGGCTGCAGGCGGCCGTCGGCGACGATGATGAATTCCTCGGTGGTGGCGCGCAGCAGGTGGCGGTCGTGCGAGACCACGATCAGCGTGCCTTCGAACTGCGCCAGCGCCAGCGTCAGCGCCTCGCGCGTTTCCAGGTCGAGGTGGTTGGTCGGTTCGTCCAGCAGCAGCAGGTTCGGACGTTGCCACACGATCAGGGCCAGCGCCAGGCGCGCCTTTTCGCCGCCGGAGAAGGGCTTGATCGGGCTGGTTACCATATCGCCCGGGAAGTTGAAGCCGCCCAGGAAGTTACGCAGCTCCTGGTCGCGCACGGTCGGCGCAAGCTTTTGCATGTGCCAGAGCGGCGACTCGTCATGGCGCAGCATCTCGACCTGGTGCTGGGCGAAATAGCCGACCACCAGACCCTTGCCGAGCGTCGCGTCGCCCGTCAGCGGCGCCAGTTCGCCGGCGATGGTTTTGATCAGCGTCGATTTGCCGGCGCCGTTCACGCCCAGCAGGCCGATACGCTGGCCGATGGTCAGCGAGAAGGTGATGCCATGCACGATGGACTTGGCGCCGACCTTGTCGCCATGCTCGTCGAGGACCGGATAGCCGGCATCGACGCCGTCCATCACCAGCAGCGGATTCGGGGCCGCCAGCGGGTCGCGGAACTCGAACGAGAATTCGGCGGCGGCGCGCAGCGGGGCCAGCTCTTCCATCCTGGCCAGGGCCTTGATCCGGCTCTGGGCCTGGCGCGCCTTGGTGGCCTGGGCCTTGAAGCGGTCCACGAACGACTGCAGGTGGGCGCGGGTGCGCTGCTGCTTTTCGAAGGCCGCGGCGGCCAGCACCAGTGCGGCGGCGCGCTGGCGCTCGAAGCCGCTGTAGTTGCCCGAGTAGCGTTTCAGCTTGCGTTCATCGATGTGCACGATCACGTTCACGATTTCGTCGAGGAAGTCGCGGTCGTGCGAGATGATGATCAGGGTGCCCGCATAGCGCTTCAGCCAGTCTTCCAGCCAGATGATGGCGTCCAGGTCCAGGTGGTTGGTCGGCTCGTCCAGCAGCAGCAGGTCGGAAGGGCACATCAGCGCCTGCGCCAGGTTCAGTCGCATGCGCCAGCCGCCCGAGAAGCTGGCCACCGGCTGCTGCATCTGGTCCAGCGTGAACCCCAAGCCGATCAGCAGCTGCTCGGCGCGCGACTGCACGGTGTAGGCATCGGCGTCGGCGAGGTGGCTGTGGATCTCGCCCAGCGCGATGCCGTTTTCAGTCGTATGCGGCGCCGCCTCGAGCCGTTCCAGCTCGGCCTGCAGATTGCGCAGGTTGACGTCGCCGTCGATCGCGTACTCGACCGCGGGTCGGTCCAGCGCCGGAGTTTCCTGGGCCACGTAAGCCATGCGCCAGCGCTGCGGGAAATCGATCGCGCCCTGGTCCGGGTGCAGCTCGTTGCGCAGCATGCCGAACAGGCTGGATTTGCCGGCGCCGTTGGCGCCGATCAGGCCGATCTTGTCGCCGGGATTGAGGGTGAGGTCGGCGTCTATCAGCAGCGGCTTGGTGCCGCGCATCAGACTGACGTTGGAGAATCGGATCATCGGGAAACCAGTTATCTTTTGATCCGTCGTTCCCGCGCAGGCGGGAATCCAAGTTCGTGGCGGACCACAGAAACTTGGGTTCCCGCCTTCGCGGGAACGACGGTTTTTAGTGTGCGGCCAGTATTACTTCGCGAGTTGCTCAGCCGTCAGCAAGAACACCGCATCATCGCCAATGCTGGTCGTCAGCCAGGTCAGGCCCAGATGCCCGAAGGCCGCCTCGGCATACTCGCGCTCGTTGCCGATCTCGACGATCAGCACGCCCTCCGGCGTCAGGCGCTCGGCGGCGCCGTCGACGATCTTGCGCACCAGGTCCATGCCGTCCTCGCCGCCGGCCAGGGCGATCTGCGGTTCGCGCAGGTATTCCGGCGGCAGCTTGCCCATCGAATCGCTGTTGACGTAAGGCGGGTTGGTGATGATCAGGTCGTACTTCTTGAACGGCACGTTCTCGTACAGGTCCGACTCGATCGGGTTCACGCGGCCATTCAGTTTATAGTCGCGGATGTTGCGCTCGGCCACGGCCAGCGCGTCCTTCGAGATGTCGACCGCGTCGACCAGGGCGTTCGGGAAGGCGTCGGCCAGCATGATCGCCAGGCAGCCGGAGCCCGTGCACAGTTCGAGCACGTTTTCGACGCTGTCCGGATCCGCCACCCATGGGCTGAACATCTGCGGCACCAGCTCGGCGATGAAGGAACGCGGCACCAGCACGCGCTCGTCGACGTAGAAGTTGTAGCTGCCCAGCCAGGCTTCGTTGGTGATGTAGGCGGCCGGCACGCGCTCGCTGACGCGGCGTTCGATCACGGCCAGCACCTGCAGCACCTCTTCCTGTAACAGGCGCGCATCGAGGAAGGGCTCGAGCTTGTCCAGCGGGAGCTTGAGGGTGTGCAGGATCAGGTAGGCGGCTTCGTCGAAGGCTTCGGCGCTGCCGTGGCCGAAGAACAGCTTGGCGGTGTTGAAACGGGTGACGGCGTAGCGCAGCAGGTCGCGCGGCGTGCAGAAATTGGGCGTGGTCGTGGCCATGGCTGGGATCTCGCGGAAATGGTTAGGCCGCAGGCGGCGAGGGCGCCAGCAAGGCCTCGAGCGTGCGGCGATAGATGTTCTTGAGTGGATCGATGTAGCGCAGTTCGATGTGCTCGTCGATCTTGTGGATGCTGGCGTTCGGTGGCCCGAATTCTATCACCTGGGGGCAGATGCGGGCGATGAAGCGCCCATCCGAGGTCCCGCCGGTGGTCGACAGTTCGGTCTTCACGCCGAGTTCATGGCCGATGGCGGCGCAGATGGCATCCGACAGCGTGCCCTTCGGCGTCAGGAAGGGTTCGCCGGACAGGGTCCACGTCATGTCGTAGTCCAGGCCGTGGCGGTCGAGGATGGCGTGCACGCGCGCTTCCAGCCCGTCGGCCGTGCTGGCGGTCGAGAAGCGGAAGTTGAAGTCGACCGTCATCTCGCCGGGGATGACGTTGTTGGCGCCGGTGCCGGCGTGGATGTTCGAGATCTGCCAGCTGGTCGGCGGGAAGTACTCGTTCCCGTCGTCCCATTTTTCCGCGGCCAGCTCGGCCAGGGCCGGCGCTGCCTGGTGGATGGGATTGCGCGCCAGATGCGGATAGGCGATGTGGCCCTGCACGCCCTTGACCTTCAGGCAGCCGGACAGCGACCCGCGGCGGCCGTTCTTGATCATGTCGCCCAGCACGTGGCTGGAGGTCGGTTCGCCGACCAGGCAGTAATCCAGGGTCTCGCCGCGCTCTTCCAGCATCTCGCAGACGACCACGGTGCCGTCGACGGCCGGGCCTTCCTCGTCGCTGGTGATCAGGAAGGCGATCGAGCCTGCATGGCCAGGGTGCGCCTCGACGAACTCCTCGACGGCGACGACCATGGCCGCGATCGAGGTCTTCATGTCGGAGGCGCCGCGGCCGTACAGCTTGCCGTCGCGCCGGGTCGGGGCGAAGGGCTGGGAATGCCACTGGTCGAGCGGGCCGGCCGGCACCACGTCGGTGTGGCCGGCAAACACGAACACCGGCGATTCGGTGCCGCGGCGCGCCCACAGATTGGTCACGCCGTTCGATTCGATGGTCTCGCACTGGAAGCCGAGCGGGGACAGCAGCGCCTGAAGCTTCTGCTGGCAGCCCTTGTCCTGCGGGGTGATCGAATCGAGCGCGATCAGCTCCTCGGTCAGCTGCAGTGTGCGCGAGGTTTTCATGCAGGCCAGTCTCCGAAGCTGCGCTCGTATTCGTCGGTCGAGAAGCCGACCTTCAGCGGGCCGGCGCCTTCGAGCACCGGACGCTTGACCACGGACGGGTTCTCCAGCATCAGTTCCAGCGCGCTGGCCTTGTCGACGATCTGCGCGCGGCGTTCTTCCGGCAGATTGCGCCAGGTCGTGCCCTTGCGGTTGACCAGGACTTCCCAGTCCAGCTGCTCGAGCCACCCGGCGACGGTGTCGCGGGACAGGCCTTGCTTTTTGAAATCGTGGAACTCGACGTCCTGGCCATGCTCGGCCAGCCAGGTGCGGGCTTTCTTGACGGTGTCGCAGTTCGGAATGCCGTAGAGAGTTTTCTTCATGGTTTAGCTCTATGGAAAGCCGCGAAGGATAGCACAGGCCGCCATCACCAGAGCATAGTTTAGCAATGCCATGTCAAGGCTGTCGCCGAACTGGCGAACCATCCGCTGAGCGGGCGGTCTTACCGTGGCAGATGCTGAAATGGAGGCAATATGTCCAGGATGAGCACCCTCACGCTGGCCGCGTGTGGTGTCGCACTGGCCGTGCTGGCGCCGCTGGCGTCGGGCGCGGATCGCGACGGGCAGGCTTGCCGCTACCGCTATTTCGTCGATCCACTACTGACGGCCCAGCTGACCGGCGCCTACGACCTCTCGAACGGCGAGCTGATGCGCGTCAACCGCGTGGCGAACCGCTATTACGCGGAAATGCCCACGACGGGACGCATCGAGATCGTGCCGGTCGACCAGGATGTGTTCGTGCAGCGCAATGGTCCGGTGCAGCTGGCTTTCGAGCGCGAGGCGTTTGCGACCGACGTCGTGATCACGGGGCTGGATGGGCAGGCGAGCGGGCCACCGGTGTGCCGCCGGTAGTGCGGCTGGCTGCCTTTTGGGGCTGCGGGTGGATTTGTGACGCCGAGTCACAAATCCACGCCTGTACTGTCGGGCTATTAGTTGCTGCTAGTCAGTTGTCCAGCGTGAACTCAGTGAACGAAGGTCCGGCTGGCTCTTCCGCTGGCTTGGCGGGCTCATCCGTTTTCGCCATCTGGCTGTCCGGCCCATTATTGATGAGCCACAGCAGGTTAGTGGCCGAGTCCGCGTTCGCCAGCGCTTCTTCCTGGGTGATCAGGTCGGCTTGGAACAGTTCCAGCAGGGCTTTTTCGAAGGTCTGCGAACCCGGTGACAGGCTCTTGTCCATCGCTTCCTTGATCTGGCCAATCTCGCCTTTTTCGATCAGGTCGGCAACGTAGCGGGTGTTGACCATGATCTCGACCGCAGCCTGGCGCTTGCCGCCGGCCTTGGAGCGCACCAGGCGCTGCGAGACGATCGCCTTCACCGCCGAGGACAGGTCCTGCAGCAGGGCGGGGCGGTTCTCGATCGGATAGAAGCTGATGATGCGGTTCAGCGCGTTATAGCTGTTGTTGGCGTGCAGGGTCGCCAGCACCAGGTGGCCGGATTGCGCGTAGGCGAGGGCAGCGGCCATGGTGTCCTTGTCGCGGATCTCGCCGATCAGGATGCAGTCCGGCGCCTGGCGCATCGAGTTGCGCAGGGCGACGTCGAAGCTGGTGGCGTCGCTGCCGATCTCGCGCTGGTTGACGATGGATTTCTTGTTCTTGAAAAGGTACTCGATCGGGTCTTCGAGCGTCAGGATGTGGCCGGGGCGCTGTTCGTTGCGGTGGTCCAGCATCGAGGCGATGGTGGTCGACTTGCCGGAGCCGGTGGCGCCGACGATCAGCAGCAGGCCGCGCTTTTCCATGATCAGCTCGGACAGCACGGGCGGCAGGCCCAGCTCGTCCAGCGGCGGGATACTCGCCGGCACGAAGCGGAACACGGCCGAGATCGAACCGCGCTGGCGAAACGCCGATAAGCGGAAGCGGCCCAGGTTGGGCACCGAAATGCCCATGTTCAGCTCGTTGGTGCGCTCCAGCTCGGCCATCTGCTCTTCCGAGGCAATCTCCGCCAGCAGCACCTGGATGTTTTCAGGCTCGAGCTTGTTCTGGTTGATCGGGATGAGGTTCCCGTTGATCTTGATGTGGACGGGAGAATTGACCGCGAAGAACATATCCGACGCGTTCTTTTCCTTCATCAACTGGAACAGGCGTTCCATCATCATGGTTTTCTCTCCCTTGCTTCGCGGTAATTTTTTGCGTTTTGGGGATTCTACCTGTTTGCGGGGGGATTGCGGTGAGGTGGAGGACACTCGGTGTGGGGGAAATACATAATGCGTCGTCCCCGCGCAGGCGGGGACCCAAGTTTGTGTGAGCAGTCGAAATGCATGCAAACTTAGGTTCCCGCCTCCGCGGGAAGTCGTGTCGGGCAATGCCCGGCACGACGGGCAAATCTTAAACGCCGCGCAGCAGCTCGTTGATACCGGTCTTCGAACGCGTTTGCGCATCCACGCGCTTGACGATCACGGCGCAGTACAGGCTGTACTTGCCATCGGCGGACGGCAGCGAACCCGACACCACCACCGAGCCCGACGGCACGCGGCCGTAGCTGACTTCGCCGGTTTCGCGGTTGTAGATCTTGGTCGACTGGCCGATGTACACGCCCATCGAGATCACCGAGTTCTCTTCGACGATCACGCCTTCGACGATTTCCGAGCGGGCGCCGATGAAGCAGTTGTCTTCGATGATGGTCGGGTTGGCCTGCATCGGTTCCAGCACGCCGCCGATGCCGACGCCGCCGGACAGGTGGACGTTCTTGCCGATCTGGGCGCAGGAGCCGACGGTGGCCCAGGTGTCGACCATGGTGCCTTCGTCGACGTAGGCGCCGATGTTCACGTAGGACGGCATCAGCACCACGTTCTTGCCGATGAAGGAGCCGCGGCGGGCGACGGCCGGCGGCACCACGCGGAAGCCGCCCTTGGCGAAGTCTTCCGGCGAGTAGTTGGCGAACTTGGTCGGGACCTTGTCGTAGAACTGCATGCCGCCGCCTTCCACGGGCACGTTGTTCTCGAGGCGGAACGACAGCAGGACCGCCTTCTTGATCCACTGGTTCACGACCCAGCTGCCGCTGTCTTTCTGGGCGACGCGCAGGCTGCCGTCGTCGAGGCCGGCAAGGACGTGGGCGACGGCGTCGCGGACTTCAGCGGCGGCGCTGGTCGGGCTGATCTCGGCGCGCTGTTCCCACGCGTTGTCGATGATGGTCTGGAGTTGTTGGGTCATGATGATCTGGATGGTTACGATGCTTTTTCAGGAGGAGGACTTCAAATCCTTGCAGAACTGGACGATGCGGTTGGCCGCTTCCAGTCCTTCGTCCACTTCGGCGACGAGCGCCATGCGGATGCGGTTGCGTCCCGGATTGCTGCCGTGCGCGTCGCGCGCCAGGTAGGAGCCGGGCAAAACCGTCACATTATATTCGGCGTACAGGCCGCGTGCGAACTCGGTGTCCGACAGGCCGCTGGCGCGCACGTCGGCCCACAGGTAGAAGCCGGCGTCGGGCAGTTCGACGTCCATCACCTGCTTCAGCAGCGGGGTGATGAGGTTGAACTTTTCCTTGTACAGGTTGCGGTTCTCCTGCACGTGGGCCTCGTCGTTCCAGGCCACGCAGGAGGCCGATTGCACCGGCGGGGACATGGCGCCGCCGCTGTAGGTGCGGTAGAGCAGGAATTTCTTCAGCACGTCCGGATCGCCGGCCACGAAGCCCGAGCGCATGCCCGGCACGTTCGAGCGCTTCGACAGGCTCGAGAACACGACCAGGTTGGCGTAGGGGCGCAGGCCGGCGCTGCGGCCCAGCTGGTGCGCCGCTTCCAGCGCGCCCAGCGGCGGGGTCGCGCCGAAATAGATCTCGGAATAGCACTCGTCGGCGGCGATCACGAAGCCGTGGCGGTCGGCCAGCTCGAACAGCTCGCGCCAGTCGTCCAGGGTCAGCACCGCGCCGGTCGGGTTGCCCGGGGAGCACAGGTAGAGCAGCTGCACCCGCGCCCAGACATCATCAGGCACGCTGGCGTAGTCCGGGGCGAAGTTGCGGGCCGGGACCGAGTTCACGAAGTAAGGCTCGGCGCCGGCCAGATAGGCCGCGCCTTCGTAGATCTGGTAGAACGGGTTCGGGCACATCACCAGCGCGCCGCCGTTGGCGTTGGCAGAGGCTGCGCGCGGATCGATCACGCACTGGGCAATCGCAAACAGTGCCTCGCGCGAACCGTTCACCGGCAGCACCATCGTGTTCGCATCCAGCGGCGGCACCCCGTAGCGGCGCTCCAGCCAGCCGGCGATCGCCGTGCGCAGCGGCTCGCCGCCGTGCGTGCTCGGATAGTTCGCCAGCCCGGCCATGCTTTGCGTCAGGGCCTTCTGGATGAAGGCCGGGGTCGGATGCTTGGGTTCACCGATGCCGAGGCTGATATGGGCGTACTCGGGATTCGGGGTGACGCCGGCGAACAGCTGGCGCAGCTTTTCGAAGGGGTAGGGGTGCAGTCTTTCGAGATGTGGATTCACGGCTTTACCAGGTCGGAGAGGCTATGCAAGAAGATCAATTATAGCGAGGCCGGCCCGATGCTGCTGCGGCTTGGAATGCAGTAATATTAACCGCAGGAATCTGCTCCTTAGACTAGCGACTTCAACCGTGCCTCTCCACTACGCCCGCAGCCTTCTCGGCCCTGCGCGCAGCCCGCGCGCCAACCGCCACCTCGGCGTGGCGCTGGCCTTCGTTGCCGGCGCCATCAATGCCGGCGGCTTTCTCGCCGTGCACCAGTACACCTCGCACTTGACCGGCGCGATCTCCGCGGCCGCCGACAACCTGGCGCTGGGCGCCTGGGAGCTGGCCTTGAATGGTCTCGGCGCGGCGCTGAGCTTCCTGCTGGGCGCCGCCTGCACCGCGCTCGCCGTCAACTACGGGCGCCGGCGCGGCTTGGCCAGCGAATTCGCGCTGCCGCTGCTGGTCGAAGCCGTGCTGCTGCTGGCCTTCGGCGTGCTGGGCGCGCGCCTGGCCGGCATCGATGCGCTGTTCGTGCCGGGCACGGTGATGCTGCTGTGCTTCATGATGGGCTTGCAGAACGCCCTGATCACCAAGATCTCGCAGGCCGAGATCCGCACCACGCACATGACCGGCATCGTCACCGATATCGGCATCGAACTGGGCCGGATGCTGTACTGGAACCGCGACACGGCGCAGCCGAAGGTGGCCGCCAACCGCGCGCGCCTGCGCCTGCTGGTGTCGCTGCTGCTGGGCTTCTTCATCGGCGCCGTGGCCGGCGCGCTGGGCTTCAAGCATGCGGGCTACCTGGCGACGCTGCCGCTGGCGGGCCTGCTGTGCGCGCTGGCGATCGTCCCTGCGGTGGACGACCTGCGCCGCGTCAGTTCAAGCTGAACCGGCCAGCGCCCGCTCGCGCCACGCCCCCGGATTCAAGCCCGACCACTCACGGAAGGCATGCGTGAACGCGCTCTGCTCCTGGTAGCCGAGCAGGAAGGCGATGTCGGCCAGCGACAGGCCGCGCTGGCGCAGATAGTCCTGGGCGAGCGCGTAGCGGGCCGCGTCGAGCACCTGCTGGAAGCTGGCGCCGCTGTCCGCCAGCTTGCGCTGCAGGGTGCGCGAGGACAGTCCCAGTTCCGCGGCGATGCTGGCCAGGCGCACGCGGTCGTTCGCCAGGTTGCGGATCACGGCGGCGCGCACCTGGGCGACGATGCCGTGGCGCTCGCGTTCATCTTTCCGTTCGCGCAGAAGGCGCTCGGCGTGCTGCTGCAGCACCGGGTACATGCCGGCGTCCGCGTTCGGCACCGGCATCGCCAGCAGGGAAGCATCGAAGCAGGCCAGGTGGGCATTGGCGCCGAATGCCGGGACCATGCCCAGCACGCGCTCGTACTCGGCCGGATCGGCATCGCTGTGGTGGGCGAAGGCCAGGCGCCGCGGCGCCAGCGGGCGGCCGGCCAGCCAGGAACCGAAAGTGCGGATGCCGGCGAAGACGCTTTCGGCCAGGTGCCGGGTGGCGTCTGGGAAGTGGCTGGTCCAGGTGTAGCAAGCCAGGCCCGACTCACCGTCGACCTGGAGCTGCGAGCGTCCCAGGTCGTGGGCCAGCTGTTCGTAGCGCTGCGTCTGTTCGAGGGCTTGCGCGAAGTCGGCGCAGGCCAGCAGGATCAGGCCGTACACGCTGTAGGCGCCAAGGCGCATGCGCTCGCCCACGTGCAGGCCGAAATGCGGGTCCATGGCCAGTTCCGCGCCCGTTGCCAGCAGGGCGATGTAGTCGCGCGCCGCCAGCGACTCCGGCGGCGGATCGAGTGGTGTCGCCAGCCCGGCCGCCTGCGCCAGCGCACGCGCATCCACGCCGCGCGCGGCCGCCGTCTCCAGCAGCGGTTGCAGGTAGGAGCCGGTAACCCGGGGCAGCACGGTTGGCATGTTCGAACAAGCGCTTGGCATGAATCCGCAATACAGGGGAGACGATGGCTTATATTCTTGCAAAGTGTAAATAAAAGCAATGGCTGAAAGGGTGAGGGCGCCATGAGACGATGGAACGGCTGGGGAGATGACACGATCGAGGTCCCGGTCGGCGAGGGCGCGCTGCGCTTCCTCGCCGAGAAGCTGGGGCCGGGGACGGGGCCGCAGGATGCGACCTTCGACGCGGTGTGCGCGCAGCTGGCGCCTTCGAAGCTGCCGCCGCATCCGCTGGTGGACAGCACGGCGGCAGTGCGCCTGCATCACGCGCTGGGCCAGAGCCTGCAGGACTGGCTGCGCCTGCGCTACGGCCGCGTCGACGCGGCGCCGGACGGCGTGGCCTTCCCGGAAAGCACAGACGAAGTGCGCGAACTGCTCCGCTACGCCATCGATGCCGGCGCGGCCATCGTGCCCTACGGCGGCGGCACCAGCGTCTGCGGCCACCTCGATGCGGCGCCTGGCCGGCCCACGTTGTCGGTCGACATGCGCCGCCTGCGCGCCCTGACGAACCTCGACCGCGAATCGCTGCTGGCTAGCTTCGGCGCCGGCGTGGCGGGGCCGGACCTCGAAGCCCAGCTGCGCGCCCACGGCTACACCCTGGGCCACTTCCCGCAATCCTTCGAGTACTCGACCCTGGGCGGCTGGGTGGTCACGCGCTCGTCGGGCCAGCAGTCGCTGCGCTATGGACGCATCGAGCAGCTGTTTGCCGGCGGCCGCATGGAAACGCCGCAGGGCCGGCTCGATATCCCGACCTTCCCGGCGTCCGCCGCCGGACCCGACCTCCGCGAGCTGGTGCTGGGCTCCGAGGGCAGGATGGGCATCCTCACCGAGGCTACCGTACGCATCACTCCGGTGCCGGAATTCGAAGCCTTCCACGCCGTGTTCCTGCCCGACTGGGAACGCGCGGAGGCCGCCGTGCGCGCGATCGTGCAGGCGCGCCTGGGGCTGTCGATGCTGCGCCTGTCGAACCCGGTGGAGACGGCGACCATGCTGACGCTCGCTGGCCATGCCAGGCAGGTGGCGCTGCTCGAGACCCTGCTGCGCCTGCGCGGTGCGGGCGAGGGCAAGTGCATGCTGCTGGTCGGCGTCAGCGGAGCGAAACCGCAATCGCGCGCGGCGCTGGCTGCTGCATTGAAGATCGCACGCAAATACAAGGGCGTGCACGCGGGCCGCGGCCTCGGCGAGCGCTGGAAGAAGAACCGCTTCCGCAACGTCTACCTGCGCAATGCGGCCTGGGAGCGCGGCTATGCGATCGACACCGTGGAGACGGCTGTCGACTGGCCGCGCGTGAGCCCGGCCATGCGCGCGGTGGAAGGCGCGGCGACGGCAGCCCTGGCCGCCGAGGGCGAGCAGGTGCACGCCTACACCCATTTGTCGCACCTGTATGCGCAGGGCGCCAGCGTCTACACGACCTTCATCTGGCGCCTGGCCGGAGACTTCGATGCCGACCTGGCGCGCTGGCGCCGCCTCAAGACGGCGGTGTCGGAGGCCATCGTCGCCAGCGGCGGCACCATCAGCCACCAGCACGGCGTCGGTTCGGACCATGCGCCCTGGCTGCAGGCGGAAAAGGGCGAGCTGGGCATGGCGGCGCTGCGCGCGCTGTTCCGCCAGTTCGACCCGAGCGGCTGCATGAACCCCGGCAAACTGCTGCTGGATGAGACGCGGCCATGAACGACCTCTGGAGACGCGACGGGCGCGCGGAACTGCCTGGACTGATGCAGAAGGAATGGGACCTGCTGGTGATCGGCGGCGGCATCACCGGCGCCGGCATCCTGCTGGAAGCGGCGCGGCGTGGACTGAAGGCCCTGCTGGTCGAACGGCGCGACTTCGCCTGGGGTACCTCGAGCCGCTCGTCGAAGCTGGTGCATGGCGGCCTGCGCTACCTGAAGGACGGCCACCTGCACCTCACGCGCGAATCGGTGCGCGAGCGCGAAAGCCTGCTGCGCGATGCGCCCGGACTGGTCGAGCCGCAAGGCTTCGCCTTCGCCCATTACGAAGGCCAACGTGGCAAGCGCAGCTTCCTGGCCGGCCTCGCCATCTACGACCTGCTGGCCGGACGGCGCGAGCGGCACTGGCTGCCTACCGAGGCGTTTCTCGAGCGGGCGCCGAATGTGGCGCGCGAAGGCCTGGCCGGCGGCATCGTCTACACGGACGCCAAGACCGACGATGCGCGCCTGGTGCTGCGCGTGCTGGGCGAAGCGATGGACCACGGCGCAGCGGCGCTCAACTACGTGGCGGCGCGCTCGCTGATCCGCGTTGACGGCCGCGTGGCCGGCGCCGTGCTGCACGACGAGATCGGAGACGCCACCCACGAGCTGAAGGCGCGCGTAGTCGTCGACGCCACCGGGGCCTGGTCCGGCGCCCTGCACGGCAAGGGTCCGCGCCTGCGTCCGCTTCGCGGCAGCCATTTGATTTTGCCGGCCTGGCGTTTGCCGCTGTCCCAGGCCGTGAGCCTGATGCATCCGCATGACGGCCGCCCGGTGTTCGCCTATCCGTGGGAAGGGACGACCCTGGTCGGCACCACCGACCTCGATCACGAACAGACGATGGACAGCGAAGCGCGCATCTCGCGGGCGGAACTCGATTACCTGCTGGCGGCCCTGCAAGCCCAGTTCCCGCAGCTCGGCCTCGGCGAAAGCGATGTGCTGTCGACCTATGCCGGCGTGCGGCCGGTGATCGCCGGCGGGCACGCGGACGCCTCGCGCGAAGGGCGCGAGCACAGCGTCTGGAGCGAGGACGGACTGGTGGCGGTGGCCGGCGGCAAGCTGACCACCTTCCGCACCATCGCCCTCGACGCCCTGAAACAGGTGCGCGCCCAGCTGCCGGGATGGCGCGACGAATTGCAGCCCTGCCGGGTGTTTGCGCCGCCGCCCGCGGCATCCGCCACGCAAGCGCCGGCCGGCATGCTGCGCCGCCTGCAGGGCCGGCACGGCGCCCGGGCCGGCGTGCTGCTGGCCGCGGCCGGCGAGGGCGAATACGAGATCGTCCCCGGCACCGAGACCCCGTGGGCCGAGCTGCGCTGGGCCGCGCGCGCGGAAGCGGTGCAGCGCCTCGACGACCTGCTGCTGCGCCGCACCCGCCTGGGCCTGCAGCTGAAGGAAGGCGGCAGGGCGCTGATGCCGCGCATCCGCGCCATCTGCCAGCCGGAGCTGGGCTGGATTGATGCCCGCTGGGCAAAAGAAGAACAGGATTACGCGGCCTTGTGGCGCGCCCACTATGGCCTGCCGCAGGAGGAGACAACATGAGCATGCAGCCGACCATCCTCGCCATCGACAACGGCACCCAGAGCGTGCGCGCGCTGCTGTTCGACCTGCAGGGGAATATCGTCGCCAAGTCCCAGGTCATGCTGGAGGCTTATTATTCGACCCAGCCCGGCTGGGCCGAGCACGAGCCCGAGGATTACTGGACTTCCCTGTGCAAGGCCTGCCAGGGACTGTGGGACCAGCCCGGCGTGAACAAGGCGGCGGTGCAGGGCGTGGCCGTGACCACCCAGCGCGGCACCGTGGTCAGCCTCGGCAAGGACGGCCAGCCGCTGCGCCCGGCCATCACCTGGCTCGACCAGCGCAGGACCAGCGTCTATCCGCCCATCGCCTGGTGGTGGCAGGCGGCGTTCAAGCTGGCGCGGGTCGACGGCACCATCGATTACTTCCGCGGCGAGGCCGAGATCAACTGGATCAAGGCGCACCAGCCCGAGGTCTGGAAGGCGACCGACAAATTCCTGCTGCTGTCCGGCTACCTGAACTGGCGCCTGTGCGGCCGCTTTGCGGATTCGAGCGGCTCGCAGGTGGCCTATCTGCCCTTCGACTACAAGCGCCGGCGCTGGGCCGCCCGCCACGACTGGAAGTGGCAGGCCTTGGCCGTCGAGCCGCACATGCTGCCCGAACTGGCCGAGCCGGGAGAGCGCCTCGGCACGATCTCGGCCCAGGCTGCGATGGACACCGGCATCCCGCAAGGCCTGCCGCTGCTGGCCGCGGCCGCCGACAAAGCCTGCGAGGTGATCGGGGCCGGCTGCCGCGAGCCGCACGTCGGCTGCCTGAGCTACGGCACCACCGCCACAATCAACACCACCAGCACGCGCTACACCGAGGTGACGCCCTTCATTCCGCCTTATCCGGCAGCGATCCCCGGCGCCTACAGCAACGAGGTGCAGGTGTTCCGCGGCTACTGGATGGTCAACTGGTTCAAGGAGCAGTTCGGCCACCACGAGCAGATCCGCGCACTGGCCGAGGATGTCGCGCCGGAGCAGCTGTTCGACCGCATGGCCAGCAGCGTGCCGCCCGGTTCGATGGGCCTGATGCTGCAGCCTTACTGGACGCCCGGCATCCGCGTGCCGGGGCGCGAAGCGAAGGGCGGCATCATCGGCTTCGGCGACGTCCACACCCGCGCCCACGTCTACCGCGCCATCCTCGAAGGCCTGGCCTACGCGCTGCGCGAGGGGAAGGAGCGGATCGAGAAGCGGGGCGGGGTGGCGATCACCGAGCTGCGCGTGTCCGGCGGCGGCTCGCAGAGCGACTGCGCAATGCAGCTGACGGCCGACATCTTCGGCCTGCCGACCGCGCGGCCGCACGTGTACGAGACCTCGGGACTGGGGGCGGCGATCGATGCGGCGGTCGGGCTGGGCCTGCAC
>NZ_CAKKMV010000025.1 GCF_918697865.1 Massilia sp. Bi118 | reverse complement strand
GCGCAGGTGATTGCCAGGGCCAGGGTGAGCGTGCGCAGGTTTAGGAATGGCTTCATAGCATGCCTCCAGTTCAAGTTGCCGAAGTGTACATGAAACACGCATAAAAAAACCGGGACGCGTGGTCCCGGTTTTTAACTTGGGTCCCCGCCTGCGCGGGGACGACGATGACGCGCGGTGGCGCGGTCGCTATCAGTTCTTCTCGAACTTCTTCATCCACGCCGACAGCTGGTGCGGACGCAGGCCATCGTAGTCCTCGAACGGCTGGTGGATCCACGGATTGTGCGGCAGGTCTTCCAGGTGGTAGTCCGGCTTGTAGGCCGAGGTACCCTTGACCCACAGGACCGCCGAGCGCACTTCGGTGACTTCAGGGTAGTGCGCCTTGAGGTGGTCGCTGACCTTCATCAGCGTGACGCCCGAATCGGCCAGGTCATCGACCAGCAGGATCTTGCCGGCCAGCGGGCCCTTGGTCATCGTCATGTACTTGGCGATGTCCAGGTTGCCCTGCTTGGTGCCGGCTTCTTCGCGGTAGGAGCTGGTCGACAGGATCGCCAGCGGCACGTCGAAGATGCGGGAGATGACGTCACCCGGGCGCACGCCGCCGCGCGCCAGGCACAGCACCATGTCGAACTTCCAGTTCGATTCGTAGACTTGCAGCGCCAGGCGCTCGACCAGGCGGTTGTACTCGTCCCAGGAGACCCACAGATCCTTCTCGGTCGATGCAGGAGTATTCATAGTCTTGGCTTTTCCTATTTTTCTTATGCGGCAAACGGGTGACGCAGCACGATGGTTTCTTCGCGGTCCGGACCGGTCGACACCATGTCGACAGGCACACCGACCAGCTCTTCGATGCGCTTGATGTAAGCGCGGGCAGCGGCCGGCAGATCGTCCATGGACTTGGCGCCGACGGTGCTTTCCTTCCAGCCCGGCATCTCTTCGTAGACCGGCACGCAGGCAGCCGCCTCTTCCGCGCCGACCGGGAAGATGTCGACTTCACGGCCGTCGATCTTGTAGCCGGTGCACAGCTTCAGGGACTCGATGCCGTCCAGGACGTCCAGCTTGGTCAGGCACATGCCCGTCACGCCGTTGATCTGGACCGAGCGGCGCAGCAGCGCGGCGTCGAACCAGCCGCAGCGGCGCGCACGGCCGGTCACGGTGCCGAACTCGTGGCCCACGCGCGACAGGTGCTCGCCGACGCCGGCGTCGGTCGGCAGCTCGGACGGGAACGGACCCGAACCCACGCGGGTCGTGTAGGCCTTGGTGATGCCCATGATGTAGTGCAGCATGCCCGGGCCCACGCCCGAACCGGCGGCGGCGTTGCCGGCCACGCAGTTCGACGAGGTCACGAACGGATAGGTGCCATGGTCGACGTCCAGCAGCGAGCCTTGCGCGCCTTCGAACAGCAGGTGGCCGCCGGCCTTGTGCGCGGCGTACAGCGCCGAGCTCACATCGCCGACCATCGGGCGCAGGCGCGGCACCAGGGCCATCGCGTCGTCGAAGGTCTTCTGGAAGTCGATCGCCTGGGCTTTCAGGTAACCGGTCAGCACGAAGTTATGGTAGTCCAGGTTTTCGCGCAGCTTCTCGGCGAAGCGGGTCTCGTTGAGCATGTCGGCGATGCGGATCGCGCGGCGTGCAACCTTGTCTTCGTAGGCCGGGCCGATGCCCTTGCCGGTGGTGCCGATCTTGTTCGCGCCGCGTGCAGCTTCGCGGGCGACGTCGATGGCGACGTGGTAAGGCAGGATGACCGGGCAGGCTTCCGAGATCTTCAGGCGCGACGCGACTTCGACGCCGGCAGCTTCCAGCTTGTCGATCTCGCGCATCACGTCCGGCACCGAGACCACCACGCCGTTGCCGATGTAGCAGGCCACGCCTTCGCGCATGATGCCCGACGGGATCAGTTGGAGTGCCGTCTTCTGGCCCTTGATCACCAGCGTGTGGCCGGCGTTGTGGCCGCCCTGGAAACGCACCACGCCAGCGGCATGGTCGGTCAGCCAGTCGACGATCTTACCTTTGCCTTCATCGCCCCATTGGGTGCCGATGACAACGACGTTCTTAGCAGTATTTGACATCACTTAACCTAAGTTTTTGAGAATCCAATTTCCTTGTTCGAGCACGAGCACACGGTCGCACTCGAACTCGTCCTGTACATTCTCGTGACCCGGCATGGACTGGATCACGACTTCGCCTGCCTTGCGCAGTTCAGCGATTTTTTCGCGCAGCTCGGGCGCATTGCCCCACGGCGCACGGATGGAGTGCTTGG
The DNA here is from genome assembly GCF_918697865.1 of Massilia sp. Bi118. Lineage (GTDB taxonomy): Bacteria > Pseudomonadota > Gammaproteobacteria > Burkholderiales > Burkholderiaceae_D > Telluria. The sequence continues at coordinate 53,368 of NZ_CAKKMV010000025.1, read as the reverse complement.
GCGCGGCCAGCGGCAGCAGCCGCGCGAGCTCGCGCAGGTCGAGCGAGAAGCCGGTGGCCGGACGCGCGCGTCCGAAGGCTTCGCCCACATGGTCGTAGCGGCCGCCGCGCGCGACGGCGTTCGGCAGGCCGGGCACGTAGAGCGCGAACATGGCGCCGCTTTCGTACTGGTAGCCGCGCAGGTCGGCCAGGTCGATCGCCACTTGGGCACGGCCGATGGTGCAGCCGGCCAGCGCGGCTAGTTCGGCCAGCGCGCGCGTGATGCCCGGCAGCGCCGGCAGCAGTTCCTTGGCGCAGGCCAGCACGTCGACGTCGCCATACAGATTCGGCAGCGCCATCAGGGCGGCGCGGGTCGTGCTTGCATAGTCCTGGGTGGCTTCGTCCAGGCCCGGCATGTCCTTGGCCTTCAGCAGGCCGTGCAGCAGCTGCTCGTCGCGTTTGGCACGCGGGTCTTCGGCCAGGATCGCGCGCAGCACGCCGGCATGCGACAGGTCCAGGCGCGGCTGCTCGAAACCGGCCAGCGCCAGCGAGGCCAGCGCCAGTTCCTGGATCTCGGCGTCGGCTTCGAGACCGGCGTGGCCGTAGATCTCGGCGCCGATCTGCAGCTGCTCGCGGGTGGCGTGCAGGCCGGACGGGCGGGTGTGCAGCACGGTGCCGGCGTAGCACAGGCGGGTGACGGTATCGCGGTTCAGCAGGTGGGCGTCGATGCGCGCGACCTGGGTGGTCATATCGGCGCGCAGGCCGAGCAGGCGGCCGCTCATCGAGTCGACCAGCTTGAAGGTCTTGGAGTCGGTGTCCTGCCCTGCCCCGGCCAGCAGCGATTCGACGTACTCGAGCATCGGCGGCATCACCAGCTCGTATCCGTAGGTGCGGAAGGTGTCGAGCATCAGGCGGCGCAGCTCCTCGATCTTGCGCGCTTCGGACGGCAAGACGTCAGCTATATTCTCGGGCAATAGCCAGGTAGGCATGGGCAAAGCGATTGGGAGTTGTTAAAGATTGGGCAACAGAATGCGCGGCTTTGCACGCGTATTCTGCGCCGAATCGACGATTTTAACCGAAAACCGGTTGGGATTGGCGCGGAAGATGACTGGGGCGAATGTTAACGTTGCTTCGTGGGCACGTGATTGCCTTGATGGGCACCGGGTGCCCACCAAACTATTTACCGCTGCCGGGGCCTCGGAAGTATTTGAAAAACTCCGAATTCGCATCCAGCACCAGCACATCGCTGCGGCTCTTGAAGGTCGCCCGGTAGGCTTCCAGCGAGCGGTAGAAACGGTAGAACTCCGGGTTCTTGCCAAAGGACTGGGCGTAGATCTGCGAAGCCTTGGCATCGCCCTCGCCCTTGATGGTCTCGGCGTCGCGCACGGCTTCGGCCAGGATCACGCTGCGCTGGCGCTCGGCGTCGGCGCGGATTTCCTCGGCTTCGGCCTGGCCCGTCGAGCGGGTCTCGGCGGCGGCGCGGATGCGCTCGGCCTTCATGCGTTCGTACACGGCATTGTTCACCTGGGCCGTGAAGTCGACGCGCTTCAGGCGCACGTCGACGATCTCGACGCCCAGCTGGCGGCTGTTCGCGGCCACGCGTTCGCGCAGCGCGGCGCCCAGCTGCTCGCGCTGGCCGGAGACGACGTCGCCGACCTTGCGGGTCGCGAGTTCGGCGTTCAATGCCACCTGCACCACCTGGGCCACGCGCTCGGCGCCGCGCTCGGCATTGCCGCCGCCAAGGGCGGTCAGGTACTGGCGCGGGTCGACGATGCGCCATTTGACGAAGGCGTCGACCAGCAGGTCCTTCTTCTCGGCCGTCAGGAAGCGTTCGCCGTCGGCGGTATCGAGGGTCTGCAGGCGCTTGTCGAGGTAGACCACGTTCTGGAAAGGCGCCGGCAGCTTGACGTGCAGGCCCGGCTCCTTGATCACTTCACGCAGCTCGCCAAGGGCGTAGACCACGGCGTAGCGGTGCTGGTCGACCACGAACACGCTGGAAGCCAGCAGGGTCAGGACGATGGCGGCGCCGATGGCGATGGAAATCAGGCGGCTCATCAGCGGGTCTCCCTGTCACGCGATGCTTCGCGGCTGCGCGGGTCCGGTTCGCGGCTGCGCGGATCGGCCTTGCGCACTGCATCGGCCGGCGCCGTGGGCTGCGCTTGCGGCTGCGGCTGCGCCGAGCTGCCGTTCACGGTCACGGTGCCGCTGGCGGGCGGCGCCGGCTGGTTGGCCGCGCCCTGCTGGGCGGGCGCCATCGGCGGCATTACCGGGCCGGAGCGGCTGCCCATCGCCGCCTCGTTGGCGACCGAGCGGGTCAGCATCTGGTCGAGCGGGAGGTTGATGGTCGCCGCGGCTTTCGCGTCGATCATGACCTTGCTGGTGCTGGAGAAAATCTGCTGCATGGTGTCGATATACATACGGTCGCGGGTGACGCCGGGCGCTTTCGCGTACTCGGCCACGACCTGGTTGAAGCGGGCGGCGTTGCCCTCCGCCGTCTCGACGGTGGTGGCGCGGTAGGCTTCGGCATCCAGCTTCATGCGCGCGGCCTTGCCCTTGGCTTGCGGGATGATGTCGTCGGCATAAGCCTGCGCTTCGCTGCGCGCGCGCGCACGGTCTTCCTGGGCCTTGACGGTTTCCTCGAAGGCCGCGGCCACCTGTTCCGGCGCGGTCAGCGACTGCACGGTCACGCCGGTGACCTCGGCGCCCATCTTGTAACTGGCGAGCATCTGCTGGACCATCGTCCGGGCATCGAGGGCCAGCTTGTCGCGGCCTTCGAACAGCAGCGCATCCATCTTGCCGCGTCCGACCAGTTCGCGCATGGCGGTTTCGGCGGCGTCGCGCACGGTCTCGACCTGGTCGCGGTTGTTGAACACCCAGGCGACGGGATCGGTGACCTTGTACTGCACCGAGAACTGGACGTCGACGATGTTCTCGTCCGAGGTCAGCATCAGCGCCTCGTTCGGCTGCTTGTTGCGCACGTTGGCGCGGTAGCCGAGTTCGACCGTCTGGACCTGGGCGACGTTGACGGTCTCGTGGGCCTGGAACGGGGCCGGCCAGCGCCAGTTGAAGCCGGCGCCGGTCTTGTGCGAGAGTTCGCCGAAGGTGGTGACCAGGCCGACCTGCCCTTCCGGCACGATGAAGGCGCCGCTGGCGAGCCAGATCAGGAGGAGGATCGCGCCGACCACCGAAGCAGTGAGGCCGACGCCGCGAGCGTCCGGGCGGTAGCCGCCGCCGTCACCGCCGCCGCGCTTGCCGAACAGGCGGTTCAGGCGCTGGTTGAAGTCGCGCCAGAGCTGGTCGAGGTCGGGTGGGCCGTCGTTGCCCGGGCCCTTGCCCTGCTGGGCCTTGGGATCGTTTGGTTTGTGGCCCCAGCGGGGGTCGTGCAGTGACATAGGCTAGTGTGGACCCACTTGGGTGGAGTTCGGAATATGCTCGGCGTCGGCGAGCGCGATACCAGGGTCGGCAGCTTCGACAGGCTCGGTCCGGGCCGCTTCGACGATGGCGTCGCGCAGCAGATCCAGGCCTGCGCCGCTGTGGGCGCTGATGAAAACGCGGCCGATTTTATCATATTCATCACGTTCCACCCCGGGCTCCAGCCCGGCCGCATCGATCTTGTTCCAGACCAGGATCTGCGGGATATGGTCTGCGCCGATTTCGCGCAGCACTTCGTTGACCTGCTCGATCTGTTCCATGCGCACGGGCGAGGAACCGTCGACCACATGCAGCAGCAGGTCGGCATGGATGGTTTCTTCCAGGGTGGCGCGGAAAGCGGCCACCAGCTGGTGCGGGAGTTCGCGCACGAAACCGACCGTGTCGGAGATCACCACGTTGCCGGTTTCCTCACCGAGGTAAAGCCGGCGGCTGGTGGTGTCCAGGGTCGCGAACAGCTGGTTCGCGACGTAGACCCCGGCCTTGGTCAGGGTGTTGAACAGGGTCGACTTGCCGGCGTTGGTATAGCCGACCAGCGACACCGAGAATGTCTGGTTGCGGCCGCGCGAGCGGCGCTGGGTTTCATGCTGCTTGCGCAGCTTGGCCAGGCGGGTGCGCAGCATCTTGACGCGCTCGCCGATCAGGCGGCGGTCGGTCTCGAGCTGGGTTTCACCTGGGCCGCGCAGGCCGATACCGCCCTTCTGGCGCTCAAGGTGGGTCCAGCCGCGGATCAGGCGCGTGGCCAGGTGCTGCAGCTGGGCCAGTTCGACCTGCAGCTTGCCCTCGTGGCTCTGGGCGCGCTGGGCGAAGATGTCGAGGATCAGGCTGGTGCGGTCGAGCACCCGGACGTTCAGGCGCTTTTCCAGGTTGCGCTGCTGGGCGGGCGACAGCGCGTGGTTGAAGATGACGATCTCGATCCGCTCGGCCAGGCAGGCCTGGCCGATCTCGTCGGCCTTGCCGCTGCCGACGAAATGCGCGGGATCGGGACTACTGCGTTTTGCGGTGATCGTGGTGATCGGCTCGGCTCCGGCGGAACGCGCCAGCAATGCCAGTTCTTCGAGGCTGGCCGTGAAATCGCCACGGCCAAAGTCGACGCCGACCAATGCTGCTCGCATGGTGTTGCCGGAAACGTCAGCCATCGGCCTTACTCGGCGTCCTGTTCGAGGTTGAGGTTGACGGCGCGAGCGGGTACGACGGTGGAAATGGCGTGCTTGTAGACCATCTGGGTGACGGTGTTACGGAGCAAAACCACATACTGGTCGAAGGACTCGATGTGTCCCTGGAGCTTGATACCGTTGACCAGATAGATCGAGACGGGGACGTGCTCCTTGCGCAAGGCGTTGAGGAATGGGTCTTGTAACAGTTGCCCTTTGTTGCTCATAACAGCTCCGTAATGTTGTTGTCGTATAAAAATAGAGGCGCAATGCCGCTTTTCAAGTGCCTGGGTCAACATTCTCATTTTGTGAATGTTTTTCCAAGCCTACTGTAACCTGTTTTACCGTTTTCTGTCGTACTGGTACGGTTAAATCTGGCTTAAAAACCTACTCTTTGGCGAATGGGTTTTTACCGCTGCGCAGTTCGATCCGGAGCGGGGTGCCGATCAGGTCGAAGGTGTCGCGGAAATGCTTTTCCAGGTAACGCTTGTACGGTTCCGTGATGCCATCCAGCGCGTTGCCGTGGATGACGATGATGGGCGGGTTCTGGCCGCCCTGGTGCGCATAGCGCATCTTCGGACGGGTGCTGCCCTTGCGCTTCGGTTCCTGCTTCTCGACCGCTTCCTGCAGCGCGCGGGTCAGGCGCGGGGTCGACAGCTTGGCGGTGGCGGCGGCATAGGCGGTATCGATCGCCTTCATCAGGTGATTGATGCCGGTGCCCTTCAGCGCCGAGATGAACTTGGTTTCGGCGAAGGACAGGAAATCGAGCTTGCGGTCGATGTCGTTCTTGACCTGGTCGCGCTGGTCGGAGGTAAGTCCGTCCCACTTGTTGACGGCCACCACCAGTGCGCGCCCGGATTCCAGGATGAAGCCGGCGATGTGGGCATCCGACTCGGCGATGTCGGCCTGGGCATCCAGCATCAGCACGACCACGTTGGCTTCCGAGATCGACTGCAGGGTCTTCACCACCGAGAACTTCTCGACGGCCTCGAACACCTTGCCGCGGCGGCGGATGCCGGCGGTATCGATCAGCGTGTAGTGCTTGCCGCCCTTCTCGAAGGGCACCTCGATCGAATCGCGGGTGGTGCCCGGCATGTCGAAGGCGATCACGCGCTGCTCGCCGACCAGGGTATTGATCAGCGTGGACTTGCCGACGTTCGGACGGCCGATCAGGGCGATCTTCACGCCGTAGTCGGCCGGGTCGAATTCCGCCTCTTCCTGCGGACGCAGGGTCGATGCTTCGTCGATCGCCTCGTTGACGAGGTCGAGCACGCCGTCGCCATGCGCGGCCGAGATGACGTACGGGTCGCCCATGCCCAGCTCATAGAACTCGGCGGTGACGCTGGTGTACTTCATGCCCTCGCTCTTGTTCACGACCAGCATGACCTTGCGGCCCGACTTGCGCAGGAAGTCGGTGATGGTCTTGTCGTGCGGCGTCAGGCCCTGGCGGCCGTCGACGATGAACATCACGACGTCGGCTTCGGCCACGGCCTGCTTCGTCTGCAGCGCCATCTCGTGCATGATGCCTTCCTTGGCGACCGGCTCGAAACCGCCGGTATCGATCACCAGGAAGGGGCGTTCGCCCATGCGGCCCTCGCCGTAGTGACGGTCGCGCGTCAGGCCTGGCAAGTCTGCCACGAGCGCATCGCGCGAGCGCGTCATGCGGTTGAATAGGGTGGACTTCCCGACGTTGGGACGTCCTACGAGTGCAATTACCGGCTTCATGTTTGTATCTTATTCCACCGCGATCGCTGTCACGGTTCCGTTTTGTGTTTGAAAAATCAGGTTCGAGCCCGCAACCAGCGGGGTCGAGCTGATCGCACTGCCGTCGGTGGCGGCGCGGGCCAGGAAGGCGCCGTCCTCACGCGACAGGAAGTGCACATAGCCCTGGTAGTCGCCGACTGCGACCGTGCGGCCGTAGGAGACCGGGGTCGAGAGGCGGCGGAAGGCCAATTTATCGTTCTTCCACGCGCTGGTGCCGCTTTCGCGGTTGTAGGCGTAGACAGCACCCTTTTCGTCGGTGGCGAACAGGAAGCGCTGGTCGACCGCCACGCCGGCTTCCGACGAGAGGTCGCGGGCCCAGCGCGGGCTGCCGGTCATCACGTCCCAGCAGCCGGCGCGGCCCTGGTAGGACACCGCGCAAACGTCGCCTTCGAAGACCACCGGGTAGCCGCCGATGTCGGTCACGCGTTCCAGTTCGGTGGCGCCGCGCGCCACGCCCACTTCCACTTCCCAGCGCGGCGCGCCGGTCGCCAGGACCAGCGACAGCAGCTTGCCGCCGGGCTGGGCGATGATCACGTCCTTGTCATGCACGACCATGCCCGGCGCCACGCGCAGGGTCAACGGCGGCGCGGCGCGCTGCACGGTCCATTTCTGCTGGCCGGTGGCGGCGTCGATGCCGACGATGCGGTTGTTCACGCTGCGCGCCACCACGATGCCCTGCCCCACCACCGGCGAGGACAGGATTTCGCTCGACAGCTGGGTCTTCCAGAGCTGCTTGCCGTCCATGTCGAAGGCGAGGAGCATGCCCTTGTCGCCGCCGACCACGATCAGGTTGCCGTCGGTGCCGACGCCCGCGGTCAGCTCCATGCCGGCCTTGACGCGCCACAGCTGACGGCCGCTGGCGGCTTCCGCGCGCACCAGGGTGCCGTCGCCGCCGGCGACGATCACGGTATTCCCGGCGATCGCGGGGGTGAACTGGTAGTTGCGGGACTTGCCGACTTCCAGCTTCCATGCGGTGCGCACCGCCATCGAAGCTTTCAGGTCGACCAGCGGCGCCGGCAGGTTGCCCTTCGGCTTGGATGCGAACGGGTTCAGCGAACTAATCGTCGAGCAGCCCGTCATCAGGGCGAGGACACCGACACCAACGAGCTTCCGGGTAATACGCATATTCTTTTGCCTTGTTCTTTGAGAATACAGACGTCGTTCAATACAAACGTCGTTCCCGCGAAGGCGGGAACCCAAGTTCTGCGTGAGCTATCGTAACGCAGGCAAACTTGGGTTCCCGCCTGCGCGGGAACGACGGTTACGCGGGGGCCTTCTCAGCCGGCACCGTACCGCCAATCGCCTCCAGCTTGATCTGCACGATCTGGCGGCCCGGGTTGCGCTTGTCCATCTTGTCCAGCGCGGCGAGGTAGGCGGTGCGGGCTTCGGCCAGTTTGTTCTGCGCCACCAGCACGTCGCCCTTGCGGTCCTGGACTTCGGCGGCGAATTGCGGCAGGAAGTCGCCGTTCAGCAGCGCCAGCGCCTGGTCGTAGGCTTTCTCGTCGAGCAGCACGCCGGACAGGCGCAGGCGCGCGATCGACTTGTACTCGTCGTTGCCGTGGTCGGCCGCCCACTGCAGCTGGGCCTTGGCGGTTTTCAGGTCGTTGGCGTCGAAAGCGGTTTTGGCGGCGACCAGGGCAGCCATCGCGCCGTAGGCGGTGCCGTCGAACTTGCTTTCGACGTCGCTGGCCATGCGCTGGACCTTGGCGTTGTCGTTGGCGGCGGCTGCTTCGGTCAACTGGTCGTACAGCGCAGCAGCTTCGGCGGACTGGGTGCGCTTGTGCGAGTTCCAGAAGTTATAGCCGGCGTAGCTGCCCAGCGCGATGATCAGCACCCAGCTGATCAGGTTGCCAAAGCGTGCCCAGAAAGCTTTGAAATTGGCTATCTGTTCCTGTTCTTCGAGATCGTATGCCATGGGGTTCTTCTGTTCTAGTTAGCTGGTTGGGAATTAGTGATGATGGTGGTGCTCGTCGCAGTCCGGACCGCAATCGCCGCCGCCGATGACCTGGTCGACGATGTAGTCGACCGCCTCGTCGAAGGCGACGCTGGCCTGCTGGGCCGCACCCTCTGCGCCGCGCAGCGACTTGACCGCGACCACGTCGTTCTTGACTTCGTCTTCACCGATGATCACGGCAAAGGCGGCGCCCGAACCGTCGGCCTTCTTCATCTGGCTCTTGAAGCTGCCCGCGCCTTGCGGGGTCGCGCAGTGCAGCACCACGTCGAGGCCGGCGTCGCGGATGCGCTCGGCCAGGATGAAGGCCTTCATCTGCGCTTCTTCACCCTGGTGGACCATGTAGACGTCGCACTGGCTCGGCGCGGCCGGTTCGCCCTGGCCTTTCATCAGTTCGATCAGGCGCTCGATGCCCATCGCGAAGCCGATGCCCGGGGTCGGCTTGCCGCCGAAGGTTTCGATCAGCGGGTCGTAGCGGCCGCCGGCGCACACGGTGCCCTGCGCGCCCAGCTCGTCGGTGACCCACTCGAACACGGTGCGGTTGTAGTAATCCAGGCCGCGCACCAGGCGCGGGTTGACGGTGTACTGGACATTGTTGGCGTCGAGGATCTTCTTCAGGCCCTCGAAGTGGGCCAGCGATTCGCCGCCCAGGTAGCTCAGCAGTTGCGGCGCCTTGTTGACCATGTCCTGCATCGCCGGATTCTTGGTGTCGAGGATGCGCAGCGGGTTGGCGTGCAGGCGGCGCTTGGCTTCCGCATCGAGCACGGCTTCGTTGGCTTCAAAGTAGGCGATCAGATCGGCGCGGTGGCGCTGGCGCTCCTCGGCATTACCGATGGAGTTCAGTTCGAGGCGGATGTTGTCCAGGCCCAGGTCGTCCCACAGGCGGCGGCACAGCATGATCAGCTCGGCGTCGATGTCCGGGCCGGCAAAGCCGATCGCTTCGGCGCCGAACTGGAAGAACTGGCGGTAGCGGCCGCGCTGCGGACGCTCGTGGCGGAACATCGGGCCCTTGTACCACAGGCGCTTGGGGCCATCGTAGGCCATGTTGTGCTCGACCACGGCGCGCACCACGCCGGCCGTGCCTTCCGGGCGCAGGGTCAGCTGGTCGCCGTTCATCGAGTCTTCGAAGGAGTACATTTCCTTCTCGACGATGTCGGTAACGGCGCCGATGGCGCGCGCGAACAGGCCGGTTTCCTCGATGATCGGGGTGACGATCTTCTGGTAGCCGTAGCTCTTCAGCACGGACTCGGCGGTGTTTTCGAACAGCTCCCACAGCGGCGCATCGGCCGGGAGGATGTCGTTCATGCCTTTGATGGCACTGAATTTCTCTTTTTTGTCGGACATTCTATTTCTCGCGTTACCGTCATTCCCGCGCAGGCGGGAATCCAAGTTTGCATGTGCAGTCGAAACGCATACAAACTTGGGTTCCCACCTTCGCGGGAACGACGTTAAATGGTTTCAGCCTGCTTCGAATAATTCTTCTGCACGTAATTCAGCACAATCGTCTTGAACTCATCCACGATCTTCTCGCCCCGCAGTGTAGCGACCTTTTGGCCATCCACAAAGACCGGGGCCGCCGGCGATTCGCCGGTGCCCGGCAGCGAGATGCCGATGTTGGCGTGCTTCGATTCGCCCGGACCGTTGACGATGCAGCCCATCACGGCCACGTTCATCGCTTCCACGCCCGGATAGGTCTTCTTCCATTCCGGCATCTGCTCGCGCAGGAAGGTCTGGATGTTGTCGGCCAGTTCCTGGAACACGGTCGAGGTCGTGCGGCCGCAGCCCGGGCAGGCGATCACCATCGGGGTGAACTTGCGCAGGCCCATGGTCTGCAGGATTTCCTGGCCGACCACGACTTCCTTCGTGCGGTCGCCGCCCGGTTCCGGGGTCAGCGAAATGCGGATGGTGTCGCCGATGCCTTCCTGCAGCAGCACGGACAGGGCCGCGGTCGAGGCAACGATGCCCTTGCTGCCCATGCCGGCTTCCGTCAGGCCCAGGTGCAGCGGGTAGTCGCAGCGTTTGCCGAGTTCGCGGTAGACCGCGATCAGGTCCTGCACGCCGGACACCTTGCACGACAGGATGATCTTGTCGCGCGCCAGGCCGATTTCCTCGGCGCGCACGGCGTTCTCGATTGCCGAGGTGATCAGGGCTTCGTACATCACGGCCTGGGCCGACCACGGCTGCGCGCGGCCTGCATTCTCGTCCATGATGCGGGCCAGCAGCGACTGGTCCAGGCTGCCCCAGTTGACGCCGATGCGCACCGGCTTGTCGTACTTGATGGCGATCTCGATCATCTGGGCGAACTGGGAGTCGCGCTTGGCGCCCTGCCCCACGTTGCCGGGATTGATGCGGTACTTCGACAGCGCCTGCGCGCAGTCCGGATAGTCGCGCAGCAGCAGGTGGCCGTTGTAATGGAAGTCGCCGACCAGCGGCACGTCCACTTCCATCCGGTCCAGCTGTTCACGGATGGCCGGCACGGCGGCCGCCGCTTCCGGCGTGTTGACCGTGATGCGCACGACCTCGGAACCGGCGCGCGCCAGCTCCTTGACCTGGATCGCGGTGCCGATCACGTCGGCGGTGTCGGTGTTGGTCATCGACTGCACGAGGACGGGGGCGTCGCCGCCCACCCAGACCTTGCGCTCGCCGTTCTGGATCAGCACGCGACGGCTGGCGCGGCGCGCCAGGGGGCCGGTCGGGATCGGCGAGTTCATCGTATTCATGTCTGTCATGTTGCGGTGTTCGATTCAGTATTTATTGCACGCTTATTGCACGCTTATTGCACGTTAACCAGCGAGTAGGTCTTGCCCGGCACCAGCGGCAGCGCCACCGGGGCGCCGCGCAGGCTGGCCGAGACGGCGCCCGGGTTGCCGACGATGATGCGCACCGGCTGGTCGATGTTCAGGGTTTCGGTGCTGCCGGCGCGGACCAGGCGCTTGATCATGTCCTTACCGCCCTTGGTCGGCTTGACTTCGATCCAGGCATCCTCGCGCACGGTGAACACCAGGGTGCCGGCGCCGGCCGGGGCTGCAGCGGCCGGGGTGGCGGCGGCCTGCGCCGGCGACTGCGCCGTCACCGGGTTGGCCGGCGCTGCCGGCACGGTGGTCGGCGGCGCGCCGGTGGCGGTGGTGCCCGGCACGTTCACGACAGGGCCTGCGGCCGGTGCAGCCGCAGCCGGCGCACTCGCGGCGCCCGACGCCTCGGCCTGCGCGCTGGCCGGACCAGGCACGGAAATCAGCGGGACCGACGGATTCTGCAGGGTCTCGGTCGCGCTGCCATGGGCATCGGCCGCGGCGGGCGCCGTCGCTGCCGGCGCGGCGACGGTGGCCGGTTCGGCGCGCTGGCCGAGCGGGATCAGGCCGAAGTGCCAGGCGCCTGCGGCAACGGCCGCGACGGCCACGGCGGCGGCGATCCAGCCCAGCGGCAGCGAGGACCGCTTGCCGTGCGAGGGGAATTTCGCCTGCGAGAAGGAAGCCGGACTCGGACGGCGGATCGCCGCCGGATTGGCCTCGGCCGCAGGCTGCGACTCGATCGCGATCTGCGCCACCAGCGGCGCCGGGTCGACCCGCACCAGCTTGGCGTAAGCGCGCACGAAACCGCGCGTCACGGCGGGGCTCGGCAGGGCCGCATAATCGCCCGCTTCCAGCGCCACCACCTGGCGCACGGCCAGCTTCAGCTGGTCGGCCACCTGCTCCACCGTCCAGCCCATCGCTTCACGCTGGGCGGCCAGCACCTGACCCGGATGTCCACCCTGGTTGTCGGGCGTCGTCGGCTCTTCTGCACGCTCGGAACTCATCGTCGTCGTCTCACTCGTTAAATGCACCGCGCTCGAACGCCGCGTATTCGGGCGAGCCGGGGAAGCGCTTGCGCAACTGGGCCGCGAGGGTGGCCTCACGCGCCCGGTCGCCCAGCATGTGACGGACCCGCAGGGCCAGCCACAGCACGTCGGCCGACAACGACTCGAGTTTCGTTGTCTCCGTCAGGCGGTTGATGAAAAACCCGGCGCGGGTGTAATCGCGCCGCTCGAAATAGACCCGCGCCAGGCTGGCCTGGATGGCCGGCAGCTCGGGTTCGTAACGCAGGGCGTCGAGCAGATAGCGCTCGGCTGCGTCGTTGTTCTTCTGCTTCAGGCTGCAGTTGCCGGCATTGGTCAGGGCCTTGGCCGGCGACGCATAGCTCCGGCTCTTCAGCGCGGACTCGAAGTACTTCATCGCCTCCAGCGGCTTGCCGCCGGCGTCGCACAGGAACATGCCGTAGTTGTTGGCGATGTCCGGGTTGCGCGGCGCCAGGCGCAGCGCGTGGCGGTAGTTCTCGTCGGCGAGTTCGTTCTCGCCCATCGCTGTGTAGATCAGGGCGCGGAAGCCGTAGGCCTCGGCATACTCGGGCGAGATGGCGATCGCCTGCTTGACCTCGTCGAGCGCGATCTCGTACTTGCGGTCCTGGTAGTAGCCCACCGCCAGCTGCAGGCGGATCTGGGCGCGCTTCTCGGAAGCGGTCTGGTCGGAAGCGGTCTTGAGTTCGCGCGGCGAATCGCCGCCGCCCGTGCCGGCGCAGCCGGACAGCAGGCTCAATGCAAACACGCAGGCGGCGCTGGCGGCCAGGACCGGCTTCAAGAAGGGATCTCCACGATCTTGCCGAAGTTCGGGCCGAACTTCTGCTGGTACTCGGCCATCTTGCTCATCCGCTCATTCACGCGGGTGCGGTCCTGGACCTCGCCGGCCAGCTGGCCGCAGGCGGCGTCGATGTCGTCGCCGCGGGTCTTGCGCACGGTGGTGACGATGCCGGCATCCATCAGGACCTGCGCGAAGGCCTTGATGCGCGGGTTCTTCGAACGCAACAGGCCCGATTCCGGGAACGGGTTGAACGGAATCAGGTTGAACTTGCAGTTCACGCCGACTTCCGGGTCGTTGACCAGCGCAATCAGTTCGCGCGCATGCTCGTCGCTGTCGTTGACGCCGTCCAGCATGCAGTATTCGAAGGTGATGAAGTCGCGCGGCGCAAACTCCAGGTAACGCTTGCATGCGGCCATCAGCTCGCGCAGCGGGTACTTCTTGTTCAGCGGAACCAGGCCGTCGCGCAGCGGATCGTTCGACGCGTGCACCGACACGGCCAGCGCTACCGGCACTTCCTGGCTCAGCTTGTCCATCATCGGCACCACGCCCGAGGTCGACAAGGTCACGCGGCGGCGCGACAGGCCGTAGGCGTTATCGTCCAGCATCAGCTTGAGCGCGGTAACGGTCGGCTCGAAGTTCAGCAGCGGCTCGCCCATGCCCATCATGACCACGTTGGTGATCTGGCGCTCGCCTTTCGGGCCGCCTTCGATGCCCTTGGTCTTGCGCAGCTCGAACTCGGCCATCCACAGCTGGCCGATGATCTCGGCCACGGTGAGGTTGCGGTTGAAGCCCTGCTTGCCGGTCGAGCAGAAGCGGCAGTTGACGGCGCAGCCGGCCTGGGTGCTGATGCACAGCGTGCCGCGGTTCTCTTCCGGGATGAACACGGTTTCGACGGCGTTGCCGTTGCCGACGTCGACCAGCCACTTGCGGGTGCCGTCGCTGGACGTGTGGTCGCTGATGATGGCCGGCGCACGGACTTCGGCGCGGCCTTTCAGCTTTTCGCGCAGCGACTTGGCAAGGTCGGTCATGTCGTCGAAATTCGACACGCCGAACTGGTGGATCCAGCGCTGCAGCTGTTTGGCGCGGAATGGCTTCTCCCCCAACTCGGCGCAGTAAGCGACAAGCTGTGCGGGATCGAAGTCCAGCAGGTTGGTGAGAGTTGCCATCTTTAAAATCCTGTATCTTCTAAATGAATCCCGCCCGCCGGGCTCTTGAAGCATGGGCGAGCGGGGTATTACGCCGGTATGCAGCTTAACGCAGCAGGCCGGCCAGGCGCGAAAAAATTTCGTAAGCTTACAAACTTGGATCCCCGCCTTCGCGGGGACGACGTCGTCGATTAACGCGAGTAGACGTTCAGCGCCGGGAAGTAGTAGGCGATCTCGACGGCGGCGGTTTCGGCAGCGTCCGAACCGTGCACGGCGTTGGCGTCGATCGAATCGGCGAAGTCGGCGCGGATGGTGCCCTTCTCGGCCTTCTTCGGATCGGTTGCGCCCATCAGGTCGCGGTGTGCGGCAATCGCGTTTTCGCCTTCCAGCACCTGGATCATGACCGGACCCGAGATCATGAAGTTGACCAGATCCTTGAAGAACGGACGTGCAGCGTGCACGGCGTAGAAGCCTTCGGCTTCGGCTTGCGACAGCTGGGTCATGCGCGCAGCGACGATCTTCAGGCCAGCGCCTTCGAAGCGGCTATAGATTTGGCCGATGACGTTTTTTGCAACTGCGTCGGGCTTGATGATCGACAGGGTGCGTTCGATTGCCATTTAAAAACTCCAATAAAAAGAAAGGTTTAAATCGAGAACTTCGGAACTCAATTAACCTTCGATTTTACCATATATCCGCAGGGTGGCCGATATTGCGGCCGCGATGCCGCAAGTGTTACAGTGGCGGTAATACCTACTCGTCCGTTCCCGCCGGCTTAACGCAGCCTTAACGGGCCTTTGATGGACGGGCGCCGTCCCCATATTGGACTACGATAGAAGTTCACCACCCGGAGGAAACATGATCCCCAATCTGCAGAAAACCTACGACGTCTCGGCCAACCGCGCCGTCCGCCATCAAGTGCTGCGCAACACCTACTGGCTGCTCGCGCTGTCGATGATCCCGACCGTGTTCGGCGCCTGGGTCGGCCTGACGACCCATATGCCCTTCATGGGCGGCGGCCTCGGCGCCCTGCTCTTCCTCGCGGTCGCCTTCGGTTTCATCTTCGCGATCGAGAAGACCAAGAACTCGGCGGCCGGCGTGCCGGTGCTGCTGGGCTTCACCTTCTTCATGGGCCTGATGCTGACCCCGCTGCTGCGCTACACCCTGGGCTTCGCCAACGGCGGCGCGCTGATCATGGGCGCGGTCGGCGGCACCGCCGTCATCTTCGCGGCCATGGCGACCATCGCCACCGTCTCCAAGCGCGACTTCTCCGGCATGGGCAGCTGGCTGTTCGCCGGCACCATCGTGCTGATCCTGGCTTCCATCGCCAACATCTTCCTGCAGCTGAGCGCGCTGCAACTGGTGACCCTGGTGATGGCCATGGGTATCTTCTCGGCCTGGATGATCTACGACGTGCAGCGCGTGGTCAACGGCGGCGAAACCAACTATATTTCGGCCACGCTGTCGATCTACCTCGATCTGTACAACGTGTTTACGGCGCTGCTGCGTCTGCTCGGCATCGGCTTCGGCTCCCGCGATTGAGCGCCTAAAAAGCCCTCATGGCTGCGTTGCATCGTCTCGCCGTACTGAAGTACTGTCTTCGACGATGCGCCTTGCCCTGAGGGCTTTGTAGTCGCTCCTTAGAATGGAAAGCCGGCCTGAGAGCCGGCTTTTTTATGTACAATAGCTGGATGTCACGTAGCCTGGTCCATGTTTTACTGTCGCTGCTGCTGCTCGTTTCGCAGCAGCTGTCGCTGGGCCACGCCTACTCGCACTGGACCGACGTCCGCGAATCGCTGACCCAGCAGGCGGGCGAGAACGGCGGCAAGCCGTCCAAGCCGGTCCTGCACGAGCAGTGCGGCCAGTGCGCCGCCAGCGCCCAGGTCGCGTTCGCCCTGCCGGCCACGGTCCGGCAATTCATCCCCGCCGAGCTCGCGTACGCCGTCCCCACCCTGGCAGCGACGCCCGGCATCTGCCTGCTGGCAGCTTGCCCCTTCCAGCAGCGCGGCCCACCTCTGGCCTGATAACGCCGTTTCGCTTTACCCCGTCGCGCCGGTATCCGCCTGGATCCGGCCGCGCGGACCGTTATCCATTCGCTCGAGGTTTTAAACAATGAAAAAGATTCAACCGACGCTGCTCGCCAGCGCCATCCTGCTCGCCTACACCCCTGCTTTCGCGGACACCCCGCCTGACGCCGATCAAACCATCAACAACGGCAAGATCCAGCAAGTGGTCGTCACCGCCAATCCGCTGCGGAGCAGCGAGGGCGACCAGATCCTGGCCCCGGCCAAGGTGCTGGCCGGCGACGAACTGCGCGACAAGGTCGGCAGCTCGCTCGGCGAGACCCTGCAGAACGAACTCGGCGTGTCGGCCTCGGCCTTCGGCGCCGGCGCCTCGCGCCCCATCATCCGCGGCATGGAAGGCTCGCGCGTCAAGATGCTGGAAAACGGCATGGCGACCTCGGACGTGTCCGGTCTCTCGAACGACCACGCGGTGGCCTCCGAAGGCGCAGTCGCGCGCCAGATCGAGATCCTGCGCGGCCCCGCCGCCCTGCTCTACGGCTCCGGCGCGATCGGCGGCCTGGTCAACGTGGTCAACGAGCGCATCCCGACCGCGCTCGAAGACAAGCCCACCGGCCAGGTCGAGACCCGCTACAGCACCGTCGACAACGGCCGCAATGTCTCCGGCTCGCTGGACGGCGCGGCCGGCCATATCGGCATGCATATCGACGGCAACTGGCGCGACACCAACGACTACAAGATCCCCGGCAGCCGCGTGCTGAACGATCCTTCATCGGGCAGCGGCCGCCTGCCGGACAGCGATACCAGCGAGCGCAGCATCGGCGCCGGCGCTTCCTACATACACGACTGGGGCTATGTCGGCGTGTCGGCGAATCACTTGTCGAACAATTACGGCATCCCCAGCGAGGAAGGCTCGCGCATCGACCAGCGCCAGAACCGCTACGACCTCGACAGCCTGGTGCACGATCCCCTGAATGGCTTCGAGACCGCGCGCTTCAAGGCCGGCTTTACGGACTACCGCCACGCCGAGCTGGGCGAGGACCTGCAGCCGGAAGTCATCTTCAGCAACCGCTCCTTCGAATCGCGCCTGGAGCTGACGCACAAGCCGATCAGCGGTCTCCACGGCACCTTCGGCGTGCAGACCGAGAACACCCACTTCTCCGCGCTGTCGGCGGCGGGCGGGCCGGACACCGTGCCGGTCACGCACTCCACCTCGAGCGCCGCCTTCCTGGTCGAGGAAACGCATGTCGGGCCGGTGGCCGTGAACGCCGGCCTGCGCTACGAGAACGTGCGCCGCGAGCCGGTCGGCAACATCGAGCGCAGCTTCAACCTGGGCTCCGGCTCCATCGGCGCCCTGTGGCCCTTCATGCGCGGCTACAGCGCCGGCGCGACCCTGTCCTATGCCCAGCGCGCGCCGTCCACGGACGAGCTGTACTCGGGCGGCCCGCACGACGCCACCCTCACCTTCGACACCGGCGATGCGAACCTGAAGAAAGAAATCTCGCGCAACATCGAGCTGTCGGTGCAGAAGACCAGTGGCCTGCTGCGCTGGAAGGCGAACCTGTTCCGCAACAATGTGTCCGACTTCATCTACGGCCACATCACCGACCTGTCGCTGGACGAAGACGGCAACGCGGGCGGCGAGTTCCGCCAGCGCGTGTTCCAGCAGGCGCCGGCGCACATCCAGGGCGTGGAAGCCGAGCTGACCTGGAACCAGACCGGCATGGGCTGGAACGGCCGCCTGTTTGCCGACGGTTCACGCGGCAAGCTCGACATCGGCGAGAACCTGCCGCTGCAGCCGGCCGACCGCGTCGGCGCCAGCCTCGGTTACCGCCAGGCCGACTGGCGCGCCGGCCTGTCCTGGACCCATGCGCGCGGCCAGGACCGCCTTGCCGCCTTCGAAAGCACGCCGACGCCGGGCTACAACATGGTCGACGCCAACCTCTCGTACACGCAAAAACTGGAGAAGATGGACCTGACCTGGTTCCTGCTGGCGAAGAACCTGCTGAACAAGGACATTCGCCTGTCGACTTCGCTGCTGAAGGACATTTCGCCGCTGCCGGGACGAAACCTGGCCTTCGGCGTGCGCGCGCACTTCTAAGAGGAAATCGATCTTTTTTAGAAAGAAATTTCTCTTTTCAGCGAGAAAATCTATTTTTTCTCAGCCGCGATCCAGCTTATGCATTTGCGCATAGAATGACCACTTTCGGACTCGAAGGCGATCAGTATGGAAGCGGCTACGCGCGACTTTCATCTCCTCGACACGTCCGGCGCCGTGCGCGCCGGATACCACCTCCATAACTGGTCGGGTTCGCCCCTCGGGTCGCCCGACCAATGGGATCCTGCACTGCGTAACGCGGTCAGCGTGATCCTCGAATCCGAGTTCCCGATGGTCATCGCCTGGGGCCCCAGGCTGATCATGCTGTACAACGCCGCCTACATCTCCCTGCTCGACGGGCGGCATCCTTCCACGCTGGGCGCGCCCATCACCGAGGTCTGGCCCGAGCAATGGCCGGGCATGAAGCCGCTGGTCGACCGCGCCCTCGGCGGCCACTCCACCTACGGCGAAGACGTGCCGCACACGATACGGCGCGCCGGCAAGCCCTACCACGGCTGGTTCACGCTGGCCTACTCGCCGGTGCGCGACGGCGCCGGCACAGTGCGCGGCGTGCTGTGCGTGATCAGCGAAACCACCCCGCGCGTGCAGCTGGAACGCCGCCACGCCGTGCAGCTGCAGGTGGTCGACAGCCTGCGCCGCCTGCACCACCCCTCGGACATCGTCGAGTGCGCCTGCGCGATGCTCGGCAGGCACCTCGAACTCGACCACGCCTGCTACGTCGAAGGCGACGGCACCGGGGCCGGCTTCGAAGTGGTGCACGACTGGGCCCGCGACGGCGCCGCCGCGCTGGCCGGACGCCGCGCCCGCATCAAGGATTTCGGCCCGGCCGCGCTGGCCCTGCTGCGCACCGGCGCGCCGCTGGCGATCCGCGACACCACCACCGACCCGCGCCTGCCCCAGCACGGCGAGCGCTATGCCGCCGCCGGCGCGCGCGCGATCCTGGCGCTGCCGCGCCTGCGCCGCGGCCAGCTGCAGGCCGCCCTGGTCGGCTACGCCACCAGCGCGCGCGGCTGGGACGAGGAAGAATGCAAGCTGGCCGCCGACATCGCCGAGCGCAGCTGGGATGCGCTGGACCGGATGTCGGCCGAGCAGGCGCTGCGCAACGCCGTGGCGCGCCAGACCACGCTGCTGGACATGAACGAATTCCGCCTCGAGCTGGCCGACCTGCTGCGCCGCCTCGACGACCCGGCCCAGATCTTCGTCCAGACCAGCGCCATGCTGGGCCGCTTCCTGCAGGCCAGCCGTGTGCTCTACGGCGACTACGACGCCGATCGCCAGCTGCTGACCTTCCATTCGAACTACACGGACGGCATCGTCACCGACCTGAACGGCACCTTCCCGGCCCACCTGTTCGGCGCCGCCAACTTCAGCGCGCTGACCCAGGGCACGACCTGGGTCGCGAGCGACGTCCAGCGCGACCCGCGCACCGGCGGGCCGGACACCTGGCCGACCTATGCCTCGCTGCAGATTCGCTCCTGCGTGGTGGTGCCGGTGCACCGCAACGGCGCCCTGACCACCTGCATGTTCATCCACGACAACCTGCCGCGCGTGTGGAGCGCCGACATCGTGCGCCTGATGGAAGACGTGGCCGAGCGTTCCTGGAGCGCGCTGGAGCGCGTGCGCGCCGAGGAAGCGCTGCGCCTGGCCGACCGCCGCAAGGACGAGTTCCTGGCGATGCTGGCGCACGAGCTGCGCAACCCGCTGGCGCCCATTTCCGCCGCCGCCCAGCTGCTGAACATGGGCCCGCCGGACGGCGCGCGCGTCGAGCGCACCAGCGCCATCATCGCGCGCCAGGTGGCGCATATGACCGGGCTGATCGACGACCTGCTGGACGTCTCGCGCGTCACCCGCGGCCTGGTGGTGCTGGCGCGCGACCAGGTCGACCTGCGCCATGTCATCGACGACGCGGTCGAGCAGGTACGCCCGCTGATCGAAGCGCGTCGCCACCAGCTGACGCTGCAACTGGCGCCGGAAATCGGCCCGGTCTTCGTCCAGGGCGACCCCAAGCGCCTGATCCAGGTGATCGCCAACCTGCTGAACAACGCCGCCAAGTACACGCACGAAGGCGGCAAGCTGGCCGTGTGGATGGGCGCCACGCCCGACCACGTGCTGGTGAGCGTGAAGGACGACGGCATCGGCATCGCCGCCGACCTGCTGCCGACCGTGTTCGATTTGTTCTCGCAGGCCGAGCGCACCCCCGACCGCTCGCAGGGCGGCCTGGGCCTGGGCCTGGCGCTGGTAAAAAGCCTGGTCGAGCTGCACGGCGGGATGGTGACGGCGTCCAGCGAGGGCCGCAACATGGGCACCGAATTCACGGTGCGCCTGCCGCGTCTGCAGGCATCGATCGCCGCGGCGGGCGCCGCCCTGCCCCCGCCGGCCGCCGCCTCCGAAGGCGCGCAGGGCCTGAAGCTGATGCTGGTGGACGACAACGAAGACGCCGCCATGACCCTGGGCCTGCTGCTGGAGTCCTGCGGCCACACGGTGACGGTGGTGCACGATCCGCTCGAAGCCCTGGTGCGCGCCGGCGACGAACGCTTCGACGTGTTCCTGCTGGATATCGGACTACCGGGCATGAGCGGTGTGGAACTGGCGCGCCGCCTGCGCAAGCTGCCGGGCCAGGACGGCGCGGTGCTGATGGCGATTTCGGGATATGGGCAGCGCTCCGACCGCCACGATGCCGAAGAGGCGGGGTTTGACCGTTATTTCGTCAAGCCGGTGGATGCGGAGGAGCTGATGCAGGCATTGGGGGCAGTGACTGCCAAGCGCTAACCCGTCATGCTGGGAATTGCCCGACCTGACTTCCCGCGCCCTTAAAACCGTCATTCCCGCGGAGGCGGGAATCCAGGTTTGGATGAGTGGCCGCAAGCATACGCAAGTGGCCCGCGACTAACTTGGGTCCCCGCCTTCGCGGGGACGACGTTCTTTAGGCTTCCGGCGCCGCCGCTACTTCCTTCACCTCAAACTGCCGCGGCACAAAATCCTCCAGCAGATCGAACACCCCGATCGACTCCACGTGCGAGGTATGCGGGAACATGTTCGCAATGCCCGCCTTGCTCATCTTGTAGCCTGCGCGGTGCGTCAGGATGCCGGCGTCGCGCGCCAGGGTCGACGGGCTGCAGGACACGTAGACGATGCGCTTCGGCAGCAGCTCCGGATTCGTCAGGCGCAGTTCGGCCAGGGCCACGGCCAGCGCCACCGCGCCGTCGCGCGGCGGGTCGACCAGCATGCGGTCGAACTTGCCCAGTGCGATCAGGTCGTCCCTGGTGATCTCGAACAAGTTGCGCGTCGAGAAGCTGGTCTTGTCGGACAGGCCGTTGGCGCGCGCATTCTCCAGCGCGCGCGTGGTCAGCGCGGTGCTGCCCTCGATGCCCACCACCTCTTTCGCCTGGGTCGCCAGCGGCAGCGTGAAGTTGCCGAGGCCGCAGAACAGGTCGGCCACGCGGTCGTCCTTCTCCACTTGCAGCAGCCCCAGCGCCTTGTGCACCAGCAGGCGGTTGATCTGGTGGTTCACCTGGGTGAAATCGGTCGGCTTGAAGGGCATGCGGATGCCGAATTCCGGCAGCGTGTAGTACAGCTCTTTCTTGTTCGGGTAGTACGGATAGGCGGTATCCGGGCCCTTCGGCTGCAGCCACCACTCGATGTTCCACTGGTCGGCAAAGGCCTTCACCAGCACTTCGTCGGCGGCGCTCAACGGCGCCATGATGCGCAGCACCAGCACCGTGCTTTCCTCGCCGACGGCCAGTTCGATCTGCGGCATCTGCTGGTAGATCGACAGCGAGCCGATCAGCTCGCGCAGCGGCACCAGCATCTTCGCGACGTGCGGCGGCACGATGTAGCAGTTCGTCATGTCGGCGACGTAGCTGGAATGCCGTTCGTGGAAGCCGACCAGCATGCCGCCCTTCTTGGCCACGTGGCGCACCGACAGGCGCGCGCGGTAGCGGTAAGCCCAGGTTGGGCCGTACATTGGGCGCATGATGTTCTCGGCCCTGGTCTTGCCGATGTGCCAGAGGTTATCTTCCAGCACGCGCTGCTTCATCGCGACCTGGGCCGAAGGCTCCAGGTGCTGCATCGAGCAGCCGCCGCAATGCCAGAAGTGCTCGCACTTCGGTTCGACGCGCATAGCCGAGGCCTTCTTCAGCGTGACCATGCGGCCCGATTCCCAGTTCTTCTTCTTGCGCAGGGTTTCGAAGCTGACCGTCTCGCCCGGCAGCGCGCCTTCGACGAAAATCACCTTGCCCGGCGAGCCGTCCTCGTTCTCCAGGTGGCCGACGCCGCGCGCGTCCATGTCGAGGGATTTGATGTTGATGAAGGTTTCTTGCATGGGATAGAAGAAAAGCGAAACGGGAACACGCAGGTCGATGTGCCGCGCAATCAATCAACGTCATCCCCGCGCAGGCGGGGATCCAAGTTCGGCGCGTAGCCAAAGCAAGCGTTAGCACTGCTCGAACAAACTTGGGTTCCCGCCTTCGCGGGAACGACGGCGCTGGCCTTTCCGGCCAGCCAAACATCATAGCAAGGAATCGCGCACGACGCCACGTGCCGCCATCGCCCGCTTCAGCTTGACCAGCGCTTCCTGCTGGATCTGGCGCACCCGTTCGCGGGTCACGCCCATCTCTTCGGCCAGGGTTTCGAGGGTGGCGGGGTCGTCGTTGTCGAGGCCGAAGCGGCGCATCACCACCACGCGTTGCTTGTCCGGCAGCTTTTGCAGCCAGTCGCGCACCAGCAGGGTCATCTCGTGGTGCTCGGCGCGCGCGTCGGGGCTGACGTCGCCTTCGTCCGGCAACATGTCCATCAGGCTGGTCTGCGGGTCGTTGTCGAGCGGGGCGTCGAGCGAGGCCGCGTGCTCGGACAGGGCAAGGATGTCCTGCACCTCTTCCACCGGGCGCCCGACCAGGCTGGCGATGTCCTCGGCGCTGGCTTCCTTGCCGTCGTGGTGCTGGGCCTCCAGGTGGTATTTGGCGCGCAGCACCTGGTTCAGCTCGCGCACCATGTGCACCGGCAGGCGCACGGTGCGGGCCTGGTTCATGATGGCGCGCTCGATGCTCTGACGGATCCACCAGGTGGCGTAAGTCGAAAAACGGAATCCGCGCTCGGGCTCGAACTTGTCGATCGCGCGCATCAGGCCGATATTGCCCTCCTCGATCAGGTCGAGCAGGACCACGCCGCGGTTGATGTAGTGCTTGGCGATCGAGACGACCAGGCGCAGGTTATGCTCGATCATTTTTTGCCGGGCGGCAAAATCACCGGCCTTGGCCAGGGTCGCGTAATGCACTTCCTGCTCGGCCGTGAGCAGGGGCTTGGCGCCGATCCGGTTCAGGTAGTGCTGGGTGGTGTCGGTGGAGAGCTCGGCCTGCAGCACGCTCTTGAGCTCGTCGACGCCCTCGGCCGGCGCCGCCTGCCCTTCCGGCAGCATTTCCGCGCGCTCGCTGCCGTCGGCGCCGAACTCGCCGTCGCCCAGCGCTTCATCCGGTCCATCCTCCGGCGCGTTGTCCGGCATGTCCTGGTCCAACGGGTCGGGCGGCAGCGTCATTGGTCCTCGCTAACGACTGGGCAGGAACTTAGACGGGTCGACCGGCTTGCCCTGCTGGCGTATCTCGAAATGCAGTTTGACTGTGTCGGCATCGGAATCGCCCATCTCCGCGATCGCCTGGCCCTTGGCCACGCTATCGCCTTCCTTGACGAGGATTGCGCGGTTATGCGCATATGCCGACAGCAGGCTGTTGCTGTGCTTAACAATCACGAGATTACCATATCCGCGGATACCGCTCCCGGCGTACATCACCTTTCCGGGACCGGCGGCCATCACCTGCTGGCCGAGCCTGCCTGCGATATCGATGCCCTTGTTCTTGCCTTCGTCGAAGGTGGCGAGGATCCGGCCATTGGACGGCCACATCCAGCTCAGCTTCTCGTCGTCGTTGGCGGTCACGGTGCTGCCGGCGGACAGCCCGCCGGACGGACGCTCGGCGGCTTTCGGGTTGACGGCCGGGTTGTCGTCCTTCTGGGAATCCGCCAGGTTGCCTTCCGAATAGGCCTTCTTGTCGCCGCGCGGCGCGGTTTTCTTCGGCGGGACGGCCGGCTTCTCGGCGCCGGGCATGGTGACCGGATTGGTGCCGGCCAGGCCATTGTTGTTGCCGCGTTCAGGCGTCACGCGCAGCACCTGGCCGACCTTGATGTCGTCCGGGTCGGCGAGATTGTTCCAGGCGACGATGTCGCGATAATTCTGGCCGAAATCGAGCGCAATCTTCAGCAGGGTATCGCCCTTGCGGACGGTATAGCTGCCGCGCGCATCGGCTTTCGGTTCGTCGTTGACCGGGGCCGGCGCCGGCGCCGGGTGCGACACACGCGGGCCCTTGTTGGCGGCCGGCGGGGCCGGACGATCGATCACGGGCGCCTGGCGGGTTTCGGTGCTGCAGGCGCTCAGCACGATACTGATGGTCAGCAGGGCTAGGCGGGGTGTTGGTTTCATTCTCATCTAATTCTGTTACGACTTTCTGGCACTCTCAGACGGTGCCTGGCCGCAGCGGGACAAAATGGCAGGCTTCCAGCGTTTCGCTGGTCCATTCCGATTTGCCGGTGCGGGTGATGCGCTGCAGGTGCTGGACCTGCGCGCCGACGGGCGCCACCAGCCGGGCGCCGATGGCCAGCTGCTCGAGCAGTGCCCGCGGCACCTCGAGACCGGCCGCCGCAAGGATGATGCCGTCGAAGGGCGCCACTTGCGGCAGCCCAAGCATACCATCTCCGTATTGCAAGCGTAGATTTGCAATGCGCAAGGGTCTCAGGTTGGCCTTGGCCAGCTCATGCAGCGGCTTGATCCGCTCGATCGAGTATACCTCCTGCGCCACGCACGAGAGCACCGCGGCCTGGTAGCCGCAGCCTGTGCCGATCTCGAGCACGCGGCGCAAGGGTTGGCCGCTGCCCCTGAGCAACTCGATCATCCGCGCCACGATATAGGGCTGCGAAATCGTCTGGTTATGGCCGATCGGCAGCGATACGTCGGCATAAGCCTGGCTCGACAGGGCCGGTTCGATGAACATGTGGCGCGGCATGGTTTCCAGCGCGGCCAGCACCTGCCCGTCCTTGACGCCCTGGCGCGCGACATGGGCCGCCATAGCGCGGCGCGGCGCCTCGGTGGCGGCCAGGTCGGAGCGCTGCATGGTCTGCTGCGGCTGGACTGGCTGCGGCGCGCCGGATGCGGCGGGACGCGGACCCGGGCTCGGAGGCGGCGCCTGCCGGGTCTGGGCCTGGCTGGTGCGCGCGTTCTGGGTGGCCGTCTGCGGCGTCGCCACCGGCGTCGGCGCAGCAGGTTTTCGGGTGCTCGCGCCCGTCACGGACGACAGCGGCAAGGGAAAGGTGCTGCGCTTTTCAGTCATTTCAACCAGCCTCGCAGCGATTCCAGCTGTTCACGGTGGGTCAGGTCCACCTGCAGCGGTGTGATCGACACCCGTCCCTGGCTGGTGGCATGGAAGTCGGTGCCCTCGCCGGCGTCGCGGCAGGCGCCCGGCGCGCCGATCCAGAAGATCTCGCGGCCGCGCGGGTCCTGGCCGCGGATCACGGGCTCGGCCTGGTGGCGGCGCCCCAGCCGGGTCGCGGTCAGCGGCCCCATCTGGTCATAGGGCAGGTTCGGGATGTTTACGTTCAGCAGGAAGGGCGATTCCAGGATCTCGAAGTGGCGCAGCACGATGTCGCGGGCGACGCGCGCGGCCGATTCGACCTCGCTCCAGCCGCTGTGGACCTGCGAGAAGGCGATCGCCGGAATGCCGAACAGGTAAGCCTCGGTTGCCGCTGCCACCGTGCCAGAGTACAAGGTGTCGTCGCCCATGTTCTGGCCGTTGTTGACGCCGGAAACGACCAGGTCGGGCCGGTAATCCAGCATCCCGGTCAGGGCGATGTGCACGCAGTCGGTAGGCGTACCGTTGACAAAATAGAAACCGTTTGCAGCTTTCGACACCGACAGCGGCCGGTCCAGCGACAGCGAGTTGGAAGCGCCCGAACGATTGCTGTCGGGAGCGACCACCACGATGTCGGCGACCGCGGCAAGCGCGTCGGCCAGCGCCTGGATGCCAGGCGCGAGATAGCCGTCGTCGTTACTGATAAGGATTCGCATGCGTGCGATTTTACCTGAAGCAACGGCTGTATCGACGCCTGGGGCTGCACATTTATTGCTCATGGGGACGAAGCGCGTACTGCGCCGGCCGTTCCGCCTGCACCCGTCGCCACATAAGCGCGACCTGCCGTCGCGCATGCGCCACACCGGCGCCCGGCTCAGTCCGGCACTTTGCGTCTCGATTGCGGCTCAGTTACGGATCACGCGTCTGCCCTCTTCCATCGCGTGCAGCCCCTCTTCCAGCGCAATCACATGCTGTTCGAGGCGGCGTGCTGCCTCCAGTTCGTCGCCCTGCTGGCCCAGATAGAGCTGCCCCAGCCGCGCCAGCTCGCGCGCCAGCGGCGGCGCCTGGGTGTCGCCGGCGCGCTCGCGCAGCGCCGCCACCGCCTGCACCAGGCGCACCTCGGCCAGCGGCCGCCACGGAAAATGGCCGGGTTCCATCCACTCGAGCAGGGTCTCGATGCTGCGCGCCGGGCCCAGCCGGTCGCGCTCGGCGCCGCGCGGCGCAGGCAGGATGGCCTCGGCGATGCCGGCCTGCAGCAGCTGGACTTCGTCGAGATAACTGTCCAGGCCGACGCCATCCAGGCCGTAGCATTCGCCCAGCAGCGCTTCGAGCACCGGCTGGTAGCCAGGCTGGCCGCGGCCTTCGTGGCCGTGGCGCCAGCCGATCCGCCCCTCGACGGCGCCGTCCGGCGGCGTGGGCAGCGGATAGACCAGCAGCGGCCGCTGCTCGTCCTCGTGGCTGCAGCGGTAGTCGAGCGCGCGCCGCACCACGCCGCCAAGGCCGTCCAGGCTGCGCGGTTCCGGCGTGAACAATCCGACCATCTTGTCCGGCAGCAAAGCCGTGCAGACGCTGGTAGCGGCCGAGCGGCCGCTGCGGCAATCGACCAGCACATGGGCGAAGCGCCGCGTCAGGTGGGCGGCAAAGCTGCGGAACAGGGCCGGGCAGGCGCAGAACAGTGCATCCCAGTCGAGCCGGTCGACCCGCTCGCCGTAGCTGTCGTCGAAGCGGCCGGCGCGCATCAGGTAGAGAGGACGGGTATCGTCGACCCGTTCGAGGTAGTCGTCCCAGGCTATGCTCTCGAGCACCTGCTCGGCCAGCTCGCGCACTTCGTCGGCAGGCGCGCGTCCGAGCGCGTGCAGGCGCTCGCGGCAAGCTTCGAACAACTCGAGCACGCCCCCACGCTCGCCCTGCTGGCTGGGGAAATAATGGTGCAGCCCCGGCCCTTCGAGGTCCCAGTCGATCATCAGCACCGGCGTTTTTGCGTTTTTTCGCCCAGACAATAGCCATGCGGCATGAACAAGCGCGCGACTGCGCGCCCCGGCGCCATCGTACGCGTAAAACGTCGTCACCTCGCCGGCAAGCGCCGGCGCGGGGGTGATGCGATTCGTATCCATATTGCCTCTCATTTTTTGGGAAAGGTGGTATCCGTTATTTCGCGCCATGGGGGTGGGACAGCGGGAAGCTCGAATTGGTTGCAGTCGTGCCCCGGCGGCATGTATTTTTTCAAGCACTGGTAATGCGTGACGATGCGCCTAACCATCTTGTCGATGTCGGGCAGGAATTCGGGATTCGATTTCAGGTCGGCGGTCGCCATCGTGAAGCGGGAAAAATCGACGTAGAAGCTGGACTCGGTGATCTGCGGCGGCAGCTGGTCCGGATGCTGGGTCATGATCACGGGGATGATCAGGTGGCTGGGCAGCGCATACCACTTGCTGCGCTCCAGCTCCAGCTGGCGCATGGCCGCGTACTCGCGCCGCGTGTAGGCGTGGGCTTCGTACTTGGGCGTGTAAATCAGGATCATGCAGACGCTCTCGCACATCGCGCGCGCGATCTTGTGATCGAGGTCGTCGCCGCCGCCGAGCTGTTCAACGTCGACGAACAGTTCGTCCTCGTTGTCGAAGTAGGGCTCGAGGTAGCAGCGCAGGGCGTCGGCCAGGGTGGCCTTGAAGCGCTGCATGAGCTCATGCCGCCCATGGGCATAGCTGAAGAAACAGCCGTAACGGATCGCCATCGCTCCCCCTATATCGCCGCCACCGGCAGCGGACCAGCTGACTCTACCAACGCATGCATGATGCATGTTGTGGCAGCACAAGCGACCCTGCCGGACTCGGCGGAACTGCCTTGCGGCATAATCCCGTCTTTCAGAAGGAGAAAAAATGAAAGCCGTCGTATGCAAGGCCTGGGGGCCACCGGACAATTTAGTCGTGGAAAACGTCGCGGACCTGATCCCGGCTGCCGGCCAGGCGGTGGTCGACGTGAAGGCGGCCGGGGTCAATTTCCCGGACGTGCTGACCGTGCAGGGCAAGTACCAGGTGAAGCCCGAGCTGCCCTTCACGCCGGGCAACGAGTTCGCCGGCATCGTGCGCGCGGTGGGCGACGGCGTCACCGGCTTCAAGGCCGGCGACCGCGTGATCGGCTTCACCCGCACCGGCGCCTTCGCCGAGCAGGCGCTGGCGCCGGCCGAAGCGCTGATGCCGATCCCGCCCGGGATGGGCTTCGAGGTCGCCGCCGCCATCACCCTCACCTACGGCACCTCGCACCACGCCATCGTCGACCGCGGCGCCCTGCAGCCCGGCGAGACCATGCTGGTGCTGGGCGCGGCCGGCGGCGTCGGCCTGGCGGCCATCGAGATCGGCAAGGCCCTCGGCGCGCGTGTGATCGCGGCCGCATCCAGCCCCGAGAAGCTGGCGGTGTGCAAGGCCCATGGCGCCGACGTCCTGGTCGACTACACGAAGGAAGACCTGCGCGAGGCGCTCAAGGCGGCCACCGACGGCCGCGGCCCGGACGTGATCTACGACCCGGTCGGCGGCGTCTACAGCGAGCCGGCGCTGCGGGCTATCGCCTGGCGCGGACGGCACCTGGTGGTCGGCTTCGCCAACGGCGAGATCCCCAGGCTGCCGTGGAACCTGATGCTGCTGAAAGGCGCCTCGGTGGTCGGCGTGTTCTGGGGCGACTTCGTGCGCCGCGAGCCGAAGGCCAACCTGGCGGCGATGCGCCAGATGCTGGGCTGGATGGCGGAAGGCAAGCTGCGGCCACTGGTGTCGCGGCGCTATGCCTTGCAGGATACGGCGCAGGCGCTGAACGACATGGCCGAGCGCAAGGTGACGGGCAAGGTCGTCATCGTACCGGGAGAGACGGCATGAGTGAGGAGCAATTGAATCCGGACGGCCTGGCCGCCCTGCGCGCCCGCTTCGAGCAGCAGTCGCGCAAGGCCCAGGCCTATTACACCGTCATGCACGCCGTGCGCGCCGTGCTCGGGAACGACGATGCGGCGAGCAACTGGATGGAGGCGCCGCTGGCCGCGCTGGACGGCAGGACGCCGGCCCAGCTGGTGGGCGAAGGCCATGCGGACGAGGTGCTGGCCCACGTCCGCACGCTGAAGGCCTAGGCCCCTCAGGCCGCCGGCGTGGTCTCGCGGGCCGGGGCTTCGCCGGCGCGCCGTTCGGCCGCGCGCTTTTCCCAGTAGTGGGCATTGCTGATGCCCAGCGCCACCGGATCGAATTCCGGATCCTTCCCGAGCGCCTTCTGCGCCTCGTAGTCGCGCAGGCACTTGAAGGCCGTGTTGCGCATCAGCAGAATGGCGACGATGTTCAGCCAGGCCATCAGGCCCACGCCCAGGTCGCCCAGCCCCCACGCCGCCTCGGCCGTCTTCACGGTGCCGTACACGGTCGCCGCGATGATCGCCAGCTTCAGCAGGAAGTTCATCCACGGCCGCGGTGTGTGACGGTTGAGGTAGGCGATATTGGTTTCGGCGATGTAGTAGTAGGCGACGATGGTGGTGAAGGCGAAGAACAGCAGGGCCAGCGCGACGAAGATCGAACCAAAGCCCGGCAGCACGTTCTCCAGCGCCGTCTGCACGTAGCCCGGGCCGGCCGCCACGTTCTGCACGCCCTGGTAGATGTGGCTGCCGTCGGCGCGCTCGACGTTGTACTGCCCGGTAATGAGCAGCATGAAGGCGGTTGCCGAGCACACGAACAGGGTGTCGATGTAGACCGAGAAGCCCTGCACCAGGCCCTGCTTGGCCGGATGGCTTACTTCCGCCGCCGACGAGGCGTGCGGGCCGGTGCCCTGCCCCGCTTCGTTCGAGTACACGCCGCGCTTGACGCCCCACTGGATCGCCATGCCGAGGATGGCGCCGAAGGCCGGTTCCATGCCGAAGGCCGAGCTGAAGATCAGTTTGACGACGTGCGGCAGCTGGCCGATGTTCAGGAAGATGATGACGACCGCCACGATGATGTAGGCCAGCGCCATGAAGGGCACGACGACTTCGGCAAAGCTGGCGATCCGCTTGACGCCGCCGAAGATGATGAAGCCCAGCACGATGGCCAGCGCGGCGGCGGTGACGTTCGGGTCGATGCCGAGGGCGGTCTTCAGGCCCTCGGCGATCGAATTCGCCTGCACGCCCGGCAGCAGCACGCCGGTAGCGAGCACGGTGACGGCCGCGAACAGCCAGGCATACCATTTCACGCCCAGGCCCTTTTCGATGTAGAAGGCCGGTCCGCCGCGGTATTCGCGGTTGATCTGCTCCTTGTAGACCTGGCCCAGGGTCGATTCGACGAAGGCCGAGCTGGCGCCGAGGAAGGCGACCGCCCACATCCAGAACACGGCGCCCGGACCGCCGAAGGTGATCGCGGTGGCCACGCCGGCGATGTTGCCGGTGCCGACACGCCCCGCCAGCGTCATCGCCAGCGCCTGGAAGGACGACACGCCCTGGTCGGAGCTCTTACCCTCCATCATCAGCCGCGTCATCTCGCGCATGTGGCGCACCTGCAGGAAGCGCGACCGGATCGAAAAATACAGTCCGGCGCCCAGGCAGAGCGCAATCAGGGCCGGACTCCAGACGTAGCCGTTAATGGCGTTGACCAACTCGTTCATCGATGATTACTCCTTGGCATGCAATCCAGACAAGATACCCGATGCGCTTGTGCTTGCCTAACACTTTTTCCGCGGGAACCGCCGCCTGCTATGATGACGCCATGTGCGTCAATTACCGCCCTCCCCTTCCCGAGCAGCTGGACATGGTCCTCGGCACCCTGGTCGACCTTTATCGCGACTGGGACTGGCCGACGGAAACCTGGAAAGACTACCTGGCGCCCATCGTGCGCACGGACGCCGATAACCAGCGCATGCTGAGCCTGGCCAGCTACGGCATGGTCCCGCGCCGCCACATCCCGGCCGGCGTGAAGGTCTTCGACACGATGAATGCGCGCGCCGAGTCGATCGGCGAGAAGCGCTCGTTTGCGCCGGCCTGGCATCGCACGCAGCTGTGCGCGGTGCCGATGACCTGCTTCTACGAACCGAATTACGAGAGCGGGAAAGCCGAGCGCTTCGGCATCGGCATGGAGGATGAAGCGCCCTTCTTCGTGGCGGGTCTGTGGCGCGAGTGGAAAGAGGCGGACGGGAAGGTCGGCACCTCCTTCACCCAGATCACCATCAACGCCGACGAGCATCCGCTGATGAAGCGCTTCCACAAGCCGGGCGACGAGAAGCGCGCGCTGGTGGTGTTGCCGCCGGAAGACGTCGATGCCTGGCTGGCCTGCCGCGACCCGGAACTGGCGCGCAGCTTCCTGCGGCATTATCCGGCCGAGCGGATGAAGGCTTGGGCGGCGCCGGCGCCGCCGCGGGCGAAAAAAGCGGTGGTGCCGGAAACGGGATCGCTGTTTTGATCCGTGCGTTAACTTGGATCCCCGCCTGCGCGGGGACGACGGGTTATGCGTCCGGTTCCGGCTTCTGCTTGTAAAAATCGATGACGTCCGCCTGCACCCGCGTACGCCTAAACGGCGGCAGGCTCTGCCAGATGCGGCGCCCATAAGGCTTGCTGATCACGCGCGGGTCGCACAGCATCAGCACGCCGCGGTCGTCGACGTCGCGGATCAGGCGGCCGGCGCCCTGCTTCAGGTTGATGATCGCTTCCGGCAGCGTGTGGTGCACGAAGCCGTTCATGCCCTTCTTTTCCATCACTTCGATGCGCGCCGCCAGCACCGGATCGTCCGGCGGGGCGAAAGGCAGCTTGTCGATGATGACCAGGGACAGCGCCTCGCCGCGCACGTCCACGCCTTCCCAGAAGCTCTGGCTGCCCACCAGCACGGCGTTGCCGGCGGTGCGGAAGGAGTCCAGCAGCTCGGTGCGGCCGCGCTCGCCCTGCACGAACAGTGGGAATTCCAGGCCGCGCGCCGCGAACTCTTCGCGCAGGCGCTCGGCCACGCGGTTCACCGCGCGGATCGTGGTGCACAGGAAGAAGGTGCGCCCGCCCGCCGCTTCGATGACCGGCAGCGCCGCGTCGACCACGGCGTCCGTATAGCCCATCGTGTTCGGTTCCGGCAGGCCGGTCGGCACGTAAAGGATGCCCTGCTCCTGGTAATCGAAGGGGCTGGGCCAGGTGCGCGCCGGCTCGCCGGTCATGCCCATCTGCGACGTGAAGTGCTTGAAGTCGCTCTTCACCGCCAGCGTCGCCGAGGTGAAGATCCAGCTGCGCGGCGTGCCGGCGCGCTGGCCCGCAAAGATCGGCGCGATCGACAGCGGGGTCTTGTGCAGCTGCAGCGAGGACGAAAAGGCCTCGACCCACAGCACCGCATCGGCGCCGGCGAACTGGCTGTAATCCTTCTCCTTCGGGTCCTTCTTGACCGGCGCCTGCTTCCAGTCCTTGAAGTTTTCCAGCAGTTCCACCGCGCGCACGCGGCACTGCTCCAGGGTCTCGGCGCGCTCGGCGTTCTCTTCCAGCACGTCGACCATGCCCTC
This sequence comes from Massilia sp. Bi118, assembly GCF_918697865.1. Taxonomy (GTDB): domain Bacteria; phylum Pseudomonadota; class Gammaproteobacteria; order Burkholderiales; family Burkholderiaceae_D; genus Telluria. The sequence continues at coordinate 20,354 of NZ_CAKKMV010000025.1, read as the reverse complement.
GAGTTCTTCCTTCAGCTTTTCCAGCGCCGGGAAGAAGTCCGAGCTCGGCGGAATCTGCGGCAGCGACAGGCGGGTGCCGCCTTCCGGGAAGGTCAGGCGCAGGTCGCGCGCGGCCTTCTCGACCACCATCACCACCTTGGCCCAGTCCGGGCCGCCGCGCGCATGCGCCAGGCCTTCGGCCAGCACGTCGCGGCACAGCTCCAGCACCTGCGAGGTCGAGACCGTGGTGCCGAAGAACAGGGTCGCCACTTCCGGCAGCTGGTGCGCCTCGTCGAAGACGATGGTGTTGGCAGACGGCAGCAGCTCGGCCATGCCGCCCTCCTTCAGGGCGACGTCGGCAAAGAACAGGTGGTGGTTGACCACGACCACGTCGGCCTGCTGGGCCTCGCGGCGCGCCTTCATCACGAAGCAGTCCTGGTAGTACTGGCATTCCTGGCCCACGCAGTTTTCGCGGGTCGAGGTCACCAGGTTCCACACGGATGCGGTTTCGGGAACTTTCGCCAGCTCGGCCTTGTCGCCCGAGTTGCTCATCTTGATGAAGCGGGAGATTTCGCGCAGGTGGCCGACGTCGTCGCGCGAGGTCAGGCGCCCGTTCTGCAGCGTACGTTCCAGGTTGTAATGGCAGACGTAGTTGGCGCGGCCTTTCAGCAGCGCCACCGAGACCGGCGCGCGCAGCGCCTGGCGCACGTTCGGAATGTCGCGCGAGAACAGCTGGTCCTGCAGGTTCTTGGTGCCGGTGGAGATGATGGTCTTGCCGCCCCACAGCAGCGCCGGAACGAGATACGCGAAGGTCTTGCCCGTGCCGGTGCCGGCCTCGGCGATGAGCGTGCCCTGGTTGCTTATGGCGTCGGCGATCGCCTTGGCCATCTCGGTTTGCGACTGGCGCGGCTTGAAGCTGCCGACGGCGGGCGCGAGCGGGCCGCCGGCGCCGAAGATGCGGTCGACTTCGGCATCGTATTTACCCGGCGCAGCGGATTCGGCCGCGTCGGGCGCGGCGGCATCGGCCTTGTCGGCAGTGTTCGCAGGAACGGGCTCGCCGGCAAGGCCGGACAGGGGCAGGTGATCGGTCAAAATAGGAATCTGGCGGTGAAAGACTGACAGCTTACGCTGGCACGTCCGGCACCAACTGCATTTTCAGCAAAGTGATGTGGTCCTTCAGCTGCAGCTTGCGCTTCTTCAGACGGCGCAGCTGTAACTGGTCGGAATGGCCGTCCCGCGTCAGCATGTCGATGACAGCGTCGAGGTCGCGGTGTTCCACGTCGAGTTCAACAATACGGCGGTGGATCTCCTGGACGTCGATCATGTTGGCATTTCCGAACTTAAGAGCTGTTGCTGGGGGTGGGAGGACGCGATTCTTCGTTACGGCTTGCAACTGTAGTACAAACCAGTGCATAGTTTAATCTACGCCGACGTTGCCGCCAACAAAGTTCGGCAAGCCGGTATCGGAAAGCCACGTTTATGAGTTCATACAAGTTAGAAGCGGGAACCGCGCAGCACATCGGCAACCGCCCGCAGCAGAACGACCGGGTCGCATTGATGACGGGGGCGCGCGCTCCCGGCTATGTGCTGGCGGTCCTGTCCGACGGCATCGCCGGCGCGGCGGCCTCGGAGCAGGTCCTGCACACGGCCAAGCAGGTGTTCGACCTGTTCAAGCCCGGCGACCATCCGGACGTCGAGCGCCTGGAGCAACTGCTGCGCGACATCGTGCAGGAGACGCACATGGTCATCAAGATGAACGCGGTGACGACCAAGCTCGATGCCCACGCCAGCTTCGTCGGCCTGCTGCTCTCGCCGCATGGCGAGGCCGTGTGGGCGCACGTGGGCGACTCGCGCCTCTACCACTTCCAGAACGGCGCCTGCCTGGCGCGCACCGGCGACCTTGAATACGTCGAGCACCTGGTCTCGACCGACCGCCTGCCGCCGGAAGCCGCGAAGAACCACCGCAAGTCCAAGCTGCTGGTGAATGTGCTGGGCAATGGCCGCAAGGACCCTTACGTCACGATCGGCCACCACACGGGCCTGGGCGCCGGCGACGTGTTCCTTCTCGCCTCCGACGGGCTGTGGCACTTCTTTACCGATGCCGAACTGGGCGCCGCCACGTCACGGGCGACGCCGCGCCAGGCATCGGAGATGCTGATCAACAAGGCTGGCGAGCGTTCGCAGGGCAAGGGTGGGAACTGCACCATGGCGATCTTGAAGCTGGTGCGGCCGCCGCAGGATGCGGGGAATTACACCGTGCAGAAGTTGAAGCGCGCGGTTTGATGCGCGTCGTGGGCACGTGATTGATGCCCCCGGCATCAATCACCCCACGCATACGATTATTGTGCCGGCGGGGCCGGATTCGCCGCTTTCGCTGCCCTCGCCGCCTCTTCCTCGGCCTTCTTCGCCAACTTCGCGGCGCGCTCCGCCTTCTTGCGCGCCACGTCGCGCTGGCGCTCTTCCACTTCGGCCTTGCGGCGCTCGAAATCGCGCACGTTCTGGGCGCGCTTCGGCGCATCGGCCGCTTCCCTGGCCTGGGCCGCCTTCAGTTTCGCATTGCGCTCGGCCACGCGGCCCGGCACGGTCGGTGCGCGCGGCGCCGGCGCTTCTTCTACCGGCCGGCTCGGCTGCGGCGGCTGGGCTGCCAGGGCCGCCTCTTCCTCGCGGTATTTCTTCTCGGCCTCGGCCAGCTTGCGGTCGCGCTCGTCGACCACGGCCTGGCGCTTGAAGCGCTCGGCCTGCACCTCGATCGCGCGCTGGGCCGCCAGGGCGCTGCGGCGGCGTTCCTTGGCTTCGTCGAGGCAGCGGTTGACGAAGAACTTGTCGTAGCAAACCCGTTCGCGCTCGGCAAAGCGGGCTTCGATACCGGCGCGTTCGCGCGCCACCGCGGCCAGCTGCTGGTCGGCTTGCGCCACGGAGCTCACCGGCGGCGGCGGCGCTTCGCGCGGGGCCGGACGGTTGGTGCCGCAGGCGGCCAGCAGCAGAGACAGCACTGCAGCGGGCAGGAAGGTGGACTGCATACGGCGCAGGAACAAATCGGCTTTCATCGTCTTCTTGTTTTCCTTTTCGATGGGAAGGTCACGCGAGCGCGTCGGCGGCGCCGCGGCGCTCGGCCAGCATGTACTCGCGCGATTGCATCTCAATGATACGCGACACCGTGCGATGGAACTCGTTCGACATCGCGCCCTGCGTGTACAGCTCCTCCGGCGCGACCTCGGCCGACATGATCAGCTTGACCTTGTGGTCGTAGAACACGTCGATCAGCCATGTGAAGCGGCGCGCCTCCGAAGACATCGAGGCCGACATGCGCGGCACGCCGGACAGGATCACGGTGTGGAAGCGGCTCGCCAGTTCCAGGTAGTCGTTCTGCGAGCGCGGGCCGCCGCACAGGGTCGCGAAATCGAACCAGATCGCGCCGCCGGCGTGGCGCAGGGCGCGGATCTCGCGCTGCTCGATGTGCACGATCGGATTCTCGTCGGCGGTGTCGGCGACCTTGGCCCAGGTGTCGCGCAGCATGTGGTCGCTGGCCGCGTTCAGCGGCGTGTAATAGGCCTGCACCTGCTCCAGCGCGCGGTGGCGGTAGTCGATGCCGGCGTCGACGTTCATCACGTCCAGCTTTTCCTTCAGCAGCGCGATGGTCGGCAGCATGCGGTCGCGGTGCAGGCCGTCCGGGTAGAGCTTGTCCGGGTCGTAGTTCGAGGTCATCACGAAGGAGACGCCGAGATCGAACAGGGCCGAGAGCAGGTTGTACATGATCATCGCGTCGGCGACGTCGCTGACGTGGAATTCGTCGAAGCAGATCAGGCGGTACTTCTTGGCGATGCGTTTGGCGACTTCGATCAGCGGGTCTTCGACGCCTTTCAGCTCGTCGAGCTGGCGGTGCACGGCGCGCATGAATTCGTGGAAGTGCAGGCGCGTCTTGCGCACCACCGGCACCACCGAATAGAAGCTGTCCATTAGAAAGGACTTGCCGCGCCCCACTCCGCCCCACATGTAAACGCCTTGCGGCACGTCGGGACGGTTGATGAGGCGCTTGAAAGCGGACGACCGCTGGGCCTTGTAATGGACCCAGTCGTCGTACGCCTGCTGGAGACGGTCCACCGCGCGCTGCTGGGCCGCATCGGACTTGAAGCCGCGCTCGGTGAGGGCGTGCTGGTAATACTCTTGGACGTTCATATCGGGACAACGGTAAAAACATGGGGTGGACGACATTTGGCCGCCCACCCCACATATCGGTCACATGGACCGGATTAGAAGTTCAGCGAACGCTTGTCGACGGCGAGCGCGGCTTCCTTGGTCGCTTCGGACAGGGTCGGGTGCGCGTGGCAGATGCGGGCGATGTCTTCGGCCGAGGCCTTGAACTCCATCGCCACCACGGCTTCCGAGATCAGTTCGGAAGCGACCGGGCCCACGATGTGGACGCCCAGGATCTCGTCGGTGGCGGCATCGGCGATCACCTTGACCATGCCGGTGGTGTCGCCCAGCGCGCGCGCGCGGCCGTTGGCCATGAACGGGAAGGTGCCGGCCTTGTAGGCGACGCCGTCCTTCTTCAGCTGCTCTTCGGTGCGGCCGACCCACGCGATTTCCGGCGAGGTGTAGATCACCCACGGAATCGTGTTGAAGTTGACGTGGCCGTGCTGGCCGGCGATGCGCTCGGCAACCGCGACACCCTCTTCTTCCGCCTTGTGCGCCAGCATCGGGCCGCGCACGACGTCGCCCACTGCCCAGATGCCCGGGACGGCGGTGCGGCACTCATCGTCCACGGCGATGAAGCCGCGCTCGTCGAGCTGCAGGCCGACGGACTCGAAGCCCAGGCCGATGGTGTTCGGCACGCGGCCGATCGAGACGATCAGGCGGTCGAAGGTGGCGGTCTGCGCGGCGCCGGTCGAGTCGGCGTATTCCACGGTGACGCTGTTGTCGCCCTTGACGATGTTACCGATCTTCACGCCCAGGTGGATGGCCAGGCCCTGCTTGGTGAAGGCCTTCTGCGCTTCCTTGGCGATCTGCTGGTCGACCGCGCCCAGGAAGGCCGGCAGGCCTTCCAGCACGGTGACTTGCGCGCCCAGGCGGCGCCACACCGAGCCCATTTCCAGGCCGATGACGCCGGCGCCGATCACGCCCAGCTTGGCCGGGACGGCGTCGATGGCCAGTGCACCGGTGTTCGACAGGACGATTTTCTCGTCGAACGGGGTGCCCGGCAGTTCGCGCGGGTTCGAGCCGGTGGCGACGATCACGTTCTTGGCGGTGATGGTGTCGGCGGTCTTGCCCGAGACGTTCACGGTGAAGCCTTCGCCAGCCTTGCCGGCGAGGGTGCCGCGGCCGTGGAAGAAGGTGACCTTGTTCTTCTTGAACAGGTAGACGATGCCGTCGTTGTTGGCCTTGACCACGCCATCCTTACGCTTCAGCATGGCGCCCAGGTCCAGCTCCAGGCCTTGCACGTTGATGCCGTGTTCCTTGAAGCCGTGGCCGGCGTGCTCGAAGTGTTCCGACGATTGCAGCAGCGCTTTCGACGGGATGCAGCCGACGTTGGTGCAGGTACCGCCGAGGGCCGAACCGCCCTTGGCATTGGTCGCCTCGTCGATGCAGGCCACCTTGAAGCCCAGCTGGGCAGCGCGGATGGCGGCCACATAGCCGCCGGGACCGCCGCCGATCACGACGACGTCAAATTGTTGTTCGCTCATTATTCTTTCCTTTTTCGTACCCTTTTCCGTCGTCCCCGCGAAGGCGGGGATCCAAGTTTGCACGCATTTCGACTGCGCTCGCAGAACTTGGGTCCCCGCCTGCGCGGGGACGACGTTAACTATTTGCGGGTACGACGGTTAAATTATTCTTCCGGTACGAAGATCCACAGCAGCAAATAAATCACCGCCCCGAATCCGAACGTGAAGGTGAACAGCGCAAAGACCAGCCGCCACACCCACGAATCCACGCCCGAGACCTTGCCCAGGCCGCCGCACACGCCGCCGACCCAGCGGTCGGTGCGCGAGCGGCGCAGCATGTTCAGCTCGGAGGCGAAGCTCCCATCGCCCGCCGCCGACGCGCCCTTGTTCAGGTTCACGGTTGACGAGGACAGGATCTTCGCCTTGGCCTGTTCGAATTCGGCGTCGGTCAGGGCGCCGGCCTGGTGCAGTTCGTGCAAACGTTTCAGTTCATCCGCAATCATGACAGGCCCCCTTCCCGAGGTGAGATTTACAGGTCCAGCAGCAGGCGTGCCGGATCTTCCAGCGCGTCCTTCATGGCCACCAGGCCCAGCACGGCTTCGCGGCCGTCGATGATGCGGTGGTCGTAGGACATCGCCAGGTAGTTCATCGGACGGATCACGATCTGGCCGTTTTCGACGACGGCGCGGTCCTTGGTCGCGTGCACGCCCAGGATGGCCGACTGCGGCGGGTTGATGATCGGGGTCGACAGCATCGAGCCGAAGGTACCGCCGTTCGAGATCGAGAAGGTGCCGCCGGTCAGGTCTTCCAGGGTCAGCTTGCCTTCCTTGGCTTTCTGGCCGAATTCACCGATCTTCTTCTCGATGTCGGCGATCGACATCTGGTCGGCGTTGCGCAGGATCGGCACCACCAGGCCACGCGGCGAGCCGACAGCGATACCGATGTCGAAGTAGCCGTGATAGATGATGTCGTTGCCGTCGACCGAAGCGTTCAGGATCGGGTACTTCTTCAGCGCGTGCACGGCGGCCTTGACGAAGAAGGACATGAAGCCCAGCTTGACGCCGTGCTGCTTCTCGAAGTTGTCCTTGTACTTGGCGCGCAGGTCCATGACCGGCTTCATGTTGACTTCGTTGAAGGTGGTCAGGATCGCGTTGGTCGACTGCGACTGCAGCAGGCGCTCGGCGATACGGGCGCGCAGGCGGCTCATCGGCACGCGCTCTTCCGGACGGTCGCCCAGGTTGGCCGGGGCCGGGGCAGCGACTTGCTGCAGGGCCGGCTTGGCAGCTTGCTGCTGCAGCGGTGCCGGGGCTGCCGGCGCCACGCCTTTGTTGGCGACGGCGGCCAGGGCGTCGCCCTTGGTCACGCGGCCGTCACGGCCGGTGCCGGTGGCATCGGCGGTGCTCAGGTTGTTGTCGGCCAGGATCTTGGCGGCGGCTGGCATGGCGACGTCGCCCTTGCTGCCGGTCGATGCGGCCGATGCTTGCGGCGCCGGTGCGGCTGCCGGTGCGTTGGCGACCGGGGCCGAGGTGATGCCGATCGGGCTGGTTTGGGCCGATGCTTCGGTATCGATGATGGCGATGACTTCGCCGGCGACGACGGTCGCGCCGTCACCCTTGATCAGCTGCACGATCACGCCGGCGCTCGGGGCCGGCAGTTCCAGGACCACCTTGTCGGTCTCGATGTCGATCATGTTCTCGTCGCGCGAAACGGATTCGCCGACTTTCTTGTGCCACGACAGCAGGGTCGCTTCAGCAACCGATTCCGACAGTTGGGGAACCTTGACTTCGATTTGTGCCATTTAAAACTCCGTATATTTTTTCTTCGAAAACCCCGCGCCATCGTTCACGGCGCGGGGTGCTCTTGGCTATTAGCTAATTATTTGGTCAGGAGCCGGACGCGCGAGCGTTCGGCGCCCCTCAGCCTCACTTGGTGAGGATGAACCCCTTCAACTTCGAGAATGCGGTTTCCAGCAGTTCCTTCTGCTGCGCCACGTGCTTGTCGGCGTAACCGACGGCCGGCGAAGCGGAAGCAGGACGGCCGGCGTACGACAGGCGCTGGCCCGATTCCATGCTTTCGAACAGGTTGTGCTGGATCTGGAACCACGGACCCTGGTTCTGCGGCTCGTCCTGCACCCACACGACTTCGGTGGCGTTCGGGAACTTCTTCAGTTCGGCGACGAATGCCTTGTGCGGGAACGGGTACAGCTGCTCGATACGCACGATCGCGGTGTCGTTCGCATTGCGGGTCTTGCGGGTGTTGACCAGGTCATAGTAGACCTTGCCCGAGCAGACCAGCACGCGCTTGACCTTGTTGGCGTCGATCTTGTCGTCCAGTTCCGGGATGACGGTCTGGAAGCCGCCCTTGGCCAGGTCGGTCAGCGGCGAGCCGGCGTCCTTGTTACGCAGCAGCGACTTCGGCGTGAAGATCACCAGCGGCTTGCGGAACTGGCGCACCATCTGGCGGCGCAGCAGGTGGAAGATCTGGGCGGCGGTGGTCGGCTGCACGACTTGCATGTTGTGGTCTGCGCACAGCTGCAGGAAGCGCTCGATACGCGCCGACGAGTGCTCCGGGCCCTGGCCTTCGTAACCGTGCGGCAGCATCAGCACCAGGCCCGAGGCGCGGCCCCACTTGACTTCGCCCGAAGCGATGAACTGGTCGATGACGACCTGGGCGCCGTTGACGAAGTCGCCGAACTGGCCTTCCCAGATGGTCAGCGTGTTCGGCTCGGCGGTCGAATAGCCGTATTCGAAGCCCAGCACCGCTTCTTCCGACAGCACGGAGTCGATGACGGTGAAGTTGGCCTGGTTGTCCGACACGTTCGCCAGCGGCAGGTAGATGCCCTGGTCCCAGCGCTCGCGGTTCTGGTCGTGCAGCACGGCGTGGCGGTGCACGAAGGTGCCGCGGCCGGCGTCCTGGCCCGACAGGCGGACCGCGTAGCCGGACGACAGCAGCGAGGCGTAGGCCAGGTGTTCGCCCATGCCCCAGTCGAGGTTCATCTCGCCCTGGCCCATCTTGGAACGGTCGCCCAGCACCTTCTCGACCAGCGAGTGCAGCTTGAAGTTTTCCGGCACGGTGGTGATGCGCTGCGCCAGGCGTTTCAGCTCGGTCAGCGGCACCGCGGTGTCGGCAGCGTCGGTCCACTTCTTGTTCAGGAACGGCGCCCAGTCGACGGCGTACTTGTTCTTGAAGTCGGTCAGGACCGGATCGATGGTGTGCTTGCCGGCGTCCATGGCGTTGCGGTACTCGGCCACCATCTGGTCGCCGCCGTCAGCGGCGATGGTGCCCTGCGCAGCCAGCTTGTCCGCGTACATCTTGCGGGTGCCCGGGTGCTTGGCGATCTTCTTGTACATCAGCGGCTGGGTCAGGGCCGGGGTGTCCTGCTCGTTGTGGCCCAGCTTGCGGTAGCAGACGATGTCGACCACCACGTCCTTATGGAACTCGGTGCGGTAATCCATCGCGATCTGGGTGGCCAGCACGACGGCTTCCGGATCGTCGGCGTTCACGTGCAGCACCGGTGCTTCGATCATCTTCACCACGTCGGTGCAATAGATGGTCGAACGGGCGTCGCGCGGGTCCGAGGTGGTGAAACCGATCTGGTTGTTGATGACGATGTGGACCGTACCGCCGGTGCCGTAGCCGCGGGTCTGGGCCAGGTTCAGGGTTTCCATGACCACGCCCTGGCCGGCGAATGCGGCGTCGCCGTGCACCAGGATCGGCAGGACTTCCTTGCCCTGGCGGTCGCCGCGGCGTTCCATGCGCGCCTTGACGGAACCCTCGACCACCGGGTTCACGATTTCCAGGTGCGACGGGTTGAACGCCAGCGACAGGTGGACCGGGCCGCCCGGGGTCGAGATATCGCTCGAGAAGCCCTGGTGGTATTTCACGTCGCCTGCCGGCAGGTCGTCGGCGTGCTTGCCTTCGAATTCTTCGAACAGCTCGGACGGGGCCTTGCCCAGGGTGTTGACCAGGACGTTCAGGCGGCCGCGGTGGGCCATGCCGATCACGATTTCCTGGACGCCCTGCTCACCCGCGCGCTGGATCACTTCGTCCATCGAGGCGATGAAGGACTCGCCGCCTTCCAGCGAGAAGCGCTTGGCGCCGACGTACTTGGTGTGGAGGTAGCGCTCCAGGCCTTCGGCCGCGGTCAGGCGCTCGAGGATGTGCTTTTTCTTTTCTGCGGTGAAGGCCGGGGTCGAACGGATCGATTCCAGCTTTTCCTGCAGCCAGCGCTTTTCGGTCGGGTCGCTGACGTACATGAACTCAGCGCCGACGGAACGGCAGTAGGTATCGCGCAACATGTTCAGCAGGTCGCGCAGCGATGCGGTCTCCTGGCCGAAGTAGGTGTTGCTGATGTTGAATTTGGTGTCGAGGTCGGCTTCGGTGAAACCGTAGAAGGCCGGATCCAGTTCCGGGATCGGCGGGCGCTCCTGGCGCTGCAGCGGGTCCAGGTTGGCCCAGCGCGAGCCGAGGTAGCGGTAGGCGGCGATCAGCTGGGTCACGGAGACGCGCTTGCGACCCAGTTCAGCATCCGGCGAGGCGGTGACGGTGCGGATCGGACCCTGCTTGGCGCGCTCGGCAAAGGAGGCGATGACCGAGGAGTGGTCCACGTCCGGCTTGGCGGTGCCATCGACGGCAGGCATGTGCTGCATTGCGTCGAAATAGGCGCGCCAGTTGTCCGGCACCGAGCCCGGGTTGTTCAGGTAGGCTTCATACAACTCTTCCACGTACGGCGCATTACCGCCGAACAGGTACGAGTTGGCTTCGTATTGTTGCATCATTCTTGCTCACCTTTCTTCGCGCTTCGCGATTTTAGGGCGGGTTAATCTAACCTTCCGCGACACGGCCTGACCGGTTAGCGGATCGCACTACTACTCAAGTTGTGGGGGAAGGACTCTACAGCAGGCCACTGGGCAGCCTTTTGGCGCACGATATTGTAACGCAAGGCGTCGAGCACGGCAGGAAGCAGAGTTGTTTTTATTTGTTACTGTGTGGCATCTAAACTGCTGAGTTGACCGCTTATTGACCAGTTAAATGATAATCGTTATCATTTACCTTATGCAGCCGACCAGTTCAACATCTTCGACCCCACAAGCCGCCCTGCCGGGAGCGCGCCGCGCCGTCTGGCTGCGCCAATTGCATCAATGGCACTGGATCAGTTCCGCCATCTGCCTGATGGCGATGCTTCTATTTAGCATCACCGGCTTCACGCTGAACCACGCCGCCCAGATCGAGGCCAAGCCGGCCGTGACGCGCCAGAAGGCCCAGCTGCCCGCGCCGCTGCGCGACAAGCTGGCCGCCTTCGCCGAAAGCCACGTCGACGCCAGGGTGGCCTTGCCGAACGAGCTGGCGAGCTGGGCCAACAAGACCTTTCCGGTCGACGTGCGCGGCGTGAGCGCCGAGTGGAGCGAGGAAGACGCTTACGTGCCCCTGCCCCGTCCCGGCGGCGACGCCTGGCTGCGCATCGGCGTCGACGGCCAGGCCGAGTACGAAAAGACCGACCGCGGCTGGATCTCCTGGCTCAACGACATGCACAAGGGCCGCAACGCCGGCGCCGTGTGGAGCTGGTTCATCGACATTTTCGCCGGCGCCTGCCTGGTGTTCTGCATCACCGGTTTCCTGATCCTGAAATACCACGCCGCCAACCGGCCCTCGACCTGGCCGGTGATCGGCTTCGGGATCGTGCTGCCCATCGTGCTGGCCCTGCTGTTCGTTCATTAATCCACCTTGAAAGCTTGCTCATGAAACTGTCCCACTCGCTCGCGTTGGCTCTCCCGCTGGTCGCCAACGGCGCCCTGGCCGCCGACCTGACCGTCAAGTTCGAACTGCCGCAGCTGAACGTGGCCGAGTACCACAAGCCCTATGTCGCGATCTGGATCGAGCGCGGCGACCAGACTGTCGCTTCTACTCTTGCGGTGCTGTACGACGTCAAGAAGAAGGACAACGCCGGCACCAAGTGGGTCAAGGACCTGCGCACCTGGTGGCGCAAGGCCGGCCGCGACGTCGAGCTGCCGATGGACGGCGTCTCCGGCGCGACCCGCCCGGCGGGCGTGCAGACCCTGAGCTTCGCCTCCGCCAAGGCCGGCCTGGACAAGCTGCCGGCCGGCGACTACAAACTGGTCATCGAAGCCGCCCGCGAAGCCGGCGGCCGCGAACTGGTGCGCGTGCCCTTCACCTGGCCGGCCAAGGGCAAGCTGGCCGCGTCAAGCGCCGGCAAGGAAGAGCTGGGCGCGGTTTCTGTGTCGGTCCAATAAGGGGTACAGCATGCAAGCCAAATTCATGAAGCAGTTCGCCATCGCCCTTGCCCTGGCCGGCATTGCCTGCGCCGCCCAGGCCCACCGTCCGTGGATGCTCCCGACCAGCACCTTCATCGAGACCGAGCGCGAAGCCTGGGTCACGATCGACGGCGCCGTCTCCGAAGGCCTGTTCAACGTCGATCACATGCCGCTGCGCATGGACGGCCTGACCGTCACCGATCCGGACGGCCAGACCAGCCTGGCGCCCGCAGCCACGGTCGGCAAGTTCCGCTCCAGCGTCGACCTCAAGCTGCCGAAGGACGGCACCTACCGCGTCACCCTGGCCGCGACCAACGTCATGGGCAGCTACAAGCTGAACGGCGAGATGAAGCGCTTCCGCGCCACCGCGCGGAACGCCGACAAGGAAGTCCCGGCCGGCGCCACCGACGTCAAGCGCACCACCGTGGTCCAGCGCCAGGACACCTTCGTCACCCTGAACAAGCCGAGCACCGGCGCCCTCAAGCCGCTGAACACCGGCCTCGAACTGGTGCCGGTCACCCACCCGACCGAACTGCGCGCCGGCGAAAAGGCCACCTTCCGCTTCCAGCTGGACGGCAAGCCGCTGGCCAACTTCCCGTTCAGCCTGGTCCCGGGCGGCGTCAAGTACCGCGGCACGATCAACGAAGTGCGCCTCAGCACCGACGCCAGGGGCGAAGTCACGTTCACCCTGCCGGCGCCGAACATGTACTGGCTGAGCGCCGCCTGGCCGGCCAACGCGCCGAAGGGCCCGGGCGCCGACGGTCCGGCCGATGCCAAGCGCTACAGCTACTCGGCCACGCTCGAGATCCTGCCGGAGTAAAGCTTTCACGATGCGCGCCGTACTGGTTCCACTCGAGATCGACCCCGCTACGCCCGCCGCCGGCTGCCGTTTGCACACGCTGGGCGGGACCTCGATGGGCACGGACTGGTCGGCCCGCATGATGCTGCCGCCCGAGTGGCAGGGCGACCTGCAGTCCGCGCTGCAGCAGGAGCTGGACGAGATCGTCGCGCAGATGAGCCACTGGGACGGCGCTTCCCTGCTGTCGCGCTACAACCGGGCGCCGGCCGGCAGCTGGCACAAGCTGCCGCCGCAGTTCTTCGAAGTGATGGACTACGCACTGGCGGTGCGCGAAGACAGCGGCGGCGCCTACGACCCGGCGGCCGGCAGCCTGGTGAACCTGTGGGGCTTCGGACCGACCGGCCGCTACGACCAGGCCGGCTTTTATGCGCCGGCCCGGGAAGTGGTGGCCGCCGTGCTGGCCGAGCGCCAGGGCCGCCGCCCGCGGCTCGACCGCGAACAGCGCTGTCTCTACCAGCCCGGCGGCGCCATCCTCGACCTCTCTTCGGTCGCGAAAGGCTATGCGGTCGACTGCCTGGCGCGGCGCCTGGAAGCGCTGGGCATAAAGCACTACCTGGTCGAAGTCGGCGGCGAACTGCGCGGCGCCGGCGTCAAGCTCGATGGCCAGCCCTGGTGGGTGGAGCTGGAAGGCGTGCCCGATGCGGTCGCTGGAATTGCAACTGAGCCAGTCCCGCAATCGACGGTCGCCCTGCACGGCCTGGCGGTGGCCACCTCCGGCGACTACCGCCGTTACTTCCACCATGCGCGCCAGCGCGCCTCGCACACGCTGGACCCGCGTACGGGCTACCCGATCGCCAACAACGTCGCCTCGGTGACGGTGCTGACCCCGACCTGCATGGCGGCCGACGCCCTTTCCACCGCGCTGACCGTGATGGGCGTGGAAGCCGGCCTGCCCTTCGCCACCCAGCGCGGCATCGCGGCACGGTATTTAATACGCTCCGACGACGGCCTGCACGAAGTCGACACCCCCGCCTGGCGCGAACTGCTGCAATGATGATGACGATCGAACCGCTGCGCTGGGGCAGCGCCCTCCTGCTGTCCGGCGCCTGGCTGGCGATGTGCGCGAACTACCTGCGCGCGGCGCGTTTGAAGTCGAAGGCTTCAGGCGCGCCGGCCGACTGGCTGGTCGTCTACGCAAGCCAGACCGGCAGCGCCGAATACCTGGCCAAACGCAGCGCCGACCTGCTCGCCACCGGCGGCCTGGCGGCGCGCGCGGCCTGCATCTCCAGCCTCGACGACGCCAGCCTGCGCGGCGCCACCCGCATCCTGTTCATCGCCAGCACCTATGGCGAAGGCGACGCGCCCGACACGGCCGCCCGCTTCGCCGAGCGCCTGATGGCGGACGGCGCCGATCTCGCTCACCTGCACTACGCGGTGCTGGCGCTGGGCGACCGCAGCTACGCCAACTTCTGCGGCTTCGGCCGCGCGCTGGACGCCTGGCTGGCGAAAGCCGGCGCCACGCCGCTGTTCGAGCGCATCGACGTCGACCGCGGCGATGCCGTCGCCCTCGAACATTGGCAGCACCATCTTGCCCGCCTGGCCGGCACCGACGACGCGCCGGACTGGGAAGCGCCGGCCTATGGGAACTGGCGCATCGCCGAGCGCGAGCTGCTCAATCCCGGCAGCGCCGGCAGCCCTTTATACCGCCTGGCGCTGGCGCCGGTCGATACCGTGCTGCCCGAATGGGAAGCCGGCGACCTGGCGCAAGTCAGCGCGCCTGCGGACCCGGAGCATCCGCGCGAATATTCGATCGCCTCGCTCCCGTCCGACGGCCGGCTGGAACTGCTGGTGCGCCTGCAGCGGCACGAGGACGGCAGCCCCGGCGCGGCCTCCGGCTGGCTGTGCGAAGGCGCATCGAGCGACGATGCGATCCGCCTGCGCATCCGCGAACACCAGCGCTTCCGCCTCGGCGACAACGCGCGCCGGCCCATGCTTTTGATCGGCAACGGCAGCGGCCTGGCCGGCCTGCGCGGCCTGCTGCGCGCGCGCGTCCAGCTGGGCGTGCGCGAGAACTGGCTGCTGTTCGGCGAGCGCAATGCCGCCCACGACTTCCTGCTGCGCGGGGAGCTGGAAGGCTGGCAGTCGGCCGGCTGGCTGGAAAAGCTGGACCTGGCGTTTTCGCGCGATCAGGACAGGAGGCTGTATGTGCAGGATATGCTGCGTGCGCAGGCCGTGCTGGTGCGGCAGTGGGTGGACCACGGGGCCGCGATTTATGTGTGCGGCAGCCTGCAGGGGATGGCGGGCGGGGTGCACGAGGCGCTGCAGGAGATACTTGGCGGCGGGGTGGTGGAGCGCTTGACGGCCGAGGGGCGTTACCGGCGCGACGTGTATTAAGTAGCCCGGCCTTGTCATCAAGCTGACACGATGGATCGTTAGACTGGCTTCAATCTCTTGTGCATAGCCCCCTTCAGCTGTGCATTCACCCGCCGGCCTCAGGGCCGGCGGATTTTTTTTGCACGCTCAGAACTTCATCTCCAGGTTTGCCCCGACCCGCACCGATCCCGGCGAGAACCCGGTCTCGCGCGTCGTCCCCGATGCATCCTGGTAGATGCGGTCCGAAGGGTTGTCCATGCCGAGGATGTTGTTGGCCGATACCCGCAGCTGGTAGCGCGGATTGAATTTGTAGAGCAGATAGGCGTCCAGGTCGCGGCGGGTCTGCTGGAACTGGCTTTGGGCTTCCGAGATGCGCACCCAGCCGCCCTTCTGCCAGGACAGACTGCTGCCAAGCGTCAGGTCACCCTTGCGGTAGTCGATGCCGGCGGTGGCCGACATCGAGGTCTGGCCATCAAGGCGGTTGTCGGGGCCGGGCACGGCCGACACGCGCGACCAGTTGCGGCTGAAGCTTGCGCGCAGGTCGAAAGCGCTGAGGGCATCCGACAGCAGCTTGCCTGGCGTCTTTGCTTCGAGCTGCAGCGAGCGCACCAGGGCGTCGCCGTCGTTGATCGGACGGTAGACCCAGCGGCCGTTGGCATCGATGTCGAGGCGGGTACGGATATAGTCGCTGATCGCGCGCCGCGATACGCTCGCCGACAGCATCGCGCCATCCTTCAGGAAGTGCTCGTAGGTGATGTCGAGGCCGTTGGCCAGCTCCGGGCGCAGATCCGGGTTCCCGCTCGAATCCGGATCGAAGCGGGTGTTGACGGCGGTCTCGTAGCGGCGCGCCGTCAACTGGTCGATGGTCGGCGCCTTGTAGGTGCGGGTGTAGGCCAGGCGCAGCTGGCGTCCGCTGCCGCCCGGGAATTTGTACAGGGTCTGGGCCACAGGGCTGAGCACATGGCTGCGCGAGCTGGTCACGATAGGCGCGGCCGCCGTTCCCACTGCCTCGCTGTCGGTCTGCACGCCTTCCCAGCGCGCCCCCAGATACACCGAGAGCTGCTTGTCGATGCTCCACTCGTCCTGTGCGAAGCCGGCCAGGCGCGTGAGCCTGGGCGTGAAGGTCTCGATGATGTGGGTCGGCGTATCCTGGTTCAGCTGGTCATGGCGGTCGCGCGTCTGCTCGTTTTCCTGCACGCTCGTATCCAGGCCGGCCGCCAGCGAATGGCCGTCGAACAGGGAACGCGTGTATTTGGCCTTCAGGCCGTAGCGGTGGCCGCGGTCGATGCTGTCCCAGTCGCGCAGCAGGCGCTGGGCGCGCCCCAGCGTGAACATTTCAGAATAGCTGTCGTTGGTGTTGCGGTTGCGGTCCGCGGACACCTTCAGGTCCAGCTTGCCGCCGGCCAGCTTGGCGATCCAGCCGACTTCGCCCTGCATGGTGGTCATGCCGCCCGGGCTGCTCTGCAGGTTCTCGATGTAGTCGGGTCTGGCGAAGCTGCCAACCAGGTTTTCCGTGTGCGAGGCCCCGCCCCAGGTATTGCGGTTGGATTGGATGCCGCCGGAGACATTCAGCTCGTCGCCATCGTCGAACTTCCAGGACAGGCGCGGGAAGAACACCGCGCCGCGATAGCTGCCGCTGCCGTCATACGCCGACCGGCGCGCCTGCACCACCTCGCCCGAAGGCAGCGCAAAACTTTCTGCATTGCGGCTGGTGAAGGCGTTGTCGCCGCCGTACAGGAACGCATTCAGGAAGTAGGACAGCTTGCCCTTCTTGTCGGCCCAGGTGCCGCCGGCATTCAGGTTGCGGCTCTGTTGCGAGCGGAAGGCGGACAGGCGCAGGTCGCGCTGGGCCTTGGCGGTCACCTTCTTCAGCACGATATTGATGGTGCCGGCGATCGCCTGCATCGAGTACTCGGCGCTGGCGGCGCGGATGATCTCGATGCGCTCGATCTGGTCGGGCGTCAGCGTGTCCATGTTGAAGCCTGGTGGCGGGCGGTCGCCGTTGACCAGGATCTGCGTGTAGCCGGCGCCCAGGCCCCGCATGCGCAAGGTCTTGCCGGTCACGGTCACGCCCGGCGCGCGCTTGAGGACGTCGTAGATGTTGTCGTCGCCGTACTTGCGGATCTCTTCCGCGTTGAGGACCGTCTTGCTGGCGGTATCATCGCGGCGCGGATCGTAGTTGCTGGCCGCGCCCTTCACTTCGACGGTCGAGATGGCGGCGTCTTTTTTCGCCTGCTTGTCGGCCTGCTTGTCGGCCTGCTTATCGCCCGGCTTCGCGGACACGGCTTCGGCCGAGGCGGCCGGGGCGGTCTGCGCCAGCGCGCCGGCCGGCAGGGTCAACAGGGCAAGGTGGACGGCGGCTGCGATGCGGTGCTGCTTGAGGATCATGACGGACTGCTTGCGCGGTTGCTGGACAGGCCGTCACCATACCAAATGCATAAGCATCGAAATTGCGTCAATTGTCACATTGCAATATATTTTTTGCTTGGTCCGCTCAGCGCACGCAGGTGATGTAGCCAGTCGCCGTGTCCTCGCTTTCGGTAACAGCCCCGGTGGACAGGTTCACGACCATATGGCTGGCGCTGTTCGCCGTGGCGCCCTTGGTCGAGGACCAGGTATTTCCCAATGTCCAGTTCTGGTTGACGAGGGCGCCGCTCGCTTGCAGGGCTTTCAGCTCGTCGACGCTGGGCTGGCGCCAGCCGCTGCGTCCCTGGATGACGATCGGGGCGCAGTAGGCGCTGGCCTTGTTCCAGTTGTCCGCAAAGCTCACGCCCGACCAGGCCAGGAAGTTGGACGTGACCAGGTTCGCATCACTGGCCGGCGGCGTGCACTGGTTGTTGACCACCGTTGCGGGCGCCACGCAAGCCGACGCCACGGTGCCGACGGTGAGCGTGGTCGAGGCCGAGGTCGGCCCCCAGCCGCCAGTGCCGGCCTGGGCGGCGGCGATGGTGGTCTCGCCGAGCCCCCTGATGGTAACCACGTTGCCGGCAATGGTCGCGACCGCCGGATTGCTGCTGGTGTAAGTAAAGGGCGCCGGACTCCGCGACGAGGGCGGGACGATGGTGAAGGGTGGATCGGTTTCCGTCTTCTTGATGGCGGCGAACGGGCCCAGCGGCGGCCCCTGGTCGGGATCGCTGCACGCAGCAAGCAAACACATCATCAATAGCCAGGCACCGATCCGCTTCATGAAAGTCCTCGTCAACGTCAAATTTAACATTTGCAACAATATCAAAAAGCGGCGCAAGAAAATGCGTACTTTCTCACGCGTGCGCAGGCAGGCCGGGCTTCAATGGCGTGCAGTCTGTGCCGCGTCAATCTCCGTTCCCCAAGGATCTTTCCCCGCAACTGGCTTGCCAGTAGCGGCGAAATCCATGATTTCGTCGCTGGCGCGCGCGTAGCGCGGCCAGGCCGGCAGGCCGCCGCCGTTCGGGTCGCCGCGCCTGGCAAAGTTGACGAGGTAGCTGCTCATCGCCTTGCCCATGGCGCGGTCGCGCGCGGTGGTCTTGCCGGCGTACTTGATGGCGGCGGTGTCCATGAAGAAGGGGATGTCGCTGGCGTGCTGGGCGCCCTGCTCCTTCAGCGATTCGGCCACGTAGGAGAAGCGGTAGGCGTAGACCGGCACGCCCTGCCCGGCCAGCGTGCCCGCCATGCTGCGCGCGCCGGCGACCATGAAGCCGGTCTTGCCGCCGATGTCCGCGCTGGTGGCGCCGATCATCACCGGCACCTTGGCGAAACGGCCCTCCGCAAAGGCGGCGTTCGGATCGAGCGCCAGCTTGCCGTCGGTGAAGGGGCCGAGGTAGGTCGCCGGATTGGCGGGCGCGCGGTTGGCGAGGTTCATGCCGTCGACGATCTCTTCCGCGGACAGCGCGCGCAGCTTGGCCAGCGCCTGCGGATCGTCCGCCGGAATGCCTTTCTTCACGCCGAAGTTGACGCCGACCTGCTCGGCATAAGCCACGGGCGCCTTCGCCGCGCCGCCATCGCCGCCGGAAAGGATTACCGCTTTCGCGAACAGGCCCTGCGCCATCGGTGAGCTCAGCAGGGTGACGACCGACATGCCGCCCGCGGACTCGCCGAAGATCGTGACCTGGGACGGATCGCCGCCAAAGGCCGCCACGTTGCGCTTGACCCACTGCAGGGCCGCGACCTGGTCCATGAAGCCGTAGTTGCCGACGGGGCTGTCGCCGCCTTCGCGGCTCAGGCCGGGATGGGCGAAGAAGCCGAAGCGCCCGAGGCGGTAATTGAAGCTGACCACCACCACGCCCTGCTTCGCCAGATACGCGCCAGTATAGGTCGGTGGCGAGCTGCCGCCGTTGACGAAGCCGCCGCCGTAGATCCAGACGATGACCGGCAGCTTGCCGCCCGCTTTCGCGCCGGCGGGCTTCCAGACGTTCGCATACAGGCAGTCTTCCGCCGGCGGCGTGCCGAGTGGCGCGGCATCGCTGGCGAAGGGGAGCTGCATGCAGTCGTGGCCGTATTCGGTGGCCTGGCGGATGCCGCTCCACGACGCGGCCGGCTGCGGCGCGCGCCAGCGCAAAGGCCCTACCGGCGGCTCGGCAAAGGGAATGCCCTTCCAGCTTGCCACCCCATCCTCGCTTGCACCCGCCAGCTTGCCGGTGTCGATGGTGGCGACCGGTGCGGTTCTGGTGGCGGCAAAGGCCGGCGCGCCGATGGCAAGAGCGGCGGCGATGAGGATGGCGCGTGGCGAAGCTTGAGGCATGGGCTGGTCTCCGATGGATGAACCCGGCTGATGCTAATGAGGGCTCGATGGGCCGTCAATCGAAACTTGGGTCCCCGCCTTCGCGGGGACGACGGCGGACGAAACTTGCCCTAGAATGGCTCGCCGCCAACCAATTACGACATCTTGAAAATCTCGATCGGTCACCGTCTGTTCGTCTCCGTCCTGCTCGCGATCCTCGCGGTGGCGGCGGGCGCCGTCTATCTGCTGCGCCAGAACGTGCTGGCGGGCTTTGGCGACTATGCGGTCGGGATCGAGCTGGATCGTCTGGAAGAGCTGTCGGTATCGCTGGCGCGCCAGTACCGCGGACATGGCGGCTGGCGCTTCCTGCCCGAAGCCGACGACCGGCGGCGCTGGATCGCGCGCGAGCTGGAACGCCTGCAGCGCGAGCGCGAGGACGAGGCCTTGCCCGTGCCCGCCGCCCCGCCGGCGCCCTCGGCGGCGTCCGTCAAGGCGCTTGCGCGCGCCGCCGCGGTGCCGGTTCCCGACGTGCCGCTCGCTCCGGCCACCGGCGCGCAGCCAGCGCCGGTGGCGCC
>NZ_CAKKMV010000024.1 GCF_918697865.1 Massilia sp. Bi118 | reverse complement strand
GGTTGCGGCGCCGGTACGGCCGGCGACGGTTGCTGCGGCGTGCTCGGGACGGTCACGCAGGCCGGCGTGGCGGAGACGCTGTTCTTCATGGTGCCGGCGGGGCAGGAGGTCGCACCCTGGCCGAGCGGCGCCACGACCTTGCCGTTGGCCTGGCTCGGCACCACGGAAGTTTTCTTGCGGCCGGCCACCGAGGCGGCCAGCTTTTTCTTCTGTTCTTCCGGCAGCTGCTGGTAGCTGGCCCAGCTCGCGGTCTTCTGCTCGGGCGCGATCTTGCGCGCACGCGCATAGGTCTCGCGCGCCAGCTCGCGCTGGGCCGGGGTCAGCCTGGCCCATTCGCGCATGCGTTCCTGCACGCGCTGCTGTTCTTCCGGTTTCATGCCGGCGAAGCGGTTCGCCAGCTGCAGCCATTTCTGCTTGCGCACGCCATCCATCTGGTCCCACTCGCCTTGCAGCGGACGCAGGACCAGCTGCTGGGGCGGCGTCAGGGAGCGCCACAGCGGCTTGTCGCCGGTCTTGTGCGCAGCGGGCGCGCCGGGCTTGCCTGCGTGCGGCGCGGTATCGGCGGCGTTGGCGACGGGCGCGCCGTTGCCGCCATCCGGCATGGCGATGCGGTCGTGCTGCTGGCTGAACATCAGCAGAATGCCGGCGAACACGACTGCGGCGCCGGCGGCAGCGACTTTACCCTTGTTTGCCGTCATCAAAGCTGGGCCTTACTGAGCGCGTTGCGGGGCTTGCTGCTGTTGCTCGGCCAGGTAGGCGTTGAAGCCGTGGTCCGTGTAGGCGGTGAGCGGCAGGTCGTCGGACAGCACGGCGGCGTCCAGGTCGGCCAGCTCGGCCGCGCGTTGCTCGTGCTGGCTCTGATAGACGCCGGCCAGGCCGATGACCATCGCCAGCAGCGGCGCGGCCACGGCAAGGCCGCGCACCCACTGCATGCCGAGCAGCGAAGCGACATCGAAGCGCGCCTGCTTGCGGGACTGGGGCGCGTCCGCCTTCTTGCGCGACAGGGCAAGGGCGCGCGCGGCGGCCAGCCGGTCGGTGGTCGAGGCCGGCAGATTCTCGAGGTTCTCGTTCAGGGCGTGGCGGACCTTGTACGCCAGGTTGATGTCGTCGGTATTCATAATTTAATTCCCTTGGCCTCCAGGGCTTTTTGCAGGGAATGCGTAGCGCGAGAACAATGCGTTTTCACACTGCCCTCGGAGCATCCCATCGCTTGGGCCGTTTCGGCCACGTCCATGTCCTGCCAGTAACGCATGAGGAAGGCTTCCCGTTGACGCGCCGGGAGCTTTTGTATCTCTTCATCGATCAATCGCAGCGTTTCGGCGCGTTCGACCTGATCTGCGCTGGATTCGGCGGCGGCCGTTCCTTCCTCGGCCTCGTAGGAATTGAGTATATCAAAGTCCTCGTCGTCGTCTTCGCCGCGCCGGCCCAGGTTTCCGAAGAGGCTGACCCAGGTATTGCGGACCTTCTCGCGCCGGAAATAATCGAGGATGGTGTTCTGCAGGATGCGCTGGAACAGCATCGGCAGTTCGGCCATGGGCTTGTCGCCGTATTTCTCGGCCAGCTTGATCATGGCGTCCTGAACAATGTCCAGCGCTGCCTCGTCTTTGCGGACGGCATACGCAGCCTGCTTGAAGGCGCGCCGTTCCACACTCTCGAGGAAGTCGTTTAGTTCTTTGTCAGTGGCCATGCGATGAAGGGTAGCAAAACCCCCGAATCCTAGCAAAAATAACGGCTGAGCGCACTGAAAACAGGCGCCCCGCGCGCGGCTCGACTATGATTATTCGATCAAGCATCGCGAAAGGACCCTCATGTTGCGCATCCTCGGCAAGGCAAGTTCGATCAATGTCCGCAAGGTTTTGTGGACCTGCGCCGAACTCGGCCTGGCTTTCGAACGCGAAGACTGGGGCTCGGGCTTCCGGTCGACCCGGCAGCCGGACTTCCTGGCGCTGAACCCGAACGCCATGGTGCCGGTGCTCGTCGACGGCGATGTCGTGCTGTGGGAGTCGAACACGATCTGCCGTTACCTGGCGGGGTGCTATGGCGCGGACGCCGCCCTGCTGCCGGCCGCACCAGGCGCCCGCGCCCGCGTCGAGCAATGGATGGACTGGCAGGCGACTGAGCTCAACAATTCCTGGCGCTACGCCTTCATGGCCCTGGTCCGCAACAGCCCGGCGCACACGGACCAGTCCCAGGTCGAGGCCGGCATCGCGCAGTGGAACCGGCACATGGGCATACTCGCGGGCCAGCTGGCCAAAACCAGTGCGTATGTGGCAGGCGCCGATTTCTCGCTGGCCGACGTGGTGCTGGGCCTGTCGCTCAACCGCTGGCTGATGACGCCGATGGAGCGCCCGGATTATCCCGCCTTGCAGGCCTATGCCGAATTGCTGCGCCTGCGTCCGGGCTGCCGCGAATTCTGCCTGAACGGAACCGCATAATTGTTCTTGACCTAAATGGTGCAACGCAGTAAGGTATGGAACGCTTTGCAACCCCGAAGCCCAAGGTCATCCGGTACGGCATATCCCGCCGCGCCAGGAATGACGCGCTTTCACATGTAGGCAGTTTGCTCCAACCCGCGCCAAAAGCGCGAGAGACACGCATTCCGCTGACAGAAACTCACGCCAAACGAGTTTGCGCCCAGCGCCGGTTCGTACGCTGCCTGCCGGCAGCCGAAAGATCGACGTGACCGCAGAAAGAAGGGAAGCATGAGCGCTGTCGCGTGACACGTATCTCGTCAGGAACGAGCATCCGATCAATCTCCCTATGGGTCTTGAAAGGAAAACGTAATGAGTCACGACACGGCAGTTCCCATCACGGGCGCTGAAATACTGGTCCGTTGCCTGGCCGAGGAGGGCGTCAAACACGTCTTCGGCTATCCCGGCGGCGCCGTCCTGTATATCTACGACGCCATCTTCAAGCAGGACAAATTCCAGCATATCCTGGTGCGCCACGAGCAGGCGGCCATCCACGCGGCCGACGCCTATTCGCGCAGCTCGAACCAGGTCGGCGTGGCCCTCGTCACCTCCGGTCC
Organism: Massilia sp. Bi118; assembly: GCF_918697865.1. Classification (GTDB taxonomy): domain Bacteria; phylum Pseudomonadota; class Gammaproteobacteria; order Burkholderiales; family Burkholderiaceae_D; genus Telluria. Next base: position 54,459 of record NZ_CAKKMV010000024.1, on the reverse strand, counting down.
GGGCGTCACCAATGCCGTCACCGGCCTCTCCACCGCCTATATGGATTCGATTCCGATGGTGGTGATTTCGGGCCAGGTGCCGACCCACGCGATCGGCCAGGACGCCTTCCAGGAATGCGACACGGTCGGCATCACCCGGCCTGTGGTCAAGCACAACTTCCTCGTCAAGGACGTGCGCGACGTCGCCGCGACGATCAAGAAAGCCTTCTATATCGCACGTACCGGCCGTCCGGGCCCGGTGCTGGTCGATATCCCGAAGGACATCAGCATGCAGAAGGCCCTGTACGACTATCCTCGCGAGATCGAGATGCGCTCGTACAAGCCGGTCGACAAGGGCCACGCGGGCCAGATCCGCAAGGCCGTGCAGCTGCTGCTGGCCGCCGAGCGCCCGATGATCTACACCGGCGGCGGCGTGATCCTGGCGAACGCCTCGAACGAGTTGAACCGCCTGGTCGACAAGCTCGGCTACCCGGTCACCAACACGCTGATGGGCCTGGGCGCCTACCGCGCCTCCAGCGGCCACTTCGTCGGCATGCCGGGCATGCACGGCACCTATGAAGCGAACATGGCGATGCAGCATTGCGACGTCCTGGTCGCGATCGGCGCCCGCTTCGACGACCGCGTGATCGGCAACCCGAAACACTTCGCCAGCAATCCGCGCAAGATCATCCACATCGACATCGATCCTTCGTCGATCTCGAAGCGGGTGAAGGTCGACATCCCGATCGTCGGCAACGTCAAGGACGTGCTGGTCGAGCTGCTGTCCCAGCTGGACGCGGCCGAGCAGAAACCGAATGAGCAGGCGCTGCAGAAGTGGTGGGGCCAGATCGGCGAATGGCGCGGCCGCGAATGCCTGAAGTACGCGCCGTCCGACGAAGTCATCAAGCCGCAGTCGGTGGTCGAGACCCTGTGGCAGGTCACCGGCGGCGACGCCTTCGTCACCTCCGACGTCGGCCAGCACCAGATGTGGGCCGCGCAGTATTACCCGTTCAACCAGCCGCGCCGCTGGATCAATTCGGGCGGCCTGGGCACGATGGGCGTGGGCCTGCCGTACGCGATGGGCGTGCAGATGGCGAACCCCGGCGCGACGGTCGCCTGCGTTACGGGCGAGGGCTCGATCCAGATGAACATCCAGGAACTGGCGACCTGCAAGCAGTACCACCTGACGCCGAAGATCATCCTCCTGAACAACCGCTTCCTGGGCATGGTGCGCCAGTGGCAGGAGCTCGACTACAACTCGCGCTATGCCGAGTCCTACATGGATGCGCTGCCCGATTTCGAGAAGCTGGCCGAGGCCTATGGCCACGTGGGCATGCGCATCGAGAAGCCGGGCGACGTCGAGGGCGCGCTGCGCGATGCCTTCGCCATGAAGGACCGCCTGGTGTTCATGAACTTCATCACCGACCGCAGCGAGAACGTCTGGCCGATGGTCAAGACGGGCAAGGGCCTGTCGGAGATGCTGCTGAGCTCGGAGGACCTGTAATGCGCCACATTATCTCTGTCCTGCTCGAGAACGAAGCGGGCGCCCTGTCGCGCGTGGTCGGCCTGTTCTCCGCGCGCGGCTACAACATCGAGACGCTGACGGTGGCGCCGACCGAAGACCCGACGCTGTCGCGCATGACCATCGTCACCACCGGCTCGGACGACATCATCGAGCAGATCACCAAGCACCTGAACCGGCTGATCGAAGTCGTGAAGGTGGTCGACCTGACCGAAGGCCAGCACATCGAGCGCGAGCTCATGCTGATCAAGGTGAGGGCGGTCGGCAAGGAGCGCGAAGAGATGAAGCGCACCGCCGACATCTTCCGCGGCCGCGTCATCGACGTGACCGAGAAGACCTACACGATCGAGCTGACGGGGGCGAAGTCCAAGCTGGATGCCTTTATCGATGCGATCGACCGGGCTTCGATTCTCGAGACGGTGCGTACTGGCGGCAGCGGCATCGGCCGCGGCGAGCGCATATTGAAAGTTTGAAGTTGCGGTGGGCTCGGGGAGCCCACCCTACGCCATGAAATGTAGGGTGGGCACCCCGTGCCCACCAACCAAACACACCAAAACACAGGATACAAAATGAAAGTTTTCTACGACAAAGACTGCGACCTCTCCCTCATCAAAGGCAAGAACGTCGCCATCATCGGCTACGGCTCGCAAGGCCATGCCCACGCCCAGAACCTGAGCGAATCGGGCGTCAACGTCACCGTCGGCCTGCGCCGCGGCGGCGCGTCCTGGAACAAGGTCGAGCAGGCCGGCATCAAGGTTGCCGAAGTCAACGAGGCAGTGCAGGCCGCGGACGTCGTGATGATCCTGCTGCCGGACGAGAATATCGCCCAGGTCTACAAGGAAAACGTCGAGCCGAACATCAAGCAGGGCGCGGTGCTGGCCTTCGCCCACGGCTTCAATGTCCACTACGGCCAGGTCGTGCCGCGCGCCGACCTCGACGTCATCATGATCGCACCGAAGGCCCCGGGTCACACCGTGCGCAACACCTACAAGCAGGGCGGCGGCGTGCCGCACCTGGTGGCCGTCTACCAGGACAAGTCGGGCGCAGCGCGCGACATCGCTCTGTCGTATTCGATGGCCAACGGCGGCGGCCGCGCCGGCATCATCGAGACCAACTTCCGCGAAGAGACCGAGACCGACCTGTTCGGCGAGCAGGCCGTGCTGTGCGGCGGCGCCGTCGAGCTGATCAAGGCCGGCTTCGAGACCCTGACCGAAGCGGGCTACGCGCCGGAAATGGCCTACTTCGAGTGCCTGCACGAGCTGAAGCTGATCGTCGACCTGATCTACGAAGGCGGCATCGCCAACATGAACTACTCGATCTCGAACAACGCGGAATACGGCGAATACGTGACCGGCCCGCGCATCGTGACCGAAGACACCAAGAACGCGATGCGCCAGTGCCTGAAGGACATCCAGACCGGCGAATACGCCAAGTCCTTCATCCTCGAGAACAAGGCCGGCGCCCCGACCCTGATCTCGCGCCGCCGCCTGAACGCCGAGCACCAGATCGAACAGGTGGGCGGCAAGCTGCGCGCGATGATGCCGTGGATTGCCAAGAACAAGCTGGTGGATCAGTCGAAGAACTAAGCTCGGCTACTACCTCGTCGTTCCCGCGCAGGCGGGAACCCAAGTTTTTACCGGAAGCCGGACAGGCCAGCTAGATGCCGATTTGTCCGGCTTCGCTACGTGAACTTGGGTTCCCGCCTTCGCGGGAACGACGGGTAGGTGCGGGAACGACGTAATGAGATGCAACCATTTGCAAAAGTCCATTACATCCATCCCCCACCTCCCCCAAAAAGCGCTATCGTTCCCCCTGCAACCCAACAGGAGAACCACAATGCGCCCATCCCGCCTCATCCTCGCCGCCAGCCTCGCCTTGGCACTGAACGCCCAGGCGCAAACGACGCCGGTAGCGGCCGCAACAACGAGCGGCACCCTGATCATCGTCCCGGCCTATGGCGAAGTGAAGCACGCCAACGACGAAGCCACCGTCACCTTCTCGGTCGAAGAGCAGGACAAGGACCGCGCCGCCGCGCAGGCGCGCGTGAACCAGAAGATGAAACAGGGCACGGACATCGTGCGCCGCGAAGATCCGCGCGCCGAGCTGAAGACCGTCAATTACTACAGCTACCCGGTGTATCCGGAGGTGCCGGACAATCCGCAGCGCCCGCTGGCCACCCAGGCTGCGCGCCGCGTGCCGATCGGCTGGCGCGCCGGCCAGTACCTGGAAGTCAAGACGCGCAATCTCGAGAACCTGCCGAAGACCGCCGCCGCGGCCCAGAAGGTGCTCGGCATCACCGGCATCGACTACCACCTCAGCCCCGAGCTGACCCGCAAGCTCGACGATGAGCGCATTGCCGCCACCTACCGCAACCTGAACGAGCGCATCGGCTCGATCGCGCGTGCGATGGGGCGTAATGTGAACGACGCCGTGATCGACACCGTCGATTTCGAAGGCAGCGGCCATTACGCGGGCGGGCAGGCCGAGATGGCGGCCGCGCCGATGGCGATGATGCGCGGCAAGCGCGCGGATATGGCCGAGACCCCGGAACCCAGCTTCGAGCCCGGCGAAACCCGCCTGGAAATGCGCCTGGTGGGCAAGGTGAAATTCCGGTAACAGTATCGGTTCGCTAACTGCCGCGCGCGCCCATATAATGGCGTCATCCGCGCCCGCGTGCGCAGTTTCCGAATAACAATACTTATGCCAACATTCCCACGCCGCAGAAAAAACGGCGCGCCCAAGGCGGGCCGCTTCGGCCGCTTCAGCCGCTTCAGCCGTGCTCCCCGCAAAGCCGATGCCGGCGGCCGTCCGCGCCGCGGCATCTACCTGCTGCCGAATGCCTTCACCACCGCCGCCCTGTTCGGCGGCTTCTACGCGATCGTGATGGCGATGAACCAGCGCTTCGACCACGCCTGCTGGGCCGTGTTCATCGCCATGGTCCTCGACGGCCTGGACGGCCGCGTGGCGCGCCTGACCAACACGCAGTCCGAATTCGGCGCCCAGTACGACTCGCTGTCCGACATGGTTTCCTTCGGCGCCGCGCCGGCGCTGGTGATCTACGAATGGTCGCTGCGCGGCCTGGGCAAACTCGGGTGGATCGCCGCCTTCGTCTACTGCGCCGGCGCCGCGCTGCGCCTGGCCCGCTTCAACACCAACATCGAAGTCGTCGACAAGCGCTTCTTCCAGGGCTTGCCCAGCCCGGCCGCGGCGGCGCTGGTGGTGGGCTTCGTGATGATGATGACCGACCCGGACATCAACGTCAGCGCGCGCAGCGTCGACTGGATCTCGTGGGGACTGGCGCTGTTCGCCGGTATCACCATGGTCACCAACGTGCCTTTCTACAGCTTCAAGGACGTCAACTTCCGCAAGTCGGTGCCCTTCATCGTGGTGTTCCTGATCGCGCTGTTCTTCGCCCTGCTGGCAATCGACCCGCCAAAGGTGCTGTGGCCGCTGTTCGTGGTGTATGGCCTGTCGGGCTACGCGGTCTACCTGTGGCGCCTGGCCAAGGGCAAGCCGGTCAGCATCGTGCAGACCGAGGAAGAGCCGATCGATCCGAGCGAGCGGCGCTGATCTTTTTTAATCGCGCAAGGTGCGCCAGGTCTGCTGCTTCGCCGGCTCCTCGTGCGTCGGGCAGTTGGTGAGGCGCAGCTTGCCGTGATGCTCGATCATTTCGACATCGGTATTGGTCGCGCGCTCCGTAACGCAGTAAGTGCCGTTGCCGGTGATGACGCGCGTGCGCCGGGCGCCGTCGCCGGTGTTGTTCACCAGTTCCTCCACCTTGGGCGCTTCCCACAGGCGCGGCGCCGCCAGCGCGTGGGCCTGCTCCATGCCGCGCTGCATGCGGATGACGGGGCTGTCCAGCGGCGCGGCGATATACGGATTGTTCTCCTTGCGCAGGGCCTTGGCGATGCTGCCGATGTCGCGCTTGGCCTGCTGCAGGATCTGCGCGGCGCTGGCTTTTTGCGGTGCAACTTGCGGCGATGCGTCCGCGTTTGCGGTGGGCGCCGTCGAAGGCGTGGTGCTGTCGGCCGGCGCCGGCGAGGCCGTCACGGCAGGCAGCGGCGGCAGTGGGAGGGCAGGGCGCGCATGCAGGCCCGGCGCCGTGGCCTCCCTGCGCGGCGCTGCCGGCTGCAGCTCTGGCTCTGGCTCTGGCTCACGCTGCCTCAGCTTGGGCAGCTGCAGCGGAATCCACAGGATGCGGGTGCGCGGTCCGTCAGGCTGTGCCGCGGGCGCGGGCAAGTTGCGCGCCGCCTGCCAGCCGATCACCAGTGCCACGTGCACGAGGACAGTCAGCAGCAGTCCATAACGGCGATCGGAGACGGGTGTGCGGTAGGCAAGGTCCATGCGGAAGAGTATAGCCATCCGCATGGGCGGATTTCTCACACTTCCTCACCGGCGGCTTAAAGATGACTTAACGATGCCGGAAACGGTCGTCGTACATCGGGTCCGGGCCGTTGAGCATCTGCTGCACGACGCCGTTCTGGTCGAAGTGCACGCTCATCATCGAATTCCACACGCCCGCTTCCTTGTAGCGGTAGGACCAGACTTCGTAGTTGTGGAAGGCCACGCGCGAGATCTCGGCCGGGCGGCCGTAGTTGCGCAGGATGTCGTCCTTGGTCCACTGGCCGATCTTCACCTTCGCGAAATTCTCGCTGGTCAGCACCTGTTCAAAGGAGAGCAGGCGGCCGTCCGGCCCGATGCGCGCCATGTGCTGGAACTGGCCCATGGGCTGGCCGCGGTATTCGAGCACCTGGCCGCCGTCCGGGAGCGGATAGCTGGCGGCCGGCTGGCCCAGCGCCGCCGTGACTTCGCCCACCGAAGCGCCGATGGGCGGCGGCTGGCGGAACAGTGGGGCGCAGGCCGACAGCGACAGCACGAGCGCCGCCAGCGCGCAGCTTCTCATCAGGTAAGACATCGCATCCTCACAGTCCCTTGAAACGGTCGTCGAGCAGCGGGTCCGCGCTGTTGAAGACGCGCAGCACCGTACCGCGGGCATTGAAGTCCACGTTCATCAGCGAATCCCACACGCCTTTTTCCTTGTAGCGGTAGGACCAGATTTCGCCGTCCTCGAGGCGCGAGCGCACGACCTCTGCCGGGCGGCCGAAGTTGCGCAGCACATCATCGCGGGTCCAGCGATTCGGCTCGATCCTGGCGAAATTCTCGGTGGTCAGCACCTGTTCGTAGGATAGCAGCGTGCCATCGGCCTTGAAGCGCGCCATGTGCTGGAACTGGCCCATGGGCTGGCCGCGGTATTCGAGCACCTGGCCGCCGTCCGGTTCCGGATACACGGCGCTAGGCTTGCCGAGCTTCGCCGTGACCTCGGCCAGCGGCGTGCCGGCGGCGGGCGCCTTGGGCATCAAATGGCCGCAGGCGGAGAGGGCCATGCCAAGGGCCAGGACGAGGGCGTAGTTGGATGTTTTCATGAGTGTCAAAAAAACAATGTCGATGCAATGCATTGTAGCGAAGTCCACGAAACACTGGCCTCACCCGAGGTTTTCGCCTATACTTCCCGGTCTTGGCTTTCGAGGCCAGGTTTTTGATAACTCACGGTGCGCTGGGTTCCGACTCTTGCACCGCATGTGAAAGGTAACATCATGTCCGTAGAACACATCAACAAAGCAGCCATCATCGCCGACAACGCACGTGGCGACAAAGACACCGGCTCCCCGGAAGTCCAGGTTGCACTGCTGACCGCACGCATCAACGAACTGAACGGTCACTTCAAGGAACACAAGAAAGACCACCACTCGCGCCGCGGCCTGATCATGATGGTCAACCGTCGTAAGAGCCTGCTGGCTTACCTGAAGAACAAGGATCTGAACCGTTACCGCGATCTGATCGCCAAGCTCGGTCTGCGTAAGTAATCTACGCATTGAGCCAAACGGCTTGATCACGAAATGCCTGCGTCAGCCCGACTGCCGCAGGCATTTTTTGTTTTCGTTTTTGGAATTCGGGGTCAGACCCCGAAGTTAAAAGAATGGGGTCTGACCCCGAATTCCAAAAACGAAAACTGTGGTGAGGTGAACGACAGCGCCTGAAAATCTGTCGGCAAATAGAAAGGGATTACCCATGTTTAACAAAGTTACGAAAACCTTCCAGTACGGCGATCACACCGTGACCCTGGAGACCGGCGAAATCGCTCGCCAGGCCAGCGGCGCCGTCGTCGTGTCGGTCGAGGACACCGTCGTCCTGGCAACCGTGGTGGCGAAGAAAGACGCCAAGCCGGGCCAGGACTTCTTCCCGCTGACCGTCGACTACATCGAGAAGAGCTACGCCGCCGGCAAGATCCCGGGTGGCTTCTTCAAGCGCGAAGGCCGTCCGTCGGAGAAGGAGACCCTGACCTCGCGCCTGATCGACCGTCCGATCCGCCCGCTGTTCCCGGAAGGTTACCTGAACGAAGTCCAGGTCATCATCCACGTCCTGTCCGTGAACCCTGAAATCGATCCGGACATCCCTGCGATGATCGGCGCCTCGGCCGCCCTGTGCGTGGCCGGCATCCCGTTCAGCGGCCCGATCGGCGCCGCCCGCGTCGGCTACGCCAATGGCCAGTACATCCTGAACCCGACCACCACCCAGCTGAAGACCTCGCAGATGGACCTGGTTGTCGCCGGTACCGAGCACGCCGTGCTGATGGTCGAATCGGAAGCGCAGCAGCTGTCGGAAGAAGTCATGCTGGGCGCGGTCGTCTACGGCCACGAGCAGATGAAGGCCGTGATCGACGCGATCCACGCCCTGGTCGAAGAAGGCGGCAAGCCGGAAGTCGAGTGGAGCCCGGCACCGAAGAACGAAACCCTGATCGCCCAGGTGTCGCAACTGGCTGAAGCCAAGGTCCGTGACGCTTACCAGACCCGCGAAAAATCGGCGCGCCAGCAGAAGCTGAAGTCGCTGTCGGGCGAAGTCATGGCCGGCCTGACCGAGCAAGGCATCGCCGCCGATGCAGCCGAAGTCGGCAACATCCTGTTCGACATGGAAGCCAAGGTCGTGCGTTCGCAGATCTTGGAAGGCGAGCCGCGCATCGACGGCCGCGACACCCGCACCGTGCGCCCGATCGAGATCCGCACCAGCGTCCTGCCGCGTACCCACGGTTCGGCCCTGTTCACCCGCGGTGAAACGCAGGCATTGGTGATTGCTACCCTCGGCACCGGCCGCGACAGCCAGAAGATCGACGCGCTGATGGGCGAGTACACCGACGACTTCATGATGCACTACAACATGCCGCCGTTCGCCACCGGCGAAACCGGCCGTGTGGGCACCCCGAAGCGCCGCGAAATCGGCCACGGCCGCCTGGCCAAGCGCGCGCTGGTCGCTGCGCTGCCCAACCCGGAAGATTTCAGCTACTCGGTGCGCCTGGTCTCGGAAATCACCGAGTCGAACGGTTCGTCGTCGATGGCATCCGTCTGCGGCGGCTGCCTGGCGCTGATGGACGCCGGCGTGCCGATGAAGGCGCACGTGGCCGGCATCGCCATGGGCCTGATCAAGGAAGGCGGCAAGTTCGCGGTCCTGACCGACATCCTGGGCGATGAAGACCACCTGGGCGACATGGACTTCAAGGTCGCCGGCACCACCTCGGGCATCACCGCGCTGCAGATGGACATCAAGATCCAGGGCATCACCAAGGAAATCATGCAGGTGGCGCTGGCGCAGGCCAAGGAAGCCCGCCAGCACATCCTGGGCGAGATGCAGAAGGCCATGCCGACCGTGAAGACCGAGCTGTCGGACTTCGCCCCGCGCCTGATCACCATCCGCATCAACCCGGAAAAGATCCGTGACGTGATCGGCAAGGGCGGCGCCGTCATCCGCGCGCTGACCGAAGAAACCGGCACCCAGATCGACATCACCGACGAAGGCATCGTGACCATCGCTTCGGTCGACGCCGCCGCCGGCCAGGAAGCCAAGCGCCGCATCGAAGAGCTGACCGCATCGGTCGAAGTGGGCAAGACCTACGACGGCACCGTGCTGAAGCTGCTGGACTTCGGCGCCATCGTGCAGGTCATGCCGGGCAAGGACGGCCTGCTGCACATCTCGCAGATCGCCAACGAGCGCGTCAACGCCGTCGCCGACTACCTGAAGGAAGGCCAGCAAGTGCGCGTGAAGGTCCTCGAGACCGACGAGCGCGGCCGCCTGAAGCTGTCGATGAAGGCTGCTGCCGCGGACGATGCTGCGGCGGGTGCTGCGCAGTAATTCTGCCTGCTTTGGCCGCTTCGGCGGCTGGCTCAATAAAAACCGCCAGTGCGTGAGCCTGGCGGTTTTTTATTTTCGATCGAATCGCGAGCGAGCTTACGGCGAAAGTGATGGCGTTAGTTGATTGGGTGGCCGAGCCGTTGAGGCGCGGCAATATGGTGCAGTAACGCTGTGGAAGACTTGTCAGGTCAAATCGACCTCAGGAGTTAGCGTCTTCATCCCGGAGCAAAGGATCGGACTTTGCCTTGAGTCATCGATGCATGGCTGCATTGAACTCAGGGCAGCTTAAAGTGCTCGACGAATGAGGGCGAAGATGCGTTTCCTGTCTGTGGCCGTGTTATCGATTGCTGTGCTATCTGGATGTTCGGGTGAATCCATCGAGAAGCAGGCGAAAAAGCTGGGTGCACGAGAATTTACTGCGCAAGCATGGAGGGCTGGGACCCAGGAAGAGCGCGGTCAAATGATCGCGTCCTTCCTCGGCAAACATGCCGTTACCGAGCTTACCGCTAAACAGGTGAAGGATTTGCTTGGGCCTTCGACAGGCTACTACGATTACGACGAATATCCGGCCTATCTCGTTGGGCCGCGCGCGGTGACGACGGAGTATGGCCACGGCTATCTGTGGGTCTTCATCACGGATAAAAATAGCGGAAAAGTTCGCGAAGTCATTCTGGTCCCACCTGTGCCGGACAAGCAGAGTTAAGCATATCTCGATGCCCCATTCTGCATCGGGAGAACTTTTCACACATCAAGCCATTTCCGGATGATGCTCCCTGAGCCAGCCCTTGAAATGGTCGAGCAGCGCACCGGCATGCCTCTGCGCATCCTCCACCGCACCGGCACTGACCGGCGCACCTTCATAATCGTCGCAGTTACGAAGCTGCCGCAAATCGTCGAGTTTCACCACGGTGCTCTTGTCGAGGCCAATCGAAATCTGCAGCGACTGGATCGCGGTCTGATGATGTCCGGGTTTGCTGGTCGAAGTGCGGTAGCCGTTCGCAAGCAATCCGGCGATGGCGCATTGCATGACGCACTTGTAAGCGGCGTCGAAGCGGTTTTCGTTGCTGATGGCGGTAACGCCGGCATCATCCAGGTTGCGCTCGGCTGCGTCCAATAGTCGCTGGATGTCGGCGCGGTCCGGCTTGGCCTCGTCGAGACTGCCGATGTCCGCCAGGTTTTGTAGACTCATGTAAGTTTCCCATCGAATGCTCAGGCATGTCCGACTGTAACACTGCCGGGTGGCGCGCCTGGTTCGATACGCAGCAAATTTAGCGACATGCATACAAATTACTGCTGCTCAAATCGGATAATCTTAGTACAATCATATCCCTCAAATCCTGGGCACCTAATCCCCGTGTCCCGGGAAAACCGAGTCATCCCGCTCACTTCCACCAAATCCATTTGCGTGCTCGCGTTCAACGCAGCACGAAGCCGGCGCGCGCAATGCAAACGTGCCGTAGCAATTGGGAAATGAATGGTATAGTGGGCCATTTAACAGAATGGCCCTAGCTGCAACATTGAAAGGGCCTTAACCACCTTCCAAGACAAAGGAAAGCAAGATGACCACTCAGGACTACGCGACCCGCATCAGCCAGATCATCCAGGAGCACGAGGCCGATATCGGCGCGGAATGGGTGGCGCAGCTGGAAGCGCTGACGGTCCGCTCGAACGTGGTCTCGAAGGAGCAGTTGCGCAGGCACTGCCAGCAATTCCTGACCGCCTTCGCCAAGGGCACCCGCGGCGGTGAGCTGCAAAACATCGAGCACCGCTCCTGGGACGAAGCGCGCGACATCCTGTCCGAAATCTCCTCCTCGCGCGCCAAGGGCGGCTCGACCCCGAGCGAAACCGCAACCTTCGTCTTCTCGCTCAAGCAGCCGCTGTTCACGCGACTGAACGCGGGCTTCGCCAGCGAGCCGGCGGTCCTGGCCAACGCTTCCTGGGTCATCAGCTCGCTGCTCGACAAGTTCGGCCTGTACACCATCGAAGTGTTCCAGCGCGCGCGCGACCAGATCATCGTGCGCCAGCAGCAGGAACTGCTGGAGCTGTCGACCCCGGTCGTGAAACTGTGGAACGGCATCCTGGCGCTGCCGCTGATCGGCACCCTGGACTCGGCGCGTACCCAGGTGGTGATGGAAAACATCCTGCAGAAGATCGTCGATACCGGCGCGGCCATCGCGATCATCGACATCACCGGCGTGCCGACCGTGGACACCCTGGTCGCCCAGCACCTGATGAAGACCATCGCCGCCGCCCGCCTGATGGGCGCGGACTGCATCATCAGCGGCATCCGCCCGCAGATCGCCCAGACCATCGTCCACCTCGGCGTCAACCTGGAAGACGTGACCACCAAGGCCAGCCTGGCCGACGCCTTCGTGGTCGCGCTCGAGCGCACCGGCACCGCGATCGTGAAGAAGGGCTGAGATCCGCATGGAACGCATCCCGATTCTCCGCATGGGCGACCTGCTGCTGGTGACGATCCAGGTCGACATGCATGACCGCCTGGCCATGACCCTGCAGGACGACCTGACCGAGCGCATCGTGCGCGATAATGCCAAGGGCGTGCTGATCGATATCTCGGCGCTGGACCTGGTCGACTCCTTCATCGGGCGTATGATCAGCAACACCGCCGCGATGGCGCGGGTGCTGGACGCCCAGACCGTGGTGGTCGGCATGCAGCCGGCGGTTGCGATCACGCTGGTGGAGCTTGGCCTGACCCTGCACGGCGTGAAGACGGCGCTGAACGTCGAAAAGGGCATGACCCTGTTAGGAAAGACCCATTTTTGATGAGCGCGGCTCTCAATTCCACAGTGGCTTACGATACCGCGCTGCTCGAGCTGAATGCCCGGCTGCGCACGGCGCGCCTGACGCTGCCCCTGCGTTCCGACGAGGACGTGGTCGGGCTGCGCAAGCACGTGCGCGAGCGCGCGGTGGCGATCGCACTGTCGCTGGTCGACCAGACCAAGCTGGTGACCGCCGCCAGCGAACTGGCGCGCAACACGATCAAGTACGGCGGCGGCGGCGAAGTGCATCTCGACGCGCTGGAAGATGGATTCAAACGCGGGGTCGGCCTGATCTTCGTGGATAATGGGCCGGGCATCGCCGACCTCGACATGGCCCTGCGCGACGGTTACACGACCGGCGGCGGCCTGGGCCTCGGCCTGGGCGGTTCCAGGCGCCTGGTCGACGAGTTCGAGGTCGATTCCCGTCCGGGAGAGGGCACGGCAGTGTCTGTCGTCAAATGGAAACGCTGATCAGTTCTCTGCACCCGCAACTCGTCTTCCCGATCAATCACGCCAGTGACATCGCCGCCGCCCGGCGCGCCGGCCAGAAGCTGGCCGACGAACTGGGCTTCGACGACGTCCAGGCGGGCCGCCTGGCGATCGTGATCACCGAGGCCGGCACCAACATCCTCAAGCACGCGGCCGACGGCACGCTCTACGTCATGCGCGCGCAATCCGGCGCGGCGATGGCGGGCATCGACGTGCTGGCAATCGACAAGGGGCCCGGCATCCTGGACTTCGAGGCCAGCCTGCGCGACGGCGTCTCGACCGCCGGCACCGCCGGCAACGGCCTCGGCGCGCTGCAGCGCCAGTCCGACGAATTCGACGTCTGGTCCATGCCCGGCAAGGGCGCCGCTTTCTTCATGCGCCTGTGGCGCGGCAGCCCGCCGCCGGTCCCCTGCGGGATCGAGGTCGGGGCGCTGTACGTGCCGCTGGCCGGCGAAGAAGCCAGCGGCGACGGCTGGGCCGCCAGTTGCGACCTCGACGGCGCCACACTGCTCGGCGTCGACGGCCTGGGCCACGGCCCGGAAGCGGCCAAGGCCGCGCGCGCGGCCGTCCACGCGCTCGAGCGCCGGCCGGCTTCAAGCCCGTCCGAGGTGCTGCACACCGCGCACGAGGCGCTGCGCATCACGCGCGGCGCGGCGCTGTCGGTGGCGCGCATCGACTACTCGGGCAACGAGGTGCGTTTCGCCGGCATCGGCAACGTCAGCTGCGTGGTCCACGACGGCGCCGCGCGCCGCGCGCTGGTATCGCACAACGGCATCGTCGGCGCCAACATGCGCAAGGTGCAGGAATTCTCGGCCGAGTGCCCGCCGGGCGCGCTGGTCATCATGCATTCGGACGGCGTGCAGACCCAGTGGGACCTGAACGCGTATCCCGGCCTGCACGGGCGCGCACCGGTGCTGGTGGCCGGCATCCTGATGCGCGACTTCGTCCGCGGCCGCGACGATGCGCTGGTGCTGGTCGGCCGGCGCCGCGAGGAGCACGCATGAATACACAACGGATTCTCAATGTCGGCCTGTCGGGCGAGCAGGACGTGGTGCTGGTGCGCCAGCGCGCGCGCCAGGTGTCAAAGCTGCTCGGCTTTTCGCAGCAGGACCAAGTGCGCATCGCGACCGCGGTGTCGGAAGTCGCGCGCGGCGCCTGCCAGTTGGGCTTCGGCGGGCGCGCGGTCTTTCAGTTGCGCGACCACGACGCCAAGCGCCAGTGCCTGGAAATGACGATCAACGCCGGCGGCGCCTCGTCGGGCAAGACCCTGCCGGACGACGCGGTGGTGACGGCGCACCGCCTGATGGACGAGTGCATCATCGGCGCCGACGCCCATGGCGCGCCGACGGTCACGATGTGCAAGCTGGTGCCGCTCCAGGCCTGGGTCGACGGGGCGCGCCTGGCGGAGCTGGGCGCCCAGCTGGCCAAGGACAGCCCGGTCGCCAACAGCTACCTCGAGGTGCACCAGCAGAACCAGGAGCTGGTGGCCACCCTGGCCGAGCTGCGCGAACGCCAGGAAGACCTGCTGGAGCTGACGCGCGAACTGGAAGACACCAACCGCGGCATCGTCGCGCTGTACGCCGAGATCGAAGACAAGGCCGAGCGCCTGCGCAAGGCGGACGAGATGAAGTCGCGCTTCCTGTCGAACACCAGCCACGAGCTGCGCACGCCGCTGTCCTCGATCCGCGCGCTGGCGGGGCTGCTGCTGGCGCGCCTGGACGGTGACCTGACCCCGGAGCAGGAGCGCCAGGTGAAGTTCATCGAGAAGGCCGCCAACGACCTGTCGGAACTGGTCAACGACCTGCTCGACCTGGCCAAGATCGAGGCCGGCAAGGTCGAGCTGCAGCTGGCGCCGGTGGTGCCCGAGAACCTGTTCCGCGCGCTCAAGGGCATGCTGCGCCCGCTGGTGGACGAGTCGCGCGTCGAGCTGGTGTTCGAGACCCCGGAGGTCGAGGACGCCTTCGAGTCGGACGAGGGCAAGATCTCCCAGGTGCTGCGCAACTTCATCTCGAACGCGCTGAAGTTCACAGAGCAGGGCGCGGTCCGCGTGCGCGCCCACTGGGACCGCGAGCGCGATACCATCACCTTTGCGGTGACCGACACCGGAATCGGCATCAGCCCGGACAACCTGCAACTGATTTTCGAAGAATTCAGCCAGATCGAGCACCCGCTGCAGCGCCGCAGCAAGGGCACGGGACTCGGCCTGCCGCTGTGCCGCAAGCTGGCCGAACTGCTCGGCGGGCGGGTCGAAGTGGAGAGCCAGGTCGGCGCCGGCTCCACCTTCAGCCTGATCCTGCCGCGCAGCTTCCCGCATATTGATGGATAGACCCATGACGACCCCAACCCTGATCCTCAACGTCGACGACAACGATGGCGCCCGCTACGCCAAGACCCGGATCCTGCAGAGCGCGGGGTTCGAGGTCGTGGAAGCCACCAACGGCACCGATGCGCTGGCGGCCGTCAAGCGCCATGCCATCGCGCTGGTGCTGCTGGACGTCAAGCTCCCGGACATCAACGGCATCGAAGTTTGCCGCCGCATCAAGGCCGACCCCGACAGCGCCCTGGTGCTGGTGCTGCAGACCTCGGCCGCGCTGACCGGCCGTGCCGACAAGATCCGCGGCCTGGAAGGCGGCGCCGACAACTACCTGGCGGCGCCGATCGAGGCCGACGAACTGATCGCCAACGTCAACGCGCTGCTGCGCATGCGCCAGACCCAGAACGCGCTGCGCGACAGCGAGGAGCGCTTCCGCCAGCTGACCGACAACATCGAAGACGTGTTCTGGATGTTCTCGGTGCCGGCGCGCGCGCTCGAATACGTCAGCCCGGCCTATGCCAGGAACTGGGGCCGCAGCGCCGAGTCGCTGGAACGCGAGCCGGGCAGCTGGCTGGACGCCGTGCATCCCGAAGACCGCGCCTACGTCGAGGGCATGTGGAGCGGCCTGCAGGACCACCCGCATTACGAAGCCGAATTCCGCATCGTCCTGGGCGACGGTTCGACGCGCTGGGTGCGCGACCGCCTGTTCCCGGTGCGCGATGCGCGCGACGAGGTCTACCGGGTGGCGCGCGTGACCAGCGACATCACCCGCCGCAAGGAAATGGAAAGCCTGCTGCGCGCGGCCGACAGCAACAAGAACGAGTTCCTGGCGACGCTGGCGCACGAGCTGCGCAATCCGCTGTCGCCGATCCGCAATGCGGCCGCACTGCTGGGCGCGAGCGGCGCCGGCGCGGCCGAGCGCCAGGCAAGGGCCCGCGAGGTCATCACGCGCCAGGTCGACCATCTGGCGCACCTGGTGGACGACCTGCTGGACGTGGCGCGCATCTCGGAAGGCAAGATCGCGCTGCGCAAGGAAGAAGTCGACATGAACGGCGTGATCGCGCAGGCGATCGAGACCGCCGGCCCGCTGATCGCGGCGCGCGAGCACCGCCTCGAAGTCATCCAGCCGGAGCGCCAGATCTGGGTCTCGGGCGACCCGGTACGCCTGGCCCAGTCGATGGGCAACCTGCTGCACAACGCCGCCAAGTTCACGCCGAAGGGCGGCCATATCCGGGTCGAAGTGAAGCTGGATGGCGACACCGTGCGCATTGCGGTCCAGGACAACGGCATCGGCATCGCCGAGGACAACCTGCCGCGCATCTTCGGCATGTTCGCGCAGGCCGCCGTGCCGCCGGACCGTGCGCCGGAAGGCCTGGGCATCGGCCTGTCGCTGGTCTCGCGCCTGCTCGAAATGCACGGCGGACGCCTGGTGGCGAATAGCCCCGGGATCGGCATGGGCAGCACCTTCACGGTCGAGCTGCCGGTGCTGCGCACCTCGGCGCCCCAGCATCCGGCGCCCGCCGGCAACGCCGATGCCGGCCAGCCGGGGCAGAAAGGCCGCCGCGTGCTGCTGGTGGACGACAACGTCGACGCCATGGAGATGATGGCCTTTCTGCTGGCCGAGATGGGCTACGACGCCCACACCACCGCCGACGCCGCCGATATCGTCGAGCTGGCGCTGGCGCAGCAGCCCGATGTGATCGTCCTCGACATCGGCCTGCCGAACGTCGACGGCTACGAGGTCGCGCGCATGATCAAGCGCCATCCGGCGCTGCAGGCTATCCGCCTGGTGGCGCATACCGGCTACGGTTCGCCGGAAGACCGGCGCAAGGCGCAGGAGGCGGGGTTCGATGCGCATCTGGTGAAGCCGGCGGAGCTGGATGACCTGGAGAAGGCGTTGCAAGGGTAAGGTAGGGTGGGCACCCCGTGCCCACCATGCGTGCGTCAACGCACCGAACCGGCGTCCGCAACGGGACTAATCTGGCACCGTCAACCACCAGACGGAGGCCAACATGCCCAAGGGAGCCAGCCCGAAGCGCGAGCGCGAATTCAAGAAGCTCGAGACCGAGTTCAAGAAGGAACACCGCTATCCCGGCCGCGAGGAAGAGGTCGCGGCGCGCGTCGTCAACAAGCAGCGCGCCGAGCATGGCGAGACCAAGCAGTCTGCGCACAGCGGCAACAAGCAGTCCGCCAAAAAATAATCTTTTGCCAGATGTAAAAAAAAACCTCCCGGATTCGCACCCGGGAGGTTCTTGCACGCCGGTACAGCGTGATTACTTGTCGGTGACGGTGAAGTCGCCGAAGGCCTTCAGCTGCTCGCCGACCGCCTTGCTGTCGCCAACCACCACGATGGACTGGTTCTCGGGCGCGAAATACTTCTTCGACACGTCGCGCACCTGTTCCGGCGTGACCTTCTGGATCAGCGGCACATACTGCGACAGGTACTCGGGCGGCAGGCCGACCAGCCAGTTCGACGCCAGGGTCGCCGCCACTGCGCGCTGCATCTGGTTGGCCAGCACGTAGCCGCCGGCCACGTAGCGCTTGTGCATCTCCATTTCCTGCGGCGAGATCAGCTCGCCGCCGATGCGCTTGTACTCGTTGAAGTACTCGGTCAGGGCCGCGCCGGTGACTTCGTTGCGCACGTCGGCGCCGCCGACGATGCTGCCGCCTTCGCGCATCATGCGCGCGCCGGCCGAGGCGCCGTAGGTGTAGCCCTTTTCTTCGCGCAGCTTGATGTTGACGCGGCTCGAGAAGCCGCCGCCCAGGATGGTGCTGGCCAGACGCAGCGGCACCTGGTCGTCGGCGGTGGCGGCGATGCCGGAACCGCCCAGGCGGATGGTCGACTGCACGCTGCCCGGACGCTCCAGCAGGACATGGACCGGCTTGGCCGCGGCCGGCGCCTTGGCGCTGGCTGCCGGCGCGGCGCCTTCGGCCTTCCAGTCGCCGAAGGCTTGCTGGGCCAGTTTCATGGCGTCGGCTTCCTTGATGCGGCCGGCGATCACCAGCAGGGCCCGGTCCGGACGGAAGCGCTTGGCGTGTTCGGCCTTCAGCAGCGCTTCGTCAACCGAATTGATGCCTTCGACGGTCGGCGTGGTGTGGCCGTAGGGGTGCTCGCCGAACACGGCGCGGTTGAGGGCTCGCTCGGCGCGGAAGCGCGGCTGGGTCTCCTGCACGCGCAGGGCCTGCAGCGCATTCGCCTTGGCCAGCGCCACTTCCTTGGCCGGGAAGGACGGAGTGCGTGCGACTTCGGCCAGCAGCTGCATCATGGGGCCGGCCTGCGAGGCCAGTGCGTTGGCGCTGACGGTGATGCCGTCGGCGCCGCCGCCGCCGCCCACCGAGCCGCCCAGGCCCTGGGCCAGTTCGGCGATGGCGCGCGAGTCATGCTTCGCGGTGCCTTCGTTCAGCAGGCCCGCCAGCATGCTGGCGAAGCCCGGGTGGGCGGCGTCGTCGGCGATGTAGCCGGCGTTGCGCACGGCCAGCACCATGTCGACGCGCGGCACGCCGTTGCGCGGCACCACCCAGACCTGCAGGCCGTTGGCCAGGGTCTTCTTGGCGATGTGCGGGGACGGCAGCGGCTTGTCCTTGCCGTAGGCGGGCATGCCGGCCGGCTTGGCCGGGGCGGCGGCTTCGGCGGCGAAAGCCGAAGTCGTGAAGGCCGCCGAGATGGCGGCGATGAGCATCAGTTTTTTCATGATGCGGCTCCTTATTTCTTGTCGGCCGGAGCCGGGGTGGTGACGGCCTTGTTGGCCGGCTGCGGCGCGGCCGCCGGTGCGGGTTTCGCCACCGGCTTCCGGTCGATCACGGTACGGTTGCTCTTCACCAGGTAGGTGGCGGCGACGCGCTGGATATCCTTGGAGGTCACGCCTTCGATCCAGCCCGGCACCTTGTTGACGACGTTGGCGTCGCCCCACAGGGTCTGCAGCTTGGCCAGGGTGTCGGCGCGGCGCAGGATATTTTCCAGGCTGTTGTTCCAGTCGGCGACCATGCTGGTCTTGACACGCTTCAGCGTGGCTTCGTCGACGCCGTCCTTCGCGACCTTGGCGATCTCTTCGTCCATCGCGGCCAGCATGGCGTCGGCGCTGCTGTTCGGCTTGTACAGGCCGGTGACCGTGAACAGGGTCGGGCCATCGTATTCGAACGGGCCGGTCAGGCCGAAGCCGCCGGAGATGTTCAGCGCGATCTCGCGGCCCTTCACCATGCCCTGGTAGAACAGGGAAGCGTCGCTGCCTGCCAGCAGTTCGGCCAGCACGGCCATCGGGGCCTGGTCGGCCGAACCGCGTGCCGGCACTTTCCAGGCGGCCGCCACGGCCGGCACCTGGGCCAGGGCGTCGCTCTGCTCGATGCGTTTTTCCTGGGTGTTCAGGCCTTCGGCGAAGTCGGTGGCCTTCGGCGTCGCGCGCCTGGCGATGCCGCCGAAGTATTTCTGGGCCAGCGCAAAGCCCTGGGCCGGGGTCACGTCGCCGGCGATAGCCAGCACCGCATTGTTCGGGCCGTAGTAGTCGCGATGGAAGCCGCGCACGTCGTCCAGGCTGGCGCCTTCGAGGTCTTCGAAGCTGCCGTAGCCGTCGTGGTTGTTCTCCCACTTGTTGAAGGCGAGCTTGCTGATGTCGATCCAGTTGAAGCCGCCGTAAGGCTGGTTCTTCACGTTCACGCGGATCTCTTCCTTCACCACGTCCTGCTGGTTCTTCAGCGTGGCCGGGTTGAAGTCGAGGGTCTTCATGCGGTCCGCTTCCAGCCACAGGATGGGCTCGAGCGAGGACACCGGCGCGGTCTCGATGTAGTTGGTGAAGTCGGGACGGGTCGAGCCGTTGTTCTGGCCGCCGCCGCCGGTGATGGTGCGGTCGAACACGCCCTTCGGCGCATTCGGGGTGCCCTGGAACATCAGGTGTTCGAACAGGTGGGCGAAGCCGGTGCGGTTGCGCGGCTCGAGGCGCATGCCGACATGGTAGACGACCGAAACGCCGACGGTGGGCGAAGTGTGGTCTTCGGAGACAATGACCGTCAGGCCGTTGTCGAGCTTCTTGACGTTGACCGGCAGGGTCCACTGGTCGCTGTTCGCGGCGTACGCGGACATCGAGAGCGATACTCCGGCCAGCAGGGCGGGTAATAGGCGCATGCGCATTGATAACCTCTGGTTTTAGGCTGGTTCGAAACTGCGTTCATCTGCCCGGATGGTATCCGGGCAGCAGTTCATATTAGCGCAATGTCATGCAAATAAGTAACGTTTTGTTTAGCAGAAACTGCGGACGATGACGATTTGATGACAAATAAGTACAGTTTTAACCGTAACTTATATGCATAATTGGCAGTTTCGCCGTTTATTCGTCTGCATGCCAATCCGGGCTATGCGTCGCTGGGGGCGCGATTTCTGCAGTTCGTCGCAATCCCGTGGGCATGGACGAGCGGGGGGATTACCCTGATCATGTGTAAATGCTAAGCTTGCTTTACAAGAACATGAATCGGAGATTTGGATGAACAAGGTTTTCACTCTCGGCACGGCGGCCGCCATCTTCTGGGCCGGCTTCGGACTGGCGCAGGCAGCGCCCGAGGTCGCTACCGAGACACGGCCCATCGATGCGCGCGTGGTGCGCGTCAAGCTCGACGGCGCGGTCGATCTGCGGATCCGGCAGGGCAGCACCGCCACGCTGACCCTGAGCGGCGATCCGCGCTGGCTGGCCAAGACCGTCACCGTGCAGAGCGGCGATACGCTGAACATCGATACCGACATCCACGGCCGCGTGCGCCTGGGTTCCCTGCATGCCGAGCTGACCCTGCCGGCCCTGCGCGAAGTGAGCTCGGAAAGCGTGGGCTCGACCGACGTCTCCGGCTTCTCCGGCGACGAGCTCGAACTGAGCCTGGATGGGGCCGGATCGATGCGGATATCCTGTAATTACAAGCTGGTGTCGGCCAGCCTGGGCGGCATCGGCAGCATGCACCTGCAGAGCCTGAACGGCGAGGGCGTGGACCTGAACCTGCGCGGCGCCGGCTTCGTGAACATCAGCGGGCGCGCCAAATGGCTGAAGGCCGACCTTGGCGGACTGGGCAGCCTGGATGCGAAGGAGTTCGTCACCGACAGCGTCAACGTCGACCTCTCCGGCCTGGGCAACGCCAGCGTCACGGCGCACCAGAACGCCAGCCTGAACCTGTCCGGCATGGGCTCGGTGACGGTATACGGCAAGCCCCTGAACCGCAAGGTGGCTGTCGACGGGCTGGGCAAGGTCAGCTGGAAGTAAGACACCGACAACACAGAACAACAATAAGAAGACCCGTTCCAAACGAGACAATGAGAAAACACATCGTTGCCATCCTGCTGGCCCTGGGGCTGCACAGCAGTGCGATGGCAGGCTTCACGGAAGGCGCCAATGCCTACAACGCCCGCAATTACGCGCTGGCGCTGAAGGAGATCACGCCGCTTGCCAAGGCCGGCAACGCGGACGCGCAGCATTTGCTGGGCCTGATGTACTACATGGGCCGCGGCGTGCAGCGCGACTACAAGCAGGCCTTCGCCTGGCACTACAAGGCGGCGGTGCAGGGCAAGGCCGACGCGCAGTACGTGATCGGCGCCATGTACTACACCGGCAACGCGGTGCCGCAGGACCAGAAGCTGGCTGTCACCTGGTTTCGCAAGGCGGCCGAGCAGGGCCACCCGGATGCCCAGCATGCGCTCGGCCTGATGTACCGCTACCACGTCGCCGGCATGCCGCAGGACATGGTGCTTGCCTACATGCTGTGGAACCTGGCGGCCGCCAACGGCCACCGCAGCGCCACCGAACAGCGCGCCATCATTGCGCGCCAGATGACCCAGGAGCAGATCGAGGAAGCCCAGTCGCTGTCGCGCAACTGGAAGCCCGGGACGGCGCTGCCGACCCAGTCGAAGACGGGCGGCGCCAGCTCCTGAGTGGCTTTTCGATGCAAAGACCAGGACGACAATCCACTCAGGCCTGGTCCTACAAACGCGTGGCGCTTTGTTGGTGGGCGGGCGCGGCCATGGCGTCTACCATGATGATGTCTCAGCTAGTTTTGATACGAGCTGGAGCATAAACCGACTATTAGTGGAGGTAATCATGGCATCGGATAACCAAGGTGGCGGCAACAAAGGCAACAACCAGAGCGACACCAGCAACCGCGGATTCGCCTCGATGGACCCGCAGAGGCAGCGCGAAATCGCATCCGAAGGCGGCAAGGCCGCCCACGCTTCCGGCAACGCCCACGAGTTCAATTCGGAAGAAGCACGCCGTGCAGGCTCGATGAGCCACAAGAACGACGGCAACAGCCAGAGCCAGGGTAACCAGGGCGGGCAGGGCGGCGGCAAGGGCGGCAGCCAGCAGAGCGGCGGCGGGACTCGCGGTGGTTCTTCGGAGCAGCATGCGAAGGCTGGGCAGCAGAGTCACAAGAACGACAAGAAATAACCACAGCATCGTTGTCCCCGCGAAGGCGGGGACCCAAGTTCTGCGTGAGCTATCGAAACGCTTGCGCAAACTTGGGTTCCCGCCTTCGCGGGAACGACGGCCTTGAGCAAACGGGTTTTATTGCACCTGCTTCTGCTCAGCTTTCAAGTAAGCCCCTCCCACCGACCTGAACAACTCCAGCGGCACCGCACCCCCCATCGCCTGATACCCCAGATCGTTCGGATGCAGGTGATCCCCACTGTCGTACGCCGGCAAAAAGCGCGTCGGGTGCGCAGGATCGCGGGTCACGCGGTCGAAGTCGATCACGCCGTCGAACTCGTCGCTGGAGCGGATCCAGTTGTTGACGGCCTGGCGCACCACATCCTTCTCCGGCGAGTAATAACCGGCGCCTTCGAACGGCGTCAGGGTCGCGCCGTACACGGCGATGCCCTTGGCGTGCGCGCGCGCGATCACCTGGCGGTAGCCGGCGATCAGGTCGTCGGCGGAGACCGGATTGGTGGCCGAGCTGTTGCCGATGTCGTTGATGCCGATCATCAGGGTCATGTAGCGCACGCCTGCCGCGGCCAGCACGTCGCGGTCGAAGCGTTCCTGGATGCTGCGCCCGGCCAGCGAGCCTTCCGCCGGATTCGACAGCAGGCGGTTGCCGCTGATGCCGCGGTTGATCACGCCCAGGCGGGTGTTGATGCCCAGGATCGGGTCGCGCACGGTCTGCAGGCGGCGCGCCAGCCAGTCGGGCCAGCGGTTGTTGGTGTCGGGCGTGCTGCGGGTGCCGTCGGTGATCGAGTCGCCCAGGGTGACGATGGCGGCGCCGCCCGCGGCCTGGCCGCCGTCGACGTCCACTTCGGCTAGGTGCGGCCAGGACAGGATGGTGCGCTGGGTCGGCAGCGAGGCGGCGCCCGTGAAGTCGCCCGGCAGCGAGACGTAATTCGTCTGGCTCGCGGTGCCGTGGATGGTGGTCGCGCCCACCGTACCCGGCAGGTAGATGCTGACCGCCAGGTCGGACAGCGCCGGCACGTTCAGGTCGACCGGGTCGGACAGCGCCGGCGCGCCGGGCGGGATCGTGATCGAGGTATTGCCGCTGAAGGTCAGCGGACGGTCGGTGCCGGCCTGGATGTCAGCGCCGCCGGCGCGCAAGGCGATATGGGCGGCACCGATGCGCAGCGGCGTGCTGCCCATCTCGTTCGATACACGAATCCGGACCCGATTCCCTCCGATACTGGAGTGTACGATCAGGCGCAGGGTCTGGTCGGTGAAGGTCTGGGTGTTGGCCGGCAGTGGCGGACCGCCCGGGCCCGCGCCCCAGGTGCCGACCCAGCGCTCGGTGGTCCAGTTCTGGGCCTGGGCGCCGATGGGAGCGATGGTGAGGGTGGTCGCCAGCGCGAGGCCGGCGACGAGGAAGGTGCGGCGCCCGGCGTCCAGCAGGGCAGGAAAGCTCAACTTCATGTCTAGCTCCTTGGAAATGGGCAATGCAATATGCATGAGCCCGCTGAGCCAATCTAGCAGTCTCGACTGTGACAACAAGGCGGCAAAACCGGTTTGTTGAGCTGGCGCTAACCCGCGTCGCATTTTGGATGCAACTCAGCATTAAGTTGCGCAATGATAGCGTTATCAGCAATCTTTGCGCGGCTGTTCGCTTGGTCGCAGGTTGCCGGTGGCGTACAATTGCCACTTGTTCAACAAGCCTTTCCAGGTCGAGAGCCCAGCCATGCGTGCCATCGAAATCACCCAGTCCGGCGGTCCGGAAGTCCTGCAGCCCTGCGAGCGCCCGCTGCCCGTCCTGAAGGCCGGCGAAGTATTGATTCGCGTGCTGGCCGCCGGCGTCAATCGCCCGGACGTGTTCCAGCGGCTCGGCCAGTACCCGGTGCCGCCGGGTGCCTCCGACCTGCCGGGCCTCGAAGTGGCCGGCGAGATCGTTGACGGCGACCTGCAGGAAAGCGGGTTCAAGAAGGGCGACCTGGTCTGCGCATTGGTGCAGGGCGGCGGCTATGCCGAGTACTGCGCGGCGCCGCTCGAACAATGCCTGCCGGCGCCGAAGGGCCTGAGCCCGATCGAGGCTGCCTCGCTGCCCGAGACTTTCTTTACCGTGTGGAGCAATGTGTTTCAGCGCTCGGCCCTGCAGCCCGGCGAGACCCTGCTGGTGCAGGGCGGCAGCTCGGGCATCGGCGTGACCGCGATCCAGCTGGCCGCGGCCATGGGCCACCGCGTGTTCGCCACCGCCGGCAGCGAGGACAAATGCCGCGCCTGCGAACAGCTGGGCGCAGAACGCGCCATCAATTACAAGACCGAAGATTTCTCGGGCATCGTCAAGGAACTGACGGGCGGGAAGGGCGTCGACGTCATCCTCGACATGGTCGGCGGCGACTACATCAAGCGCGAGATCGCCTGCCTGGCCGACGACGGCCGCCTCAACCTGATCGCCTTGCTGGGCGGCGCCCGCGCCGAGGTCGACCTCGGTCAGGTGCTGCGCCGCCGCCTGACCATCACCGGCTCGACCCTGCGCCCGCGTCCGGTCGCCTTCAAGGCGCAGATCGCACGCGAATTGCGCGAACGCGTCTGGCCGCTGATCGAGGCCGGCAAGATCAGGCCGGTGATCCACCGCGTGTTCCCGCTCGCCCAGGCGGCCGAGGCCCACGCGCTGATGGAAAGCAGCGCCCACGTCGGCAAGATCATGCTCGACCTCGGTGCCTAGGCCCTGACAAAAAATACCCACTACTCTGGAAGCAACCATGAATAACATGCACCTGGTCAAGCATCGTTTGACCGTCCTATCAACGACCGCTAAAATAGCGGGTTATTTGACCGTGAGGTTCTGATGCGGCCCAAGCTCATCGTAGGCAACTGGAAGATGAACGGCAGCCGCGCAGTCAACGCAGCGCTGCTCGAGGGCATCGTGGCGGGACTGGATGGCGCGAAGGCGGAATGTGCCGTGTGCGTGCCGGCGCCCTACCTGCAGCAGTGCGAAGAGGCGCTGAAAGGCAGCCCGATCACCTGGGGCGCGCAGGATGTGTCCGCGTACGAAGGCGGCGCCTACACGGGTGAAGTGTGCGCGAAGATGCTGTCCGACTTCGCCTGCCGCTACGTGATCGTCGGTCACTCGGAACGCCGCGCCTACCATCTGGAGAGCAGCGAACTGGTGGCGCGGAAGACGCTGGCGGTGCTGAAGGAAGGCATGACCCCGATCATCTGCGTCGGCGAAACGCTCGAAGAGCGCGAAGCAGGACAGACCTTCGATGTGGTCGGTGACCAGCTCGGCACGGTGCTCGAGCTGCTGCCGCTGGAAGCGGTGGCGAAGATCGTGGTTGCCTACGAACCTGTGTGGGCGATCGGTACCGGCAAGACGGCGACGCCGGAGATGGCGCAGGAAGTGCATGCATGCCTGCGCGAACAGTTGAAGGCGCGCAGCGCAGAGGCGGCGGAAAAAGTGGCCATCCTCTACGGCGGCAGCATGAAGCCGGACAATGCGCGCGAACTGCTGGCGCAGCCCGATATCGATGGCGGGCTGATCGGCGGGGCAGCGTTGAAGGCGCAGGATTTTCTCGCTATCATTCACGCCTCCGGAATGCCGCATGAATAAAGTATTTGCAACGTAGTTAACCTTGGAATGGAATAATAATGAACGTGTTGTTCAATCTGATCGTTGTCCTGCAGGTCCTGTCCGCACTGGCCATCATTGGCCTGGTGCTCGTCCAGCACGGTAAGGGCGCCGACATGGGCGCCGCTTTCGGTTCCGGCGCTTCCGGCAGCCTGTTCGGCGCCAGCGGTTCTTCGAACTTCCTGTCGAAGTCCACCGCCGTCGCCGCAGCGATCTTCTTCGCCTCGACCCTGGCGCTGGCCTACTTCGGCACCAACCGTCCGGCGGCCAATGTGGGCGGCGGCGTGATGGAGCGTGCTCCGGCCACCGCTCCGGCGAACAATGCGGGCAATGCCGTTCCGAACACGGCGCCGGCTCCGGCGGCGCCGGCCGCCGCTCCGGCTGCGACCCAGGACGTGCCGTCGGCTCCGGCTGCCGCAGTCCCGGCTGCTCCGGCGCCGGCCAAGTAAGGCAAGCTTCCGATCCGCACGGCAAAAGCGGACCCCTCCGTGCAGGCTTGCGCGGGGTGGTGTAGTATCGGCGGGTTCTCTCCGCCAGCAAGCCCTGGCGGCTTCTCGACCCGCCAGGCTGTGAATACAGCGAAAAGTAAGTAGAGAAAAACAGTATTTTCCTTGTGCTAGCGCAATTTGAGCATTGAAAAATAGTGCTAAGGCAGGGTAGAATACTGGTCTCCAGCCGACGTGGTGAAATTGGTAGACACGCTATCTTGAGGGGGTAGTGGCGCAAGCTGTGCGAGTTCGAGTCTCGCCGTCGGCACCAAGATACAGAAGCCAGCTAGGGCGCATGAGCTCCGCTCCTTGCCTTAGCTGGCTTTTTTTACGAGGATCTCTGGGGGTCCTGGAAAGCCTGCCGCAGCACGCAGTGGGTTTGCCTGGGCCTCCGGTCGTACGATCCTGGTGGTAGGCCCAAAGCCAGGATTGTCCGATGCGGTGCTGCACCCCTGCAGTGTTTTATCAACCGATCGTTCAATAAGGCTTCTCTGCTGTGAACCTCGAGAATTACTTCCCCGTCCTTTTGTTCCTTCTTGTCGGCATCGGCGTTGGCGTCGCTCCGCAAGTTCTTGGCCGCATCATTGCGCCGCACCGTCCCGACGCCGCCAAGCTGTCGCCGTACGAATGCGGTTTCGAAGCATTCGAAGATGCGCGCATGAAATTCGACGTCCGGTACTACCTGGTCGCGATCCTGTTTATTTTGTTTGATCTGGAAACGGCATTCTTCTTCCCATGGGGCGTCTCGATGCGCGACCTGGGCTGGCCTGCGTTCGTCACGATGATGGTGTTCATCGCCGAATTCGTCGTCGGTTTCTGGTACATCTGGAAGAAAGGTGCCCTTGATTGGGAATAAGCCATGGCTATTGAAGGCGTTTTAAACGAAGGTTTTGTTACCACCACAGCCGATAAGCTGATCAACTGGGCCCGCACCGGTTCGATGTGGCCGATGACGTTCGGCCTGGCCTGCTGCGCGGTCGAAATGATGCACGCGGGCGCGGCCCGCTACGATCTGGACCGCTTCGGCGTCGTGTTCCGTCCGTCGCCGCGCCAGTCCGACGTGATGATCGTCGCCGGCACCCTGTGCAACAAGATGGCGCCGGCGCTGCGCAAGGTCTACGACCAGATGGCCGAGCCGCGCTGGGTGATCTCGATGGGTTCCTGCGCCAACGGCGGCGGCTACTACCACTACTCGTACTCCGTCGTGCGCGGCTGCGACCGCATCGTGCCGGTCGACGTCTACGTCCCGGGCTGCCCGCCGACCGCTGAAGCTCTGCTGTACGGCATCATCCAGCTCCAGAACAAGATCAAGCGCACCAACACCATCGCGCGATAAAACCAAGCAGCTAACACCATGACGACAAAACTCGAAGTCCTTGAGCTCGCCCTGAAGAATGCGCTCGGCGAGCGCGCTGCCATTTCGTCGGCGCTCGGCGAAGTAACCGTGGTAGTCAAGGCCGCCGACTATCTTGCAGCGATGCAGACCCTGCGCGACGACAAGTCGCTCGCTTTCGAAGAAATGATCGACCTGTGCGGCGTCGACTACCTGAACTACGGCGAAGGTACCTGGGACGGCCTGCGCTTCGCGGTGGTGACCCACCTGCTGTCGATCGAGCACAACTGGCGCGTGCGCGTCCGCGTGTTCTGCCCGGACGACGAGATGCCGCTGGTGCAGTCCATCACCGGCATCTGGCGCAACGCCAACTGGTTCGAGCGCGAAGCGTTCGACCTGTTCGGCATCCTGTTCGAAGGCCACGGCGACCTGCGCCGCATCCTGACCGACTATGGCTTCATCGGCCACCCGTTCCGCAAGGACTTCCCGATTTCGGGCTATGTCGAGATGCGCTACGACCCCGAGCAGAAGCGCGTGATCTACCAACCGGTCACGATCGAACCGCGTGAAAACATTCCGCGCGTGATCCGCGAAGAAACCTACGGGATGAAATAATGGCTGAGCTTAAGAATTACACCCTGAACTTTGGTCCGCAGCACCCGGCAGCGCACGGCGTGCTGCGCCTCGTGCTGGAACTGGACGGCGAGGTCATCCAGCGCGCCGACCCGCACATCGGCCTGCTGCACCGCGGCACCGAGAAGCTGGCCGAGACCCGCACCTACCTGCAGTCGGTGCCCTACATGGACCGCCTCGACTACGTGTCGATGATGTGCAACGAGCACGGCTATGTGCTGGCGATCGAGAAGCTGCTGGGCATCGAAGCTCCGATCCGCGCACAGTACATCCGCGTGATGTTCGACGAGATCACCCGCATCCTGAATCACCTGATGTGGCTGGGCGCGCACGCGCTGGACATCGGCGCGATGGGTCCCTTCCTGTACGCCTTCCGCGACCGCGAAGACCTGTTCGACGTCTATGAAGCGGTGTCGGGCGCGCGCATGCACGCGGCCTATTACCGCCCGGGCGGCGTGTACCGCGACCTGCCGGACGTCATGCCGCAGCACAAGCCTTCGCTGGTGCGCAGCCAGCGCGCAGTGGACGAGCTGAACGAAATTCGCAAGGGTTCGGTGCTCGACTTCATCGACGGCTTCACCAAGCGCTTCGACGGCTACGTGGACGAGTACGAGACCCTGCTGACCGACAACCGGATCTGGAAACAGCGTACCGTCGGCATCGGCGTGGTGACCCCGGAAGACGCGAAGGGCATGGGCTTCTCGGGCCCGATGCTGCGCGGCTCGGGCATCGCCTGGGACCTGCGCAAGACCCAGCCGTACGCGGTGTACGACAAGCTGGACTTCGACATCCCGGTCGGCACCAACGGCGACTCCTACGACCGCTACCTGGTCCGTATCGAAGAGCTGCGCCAGTCGAACCGCATCATCAAGCAGTGCATCGCCTGGCTGCGTGCGAATCCGGGCCCGGTCATGATCGACAACCACAAGATTGCGCCGCCGTCGCGCGTCGACATGAAGTCGAACATGGAATCGCTGATCCACCACTTCAAGCTGTTCACCGAAGGCTTCCACGTGCCGCCGGGCGAGGCGTATGCCGCCGTCGAGCACCCGAAGGGCGAGTTCGGCATCTACATCGTGTCGGACGGCGCCAACAAGCCCTACCGCCTGAAGATCCGCACCCCGGACTACGTTCACCTGCAGAGCCTGGATGAAATGGCGCGCGGCCACATGATCGCCGACGCCGTGACCATCATCGGTACGCAGGACATCGTGTTCGGTTCGATCGACCGCTGAACCGGTCGATAAGCGACGTAAGGAAGAGAAAAATGTTATCTGAGCAGTGCTTACAAAAAATCGACCGCGAGCTGGCCAAGTACCCGGCTGACCAGCGCCAGTCGGCCGTGATGGCCGCGCTGGCCCACGCCCAGGTCGAAAAGGGATGGCTGGCGCCGGAAACGATGCAGGAAGTTGCCGACTACATCGGCATGCCGGCGATCGCGGTCCAGGAAGTGGCCACCTTCTACAACATGTACAACCTGAAGCCGGTCGGCAAGCACAAGATCACCGTGTGCACCAACCTGCCGTGCGCCCTGTCGGGTGGCGAGCGCGCCGCCCAGCGCATCAAGGACGCGCTCGGCATCGATTTCCGCGGCACCACCGAAGACGGCAAGTTCACCCTGCTGGAAGGCGAGTGCATGGGCGCCTGCGGCGACGCACCCGTCATGCTGCTGAATAATCACCAGATGTGCTCGTTCATGAGCGACGAGAAAATCGATGCCCTGCTGGAGGAACTGAACAAATGACCAGCCTGCACAACCGTCACATCAATCCGCTGATCCTGAAGGACCTGGACGGCGAGAACTGGCACCTGGCGGACTACGTCAAGCGCGGCGGCTACTCGGCCCTGCGCAAGATCCTGGAAGAGGGCATCGCCCCGGAGCAGGTCATTGCCGACCTGAAGGCCTCGGGCCTGCGCGGCCGCGGCGGCGCCGGTTTCCCGACCGGCCTGAAGTGGAGCTTCATGCCGCGCCAGTTCCCGGGCCAGAAATACCTCGTCTGCAACACCGACGAAGGCGAGCCGGGCACCTTCAAGGACCGCGACATCATCCGCTACAACCCGCATTCGCTGATCGAAGGCATGGCCATCGGCGCGTACGCCATGGGCATCACCGTGGGCTACAACTACATCCACGGCGAGATCTTCCAGGAATACCTGCGCTTCGAAGAGGCGCTGGAAGAGGCGCGCGCCGCCGGTTTCCTGGGCGATAACATCATGGGTTCGCAGTTCAGCTTCCAGCTGCACGCGCACCACGGTTACGGCGCCTACATCTGCGGCGAAGAAACCGCACTGCTGGAATCGCTGGAAGGCAAGAAGGGCCAGCCGCGCTTCAAGCCGCCGTTCCCGGCCTCGTTCGGACTGTACGGCAAGCCGACCACGATCAACAACACCGAGACCTTCGCGGCCGTGCCCTTCCTGCTGAACATGGGCCCGGAAAACTACATGGCCCTCGGCAAGCCGAACAACGGCGGCACCAAGATCTTCTCGATCTCGGGCGACGTCGAGCGTCCAGGCAACTACGAAATCCCGCTCGGCACGCCATTTGCGAAGCTGCTGGAACTCGCCGGTGGCATGCGTGGCGGCAAGAAGATCAAGGCAGTCATTCCTGGCGGTTCCTCCGCGCCGGTGATTCGCGGCGAAGTCATGATGGAAACCGACATGGACTACGACTCGATCGCGAAAGCCGGTTCGATGCTCGGTTCGGGCGCGGTGATCGTCATGGACGAGACCCGCTGCATGGTCAAGTCGCTGCTGCGCCTGTCGTACTTCTATTACGAAGAATCCTGCGGCCAGTGCACGCCATGCCGTGAAGGCACCGGCTGGCTGTACCGCATGGTGCACCGTATCGAAAACGGCCAGGGCCGTCCGGACGACATCGAGCTGCTGAACAATGTCGCGTTCAACATCAAGGGCCGTACCATTTGCGCGCTCGGCGAAGCCGCCGCGATGCCTGTGGAAGCCATGATCAAGAACTTCCGTGAGGAATTCATTCATCACATCGAGCACAAGCAATGCTTGGTGCCCGCATACCTTTAAACCAGGTCAGGTAACGATCAAATGGTTGAAATTGAATTAGACGGCAAGAAAGTAGAAGTCCCGCCAGGTTCCATGGTGATGGACGCCGCGAACAAACTGGGAACCTACGTCCCGCACTTCTGCTATCACAAGAAATTGTCGATCGCAGCGAACTGCCGCATGTGCCTGGTCGAAGTCGAAAAGGCACCGAAGCCGATGCCCGCCTGCGCGACCCCGGTCTCGCCGGGCATGATCGTGCGCACCCACAGCGACAAGGCCGTGGCCGCACAGAAGTCGGTCATGGAATTCCTGCTGATTAACCACCCGCTGGATTGCCCGATCTGCGACCAGGGCGGCGAATGCCAGCTGCAGGATCTGGCCGTCGGCTACGGCAAGAGCAACTCGCGCTACGAAGAAGAAAAACGCGTGGTGGTGCCGAAGGAAGCCGGCCCGCTGATCTCGATGGAAGAGATGAGCCGCTGCATCCAGTGCACCCGTTGCGTGCGCTTTGGCCAGGAAGTGGCCGGCGTGATGGAATTCGGCATGGTCGGCCGCGGCGAGCACTCGGAAATCACGACCTTCGTCGGCAAGACCGTCGACTCGGAAGTGTCGGGCAACATGATCGACCTGTGCCCGGTCGGCGCGCTGACCAGCAAGCCTTTCCGTTATTCCGCACGTCCGTGGGAACTGCAGCGCCGCAAATCGGTGTCGCCGCACGACTCGCTGGGCACCAACCTGATCGTCCAGGTCAAGGGCGGCAAGGTGATGCGCGTGCTGCCGCTGGAAAACGAAAACATCAACGAGTGCTGGATCTCGGACAAGGACCGCTTCGCTTACGAAGCGCTGGACAACGCCGACCGCCTGGTCAAGCCGATGGTCAAGCAGGACGGCAAGTGGATCGAGACCGAGTGGCAGACCGCCCTCGAGTACGTCGCCCACGGCCTGCGTAACATCCGTCACGAGCACGGCGCCGACAGCATCGCCGCCGTCGCGACCCCGCACTCGACCGTCGAAGAACTGTTCCTGCTGCAGAAAGCCATGCGCGGCTTCGGCATCGAGAACGTCGACTTCCGCCTGCGCCAGAGCGACTTCGCGCTGGACGGCGCGGTCGTGCCGCACCTGGGCATGCCGATTGCCGAACTGTCGGCGCTCAAGCGCGTGCTGGTCGTCGGTTCCTTCCTGCGCAAGGACCACCCGCTGGCCGCGACCCGCCTGCGCGCCGCCGTCAAGTCGGGCGCCAAACTGAACATCGTCCACGGTTCGGACGAGGACAACCTGATCCCGACCGCCGGCCGCATGATCGTGTCGCCGTCGGAATGGCTGGCTGCGCTGTCCGGCATCGTGGTGGCTGTCGCCGCTGCGAAAGGCATCGCTGCCCCGGCCGGCTTCGAAGGCATCGAGGCTTCGGATGCGGCGAAGGCTATCGCCGCTACCCTGGTGGTGGAAAACGCCGCAGACCTGCCGGGCGCTGTCCTGCTGGGTAACGCCGTCATGCAGCATCCGCAAGGCTCGGCGCTGCACGCCGCCGCCCAGTGGATCGCCGAGCAGACCGGCGCCAAATTCGGCTACTTCGTGGACGCCGCCAACACCGTCGGCGGCTACCTCGTGAATGCTATCTCGAACAACGCCGCGAACCTGTTCGCCCAGCCGAAAAAGGCCTATGTGCTGCTGAACGCCGAGCCGGAACTGGACGCCGCCAACCCGCAGCAAGCCATCAAGGCCCTGCAGGGCGCCGAGATGGTCGTCGCGATGTCGGCCTTCAAGCACGGCATGGACTACGCCGACGTGTTGCTGCCGATCTCGCCGTTCAGCGAGACCGCCGGCACCTTCGTCAACTGCGAAGGCCGCGCACAGAGCTTCAACGGCACCGTCAAGCCGCTGGGCGAGACCCGTCCCGCCTGGAAAGTGCTGCGCGTGCTGGGCAACCTGCTGGGCCTGTCGGGCTTCGATTACGAGAACTCGGAATCGATCCGCGACGAAGCGCTGGGCAAGGGTGTCACCGACCTGTCGTCCAAGCTGAACAACGTGGCCAAGCTGGCCCCGACTTCGGCCAAGTTCGGCCATGAAGCCGACCTGAAGCTGGAGCGTCTGGCTGACGTGCCGATCTACTTCGCCGACGCCATCGCGCGCCGTTCGGAACCGCTGCTGCGCACCGCCGATGCACAGGCCCCGCTGGCCACCATCTCGCACAAGCTGGCCGAGGTGCTGGGCGTGCAGGCCGGCGACATGGTCACCGTGCAGCAAGGGGAGGGCAGTGCGACCCTGGTCGCCGCCATCGACAAGCGCCTGCCGGCGAATGTCGTGCGCGTGGCCGCGGCTCACCAGCTGACCTCGTCGCTGGGCGCCATGTTCGGTCCGATTTCGATTGAAAAGGCTTAATCAAAATGTCGATGCCTGACGTACTCAATAGTTTTTATGCCGGCGGTGAAACCCTGGTGGGTCCGACCGTCTGGACCTTCGCCTGGACGCTGCTGAAAATCGTCTGCGTGCTGCTGCCGCTGATGGGCCTGGTGGCCTATCTGGTGCTGTGGGAGCGCAAGCTGATCGGCTGGATCCACATCCGCGTGGGTCCGAACCGCGTGGGCCCGCTGGGCCTGCTGCAGCCGATCGCCGACGCGCTCAAGCTGCTGCTCAAGGAAATCGTGGTCCCGGCGAAAGCCACCCCGAGCCTGTTCATCATCGGCCCGATCATGACCATCATGCCGGCCCTGGCCGCATGGGCCGTCATTCCTTTCGGCCCGGAATCGGCGCTGGCCAACGTCAACGCCGGCCTGCTGCTGCTGCTGGCGATCACCTCGATGGAAGTCTACGGCATCATCATCGCCGGCTGGGCTTCGAACTCGAAGTACTCGTTCATGGGCGCCATGCGCGCCTCGGCCCAGATGATTTCGTATGAAATCCCGATGGGCTTCGTGATGGTCGTGATCCTGATGGTGTCAGGTTCGCTGAACTTCTCCGACATCGTCGGCGCGCAGACCCGCGGCTACTTCGCCGGCATGGGCGTGAACCTGCTGTCGTGGAACTGGCTGCCGCTGCTGCCGCTGTTCGTCGTCTACATCACCTCCGGCCTGGCCGAGTGCAACCGCCACCCCTTCGACGTGGTGGAAGGCGAATCGGAAATCGTGGCCGGCCACATGGTCGAGTATTCGGGCATGTCCTACGCGATGTTCATGCTGGCCGAATACGCCAACATGATCCTGGTCGCGACCCTGGCATCGATCATGTTCCTGGGCGGCTGGCAGGCACCGTTCTCCTTCCTGGAATTCGGCGCGCTGGGCGGCTTCTTCTGGCTGTTCGCGAAGGCCTTCCTGGTCGTGTCGCTGTTCGTGTGGGTGCGCGGTACCTTCCCGCGCTACCGCTATGACCAGATCATGCGCCTGGGCTGGAAAGTGTTCATCCCGCTGACCCTGGTGTATCTGGTCCTGGTCGCCGGCGTCATGCAGACGTCGTGGAACCCCTGGAAGTAAAGAGGCGCAAGAAATGACTCGAGTAAAAGACTTTTTCGGCAGCCTGATGCTGTCCGAACTGATCAAGGGCCTGGCGCTGACCGGAAAATACGCGTTCTCGCGCAAGATCACGGTGCAGTACCCGGAAGAAAAGACCCCGATCTCGCCGCGTTTCCGCGGCCTGCACGCGCTGCGCCGCTACCCCAACGGGGAAGAGCGCTGCATCGCCTGCAAGCTGTGCGAAGCGGTGTGCCCGGCAATGGCGATCACGATCGAATCGGCGCAGCGCGAAGACGGCACCCGCCGCACCACGCGCTACGACATCGACCTGACCAAGTGCATCTTCTGCGGCTTCTGCGAAGAATCCTGCCCGGTCGATTCGATCGTCGAGACCCAGGTGCTGGAATACCACGGTGAAAAGCGCGGCGACCTGTACTACACCAAGGAAATGCTCCTGGCCGTGGGCGATCGCTACGAAGACGAGATCGCCGCGGCGCGCAACGCCGACGCGAAGTACCGTTAATAACAAGAGGGCTCCTGCGTAAGTCATGGAATTCACAACTGTTCTGTTCTACGTGTTCTCGGCGATCATGATCGTCGCCGGGTTGCGCGTCATTACCGCCAAGAACCCGGTTCACGCCGCGCTGTTCCTGGTGCTCGCGTTCTTCAACGCCGCCGGCATCTGGATGCTGCTGAAGGCCGAGTTCCTGGCCATCGTGCTGGTGCTGGTCTATGTCGGCGCCGTGATGGTGCTGTTCCTGTTCGTCGTGATGATGCTGGACATCAACGTCGACCGCATGCGCGAAGGCTTCTGGGGCTATCTCCCGATCGCCTCCGGCATCGGCGCGCTGGTCGTGCTGGAGATGGCCGCCGTCCTGTGGCGCGGTTTCCTCGGCACCGCCGAGGCGCCGGCTGAAGCGGCCGTCGGCCACATCGGCGGCACCCGCGAACTGGGCCGCCTGATCTATACCCAGTACATCTACGGCTTCGAGATCGCCGGCCTGATCCTGCTGGTCGCGATCATCGCCGCCGTCGCCCTGACCCTGCGCAAGCGCAAGGACACCAAGGCCATCGACCCGGCCCTGGCCGTCAGCGTCAAGCGTAACGACCGCCTGCGCATCGTCAAGATGCAGGCCATCGACCAGAAGGCGATCGACGCCGCGGCTGTCGCAGCCGCTGCTGCGAAGGCCGAGGCAGCCGCAGCCGCCAACAAGGAGAACCCATGACTCTGTCGCTCGCTCACTATCTGATCCTGGGCGCGATCCTGTTCGCGATCTCGGTGGTCGGTATTTTCCTGAACCGGAAGAACATCATCATCCTGCTGATGGCCATCGAACTGATGCTGCTGGCAGTGAACCTGAACTTCGTCGCCTTCTCGCACTATCTGGGTGATGCAGCAGGGCAGATCTTCGTGTTCTTCATCCTGACTGTCGCGGCCGCCGAATCGGCGATCGGCCTGGCGATCCTGGTGGTCCTGTTCCGTAACCTGGACACGATCAACGTGGAAGACCTCGACAGCCTGAAGGGCTAATCGGTTTGTTCTGTGAACTCCTCGATAAACAAGACATAAGGCTATAGAAAATGACGGGGCCAATTAACCCTAACCTCTTGCTGGCGGTGCCACTCGCACCGCTCGCGGGCTCGGCGATCGCCGGCCTGCTCGGCACCAAGTTCTTCGGGAACGTGGTCGGCCGCAAGGTGTCGCATACCGCGACCATCGCTGGCGTGTTCATCGCCATGGTCCTCTCGATCATGACCCTGATGGACGTGCTGGACGGCCAGACTTTCAACGGCGACGTCTACACCTGGATGACCATCGGCAGCATGAAGATGGCGGTCGGTTTCCAGATCGACGCGCTGTCCGCCATGATGATGTGCGTGGTGACCTCGGTGTCGCTGATGGTCCACATCTACACGATCGGCTACATGGCCGAGGATGACGGCTACAACCGCTTCTTCTCGTACATCTCGCTGTTCACGTTCTCGATGCTGATGCTGGTCATGTCCAACAACTTCCTGCAGCTGTTCTTCGGCTGGGAAGCGGTGGGCCTGGTTTCGTACCTGCTGATCGGCTTCTGGTACACCCGCCCGACGGCCATCTTCGCGAACATGAAGGCCTTCCTGGTGAACCGCGTCGGCGACTTCGGCTTCATCCTCGGCATCGGCCTGCTGCTGGCCGCGACCGGCTCGATGGATTACCAGGAAACCTTCCGCCACGCCGGCGCGCTGTCCGCGATGACCGTGCCGGGCACCGACTGGCCGCTGCTGACCGCCGCCTGCATCTGCCTGTTCATCGGCGCGATGGGTAAATCGGCGCAGTTCCCGCTGCACGTCTGGCTGCCGGACTCGATGGAAGGCCCGACCCCGATCTCGGCGCTGATCCACGCGGCGACCATGGTGACCGCCGGTATCTTCATGGTGTCGCGCATGTCGCCGCTGTTCGAGCTGTCGGACACCGCGCTGTCCTTCATCATCGTGATCGGTTCGATCACCGCGCTGTTCATGGGCTTCCTGGGCATCATCCAGAACGACATCAAGCGCGTTGTTGCTTATTCCACGCTTTCTCAGCTGGGCTACATGACGGTCGCACTGGGCGTGTCGGCGTACAACGTCGCCGTGTTCCACCTGATGACCCACGCCTTCTTCAAGGCGCTGCTGTTCCTCGGCGCGGGCTCCGTCATCATCGGCATGCACCACGACCAGGACATGCGCAACATGGGCGGCCTGCGCAAGTACATGCCGATCACCTGGATCACCTCGCTGCTCGGTTCGCTGGCCCTGATCGGTACCCCGTTCTTCGCCGGTTTCTATTCGAAGGACTCGATCATCGAGGCCGTGCACGAGTCCCACCTGTGGGGTTCGGGCTTTGCCTACTTCTCGGTCGTGGCCGGCGTGTTCATCACCGCCTTCTACTCCTTCCGCATGTACTTCCTGGTGTTCCACGGTAAAGAGCGTTTCGGCCAGGCGCATGCGCATGACCACCACGACGATCATGCGCACCACGCGCACCACGCGGATACCAACCAGGGCAATGAAGGCCACGATCCGACCGCGCTGCACGAAGCCACCGCGCACCACGAGGAAGACGAAGACGACCACGGCCACCACGGCCTGGCCCCGGGCCAGAAGCCGCACGAGTCGCCGCTGGTGGTGACCCTGCCGCTGATCCTGCTGGCGATCCCGTCGGTCATCATCGGTTTCTTCGCCATCAAGCCGATGCTGTACGGCGGCTTCTTCGACAAGGTCATCACCATCAACACCGAGCGTCACCCGGCGATGGAAAAGCTGGCCGAAGAGTTCCACGGCCCGCTGCAGATGGCCCTGCACGGCTTCACCTCGCTGCCGTTCTGGCTGGCCCTGGCCGGCGTGGTCGCAGCCTACTACTGCTACATGATCAACCCGCGCGTGCCGGCTGCCTTCTACAAGGCGCTGCGCCCGATCCACACCCTGCTGGATAACAAGTACTACATGGACAAGTTCAACGAAGTCGTGTTCGCCGGCGGCGCACGCGGTGTTGGCAAGGCCTTGTGGCAGGTGGGTGACCGCGTGCTGATCGACGGCCTGGTCGTCAACGGTTCCGCCAAGCTGGTGGGCTGGTTCTCGACCATCGTCCGCACGTTCCAGACTGGTTATATCTACCACTATGCGTTCGTGATGATCCTGGGCGTGCTGGGTACGCTGCTGTACTTCTTCCCGTTCTGGCACGCTTAAACAGAGAGAAAAACAAGATGCAGTCCACGATTTCCTCCTACCCGTACCTGAGCCTTTCGGTCTGGCTTCCGATCATCTTCGGTGTGATCGTGCTGGCCGTCGGCCGTGACAGCAAGGCGGGCTTCACCCGCGTGCTGTCGCTGATCGGCGCGGTGGTCAGCTTCCTGCCGACCATCCCGCTGTTCACCCAGTTCAGCAATACCGCCCACGGTCCCCAGTTCGTCGAAAAGGCGGCCTGGATCGAGCGCTTCAACATCCAGTACTACCTGGGTATCGACGGCCTGAGCCTCTGGTTCGTGCCGCTGACCGCCTTCATCACGATCATCGTCATCATCTCCGCCTGGCAGGTGATCGAGGAACGCGTGGCCCAGTACATGGGCTCCTTCCTGATGCTGTCGGGCCTGATGATCGGCGTCTTCGTCTCGCTGGACGGCCTGCTGTTCTACTTCTTCTTCGAAGCCACCCTGATCCCGATGTTCATCATCATCGGCGTGTTCGGCGGCCCGAACCGGGTGTACGCGGCATTCAAGTTCTTCCTGTACACCTTCATGGGTTCGCTGCTGACCCTGATCGCGATCATCTACCTGTACAACCAGTCGGGCGGTTCCTTCGATATCCTGGCCTGGCACAAGCTGCCGCTGAGCATGAAGGAGCAGGTCCTGATCTTCATCGCCTTCCTGATGGCCTTCGCCGTCAAGGTGCCGATGTTCCCGGTCCACACCTGGCTGCCGGACGCCCACGTGGAAGCGCCGACCGGCGGTTCCGTGGTGCTGGCCGCGATCATGCTGAAGCTGGGCGGTTACGGTTTCCTGCGATTCTCGCTGCCGATCGCCCCTGACGCCTCGCACTACCTGGCGCCGCTGATCATCGTGCTGTCGCTGATCGCCGTGATCTACATCGGCCTGGTGGCGATGGTCCAGAAGGACATGAAGAAACTGGTCGCTTACTCGTCGATCGCCCACATGGGCTTCGTCACCCTCGGCTTCTTCATCTTCAACGAGATCGGCGTGCAGGGCGGTATCGTCCAGATGATCTCGCACGGCTTCGTGTCGGGCGCCATGTTCCTGTGCATCGGCGTGCTGTACGACCGCATGCACTCGCGCGAAATCGCCGACTACGGCGGCGTGGTGAACCGCATGCCGAAGTTCGCCGCCTTCTCGGTCCTGTTCGCGATGGCCAACTGCGGCCTGCCGGCGACCTCGGGCTTCGTGGGCGAATTCATGGTCATCCTCGGCGCCGTCCAGTTCAACTTCTGGACCGGCCTGCTGGCCGCCACCGCCCTGATCCTGGGCGCGGCCTACTCGCTGTGGATGGTCAAGCGCGTCATCTTCGGCAAGATCGGCAACAAGCACGTGGCCGAACTGACCGACCTGAACGGCCGCGAGTTCTTCATGCTGGGCGTGCTGGCGATCCTGACCATCTACATGGGCCTGTATCCGGCGCCGTTCACCGACTCGCTGCAAGTGTCGGTGGCCGACCTGCTGCAGCATGTGTCGGTCAGCAAGCTGCCGATGCACTAAGCAGGAAACTACAAAGATATGAATCCGATGATTAATACGACTCTTTCTGCGGCGTCCATCAACATGGCGCCCTTGTCCGCGGAAATCTTCCTGGTGGTCGCGTCCTGCGCGATTCTCCTGATCGACATGTTCCTGAAGGAAGGGAAGCGGAACATTACCTACGTCCTGTCGCTGCTGACCCTGGTCGGCTGCGCAGTGATCACCTATGGCGATTTCAACGCCGGCACTACGACCTACACGTTCTTCAACATGTTCGTGTCGGACCCGATGGCCAACCTGCTGAAGCTGTTCACCTACCTGGCGGTCGGCATCACCCTGGTGTATTCGCGCCAGTACTCGGGCGACCGCGGCATGATGTCCGGTAACATGGGCGGCGAGTTCTACGTCCTGGCCCTGTTCACCATGCTGGGCCAGATGATCATGATCTCCGGCAACAACATGCTGCCGATCTACCTGGGCCTGGAACTGATGTCGCTGTCGCTGTACGCGCTGGTGGCAATGCGCCGCGACCACGCGATCTCGACCGAAGCCGCGATGAAGTACTTCATCCTGGGTTCGCTGGCCTCGGGCTTCATGCTCTACGGTATCTCGATGATCTACGGCGCCACCGGTTCGCTGGACATCAGCACCATCGCCAAGCTGACCGCCGCCAACGCCGCCAACCACACCATCCTGGTGTTCGGCCTGGTGTTCGTCGTCGCCGGCATGGCCTTCAAGCTGGGCGCCGTGCCCTTCCACATGTGGGTGCCGGACGTGTACCAGGGTTCGCCGACCGGCGTGACCCTGCTGCTGGGCGCCGCGCCGAAGCTGGCTTCGTTCGCGATGATGATCCGCATCCTGGTCGAAGGCCTGCTGCCGATGGCTTTCGACTGGCAGCAGATGCTGCTGGCCCTGGCCGTGCTGTCGCTGGCCGTCGGCAACCTGACCGCGATCTCGCAAACCAACATCAAGCGTATGCTGGCCTACTCGACCATCGCCCAGCTCGGCTTCGTCCTGCTCGGCATGATGGCCGGCGTGACCAACGGCAGCGCCGCCAACGCAGCGCCGGCCTACAGCGCCGCCATGTACTACACCATCACCTACGTGCTGACCACCCTGGGCAGCTTCGGCCTGGTGATGATGCTGGCGCGCTCGGGCTTCGAAGCGGAAGAAATCGCCGACTTCAAGGGCCTGGCCAAGCGCAGCCCGTGGTACGCCCTGGTCATGACCGCACTGATGTTCTCGCTGGCCGGCGTGCCGCCGATGATGGGCTTCATGGCCAAGTGGGCGGTCCTGCAGGCCGTGGTCGCCACCGGCCAGTACTGGCTGGCCGTGGTCGCCGTGCTGTTCTCGCTGATCGGCGCCTTCTACTACCTGCGCGTCGTGAAGACCATCTGGTTCGACGAAGCGGTGGACGTCTCGCCGATCAAGACCCCGCTGGACATGCGCGTGGCCCTATCGCTGAATGGCGTGCTGGTGGTGCTGCTGGGCGTGATGCCGGGCTCGCTGCTGGCAGCCTGCCTGAGCGCCATGACCCAGACCCTGGGTTCGTAAGCTCGGTTGACCTGACCTGTGGACTTGTCCCTGGCAACCTGGTTGGTGATCGCGGTCGCGATCGCGTTCGCCAACCTGCCTTTCCTGAACGAGAGCGTGTTCGGCTTCATCCCCCTGAAGCCAGCGCAGGGCAGGGCGCACGCGAAGTTCTTCGTCGTGCGCCTTCTCGAGTTGTTTGTTTTATACTTCCTCGTCGGCGGGCTCGCCTATCTGCTGGAATCCCGGATCGGAAACACGTTTCCGCAAACCTGGGAATTCTATGCAATCTCGGCTTGCATGTTCGTCGTCCTGGCCTTCCCCGGTTTCGTCCTTCGTTACCTGCGCAAGCGCCGGCACTGAGCACCCGCGTCCATGGCGCCGGTGCTGTTGAATAACCAGCATCACCGGAGCTACCCTTACCATGGACACCCAGGATTCCCATCTGAGAGAAACGCGCATCGACGGCGAGCTGGCCTACGATGGCCACTTCCTCAAAGTCACCCGCGACCGCATCAAGCTGCCCGACGGCTCGGAAACCCAGCGCGAGTTCATCCGCCACCCGGGCGCCGTCGTCATCCTGCCGCTGCTGCCGGACGGCCGCGTGCTGCTCGAGCGCCAGTTCCGCTATCCGAACGACCGCGTCTTCATCGAATTCCCGGCCGGTAAAATCGACCCGGGCGAGGAAGCGCTGGCCACCGCCAAACGCGAGCTGGAAGAGGAAACCGGCTACAGCGCCAAAGAGTGGAACTTCGTCTGCACCATCCACAACGCCATCGCCTACTCGGACGAGCACCTCGACATCTTCCTGGCGCGCGACCTGACCAAGGGCGAAGCGAAGCTGGACGAAGGCGAGTTCCTCGAACTCTTCAGCGCCACCGTTCCGGAGCTGCTGGAGATGGTGCGCAGCGGCCAGATCACCGACGTCAAGACCATCATCGGCACTTTCTGGCTGGAGAAATACGCCGCCGGCACCTGGACCCCAGGCTGAGATGGGACTACGTGCGCTGCTGCTTGCGCTGATGCTGCTCACGGCGGCGGACGAAGCGGCGGCGCGCACGCCTTTCCAGGCACGCTGCGAGGCGCGCCAGCTGGGACTC
Organism: Massilia sp. Bi118; assembly: GCF_918697865.1. Classification (GTDB taxonomy): domain Bacteria; phylum Pseudomonadota; class Gammaproteobacteria; order Burkholderiales; family Burkholderiaceae_D; genus Telluria. Next base: position 11,438 of record NZ_CAKKMV010000024.1, on the reverse strand, counting down.
GATACCGACAGCCGGCCGACCTGGGTCCGGGTCGAAGCGCATGACAGCGGCTACCGCGTCGACAACAGCCTGTCCTGGCGCAGCCTCACCCGCATCAAGCGCGGCCGCGCCGGCGACTTCGTGCTGGGCCTGACGCGCGCCGAGTCGCGCGTGGCGATCAGTCTCGAAGGGGCCATCGTCAGCGACCCGGACACGGGCGAAGAATGCATGCTGCCGCAACTTGGCGTCAGCCTTTCCTACCTGCCGATCGTTATCTACGTTGGGAGCGAGTTCGCGCAGGGCAGCTGTACGTATCGCGAGATACTTGCGCATGAGATGCGCCATCTCAAGGCCTACATAGCCTACCTGCCGAAAGTGGAAAGCAGGGTGCGGGAAACATTGGGACTGCGCTTCGATGGCCGGCCGGTGTACGCTGCGCGCGGCCAGGCGCTGACGCGCGTGCAGGCGGAACTGGACGGTCGCTGGATGCCCTTCATCAAGCGGGAGATGGGCAAGGCCAAGGCTCTGCAGACAGGCATCGACAGTCCCGGCGAGTACGCGCGTCTCAGCAAAGTTTGCCAAGGTGAGGTACAGTCTCTTATTGGATCGACAAGACGCGAACCTTCAACATCAAGCCCATAAATGAACCAAGCACCACGTTACTTTGCCTTAATTCCCGCCGCGGGCGTCGGCGCCCGCATGGGTGCGGGCAGCCCCAAGCAGTACCTCAAACTCGGCGGCAAGCCGATGCTGCGCCACACCCTGGACGCCTTCCAGTCCAGCGACCTGATCGCCCACACCTTCGTGGTGGTGAGCCCGGACGATCCCTACATCGACAGCGTTGCCCCGCACCATGGCGTGACCGTGCTGCGCTGCGGCGGCGACAGCCGCATGGAATCGGTGCGCAACGGCCTGGCCGTGCTGGCGAATACGCTGGCGCCCACGGACTGGGTGCTGGTGCATGACGCCGCCCGTCCCGGCCTGACCGCCGAGCTGATCGAAAAGCTGATCACCACGACCGGCGAGCACCCGGTCGGCGGCCTGCTGGGCCTGCCGGTGGTCGACACCGTCAAGCGCTGCATCGAAGGCGAAGCCTGCGGCACCATTCCGCGCAACGGCCTGTGGCTGGCGCAAACGCCGCAAATGTTCCGCTATCAATTGCTGCGCGAAGCCCTGACGGCGGCGACGGACCCGAATACGATTACCGATGACGCCAGTGCGGTTGAAGCCCTCGGATTGACCCCCAAGTTGGTCGAAGGGCATCCCCGCAACCTGAAAGTGACGCTGCCGGACGATATCCGGATCGCCGAGCTGTACCTGGCAGTGTCCCAACCTGAACTCGTGTGAACACCATGGCTCTTGCATCGTATAACCCCACTCCGCCGTTCCGCATCGGGACCGGCTATGACTGCCACGCCCTGGTCGAGGGCCGCAAGCTGATCGTCGGCGGCGTCACCATCCCGCACCGCCTCGGCCTGCTGGGCCACTCGGATGCCGACGTGCTGCTGCACGCCATCATCGACTCCCTGCTGGGCGCCGCCGCGCTCGGCGACATCGGCAAGCACTTTCCGGATACCGACCCGATGTTCGCCGGCGCCGACTCGCGCACCCTGCTGCGCGAGGTCGCCTCGCGCGTGATCGCCACCGGCTACACCATCGGCAACATCGACGCCACCATCATCGCCCAGCAGCCGAAGATGGCGCCGCATATTCCGCAGATGGTGTCGCGGATTGCGGAGGACCTGGGCGTCTCGCCGCAGCAGGTGAACATCAAGGCCAAGACCAACGAAAAGCTGGGCTTCCTCGGGCGCGAAGAGGGGATGGCGGCGCAGGCGACTGCGTTGCTGGTGAAGATGTAAATCGTCGTTCCCGCGAAAGCGGGAACCCATGCTGGGCTTCCGGATTCAGTCGGTTTGAAGAGCCGCGGCTGCTTCAAATGTACCGAATTCTGTTCCTCAATATGGGTCCCCGCCTTCGCGGGGACGACGGTTTTGGGGTCTCGTCTGCAACATCCTCCGCTCCATGCGACACTGTCGAAATGACGACCCAGACCCCGATGAGCCCGCGCGCAGCCTGGCTCCTGATCCTCTCCGCCAGCGCGATCCTCATGCTCACGATGGCGGCGCGCCTGACCACCGGCCTGTTCCTTTCGCCCATCAACACATCCACCGGCCTCGGCGTCGCCTCGATCAGCCTGGCGATGGCGGTCGGCCAGTTCATGTGGGGCGCCTCGCAGCCCATCTTCGGCGCCGTCGCGGACAAGTACGGTCCGGCGCGCGTGATCGTGCTGGGCGGCGTGATGCTGGCCATCGGCCTGGCCGCCACGCCCTTCGTGTCCTCGCAGTTCGGCCTGATGCTGACCCTGGGCGTGCTGTCCGCGGCCGGGGCCGGCGCCGGCAGCTTCTCGATCCTGATCGGCGCCACCGCCCAGCGCCTGCCCGCCGAGCGCCGTCCCTTCGCGGCCGGCTTCATCAATGCAGGCGGCTCCTTCGGGCAATTCGTGTTCTCGCCGCTGGTGCAGGCGATCATCCAGGCCAGCGGCTGGGTGGTGGCGATGGTCTCGCTGGCGGCGACCACGCTGCTGACCATCCCGCTGGCTTTCCTGATGCGCGGCCAGAAAGCGCCGGCGCATGCATCCACGACTGCCGCCGACGAGTTCACGCTCGGCCGCCAGGTGCGCGCCGCCATGCGCGACAAGAGTTATCTATGCCTGCACGCCGGCTTCTTCACCTGCGGCTTCCACATCGCCTTCCTGGTCACCCACCTGCCGGGCGAGGTTGGCCTGTGCGGCCTGCCGGCCGGCGTGTCCGCCACGGCGCTGGCCCTGATCGGCCTGTTCAACATCGCCGGTTCGCTGGTGGCCGGCGCGCTCGGGCAGCGCTACCGCATGAAGTGGCTGCTGGCCGCGATCTACGGCGGCCGCGCCCTCATCATCGCCATCTACCTGCTGGCGCCGAAGACCGCGCTGACCTTCTATATCTTTGCGGCGGCGCTCGGCTTCAGCTGGCTTGCGACCGTGCCGCCGACGGCCGGGCTGGTCGGCAAGCTGTTCGGTACGCGCTACCTGTCGACCCTGTTCGGCCTGACCCTGCTGTCGCACCAGGTCGGCGGCTTCTTCGGCGCCTGGCTGGGCGGACTGGCCTTCGTGCACTTCGGCGACTATTCGTGGATGTGGTACGCGGACATCCTGCTGGCCCTGGCAGCAGCCCTGGTCAACCTGCCGATCCGCGAAGCGGTCCCGCACAGCACGGCCGCCGCAGCCGCAGCGAAAGCCTGAGATGGCGCGCGACCCCTGGGCCTACCGCGACGTCGCTGTCGAGTCCTTCATCGACCCGCGCAGCGGCGCCTTGCGGATCCGGCCGATGGCGGGCCAGGCCTACGCGACCTCGATGCGGGTGCAGTGCGCGCGCACGCTGCGCGATCCGGACCTGTATCCGGCCGGGACACGCTTCCTGATCCGCGCCAAGCTGACCGACCGGCAGGGCGGGGCGCCTTACCTGTATGCGCATCACGGCGATGCGGTGAAGGTGCTGGCGGGCCGCGAGCTGGAATCCTTCCTGGATGAATACCGGCGCCGGCGGATTTGAGCGGCATTAATAAGACTTCGAAAAAACCAGAGAAACGATCAAGGTTTCTGCGGTTTTAACTTTGTGAGTCAGGCATTACTCTGAGGCTTCCAACATCTGAGGAGTGCATGCAATGCGTTCGTATCCCACCAACAGCACCAAAGCGGTATCGAGACTGCTGGCCCTGACCATGATCGTCGACGGCCATCTGGCGCCATCGGAGCTCAAGGCCATACGCGCCTCGAGCGTGCTGCCGCGGGCCGCGCTCGACGAGGACGAGTTCGACGACGTGGTCCGCGACCTGTGCGAAGACCTGCTCGCCACCGCCGCACGGCGCTGCAGCGCGGAGGTCGAGATCGACGGCCGCCTGCTCGATACCCTGCTCGGCGAAGTCGAGGACCCGGCGCTGCGCATCTCGGTCATGAAGGCGATGCTGGACATCGTGCATGCGGACGAGGTGCTGGATGCCCGCGAGACCCTGCTGATCGAGCGCGCATTCAAGGCCTGGTCCGGGCCGGGCGCACAAGGCCGGCAGCTTGCATGGAGCAACACGGTTATGATGTAGCCATTCCGCAAACACAAGAGGATCGTCATGGCAACTCGCAAGATTGCAGTACTGGTCGGCAGCCTCCGCAGGGAGTCCTTCACCCGCAAGCTGGCCAAGCAGCTGATGCTGGTGGCCCCGCCCACGCTGGAGCTGGAGATCGTCAACATCGCCGGGCTGCCGATGTACAACCAGGATGACGAGACCGATACCCCGCCGCCGCGCTGGACCGAGTTCCGCGACCGCATCCGCGACGTCGACGGCGTGCTGTTCTGCACGCCCGAGTACAACCGCTCGCTGCCGGGCGCGCTGAAGAATGCCATCGACGTCGGCTCGCGGCCCTACGGCAAGGCGGTCTGGAGCGGCAAGCCCTGCGCCGTGGTCAGCAACTCGCCGGGCGCGCTGGGCGGCTTCGGCGCCAACCACGCGGTGCGCCAATGCCTGGTGTTCCTCAACATGCCCTGCATGCAGTCGCCGGAGGCCTATATCGGCGGCATCGGCAACAAGTTCGATGGCGACAAGCTCACCGACGAATCGCTGAACGGCTTCCTGCAGCAGTTCATGGAATGCTTCGCCACCTGGGTCGAGCGCCATGCCGATTGACGCGCAGACTGCGGCGCGCGGACCGATCGCCATCCGCGAGATCGACCACGTGGTCTTGCGCGTGATCGACCTCGCGCGCATGCAGCGCTTCTACCATGAGGTGCTGGGCTGCGCCGAGGTGAGGCGCCAGGATGAGATTGGCCTGGTGCAGCTGCGCGCCGGCAGCGCCATGCTGGACCTGATGCCGGTGGACAGCAAGTTGGGCCGCATAGGCGGCGCCGCGCCCGGGAAGGAAGGACGCAACGTCGACCATGTCTGCTTCCGCGTCGAGCCGTTCGACCCTGACGCGATCCGTGCTCACCTGGCGGCGCACGGGGTGGAAGCGGGGCCGGTCGAATCGCGCTTCGGCGCCGAGGGTGAAGGGCCGTCGATCTACCTGCACGACCCGGAGGGCAACATGATCGAACTGAAGGGGCCTGCCGCAAAGTGAAGCCGCAACAGCGCGCCGACCAGCACTACGTTTCCCAAGTCCCGAATTCCTACGGCAAGCCGCCGCCGGGTCTGCGGCGGCGCATGTTCGACGTCATCTTCGAGGCCGACACCCCCGCCGGGCGCCGCTTCGACATCGCACTGGTGTTCGCCATCATGCTCAGCATCCTGGTGGTGGTGCTGGACAGCGTGCCGGGCCTGCACAGCGAATACGGCAAGACCCTGAACCTGGTCGAATGGGGCTTCACGGTGCTGTTCAGCATCGAATACCTGGCGCGCGTCATCTGTGTACAGCGGCCCTGGCGCTATGCCACCGGCTTCTACGGCGTGATCGACCTGCTTGCCGTGCTGCCGACTTATTTCTCCCTGCTGGTGCCGGGCAGTAATTTGTTCCTCGACATCCGCATCCTGCGCCTGCTGCGCGTGTTCCGCATCTTCAAGCTGACTCTCTACATCGAGGAATACACGCGCCTGGGCGAAGCCCTGTCCGCCAGCCGCCGCAAGATCATGGTGTTCCTGTCGGTGGTGCTGATGGCGATCCTGATCCTCGGCACCGTGATGTACGTGGTCGAAGGGCCGCAGAACGGCTACACCAGCATTCCGGTGGCGATGTACTGGGCCACCGTGACCATGACCACGGTCGGCTACGGCGACATCACACCGCACACCCACCTCGGCAAGGCGATCGCGTCCTTCATGATGCTGATGGGCTGGGGCATCCTGGCGGTACCGACCGGCATCGTGACGGCCGAACTGTCGGCGCGCCGTGCCGACCGCCGCCATGGCGCGGCGCGCATCCTGGCCGCGCGCGACTGCCCGTCCTGTGGCAGCAGCGGCCATGAGGCTAGCTCCCGCTTCTGCAAGGACTGCGGCGCGGCTTTTTGAACGCAGGGTTTTCAAGCCCTTCACCCTTGGCGCATATCAAACGCGCATAGCCTCAGGTCTTTAGGCTTCTACCTTCATGTCCAACCACACCATACGAGGCAAGCTTATGTATCCGTTTCCGCAGAACGTCACCCCGGCAGTGCGCACCCACGTCGATGCCCAGACTGCCTTCCTGAACGACATGTCGAAATCGCTGTTCAAGTCCTTCTCGCAGATGTGCGACCTGAACATCCAGCTGATGCAGACCCTGATCGAGGAGTCCACGCTGGCCAGCAAGCACATGCTGAGCGCGGACCGCCAGACCGAGCTGTTGAGCGCCGCCACCGCACGCGCCCAGCCGACCAGCGACAAGCTGCGCGCCTACCAGCAGCACATCACCCGCCTGGCCGCCGACGCCCAGGTGGAGCTGACCAAGGTCACCGAGCAGCACGTGCAGACCACCGCCCGTACCGCACGCGCCCTGGCCGACGAAGTCGCGCGCGACGCCACCGAGCAGACCGAGCGCAGCCTGCGCGCCCAGCAGGAAACCGTGCGCCAGTTTACCGATCCGTTTGCCCGCACCGGCAATGGCGCCGCTTCGCAGTACCGCAGCGGCGATGGCGCCCAGGGCGGCGCCGGCGATGCCCAGGCAGGGCAGCAGCATGCCCAGAGCGGCGCGCAGCCGCCCGCCAGCCAGGCCAGCCAGCGTAGCGAGCGCGGCGAACGCGGCGCGACCACGCATTAAGCCTTAAGTCGCCTGGATCCCCAGGCGTTCCATCACGGCGGCGCGGTACTGGCGGCTGCAGGGCACGCGGGCGCCGCCGCGCAGCACCAGTTCGCAATCGCCCTTGTCGAGCGGGACCACGCGCTCGATGCAGGCCAGCTGTACGGCGGCGCGCCGGTGGCAGCGCAGGAAGGCGGGGCCGAGGCGCTCGGCCAGGCCGCCCAGGGTCTGGCGCAGCAGCGGGCTGCCCGACGGCGTATGCAGCACCACGTAGTTGTCCGCGCTTTCGATCCAGCCGATCTCGAGCACCGGCACCACGCGCGTGGCGCCGCGCTCCGACACCAGCAGCTGGTGCAAGGGCAGGGCCGGCAAGGCTTGCGGCGCCGGCGACTGCATACGCTCGCGTAGTCTTTGCACAGCCCGCGCCAGCCGCGCCGCGTCATAAGGTTTCAGCAGGTAGTCGATGGCGCCGGCGTCGAAAGCCTGGATCGCGTACTGGTCCCAGGCCGTCACGAACACGATGGCGGGCGCCGGTTCCGGCAGCGAGGCCGCCAGCTCGATGCCCGACAGTTCCGGCATGGCGATGTCGAGGAAGAGAGCGTCCGGCTCGGATGCGGCTATCCGTTCGAGCGCCTCGATGCCGTCCGCCGCTTCATCGATGGCGGTGACGCCGGCTTCCGCAGCCAGCAGGCGCCGCAGCTTGTCGCGCGCCGGCTTCTCGTCGTCGACGATCAGGATGCGCATGGCAGCCTCAGCTCGGCACGCACGCCGCCGCCATCGCGGGCCGCCAGGGACAGCGAGGCGCGCGGCCCATGCAGCGCCGCCAGGCGCGCGCGCAGGTTGGACAGGCCGATGCCGCAGCCTTTGCCGGCATCGCCCGGGCTGTCGTCGAGATGGCCGTCGTCATCGACGCGCAGCACCAGTTTGTCGGACTCGCGCTGCGCCGAGACTTCGATATGCGTCATCCCGCGCCGTTTTTCGACCGTGTGCCTGAACACGTTCTCCAGCAACGGCTGCAGGCTCATCACCGGCAGCGGCTGGGCCAGCAGGGCCTCGTCGATGCGCCAGGCGATCTCGACCCGGCCGGCGAAGCGTTCCGCCATCACGCCGGCATAGCCGCGCGCGATGTCGAGCTCGGCCTGCAGCGGCGCCTCGATGGCCTCGCCCAGGGATAGCGTGGTGCGCAGCACGCCGGCCAGCTGCATCAGGGTGGCGTCGGCTTTTTCGACATCCACGTGCATCAGCGAGGAGATCGTGTTGAGGGAATTGAACAGGAAGTGAGGCTGCATCTGCTGGGCCAGGCGCTGCAGCTGGGCCTGCTGCTGCAGGGCGATCGCCTGCTGCGCGCGCAGCTGGGCTTCGACCAGGGCCTGGTAGGACTTGATGCCGAAGCGGACCGCGGTGAACAGGCCGACGAAGATCGAGATCTTCATCGACTCATAAAGGAAGAGCTGCGGCCACGGGTCGTGCCGGTAGGTGTCGCCGGCCAGCGCATACACGGCGTGGCGGATGCCGAAGGCAAGCGGCGTGAACACGAGCCACCACAGCGGCAGCCACAGCGCCTCGCGCGCGAACCAGCGCAGCGGGCTGCCGAGCAGGTGCTCATGGCTGCGCGAGAAGCGCAGCTGCAGCAGCACCATGAGCGTCGCCACCAGCGCCGACGAGCCTTCCCACAGGATGGGCTTCCACAGGTCGGGACTGTGCTCGTTGCGCTGGAAGTCCTGGATGGCCACCAGCACCATCAGGGTCCAGAACAGGGTCCAGGCCAGGATGAAGATGAAGTTGCGGCGGAGATTCGGCATGGCAGGATCATCTGCCATCCTTGTTACTTTGTCAAAATCTCCGCGCCAATTTCATCACTGGCGAACGGCTGGCTTACTGGGTGATGGGGGCGGCAGGGGTAGCGTTAGTGACCGGGGGCGTGGCAGGCGCCGGCGTCACCTCCGGCGCCGGCGCCGGCATCGGGCTAGGCGCCGGCGTCGGCATCGGGCTGGGCGCCGGCGCGGCGGCGTCAACCGGAGCCGGGCTAGCTTCAGGCGTCGGCGTCATGGCCGGCGCCGGGGCGGCGGACTCCTCGCTGTCCTTCATGGTGTCGGCCTTCGCAACGTGCCTGGCCTTGCTCTTCGTGTGCTTGGCGCTGGTCTTCGCCGCCTTGGCAGGTGCCTTCGCCGCCTTCGTGTCCTCCTGCGCCATGTTCATGTCGGCCTGGGCCGGCGGCGTCTCGGCACGTGCAGCCTTGGCATCGGCCTTCGCCGCCTTGGCAGCCTTGAGGTCGGCATTGTTGACGAGCACGGCTTGCCTGGCGGCCGGTTTCGCGGTGGCCGGGGCGGGCGTCTGGGCAAAGGCTGCGGTGGCGAACAGGCCGGCAATCACGGTAACGATGGTTTTTTTCATGGTGAAGGGTCCTCAGCTGTTTATCGGTAGGTATCACTCTTCGTCAAACGTGAGCCCGCTACCGTCTGTTGACGCACTTTACAAACACTTACGCGCCTGACAGCTGCTTACAGGCTTTGCAATATTCAGTTCTCGAGTTCATCTTCGCCCGGCTTGCGCCCCCGTCCGCGGTCGAGCGCCGGCTTCATGCCTTCGACCTCGCGCATGAATTCGTCGATGCCGTGGTCCTGGCTGACCCGCACCGCGGGCGGCAGCAGCACCGCCATGTACAGCTCGTCCGACAGGCGGCCGGTGCGCTGGAGGTTGTAGGCCAGGATCAGGCCGGAGCCGAGCATGGCCATGCCGGCCGCGATCCAGCGGTAGCGGCGCCGGTTCTGCGGATCGACCGTGCCCAGGTGAAAGTAGACCATGCCGGCCACCAGCAGCGTTGCCGCATGCGAGGCGTAGCGTGTGAAGGCTTCGAGCGAGAAGGCATAGGCGATGGTGGCCGCCAGCAGGCTTGTGGCGGCCAGCGCGGCCAGGCCGCAGCCGAACACGAACAGGTGGCGGCCCAGCCGCGCGTGGCGCCCGAACAGGCGGTTGGCGAAGGCCCAGCCGCCGCTCCACAGCAGGGCCGCGCCGGCGCCCCAGGCCAGGGCTTCGAAGTAGCGCACGAATTCGAAGTACTGGGTGTCGCTGAGCCAGCGCGCGAACAGGGCGAAGCCCGCGGTCAGCAGGATGCCCGCCGCCCCGGGCAGCGCGCCTTCCCAGCGGTGGAAAGTGCGGTCCTCGAGTTCGGGCGCGACCGGAAAGCTGGCCGCGCGCACGCGCAGCGAGGTATGGCCGATGCGCACCACGGTGTCGCCCGACAGCACCACTTCCTGCAGCCGCTTGCCGCGGTGATTCAGGCCGTTCCTGCTGCCCAGGTCGCGCAGCACCAGGCGTCCGGCGGCGTCCAGTTCGATGCGCGCGTGGCTGGCGGCGACATAGTCGTCGTCGATGATGAAGTCGTTGTCGTAGCCGCGTCCCAGGCGGATCGGCAGGGCGTCGATGCAGTGGCGCTGCAGTACGTCGCCGTTGCGCGCCACGGTCTCGATGAACCAGCTCATTGTATCCGCCTGCTCATTGTGCCCGTCCTTTTTGCTGACGCCTTCCCAGCGCGGACAGGAAGGCGCGGGTGGCGCGCATGCCGTTGTCGAAGGAGACGCCGGCGAGGTCGAGGCGGCTCTGCAGGCTGGCCTGGGCGTCGCCGGTGCTGGCGGTGAGCAGGGTGAAGTTGTACAGGCCGGCAAACTTGCGGTAGGCGCGCACGCAGGTGACGGCGCGCAGCGGCAGGCTGGCCGTGTGCACGAACATCTCGGTGCAGGACGGGCGGGTCAGGCGGGTATCGCGCGAGGCGCCGATGCGGTCGACCCGGAAGCGGCCGCTGGCCAGCGCGGAAAACTGCAGCGGATGCATGCCGGCCGAACGCAGGTAGAGGTGGGACATGGACACGTGCCCGGTCTGCTGGCTGTCCGAAACGTAGACCGCGACCTCCATCGCGCAGCTGACGGAATCGCCGGTGTACTCGGCCTCCAGGCGGAAGTTCGAGCGCCCCCAGCAGCGCAACTGCTGCGACTCGCGCACCGGCACGTGATAAGGCCCCATGGTCTTGATCGACAAGGGCTCGGCCAGCAGGCGGGCTATCATCTCTCGCTGGTGGGCCAGCAGCTGCTGGGCGATCAGCGGGTTGAAGTTCTTCGGCGGATGCGGTTGCGTGGCGACCTTGCGCAGCAGTTCCTGGGCATAGCGCACCGGCACCAGGAAGCTGACCGACTCGCCGTCCAGGCGCTTGGAGACGTTCACGCCGGCCACGGTGCCGGACACCGTCACGCTCGGGCCGCCGCTCATGCCGGAGTTGATCGGGCCGGTAAAGACCAGCTGGTCGTAGAAGCTGCGCCTGACCACGCCGTTGTACGACCCTTCCGAGATCGCGAAGCCGAGATCGAGCGGGTTGCCGAGCGAGTACAGGTACTGGCCCTGGGTCAGCTTGACCGGATGGTCGGGCACCTGGAAGAAACCGGTGCCGGCGCGGTTCACGCGCACCACGGCCAGGTCGTGCAGCACGTCGACCGCCATCAGCTCCACGGGGCCGGTCTTGCCGTCGGTGTCGACGTATTCGCCGATGTAGACGTCCGGGTCGAGCGCCATCTGCGACACCACGTGGTAATTGGTCAGCACCAGGTTGCCGGTGCCGACCAGGAAGCCCGAGCCCACCGTCGACTGGCTGCGGCCATTCTTCAGCAGCATGCGGATCTGCAGCAGGTCGCCCCTGGCGGCCGAGTACAGGTCCTGGGCGGCGGTGGACGGCGTGGGC
>NZ_CAKKMV010000023.1 GCF_918697865.1 Massilia sp. Bi118 | reverse complement strand
CCCCGACCCTCGCCACCGAATCCGCACTTGAACAGGCCAAGATCAGCCGCCCCTACCGCGAGCTGCTGCGCCTGTTCGAGCAGGCGCCGGGCTTCGTCTGCTTTTTCCGCGGCCCCGGGCACGTGTACGAGTTGCAGAACCATGCCCACCACCGCCTGGCCGGCTTCAAGGACATCATCGGCAAGCCGGTGCGCGAGGCGCTGCCCGAGCTCGAAGGCCAGCAGTTCTTCGAGCTGCTCGACCAGGTGTTCGCCAGCGGCCAGGCCTTCGTCGGCACGGCGCTGCCGCTGGGCGTGATCCCGGCCGGCGGCGGCGAGGCCGTGCTGCGCTACATCGACTTCGTCTACCAGCCCATCGTCGACGAAAGCGGGACCGTGGTCGGCATCTTCTCGCAGGGGAGCGACGTCACCGAGCGCGTGCTGGCGGCAGAGAACCTGCGCCGCAAGCAGGAAGAACTCGAGCGCATGGTCGAGCAGCGCACCGCGGCCCTGGCCGAAGCGCATTCGGCCCTCAAGCTGGCCAACGAACTGCAGGGCGACAAGATGCACCTGCAGCGCCTGTTCGAGCAGGCGCCCGGTTTCATTTGCGTGATGCGTGGCCCCGACCACGTGTTCGAGCTGGCGAATGCCGCCTACCGCAGCCTGACCGGCGGCCGTGAACTGATCGGCAAGCCGATCCGCAGCGCCTTGCCCGAAGTGGAAGCGCAAGGCTTCCCGGCCCTGCTCGACGAGGTCTACCGCACCGGCAAGGCCTTCATCGGGCGCGCCGTGCCCGTCGCGCTGGACAGCGGCCCGGGCGGCGCCACCGCCACGCGCCACCTGGACTTCATCTACCAGCCGGTGCTGGATCCGATGGGCGCGGTGATCGGCATCTTCGTGCAGGGCAGCGACGTGACCGAACAGAAGCAGGCCCAGGATGAGCTGGCGCGGCACCAGATGGAGCTGGAGTCGCTGGTCAGCGCCCGCACCGAAGAACTGTCGGCGGCCCAGCACGCGCTGCAGCGCTCGCAGAAGCTGGAGGCGATCGGCAAGCTGACCGGCGGCGTGGCGCACGACTTCAACAACATCCTGCAGGTGGTCGGCGGCAACCTCGAGCTGCTGCAGCGCCGGACCTCCGGCGCCGACGACCGGCAGCTACTGGAGACCGCCCTGCAGGCGGTCGAGCGCGGCGGCAAACTGTCCTCGCAGTTGCTGGCCTTCGCGCGGCGCCAGCCGCTGCAGCCGGTGGTGGTGAATCCGGGCCGCATCGTCGGCGCCATGGACGACCTGCTGCGGCGCGCGCTGGGCGAGACCATCCAGATCGAGACCGTGCGCGGCGGCGGCCTGTGGAACACCGTGGTCGACCCGAACCAGCTCGAAAACGTGATCCTGAACCTGGCCATCAATGCGCGCGATGCGATGCCGAACGGCGGCCGCTTGACGATCGAGATCGGCAATGCGCTGCTCGACGATTCCTACGTGGCGGCCGAGCCGGACATCACGCCCGGCCAGTACGTGCTGATCGCGGTGTCGGACACCGGCAGCGGCATGAGCAGGGAAGTGCTGGAACGCGCCTGCGAGCCCTTCTTCACGACCAAGCCGGAAGGCGTGGGCACCGGCCTGGGCCTGTCGATGGCCTACGGCTTCGTCAAGCAGACCGGCGGCCACTTCCGCATCTACTCCGAAGTCGGCGAGGGCACCACGGTCAAGCTCTACTTCCCGCGCAGCTTCGAGGTCGAGACCAGCGTGACGCGCCTGACCGGCGGCCCGGCCGAAGGCGGCAGCGAGACCGTGCTGGTGGTCGAGGACGACCCGGCCGTGCAGCGCACCGTGGTCGAGATGCTGGGCAGCCTGGGCTACCGCGTGCTGAAGGCGGACAACGCCACGGCCGCCCTGGTGATCGTCCAGAGCGGCATGCCGATCGACCTGCTGTTCACCGACGTCGTGATGCCCGGACCGTTGCGCAGCCCGGAACTGGCGCGCCAGGCCAAGGCCCACCTGCCGGGACTGGCGGTGCTGTTCACCTCGGGCTACACGCAGAACGCGATCGTGCACGGCGGCCGCCTCGATCCGGGCGTCGAGCTGCTGTCCAAGCCCTATGGCCGCGACCAGCTGGCGCGCAAGGTGCGCCACCTGCTGGCCAATCGCGGCATCCCGGCCGTCCCGCCCGCGGGCGGGGTGAAGCCCGGGCCGGTCCAGCGCCGCATCCTGGTGGCGGAAGACAATCCGGACCTGATGAAGATGACCTGCAGCCTGTTCGAGGCCCTGGGCCACCAGGTGAGCGGCGCCACCACGCTCGATGCCGCCGCCGGCCTGCTGAAGGAAAGCGGCTTCGACCTGCTGTTCACCGACATCGACCTGGCCGGCAAGTCGGGCGTCGACCTGGCGCAGCTGGCGGTCGAGGCGCAGCCGGGGCTGCGGGTGGCCTTCGCCTCCGGCTACGGCGCTCCGGAGCGCGACGCCATCGGTTTCCCGTTCTGGATCGTCGCCAAGCCCTACAAGCTGGAAGACCTCGAGGCCGTCCTGGCGCGCCTGGATGGTATGATGGCGGCATGACGTTTCTGAATGTTCCGTACGCGGAAAAAGACCAGGCCCGCGAGCTCGGCGCTCGCTGGAATCCCACCCGCAAGCGCTGGTACGTGCCCAACGGGGTCGCGCTCGAGCCCTTCGAGCGCTGGCTGTCCAAGGAGGGCGAGCCGGTCTCCGGCCGCACCGACGCACGCGCCGCCAAGCTGGTGACGGGCGCGCGCTATGTCGAGATCGACCATGCCTGCAATCCCTTCGAGCCTTGCGCGCAGTGCGCGCCGGTGCTGGCGCAGAGCGGCTGGGCGGCGGCGCACGAGGATGTGCTGAAGGCGCTGCAGGCGCTCGGCCGCCCGCGCTGATTTTTTACTCGTAGGGGTGGGCACCCCGTGCCCACCTTACCGGCCCGGCGCTTCCGCCAGCGCGGCCAGCAGCGCTTCCAGATCCACCGGCTTGACGAAGTGGCGGTCGAAGCCGGCAGCCTTCGACAGCACCTTGTCGTGCGCCTGGCCGTAGCCGGTCAGGGCCAGGTACAGGGCCGGCTGGCGCGTGGGCTGCCCCTCCGCCATCGCCCGCAGCCGGCGCGCCAGCGCGTAGCCGTCGATGTCCGGCAGGCCGATGTCGAGGATGAAGACTTCGGGCCAGTCCTGTTCCGCCAGCGCCAGCGCCTGGCGCGGATCGTGGGCCACCGCCACCCGGTTGCCGAGGGCGCGCAGGATCTCGGCCAGCGACTCGGCGGCGTCGGCATTGTCGTCGACGATTAAAACATGGCGCTCCGGCTGCGCGTACAGCGCCCCCGCTGCGTCATCGCCGGACGCGGCGGCCCGGCCGGCCTGCGCCAGCGGCAGCAGGATGCGGAAGGTGCTGCCCATGCCGGGCCCGCCGCTCTCCGCTTCCACGCTGCCGCCATGCAGGCCAACCAGGGACTTCACCAGCGCCAGGCCCAGTCCCAGCCCGCCCTGGGCGCGGTCCGGGGTGCGCTCGGCCTGGGTGAACAGCTCGAACACCCGGGGCAGCAGTTCGGGATCGATGCCGATGCCGTTGTCGCGCACCGCGATGCTTGCCTGGCCGCTGCTTACTTCGAGCGAAAGCGCGAGCGCGCCGCCTTGCGGAGTGTACTTGGCGGCGTTGTTGAGCAGGTTGGCGACCACCTGCACCAGGCGGATGCGGTCGCCGGCCACCCAGGCCGGGGCGGCATCCAGCGCCAGGTCCAGGTGGTGGCGGCGCGCCTCGACCAGCGGGCGCGCCTGCTCGACCGCGCTGGCCATCACCGCCTTCAGGTCGACCCGCTCGCGCTGTAATTCCACCAAGCCGCGCGTCACGCGCGAGACGTCCAGCAGGTCGTCCACCAGGCCGGTCAGGTGACGCACCTGGCGCAGGATGATGTCGCTGGCCTGGCGCACCTTGTTCTCGTCGGCGGCCACGTGGCCCAGCAGCTGGGCCGCGCTGCTGATCGGCGCCAGCGGATTACGCAGCTCGTGCGCCAGCATCGCAAGGAACTCGTCCTTGCGGCGCGCCGCCGCTTTCAGTTCTTCCTCGCCGCGTTTCTTGTCGTGGATGTCGGTCAGGGAGCCCATCCAGCGCACGATGGCGCCGTCGTCGCCGGTCATCGGCTCGGCGCGGTTCAGCACCCAGCGGTACTGGCCGGAGTGGTGGATCAGGCGATGCTCGACTTCGAAGGGCGCGCCGCCATCGCGGCTGCGGTCCCAGGCCTCCACCAGCGCCGGCAGGTCGTCCGGGTGGATGTATTCCTTCCACCCGTAGCCCGCGCAGCGTTCCGGCGGCAGGCCGGTGAATTCGGGCCAGCGGCTGTTGAGGTAGTCGTTGCCGCCGCTGGCCGGCGCCGACCACACCATCTGCGGAATCACATTGGCGATCGAGCGGAACTTCGCTTCGCTCTCCTTCATCGCCCGCTCGGCCGCCACCTGGGCGCTGATGTCCATGTTGGCGCCGACCGCACCGACAACCTCGCCGTGTTCGTTGCGGATGGCGGCGGTGCGGATCAGGATCGTGCGGCGCGTGCCCGGCGCGCCGAAGGGTTCGATCTCGATGGTGGCGCCGGCGCTGTCCTCGCCGCGCAGCACGCGCGTGATCGGCCATTCGTCCAGCCCCAGCGCCTGTCCGCCCTGCGGCGCGCCGGCCGGCCACCAGCCTTTCCATTCGCCGTATTCGTCGACGTGGCCGGCGTTCGGGTGGTCGCCCCACACGGCGCGGTTGGCGGCGTTCGCGACCAGCATGCCGCCGTCCGCATCGACATAGACGATGCCGACCGGGGCGGCGTCCAGCAGCACGTCCAGGCGGCGCCGGTTCTCCAGTTCGCGCAGCAGCGCTTCGGAAGCGATCCGCTCGCTGTCATGGCGCGCCAGTTCGCCCTTCTTGCGTTCCGTGATGTCGACCGCCACGCCGGCGAAACGGCGCCTGCCGGTGGCGACGTCGCGGAACACCTTGCCGCGCGCATTGACCCAGATGTTCTCGCGCGACAGCTGGGGGATCCGGTATTCGACGTCGTACAGGGTGTCGCAGGCGATGGCCTGCTCGATCGCGGCCACCACGCGCGGGCGGTCGTCCGGGTGGATCATGCCGGTAAAGCGCGCCAGGTCGGTGCCGGCCCTGGCTAGCGCGGCGTCGACCTGGAACAGGCGCGCGAACTGTTCGTCGACGAAGGTGGCGCCGGTGTCGAGCTCATAGGCCCAGGTGCCGATATTCCCCGACGCCTCCAGGCACAGGGCGTAGCGCTCCTCGGCTTCCTTGTGGCGGGCCAGGGCCAGCACCTTGTCGCTCACTTCGACCACGGTGCACAGCAGGCCGCGCACGGCGCCGGTCTCGTCGCGGAGGGGGCTGTACGAGAAGGTGAACCAGGCCTGTTCCGGGTAGCCCTTGCGCTCGACCGTGAGCTGGAAGTTCTCGAAGAACAGGGCCTCGCCGTCCAGCACGCGGCGCGCCAGCGGCGCCATCGTGTCCCAGACTTCGGACCAGAGCTGGGGCAGGGGCAGGCCGATGGCGCCAGGCTTGTTGCCCAGCATGGGCGCGTAGGCGTCGTTGTAAAAGACGAAAAGTTCTTCACCCCAGGCGATGAAGGAAGGGAAGGAAGAGCCGAGCACCATGCCGAGCGACATGCGCAGCGCGGCCGGCCAGTCCTGCATGGGGCCGAGCGGGTGGGCGTGCCAGTCCTGCGCAAGTGTGCGTGCGCCGGCGTCGCCGCCATTGGCGAGGAAAGCGTCGCGGTGGGTCATCGTGGGCACGGGCTTATTATGGTCAAACCGGCAATTTTACCGAACAATCGCGGATCCTGCCCACACGCCTGGCAGCGCCCGGCGAACCGTGTGCGGCGCCGATGGCGAATCGACTTAAGATGGCGGCGCCACTCACGGGGAAAGGAAGCGAAGCCATGGACGAGCATCCAGATGTCAATACGGCGCGGCGCGATCTGCTGATTGCGGGCGCCTTGTCGGCCACTGCGGCGGCCTTGCCCGGCGCGGCCGGCGCCCAGACCCCCGGCGCCAGCGCGCAGAAGGACGCATCGACGCCGGCGCCGGTGCTGTCCCGGGTGGCCCTGCGCGTCAACGGCCAGCGCTACGACAAGGAAGTTGACACCCGCACCACGCTGCTCGACCTGCTGCGCGAGCACCTGCACCTGACCGGCACCAAGAAGGGCTGCGACCAGGGCCAGTGCGGCGCCTGCACCGTGATCGCCGACGGCCGCCGCATCAATTCCTGTCTCAGCCTGGCGCTGATGCACGAGGGCGCCGAGATCACGACCATCGAAGGCCTGGGCACGCCGGACAAGCTGCATCCGCTGCAGGCGGCCTTCGTGAAGCACGACGGCTACCAGTGCGGCTATTGCACGCCGGGCCAGATCTGCTCGGCGGCGGCGATGCTGGACGAGGTCCAGCGCGGCATCCCCAGCCACGTAACGGGCGACCTGAACGCGCGGCCGCTGCTCTCGCCGGCCGAGATGCGCGAGCGCATGAGCGGGAATATCTGCCGCTGCGGCGCCTACTCCAACATCATGGAAGCGATTGCGGAAGTATCGGGCGCGGATGCGGGAGGCAAGGCATGAAAGCCTTTACCTACCAGCGCGTGAAGACGCCGGCCGAAGCGGCATCCGCCGCCATCGCCACGCCGCACGCGCGCTTCATCGCCGGCGGCACCAACCTGCTCGACCTGATGAAGCTGGAGATCGAAACGCCGCCGCACCTGATCGACGTGAACGGCATCGGCATGGACAGGATCGAAGCGCTTGACGACGGCGGCCTGCGCGTGGGCGCCCTGGTGCGCAACACCGACCTGGCGGCCGATCCGCGCGTGCGCCGTGACTACGCCGTGCTGTCGCGGGCCCTGCTGGCCGGCGCTTCGCCGCAGCTGCGCAACAAGGCCACCACCGCCGGCAACCTGCTGCAGCGCACCCGCTGCCCTTATTTCTACGACACCAACCAGCCCTGCAACAAGCGCGCGCCCGGCAGCGGCTGCTCGGCCATCGGCGGCTTCAACCGCCATCACGCCATCGTCGGCACCAGCGAGGCCTGTATCGCCACCCACCCCAGCGACATGGCGGTCGCCATGCGGGTGCTCGATGCGCAGGTCGAAACCGTCAAGGCCGACGGTGGGCGGCGCGTGATCCCGATCGCCGACTTCCACCGGCTGCCGGGCGACACGCCCCACATCGAGCACGTGCTGGCGCCGGGCGAACTGATCACCGCCGTGATCCTGCCGAAGCCGCTGGGGGGACGGCACTTCTACCAGAAGGTGCGCGACCGCTCCTCGTATGCCTTTGCTCTGGTGTCGGTGGCCGCGATCATCGGCCGCGATGGCAACGGGCGCGTGGCCCTGGGCGGCGTCGCCCACAAGCCCTGGCGCGTGCCGGCCGCCGAGCAGCTGCTGCCGCGCGGCGGCAAGGCCTTGACGGACCAGCTGCTGGCCAATGCCCGCGTCAACGAAGACAACGCATTCAAGGTAACGCTCGTGCAGCGCACGCTGGACAGCCTGCTGCTCGAAGCCAGGAGGGCTTGAGGATGAAATTCACCACCCCCGCCGGCGCCAACCCGATCGACCAGCTGAAGGTCGTCGGCCGGCCCACCGACCGCATCGACGGCCCGCTGAAGACCACCGGCACCGCGCCCTACGCCTACGAGCAGAACCAGGCGATCCCGAATGCCGCCTACGGCTACGTGGTCGGCGCCAGCATCGCCAAGGGCCGCATCGTTTCGATGGACCTGGCCGCCGCCAGGCGCGCACCCGGCGTGATCACCATCGTCACCGCGCAGACGGCCGGCAAGCTGGGCAAGGGCAAGTTCAACACGGCGACCCTGCTGGGCGGCCCCGGGATCGAGCACTATCACCAGGCGATTGCGCTGGTGGTGGCCGAGACCTTCGAGCAGGCGCGCGCCGCGGCCGGGCTGGTGAAGGTCGAGTATGCGAAGACGAAGGGCGAATACGACCTGGCTAAAGCCAAGGACGGCGCGCCGATCGCGAAGAAGGAAGACAAGCCCGAGACCCGCACCGGCCAGTTCGACGCCACCTGGGCCGCCGCGCCGGTCAAGCTCGACGCCATCTACACTACGCCCGACCAGTCGCACGCGATGATGGAGCCGCATGCTTCGATCGCGAAATGGGAGGGCGACAAGCTGACGATCTTCACCGCCAACCAGATGGTCAACTGGGGCATGAAGGACATGGCGAAGACCCTCGGGATCCCCTTGGAGAACGTGCATCTGCTCTCGCCCTACATCGGCGGCGGCTTCGGCGGCAAGCTGTTCCTGCGCGCCGAGGCGTTGCTGGCGGCGCTGGGCGCGCGCCAGGCCAGGCGGCCGGTCAAGGTGGCGCTGCAGCGCGCTCTCATGTTCAACAATACGACCCACCGTCCGGCCACCATCCAGCGCATCCGCATCGGCTGCACGCGGGAAGGGCGGATCGATGCCATCGCCCACGAGAGCTGGTCCGGCGACCTCCCGGACGGCAAGCCGGAAACGGCGGTGCAGCAGACCCGCTTGCTGTACGCGGGCCCGAACCGCTACACCGCGCTGCGCCTGGCGAAGCTCGACCTGCCGGAAGCGAACGCGATGCGCGCGCCGGGCGAGGCGCCGGGCATGATGGCGCTCGAAATCGCGATCGACGAAATGGCGGAGAAGCTCAAGATGGACCCGGTGACTTTCCGCATCGTGAACGACACCAGCGTCGACCCGGAAAAGCGCGAGCGCAAGTTCTCGCAGCGGCGCCTGGTCGATTGCCTGCGCCAGGGCGCCGAGCGCTTCGGCTGGAACAGGCGCAATCCGCTGCCGGGCCAGATGCGCGAAGGGCGCTGGCTGATCGGCTACGGCATGGCGGCGGCCTTCCGCAACAACCTGGTGATGCGTTCGGCGGCGCGGGTGCGCCTGGAGCGCGACGGCCAGGTGAGCGTCGAAACCGACATGACCGATATCGGCACCGGCACCTACACCATCATCGCCCAGACCGCGGCCGAGATGATGGGATTGCCGCTCGACCGGATCGTGGTGCGCCTGGGCGATTCGAACTATCCGGTGTCCGCCGGCTCGGGCGGCCAGTGGGGCGGCAACAGCTCGACCGCCGGCGTGTACGCGGCCTGCGTCAAGCTGCGCGAGATGGTGGCCTCGACGCTTGGTCTTGATCCGGCCAGTGCGCAGTTCGCGAACGGCATGGTCTCGGGCGGCGGGCGTACGATTCCCTTGCGCCAAGCGGCCGAAGGCGGCGAGCTGAATGCCGAGGACAAGATGGAATACGGCGACCTCGATAAAAAATATCAGCAGTCGACCTTCGGCGCCCATTTCGTCGAGGTCGGGGTCGACGCCATTACCGGCGAAATCCGCGTGCGGCGCATGCTGGCGGTGTGCGCGGCCGGCCGCATCCTGAACCCGAAGTCGGCGCGCAGCCAGGTGATCGGCGCAATGACCATGGGCGTGGGCGCGACCCTGATGGAAGAGCTGGTGGTCGACAAGCGCATCGGTTGCTTCATCAACCACGACCTGGCCATGTACGAGGTGCCGGTGCACGCCGACATCCCGCACCAGGAGGTCATCTTCCTCGACGAGCCAGACCCCGTCTCCTCGCCGATGAAGGCCAAGGGCGTCGGCGAACTGGGGATTTGCGGGGTCGGCGCGGCGGTAGCCAACGCGATCTACAACGCCACCGGCGTGCGCGTTCGCGACTATCCGATCACACTCGACAAGCTGTTGCCAAAATTGCCTTCCGTGGCGTAGCTACAACCGGCGGCAAGAGAATCGCTGCCTTGTGATTTTTTGTGAGCATCTGGCCCTGCACTCCGGGTAGTATGACGAGCGTCAATCTACCGGAGTGCACTGCCATGCTGAACGTCGAAACCCTGGAGCGCTTTGAAACGACAAGCGACGAATGGCTGCGCCTGGGCGTGCGCATCGTCGTCACGGGGCGGGGCACCGCCAACAGCCAGGCCGTGCTGAAACAGGTGCTGGCGCTGTTCTGGCCAACGGCCGAGCTCTACGATTTTTATACGACGCCGTATCCGCGCCTGCCGGATGCGACCGTGCTGCGCGTTGCCTTCGACCTGCCGGCCTCCTTCGAGGGCGGCGTCAGCGGCATCGTGCAGACCATCGGCGGCGCCGGCTGGACCGTCGACATCTACGAAGACGGCGAACAGGCCGCCTGCTGGAAGCCGGAAGACGGCGCCCTGCGTCCGCTGTGCGACCATTTCCATTCGGCCGAGATCAACCTCATTCCTTCTTCGCATCTGGCGGATTTCCGCAAGGTGTCCGGACCGCGCCTGCAGCAGTAAGCCCCCGGATCGGTTAGCATCCGTGTTTTCGTCCAACGGAGACAGCATGCTACGCAAGATCCTGATGGCGGCCGCCATTTCGCTGGTCCTGCCCTTCGCCCACGCCGAAGCCGATCCCGCCTGCAGCGGCGCCTGCGCCAGCCTGGTCGGCGAGGGCCGTGTGCTGGCCGTGCAGGGCAAGCTGCAGGAAGCCATGGCCAAATTCAAGGCCGCTTCCGCAGCCGCGCCCAAGGCCTCGGCACCCCTCTCTGCCGCTGCCCATGCCTACCTGCTGATCGTCGATGCGGTCAAGCCCGAGCAGGCGCCGGCCGTCCGCAAGCAGGCCGAGGGCCTGGCGCGCGCGGCATTGCAACTGGCCGCCGACGATCCGCTGGCCCAGGAAGTGCTGCGCATGCTGGCCGATGCCACGCCTTCGCCGCTGCGCCTGCCGAGCCAGGCGGCGGCTGCGCCGCTGGGCGCGGCCGAGCAGCTGTTCGCCCAGCGCAAGTTCGCGGCGGCGCTGGAGAAATACGAGCAGGCGATGAAGCTGGATCCGCAGTACTCAGGCGCCTGGGTGGGCGCGGGCGATTGCTGGTACATGCAGCACGACTGGGCCAGGGCAGAAGCCATGTTCCGGCGCGCCACCGGGATCGAGCCGCGCAACGGCCAGGCCTGGCGCTTCCTGTCGGACGCCCTGTACGAACAGGGCAAACCGGCCGCCGCGGAGGATGCGCTGCTTTCCGGCATTGCCGCCGATCCTGCCCAGCTGCCCAGCTGGAACAAGCTGGCCGGCCTGCGTGCCCGCGCCGGCAAGCCGCTGAAACCATTGGCGCTGCGGCGCGGCGCCCGGGTCGGTGCCGGCGCCGACGGCAAGACCACCATCAGCATCGACGGCGACCTGCAGAAATCCTCATCGACGCCTGACAACGCGATCCGCCTGGCGCTGGCGATGGCCGAAGCGAACGCGCGCAAGCCCGCCGATGGCGCCAGGTCCAGCCCCTTCGAGGTCGAGCTGCAGGCCTGGCGCATGGCGCTCAAGGTGGCCGACGAGACCGCAGCCAGGGGCGCGGCGCCGATGAGCGATCCGGCCTTGCTGGCCATGCAGGGCCTGGCGCGCGACGGCCAGCTCGAGCCGGCCATCTTCGTCCTGCTGTACAAGGAAGCCCACCGTCCCGACTACGAGCGCTGGCTGGCCGCCCATCCGGATGGCGTCAAGGCCTTTATCGAGCGTTATGGGTTGCGGCCCTGAGATAGTGAACGTTGCGAACAGGACACATCTTTACGCGATTTAACTTTCGTCAATGCAATTCCGGTAACATCGTCGGCTCCGATTCGTTTGTGAGCCGACAATGCCGAACTTTACCGATGCGCTGGCCGACGCGCATGCCCTGATGGCCGATTCGCTGCGCCAGCTGAAGCGCCTGCAGGATATCGACCCCTACCTGATCGACCTGTCTCTGCGCGAGAACCCGGTGGGTTCCGGCATCGGCCAGACCCTGCAGGACAAGCTGCGCATCCTGCCGCAGCTGCGCGAATTCGGCATGCGCAACATCCACCTCGGCAGCCTCGATTATTCGCTGCCGGACGAGCCGGAAGTCGACGACGATTTCATGGCCTGGCTGCGCGATCACGACATCGACATGACTGGCTGCTTCGCCTTCACCGACATCGGCAAGGTGGATGCAGCAGGCGTGTTCCAGCCCTCGCCGTCGCAGCTGAAACTGCAGGCTTATACGGTGCCGAACACCCTGCACGAGGTCTACCTGAGCGACGCCGGCATGCTGGCCGTCTACGGCGCCGGCTACGGCATCGCCGAGCTGCGGCGCGACCTGCTGGCCAGCATCGCCTGGACGGCCGCCAACATCGCCGGCGACCATGGCGGCGCGCCGCGCATCCTGATCAACATCGTCGACGGCTGCGACGCCTTCGCGCAAAACCTGGAACGCACTTGCGGCATCCTGGAACTGCTGGTGGGCGAGGCGGCGGTGGAGGGCGTCAGCATCGAGGACGACCGCGGCACCTATTTCCCTTTCCAGGTCGGGACTTATGTTGCGATTGCGCGGCGCTTCATGGATCAGGCAAGCCCGCCGAAGAAGCTGCTGATGCACCTGCATGCCGGCGCCGGGGTCGAGAACGCGTCCGCGATCGAAGCCCTGCTGCGCGGCGCCGACGGTATCTGGGGCGGCCTGCCCAAGCAGGCGGCCATCATCGGCCATGCCTCGCTGGGTGAGCTGATCGCCAACCTGGTCCGCGCCGGCAACCCGCACATGCAGCAGTACCAGTTGCACAAGCTGCTGCCGCTGGCGACTTCGCTTGCCGAGCTGGACGCCGGCGCGCCGGTGCCGGACGACGTGCCGGTGCTGGGCCGCAACGCGTATCGCTTGACACTTGATTTCTTTCGCCAGACGGCGGACCGCTTCATGGACCTGCCGCCGGAGCGCATCGGCGGCAGCTACGGCTACCGTATCTGCCCGCTGGTCAGCGACACGCCGGTGATCGCCGGCCGCCTGGCCGAAGTCACCGGCGCGCCGGCCGCCGATTTTCCGGAGGCCGTGCTGACCCGGATGATCCGCCTGATGCGGCGCGAGCTGCGCGCCGGCCTGCGCATCGCCTACGACCGTCCCGAAGAACTGCTGGCGCTGTACGCACGCGCCTTGAAAGGGGAGGCGGCATGAACCCGTTGCCGAACGATCCCAACGTCTATCGCACCCTGCTCGAATCGACGAAGGCGATCCCCTGGAAGATCGACTGGGCGACGATGGAGTTCGCCTACATCGGCCCGCAGATCGAGCAGTTGCTGGGCTGGCGCCAGGACAGCTGGAAGACGGTCAACGACTGGGCCGCGCGCATCCACGAGGACGACCGCCAGAAGACCGTGGACTTCTGCGTCGCCCAGTCGATGCAGGGCGCCGACCACGAAGCCGATTACCGCGCGCTGACCGCCGACGGCGAGATGGTATGGATCCGCGACGTCGTGCACGTGGTGCGCAATCCCGACGGCAGCCCGCAGGCGCTGGTCGGCTTCATGTTCGACATCAGCGAGCGCAAGAAGGCCGAAGACAAGATCCTGCAGCTGCAGAAGGAACTGGAAGCGCTGTCCTACCAGGACTCGCTGACCATGGTGGCCAACCGCCGCATGTTCGACACCATCCTCGAGATGGAATGGACCAAGGCGCGCGTCACGGCCCAGCCGCTGTCGCTGGTGCTGCTCGATATCGACTTCTTCAAGGCCTACAACGACCGCCACGGCCACCCGCAGGGCGACGCTTGCCTGCGCCAGGTGGCCAGGGTGCTGGACGAGTCGGCCTCGCGCACGCGCGACCTGTGCGCGCGCCTTGGCGGCGAAGAGTTCGCGCTGCTGCTGCCGGCTACCGGCGCGCTGGCGGCGCAGGAAGTCGCGCGGCGCTGCCGCAAGCTGCTGGCGCAGGCCGCGATCCCGCATGGCGCGTCGATGGTGTCGGACTGGGTGAGCTGCAGCATGGGCGTGGGAACGATCGTCCCCGGCGCGCACGACAATGTGCGCGCTTTCATCGAGACGGTTGACCGGCGCCTGTATGACGCTAAGAACACTGGCCGCGACCGCATCGTCGGCGGTCCGGCCTGAGGAGGAAGATTTAAGCGGCTTGCGCGCGGCGGCGGCGGCGCGACAGGCCGAGCATCACCAGCCCGAGGCCGGTCAGCGGCAGGACGCCCGGCACGGGGACCAGGCTTACCTGGCCCTCGATCACGTCGTTCTGGCAGGTCTCGCCCCAGTGCATGGCCAGCGAGCTGTATTTCAGCAGGTCCGAGGTGGACGCCAGGGTGAGCGTGAACTTGATTTCCTTGTTCGCGGTGATGGTCCAGTTGCCGGTCATGCCGGTATTCTTCACGTTGGTGTTGTACTTGCTGGTGTTGACGGCGGTGGCCTGGCCGTTGCGGTAGTAGCAGGCGCTGCCCAGGCTGCAGCTCATGAACTTTTCGGAATCGATGACATTGGCGTCGTTGGTCCTCCCGTTCAATTGGTACAGCGTGAAGCTGCCGCCGGTATTGCTGTAGCGGTTGTCCAGCGCAAAGCCATAGGACCAAAGGGTGCCGTTGTTGTCGTTGTCGCTGGCGTGGTGGGCGTCGGTGCCGAAGGGGTTCCAGGTCTGGGCCAGGAACAGGTCGCCGTAGCCGATGCCGCCCTGCGTCATATTCGCATCCATGCCGGCGTGGCCGGCAAAGCTGGTGGCGATCGCGATGGTCAGCACGTTGCCGACGCGGGTGATGGTGGCGCCCTGGATATCGTAGGTGCTGCCGCCGATCACGTCGCCGTAGCCGTGGCTGTCCGAGCCCCAATAGGCATTGACGCCAGTGTCGCTGATGCCGCCCGCACGGGCGCTCATGGCAGCGAACAGCGCGATGGCGCCAAGGACAAACTTGAGTGCTTTTTTCACGGATCCCCCGGTGACCTGGTTTTTATCTTTGCTCAAGCATTAATCATGCCACAGATTAACTTTACTTGTAAATCAGGCACTTGGCCACCGGTTAAGTTGTCCCATGTACGCAACTGTAAAGTTTTCCGTCACTGGACGCCGGCTTCGGCGCGTGGCAGCGAAGATTCAGTCCGGAAATTTTGCTTGCCTGGCCGAGGATGCCGCCCCGACAATACGCTTTTGATTTAGAGCGCCGGTCCCTACGGCGATTGGCCATGCCTGCTTCCATCACACCTACCCGACGGTTTTCTTCGATGCCGGCCTTGCTGGCAGCCTTGCTGCTGCCGGTAGTGCTGACCGCCTGTCAGGGCGAATCCGGCCCCGAACTGCGTGCGAAGGCCGAGGCATTCCGCCAGCGCGGCGACCAGCACAGCGCCGTGATCATGCTGAAGAACGCGATCGAGAAGGAGCCGCGTAACGCCGAGATCCGCTACCTGCTGGCCGCAACGTATTACGACCTGGGCGACGGCCTGACGGCCGAGAAGGAAGCGCGGCTGGCGCTGCAGCAGGGCTATCCGAAGGAAGCCGCGCTGGCGCTGCTGGCGCGGTCGCTGAACCTGCAGGCCGAGTACCAGAAGGCGCTGGACCAGACCGGCGCCGACGAGGATGCCCGCGGCGCGCTGCTGGCGCCGCGCGCCGACGCCTGGCTGGCCCTCGACAAGCAGGACCGCGCCCGCGGCCTGTACGAAAAAGCGCTGCAGCAGCGCCCGAACGACAGCGCGGCGATGATCGGCATGGGCCGCGTGGCCTTCCTGAACGGCGACGCGGCCGGAGCGCACGCCTGGGCCGCGCGCATCCTGGCGCACGATCCGAAGCAGATCGACGCGCTGATGTTCGAAGCCGAGCTACTGCGCGCGGAGAACAAGGGCGCGCAGGCCTTCGACATCTACGACAAGGTGCTGGCGCTGCAGCCCCAGCACCGCTCGGCCCACGTCGAGAAGGCCTACACGGCGATCGGCCTGGAGCGCTTCCAGATGGCCCAGGCCGAGCTGGATGCCGCCCTGAAGCTGGCGCCCGGCAGCGTGCTGGTGGCCTATACCCAGGCGCTGCTCGATTTTTCCCGCGGGCGCGTCCAGGAGTCGCACGACTCGCTGCTCAAGGTGCTGCGCGTGGCGCCGGAACACATGCCCAGCGTGCTGCTGGCCGGCGTGGTCAACATGCGCCTCGGTTCCTACTACCTGGCCGAACATCACTTCCGCCATTACCTCGAACGCACGCCGGGCAACCTGTACGCGCGCAAGATGCTGGCCGCCAGCTTGCTGGGCAGTGGCCACAGCCGCGAAGCGCGCGAAGCGCTGGAGCCGATGCTGATCAATCCCGAGGCCAGCGGCTACAAGGATGCCCAGCTGCTGGCGCTGGCCGGCGAATCGTCGATGCGCTCGCGCGACTTCAATGCGGCGACCGAGTTGTTCGAGAAGGCCAGCGCGCTCGATCCCGACTCGAGCAGCCTGCGCACCTCGCTCGGCCTGTCGCGCCTGGAGAAGGGCGACACCGCGCGCGCCATCCGTGAACTGCAGGCGGCCATTTCGCTGGACCGCGATTCGGCGGAAGCGGCGGTGGCGCTGATCCGCACCGAGCTGCGCCTGCAGCACTTCGACGCCGCCGGCCAGGCGGTGCAGGCATTGGAGCGGGTGCAGCCGGAAAACGCGGTGGTCCACGAACTGAAAGGCCTGGTAGCGATCGCGCGCCGCGAGCCGGCGAAGGCGCGCGCCGCCCTGCAGCACGCGCTGGCGATCGACCCGACTTATTTTGCGGCGGCGGCCGACCTGGCCCAGCTGGCGCTGGACGAAAAGCATCCGGACCAGGCGCGCCAGCAGATGGCCGGCTTCCTGGCGAAGAACAAGGCCAGCGTGCCGGCGCTGACGATGCTGGCCTCGCTGGCAGAGGCCGACCGCAAGCCCGAGGAGGCCACGCGCTGGCTGGAGCAGGCCGCGGCCGTCGATCCGAACGCGGTCGGCCCCGCCGTCAACCTGATCGGCCAGTACCTGCGCGTGAGCCAGCCGGAAAAGGCCCTCAAGCTGGCGCGTACCCTGCAGGTGGGACATCCGGACAATCCGGACCTGCTCGACCTGCTGGGCAAGAGCCAGCTGGCGAACGGCGAACGCGCCGAGGCGCTGGAAACCTACCGCAAGCTGTCCTTCGCGCTGCCGCGCTCGGCGCAGGCGCAGATGCAGGTGGCGGCGCTGTCGCTGGTGCTGAACCAGCCGGTGCAGGCCGAGGAGGCGCTGAAGGGCGCGCTGGCGATCCAGCCCGACTTCCCCGCCGCCCAGGTGGCGCTGGCCGAACTGTATGTGCGCAAGGGCTCGCGCGATATCGCCCTGATCGTGGCCGAGCAGCTGCAGCGCAAGCACCCGGACGCGGCGGCCGGCTACCAGCTGCAGGGCGACATCCTGATGTCCAAGCGCCAGGCGGCCCAGGCGCTGGCGCTGTACGAGCGCGCCTTCAAGCTCAACCCGGTCAACGAGCTGGCGATCAAGATCGACGACGCGCTGCGCCAGGCCGGCCGCCGCGACGAAGCCGTGCAGCGCTTCGAGTACTGGCTGGCGGCGCATCCGGACGACGTGCGCGCCCAGGCCTACAAGGCCCAGACCTGCATGGCGGAGGGCGACTTCAGGCAGGCGGCGGCGCGCCTCGAAGGGGTGCTCAAGCGCCAGCCCGGCAACGCGGTGGCGCTCAACAACCTGGCCCTGGCTTACCAGGAACTGGGTGACGCGCGCGCGCAGGCGACCGCGGAAGCGGCCTACCGGCAGGCCGGCGAACAGCCTGACGTGATGGACACCCTGGCCTGGATCCTGGTCGAGAAGGGCGCGACCAAGGCCGACGGCGCGCGCGGCCTGATGCTGCTGCAGAAGGCCCACGCGCTGGCGCCCAAGGCGCGCGATATCCGCTACCACCTGGCGGCGGCGATGGCCAAGACCGGCGACCGCGCCGGCGCGCGCAAGGAGCTGGAAGCCCTGGCGGCTGGCGACATGCGCTTCGCCCAGGCGGAGCAGGCGCGCGGCTTGCTGGCGCAGCTGCAGCGCGACTGACGCGTCAGATTAGCCCGGTCACCGTGAGGCGCTAATGTCTTCGCATGCAAGCCGACAGGGCTTCAGCGCCACCGAGCGGCCCTCGACGGCGATGCCGGCGTCGAGGCGCAGGCGGTCGAGCCGGTAGACGATATCGGCAAGATCGGCCTCGGTGGCGCCGTCTTCGAAAACCAGTTCCGCTTCGGCCAGGCGGTGCGTCGCCGTGGTGACCATGTTTTTCACGCGCGCGACGTCGCGCAGGCTGCGTGCCAGCGGTTCGGCCACGGCTTCCTGGATGCGCTCGGCCGACATCTCGTCGAGATCGTAGCGGATCGCCACCACGGTGGCGGGCGCCGGCGCAGCGGGCGCGGGAGATCCCGGCCCAGCCAGCAGGGCGGCGGCGAACAGCGACTGCGTCAGCATCATGTGCATGGCATGGCTCCGGGCGGGGAAGGCCGCGTTGGCGGCGGCGTCGCGCCGATGATAAGCTGAGACGCCATGACTTACCAGACCATCCTCGAATTCAAGACTGCCGGGCGCGGCACCACGGACATCACGGACGCCGTCGCCGATGCGGTGGCCGCGTCCGGGCTGCGCGTCGGCCTGGCCCACCTGTTCGTGCAGCACACCAGCTGCTCGCTGACCATCACCGAAAACGCCGACCCCGACGTGCGGCGCGACCTCGAGACCATCATGGCGCGCCTGGCGCCGGACGGCTCCCCCGCCTACCGCCACGATGCCGAAGGCCCGGACGACATGGCGGCACATGCGCGCAGCATGCTGACGGCCACTTCCCTGAGCGTGCCTGTCGGCGGCGGACGCCTGCTGCTGGGCACCTGGCAGGGCATCTACCTGTGGGAGCACCGGACTGCGCCGCACCGTCGCCGGGTGGTTCTGACCGTCCTTTAACATTCCAGATGGAAATTGCCCTATTATTAAGGCAATGGTTTCTGGAGTGATAGTGGAATGAGTTGGACATCAGTGTCCTCGGCCGCCGCAGGGCACGCCAACGAGGATCATGCAGTGGTATTCGAGCAGGGCGGCCTGGCGGACATCGTGGTGCTGGACGGCGCCAGTTCGGTGGCGCAGCAGGATTACATAGGCAGTGAGGACGGCGACGTCGCCTGGTTCGTGCGGCGTTTCAGCGCCGCCTTCGGCCGCTCGCTGGCGGCGCGCGCATCGCAGGAGCAGGCGGTGCGCAGCGCGGTGGATGCGGTGCGCGCCGAATTCGAGGACCGCACCGCCGGCCTGGCCGTGCCGGTGCATGCCTGGCCGATCGCGGCCATGACCTGGGTGCGCATCATGCCGCTGGGCGCCGCGTCGGAGCTGATCGTGTACTGCCTGGGCGACTGCAAGGCCCTGCTGCGCCGTACCGACGGCAGCGTGCAGGACCTGGACCCGTGGACCAATCCGCAGGAAGCCGTGGTGCGGGACGCCATCGCCGCGCTGGTGCGCGAAGGCATACACGATCCGGCTGTGCGGCGCGAGCGCCTGCTGCCCATGCTCAGGCGCCGCCGCGAGGAGCAGAACACGGCCTTGCCGCCGCAAAGCCTGTGCCTGGCGCCGGCCGGGCCGTTCGGCGCGCGCCGTTACGCGGCGCGTGCCGGACAGGGCGCGACGCTGCTGGTGATGACCGATGGTTTTTACCGGCTGGTGGATGCCTATGGCCTCTACACCGACGCCAGCCTGCTGCAGGCTTGCGCGGAGCGCGGCCTGGCGCCGCTGCTGGCCGAATTACGGGCGCACGAGCAGGCATCCGGCGGCGCCGGCCTGGCCGTCAAACAGGCCGACGATGCCTCGGCCGTGATGTGGCAGTTTTAAGGGAGGAGGACCCATGATCGACGAAAGGCGGAAGGACCTGATCGCGCGCTACCTGGCGGCCTACAATGCGTTCGACATCGAGGCCATGCTGGCCCAGCTCGACCCGGCGGTCCGCTTCGAGAATTTTTCTGGCGGCCAGCTGACCGCGGAGACCAGCGGCATCGACGCCTTCCGCGCGCTGGCGGAGCAATCGAAGGGCATGTTCTCGGAACGCGAGCAGCGGGTGACGGACCTGGCGCTGGACGGCGATACCGTGGTGGCGGACATCGCCTGGCGCGGCCGGCTTGCGGCCGACGTGCCGGACGGCCCGCCGGCCGGGACCCTGCTCGAAATGACGGGACGCTCCGAATTCAACTTCGGCGCGGGCGGCATCACGAAGATCGTGGACAGAAGCTGAGCGCGGCTAGGCCGCACCGCCCAGCGCCCGGCCGGCCGCGAGGATGCCCCACCAGGCGGCTTCCTCGAACACCGAGAAGCCCGACAGGTCGGCATGCGCGAACAGGATGGGGCCATCCGCCTCGCGCAGGGCGCGCGCGCCGGCATTGCTGCGAAAGCCGGGCAGCGGCGCTGCCATCGCATGGCCGCGCAGGGTGATCTCGACCCGCTCGACGCAGGGCGCGAAGGTCCAGCCATAGGCCGTCTTCAGGTCGCGGCCGGCGGCTTCGACCAGTTCGTCCGGGCTCGCCTTCATCATCCATTTGCGCGCTGCGTCGGGCGTGCGGTCGGACAGCGCCAGGTAGGCCGAGAACACGGTCTTTTCCGGCGGCGCAACGCGGATATCCTGGTGGGTCGACACCACATAGCCCAGGCCCGGTTCCTGGTAGACCACGTTGTCCCAGGACAGCGGCGCATGCGGCAGCTCGCGCGGAAAATCCTTCATCAGGAAGTTGGCGACGATCCAGGGCGCGTAGGCGGGCGTATCGCGGCGGGCGTCGAAGCCCAGTTCGCCTATTCCCTCGACCACGCGGGACGCGACGTAGAGCGGCATCGCGACGATGGCCTTGCGCGCCCGCACCAGGTAGCTGCGCGCCACGCCGTTCTTCAACGTGAAGCACAGCGCCTCGACCTTGTCGCCATTGCGCCTGAGCTTTACCACGGTGCCGGTATGGCGCTTCACACCGGAGCGCTCCGCCATCGCTGTGGCCAGCGGCGCCAGGCCTCCCGGCCAGGTCAGCCAGGCGCCGTTGCCGGCATTCGCGGCCTTGCCCCAGCGGCTGCAGTAGTAGTGCAGGCCGGCCCAGGCCGAAACCTTGTCGTAGCGGGTGCCGTAGTCGTCGCGGCAGCAGTAGTTCAGGTACCAGTGCAGGGTCGGCGCGCGGTAGCCTTCGCGCTCCAGCCACTGCTTCAGGGTGATGGCGTCGAGCCGGCGCCATTCCGGGTCTTCGGACGACATCACGGTCGGGAACACGAAGATGCGCCGCCCGTCCGTGCCGCGGAGTAGCCGCAGGCGCTCGACCTCGGCGAAGAAGCGGCGGTGTTCAAGCAGTTCCCAGGCCGGGACACCCTCGGTCGGCAGAAAGCCGTCCTGCCAGGCGCCATTGAACAGCAGGCGTTCTTCCGGTCCGTGCAGGATGAAGCGCTCGTCGTAGGTCGGCTGCTCGGCAAAGGGATCGCGCTGGATGATGCCGAGGTCGGCCAGGATTTCGCGCACATGGGTCGATTCGGGCGAAGGCAGCGGCAGGTAGTGGGCGCCGGTCGGGTAGGCCAGGTCACCGAAGTGCCCACCGGCCGCATTGCCGTCCGGTTGCGGGCCGTCGACCATCAGGAAATCGTGATGGCCTTCACGCGCCAGTTTCCAGGCCGCGGACAGGCCGGCGATGCCGGAACCGAGGATGGCGACATCGGTCTCGATGACTTGCGAGGGCGGCGGCACGGCGTGGCGGTCGCGCAGGTAGTGGCCTTCGGCGCGGCCGACGTAGTTCAGGCTCGAAGGAATCTCCTGCCAGCGCGCGAAGCCGAGGGCGCTGGCGCCGGCGGCCAGCCCGGCGGCGCCGGCGGTGCGGATGAAGCTGCGGCGGTCCATCAGCGGATCACGTTACGCCAGTCGTGCTCGAACTCGCGCACCAGCGACTGGGTATTCAGGCGGTTCGGCGCCATGCTCTGGCGCTGCATGTCGGGCGGGAAGGCGAACATCTCGCGCGTGGTGTCGGCGTTGAGGAAGCGCATCGGCAGCCCATAGCTGGCGGGCGGCGTGTAGCCCTCGCGCTTTGATGCGAGAATGAAGCCCCATTCGCCGAAAGAAGGAACATAGGCGTGGTAGGGCCGGGTGTGCAGGCCGACCTCGCGCAGGGTGGCATCGATGGTCCAGTAGGCGTGCGGGGCGAAGAAGGGCGAGGTCGACTGCACGACGATCAGGCCGTTCTCCGCCACATGCTTCTTCAGCATGCCGTAGAAGGGCACCGAGTACAGCTTGCCGAGGGCGAAGCTGGACGGATCCGGGAAGTCGACGATGGCGGCGTCGAACATGGCGTCGGCGTGCTGCAGCCAGATGGCGGCATCGGCGTTGACCACCTTGACGCGTGGGTCGGAGAAGGAATGCCTGTTCAGCGCCGCCAGTTCCGGGCGCGTGGTGAAGGCGCGCGTCATGGCGGGGTCGAGGTCGACCAGGGTGACCTGTTTGATGTTCGGGTAGCGCAGGATCTCGCGCAGGGCCAGGCCGTCGCCGCCGCCCAGCACCAGCACGCTGCGCGCCCACGGCAGGCTGGCCAGCGCCGGGTGCACCAGCGCCTCGTGGTAGCGGTATTCGTCGCGCGAGGAGAATTGCAGGTTGCCGTTGATGTAGAGGCGCAGGTCGTCTTTCCAGCGCGTGATCACCAGGCGCTGGTAGGGCGTGCTGGTGGAGTAGACGACTTCGTCGCCGAACAGGCCGTGCTCGCCCCAGGCGACCATGCGCTCGGACAGGCCGAAGCCCAGCGCCAGCACGAACAGCACGGCGCCGGCGCGCAGCGCGCGGCCCAGCACATTCGTCAGCTCCCTGCGGAAGGTATGCAGGGTCCAGCAGGCCACGCCGATATTCAGCATCCCGAACAGGAAGCCGGTGCGCACCAGGCCCAGTTGCGGCGCCAGCACCAGCGGGAACAGCAGGGACACGGCCAGCGCGCCCAGGTAGTCGAAGGTCAGCACCCGGCTCACCAGTTCCGAGAACTCGGTCTGGCGCGCGTTCAGGGCGCGCATCACCAGCGGCACTTCCATCCCGACCAGCATCCCGATCAGGAACACCAGCACGTAGAGCAGGGTACGGAAGGGGGCGCTCATCCATGAGAAAGTCATGAACAGCAGGGCCGCCGACACGCCGCCGATCAGGCCGACGGCCAGCTCGATGTCGATGAAGCGCTCCAGCACGGCCTCGTCCTTGACGTACTTCGAAAAGTGGGCGCCGACGCCCATCGCGAACAGATAGCAGCCGATAATGGTCGAAAACTGAAGAATGGAGTCGCCCAGCAGGTAGCTCGACAGGGCGCCGGCAATCAGTTCATAGGCCAGGCCGCAAGAAGCGACAACGAATACCGACAGGATCAGAATTTTTTTGGTCATTACTGCTCTTTGCGCTAAGATGCTTTTTGTCTCTTTGACTATTTCTTGGGAGAATAGTTTGCCCGCCATCCTAAACTATCTGCTGCATCTTTTTACGGCTGTCGCACTGGTTTTGGCATTTTTTGTCGTGTACACGCGCGTGACGCCGTATGACGAAGTGCTGCTGGTCCGCCAGGGGAATGCGGCGGCCGCGCTGTCGCTGGGCGGCAGCCTGCTGGGCTTTTCGGCGACCATCGCTTCCAGCCTGGTGCACACCATGGATTATTACCAGTTCGCGGGCTGGGCCTTCGGCGCCCTGGTCGTGCAGCTGCTCGTGTATGTCATTGCCACCCGACTGCTGCGCATGGCCAAGGACCAGATCGAAGCCAACAACTGCGCCTTCGGCGGTTTGCTGGGCGCGATCTCGCTGTCGATCGGCGTCATCAACGCAGGTTGCATATCTTAATCATGGGGACAGGGCCCGAATCATACGCTTGGGCTCTGTCCTCATCTGACTAAAGAGGTTGTCATGTCTCTTGGCTCATTCATCAAAAAGCAGTTTATTGACGTCATCCAGTGGAACGAGGACAGCGAAGGCGTGCTCGCCTGGCGCTTCCCGATGCAGGATTTCGAAATCCAGAACGGCGCCCAGCTGGTGGTGCGCGAGTCGCAGGTGGCGGTATTCGTCAACGAAGGCCGGATCGCCGACGTGTTCACGCCCGGCACTTTCACCCTGAACACCCGCACGCTGCCGGTTCTCACCAACCTGATGAACTGGGACAAGCTGTTCGATTCCCCGTTCAAGTCGGACGTCTACTTCTTCAGCACCCGCGTGCAGACCGGCCGTAAATGGGGCACGCCGCAGCCGATCACGATCCGCGACAAGGACTTCGACATGGTCCGCGTGCGCGCCTTCGGCATGTTCTCCTACCGCGTGCAGGACCCGCGCCGCTTCTTCACCGAGATCAGCGGCACGCGCGACGCCTACACCCGCGAGCAGGTCGAGGACCAGCTGCGCGGCATCATGCTGGCGACGATGGCGACCTCGCTCGGCTCCTCGCAGGTGGCCTTCCTCGACATGGCCGCCAACCAGGCGCTGATGGCGCAGCAGGTGCGCCGCGACCTGGGTAATGCCTTCGCGCGCTACGGCATCGAGCTGGACGAGTTCAACGTCGCCAGCGTCAGCCTGCCGGAAGAACTGCAGGCAGCGCTGGACGAACGGATCTCCGCGGGCATGAAGAGCACCCTGTCGCAAAGCCAGATGGGCACCTACACCCAGTTCCAGGTCGCCAGCAGCATCCCGCTGGCAGCGCAGAACGAGGGCGGCGTGGCCGGCATCGGCGCCGGCGTGGGCGCCGGGATGGCGGTCGGCCAGGCCATGGCCCAGGGCCTGGGCGGGGCTTTCTCGCCGCCCGCAAGCCCGGCCGCGGCGGCGGCGGCCACGCCGGCAGGCGAGTCGATCGAGGACCGCCTCGGCAAGCTCAAGGGTCTGCTCGACAAGGGCCTGATCTCGCAGGCCGACTACGACGGCACCAAGGCCGAACTGCTGAAAAAGCTGATCGGCTAAGCCAGGACGCATGCAGACCGTTTCTTGCCCAAGCTGCGGCGCGCCGCTCGCCTTCAAATCGCACGCTTCCGTGATGGCGGTGTGCGAGTTCTGCCGCGCCACCGTGGTCAAGGACGCCGGCTCGGTGCGTGACCTCGGCAAGATGTCGGAGGTGCTGGAAGACTATTCGCCGATCCAGATCGGCACGGCCGGCAGCGTTGGCGGCCGCACGTTCACGGTGGTCGGCCGTATCCAGCTGCGCTACGCGAGCGGCATCTGGAACGAATGGTTCCTGCTGTTCGACGACGGTTCCAACGGCTGGCTGGGCGACTCGTCCGGGCTGTACGTGATCACCACCGAGCGGCCGCTGGAAGGGTCTTATCCCGCCTTCGAGATGATCCGGCCCGGCCGCGAAGTCGAGCTGGAGACCGGTGCTTTCATCGCGGCCGAGAAGCGCGTCGCGCGCTGCATCGGCGGCCAGGGCGAGCTGCCGTTCCGGGTCGGCGAAGGCTGGGAAGCGCGGGTCGCCGACCTGCGCCAGGGCCGTGCCTTCGTCACCCTCGATTATTCGGACGGCGAGAAGCCCGTGCTGTATGGCGGCAGCTCTGTCACCCTCGAGCAGATGGACTGCCAGCTGCTGCGCGACGACGAAGCGATCATGGCCAGCGCCGGCAAGTACCGCGGCAAGGCCTCGTCGCTGTCCTGCCCCCAGTGCGGTACATCGATCAATTACATCCCCGGCGTGACCGCCAACGTGATCTGCCAGAACTGCCGTTCGGAGCTGGACGCCGCCACGCCCGCCGTGCAGGTGCTGAAAGCGGGCGACGCTGCCGCCGCCCAGCACCGCTTCACCATCCCGCTCGGCAGCAGCGCCACCATCGTCGGCCGCCAGGTCCAGGTGCTAGGCGCCATGCTGCGCGCCGACGACGAGGGCAACCAATGGAGCGAATACCTGCTGTTCAATCCGCGCGCCGGCTTTTCCTGGCTGGTCGAGACGGATGAAGGCTGGTGGCGCGCGGACGTGATGGACGACTGGCCGGCGGCGGCCGGTTCATCGGCGGTGCGCCTGGACGGCGCCGCCTACACCCATTTATACGATTACACGGCGACGGTCGAGCTGGCGCTCGGCGCTTTCAACTGGAAGGTGGCGGCCGGGGACACCGTGCGCGTGTCCGAATACCAGCAGGGCCAGACCCGGCTGGCGGCCGAGCTGAGCCCCGAGGAATTCACCTGGTCGCGTTCGACGCGGGTCAGCGCCGACCAGGTGCGGGCGTGGTTCGGCCTCAGCGCCAAGGCGGTGCCGTCGCCGCTGGAGCCGGCCGGCGCCGGCGCCACGGT
The DNA here is from genome assembly GCF_918697865.1 of Massilia sp. Bi118. Lineage (GTDB taxonomy): Bacteria > Pseudomonadota > Gammaproteobacteria > Burkholderiales > Burkholderiaceae_D > Telluria. The sequence goes on along the minus strand of NZ_CAKKMV010000023.1, from coordinate 35,024 downwards.
GGGCGCGCAATCCGGCAAATTCCTGCTCTGGCTGTGCTGCCTGAACATCGTGCCGCTGGTCGTCAACTTCGGCGGCGCCGCGCCCTGGCTCCTCATCGGCCTGCTGGCCCTCGTGCTGCCGCCCCGGTTCGTCAAGAATGAATAAGTACTTCTTCTATGCACTGTTCGTGACCATCGTCACCACCTTCGCCTGCTGGGTGAGCATGATCAATACCGCCAGCGGCTCGGGCCGCAGCGGCAGCAGCTGGAGTTCGGGCTCGCACGGCACCGGCAGTTACGGCGGCGGCTATTCCGGTGGAGGCGGCCACAAATGAACGGCGCCTTCCAGGCCGCTGGGACCCATCTGCTGGCCGACCTGCACGGCATCCCGGCGGGGCCGCTGCACGACGTTCTGGCCATCGAGGCCCTGCTGCGCGGCGCCGCGGAGGCGGCCGGCGCGCGCATCCTGCACGGCCATTTTCACGCCTTCGGCCCGGAGCAGGGCGTGACCGGCGTGCTGCTGCTGGCTGAATCGCATATTTCGATCCACACCTGGCCGGAAGCCGGCTTTGCCGCCGTCGACATCTTCATGTGCGGCGCCGCGCGCCCTCAGCTGGCGCTCGCGCATATCGAACAGGCTCTGCGCCCCCAGACGAAGCAGGTGCGCGCCGTCGCGCGCGGCCTGGCCTGATCGCCCGGACGCAGCCGGCAGGCAAGGGCTGTTGCGAGCGGGCGACACCGAAGCATGCGCCAAAACAATGGATCTGGATATGCTGAACCATTCGTGTCGTGGGTTTAAGCGCAGGCGTATTATGATTTCGTAATTCAATGCACATGAAAGGGCTGTCATGAATCACGATAAAGGCGTCCGCCTCTCACGTTTGTCGCAGCAGAAGCAGCGCGCGCGCCGTGTCCGCATCGGCGTCGTGCTGGTGCTGTGCGCGCTGCCGGTGGCAATGGCCCTGGCCAGGACCGGCCTGAACCTGGTCCACACCGCGCCGCTCTGAGCGCCCATCCGCGCCGACGCGACTTTTCTTCCGAACCGTACTATGATGTCAAGACAACACATCATCCGTCCAGGAAAGAAGGAGACCACGCCATGCGCGCAATGAACAATCACGACGATGCCCAGAACCAGGGCGCACTTGCCAAAAGCCTGGGCCGGGTCTTGCTGGGCACGGGCGCGATCCTGATGATCCCGCTGGTGGCCATGCGCTTCACCCGCGAGGTGAACTGGGACGTGTTCGATTTCCTCGTCGCCGGCGTCTTGCTGGCCGGCATCGGCAGCCTCTACGTCCTGCTCACCCGCAAGCTGCGCACCGCGACCCAGCGCCGCGCCATCGGCGGCGGCCTGCTGCTGACCCTCCTGCTGACCTGGGCGGAGCTGGCCGTCGGCATCTTCGGCAGCCCGATCGCCGGCAGCTGAGCCGCGCGCGCCATTTCTTACACTGCCGGCTGCAGGCCGAAACCCACGGCCAGCCGGTTCCAGCTGTTGATGGCCGAGATGGCCAGGCCCAGGTCGACCATCTCGCGCTCGCTGAAATGCTCCTTCAAGGCCGCAAAATCCGCCTCCAGCGCCGGCTGCCGGGACAGGCGCGTCAACGCTTCGGTCCAGGCCAGCGCAGCGCGCTCGCGCGGGCTGAAGAAGGGCGTCTCGCGCCACACGGCCACCGCGTAAAGGCGGCGCTCGGACTCGCCGGCCGCGCGCGCATCCTTGGCGTGCATGTCGACGCAGTAGCCGCAGCCGTTGATCTGGGAGGCGCGAAGCTTGACCAGTTCGAGCAGGCTGTGTTCGAGTCCGGATTCGCGCAGGTAGTTTTCGACGCCCAGCAGGGCTTTGTAGGCGGCGGGCGAGGCTTTGGCAAAATCGAGGCGTTGCATGGTGTGCTCCTTCAGTTTGGTTGGCTTACCATGCTTAGTCGAACGGGGACGCCGTTTTGTGACAATCCCCGCCGCTGTCACGAAACGCGGCCCGGGCTCGTCTAATCTTCATGGACACACAAACCGACATTTTCCAAGCCCTGCGCCCGCGCCTGTTCGGCATCGCCTACCGCATGCTGGGCGTGCGCGCCGACGCCGAGGACATCGTGCAGGAAGCCTGGCTGCGCTGGCAGCATGGCGGCGGCGACGGAGCCCGCATCCCCGAGGCCTGGCTGGTGACCGTGGTGACGCGCCTGAGCATCGACCGCCTGCGCGGCGCCATGGCCGAGCGCGAGCGCTACGTCGGCCCCTGGCTGCCGGAGCCCCTGATCGATGATGCGGCGCCTACGCCCGAAGCGGCGCTCGAAGCGGCCGGCGACATCTCCACGGCTTTCCTCCTGATGCTGGAGCGGCTCGGTCCCGAGGAGCGCGCCGTCTTCCTGCTGCACCAGGTGTTCGAGTTCGAGTACGGCGAAGTGGCGGCGATGGTCGGCAAGACCGAGGCGGCCTGCCGCAAGATCCTGCAGCGGGCGCGCGAGCGGGTGCGCGCCGGGCGCCCGCGCTTCGAGGTCGGCCGCGAACAGCACCTGGCGCTGCTGGCCAGGTTCATCGAGGCGTCGCGCTCGGGCGTGCCGGCGCGCGTGCAGGAACTCTTGACGGCGGACGCCACCTACATGGGCGATGGCGGCGGCAAGGCGAAGACCACGGTGCGGGCGGTGCTGGGTGCGGACCGGGTGGCGCGCCTGGTGGCGGGCATCGAACGCAAATGGCAGGGCGAGGGCCGCCACGAGCTGATCCGGGTGAACGGCGGACCCGGCCTGCTGACCTGGCGCAACGGGCGACCGGACTCGGTTACCTCGCTGGACGTGCGCGAGGGCCGCATCGCCGCCATCTACGTGGTGCGCAATCCCGACAAGCTGGGGGCGCTGGCCGGCCTGCGCAGCGCTCAGTCGTCGTAGCTGCTCTCGCGCACGATCAGCTGCACCGGCAGGGTCGATTCGGCGGTCTGCTTTTCGAGCAGGAGTTCGACCCCCGCGGCGCCCAGCGCTTCCTTGTCGATGGCGATGCTGGACAGCGGCGGGATGGCCTGGGCGGCGGCGCTGATGTCGTCGAAGCCGACGATGGCGATATCGGACGGCACCTTCAGGCCGGCGTCCAGGCAGGTCTGCATGGCCGTCAGCGCGGTGCTGTCGTTGTAGCAGAAGAGCGCGTCCGGGCGCGGCTTCAGGGCCAGCAGGCGCCGGGTCGCCTCGCGCACGCCTTCCGCCGGGTCGCCGCTGGTGGGAACGTGGACTTCGAGCTCCGGGTCGGCCAGCATGCGCGCATCGAACAGGGCTTTGCGGTAGCCGCGCGCGCGCTGGTGGATGCTGAAGTGGGCCAGCGAGCCGGAGATCATGGCGATGCGCCGCCGGCCGGTGCGGATCAGATGACGCGTGGCCAAATAGCCGCCCAGGTGGTGGTCCGGATTGATCGAGCTGAAGCCGGGCAGGTGCATGTCGACCAGCACCAGCGGCTTGCCGCTGTCGCGCAGCACGGCCACCAGCTCCGGTTCGAAATAGCCGGCGCACAGGATGGCGTCCGGCTGCTGGGCGCGCAGCAGTTCGGCCACCGGTTCGGCCGGGTTCACGACGTAGAAGGACAGCGCCACCCCGGCGCGCCGGCAGGCCTGTTCCGCGCCTTGCAGCACCGGCGAATAGAAGGGGCTGGACGACAGGGTCTTGTGCTGCTGGTGCAGCAGGAAGGCGATGCGGCGGATCGCGCCCAGGCGCAGGCGGCCGAAGTCATAGCCCAGCTCGCGCGCGGTGGAGAGGATGCGCGCGCGGGTCGGCTCGCCCAGCCCGGGCTGGTTCTTCAGCGCGCGCGACACTGTGCCGATCGAGCAGTTGGCGGCGCGCGCGAGGTCGCGGATCGTGACCGTCATTTCATTGCTTCTCCTCCGCGGCGGTCGAGAAGGAGTAGGGCGCGTCTTCTTCCTTCGTGCCGCGGGTCTGGTTGGGCTTGTCCGACATGCTGAAGTCCAGCTTCGCGCCGCGCATCAGTTCCGCATGGCTGACCCAGTTGCGTTCTACCTTCTTGCCGTCGATGCGCAGGGCATCCACGTAGCGCCGCGCATCGCTGTTGCCGGGCGCCTTGATCGTGACCTGGCGGCCGTTTTCGAGGTGCAGGACGGCTTCCGGGAACAGCGGCGCACCCAGCGCGTATTGCGGGCGGCTCGGCGTGACCGGGTAGAAGCCCAGGCTGGAGAACACGTACCAGGCCGAGGTCTGGCCATTGTCCTCGTCGCCGCAATAGCCGTCCGGGGTGGCGCGGTACAGCCGGTTCATCACCTCGCGTGCCCAGTACTGGGTCTTCCAGGGCGCGCCGGCGTAGTCGTACAGGTAGATCATGTGCTGGATCGGCTGGTTGCCGTGGGCGTACTGGCCCATGCCGGCAATCTGCATTTCGCGGATTTCGTGGATCACCTGCCCATAGTAGCTGTCGTCGAACACCGGGGGCAAGCTCCATACCGCGTCCAGCTTGCCGACGAAGGCCTTGCGGCCGCCCATCAGCTGGACCAGGCCGGCCACGTCGTGGAACACCGACCAGGTGTAATGCCAGCTGTTCCCCTCGGTGAAGGCGTCGCCCCACTTGAACGGATTGAAAGGCGCCTGGAAGCTGCCGTCGCGGTTCTTCCCGCGCATGAGGCCCGTCTCCGGGTCGAACAGCTTGCGGTAGTTGCGGGCGCGCTCGGCGTAGATGGCTATCTCCGACTGCGGCTTGCCGAGCGCCTTGCCGAGCTGGTAGATGGCGAAGTCGTCATAGGCGTATTCCAGGGTGCGGGCGGCGTTCTCCTTGATGCCGGAATCGTAGGGCACGTAGCCGAGGCGATTGTAGTCTTCGACGCCGGCGCGGCCGACGGCCTCCATCGGCCCGGCATTGTTGGCGCCGTGGACCAGGGCCTGCCACAGGGTCTCGATGTCGTAGCCGCGCAGGCCCTTCAGCCAGGCTTCCGCCACCACCGAGGCCGAATTATTGCCGACCATGACGTTGGCGTAGCCGGGGCTGGACCATTCGGGCAGCCAGCCGCCTTCCTTGAAGTCGTTGGCCAGGCCTTCCTGCATTTCCTTGTTCACCGACGGATACATCAGGTTCAGGAAGGGATACAGGGCGCGGAAGGTGTCCCAGAAGCCGGTGCCGGCGAACATCCGTCCCGGCAGGACCTTGCCGTTGTAGGGGCTCCAGTGGACAGGCTTGCCGTCGGCGTCCAGTTCGTAGATCTTGTTCGGGAATTGCACCATGCGGTACAGGCTCGAATAGAAGGTGCGCTGCTGGTCGATGCTGCCGCCCTTGACCTCCGCGCGGCCCAGCACTTCGTTCCAGCGTTTGGCGGCCCTGGCGCGGGTGGCTTCGAAATCGTCGCCGCCGATCTCGCGGGCCAGGTTGCGCTCGGCCTGCTCCAGGCTGATGAAGGAAGAGGCGACGCGGGCGGCGACCTTCTCGCCGTCGCGGGTCGCGAAGCCGACGATGGCGCCGGCGTGCTGCACCTCCGCCTCCTGGGCGCCCGCGATCAGCTTGTCGCCGTCCCAGACTTCGGCGGACGTGAAAGGCTTGTCGAACTGGATCACGAACCAGTTGCGGAAGCCCGGCATCGGCTTGCCCGCGTGGCGGGTCGAATAGCCGACGATCTTGCGCTCGGCCGGGATCAGTTTGACGAAGGAACCCTTGTCGAGGGCGTCGATCACGACCCAGGCCTGGTCCGTCTTCGGGAAGGTGAAGCGGAACTGGGCCGCGCGCTCGGTCGGCGTAAGTTCGGTGGTGACGTCGCTGTCGGCCAGGTAGACGCGGTAGTAATCCGGCTTGGCCAGCTCCGCCTTGTGCGAGAACCAGCTGGCGCGATCGTCCTGGGTGAAGCGCTTCTTGCCCGTCAGCGGCATGATGGCGAACTGGCCGTAGTCGTTCATCCAGGGCGAGGGCTGGTGGGTCTGCTTGAAGCCGCGGATGCGGTCGGCGTCATAGGTATAGGCCCAGCCGTTGCCCATCTTGCCGGTCTGCGGGGTCCAGTAATTCATGCCCCAGGGGATGCCGACCGAGGGATAGGTATTCCCGTTCGAGAGCTCCGGCTTGCTGGCCGTGCCCATCAGCGGATTGACGTAATCCAGCGGCGCGTGGTCGAGCGGCGCGGCCTGGGCGGCAAGGGCGGCGAGGCCGAAGGCGGCGGTGAAGACGAGTCGTTTCATTGGTAGGCCGTTTGCGTGTAGGGACGGGCACTCTTCGCCTTGCCCCAGTTGTGGTTCGGTGCGGCCTGCATGGTGAACACGAGTTCACCGCCAGCCAGGATGTCTTCGTGGCGCAGGTAGCTGCGTTCGAACGGCTTGCCGTTCAGGGTGACGCTACCGACGTAGCCGTTGGCGTCCGACAGATTCAGGGCGCGCACCGTGAAGCGCTTGCCGTTCGGGAGATTCAGCGTGGCGCGCTCGACGAAGGGGCGGCCGATCACGTACTCGTTGGTCCCCGGCGCCACCGGATAGAAGCCCATCGCGGTGAAGGCCAGCCAGGCCGAGGTCTGGCCCAGGTCGTCGTTGCCGGCCAGGCCGTCCGGCGCATCCTTGTACTGGCTGGCGACGATCTGCGCCAGGCGGCCCTGGGTCTTCCAGGGCGCGCCGGCGTAGTTGTACAGGTAGGCCACATGGTGCGAAGGTTCGTTGCCGTGGGCGTAGTGGCCGATCAGGCCCGAGATGTCCTCCATGTGGGCATAGACGTTGGCGTCGATCTTCGCATCGAAGACCTGGTCGATCTTGTTCACCAGGCCGGCATCGCCGCCCAAAAATTTCACCAGCCCCGCATTATCGTGCGGCATATACCAGGAATACTGCCAGGCGCTGCCCTCGGTATAGTCGCTGCCGAAGTTCGACTGCACGGGGTTGAAAGGCGTGCGGAATTCGCCGGTCGACTTGCGCGCGCGGACGAAGCCGGTCTTCGGATCGAACACGTTGCGCCAGTTCTGCGCGCGCTTGTAGAAGCGATCGGCGATATCCTTTTTGCCCATCTTCTCGGCCATGCGCGCAATGGTCCAGTCGTCGAAGGCATACTCCACGGTCTTGGACGCCGCTTCCGGCTCGAGGTCGATCGGCACGTAGCCGTACTTCATGTAGTGCTGCAGGCCGCCGTAGGGGCCGTACTCTGCGCTGGCCGTCATCGCCTTCAAGGCCTGCTCGGGGTCGAAGCCGCGGATGCCCTTCATGTAGGCGTCGGCGATCACCGGCACCGCGTGGTAGCCGATCATGCACCAGGTCTCCAGCCCGGCAAACTGCCACACCGGCAGGATTCCGTAGGGGCTGGCCTGCTGCGAGGCGATCAGCGAGCGCACGAAGTCGGCGTTGCGCTGCTCCGGCTGGATCAGGGTCAGCAGCGGATGCAGGGCGCGGTAGGTGTCCCACAGCGAGAAGGTCGAGTGGAAGCGGAAGCCGTCGGCCTGGTGCACCTGGTTGTCCGGGCCGCGGTATTTGCCGTCGCGGTCCATGAACAGGCTGGGCGCCAGCAGGCTGTGATACAGGCTGGTGTAGACCATGCGCTTCATCGGCGCAGGAGCATCGATGTCGACCGCGCCCAGCGCCTGTTCCCAGGCCTCGTGCGCGCGTTTGCGTTCGGCGTCGAAGTCCCAGCCCGGCATCTCGTCCAGGTTGGCCAGGGCGCCATCCTCGCTGACGGCGGACACCGCCACCTTGACCATCAGCGGGGCTTCGCCGATCTGGCCGAAGTCGAGCGCGGCCTCCAGCGCCTTGCCCTCGACCAGGACCTTCTCGGCCGGGTTCTTGCCGGGCGAAGCGAAGCCGCGGTATTCGACGCCTTCCTCGCGGTTCATCAGCTGGTGGCCGTGCAGGGGGCGCGAGAAGCGGATCGCGAAGTAGAGCTGGCGGCCGGGCGCCCAGCCGCGCGTTTCGCGCATGCCGGTAATCGTGTCCTGGCCGCGTAGCCGCAGGCGCGACCACAGGTTCTTGCCGTTCCAGTCGTAGATGCTGGAGCGCAGGTCGAGCACCACGCGTGCTTCCGCGCCGGGCTTGAAGCGGTAGCGGTGCAGGCCGACACGCTCGCTGGCGGTCAGTTCGACGTCGACTTCGTTGTCGAGCAGCCTGACGGCGTAATAGCCCGGTTCCGCACGTTCGTCCTTGTGCGAGAAGCGCGAGCGGTAGCCGCTGAAGGGGCGCTCCGGGTAGCCCGGCTCGAGTTTCAGTTCGCCGCTCGTGGGCATCAGGAGCACGTCGCCGAGGTCGGAGTGGCCGGCGCCGGAGAAGTGGGTGTGCGAGAAGCCGAGGATGGAATCGTCCTCGTAGCGGTAGCCGGCGGCCCAGGGGTAGCTCTGCTTGAAATGGCGGACCTGGGTGTCGGGGCTCAGCTGGATCATGCCGAAGGGGCGGGTGGCCCCGGGGAAGGTGTGGCCGTCGCCGCCGGTGCCGACGAAGACGTTGACTTCGGCGGTTCTGGCGCTCGGCGCCGTGGCGGGCTGGGCTCGTGCAATGCCGGCGCACAGCAGGCCGGCGGCCAGGCAGATGGCCGTCAGATGTTTTTGTTTACCCATGGTGTCTCCTTGGTGTAATTCAGGAAACATAGCCTGAAACTTATCAAGCAGCAATAGCACTTCGGCCCAGCCCATGCTGTTTATAGTGTTTACTAAACAAAATCGCAGGTGCATGGAGATGCGCGCTGCCATATGTCGGAAGCATGGGCGGAATCCGGAACGCGAAAGCCTGGCATCGCCGCCCGGAGGGTGTATTCTTGCCCTTAACGGGCACAGGGAGGAGAGCATGAGCGAGCCGGAACGACATGTATGCCTCGGGTTCACGGACGAGCCGTACCCGGCGGGCACGCATATCTGCTATCTCTACAACGGCGATGAAGAGCGCCGCCAGATCCTGCCCCTGTATGCGCACCAGGCCCTGCTCGCACGCGAAGCCTTCAATTACGTGGCGGACGTGCCCAGCCGCGCCGAGCTGCCGCGGGCCCTGGAAGAGCTGGGCCTGGCGCGGCCCGTGTGCGAGGGTCCCGGCCAGATGACAGCGGCGATCACCGAAGAAGGGTATTACCCGACCGGCCACTTCAGCCCGGACGAGATGCTGGCGCGGCTGCGCGAAGCCTGGACCGAATGCCGGGCGAACGGACTGGCCGGCGCCCGCTTCGCCGGCGAGATGACCTGGGCGCTGCGCGGCATCCCCGGGGCCGACCGCATCCTCGAATGCGAAACCCGGATCAACCAGCTGGTCAAGGAGGCGCCGATGACCATCATGTGCCAGTACGACCTGAACCTGTTCGATGGCGGCATGCTGTACGAGGTGCTGAACGTGCATCCCGTCGTGATCGTCGGCGGCCACATCCTGCGCAATCCCTTCTACCAGAACGACGGGTGAGGCCATGACGTCCCTCGAACGCGCGCAGCCGCTGGCGCCGGACGCCACCATGCTGGGACGCCTGCTCGTCATCCAGCAGGCCGTCGACGCCATGCCGGACGAAGTCCACATCGCCGATTTTGTCGGCCGGGCGCTGGCCAGCCTGCCGGGCGTGGCCGAGGCGCACGTGCACCTCGAGGGCCATACCGGTCCGCCGGACGACTACATGGCGGCGCTGAAGTCGCGTTGCGAGCGCGAGCACTCGCCGGTGCCGGTGCTGAATTTCATGCGCCAGCGCGGCAGCGGCGTGCAGTGCTTCCCGATCGACGAGCCGGGGCGGCGCCTGGGCTGGCTGCTGCTCAAGGTGGACGACAAGGAAGCGCTGCGGCCCTACGTGCCTTTCCTCGGCAATATCGCCGGCAACCTGGGGCGCATCCTGTGCGCGCGCCACGTCCAGCAGCGCCTGGCGAGCGCCAACGAAGAGCTGCGCCAGGCGCGCGACGGGCTGGAGCAGCGCGTGGCCGAGCGCACCCGCGAGCTCGAATACCGCGCAACCCACGACCAGCTCACGGGGCTGGCCAACCGCGCGCTGCTGATCGACCGCCTGCGCGGCGCCATCTGCAATGCCCAGCGCGAAGGGCGCATGGTGGCCGTTGTTTACCTGGACATCGACAGCTTCACCTTCATCAACACGGGCCTGGGCAGCGCCTGCGGCGACGAATTCCTGCGCGAGACCGCGCGCCGCCTCGGCCGCCTGGTGCGTGACAGCGACACGGTGGCGCGCATCGGTTCCGACGAATTCGTGATCCTGCTGGCCGGGCTGGAAAGCGTGGAGCGCAGCAGCGGGCGCCTGAACGCGATGCTGACCGCGGTGCGCGAACCCGTGCCGCTGGCGGACAAGGACGCGGTGGTCACCTGCAGCATCGGCGCCGCCGTCTATCCGCTCGACGGCGAGGAGGCCGAGCTGCTGGTGCGGCGCGCGAATTCGGCCATGCTGCGGGCCAAGAGCTCGGGCAAGGACGGCATCCAGCTCTACGCCAGCACGCGCGACGCCGCGGTGGCCGAGCGCATCGAGCTCGAAACCGAGCTGCGGCGGGCGGTACCGGCCGGCGAGCTGGTGCTGCACTACCAGCCCAAACTGGACCTGGTGACGGGCGTGTTTGCCGGCGCCGAAGCGCTGGTGCGCTGGGACCACCCCAGGCGCGGCTTGCTGCCGCCTTCGCATTTCATTCCGCTGGCCGAGGACTCGGCGCTGATCGTGGCGCTGGGCGAACGGGTGCTGCTGCAGGCCTGCCTGCAGGCCAGGATCTGGCGCGAATCCGGCTTCGGCGACAAGACCGTGGCGGTCAACCTGGCGGCGCGCCAGTTGCGCGATGCGCGCATCGTCGACACTGTGCGCCAGGCCCTGCAGACCACCGGCCTGATGCCGTCCAGCCTCGAACTGGAAATCACGGAAAGCTCGATCATGCACGACATTGGCCACGCGACCGCGCTGCTGCACGAGCTCAAGGCGCTGGGCGTGGCGATCTCGATCGACGACTTCGGCACCGGTTATTCCAGCCTCAGCGTGCTGCGCAACTTCCCGGCCGACAAGCTCAAGATCGACCGCTCCTTCATCCACGAAATCGAGACCGTGCCGAGCGCCGCCGCCGTGGTGCTGGCTGTGATTTCCTTCGCCAGGGCACTGGGCATGCGCGTCATCGCCGAAGGCGTGGAGACGGCCGGCCAGGCGGCTTTCCTGCAGCGCCATGGATGCGACGAGATCCAGGGCTACCTGGTGGCGCGGCCGCTGCCGCCGGAGCAACTGCTGGAGCGCTTCCGCCAGCCGGCGGCAATGCCGTGGCATAATGCCGCCCCATGTCCAGCCGCCCGCCTGACCCCGCCATGATCCGCACGATGAGAGAAGCCGACCTGCACGCCGTCCTGGCGGTGCAGGCCGCATGCTATCCGCCGGCGATGCAGGAAGCATCCGGGGTGCTGCTGGCGCGCCTGCGCACGGCCCCCGGCACGGTCCTGGTCGCCTGCGACGCGGCCGGCGTGTGCGCCTACCTGTTCGCCTATCCCTCGCGGCTTGGCGCGGTGACGCCGCTGGGCGCCGGTTTCGCACCCGCGCCGGATGCCGATACCCTGTACATCCACGACCTCGCGGTGGCGCCGCGTGTGCACGGCCAGGGGCTGGCGCGCCGGCTGGTCGCCTCGCTGCTGGATGCAAACCAGGCGCTGCCCTGGTCCGCACTGGTCGCGGTGCAGGATTCGCGCCGCTTCTGGGAAGGCCAGGGCTTTGCCGTACAGGATGCCGGGGAGGAGGGCGCGCGCCGGCTGGCGACCTACCCCGAGGGCGCGCTCTACATGTCGCGCGGTGCGGACCGGCCGGCCTTGCGATGACCGAAAAACATCACCCAATATTCGAACGACATCACCCAATAATCGATCGACATCGTTTCGGCCGCCAGGCGCGTTTCGGGCGCCGCATTCACCCGGGATTTCGTTGTTTTTTGTCGGTTTTCAGGCCCAAAATCCAGCGGCTTAGGCTAATATTGTCGTTGGGCAAGTATTTTTCCGGGATTCCATATGTCGAGCTTCAAGCGAACCACCGTGCGGGAGCGCGGCTTTACCCTGATCGAATTGATGATCGTGGTGGCCATCGTCGGCATCCTGGGCGCCGTCGCCATTCCCGCCTATGGCAACTACGTGATGCGCGCGCGCCTGGCCGAGGCCTATTCGGGCCTGGGCACCGTGCAGACCGCCGCCGAGGAATACTGGTCGAACAACCGGACCTACGCCGGCTTCGACCGCCTGCCGGCGGAAACCGCCAATTTCGCTTATACCCTGACCAGTGGCACCGCCTCGGCCTACGTCGTCACCGCGACGGGCAAGGGCCCGGCGCTGGGCTTCAAGTTCACCGTCGACGAGAACGGCGCCCGCACGACGCCGCGCGCGCCCACCGGCTGGACCACCAGCACCAGTTGCTGGATCGACCGCAAGGATGGCCGGTGCGTGCAGTGATGCCGCCACCGCCGCGCGCCGGCGGATTCACCCTGGTCGAGGCCGCCGTGGTGGTCGCGATCCTCGCTATTCTCGCCAGCGTCGGCATCCCCAGCATGTCGGCCTGGCTGCTGGGCCGCAAGGCAAGCGCCGCGGCCGGCTACTACGCCGACGGCTTCGCCTTCGCGCGCAGCCAGGCCATCGGCCACAACAGCACAAGCCGGCTGGTGCTGGACGATAACGCCGCCAGCGGCCAGCAGGAATGGCGGGTCGACCTCTGCTATCCCTCCACCGACGACGCTTGCGACGAAGACAGCGCCGGCTGGTCGACTGCCGCCGCGGCGGCTGCCGGCGACCCGCGCGGCGCCCAGGGCGACAAGTCGGTCGTGCGCAGCGCCGACGGCCTGCCGTCGGCAAGCTCCGTGTCGCTGCTGGTGGGACCGTCCGGCGCCAACGCCGTGTACTTCACCGCGCTCGGCTGGATCGATACCCGCATCTCGCCGCAGATTTCCCGCATCACCCTGTCGCCCACGGACGACCGCGCCGGCGCCTTCGTCCCGGTCGCGGTGTCGCTGACCCTGGCCGGCGTGGCCATGCGCTGCGACCCGGCGGCGGTGGCGCCCGACCGCCGCAGGTGCCCGCGATGACGCCGGCCCGCCGTCTGCGCAGCCGCGCGCAGCAGGGTTTCGCGCTGGTCGAGGCCCTGGTTGCGGTGGCGCTGCTGGCCATCGGCCTGATCGGCATGCTGGGCCTGCAGGCACGCTCGGTCTCGGCGCTGGAGGATTCCGCCATGCGCACCGAAGCCACGCTGGCCGCGGAAAGCCTGCTCGGCATCATGGCCACCGACCAGGCCAACCTGGCCGCCTATGCGGTGGCCGAGGGCGCCGCGCCGGGGGCACAGCTGAAGCCCTGGCATGACGCCACCAAGGCCCGTATTCCGAGCGCCACCATCGGCGTGACCGTCACCCCCGGGGCCGCGGCCGCCGGCACCCGCGTCGACATCAGGATCGCCTGGACCCGCAAGGCGGGCGCCGCGAACCAGCACCGTATCACTTCCTATATTGCGGGCAGCAAGACATGACAGGCCGTATGCGCTCACGTGAACAGGGATTCTCGCTGGTCGAGCTGATGATCAGCATTGTCATCGGCATGCTGGCGCTGGTGTTCGCGCTGCGCCTGATGAGCGGCTCCGAACGCACCCAGCGCAACGGCGTGGGCAGCTCGGACGCCATGCAGAACGGGATGCTGGCGTTGTTTTCCATGAGCGGCGACGCCGCCCAGGCCGGGTATGGCCTGAACGATCCGATCATCGCGGGCTGCGACACCGTGTTCAGCGACGCCCAGCATTATGCGCTGGCGTCGGTGACCGCCGGCGGCGTGGCGGTCACGCCGCTGGCGCCGGTGATCATCGAGAAGGAAGTCGGCGGGGCCAGCGCGACGCCCACGACCGACGGCGAAAACCCGGACCGCGTCAACTTCTACGCCGGCAGCTCGATCACCGGCACCGGCACCCTGCGCCTGCTGTCCGCGTATTCCGCCGGCACCCGCATCGTGGTCGACCGCGTGCCCTACGGCTTCCGCCAGGGCGACGTGATCGTGGTCGCGCCCGAGCAGCTGGGCGGCAAGTGCGCGCTGGCCCAGATCTCGTCCGATCCGGACGCACTGGCGGCCTTGCCGGCCCAGCAGTCGGTGGACGTGGTGCAGAACAGCGATTACCGCTACAACAGCGGTGGCCTGGGCGCCAGCTTCGGCGCCGGCGTGTCGCGCGTGTTCAATCTCGGCCCGGCAAGCTCGCTGTCCTTCCATACCTGGTCGGTCGCGAACGGCTTCCTGCAGCTGCGCTCGACCGACATGGCGGGCGCGGCCCAGAATCCCGCCGCGGTGGCCGGCGATATCGTCTCGATCAAGGCCCAGTACGGCTTCGACAACCGCGTGGGCGCCAACTTCACGCCGGATGCCGGCATGCAGGTCAAGGTATGGTCGGCCACGATGATCAACGCCGACGGCGACGGCGTGACCGGCGGCGCCGGCGACTACCTGCGCATCGCGGCGGTGCGCCTGGCCGTGGTCGCACGCAGCCGCACGCCGGATGCGGCGCCCGCGGGCGGCAGCTGCACCGCCACCACCGGGCCGCTGACGGTGTTCGCCGGCGGCAGCGCGGGCGCGGACGCGGTCCCGGTCAAGGTCAAGCTGGGCGTCCCCGACGATACGGTCGACTGGCGCTGCTACCGCTACCGCGTGTTCGAGACCATCGTCCCGCTGCGTAACTTCGTCTGGAGGCCATGATGAACAAGGCGCCGAAGCCGCCACTGTCGCGCATCCTGCGCCGCGCGCGCGAGCAGGGCGTGGCCCTGCCGGTCATGCTGATCATCCTGGCAGTCATGCTGGTCGGCAGCGTCTACCTGCTGAAGTCCAGCCACTCGACCGCGCTGGCGACCGGCAACCTGGCCTATGACGCCACCCTCAATCGCGCCGCCGACCTCGGCCTGCACCAGGGTTTCCAGTGGCTGAGCACCACCGCCGCCGCCAACAAGGCCGCGCTCGACGCCGACGACCCGGACGACGGCTACCACGCCTCGCTGAGCACCAAGGTCACGCCGCATGACGATGGTTTCTGGGACGACGCGAAAACCATCACGGACGCCGACGGCAACAGCATCCAGTACGTCGTGCACCGCCTGTGCGCGCGCGACGGCCGTTACGACGTCAAGGACAACCGCTGCGTGCAGACCTCCTCGGTGCGCGGCAGCCTCGGCAACGCCGTGGCGCTGGGCGAGAGCCTTGCATCGGACGCGCCCAGCTTCGACGGCGCGCCGCAACTCCATTATGTGATCGCCTCGCGCATCAACGGGCCGCGGGGCAGCAACGTGATCAACCAGATGATCGTGCTGATCGGTGTGTAAGTTTGGGTCTCCCATGAAAAAACTCCTCGCTTTCTTCTTCCTGGTCCTGCTTGGCGCCGCCGCCTGCGCGGCCCCGACCAGCATCGCCCAGCTGCCGCTGCTGAACATCACCGGCAGCGGCAACGTCAAGCCCAACCTGATGCTCCTGTACGATAACTCGGGCTCGATGACCTACATGTTCACACCGGACTACGTGGACGACTCGACGACCTGCCGCAACAACACCACGCTGGCCAACGGCAGGACCGCATGCAAGCCGGGCCATCCGCCCTTCAACAGCGCCGATTTCAATCGCCAGTATTACGATCCGAAGGTCCAGTACACGCCGCCGGTGGACGCCCAGGGCAATTCGTATGCATCGATGACAAAGGCGCAGACGACGTCCTGGACCAAGGTTCCGACCGACGGCTTCGGCATCAACAAGACCAATCTGCTGGGGCAGGGCGAGGACAATACCGACCTCGCGAACGATTTTCCCGAGATCGGCTGGTGCAAGCCGGATTCGTCCAACTGCGTCTATGGCAATCCGACTTATGTCTATCCGGACGCCACCTACAAGAGCTCCAATTATTACAGAGGCACGGCGCCTTACTACTACACGATCAACGTCGCCGAGTACTGCAAGGAAGCGAGCCTGGTCACCTGCAAAAACGTCTCGGTCGGCGCGGCGGCGCCGGCAGGCTATCCTTTCCCGGCCAAGGTCCGCTTCTGCAACAGCACCGCGCTGACGGACTGCCAGGCGAAATACGTGGGCGCCTATAAATACCCGCGCTTCGCCAGCGCCACCAGCACCGTCACCGCCGCCTACGGCACCGTTACCATCGGCGCGTCGGACACCAGTAACGACCTGGTGATCAACAAGATCACGGTCAGCGAGTCCGGCGGCACCGTGACCATCACCGGCGGCGCGGTGACGGCGAACAACGGCACCACGACCCTGTCCAAGCAGAGCGCGCTGGCCACCGCGCTGGCTGCCTCGATCATCGGCAAGACCGGCCTGTCCCGACAATACATGGCCTGTGTGCGCAGCCCGACCAGCGCCGCGGCGCCGGCCTGCTCGACCTACGGCATCAATCTTCCGGCCAATAACGTGATCGCGATCGTGCCGATCGTGTGCCCGGCCGGCGCGGCCAAGACCAGCACCGATTGCACCGTGGTGGCCGACGGCAGCCGCAACGGCTGGGCGGTGAACGTCGACGCCCAGGAGAAGTCGATCAGCAAAAAGAATACCGACGTCATCCCCACCACGACCACCGCCCTCGGCACCGGCGCGCCGGTGTTCGTGCGCACCGACATCGTGTCGACCACCACCAGCTACCCGAAGGCGCCGTCCCGCACCGACTGCGCCGGCGCGACCTGCACCTATGACGAAGAGATGACCAACTTCGCCAACTGGTACGCCTATTACAAGACGCGCAACCAGATGATGAAGACGGCGGTCGGCCAGGCCTTCCAGGCGCTGAACGGCAACTACAACGTCGGCATCGTCTCGCTGTCGAGCGCCGCGGCGGAGTCGTCCAGCGGCTTCACCTATCCCGCCGAGTTTTCCGGCACCAACCGCAGCGCCTGGTACACCGCGCTGTACAAGATGAACGGCTCGAACTCGACGCCGCTGCGGCTGGCCCTGAACGCGATCGGCAAGATGTACGCCAACCAGGGCAACATGAAGCGCGCGGCCGGCTCGGAAGTGATCCAGTATCCCTGCCAGCAGAACTTCGCCTTCGTCACCACCGACGGCTACTGGAACGGCGGCGCGGCCAGCAATGTGGCCAACAACGACAACACGGAAAACCTGTCGCGCTTCTGCAGCAAGCGCCTGGGCTGCGTCGACACCCGCGACCAGAGCGCCGCCTCGCTGGCCGACGTGGCCCTGCACTGGTACAACGGCGGCAGCAGCACCGGCACCAGCTCGCTGCGCACCGACATCGACCCGATGACCAAGGACGGCGTGGTGCCGGCCGCCGCCGGCGACAACCAGCACCTGCACATGAACACCTACGCGCTCGGCCTGGGCGTGGACGGGGTCATGACCTTCGACCCGAAGTACGACACCGGCGCCACCGAGGGCTCGGACTTCTACAAGCTGGTCACCGGCGTCACCACCGGCTGCCCCTGGAACAACAAGGGCGCCTACGTGTGGCCGGATCCGAACACCAGCGAGGACAGCGGCAGCGCGGCCCTGCAGGAGCGCGTCGACGACCTCTGGCACGCGGCCATCAACGGCCACGGCAAATACTTCAGCGCCTCCGACCCGACGCAGGTGGTGGACGGCCTGTCCAAGGCCCTCGCCAACATCGAGGTGCACGTCGGCGCCGCCGCCGCATCCGCGACCTCGACCCCGAACATCACGCTCGAAGACAACGACATCTTCTCCGCGACCTTCACCACCGTGAAATGGTTCGGCGTGCTCACCGACCGCAAGCTGGACCCGGTCAGCGGCGAAGTGATCAAGACCATCACCTGGCACTCCAGCAATACCCTCGGCGCCAAGGTGGCGGCCGCCACGGACACCCGCAAGCTCAAGATGCTGGACGTCGACAATGGCGGCCTCAAGGAATTCTTGTACGACAACCTGAACGCCACCGAAAAAGCCTGGTTCGACAACAAGTGCGGTGCGCTGGCCCAGTGCACCAACCTGTCGGCCGCCGACCGCCTGATCGTCAACAACGGCAGCAATATCGTCGACTGGCTGCGCGGGCGCCAGCAGTATGCGGACGACACCCGCCTGCGCGCCTACACCCTGTCCAACACCAAGGACGAAGGCGTGACCCAGGTGCTGCCGATCGTCCTCGGCGACATCGCCGCGTCGAAGCCGGCCTACCAGCGCGAGCCGCGCAAGAACTACACGGCCGCCGGCTACGCCAAGTTCAAGGTCGACAATGTCGGCCGCACGCCGGCGGTGTTCGTCGCCGCCAACGACGGCATGCTGCACGCCTTCGACGCCGCCAACGGCAACGAGCTGTGGGGCTACCTGCCGCGCGCCACCATGAAGAAGCTGCACCTGCAGGCCAGCACGACCTACAGCACCAACCACCAGTTCAGCACCGACGGCTCGCCCGAGATCTCGGACGTCAAGATCGGCACCGAGTGGCGCTCGGTGCTGGTGGCCGGCCTGAACGCCGGCGGCCGCGGCTACTATGCGATCGACGTGACCAACCCGGCCACGCCGGTGGCCCTGTGGGAGCTGTGCGCCGACGCCAGCGTCTGCAGCGGCACCAGCTACGACGCCGACATCGGCCTGTCCTTCGGCAATCCGCAATTCGGCACCTGGAAGGATTCGTCCGGCGTCGAGCACTGGGTCGTGTTCCTCACCTCCGGCTACAACAACATCCCATCCACCGGCTTCGGCGGCGACGGCAAGGGCTACCTGTACGTGGTCGACATCGCCAGCGGCCGCGTGCTGAGCAAGAAGAGCACCGGCGTGGGCGATACCACCACGCCCTCGGGCCTGGCCAAGATTACGGCTGTCACCAACAATCCGCTCACCGACCCGCTGGTCACCTATGTGTATGGCGGCGACAACCAGGGCAAGATGTGGCGCTTCGACTTCACCACCCAGGGCGACCCTGCGGTGGTGCAGATGGGCGATGCCGGCAGCGCCCAGCCGGTGACCAGCCGGCCGGAAGTGACGATGTGCCAGGTCTCGAACACCGACAAGCTCGGGGTCACGACCGTGAGCGCGCAGAAGATCGTCATCTTCGGCACCGGGCGCCTGCTCGACCTGCCGGACATCGCCGACACCGCGACCCAGAGCGTCTACGTGCTCAAGGACAGCAACACCGGCATCGGCGCGGCCAGCTGGCGCAATCCGCTCTCGATGGACGAGCAGACCCTGGCCCACCCGGCGAACACCTCGGTGTACACGATCAGCGGCCCGACCGTGAGCCTGGGCGCCAGGGCCGGCTGGTTCTTCGACCTCGACCAGAACGCCGGCGAGCGCGTCAACCTCGATCCGAAAGTGGCGGCCGGCACCCTGACCGTGGTGTCGAACATGCCTTCGTCTTCGTCCTCCTGCAAGGTCGGCGGCAGCAGCAATGTGTACCAGCTGAACGTCTGCACGGGGATGCCGGTGAACAGCCAGCAGGGCGTCGGTGCGATTGCCGGGTCCACGCTGTCGGGCAATTCGGCGGCGGTCGGCTTCATCATCGTGCGCCTGCCTTCGGGCGCCCTGAAGATGGTCACCACCACCGCCGACGGCAACACCATCACCTCCAGTGTGGCGCGCGCCACCGATGTCGAGGCGCACCGCGCCGGCTGGCGCCGCGTGCGCGAGTAATCTCTAGCGGTCGACGCGGGTGAGGACCTGCGTCGACACCGTGCCATCCGCGGCGGTCAGGCGCAGCTGCACCGGCAGCCAGTCCTGGGACGGCGCCAGCCACAGTTCGAGCCGCGCCTGGCCGGGCGCCGCCGCCTGCGCCAGATGCCAGGCCGGCAGGGTGCCGATGCCGGTGGCGACGTCTTCCTGCCCCAGCACCTGGTACTGGCTGACGCCCACCGCGGCGGCATCGGCCACGGCGATCCGGATCTCGTCCTGCATCTGCTCTGGATCGGCGCGGCCGATCGCAGCCAGCTGCACCAGCACCGAAGCGCGGTCCTGCATGCCGATCGAGGCCGGCGCGCGGGTGCCGCCGGCCTCGAACCGTACTTCTCCCGTCTCCGGATCGAAGCTGGTGCGCAGCGCCCGCTCGCCCTGCGTTTCGCTGGCCTGCTGCGGCACAATGCCGGCGTCGCCGCCCATGCCGCGGCTGGACAGGCGGCCTGTCAGGCCGTCGATGTCGAGCGTGTAGGTCGCGCCGTCGCTGCGCCAGTCGAGATAGGCCGGCCTGTCCGGCGCCGGCCGTCCCTGCAGCAGCAGTTCGTAGCGCAGGCGCGCCGAGGGGGGCAGGGAGACCCGGTAGCGGCCCGGCATCTGCATCAGCAGGCGCGCGCCGGTGACTGGCGCCGGCTGCGCGGGAGGAGGGGCGGCATTGGCCGGCGCGACTGCCGGCGCCGCGGGTGCGGCCTGACGCGGGCGGGAAGCGGGCGCCGGTGGTCTCACAGGCGTGACGGCGCTATCCGGCGCGGACCGCGTGGCTTGCCGCCCAGGTTCGGGTTCCGGCTCACGCTGCGCAGCGGCGGCGCTGCCGTGCGCCTGCGGCACCACATCCACCAGGCGCAGCGCCAGCGGCGCCGGCGCCATCGCCGGCGCCAGCGGGCCGGGCTTGCGGTGCGCAGCCAACTCCAGCAAGGCGCCATGCAGCGCGACCGACACCGCGCACAGTACGAGGAGACGGCGGTTGCGCGACAGGAAAGCAGTGGACTTCATCCCGCTAGTGTACCGCCTGGCGCCGCCGCCGCCCATCCGTGCGCCCCGGCCGCGGCCGCCGAGCGATGATGCATCCATGAACCTGCCCCGCAAGCACACGCTCCCGCTGCACCAGGTGCGGCGCTACCTCGAACCCGGCCCGGTGGTGCTGGTGTCCTCCAGCTGGCAGGGCCGGCGCGACATCATGACCATGGGCTGGCACACCGTGATGGAATTCACGCCCTCGCTGGTCGGCTGCGTCATCGCGTCCAGCAACCACAGCTTCGAGCTGGTGCGCGCCAGCGGCGAGTGCGTGATCAACCTGCCGACCACGGCGCTCACGGAGGCGGTGCTCGGCATCGGCTCGACCAGCGGCGCCGACATCGACAAGTTCGACATGCATGGCCTGACGGCCCAGCCCTCGCGGCTGGTGGGCGCGCCGTCCATCCGCGAATGCCATGCGCAGTTCGAATGCCGGCTGCATGACGACAGCCTGGTCGACAAATACAATTTCTTCATCTGGCAAGTGGTGGCGGCGCGCGTCGCGGCCACGCCGGCGCACCCCGAGACCCTGCATTATCAGGGTGAGGGCATCTTCACGCTGTCCGGGCGCGTGGTCGACCTCAGCCGGCCGGGCCTGAAATGAACTTGCCAGTCCTGCAGCATCGATGTCTGGATGACCATCGATTTGAGTATTTTGCGCGACACAAGGCCCGCACAACAGGTGCTTTCCTTGACGCAATAGGGCGAGTCCGGCACAGTTTGGCCTGCGTCTTTTGCCTCTTTTTCCTGCTACATGCCCATCGACTTCCAGCTACCCGACTCTCCGCCCGCCCAGGTCCAGCCGCCCAGCGCCCCGTCCTTCGACGATCAGTACGCGAACGCGCGTGCGCTCGCCAACGGCGGCCAGCCCGAGCTTGCGCTTGCGGCGTATTCGGCCCTGCTGACGCGCTCGCCGGGCAATGCCGACGTGCTGCTGGGCCGCGGCGTCGTGTATTCGCGCCTCGGACGCTGGAACGAAGCGGTGGCCGACCTGTCGGCGGCCGCGAGCGCCTCGCCGGACTATGCCGACGTCTGGGAAGCGCTGGGCAATACGTATCGATGGAGCGAACAGCCGGCGAAGGCGCTGGAAGCCTACGAACACCTTGTCGCCCTGCGCCCGAAGGATCCGGCTGCACTGGTGGCGCGTGCGCGTGCGCAGCGCGCCCTCGGCCATGCGTTTGAAGCGCGTGCGGACCTCGAACGCGCCCGCGCCCTCGGCGGCGACGTGGGCGAGATCGACGGCCTGCTGGCCGACCTGCAGCCCCGCCCAACGCTACCGTCCGCGGGCACGCCGGACGCCACCGGCGCCGCCGGTTACGACTGGGCCGCCAGCCTGGCCTCGAGCTGGACGGACGTCGGCACTGGTCCGCGCTGGAACGATCAAACGGCCAGCCTGCGCCATTACATGAAAGCCGGCTCGCTCGGCTTCGAGACCCTGCGCGCGCACCGCTTCGGCCAGCAGGACTACGCCTGGGCGCTGGACGGCTACGCCAGCCTGTGGCAGGGCGCCTATGCCAACCTGCGCTACCAGCATTCGGCCAGCAGCCGCCTGTTCCCGGCGAATTCAGGCCGGGTCGAAGTCTGGCAGGCGCTCGGCCAGGGCTGGGAAGCCTCGCTCAGCGACGACGTGCTGGGCTTCGACTCGCGCGTCAATATCTACGGCATCAGCCTGGCCAAATACACCGGCAATTTCTACATCCAGCTGCGCCACCAGAACATCGTCTCCGAAGACTCGCACAGCACAGGCGAGCGCCTGCTGGCGCGCTGGTATTACACGGGCGATGCCGACAACTACCTCGAGCTGAGCGCCAACAGCGGCCGCAGCGACGATTCTCTCAGCCTGGTCGGCGGGCGCGCCCGTTCGGGCGGCGGCGGCATCGCCTTGGTGCGCTACTTCAGCCCGCAATGGGGCGGCAAGATCGGCGCCAGCTTCTCGCGCGCGGCGTCGGGCGGCGCCGCTTCCGGCAACGAGCGCGGCATCAGCTTCGCGCTGTACCGCCGATGGTAGCCGTCGTCGACAAGCCGCCGGCGCCGGTCAAGGAGACAGGACCGGTGCGCCGCGCGCTGGGCGCCGCCCTCGGCGATGTCCTCAGCTGCCTGCCGGCGCTGATGCTGGCCTGGCTCTGCCTGCGCATCGCCGAAACCTCGCACGTGGCCGGCGCGGTCAAGGTGTCCATCCTGTTCGGCCCGGCGCTTGCCAACGACCTGCTGTCGCTGCTGCGCTACGGCTTCCTGTTCGTGCTGGGCGCGCCGCTGCTGGCGCCGATCCCGGCGCGGCGCTGGCGCCTGGCGCTGCTGGGCCTGTGCTGGTCGGTGCTGCTGGCCTGCCAGGCCGGCCTGGTTCAATACGAGTGGATCGCCGGCGTGCCGCTCGGCGCCGACCTGTTCGGCTATACGCGCGCCGAGGTGGCCACCACCGTCGGCGGCGGCTGGCGCGTCCATCCGCCGCTGGTGGTGGCCCTGCTGTCCGCCCTGGCCGTGCTGTGGGTGGCGCTGAATGCCTGCAGCCGGGCGTGGTGGCCACGTGCTGCTGCGCGCCCGGCCCTGATCGCGGGCGCCGTCAGCCTGCTGGGCTTCGCCGTCCTGCCCGATCACTTCGCGCCGCCGGCCGCCCAGAGCGAAGCCAGCATCGACTACCTGCTGAACAAGACGGCCTATTTTGCCGACCGCAACCTGGCCCACGTGGCGGGAAGGGGCGGCGCCGGCGAGGTCGGACACGGCAGGGGCGATCTGCCCTGGGCTGGCAAGGACGCGCGTTATCCTTTCGCGCATGCGGAGCGCACGCCCGACACCCTGGGCCCGCTGCTCGAACGCCACCCGGGCACGGCGCCGCCCAACCTGGTCTTCATCATCGTCGAAGGCCTGGGCCGCACCTTCTCGGGTCCGGGCGCGCGTCTCGGCAGTTTCACGCCCTTCCTCGACGAGCTGGCCGGGCGCAGCCTCTACTTCGAGAACTTCCTTTCAGGGCAGGGCCGCACCTTCGGCGTGCTGACCACGGTCTTCGGTTCGCTGCCCTTCGGCGAGAACGGCCTCGCGGCACTGGGTGACCGGATGCCGCGCCATGCCTCGCTGCTGAGCGTCCTGAAGGCCCAGGGTTACCGCCTGAACTTCTACAGCGGCTCCAACCTGGAGTTCGACAACGAAGGCAAATACCTGCGCCAGGAAGGCGTCGACGGCTTCGTCAGCGAGCGCGATTACGGCCCGCCTGCCCAGCGCAGCAACGAATGGGGCTATCCGGACGGCGATCTGGTCGATATGGCGCTGCGGCGCCAGGGGCAGGACCGTGAGCAGGCGCCCACGGTCTCGATCATCCAGACCACCAGCATGCACGACCCTTTCAGCTTCCCGGACAAGCCGCGCTACCTGGAAAAGGTGGGGCAGCGCCTGGCACAGCTGGGCATCGCCGGCAATGCGAATCCGGGCTATGCGGCCCAGCGCGAGATCTTCGCCTCCATCCTCTATACCGACGACGCGCTGCGCCGCTACTTCGAGGGCGCGGCGAAACTGCCGGGCTATGAGAACACCATCTTCATCATCACCGGCGACCACCGCCTGCCCGAGCTGCCGATGGACACCCGCATCGAGCGCTACCACGTGCCCCTGATCGTGTATTCGCCGATGCTGAAGGCGCCGCGCGCGGTCAAGGCGATGTCCTCGCAGTTCGACCTCGCGCCTTCGCTGCTGGCCTACCTGTCGAACAATCACGGCCTGCAGTCGCCCGCCCAGGTGTCCTGGCTCGGCACCGGTCTCGATACCGAAACCAGCTTCCGCAACCTGCATGTGATCCCGCTGAAGCAGACCAAGACAGAACTCAGCGACTTCGTCTCCGGCTCGGTCTACCTGGCCCAGGGCCGGCTGTACGCGCTGGCCGACGGCCTGCTGACCGACCGCGCGCCAGACGGCAAGGCGCTGGCCACGGCGCGCAGCCAGTTCGAAGGCTTCCTGCAGGCCAACCGCGTGGCCGCACGGGCCGCCGCGCTGGCGCCGCCCGCCGTCATGGACCAGCTGGCGCCTTACCGCGCCGAGGCGCGTGAATTGCGCAGCGTGGCGCTGGCGGCCGAGGGCGGCGTCGGCGTCGCCGGCGTCAGGCGCGCCGCCGCACCGGGACCGGACGGCGCCGCCATGATCGAAGCGACCATGAGCAATCAGTCGACCTCGACCTCGCAACCCTTCGTGCCGCTGCTGGTGATCAGCGACGCCGGCGGGCTGGAAGTCGGCGAGGCCGCCGGCGAGCCGCAGACGCTGGCGCCGGGCGCCACGCTGAAAGTGGCGCTGCCGGCCAGGCTGGGCAAGCTGCCGCACGGGACTTATTTCGTGTCGATGATTCCCTCGCATCCGGAGACCGGCCGTTCGATCGGCATCGGCCAGTACCACGTGGAGATGAAGCTGTGATGCGCAGCCTGGTTCTGGCCGCGCTGCTCGCAGCCGGCAGCGCGCAAGCCGCCGATTTGCCCCTCACCCCGGCCGGCCCGCGCGCGATCTGGACCTGGGAAGGCGAGTCCTACGCCATGCTCGACAGCGAGGGCGCGGCGGCCCAGGGCATCGCCTTCCTGAAGGCCAAGTCCATCGGCACCATCTACCTGTACGCAGACGCCTCGCGCGGACGCAACCTGATCGCGTCCCAGCCCCAGGCATACCGCCGGCTGCTGCGCCGCATGCACGCGTCCGGCCTCAAGGTCTACGCGCTCCTGGGTTCGGGCTACCTGAACACGGAACGCTACGTGCTGCCGCGCCACCGCGAGGACGCCTTGGCCATGCTCCAGCGCGTGCTCGACTACAACAAGGCGGCCGCGCCGGAAGAGCGCTTCGACGGCATCAATCTCGATATCGAGCCGCACATCCTGGCCGAGTGGTCGACCCGCAAGATGGAATTGCTGGCCAACTTCGTCGAGATGTCGGATGCGCTGATGCGGCTAAAGGCCGCCTCGGGCCAGGCCCTGCCGATGGGGCCTGCGATACCGTTCTGGCTGGACGGCATCCAGCTCGATTGGAAGGGCCAGCGCAAGCCGGTCAGCCAGCACGTGCAGGACATCTACGATTTCGTCGCGCTGATGGATTACCGCGATCACGCCGACGGCGGCGACGGCCTGGTCAGCCATGCGATGGACGAACTCAGTTACGGCGAGGCGATCGGCCGGCCGGTGATGATCGGCATCGAGACCATGCCGAACGCGCTGAAAAAGGTGTCCTTCCACCACCTGGGCGAGGCCGACCTCGAGCGCGAGCTGGCGGCAACGTCGCGCAGCGTGGGGCGGATGCGGTCCTTCGGCGGCTACGTCGTGCACCACTACGCGGCCTACCGCCGCTGGCTCGGTCTGGAGTAGGGTCCGCGCACCACCAGCACCGGTATCGCGCAAGTCTCCAACACCCTGGTGGTCTCGGTGCCCAGCAGGCGCGCGCGCAGGCCGCCGTGGCCGTGCGAGCCCATCACGATCAGGTCGCACAGGCGGTCGCGCGCCGTTTCGACGATGGCGGCGGCCGGGCTCTCGCTGTGGACCAGCAGGGTTTCGCAGGGCACGCCGGCTTCCACGGCGCGGCGCGCGACCCAGGCCAGGGCGTCGTCGCCGGCCTGTTCGCGTTCGATCAGCCAGGCGGCGCGCACCGGATCTTCTTCGGCCAGCGGGTTCAGGCGCTCGGGCGGGCCGGCATGCAGGCCGAGGATGGCGCCGCCGCCCGCCTGCGCCAGCTCGAGGGCGGCGCCGAGTGCGGCGGTGCAGAGTTCGGTGCCGTCGGTGGGCACGAGGATGCGCTTGTACATGGTGCGTGGCGAGCAGGGCGTTCAGCGGTGCACCAGCACCGGCACCGTGCCGTGCACCAGTACCTTCTGGGTCTCGCTGCCCAGCAGCAGGCCCTTTAGGCCGCGGCGTCCATGCGAGGCCATCACGATCAGGTCGCAGCCCAGGCGTTCCGCGGTGGCGACGATGGCGGCATAGGGATCGTCGTCGACGGCATGCTCGAGGCGGCAGGGCAGGCCGGCTTCGCGCGCGGCGCCGTCGATGTCGGCCAGGATGCGGCGAGCGCGGCCCTCGCTGGCGGCGGCGAACTGCTCGGGCGTGTCTTCGATCATCTCGCTGCTGGTGCTCAGCACGTGGAATTCGGGCGTGACCGTCAGGCCCACCACCTCGGCGCCCACCTCGCGGGCGAATTCGACACCGGCCAGGATGGCGCGCCGGGACGTTTCGGAACCGTCGCTCGGGATCAGGATGTGTTTGTACATGGCCGTCCTCCCATGGATGCGCCGCCCGATGCGAGGCGGCCCATTCAGGATCGCGGATATGCTGCCTGCATGGGTTGAGATGAATCAAACGCGAATTCGCCCTCGACGGCGACGCGGCCGCCGGTCCCGACCGTAAAACGGCCGTCCGCCAGGCTGGCCGCCAGCGCGGCTTCGGCGCCGAGTTCGATCGTCGCGCGGAAACGCCCGTCCAGCCGCGCCAGCGGGCGCCCGCCGGCGCGTTCGAGCTCGGCGCAGGCCCGGCCCAGCGTGTGCATGCCGTGGATGATGGGCGCCTTCAGGCCCATCAGGCGTGCCGACCACCGCCACAGGTGGATCGGGTTCCAGTCGCCGGACAGGGCGGCATAGTGCCGGCCGCTGGCGGCGGACAGGCGCCAGGCGCTTACGGACGCCAGCGCCGGCGCCGCCGTTGCGGAAGCGCGCGGACCGCCGCCGCTGCGCTTACCGCGCGCGACCAGGTAGGTGCTGCTGCAGGCAAACACCAGCTGGCCGTCCTGGGTCGCCTGGGTGTCCAGTACGGCGTGCACGGCGCCGTTGGCGGAAGGCGGCTCGATGCGGACTTCGGTCGCCAGTTCCAGCGGGCGCCCGGTCACCGGCTGCACGCCCGCGCGCAGCGTATTGTCGACATGGATCGCCCCCACCAGGCGGAAGGGGAAGGCCGCGCCCAGCATGGTCGCCAGATGGGCGCGCTGGGCCAGCAGGTAGTAATAGGTGAGCGGTATGCGCGTCCCCCCGAAGCCCAGGCCGCTCCGGTAGCGCGCCACCTGTTCAAGGTCGATGCGGTCGAGAAGGTAGCGGGTCGGAATCGGACCGGCGGAGGCGCCGCGGGCAGGGCGCTTGAACAGGGCTCGCAGCAGGGTGGAGGCGGAAAGTGTCGGCAGTTTCTCAGGCATGGTCGCCATTCTGCAGGAAAACCGGATTGTTGCCAGGGAATACTTGAGAGTTACCACTATCCCTTGTAACATATCGTTTTTGGTATAAAGAATCACCTGTATATACGAGGATGGAATGAAGAAGTATCTGTTTGCCTTGACCGCATTGTCGGCGGCCGGCCTGGCACCGGCCCAGGAAGTCGTCCGCATCGGGCACGTAGCCGCCATGACGGGACCGGTGGCCCACTTCGGCAAGGACAGCGAAAACGGCGTGCGCATGGCGATCGAGGCGCTGAACGCGCGCGGCGCCACGATTGCCGGACGCAAGGTGAAGTGGGTGCTGGCGCCCGAAGATGACGCCGGCGAGCCGAAGCAGGCGACCGCCGCGGCCCAGAAGCTGGCCGATGCGAAAGTCAACGGCGTGATCGGCCACGAGACCTCGGGCACCACGATCCCGGCCTCGAAGATCTACTTCGATGCCGGCATCCCGCAGATCACCGCCTCGTCGACCAATCCGGCCTATACGAAGCAGGGCTTCAACACCACCTTCCGCGTGGTCGCCAACGACATCCAGCTGGGCCGCGCGCTGGGCCGCTACGCGGTCAAGAGCATGGCCGCCAAACGCGTGGCCGTGATCGACGACCGCACCGCCTACGGCCAGGGCCTGGTGACCGAGTTCGTCAACGGCCTGCGCCAGCAGGGCATGAAGGTGGTGGCGAAGGAGTTCACCAACGACAAGGCGACCGATTTCTCGGCCATCCTGACCCGCATCCGCGCCAGCAATCCCGACCTGGTGTTCTTTGGCGGGATGAATGCGGTGGCCGGCCCGATGCTGCGCCAGATGAAGCAGCTGGGCCTGAACGTCAAGATGATGGGCGGCGATGGCATCTGCTCGGACGAGATGCACAAGCTGTCCGGCGGCACCATGGCCGACGGCCAGGTGGTGTGCGCGGAAGCGGGCGGCGTCGAGGCGGCCGGCAAGGCCGGCATGGACAAGTTCCGCGCCGATTACAAGAAGCGCTTCGGCATCGACGTCCAGATCATCGCGCCGTATTCCTACGACGCGACCCTGATCCTGGCCGAGGCGATGAACAAGGCCGGTTCCTCGGCGCCGGCGAAATACCTGCCGGAGCTGGCGAAGATCCGCTACAAGGGCGTGACCGGCAACATCGCCTTCGACCCGCACGGCGACATCCGCGACGGCACCATCACCCTCTACACCTTCAAGGGCGGCCACCGTACCGAGATCGCCGTCACGAAGTAAACGGCGAAGTAATCAGTCCGCGCGCGGCGCCAGCAGTGCGCCGACGATCGTCTGGCGCGCGGAGCGTAGCACTTCTTCGGACAGCGCGGGGTCGCCCTTGGCGGCGCCGCGCGCCACGGCCTGGGCGCCGACCAGGGCCGCCACCACCGTCAGCGCGCGCGCCCTGGTGTCGATGCCCGGCGCCATGCCGCGCTCGAACGCGGCCGCCATCGAAAGAATCCCCTCCCCAAAACGTGCGCTGAGCGCACTGTCCTGGCGTCCGATCTCGCTGGCCGAAGCGGCCACGGGGCAGTTGGCGGCATAGTCGTCGCGCCCGGCGAGCGACAGGAAGTCGTCGAGGAAGCGCGACAGGCCGCTCAAGCCGTCGGCGCTGGCCTCATCCAGCCCGGCGCAGGTCTGCTCGAGTCCATGCGAGAGCGCGGCCAGGGCCAGCTCCTCCTTGGAGCGGAAGTGGGCATACAGCGCGCCGTGCGTGAGCCCGGCCGCCTTGCTGATTTCCGCCACGCCCACGCCATCGATGCCTCGTTCGCGTATCAATTTGCTGGCGGCGCGGATCAGGGCGACCCTGTTCTCGGCGGCTTTTTCCTTGCTGATTCTCATAGCGCCGCAGTATAAGCCGCGCCCGGTGCAGCACGATGTCGCGAAATTGGCGACAAGGGCGTCGCGGTTCCGCCCGGCAAGCGGGAGCGGCACGCCCGCCAAAACTGCTACCCTTTCGACACCGACGTCACAGAGGAGGAGCAAACGAGATGGTCATGCAGGACCCAGGCCCCGAAGCGCCATACTACGTCGTGCTGAACGCCGGCTCGGGCCGCACCGATACCGAGCTGCGCTGCACCACCATCCGCGAGGTGCTGGAAGGCGCCGGGCGCCGTTGCGAGATCGAGGTCGTGCACGAGGGCGCGCGCATGCCCGAAGCCGCCGCCAGGGTGGCGCAGAAGGCCGCGCTTGACGCCGCCATCCTGGTCGCGGCCGGCGGGGACGGCACCCTCAACGCGGTTGCGCACGAAGCGGTGCGCCACGGCTGCGTGTTCGGCGTACTGCCCCAGGGCACCTTCAATTATTTCGGCCGCACCCACGGCATACCGGAAGACCTGCGCGAGGCCGTGCAGGCGCTGCTGCGCGCCCGCGTGCGTCACGTGCAGGTCGGTACCGTGAACGGACGCAGCTTCCTGGTGAACGCCAGCGTTGGCCTGTATCCGCGCCTGCTGGAAGAGCGCGAGAATGACAAGCGCCAGTACGGCCGCAGCCGCGTAGTGGCGATCCTGTCGGCGCTGAAGACGGCGCTGGGCCGGCACCGCAACCTGCGCATCGAGCTGGAGCTGGATGGCCGGGCCCACCGCCTGCGGACCCCGACGCTCTTCGTCGGCAACAACCGCCTGCAGATGGAGCAGGTCGGCATGCAGCCGCTCGACCATGCGGTGGAGGAGGGCAGGCTGGCGGCGATCGCCCCGCGCCCTGTCGGCAAATGGCGTATGCTCGCGCTACTGCTGCGCGGCGCGCTCGGGCGCCTGGGCGAGGCCGAGGACGTGACTGCTTTTGCCTTCCGCAGCATGACGGTGCGGGCGCCATTCCTGTCCGGGCGGCGCAGAATCAAGGTGGCGGCCGACGGTGAAGTCTGCAAGCTGGAACTGCCGCTGCGTTTCGAGGCGCTGGAAGGCAGGCTGGCGCTGCTGGTGGCGGAGCCGCTGGAAGCCTCGTCAGGCCCCGATGCCGGCGACGAGGACACTGCCGCGTTCTGGTCTGCTGCCCAGTAGCTTGCGCAGTTCCGCCAGCGGCAGCGGGCGTCCCAGCAGATACCCCTGGGCTTCGTCGCAGGAAGCGGCGCGCAGGAAGTCCAGCACCTCGGTGGTTTCCACGCCTTCGGCCACCACCGACATCTGCAGCGCGTGCGCCATGTCGACGAAGGCTTTCACGAAATCGAAGGCGCTGATGCGGCCGTCGTCCTGCAGCACGAAGGAGCGGTCCAGCTTGAGCACGTCGATCGGCAGGCGGCGCAGGTAGGCCAGGCCGGAATAGCCGGTGCCGAAATCGTCCACCGCGAGTTTCACGCCCAGGGCCTGCAGCTCGCCCAGCATGGCGGCGGTGCGCTCCAGGTCTTCGATCAGGGCGCTCTCGGTCAGCTCCAGCTCGAGCGCGACCGGGGCCAGGCCGGCGTCGGCAAGCGCTTCGCGCACTTCGGCCGCAAAGCCCGGCTGGGCCAGCTGGCGCGCCGAGACGTTGACCGAGACCCGGATCGGCCGTCGGTACTCGTCGATCAGGCGGCGGGTCTGGCGGCAGGCCTCGCGCAGCACCCAGCGTCCGATCGGTACGATCAGACCGGTCTCCTCGGCGATGCCGATGAACTGCTGCGGCTGCACCATGCCCTGCTGTGGATGGCGCCAGCGGATCAGCGCTTCCATG
Source organism: Massilia sp. Bi118 (assembly GCF_918697865.1). Taxonomy (GTDB): domain Bacteria; phylum Pseudomonadota; class Gammaproteobacteria; order Burkholderiales; family Burkholderiaceae_D; genus Telluria. Next base: position 3,776 of record NZ_CAKKMV010000023.1, on the reverse strand, counting down.
CCCACGACCTCCATGCTGCGCAGGTCCACCCGCGGCTGGTAGTGGAGCTCGAATTCCTCGCGCGCCAGCGCCGGCCGCAGCGACAGCTCGAGCGCCATGCGGGCGCGCGCCGCCACCGTCATTTCCGGCTCGAAGAAGCGGTAGCGGTTGCGGCCTTCGGCCTTGGCGCGGTACATCGCGGTGTCCGCGGTCTGGAACAGCAGCTCGCGCGTGGCCGCATCGCGCGGGTACATGCTGATGCCGATCGAGGCGCCCACCACCACGTCCTGGGCCCCAACCGTGACCGGCAGGGTCAGCACCTCGAGCAGCTTGGCCGCGATGGAGGCGGCGGCATCGCTTCCGCCGCCGCTTTCGGCCGCCACCACGAATTCGTCGCCGCCCAGGCGCGCCACCACGTCGGCCGGGCGCAGCACCCGGCGCAGGCGCGCGGCGACTTCGCACAGCAGCACGTCGCCGTGCTCGTGGCCGAAGGAGTCGTTAACTTCCTTGAAGCGGTCGAGATCGAGGAACATGACCGCCACCGAGCGGCCCGGCGCGCAGTCGTCGAGCATGCGCTGCAGGCGCTCGTGCAGCAGGGCGCGGTTCGGCAGGCCGGTCAGGGTGTCGTGGGTCGCAAGATGCTGCAGCTGACGCTCGGCATCCTCGCGCTCGGTCAGGTCGCGGATGATCGCCTGGAAGAATCCCTGGCCGTTTTCTTCGAAGCGCGAGACGCGGACTTCGGCCGGGAAGGTGCTGCCGTCCTTGCGCTTCTTGACGATGCGCAGCAGGTGCGTCTGGCCGCGCAGCAGGCTTTCGTACAGTTCGACGCCATAGCTGAAATTGCTGTCGATCTCGCGCGCGGACATCCCCAGCAGCTCGTCCTCGCGGTAGCCGAAGTGGGCGCAGGCGCGGCCGTTGGCGGCCACGATGCGCAGCTGGCGGTCCGTGATCAGGATGCTGTCGCCGGCCTGCTGGAACAGGTTGCGGAAGCGCTGTTCGCTCTTGCGCAGCGCTTCCTCGGCGAGGCGCTTTTCGGTGATGTCGTGGAAGTAGACCGAGAGGCCGTCCGCGGTCGGATAGGCCCGCGCTTCGACCCAGGTGGCGGTAGGCGCCCAGTAGTCTTCGAACACGGCGGGCTGGCCGCTTTCCATCGCCTGCAGGTAGCGCTCGAGGATGGCGGTGTCCTTCAGGTCCGGCACCACGTCCAGCAAGGGCTTGCCGATGGTACTGCCGAGTTCCACATCGACGAAGTTCGCGGCCTTGCCGTTGGCGTAGATGACGCGCCAGTCGCGGTCGACTGCGAAGAAGGCGTCGCCTATGCTCTCCAGCATGGCGTTCATGCGCTCGCGCGAGCGTTTCAGCTCTTCCAGCGCGTCGTCGATGCGCAGTTGCGGGTCTGCGGCGAGGGAATTCGGGGCCGGCGCGTCCATGGTGGGGAGGGGAGTGGTGATATGCATGCAGGGTAGGCCTGCAAGGGCAGTATATTCATTCCCTACGGAAACATCCAGCACTTGCGGCGTGGATACGACAGTTCAAGAACTGTGGATAATACTGAGGGAAGGAGTGCGCGGCGGACATTGCGCCCGCCGCTGAAGGAAGGGTTTACTTCTGCTGCTTGTTGCTCGGTTGTTGCTTGCCCTGTTGCTGATTTAAATCTCCTCCTTGCTGACGATTGCCCGGATTGGCCTGACCGCGCTGGGAATCACCCTGGGCTGGAGTACCGCCCGGCTGGCCGGCGTTGGCCGATTGCAAATTGCCCGAGTCGGCGAGGTCGGGCGATCCGATGCCGCCATCGCGGCCGCCGTCGTTGAGGTTGCCAGTCGTGCCTGTCTTGCCGGCGCTGCTGGTCCCTACACCGCTCAATTCATCGTAATTACTGCCTTTATTGCCTTTACCCTTATATTCCTGGTTACTTGGCATTCGCGCCTCCTTTCGGTGCCGAAAACTTCATGGTAGTCCGCTTACTGATAGCGGCAATCGGAAAATAGGCGGAGGACGCGTAGGACATCTCGGACATGACATTGACAAACTGTCCAAAGCGTGGCGCAATCCGGGGGCGGCCGAGTGGCCTGAATCAGGAAGACGATGAGCAAAAGCAGCACAGGCAAAGGACGTGGAACGGGACGGGCAACGCTGGAGGAAGTAGCGCGCGTGGCGGGGGTGTCGACCATGACCGCTTCGCGCGCGCTCAGCCAGCCGCAGCTGGTTTCAAGCGCGACCCGCGCCAGGGTCGAGCGCGCCGTGCTGGAACTCGGCTATGTGCCTAACCGCGCGGCGCGGGCGCTGGCATCGCGCCAGTCGCGCGTGATCGCGGTGCTGGTGCCATCGCTGTCGAACGCGGTGTTCACGGCGGTGCTGGACGGAATCCAGGATGCGGTCGAGGCCAGCCAGTACCAGCTCCTGATCGGCAATACGCATTATTCGGACAGCGAAGAAGAGAAGCTGTTGCGCACTTACCTGCAATCGGACCCGGACGGCATCCTGCTGCCAGGCCTGAGCCACAGCCCCGAAGTGGCAAGCATGCTCGAGACCCTGCGCGTGCCGGTGGTGGCCATGATGGACCTGGCGGAAACGCCATCCACGCTGTCGGTCGGCTTTTCCCAGCTCGACGCCGGCATGGCCCTGACGCGCCACCTTTTGGGGAAAGGCTACCGCCGGATCGCCTTCGTCGGCGCCCAGCTCGACGAGCGCACCCTGCGCCGCGCCGACGGCTGGCGCCAGGCGATGCGCGAGGCCGGCCTGTTCGACCAGCGCCTCGAAATCATGACGCCCGCACCCTCGACCGTCGCCCTCGGCGCGGAGCTGATGCGCCGCGTGCTGGCCGAGCTGCCGGATGCCGATGCCGTCTTCTTCTGCAACGACGACCTTGCGCATGGCGCCATCTTCCATTGCCAGCGCGCCGGCATACCGGTGCCTGGACGGATCGCGGTGGCCGGCTTCAACGACCTGCCGGCCTCCAGCCTGATGCTGCCTTCGCTGACCACGGTCGACACGCCGCGCTACCAGGTCGGCTACCAGGCCGCCTCGCTGCTGCTGGATCTCATTGCCGGCAAAACGCCGGCAGCGCGCCGCATCGACCTCGGCTTCACCCTGCGCGAGCGGGAGAGCACATGAGCGCCTGGGTGATCATGGGCGTGAGCGGCTGCGGCAAGAGCGAGGTCGGCAAGCGCCTGGCCGATGTCCTGGGCGCCGAATTCATCGAGGGCGACCGCTTTCATCCAGACGAGAACGTGCGCAAGATGTCGGCCGGGATTGCGCTGACGGACGCCGACCGCGAAGGCTGGCTGACCCTGCTGGCCCACGAACTGGCGCGCGCCTGCGCCGGCGGGCGCGAGGTGGTGCTGGCCTGCTCGGCGCTCAAGCGGGCGTATCGCGATACGCTGCGTGTCTCGGGTTGCGATGTGCGCTTCGTGCATTTGCATGGGAGCCGCGAGACGATCGCTGCGCGGATGGGGGCGCGGGCGGGGCATTTCATGCCTTTGTCGCTGCTGGATAGCCAGTTGCGGGATCTGGAGCCGCTGGAGGGGGATGAGGCGGGGATGGTGCTGGATGTCGAAGAGTCGCCGGAGCGGATGATCGAGCGGATCATGGCCCGTCGTTCCCGCGAAGGCGGGAATCCAAGTTTGGATGCGTTAAGTTAGCTCACGCAGAACTTGGATTCCCGCCTACGCGGGAATGACGGCATCTAAAGCCAGCGGCAAACGCAGCGTAAACACACAACCTTTACCCGCCCCCTCGCTACGCGCTTCGACACGCCCTCCATGCAAGGCCGTCAACTCCTTCACCAAAGCCAGCCC
>NZ_CAKKMV010000022.1 GCF_918697865.1 Massilia sp. Bi118 | reverse complement strand
CCCCCACCGATCCACGCTTCTCCCAGCCCGGCCACCCGCCCGCCACCATCACCGAATTCGAAGGCGTCCGCTCGCTCCACCTGGGCACCTCCTGGGTGCAGGGGTCAATGCGACTCAGCAGGCCGGATGCGATCGAGCTCGAATACGTGCAGATGATGATGATGTGGATGCTGTTCGTGCCGCAGCCGCGCCGCATCGTACAGCTGGGCCTGGGCAGCGCCGCGCTCACCAGGTTCTGCTACCAGAAATTCCCGGAAGCGCGGGTGACGGCCGCGGAACTGAACCCGAACGTGATCGCGATCTGCCACGCGTACTTCGGCCTGCCGCCGAACGACGCGCGCCTGAACGTGCGCGAGATGGACGCCCTCGACTTCGTGATGGATCCGGCCAACCGCGGCACGGTCGACGTGCTGCAGGTCGACCTCTACGACGAGGACGCGCGCGGCCCGGTGCTCGATACGCCCGAGTTTTACCGGGCCTGCGCTGATTGCCTGCGTGACGGCGGCGTCATGACCGCCAACGTGTTCGGCGACTTCATCAACTACGACAAGAACCTGCAGGCGATGGAACTGGCCTTCGATGCCGTGGTCTGGCTGCCCGAGGTCCACGACGCCAACATCGTCGTCATCGCCTTCAAGAACGCGCCGCAGATCGACTTCGCGCTGCTGTACGAACGCGCCGCCGAGATCAAGCGGCGCTACAACCTGCCGGCCAAGAACTGGGTCAATGGCCTGAAGGAGTGGATGCGGGATCAGCGGGGGTGACAGCGTTCTCATTGGCCTTGGCCTCGCGCATGGCGTCCCTGGCGTCGCGTGCAAGGCCACCCATCAAGGCCTGCATCTCTGCAGCCTCCTGCGCCCTCTGCTGGTAGCTCTTGTACGCCGGGATCGCCACCGCCGCCATGATGGCAACCATGAAGATGGAGACGACCGCCGCGGCGCCGCTGCCGATGCCGGTGCGTGGCACGAACAGCGCCAGCACCGCGGCCAGCTTGTTGCGCGAAGGCTGGCGCAGCTCTTGGCCGGCCGCCAACGCGCGCACCGCCGCCATGCGCTTGACCAGCCAGGGATAGTCGCCCACCAGCTCGTGGAAGGACATCCAGAAACCCTCGGTGTGGCGCGCCTGGTCGACGTAAGCCTGATGGTTCATGGTCCGCGCCCGCTTGCCGCCGGCCGCCAGCACCGCCAGGCCATGCTCGGCATTGAGCGGATTGTCGCAGGCGGCCAGGCCATGGCGATCGCAGGTGTATTCGCGGGCGCGCGAATACGCCGCGCCGATCAGGGGCAGCGCCGACGCCGGCATCAGGATCGTCGACCAGCTCAGGTGCTTGCGCTTGATATGCCCGATCTCGTGGCCGATATAAAAATTCAGCGCGTCCGGATTGTCCGCCAGGCCGTCCACCACGTCCGAATACAGCACCAGGAAGTGGCGCCCGAGGAAGCGCGTCGCGAAGGCATTCAGCATGCCGCCCATCTGCATCAGGTAGGCCTGCGGTTCTTCCTCCAGGCCCAGCTTGCGGCAGCAGGCCGAGATCTGCTGCTTCAGGTCGGGGAATTGTTCTTCGGTGATGCGCACGCCATTGCCCTTGATGTAGGAAATCAGCGCCGACTGCGCCACGCAATAGAACAGGAAGCCGAACAGCAGGTAGACCAGGGCCAGGCCGAAGGTGATCACCAGCAGCACGCCCCAGATCAGCACGGACCACACCAGCATCAGCCGGAACAAGCGCTCTTCGTTGCGATATACCAGGTTCATAGCATCCGCCCTCTTGTCGTTAAGAAAGAGGCACATTCAAGGCGATTTTTCGCCGAGGCGACATGATCCCTGTTGTGCCATTCGCACGGTTCTGCCTCAGGACAGGGACGGAGTTGCGGATCGTCAATTTCGCTTCGTATTCTCACGAGCAAGATGGGCCGTCAATCGGACTCATCAGAGGGGAATATGACCAAGCATCTTCATCGCAGCGTGCTCGCCGCCGCCATCCTGGCCGCCTACTCTCCCGTGCAGGCCCAGCAAGCCGGCGGCGATCCAACCGGCAGCAACGCTGGCAGCAGCGCGGCCACCGTGGTCGTGATCGGCTCGCGCACCACCGCCCGCAGCGCGCTCGACACCGTGGTTCCGGTCGGCCTGATCGACCAGAAGGATTTGCAGTCGGCCGGCACGCCGGAGCTGGGCAAGGTGTTACAGGAGCTCGACCCCTCGTTCAACTTCACCACCACCTTCATCAGCGACGGCACCGACATCATCCGCCCGGCCACCCTGCGCGGCCTGGGTCCGGACCAGTTGCTGGTGCTGGTCAACGGCAAGCGGCGCCACCAGCAGGCGCTGGTCAACGTGCAGCAGACCATCGGCCGCGGCTCGGCCGGCACCGACATCAACGCGATCCCGCTGTCGGCCATCCAGCGCATCGAAGTGCTGCGCGACGGCGCCGCCGCCCAGTACGGGTCGGACGCGATCGCCGGCGTGATCAACATCGTGCTCAAGCAGGGCCCGGGCAGCCAGTTCAGCGTGGCCGGCGGCACCACCGCGGAGGGCGACGGCGACACCATCAGCCTCAGCGAAAGCCACGGCTTCGCGCTCGGGTCCTCGGGCGGCTACCTGAACCTGGCCGTGGAGAGCCGGCGCCGCGGCGAAACCAACCGCGCCGGTCCCGATACCCTGCGCGTGAATCCGCCGCGCGTCACCCAGCGCATCGGCGATTCGCTGGCCAGAGATGCCTACCTGTGGACCAATGCCATGCTGCCGGTCGGTAGCAGCGGCGAACTGTATGCCTTCGGCGGCGTCTCGCGCCGGACCGGCGATGCGGCCGGCTTCTTCCGGCCGAAAGAGGATGGGCGCAACGTCCCCGCGGTCTATCCGGACGGCTTCCTGCCGAATATCCTGACCACGGTGCGCGACGCCTCGCTGGCTGTCGGCTTCCGCCATGGACTGGGCGCGGCCTGGAACCTGGACGCCAGCGTCAACCACGGCCGCAGCGAACTCGCCTTCTTCGAGCGGAACTCGATCAACGTCAGCTACTGGTACGAGCCGAAGTGCAGCTGCGCCAACTGGAACGAATCGCCGACCGGCGCCAACACCGGCCGCCTGCGCTTCACCCAGACCACCGTCAACCTCGACCTGCGCGGGCCGCTGTCACTAGGCAGTACCGAACTGCAGCTGGCCACCGGCCTCGAATACCGGCGCGACGGCTACCAGATCGTGGCCGGCGATCCGGTCTCCTACCAGTACGGGCGCACCAACAACCCGGCGATCCGCATCCTCGACCAGACGGGCCACATCGCGGCGGCCGGCATCCAGGGTTTCCCCGGCTACACCCCGGCCACCGAGGTGAACGAGGCGCGCCACAACAGCGCCGTCTACCTCGACGCCGAGCATAAATTCAGCCTGCCGCTGACGCTGGCGGCGGCAGTGCGGCACGAGCGCTATTCGGATTTCGGCGGCACCACCACCGGCAAACTGGCGCTGCGCTACGACCCGAGCCGTGAGCTCGGCCTGCGCGCCAGCGCCTCGACGGGCTTCCGCGCGCCCAGCGTGCAGCAGAAGTTCTACAGCTCGGTCTCGACCAACCTGAATGCCGCCGGCGTGCTGACCGACACCCTCACCGCGCGCGAAGGCAGCCCCGTCACCCGCGCGCTGGGCATCGCACCGCTGAAGGACGAGACCTCGCGCAGCGCCAGCCTGGGCCTGGTGCTGCGTCCCGCCCCGGGCCTCTCGTTCACCGCCGACGCCTGGCGCACCCGCATCGCCGACCGCATCGTCTTCTCCAGCACCATCGCGCCCGAGAGCGGCCCCTGCCCGACCGCGGCTGCCTGCCCGATCAAGGCCGTGCTGGATCCGCTGCGCGTGGGCCAGGCGCAGTTCTTCACCAACGCAATCGGCACCACCACGCGCGGCCTCGACCTGATCGCCGAGCAGACCTTGAAGGGAGCGGCCGGCACCCTGGTGCTGTCCGGCCAGCTGGGCTTCAACCGGACCGAGGTCGACTCGCGCAAGTCCTCCTCGAAAGTGCTGAGCGGCGCCCAGCTGTTCGACGACGCCCAGGTCACGCTGATCGAACGCGGCCAGCCGCGCCAGCACCACGTGGTGGCGGCCGACTTCACGAGCGGGCCCTGGAACCTGAACGCGCGCGCCAATTACTACGGCGAGGTGGCCGGCCAGGGCTTTACGGCGCCCTTCGTCCAGACCTGGGACGCGAAATGGCTGCTCGACCTGACCGGCCGCTTCGCCTTCAGCAAGGCGCTGGCTGTGAGCATCGGCGTGAACAATGTGTTCGACACCTACCCGAGCCGCTGGGACCCGGTGAAGGCCGCGCCTTTCCCCCAGATGGGCTTTACCTACTGCTGGGAGACCTGCCCCTTCGGGATCAACGGGCGCTCGCTGTATGCGAAGGCGGATTACAGCTTCTGATCACCAGAACTTCCACCAGGGCCTGGCGGGGGCGAAGCGCATCATCGGAATGGTTTCGGGCTGGACTTCGTCGGGCCCGATGAAGCCTTCGAGCTGGTAGCCGAACAGGTCCAGCAGCGCCGCTTCGGCCAGTTCCAGCGGGTGGAAAGGCGCGCCGCCGGCATAGTCAGGATTGGGCGGATCTTCTTCATCCTGATGCTCGCCTGCCCAGAACGGCTCTTCGAACGGGCGCCGCGGCCCGATGTCTTCGGTGGTGCCGCTGTCCGCATCGATGACGAAGGAGCGACGGAGCTCGCCGCGCTCCCAGATGCCGTAGGCGAAGCCGTCGACCGTGCTGATCATGACGTGATGGATCATGGTGCGCCCGGCGGCAAAGTCGAGGAAGCGACGGTCCAGCGCACTCGGTTCGGTCACCAGGCTGCCATGCGCCAGGATGGTCAGGCCCGGAAAACAGCCGACGACCAGTTCGCCGTTGCGCGGATACGTATCCGACAGATCGCCGTCCGGCAGCGGATCGAAGCGCGTAGCGGGGAACAGCCGGCGGACCGTGGCCAGGCAGGCCTCGCGGTCGAGTTGCGGGTTCGATTTCAGGATCGCGACCGGGTCGCCGTCGGCGATCGCGAACATCGAGGTTTTGGCACCCATGATTTATCTTCTTTCGCGCCACCACAAGCCCAGCATGGCCAGCGCGAACACGAGCCCGAAAGGCCAGGCCGGCAAGCTGCGCGTCGCCCCGCCGCCGGCAGGCATCGGCGTGCGGGCGGCATAGCGGGCCGTCGCTTCGCGGCGCTGGGCGCGCTGCCACAAGGTCCAGTCGCCGTCCGCATACACATACACCGCGCTCTCCAGCGTGCGGCCGCCCTGCGCCTGCGCCTTCATCTGCAGCCATCCCGGCTGCGTTGGCCACAGCGCCACGCAGGAGGCGTCGACGTGCTCCGGACGGCGCTGCCAGGGCAGCCTAAGCGCCAGCGCCGGGATGCTCAGCGCGTCCGATTTGCCCAGCGCCTCGCCGCGTGCGCAGATTTCCAGGCGCTGGTTCGGCAGCGGCAGCTCGCCCGGCGCCAGCCAGGCCAGGTCTTCATCGCGCCGTACCCGCAGGCGGTCGAGCACGTCCTGCCACCACAAGGCCAGCGCGCGCGGCTCCTCGATCGCGTGGCGGTGCCAGCCGCCCACGCCCAGCCAGGCGATGCGGCCCTTGTGCCAGTCGCGGGTCCACAAACCGTCTTCGCCCTGCCACTCACCCGCACGCGCGGACACCGGATTCAGGCCGCCGGAGGCCATCGCCAGTTTCTCGCCGAAAGTCTTGTCGGCCGGCTGCGGCGCCAGCCTCAAACCGACACTGCGCGACCAGACGCCGGGGTCGCCCGCATTCGCGCCCAGCACCAGCAGCGGCGCGCCTTCGGCCACGCGGGCCAGCAGTGCGCTTCTGGCGGCTTCGCCGGCGCGTTCGAACCAGGCGGCGTCGACGATCTCCAGGTCCGGCGCCTTCATCTCGGCGCGCGCACTCTCGCTGCGGCGCAGGTTCTTGCCCAGCTCGACCTGCCAGTCGATCACCGCATTGCTGGCGGCCAGCAGGTCGTCCAGCGTGCGCAGGTCGAAGGACGGCGCGCCGAAGCGGCCGCGCACCTGCGGCGGCGACGGTTCCGTCACGGTCACCGGCACCGGTCCCTGGTCGACCAGCTTGCCCTTCGCATCCAGCAGGCGCGCTTTCAGGACGAGGCGCTCGGCCAGCGGCGGCAGCCACTGCACGGACAGCGGGCCATCGCCCTTGGCCTCGGCCAGCACGGCATCGTTCTCGGCCAGCAGCTGCAGGCGGCCCGGCTCCTTCCAGGAGCGCTGCACCGTCAGCTTGAACATCCGCCCCAGCGCCACCGTGCGCGGAAAATCGACATGGATGATGGGCGTGGCCGGTGCGGTCCAGGCGAGCGGCCGCGCCGGCAGATCTTCCCATTGCGCGGCGCGCAGGCCGTCGCCATCGAGCCTGATGCTGCGGATGCCGTCCAGCGAGGCCGGCGCTTCTTTCGAATCCAGCGTCAGGCTGGCGCCCGCTTCGCCGGGTAGCGCGAAATTGCCGACCGCGCCGGCCAGGGCAATGCTCGCCACGGCGGCAAGTACGGCGTCGATCCAGCGTCGACGCAAGCCGTAGACGGCCGCGCTGAAAGCACCGATAACGAGGGCGGCGATCGGGAGCCCGAGGTGCAGCTGATTCATTGCACACCTCCCCGTACGGCACGCTCGAAGCGCGTCTCGACCGCCGGCGTGGCCTGCAGAAGCACAGGCGCCTCATGCACGGCGCCGCGCAGCCAGGCGCGCAGCACCGGGCGGCAGGCCAGGCAGCCGTCGGCCACGTCCTGGATCGCGCGCTGGGCCGCCAGGCGCTGTTCGTCGGCGGCGATACGCTCACGCACCCAGTCGTGGGCGGTGCGGGTCCACAGGCTTGGGAGCGGACCGTCGCCGGCCAGCGCCTGCACCAGTTCGCGCAGCGGCGCCGGCACGGACGCCGGCGCGGCCGACTGTTCGCGCTTGCCGCCGGCAGCACCGGCCATGTCACCAGTCATGCGCTTGTCCTCCTTCAGCGGCGGCGGCGCGAAGGCCGTCTTGTGCAGGTAGATGCGCTCGGACTGCTGGAGCTCCTTGATCGCGTCCAGCGCCTTGTGCTCGGGCGGCAGCGCCGTTCGGGGTTGAATAGCGCGCAGCGCGTTTTCGGCATCCCACATCGCGGACAGGGCGCGCCGCAGCACCTTCTTGGTGGCTTCGTCGAACAGGGTCGCGTTTTCCGCCTGGTCGTGGGCGTGGCCGAATTCGTGCAGCACGTCCTGCGGTTTGCCGTTGCCGGCGCCGCCGTGGTCGTCGTCATGATCGTCCTTGCCGAACAGGGTCGACTCCTCGCCCAGGAACTGGCCGTAGCGGCGCCGCAATGCGCCCTGGTCGGCGGCGATGCCTTCGCTGCGCTCGCGCGCCAATGCCGCATCCATTTTCTTGACTCGCATGTCGGCGATCAGCTGCTCGGTGTCGATGATGATCTGGCGCTGGCTGCGCAGGCTCTCGGGCTTGACCATCACCGGCAGCGCGGACACATCCTGCTCCTCCTCCGCCTGCGGGGCCGGCAGGCGCAGCGTGTAGGTCGGCGACTGCACCGTGTGCGGCCTGGCCGCGTTGTCGCTGGCGCGCACAAAAAAGTACAGCTCGTCGCCCGGCTCCATGCCGAGGTCGGTCAGGGTCCAGTTCCTGGCCCAGTCGCGGCGATGCGGATCGCGGCCCGCCGGGATCGGCAGCTCGCGGTCGCTGAAGCGGATGTTCTCGCCGCTGCCGCGCGCCAGGGTCAGGTGCAGGGTCGCCTGCCTGACCTGGTAGTCGTCGCGCACCGAAACCGCCATTGCCGCCTGGGTGGCATCGCGCGCCAGTTCCTTGATGATCTCGTTCGGCTGGCTCACGACGATTTCCGGCGCACTGTCCGGCAGCACCTTCAGCGTGTAGCGGACGCCGCGCCAGCGCCAGAAGATCGATTCGGTGGCGGTCCAGCGCGCGCATGCGGCGCCGGCGCGGAGCTGCTGGCCGTCGCTCAGTTCGATCGTCTCGGCAGCGGCGCCGGCCGGATTCTTCAGGCACCACTCGACCACCGTCTGTTCCGGCGCCGTCAGCTCGCGCGGCGCCGACACCGACTCGGCCATGCCGGTGTAACGCGGCGGCGTGAGCTTGACGGTCAGCTCCGCGGCGGCGACGGCGGCCCCCGGCGCTTTCGCGCCCGGCACACCGGCGGCGTGTGGCTGTCCGCCAGGCGGCAGCAGCGCCGCACCCCAGGCCAGCGCCGCCAGCGCCAGGTTCCCCGCCAGCCAGGGCAGGCCCATGCGCCCGCGCTCGCGCACGATCGCACGTACGCGCGGCGCCGCCAGGCTGGCATCGATACGTTCCAGCAGGCGCCGCTGCTGCAGCTGCGCCACCGGCGATTCGGCCTGCAGCAGCAGCGCTGCGCTGTCCTCCATCTCCGGCACGGCGCCGTCCAGCCAGCCGATCCAATGCCGCTCCACGCGGTGCTTCAGGCGCAGGCCATCCCAGGCGCAGAACGCCGACCAGGCCAGCAGGCCGGGACCGGAACGCAGCAGCAGCCAGGGCAAGGCGCCGATGAGCCACAGGCCGGCGCGGCGCCGCAATGCGGCACGCCACAGCCGGATGAAAATGTCAGCGCCGCCGGACATGGGTGACTATCCTTTCCAGCGCAAACAGGACCAGCAGCGCCGCGGACAGCGCATCGTGCAGGGCGCCGCCATCCGGTCCCGCCGGCGTGCGCGCATCGACGACCGGCGCCTGTGCCGGGGCCGTGTAGGGCCGCAGCCCGAGATGCAGGCGCTGCCAGCTTGCGAACATCGTGCGCGCAGCGGCGGCATCCTGCGGCGGCAGCCAGGGCGCGCTCCACAGGCGGCCGCGCGGGCTGTCCAGGTAGCGCAAACCGTCAAGTTGCGGCGCCTTGTCCAGTTCCGGGAAGGCAGTGGCGTCGGCCACCCACCACAGCGGCGCGCGCAGGTTTGCCGGCGGCGCTTCCGGCAAGTCCCAGATCACCAGAGCGGTCTTCTCATTGGCCTGTTCATCGAATATATAGCGCTGCGGCCCGTCGAGCGCGCCGAACAGCGTGCGCCAAGCGTCCGCGCGGCGGCTGAACACGCTCACGTGTTGCTCGTCCGGCCCAGGCGACGCCGCCTGGGAACGCACGATCACTGCATGGCGCAGGTGCGGCAAGGCAGCCGGCATCGCCACGTCGCCCGCCAGCAGCAGGCGCGCCCGCGGCTCGAATTCGCGTTCGTGCTCGTGCAGCCAGCGGTAGGCGTCGCGGTCCGGCAGCTCGATGCGGCGCGCCTGCGTCAGGCCGGCGTCAACCGCCTGCTTGTCGACGAAGGCCGGGTCGGCGCCGGGCACGATCAGCACGCTGTCGCCGCGCCAGGGCAGCACGGGATCGGCCAGCAGCGCGATCAGGGTCGCCAGCAGCAGGCAGCGCAGCAGGAGCAGGAGCAGATCGTTCCAACGCCACACGCGCAGCTGCATGGGGTCGGACTGCGGCAGGAAGCGCGCCGTCGCCAGCGGCATGGCTTTGGTCTGTTCGCGCTTCTGCCGGTGCCACAGAACAGGCAGCAGCAGCACAGGCAAAGTCCACCACCACAAACTGTTCATCAGCGCCCTCCCTGCGTGCGCAGCCAGGCGCGCAAGGTCTCGCCGGGCGCGCGCTCGACCGACGCCGCCACATACGGGATGTCATGCGCGCGGCACTGCTGGGCCACCACATTGAAATGCTCGTCGCGCCGGCGCACATACTCGGCGCGGGCCTCGCTGCCGAAGCGGAACAGCTTGCGATCCCCCTCCGGGTCGCGCCAGGCGGTCGATCCATCGAAATCGGCCGCGATCTCGGCCTCGGTCTGCAGGCACAGGGCGCGCACGTCGTGGCGCATGCCGCGCAGGCGCATCATCGCTTCCGACAGCGGCGAGGGCCAGTCGAGAAAATCGCTGGCCACGCAGACCACGCTGGGCGCGCGCGCAAAATGCAGGCTGGCGCGCAGCACCTCGCCGGCGGGCAGCGTGCCGGCGGCGTCGACGCGATCCATCTGGGCCAGCACACGCTGCAGCTGGCGCGGCCCGCGCGCGGCCGGGGTGAAATGGGCGCGCTCGCCCTGGCAGACGAGCAGGCCGAAGGCGTCGCCCTGGCGCTGCGCGATCGCGCCCACGCAGCCCAGCAGCAGGCGCGCCATGCCCAGCTTGTCCAGGCCCTCGACGCTGCGGCTCGGCTCCAGCATCGATGCGGTCGCGTCCAGCACCAGCCACACCGCGACGTGGCTGTCGCGTTCGGCCTCGCGCACGTAGTAGCGGTCGGCGCGCGCCATCAGCTTCCAGTCGACGCGGCGCCACTCGTCCCCGGGCGCATAGGCCCGGTATTCGGAAAACTCGACGCCGGCGCCGCGCTCGCGGCCGGCGTGGATGCCGTGGCCCAGCCCCGCCAGCACGTGGCGGATCGCGAGATCGAGTTTTCCCGTGTGCGCGGCCAGCGCCGCACTTGCCAGCATGGACACTTAGTCGATCCGGACTTCGTTGCGCAGCGAGGCGAGGATGTCGGCAATGGCGATGCCGTCCGCCTCCGCCTCGAAATTGCGCAGCACTCGGTGCGCCAGCACCGGCAGCAGCATGGCGGCGATGTCCTCGCGCGTGACCGCCAGGCGGCCCTGCATCAGCGCGCGCGCCTTGGCGGCCAGCACCAGCGCCTGGCCGGCGCGCGGACCGGCGCCCCAGCCGATGTGCTTGCGGATCGCCTCGACCGGGGACTCGGCCGGGCGGGTCGCGCGCACCAGGCGCGTGGCGTAGCGGAGCATAAATTCCGAAATTTCGATGTCGCGCACCAGCTGCTGCAAGCGAAGGAGAGCTTCAAGCGTTAGCGCCGGCTCTGCATCAGCCAGGCCGGCGTGGGTGGTGGCGCCGACCATCGCGATCTCTTCCTCTTCGGTCGGGTAGCCGACGTCGATGCGCAGCAGGAAGCGGTCGAGCTGGGCCTCGGGCAGCGGATAGGTGCCGGCCTGCTCGATCGGATTCTGGGTCGCCAGCACGAAGAAGGGTTTCGGCAGCCTGTGCGTCTGGCCGGCGAAGGTGACGGAGCGTTCCTGCATCGCCTCCAGCAGCGCCGACTGGGTCTTCGGCGGCGCGCGGTTGATCTCGTCGGCCAGCAGCACCTGGGTGAACACGGGGCCTTGCTGGAAGCGGAACACGCGCTGGCGCGTGACCTGGTCTTCTTCCAGGATCTCGGTGCCGACGATATCCGAGGGCATCAGGTCGGGGGTGAACTGCACGCGCCGGAACTGCATGTCGGTGGCCTGGGCCAGCGATTTCACCAGCAGCGTCTTGCCCAGTCCCGGCACGCCCTCGACCAGCGCGTGGCCGCCGGCCAGCAGGCAGGTCACCAGCAGGTCGATCACATCCTTCTGGCCGATGATCACCTGGCCCATGCTCGCCTTGAGCGCGCTCACGCGCGACACCAGGTCCGCAATCTCGTTCTCAGTCCATGCTTCTGCCACGGTGCTACGCTCCTAACGCATATTGAATGATATTGACCGCAAAGCGGGTGTTGTCGACCGCCAGCCAGCGCTTGTTGCGGAAGTCGTAGTCCCACTCGCAGCCGTAGTCCTTGTTCGAATACAGCACGCCGATGCGGCCATGGACCTCGATGGCGCGCAGGTATTCGTGCACCAGGTCGTCGCCCCAGCCGTTCAGCTCCACGGCGGTATTCGGCGGGCCGTCGAACTTGAAGAAGCTCGAATACAGGCGGTGCGTATTCGGGATCTTGACCAAGGCCTTCGGTCCGAACATCTTGGCCAGCTCGGCCTCGAAGGATTTGGCGAACAGGCCGTCGATGTCGTGGTTGCAGTCATCGACGAAGACGAAGCCGCCGCCCTTCACGTAGCGTTCGAAGTTTTTGCGCTCGGCGGGCGTGAACTGCACCAGCTTGTGCCCGGCCAGGTAGCAGAACGGCGCCTGCAGCATCTTCGGGTCCGACAAGGCGATCACACGCTCGGCCGGGTCCACGCGCAGGGTCGTGTACTCGACCAGCGAGTTGAGCACGTTGCTGGGCATGCGGATGTCCACATCCCAGTCGCCCGACTCGTACATCAGGCGCGTGAAGTAAAAATCGTAGACCACTTACACCACTCAGACCGCGTCGGAGAGACTCGTGAAATTGAAATCGCGGATCCGCATCGGCGGAATCACCATCTGGTAGGCCACTTCGTCCGGCCCGATGATGACCGGCTTGCCCAGTTCGTCGACGTTGTTGAGCATGGTGATCGGGCTCTCGTTGAAGCGGAAGTTCTTGATCGGGTACTTGATCTTGCCGTTCTCGACGTAGAAGGTGCCGTCGCGCGTCAGGCCGGTCAGCAGCACCGACTGCGGATCGACCATGCGGATATACCAGGTGCGGGTCACGACCACGCCCTTTTTTGTACCGGCGATCAGCTCTTCCAGCGACTTGCTGCCGCCGGCCATGATCATGTTGCCGGCGCGGGCGTTCGGCGCCACGCCGTTCTTCTGCGCCCAGAAGCGCGAGTACTCGAGGTTGGCGACCTTGCCGTCCTTGATCAGGTCGCGGCGCTGGCGCGCCAGCATCGAGGCGCTGTCCCAGGGGCTGACCGGCACGTCCTTGTCCCAGGGGTCGGACCAGACGTTGACCTGTTCGTCGAACAGCTTCTCGCCCAGGCGGTTGCCGCCGCCCTTTTTCGCCAGGAAGCTGCGGCCCTCGTCGGCCTGGCGCGCGCCAAAGGCGCCGAACATGCGGCCCAGCAGCTCGGAGGTCGCGGCCGGCTCCAGGATCACGGTGTAGCGGCCCGGCTCCAGCGCTTTTGCGTCGACCGAGCGCAACGCCTTCTCCATCGCCACTTCGGAGGCTTCGCGGGCGTCGAAGCGTTTCGCATCGCTGGCCGAGCGGGTCACCCAGCCCGAACCGCGCCCGTCTTCGGTACGCGCGGTGCAAGTGAAATCGAGGCCGGTGAATTCGCGGTGGCCGAACAGGCCTTTCGAATTCGCGATGGTCTCGAAGCCGGTGCTGTCGGTGAAGAAGCCGGCGGTGACCAGCTTGTTCTTGCGCCCGGCCAGGATCGCGTGCGAGGCGACTTCGGCGCGGAAGTCCGGGTCGATCGCGGCGGTCGAGGCGAAGTATTCGCCGGTCGCCTTGAACTCCTGCTTGCCCGGCAGCGTCACATACTCGGGGTTTTCAGGCGCCAGGCGCGCGGTGTCTTCGGCGCGGCGCACGGCCTGCTCGAGCGACTTGTCGTCGAATTCGTTGATCGATGCCGTGCCCTGGCGCTTGCCGAAGGCGACGGTGACGACCAGGCGCCGGTCTTCGTTCAGGCCCGCGGTCGATACGCTGTTGCGCGCAAAGCGGATATTGCCGTTGCGGCTACCGCTGATGGCGACGCTGCACTCGTCCGCCTTCGAGAAGGACAGCACGCGGTCGCAAATCCGTTTCGCTTCTTCCTGGTTCAGCTGTTTCATGTTGTCTCTCTTGTCCTGAACTTAGCCGATCTTGCGGCCGGTGTTGATCACTTTGACGCCGTTGAAGCGGGTGGTCGAGGCGCCGTGCGAGACTGCGCTGACCTGGCTGGGCTGCCCTTTGCCGTCGAAGAAGGAGCCGCTCATGCGCCAGTCGCGTTCATCGCAGATGGCGCTGCAGGCGTTCCAGAATTCCTGGGTGTTCGACTGGTAGGCCACGTCCTCCAACATGGGGCCGATCTTGCCGTCCTTGATCTCGAAGTAGAGCTGGCCGCCGAACTGGAAGTTGTAGCGCTGCTGGTCGATGGAATAGGAACCGCGGCCCAGGATGTAGATGCCCTTCTTGACGTCCGTCACCATCTCGTCCGGCGTCAGGCGCGCAGTGCCGGCCGCCAGCGAGACGTTGGGCATGCGCTGGAACTGCACATTGCTCCAGCTGTCCGCGTAGGAGCAGCCGTGCGATTCCTTCTCGCCGATGATGTGGGCCTGGTCGCGCGTGGCCTGGTAGTTGACCAGGATGCCGTCCTTGATGATGTCCCAGCGCTTCGGCTTGACGCCCTCGTCGTCGTAGCCGACCGCGCCCAGCGAACCGGGCGTGCTTTTATCGGCGAAGAAGTTGACCTTATCGGCGCCGAACTGGAATTTCCTGGTCTCCCATTTGTCCAGCGTGCAGAAGCTGGTGCCGGCGTAGTTGGCCTCGTAGCCCAGCACGCGGTCCAGTTCCGTCGGGTGGCCCACCGATTCGTGGATGGTCAGGAACAGGTTTTCCGGCGCGATCACGAGGTCGTACTTGCCCGGCTCGACGCTCTTTGCCGTCAGCTTTTCGCGCGCCTGGCGGCCGGCATTTCTCGCTTCCTCGACGATGTCGTAGCCGCCCTTGTACAGGGTGGTGACGCCGCCCGCGGCCTGGATCTTGTGCGCAGGACTGGCATCGAAGTATTCGTAGCCCATGCCGACCGGCGGCGCCAGCCCTGCGCGCGAGCGGAATTTGCCGCTGGCCTTGTCGACGGCGGTGGCGGTAAGCGGCGCCCACAGGCGGTGGATGTCCTGGTCGATGTACGAACCGTCGGTGGAGGCGAAGTACTTCTGCTGGTTCACCTGGAACAGGTTGGCCGTCATGAAGCTGGCGCCGGCGTCCAGGCCTGCCTTGTTCGCGGCGATCAGCATCTCGGCCTTTTCCTTGACCGGCACGACGCGCCAATCCTTCCTGATGGGCGTGGCCCAGGCCACCTCGCCCACGCCCTTGGTCGGGGCCAGGCGTACCGGCTCGGTCTGCAGCTTCGCATTGGCGCGCGCGATCGCCACCGCCTGGCGCGCGGCGCCGGCGACGGCATCCGGGTTCATCGCATTGGTGGCGGCAAAGCCGTAGGCGCCATTGGCGATCACGCGCACGCCGACGCCGCTGGACTCGGTGTTCGTCACGCTCTGCACCGTCAGGTCGCGCGTGTTGATGAACTGGTTCAGGTAGCGGCCGATGCGCACGTCGCAATAGCTGGCGCCCGCTTTCGTGGCCGCATTGAGGGCGGCGTCGGCCAGCGCCTTCTTGAAGCTGAGCGGCATGCTTGACTGCAGCTCCTCGGCGGCGATGGCGTTGCCGAAGACGGGGACCAGCATGGCGCCGGCGGTGCCGGCGGCCATGTGTAGGAAGGTACGGCGTTCCAAATTCGATCTCCTGCCGTCGTTCCCGCGCAGGCGGGAACCCAAGTTGGACGCGCACCGGTTACGCACGCAAACTTGGGTCCCCGCCTTCGCGGGGACGACGGGAATAATTACACCGCGTCCGACAGCGAAGTGAAGTTGAAGTCGCGAACCTTCATCGGCGGAATCGACATCTGGAACGGCACCTCATCCCCGCCGATGATCACCGGCTTGCCGATCTCCTCGATGTTGTTCAGCATGGTCACCGGGCTCTCGTTGAAGCGGAAGTTCTTGATCGGGTACTTGATCTTGCCGTTCTCGATGTAGAAGGTGCCGTCGCGGGTCAGGCCGGTTAGCAGCACCGATTGCGGGTCGACCATGCGGATGTACCAGGTGCGGGTAACCAGGATGCCCTTCTTGGTGCTGGCGATCAGGTCGGCGGTGGTTTTATCCGTGCCGGCCATGATGATGTTGCCCGGGGTCGCGGTCGGCTTCACGCCCTTCTTCTTGGCCCAGTACTGCGAGTACTGCAGGGCGTTGACCTTGCCGTCCTTGATGATGTCCATGCGCTCGCGCGCGATCAGGTTCTGGGTGTCCCAGGGCAGTACCGGCACGTCCGGATTCCAGGGGTCGGCCCAGATGTTGACCTGGCTGTCGAACAGCTTGTCGCCCAAGCGCGAGGCGCCGCCCTTCTTCGACAGGAAGCTGCGGCCTTCGTCGGTCTGGCGGGCGTCGAAGCCGAACAGCATGAAGCCGAGCAGCTCGGAGGTCGCGGCCGGCTCCAGGATCACGGTGTAGCGACCCGGTTCCAGGGCTTTCGCGTCGACCGAGCGCAGCGCCTTCTCGATCGCCACGTCGGCCGCTTCGCGCGGGTCGAATTTTGCGGCGTCCGTGGCCGAGCGCTTGACCCAGCCGGAGCCGCGGCCGTCTTCGGTGCGCACGGTGCAGGTGAAATCGAGGCCGGTTTCATTCTGGTGGCCGTACACGCCGTTCGAATTGGCGACGCTGGTGAAGGAGGTGCTGTCGGTGAAGAAGCCGGCGGCCACCAGTTTATTCTTGCGGCAGGCTTCGATCGCGTAGGCCGCGGACTGTGCGCGGAAATCCGGGTCGATGGCGGCAGTCTTCGGGCTGAAGGTCTTTGATTCGCGGTAGTTCTGCTTGCCGACGGCCGGCATGAACTCCGGGTTTTCCGGCGCCAGCCTGGCCAGGTCTTCGGCGCGGCGCACCACCTTTTCCAGCGACTTGTCGTCGTACTCGTTGATGGTGGCGATGCCCTGGCGCTTGCCGAAGGCGACCTGCACGGCGATGTTCGTGTCTTCCGCCAGGCCGGCGGTGGAGACGGCGTTGCGCGCAAAGCGGATATTGCCCTGGCGGCTGCCGCCCACGGTCACGCTGCATTCGTCGGCCTTGGACAGCGACAGCACGCGGTCGCAGATATGCTTGGTTTGTTCCTGGGTCAGGATGGTCATGGTCGTTGTGCTCCTGCCTTAGCCGATCTTGCGGGCGGTGTTGATGACGTTGATGCCGTTGAAGCGGCTGGTAGCCGATCCGTGCGACACGATGGAGATCTGCGGAGGCTGGCCCTTGCCGTCGAAGAAAGAGCCGCCCATGCGCCAGTCGCGCTCATCGCAGATGGCCGTGCAGGCGTTCCAGAATTCCTGGGTGTTCGCCTGGTAGGCCACGTCTTCCAGCATCTGGCCGATCTTGCCGTTGTTGATCTCGTAGAACAGCTGGCCGCCGAACTGGAAGTTGTAGCGCTGCTGGTCGATCGAGAAGGAGCCGTCGCCGACGATGTAGATACCCTTCTTGATGTCCTTGACCATCTCGTCCGGCGTGAGGCGCTTCTTGCCCGCCTGGAGCGACACGTTCGGCATGCGCTGGAACTGCACGTTGCTCCAGCTGTCCGCGTAGGAGCAGCCGTCCGATTCGGTCTTGCCGATGATGTGGGCCTGGTCGCGCGTGGCCTGGTAGCTGACCAGGGTGCCGTCCTTGATGATGTCCCAGCGCTTGCACTTGACGCCTTCGTCGTCGTAGCCCACGTTGCCCAGCGAGCCCGGGGTGGTCTTGTCGGCCACGATGTTCACCAGCGGCGAACCGTAGTTAAATTTCTTCGATTCCCATTTATCCAGCGTGGCGAAGCTGGTGCCGGCGTAATTGGCCTCGTAGCCCAGCACGCGGTCCAGTTCCGTCGGGTGCCCGACCGATTCGTGGATGGTCAGGAACAGGTGTTCGGGCGAGAGCATCAGGTCGTACTTGCCCGGCGTGACCGACTTGGCGGTCAGCTTGCGCTTGGCGTCGCGACCGGCGGCGCGCGCGTCCTCGATGATGTCGTAGGACTTCGTGTACAGGGTGGCGACGCCGCCGGCGGCCTTGATCTTGTCTTCCTTGCGCGCGGCAAGGTATTCGTAACCCATGCCGACCGGCGCCGACAGGCCCTGGCGCGAACGGAATTTACCGCTGGCCTTGTCGACCGCGGTGGCGGTCAGCGGCGCCCACAGGCGCTGGACGTCCTGGTCGATGTAGGAGCCGTCGGTGGAGGCGAAGTACTTCTGCTGGTTCACCTGGAACAGCATCGACTGCATGAAGTTGGCGCCGCCTTCCATGCCGGCCTTGTTGGCGGCGATCAGCAGCTCGGCCTTCTCCTTGATCGGCACGGTGCGCCAGTCCTTCACCACCGGCGTCGCCCACGTCACTTCGCCCACGCCCTTGACCGGCGCCAGCTGCACCGGCTCCGACTGCAGCTTGGCGTTGGCCTTGGCGATCGCCACCGCCTGGCGCGCCGCGCCGGCCACGCCGTCCGGGGTCATGTCGTTGGTGGCGGCGAAGCCGTAGGCGCCATTGCAGACCACGCGCACGCCGATACCGGCCGACTCGGTGTTGACCACGTTCTCGACGTTCAGGTCGCGGGTGATCACGTACTGGTTGAGGTAGCGGCCGATGCGCACGTCGCAGTAGCTGGCGCCGGCCTTGGTGGCGGCGCTCAGCGCGGTATCGGCCAGCATCTTCTTGGCCGCGAGCGGCATCGGGTTGAGCAGCTCTTCGGCGGCGATCGCGCGGCCGAAGACGGGAACCAGCATCGAGCCGAAAGCCAGGCCGCTGATGTTGAGGAAGGTACGGCGTTCCATGACGTCTCCTGAGGTGGACAGTGGCCCGGCGGACGGACCGCTCTTTAGTTGTATTGCGCGTGGACTTCTTCTTCGCTGCTGAACGATATCAGCAAGTAAAGTTTTTGAATAGGCAATCTTTATGCCAAGCGCTTGAGCCCCCGTTTGCGGCACACGCGGCTGCCCAGTGTCCGGCTGGGGCGTGTCCGCGCACTGTCCGGGCACTGTCCGCTCGGACGCCGGCGATACATACACATCTTTACTTGACGACAACTGAGGCCTGGCCGATCATCGCCGGGCGGCACGGCATGGCGCCGATGCCATCGACCCTGGAGACGACACAATGAAACGATTCATCCTGGCCGCCGCCCTGCTGGCGAGCAGCCTGGCCGCCACCGCGCAGGCCGCCGACGACGCCCAGCTGCGTGCAGCCATCGCCGGCAGCCAACGCACTGCCGCCAACGTCGCGCGCGACCAGTACCGCCACCCCTACGAAACCCTCAGCTTCTTCGGCATCAAGCCAACCATGACCGTGGTCGAATTGCTGCCGGAAGGCGGCTGGTACACCGAGATCCTGGCGCCCTACCTGCGCCAGGACGGCAAGCTGATCGGCGCCGGCCCCATCTCCAAAACGCTGCTGGAATCCAGGCCGGCGGTCTATGACAAGGTCGTGCGCGCCCCCTTCAATCCGCCAAAGTCCAGCTACAACTTCGCCCCGCCAAACAGCGTCGACATGGTGCTCACCTTCCGCAACGTGCACAACTTCGTCGAGCTGGGCGACGACAAGGTCAAGGAAATGTTCAAGGCGCTGTACACCAGCCTGAAGCCGGGCGGCGTGCTGGGCGTGACCGATCACCGCCTGCCGGAATCCATTCCGCAGGATGCCGAGGCCAAGAGCGGCTACGTCCATGAGTCCTACGTGATCAAGATGGCGGAAAGCGCCGGCTTCAAGCTGGCCGCGAAATCCGAGATCAACGCCAACCCGAAGGACAAGGCCGACCACAAGAACGGCGTGTGGGCGCTGCCGCCGACCCTGACCAACAAGGACGAGGACCGCGCCAAATACCAGGCCATCGGCGAGAGCGACCGCATGACGCTCAAGTTCGTGAAGCCGTAAACACGCGATCGATGCTCGCTGCGGCGAATGTGACGCCGCAGTGAGTATTTGTGAATTTTTGCGCGGCCCGGCAGTGTATAGTCGGCGCATGACATTGCTCCGTATTGCCGCCGCGGCCCTGCTTGCCGCCTCCGCCCTCGCCGCCCAGGCCCAGGACACCGACGCCAAGGCGCCTCCCACCCGCCCCGCGAACAGCTCCAGCATCGAAAAATCGGTCGTCAAGATCTTCACGACCATGCGCCGTCCCGACCCCTACCGGCCGTGGACCAAGGCGACGCCGCAGGAAGCCACCGGTTCCGGCGTGGTCATCGAGGGCAAGCGCATTCTCACCAACGCCCACGTGGTCGGCTACGCCAGCCAGGTGCAGGTGCAGGCCAGCGAGGAAGGCGACAAGGTCGGCGCCACCGTGGTCGCGATCGCGCGCGGGATCGACCTCGCCATCCTCAAGCTCGACGACGAATCCTTCTTCGACGAACACCCGGCATTGAAGCGCGCCAGCGTATTGCCCGACGTGCGCGACGCGGTGCTGGCCTACGGCTATCCGATGGGCGGCAACTCGCTGTCGATCACCAAGGGCATCGTCTCGCGCGTCGAATTCGTCCCCTACTTCTACGGCGCTTCCGGTCTGCGCGTGCAGATCGACGCCCCGATCAACCCGGGCAACAGCGGCGGCCCGATCGTGGCCGGCGACCGCATGGTCGGCCTGGCCTACTCCATCATCGCCAGCGCCAACAACATCGGCTACGTGATCCCGAACGAAGAGGTCGAGCTGTTCCTGCGCGACGTCGCCGACGGCCGCTACGACGGCAAGCCGCAGTTGCGCGACGACACCCAGACCCTGGAGAACCCGGTGCTGCGCCAGTACCTCAAGATCGACAAGTCGTTGCGTGGCGTGGTGGTGCACCGGCCGACCGTCAGCGACCCGTCCTATCCACTCAAGGAGTGGGACCTGATCACCAGGATCGGCGACTACTCGGTCGACGACCAGGGCATGGTCAAGCTGGGGCCGAACCTGCGCGTGCGCTTCCAGTACCGCGTGCAGCAGGTGGCGAAGGACGGCAAGGTGCCGCTGACCGTGATCCGCGACGGCAAGACGCTGCAGGTGCAGGTGCCGGTGGCCGGCAAGCGCCCGCTGCTGATTCCTGACCTGGACCGCGGCTATCCCTCTTACTTCATCTATGGCCCGATCGTGTTCTCGCGCGCCACCGAGGAGTACCTTTCCTTCATCAGCGCAAACGCGTCGACGCTGAACTCCTACGGCTTCAACGGCAGCCCGCTGGTGACGCGCCGCGGCGAAGCGCCCAGCAGCAGTCACGAGGAACTGGTGGTGGTCAGCTCGCCCTTCTTCCCGCACAAGCTGGTGGCCGGCTACAGCAACCGCTTCGGCTCGGTGGTGGAATCGGTCAACGGCGTGCCGGTGCGCAGCCTGCGCCACCTGGTGGCCCTGCTGCGCGACCTGAAGGACGAGCTGGTAGTGCTGCGCTTCGACCAGCGCGAAGGCGAGACCATGGTCCTGCCGCGCAAGACGCTGGTCGAGGCCACCGAAGACATCCTGTCCGACAACGGCATCCGCTCGCAGGGATCGCCGGACATGATGGCGGTCTGGAACGGCAAGAATATCTGAACATGCGCCGCTTCTTCCCGCACTCGATGGCCTGGCTGGCCTTGGCGACGATGGCCGCCGCGTTAATGGCCGACCTTGCGCTGGCGGCGCCGCAGCAGCCCGCGCCCGCCGCTACCGGCGTGACCCCGGCCCAGCTGGCGGCGCTGGCCTTCCCCGGCTGGAGCGAGGGCGCGGCCGGCCGGCTGCAGACCGTCACCCTGCCGCGCATGCCCGGCGTGACCACCAATCCCGCGCGCAGCGCCTGGACCGTGGGCGCGAACCAGGTGCTGGTCGAACCCAGGCTGGTGCTGCGCATCGACGCCAGCCACCTGACCCTGGTCGCCGGCCTGGTGCCCGCCGAGGACGGCAAGAGCGCCGCCAACCACGGCACGCCGATGGCGCTGGCCGCCTACCAGTTCGAGCAGCACGACGGCGCCTGGAAGCTGAGCGGGCGCCAGGGCGTGTTCGGACTGCGCGGCTTTTACGGCGAAGCGAGCCTGCGCGCGGTGCCGCTCGCCGGCCAGCGCCAGGCGATCGCGGTCGAATACGGCAGCTGCTGGCAGGGCTATTGCGGCACCTGGCTGGCGATGTATGAACTGGACAAGGGAACGGTGCGGCGCGAGCCGGCGCTCGAGATGGCGCTGTCCGGCATCAACGTCGACAGCAGCGCCGACTGCGTGCGCCGTCTGCAGCCGCTGATCAAGCCGCATCCGCAGGATCCGGCGGCGAAGGACGACAACACCGCGTCCAACAGCCACGACTGCTATGCCATCGAGAGCAGCTGGACGATCGACGCCACGCGCGAGCACCCGGGCGACTTCACGATCCGCTACCAGGGCGCGATCAGCCGCGCCGACACCTATGCGGCGCCGCCGGTGGCGATCGACCAGCGGCAGGTGCTGCGGTATAGCGCGGGGAAGTATCGGGCGGTGTCTGGTTTTAATCCGGTGCCGCCGATCTAAAGTTACCGTCATTCCCGCGAAAGCGGGAACGACGAGTTATTGCGCCTTCTTCACCGGCGTGAAGTTCAAATCCTGGAAGTCATAGCTGAAATCCGTCTCGGTCGAAATCGGCTGCATCTTCATGCGCTCGATGCTGCCGTCCGGGTTCAGCGCGAAGGTGACGTAGGCGTCGGCGTTGAAGTTGCGCTCCTTCCAGCGCACGATGAAGGTGTCGTGCTGGTAGTGCTCCAGTTCCCCCGTCAGGTCCGGCGTGCGCGACAGCGACAGCACCTGCTTGCCGCCGACGTGCTTGATGGTGGCGATGCCGTACCAAGGATCCTGGTAGTCGCCGTCGTAGGCGGTGCGCGCCAGCGAAGGCTGGGATTTGGCGGCGCGGGACGCGGAATTCTTGGCCAGGCGCGCCTTTTCCTTCGCGTGCATCTCGTCCTCGACCGCAGCGACGGCGCCGATCCAGTCGGTCTTGTCGTCCCTGTCCACCAGGCGGCCCAGCAGCTGCCACTGCAGCGCGTTCAGCGAGCCGCCGCTTTCCGCATTCGTCAGGATTGCGATGCCCAGCTTCTCTTCCGGCACCAGCACCACTTTCGAATAGAAGCCCTGCAGCGCGCCGCTATGCAGCGCCAGCAGGCGGCCGTGGTAGTCGCGCAGCTGGAAGCCGAGACCATAGGCGGCGAAATTCGCCTTGGTACCGGCCAGTTTCGCGTTCGGGGTGCCGGTACGCATCGGCGTCTGCGCGGTCCACAGTTCGCGCGCCTGCTTTTCGCTGAACAGGCGCGCTTCCTTGCCGTCGGCGCCGGCTTGCGGCAGCTTGCCGCCCGCCAGCAGCACGTTCATCCAGCGCGCGATGTCCTCGGCGTTGGTGTTGATGCCGACCGCGCCGACCGCGTTCGGCACCGGCATCGCCTTCACGGCCGCGATCTTGTCATTGATCTTGCTGTGGGCGTTGGCGACGTTCGGATTGCCTTCGTTCTCCGCCAGGCTGGTGGTGGTGGTGGCCATGCCGACCGGCGCCAAAATGCGCTCGTGGATGGTCTCGCCCCAGGTCTTGCCGGACTTCGCGGCGATGATCTTGCCGGCCACGATGTACAGCAGGTTGTCGTAGGCGTAGCTGCTGCGGAAGCTGGTGCTCGGCGCAATGAAGCGCAGCTTGTGGATGATCTCGTCGGTCGAGAAGCTGGTGGTCGGCCACCACAGCAGGTCGCCGGCGCCCAGTCCCAGGCCGCTGCGGTGGGTCAGCAGGTCGCGCACCGTCATCTCGTGGGTCACATAGGCGTCGTACATCTGGAAGTCCGGCAGGTGCTTGGTCACCGGGTCGTCCCAGGCCAGCTTGCCCTCGTCGACCAGCATCGCCAGCGCGGCGGCGGTGAAGGCCTTCGAGTTCGAGGCGACTTCGAACAGGGTCTTGCCGTCGACCTTCTCGGGCGACCCGAGCTTGCGCACGCCGAAGCCGCGCGTGGCCAGCACCTGGCCGTCCTTGACGATGGCGATGGCGATGCCCGGCACGTCGAACTGCTTCATGACGCGCTCGACGTCGGCGGACAGGTTCGTGAGCTGGAGCGGCGCGGTGCTGGCAGCGACGGGCGCTGCCGGCGCGACGGCGGCCGGGGTCTGCGCCAGGGCGGCGCCGGAGAAAGCGATCAGGAGGGCTGCTGCGATGCGGTTCATGGAATTCCTTGGCTGGAGACGAAGCTGAGTAAACAGGCGCGAGCAGGATAGCACTTAGTGTTGGCGCCCGAAAGATGCAATACGGCCGCCTCTGCTATGATCCCGCCTTTGCTTCTCCCGCCCTGTCGCTTCCCATGGACGCCTTCCTCGTTTCCACCGGCATCGTCGCCCTCGCAGAAATCGGCGACAAGACCCAGTTGCTGGCCTTCCTGCTCGCTGCCCGCTTCCGCCGTCCGCTGCCCATCGTCTTCGGCATCCTGGTCGCCACCATCGCCAACCACGCCTTTGCCGCTGCCGTCGGCGCCCTGGTCGGCAAGCTGCTCGGCCCCGAGGTGATGCGCTGGGTGCTGGGCCTGGCCTTCATCGGCATGGCGGCCTGGATCATGGTCCCGGACGACATCGACGAGAACGCATCGACGCCGGCGCGCTTCGGCGTCTTCCTCACCACCGTGCTGGCCTTCTTCCTGGCCGAGATGGGCGACAAAACCCAGGTGGCGACCGTGGCCCTGGCCGCGCGTTATTCGTCCGCGGTGGCGGTGGTGTGCGGCACCACGCTGGGCATGATGCTGGCGAACGTGCCGGCTGTGTATTTCGGCGACCGCATCGCCGGCCGCGTGCCTTTGACACTCGTGCACGGGCTGGCGGCGCTGATCTTCCTGGTGCTGGGTGTCGCTACCCTGCTCGGCGCGGGAAGAAATTTGGGCTTTTGAGGCGCTCGGCTTCTAATCCGCCGCCTGGTCGACCCAGACCGGCGCCGACCACAGCACCTTGCCGTCGTCCTGGGTCAGCTTCGCATAATAGAAGTGCGGCCCCAGTGACGGTGTGATGCTCACCGTCGCCTCGGACGCCATCTGCGTCACCATGCCGTTCCGGCCCGGCACTCCTTCCATGATCGCCACCGTGGCCGCTGTCCGTCCTGCGCCGTTCGCGAACTGCACGCGCAACTGCAGCGGCCCGCGGTTGCCGAAGCGTTCGCCCATCAGCCTGCCGTTGGCCGTCAAGACCAGCTGCGACTCCTTGTCCATGGTCGCGAACACGCGCCGCGCTTTCAGGGCGGCGACGAAGCTGTCGCGGCTCAGGACTTCGCCGGCCGGCAGCAGCACCGCGGTACGGTTGGTATAGGACGCGCCCCAGTTGGCGCAGTGGTTGTCCTGGTTGCTGCTGAAGGCGACGTGGTAGCCGGCTTCGAGCAGCTTGTTGCAGGCCGTCTCGAAGTTGCTGCGCCGGGTCTCGCCTTCCTTGTCGTTGGTCGAAAAGGCCGTGCTGTTCATCACTTCGCACAGCGCCATCGCCTCGTCGCCGTCCGGCGTGTATGCCAGCGCCACGCCGTTCACCTTGAACTGGTCCTTCAGTGAGGGATGGTTGAACTGGCCGATCCAGCCGCGCTGGCGCATCAGCGTATAGAGCGCTCCGTAGTCGTTGCGCGGCGTGAGGGTATCGGCCAGCAGCTCGCCCTTGCCGTTCTTTTCCCAGCCCAGCAGCTCGTCGCTGTTGAAGATGTTCAGGTGGCCGCCATTGCTGATCACGCCCCACTCCATGCCGTACAAGGCCAGGAAATCCTTGTGCGCTTCATTGAAGGCGCGCGCCGTCTGCAGGCCGGCCTGGTACAGGGCCCTGGCCGCGGCCGGGTCGGCGTCCGCCTTCGTCCCGTCCGAGCCGTCGAACATGTGGTTGTGCTCCGAGACCATCAGCATGTCGAGCCCATGTTCGCGCGCATAGGGAAAGGCGGCGTCCGGACCGAAGGGCGCGGTCTGCGGGTCCTGCGCGCCGCGGCAATCGTCGAGGGCGGCGCCGCCGTCGCTGTCGCGGGTCTGGCTGTGCAGGTTGCCGTAATAGACGGTATAGGGCAGCGCGCCCGGCGCCGGCGCCGCCTGCAGCAGGCCGCGCCGGCTGGGCAGCGGCGCGAAGGACGGCAGGGCCGGCGCCGGCAGGCTGCCGACGGCGATGTCCCAGGCCTGCTCGACTTCCTCGCTGCCGCTTGCCGCGCGCAGGCGCACCTTGTACACGCCGGGTGCGGGCGGCCGGCTCGCCACGCGCCCCTGCCAGCGCACCGGGACGTCGAGCGGCCGGCCAGCCAGGGTCGCCTGCCCCTGCCAGCGTGCGACCTGGCGGCCATCCGGCGCCACCAGCTCGAGCCGCCAGTGCACGCTGCGCCGCCCCTGCAATCCCGGGTAGTCGAAGGACAGCGTGAAGGTGCGTGCCTCCGCATGGTTCTCGCCGTGATAGGGCGCGGCCAGCGTGGCCTCGAATTCCTGGTGCTCGTGCGGGGCGGCTGTCGAGGCTGCGGCAGCGGCAGCGGCAGCGGCAAGGTGGAGGAAGCTGGCCGCTGCGAACACGAAGCAGTCGGACCAGGCCAGGGAGGAGGTGGGGAATGAGGTTTTCATGATGCAATTTTTGCAATTGCATCCCTCCCCCATCTTGATCACCGGATCATAACGATGTTAAATTGTTATTAGTTAATTGACAAAAATAAAGCCAGCGCGAATATCCCGGCTGAATCCCTTATTCGCCACTCTCATAGAAGCGATCCTTGGCCAGCATGACCTCATGGTGCCCGCGCCCCGCAGGAATCATGGGGAAGCAGTTTTCCGTTTGCTGGACCACCACGTCGAGCAGGAAGGGACCGCTTGAAGACAGGCACTCGGCGAGCGCCTCCTCGAGCTGGTCCGCATGCTCGACCCTGCGCGCCTGCCAGCCGAAAGCGCGCGCCAGCGCGACGAAATCCGGCAGCGCTTCCGAATAACTGTGGCTGTAGCGGGCGCCGTGGTGCAGCTCCTGCCATTGCCGCACCATGCCCATGCAGCCGTTGTTCGACAGGACCACCTTGATCGGACAGCGATGCTGGACCGCGGTGGCCAGCTCCTGGATATTCATCAGGATGGAGGCGTCCCCGCTCACGCACACGACGGTCTTGTCCGGATGCGCGACCTGGGCGCCGATCGCCGCCGGTATGCCGTAACCCATGGTTCCCGCACCGCCCGAGGTCAGCCAGCGCCGCGGCGCATCGAAGCGCAGGTACTGGGCCGCCCACATCTGGTGCTGCCCCACGTCCGTGGAGACGATGGCGTCGCGCCCGGCCAGTCCGGCGGCGAGGGCCGTCATCAGCTGTTGCGGTACGATCGCCGGCGTGGAGGTGCTGAAACCGAGGCTGCCCACCTTGCGCCACTTCTCGATGCGTTGCCACCAGTCTGGCGTCGATACCAGCGGCGCCTCCATCGCCGCCAGCCTGCGCGCCAGGGCCGCCAGCACGGCGCGGCAATCGCCGGCCAGGCCGACGTCGGCCCGCACGATCTTCCCGATCGATGCGGGGTCGATATCGACGTGGACGATGCGCGCGCCGGGGCAGAAGTCCGCGAGCTTGCCGGTGACCCGGTCGTCGAAGCGCGCGCCGACGCAGACCACCAGGTCGGCCTCGTGCATCGCCAGGTTGGCTTCCAGCGTGCCGTGCATGCCCAGCATGCCCAGCCAGCGCGGGTCCGAGGCGGGAAAGGCGCCGAGCCCCATCAGCGTGAGCGTGCACGGCGCGTTCTTCATGCGCACCAGCGCGGCGAAGCCGGCGCAGGCTTCTTCGCCGGCGTTGATCAGCCCTCCCCCGCCGTAGAAGACGGGACGCGCCGCGCCGGCGATCAAGGCCGCGGCCCGGTCGAGCAGCGCCTCGGCGACTGGCGGCAAGGGCGCGGCTGCAGTCACGGCACGGACCTCGGGCGGCGCAGCGCGCGCCAGTTGAAGGTCCTTCGGCACATCGACCAGCACCGGCCCCGGCCGGCCCTGCGTGGCTTGGCGAATCGCGGCGCGGATCGTGTCCGCGATGGCGTCGACGCTGCGGACCTGCGCATTCCACTTCGTGACCGCGCGTGAAATGCCGAGCGCATCGCACTCCTGGAAGGCGTTCGTGCCGATCAGGGACGTGGCGACCTGCCCGCTGATGCACAAGACCGGAATCGAGTCGCACAGGGCATCGAGCAGGCCGGAGGTCGTATTGGCCATGCCCGGTCCGGAGGTGACGAAGACCACGCCCAGGCGCCCGGTCGAGCGCGCATAGCCTTCGGCAGCATGAACCGCCGCCTGCTCGTGCCTGACCAGCACATGGCGCAGGCGCGGTTCCTGGTACAAGGCGTCATACAGCGGCAGCACCGCCCCGCCGGGATAACCGAAGACGGTATCGACGCCGGCGTCGATCAGGGTGCGCAACAGCAGCTGCGCCCCGCTCGGGAAGTCATTTTTCATCCATGAATCTTATCGGCGCAGGCGCTGAAAGTGCTTCATAATTTCAGCCAATTACGCCTGAATACTGAAAAATTTATGGACAATATTGAGAATCACGGAAAAATTTTCGACAGCCACGACCGCGCCATCCTGCGCATCCTGCTCGAGGATTCGCGCACGCCCCTGCAGGAGATCGGCAAGGCGGTCGGGCTGTCGACCACCTCCTGCTGGAACCGGATCAAGCGCATGACGGACAGCGGCGCGATCCAGGGCTATACCGTGAAGGTGGACCTGGCGCAGATCGGCTACCAGGACACGGTGATCGTGCAGGTGACGCTGGGCAGCCATAACCAGGAGACCCTGAATGCCTTCGCCCGTGCACTGGAATCCATTCCCGAAGTCCTGGAAGCCTTCCTGATTTCGGGCGACTACGACTACTTCATCCGGATCGCGGTCAAGGACACGCGCGACTACGAGCGGCTGCTGCGCGAACAGCTGTACCAAATCCCGGGTATCCGCCACAGCAAATCCAGCTTCGTGCTGCGCACGCTGAAGAAGGCGGATACGCCGCTGACCGGCTGATCAGAAGTGGTATTCGGCGCGCACCATGGGCGTGCTGGCGCGCTGGCCGCGGCTGCCGGTGGTGGCCGCCGTGTTGCCGAATTTGTTGTTCCAGAACTGGTATTCGAGGCCGATGCGGAAGCGGTTCTTCGGCTGCCCGAAGCGGCTCCCCACGTCGTACATCAGCTGCATGTCGAGATTGGTCTCGGCGCCGGTCGGGTTGCCGACTTCGTCGCGGCCCTTGGCGGCGATGTAGTTCAGGTAGCCCTCGAAGGACCAGCCGGAGGCCCAGCTATCGGGGATCGGAATGCCCCAGCTGGCCGAGAACATCGGGTGGTAGTCGTAGGTGTAGCGGCCGCGCACCTCGGAGATCGGCGGGAAGGCGCCGCTCGGCGCATTGCTCTCGCGGAGGAACAGGATGCCGGTGCTGAGGAAGCCCGGCACGTCCCACATCAGGGTCGGCCCGGCCACCAGCATGCGCTTGCGCGAGTTGTAGCCGACGTCGTTCTTGGTGTTCCAGTCGAAGCCCAGCACCAGGCCCAGTCCCTTCACGGGGCCATAGGCGATGGGGGCGCCGCGCAGCGCGCCGATGTCGAGCGTGTGGCGGTAGACGATATAGGCCTCCTGGGCGCCGTCCGTCTGGTTGAGCGAACCGGGGTCGTTGCTGTCCGACTGCAGCAGGTCGACGTTGAAGTAGTTCGAGCCGTACTTGTAGCCGCTGGCGTGGGTCAGCGCGAAGATGTGCTTCTTGATGTCGGCCGGGTTGTAGGGCTCGCGGAAGCGCTGTCCGTAGCGCCAGCTGATGGCGGTGTCGCTCCAGTCGGCGGCGCTCGCGGGCAGCGCGGTGCTCGCGCCGACAGCCAGGAATCCAAGGGCGGCCAGGGCCGCGGCGTTGCTGCGTTCGCTCATCTTTTTCCCTATGTTATCGAGTGAGTAAGGCCGGGATAGCGCTAGTGTAGCGGGAAGCCGCCACAGCCGGCGGGCGCTTGTGGCGCGCGCGCCAAAGGCCCGCCGGCGCGCAGCGCGGCAGGCGACGATTCGGAAGAAATCGGTCCGGACTCAGCGAGCGCCGGCCAGCGCCACGCCCCCTGTCAGGCTCCAGGCCTGCGGATGGCCCAGGCGCTGCAGGCAGGACGCCGCCCGCGCGCTGCGGTTGCCGCTGCGGCAGACGAACACCAGCGGGCGCCGGGCCGCCAGCAGCTGGTCGAGATGCTCGGCCAGGCGCGACAGCGGCAAGGCCTGCGCCTCGCGGCCGCACAGGCGGATGCCGCCCGCTTCCAGCTCGCAGGATTCGCGCACGTCGACCAGCAGCGCATCCGCGTGCATGCGCAGGAAGTCGTCCAGTCCTTCCGGACGCAGCTGCCGCGCCTCGCCCGGCGTGTGGCCGGCCTTGCGCAAGCCTTCCGCCGTGGTGCAGGGCGCGCCGCCGATGTCGAGGCCATGGCACAGCACCGTGCCGCCGTCGATCAGGCGCGACAGGTCCTGGGCCTCGGCGTCCGCCATGACGGCGCCGCCGATGAAAGCCAGGCGCACCGCGGCGGCATCCAGCCGGCCGCCGACCGCGTGGCCCAGCAGGTAGGCGGCGCCGCTGCCATCCTCGTCCGCCAGGCGCACCAGCACTTCGGCGCCGACTGCGATCGCGGGCGCCGCGCTGCCGTCGGCCAGCGTCACCATGCCGCCGTCGCGCGGCCAGCCGAGCGTGCCCTGTTCACCGGCGTCCAGTCCGAGGGCGGCGCGCAGCGTGGCGCGGGTGTCGACACCGGCGGCATCGACGCCGGTGCCCAGCACGGCCAGCATGTGCAGGCCGCTGTCCCGAACCTGGGCCGCGAGCCGCGCCGCCATGCCGGCCGGCGGATCGATCGCCACGCAGGTGTTTGCATCGAGGTCGAACAGGATCCAGCCGTGGCGGCCCTCGCTGCTGACCTGCAGCAGGCCGCGCCGGTCGCCGCTGAGTCTAGAGGCGGACAGCGCCGGATGGCGCGCCGCCTGGCCGCAGCGGCGGATGCGCGCGCAGGCTTCGTCGATGAAAGCCTCGGTCGCCAGCGGCCCGAAGGACAGGCGCACGGCGCCGCTGGTGCGCCAGCGCGGCAGGCCCATCGCCTCCAGCACGTAGCTGGGCGCGGCCTTGGCCGCGGAACAAGCCGAGCCCGCGCTGACGCGCACGCCGGCGGCGTCGAACAGGTCGAGCAGTTCCTTGCTCGCCATGTCCGGCACGGCGAAATTCAGGGTGGTCGGCAGCGCCAGTTCGAAAGGCGCGTTGTAGACGATGCCGGGAAAGGCCTCCTCCAGCGCCGCCGCCACGCGCGCGCGCATCGCGGCCAGTTCGGCGTGGCTGCGGAAGGTGTCGCCTTCTTCCAGCGCGGCCAGCACGGCGCCCAGCGCCGCAATGCCGGCCATGTTCTCGGTGCCCGAGCGCTGGCCCGCTTCCTGGCCGCCGCCGATCATCAGCGGGGTGTAGGGTGTTCCTTCCTTCACGTAGAGCATGCCGATGCCCTTCGGCGCATACAGCTTGTGGCCCGAGAAGGGTGCATAGTCGATGCGCGAGTTGGCCAGGTCGAGCGGCAGCTTGCCCAGCGCCTGCACGCAGTCGACCATCCAGTACGCGTGCGCCGCACGCTCGCGCAGCACGGCGGCGATGCCGTCCAGGTCGGAGATCACGCCGGTCTCGTTATTCGCGGCCATGGTGCAGACCATGGCCGCGCGCGGCGCCAGCTCGCGCAGCAGGTCCAGCCGGTGCCGGCCGGCGCCGTCGACCGGCAGCGCGCACAGGGTCAGATTGGTATCCAGCAGGCGGTTCCAGTGCGCCAGGCTTTCCGACACCGCCTTGTGCTCGGTGGCGCCGTAGATCAGCAGGTCGCCGGCATCGAGTCCCGCCGCGCGCCGTTCGCGCACCGCGCACAGCGCCGACAGCACCGCGGTCTGGATACCTTCGGTGGCGCCGCTGGTGAACATCACCCGGCCGCTCGGCGCCCCCAGCACGCGCCGCGCGCGCGCCCGCACGTCGTCGAGGGTGGCTTTGGCGCGCAGACCGGTCGCATGGCTGCTGCTCGGGTTGCCGAAGCAGGCCTGCATCGCCTCGAGCGCGGCGCTGGCGGCGGCGGGCAGCACCTTTGATGTGGCGTTGGCGTCGAGGTAGATATCGTGACTCATGAATTAAATGCCGAAAAAATTGCTAAAAACAAAAAATAATATGCGCACAAGCTTCCATACTTGAGTAATATGTTACGGACTGACGCAGGTTAAGATGTACTAAAATTCCTTTGTTTTCGCCTCAAAGAAGAACTGGCATTCTCATTCTTACTGCATAAATAAAATGAACTCACTCGACAAGTACGATTGCGCGATTCTTGCCGCCCTGCAAGCGGACGCTACCCTGTCGATTTCCGGGCTGAGCGAAAAAGTCGGCTTGTCCAGCACCCCGTGCTGGAAGCGCGTCAAGCGCCTGGAGGAAGAGGGCTACATCGAGAGCCGGGTCAGCATCGTCAACCGCAACAAGGTCGGCCTGCCGGTCACGGTCTTCGTCAGCGTGCGCGCCAAGGAGCACGACGAAAAATGGCTGGAGCGCTTTGCCTCGGCCGTGATCTCCCTGCCCGAAGTGCTCGAATTCCACCGCATGAGCGGCGACATCGACTACCTGCTGAAGGTGGTCACCACCGACATCGAAGGCTACGACCGCTTCTACAAGAAGCTGATCAAGACCGCCCAACTGGCCGGCGTCTCCTCGGCCTTCTCGATGGAGCAGATCAAGTGCACCACCGCGCTGCCGCTGGAACTGATCTCGCACGGACTCGCCGCTTGAACCTATCTGAAGGTTTTACAGAGCGCCTAGGAAAGCCTCCAGGGCAAGGCGCATCGCCGCAGTGGCGGACCACGAAGACAGTACGCTAGTACGGCGAGACGATGCAACGCCGCCATGGAGGCTTTGTTAGGTGCTCTGAATCGTGCGATGATGGCGCGCGTTGAAACATAACGGAGACAAGCAAGAATGCCATCGATTTTCAAGATTGCGCCGCTGGCGCTGGCCGCTTTGGCCGCCGCTTTGGCCTCGTCAGGCGCCGCCGCCCTGGCCCAGGACCAAGTGGTGCGCATCGGCGTGAGCGGCCCGCTGTCGGGCGCGAACGCCTTTGCCGGCAAGGACAACGAGAACGGCGTGCGCCTGGCGGTCGAAGAACTCAACGCGCAAAAGCTCAAAGCGGGCGGCAAGACCCTACGCTTCGAACTGATGTCCGAGGATGACCAGGGCGACCCGAAAGCCGGCGTGAACGTGGCCCAGAAATTCGCCGACGCCGGCGTCAAGTTCGTGCTCGGCCCCTACAACTCGGGCGTCGCGATTCCCGCTTCGCGCGTGTACAACGAGGCCGGCATTTTGATGTCGACGGTCGGCACCAATCCCAAGATCACGCAGTCGCGCTATCCGAACGTGTTCCGCATCGTCGCCAGCGACAACCAGGTCGGCGGCTCGATGGCGGCTTACGCGGCCAAGGAACTCAAGATCAAGACCGTCGGCGTGATCGACGACCGCACCGCCTTCGGCCAGGGCATCGCCGAGGAATTCGCGAAGCAGGCGCGCGCCTCCGGCCTGAACGTGGCCGGCCGCGAGTTCACCAACGACAAGGCCAGCGACTTCGCCGCCATCCTCACCGCCTTCCGCGCCAAGAAGGTCGATGCGATCTTCTTCGGCGGCTATGCGCCGCAGGGCGCCCCGATGGCGCGCCAGATGAAGCAGCTCGGCCTGGCCAATGTGCGCCTGCTCGGCGGCGACACCCTGTGCAGCCCGGAGATGGCCAAGCTGGGCGGCGATGCGGTCGGCGAAAACGTCCTGTGCGCCCAGGCCGGCGCCATGCTCGACAAGCAGCCGGGCGGCCCGGGCTTCAAGCAGCGTTATAAACAGCGCTTCCAGCGCGAGCCGGACGTCTACGCGCCGGCCTTCTACGACCAGACCATGTTCATCGCCCAGGCCATCAAGAGCGCGAACACGGTCGACGCCGCCGCGGTGAGCAAGCTTCTCCACACGATGAGCTACCAGGGCGTGGCCGGCACCTACGGCTACGACGCCAGCGGCAACCTCAAAAAGACCGCGGTGACCGTGTACACCTTCAAGGGCGGCGCCTTGTCGCCGCTGGCCAGCTACTAATCGGCCGTCGTAAAGACTGGCCCTACAGGCGGCGACAAGCGTATCCTTGTCGCCGCCTTTATTCATTTCAAAGCACCACGACACATGAAACAGATCCTGACACTGGGCGCGCTCGCTTGCGCCGCCATGCTCGCCTGCGCGCCCGCCGGCGCGATCGAAGCCGCTGCCCCGGCAGCCGCCGTTGCGAAAACCGCCGGCAGCGCCGAATCGAAGCAGCTGAACAAGCTGGCCGACGAGTACTACGATGCGCTGGCGCGCTTCGACCCGGTCTCGGCCGGCGAGAGCGGCGACAGCCGCTTCAACGACCAGATCGGCATGTCGATCGCGCCGAAGAACCGCGCCGCCCAGTTCGCGCGCTACAAGGACTATCAGAAGCGTTTGCACGCCATCAAGCGCGACGCCCTGGCGCAGCGCGACCAGACCAGCTACGACATCCTCGACTACGAACTCACCACCGCGCTGCGCTTCGAGCCCTTCCCCGAGCACCTGCTGCCGCTCAACCAGATGGACGCCCTGCCGGTGACGCTGGCGAACTACGCCGGCGGCGAAGGCGCCCAGCCACTGGCCACGGTGAAGGACTACCAGGCCTACCTGAGCCGCCTGAACCAGCTCGGCCCCTGGATCGACCAGGCCATCGCCAACATGCGCGAAGGGATCAAGCGCGGCGTGGTGCAGCCCAAGGCCATCATGCTGTCCGCCCTGCCCCAGTTCAAGCAGCTGGTGGCCGCCAAGCCCGAAGACAGCATCTATTACACGCCGGCGAAGAAGCTGCCGGCTTCGTTCCCGGACGCCGACAAGAAGAAGCTGGCGGCCGGCTACCGCGCCGCCATCGCCAACAAGCTGAATCCGGCCCTGGTCCGCCTGGCCGATTTCCTGGAGAAGGAATACATCCCGGCCTGCCGCACCAGCACCGGCTGGAGCGCCCTGCCGCAGGGCATGGACTGGTACCTGGTGCGCGTGGCGAGCCAGACCACGACAAGCCTGCAGCCGGAACAGATCCACCAGATCGGCCTGCAGGAAGTGGCGCGCATCCAGAGCGAGTACGCGCGCATCGGCCCGCAGATGGGCTACACCGGTCCGGCCGCCGGCCTGCCGGCCTGGGTCTCGGAACAGGCCAAGTACAAGCCCTTCAAGACCGAGGGCGAAATCATCGAGGTCTACCGCAAGCTCAACGCCCAGCTGAACGCCAAGCTGCCGGCGCTGTTCTCGCTGCGTCCCAAGACGCCGCTCGACATCCGGCTGGAGCCGGAGCTGACGCGCGCCACGGCCTCGGACCACTACACTCCGCCGGCCGCCGACGGCTCGCGTCCGGGCGCGTTCTTCACCGTGGTGAACGATCCCACGCAGTACAGCGGCCCCGGCATGGTCACGCTGTTCCTGCACGAAGGCCAGCCGGGCCACCACTTCCACATCGCCCTGATGCAGGAACTGGGCTTACCGAACTTCCGCAAGTTCGGCGGCAACAACGCCTTCACCGAAGGCTGGGCGCTGTACGCGGAGACGCTCGGCACCGAGATGAACCTGTACGGCAAGCCGGAAGACTGGTTCGGCCACCTGAACGACGAGATGCTGCGCGCCGTGCGCCTGGTGGTCGACACCGGCATGCATGCGAAGGGCTGGACCCGCGAGCAATCGATCCAGTACATGCGCGATACCCTCGGCTATCCGGAGTCGATCGCGCGCAGCGAGACCGAGCGCTACATGGCCTGGCCGGGCCAGGCCCTGGGCTACAAGATCGGTTCGCTGAAGATCCAGGAACTGCGCCGCCGCGCCGAAAAAGAACTCGGTTCGAAATTCAGCCTGCCGAAGTTCCACGAGATCGTGCTGGGCGAAGGCACGCTGCCGCTGGAGCTGCTGGAGAAGAAGGTCGACCGCTGGATTGCGGCGTCGAAGTAAGCCTCGGTGAAGCCGGGTGGCGTGCGCTCGGAATGAATGAGCGCTCACGTCACCCAGCTTATTCAGATGTTCGCCAAGGACCGGCTTCGGACCAGTGCATTTTAAAATCCTGGCCTTCAGCGACGCTCGACAGGACTGGTACTATGAATTCCTTGAGTTGCCGGATCACCTCCGGCAAAACCGGGGCGTTCAACTTATTTTTTCTGGTGAACGCATTCCATTGACTGTTTTTGCTTCCATCGCTGGCAAAGTCATCGGACAGTCCAATCAGCTCGGCGGTAATGGCTGTTTTTCTTCTCTCAAAAGTGGCGGCGATCGCCTGGTGCAAAACCTCGCCCTCAAATTCCACGTACTGGCTCAATACCCATAAGTCGAAGTAGTCCTTGAGACGTGTATTGGCCATGGCCAGCTTGGCGATTGCCTCGGTTTTCTCTGCGATCACCGTGTCCTTTGGATAGGCCCGCAGCGTCGGGCTCGGCATATCGGCAAGCAGGACCGGATAATCGATTTCAAGGGCCTGCGGAGTTACTGCATCCCCGTATCCGATGTCGACCTGAATAGGGCAACGAACGCGGTTGATGAGCCCCAGGAAGGTCACGCGAACGCCCTCGTAATTGGCGTCCTTCCTAATCTCTTCGGCCTGCACAGTACCGGGATCGAAGACGATCCCGTCTTCGCATGCGACAGCACAGACATCCTTGAAGATATTCGCGAGGGCGTCCAAACCATGCGTTCCAAAGCCGAGCATGTCCACATCGGTGGTTGGGCGATGCGGCATGTCGAACCACAGGTTGAAAAGCATAGCGCCTTTCAATAAAAAAGATCTCGCGTGCTCAGATCGCGAAAGCCGATACAGCATGCGTTCCAGGCCGTAGCGTGTAAGCATCTGTTGATAGTCGACGTTTTCTTGTTTCGCCTTGGTCTTGAGTTTGGCAAGAACTGAATCGGACACGTTTTTCATCGGCTAAATGAGCGATTCAAGATACGGACGCATTACTTTTTCCACTCGGCAAATTTTGCTGAAATGGTATAGCTCGGTCATCGTCACACGCTTTTTCTTCCATGCGTCTTGAAGAGCCTCTAGAGCAACGTCGATACCTATTTTGTTCCGATACTTGAAGCAATCGGCGACGGTTTTGGCGACGCTATAAACCCTGATCGACTGCCCTTCGATGAGATGGGTTTCGACCCCTTCGCTCAACGCTTGTCCTGAATACCAGACGACATGCACTGGCGGATAATCGATTTTGGGAATGCGCGCCTTGTTGGGGATTGCCAGCCATACTTCAAAAGGGGCTTGTGTGGTTAGCCGATGGAAGCGCAGTGCCGTTAGAAGACAGAAAACGCCTTGCCGGCTTTGCGCCGCAACCTCGAGTAGCCCGTCCAGTTCAGTGCTATCGCGCTTGCTACTAGCGTAGAGGCCACGCGCCACGCGAACAAGTTCGCCTTGCTGAACAAGACGCGTGAGGGTAATGCGTGGCGTCCCAAGCTTCACCGCGTCGGAAGCGCGAAATGTTGGGCGCTCGGCGGCCAGAAGCATGATAGGTGACTGCTTTTTCCTCATGCCCTGATTGTTCCATATCGTCGGTAAATGTCAATAAAATCCGACGGTTTAGAACATAAAATCGATTCAGAGTTGTTAAACGTCGGTAGATATCCACTTCTACCGACGCTTCGAAACATGAAAACTTACTTCTCTGGCGTCACCCGCCACACCACCCCACCGGCATCGTCGACCACCAGCAGCGCCCCATCCTGCGCCACCGTCACCGCCGCCGGGCGGCCCCAGACGTCACGGTCGCTCAGCACCATGCCGGTCATGAAGTCCTGGTACTGGCCGGTCGGCACGCCGTTCTTCATCATCACGCGGATGACTTTATAGCCGGTGCGGATGCCGCGGTTCCAGGAACCGTGCAGGGCCAGGAAGATGTCGCCCTCGTACTCCTTCGGGAAGGCGTGCTTCGCGCCCGCCGGGGCCTGGTAGACCACCATGCCGAGCGGCGCCGAGTGGGCCTGGATCAGGGTGTCGGGCGTCGTCACTTTGCCCTTCAGGTCGGGGCGGATGCCCTTCAGGCGCGGGTCTTCGTGGTCGCCCAGGTAGTACCATGGCCAGCCGTAGAAGCCGCCCTGCTTGACACGCGTGATGTAATCCGGCGGCAGGTTGTCGCCCAGTTCGTCGCGCTCGTTCACGCTGCAGAACAGGTCGCCCGTCTGCGGATGCACCAGCATGCCGACGCAGTTGCGCAGGCCGTTGGCGAAGTTGCGGCGGTTCTTCCCGTCGACGTCGAACGCCAGCACCGTGGCGCGGTCCGTTTCCTCGGCCCAGGCGCCGCCCAGGCCGTGCTCCTTCTCCCACTGCGCCAGCGGCTGCGCCGGCTTGTTGCCGATGCCGCTGGCGATGTTGGTGGCCGAGCCCACGGACACGAACAGGGTCTTGTCGTCCTTCGAGAACGCCAGCGTGCGCGTGGTGTGGCCGCCGGTCGTGTCGCTCAGCTTGTCGACGACGGTTTCCGGCTCGCCCCTGGCCTTCAGGTCGCCATTCGCATACGGGAAGCGCACCACCGAGTTGACGTTGGCGACGTACAGGTACTTCGGATTCGCGCCGGACGGCCACAGCGCCAGGCCGTAGGGCCGCGACAGGCCGGTGGCGAACACGCTCGCGCTGTCGCTCTTGTCGCCGTCCTTCGAGCGCAGGATGCTCAGCTGGCCCTTGCCCGTTTCGGCCAGGATGATGTCGCCGTTAGGCGCACGCAGCGCCAGGCGCGCCTTGCCGGTATCGGCGGCGAAGGTCGAGACCTTGAAACCTTTCGGCACGGCCGGCATGGCGCCGCTTGGCCGCGCGGCGACCTTCGGACCGTTGCCGGCGCTCTCGCTGGCGAAGGGCGCCGCCAGCTTGTCGATGGTGAGGTGGTGCAGGTCGCCCGGCTTGTCCTCGGTCCAGGCGCCGGCTTTTTCGCCGGCGGCGGCTGCGGTCTTCGGCGCTGCAGCACGAGCGGCCGGTGCAGCGGCCTTGCCGCTTTGCGCAGCCAGGTAGTCGATCACGGCGCCGCGCGCCTTCGCATCGGCGACCCCGATCGGCATCGCGGTGCCCGGCACGTCCTTGCTCGGGTCGCGCAGGAAGACGTCGAGCTCTTCGCGGGTCCAGGTTTTACCCGCGGCGCCGGCTTTCGTCAGCGCGTCGGTGTAGTTGTAGCCGGCCACCGCGGCGGACTTGCGGCCCACCACGTTGTACAGGCCGGGGCCGGCGCGCGAGCCCAGCTTGGGGTCGACCGTGTGGCAGCTGGCGCAGTTGCGCTCGAAATAGGTCTGCCCGGCCGAAGGGGCAGCCTGGGCGGCGCCCGCCATCAGCCAGGCCAGCGCGGTGGCATGAAACGCCAGGGTGGTGCGATGCATGTTCTTCTCCTTATCGAAACGCTCAGTCGATCATGAAGACCGGATAACGGCGCCACTCCGGCTCGCGGTAGCGCGCGCAGTTGGCGAAGATGAAGTCCAGTACCGCGCCCTGGTCGTTCAGCAGCGACGGGTTGGCCGATTTCCACTCCGCGAATTTGGCCGCCAGTTCCGGCTCCTCGCGCAGCAGCTTCTCGGCCTCGTCCTCGAACACATAGTCCGAATACGCTTCCTTCTTTTCCAGCACGCTGTTGAACAGGCCCCAGCGGAAGAAGCTGTCGTGGCCCAGCGGCTCCAGCATCTCGACCGCGTAGCGGGCCTTGTCCTGGTCCAGCGGCACGATGTAGTCGCCGGCGCGCAGGGTAACGCTGGCGCAGCGGCGTTCCAGCTGCACGTCGTCGTGGAACATGTGGCCTTCGTAGGCGTTCGGGCGCGAGCTCACCGACTTCACGTGGTAGCAGGCCAGCTCCTGCTCGCGGTCCGCTTCCACGCGTTCCATGCGCACGCCGTTCCACTGCAGGCGCTCGATCGCTTCGCGCCATTGTTGCGGCACCACGTAGGCGCGCGGCGCCCACACGACCACGTCGGCCGTGAAATGCGTATACCAGGCGATGTCCTTCTCGTAGGGCGCGCTGCGGTCGTACCACAGGCGCTGGTAGTCGCCCAGCACGCTCGGTTTGTATTTCGCTTCGTAGCCCTTGAAACGGAAGCTGGACGGATTCGATTCGTCCATCGCCCAGTGGATCGGCCACTCGCGGCGCGTACGGCCCTGCTCCCTGGCGGCGCGGCGCAGCGCGATGATTTGCTCGCCGTTGGC
The DNA here is from genome assembly GCF_918697865.1 of Massilia sp. Bi118. Lineage (GTDB taxonomy): Bacteria > Pseudomonadota > Gammaproteobacteria > Burkholderiales > Burkholderiaceae_D > Telluria. The sequence goes on along the minus strand of NZ_CAKKMV010000022.1, from coordinate 32,688 downwards.
GACCGTGAAATCGAGCGCCGTTTCGACCAGCGCGCGCATCGAGTGATAGCGGTCGGCGAAGGGCTTCAGCATGTGGGTCTCGGGCATGAAGCCGATCGTGTGGTGCAGGGCTGCGTAGCCGGTCGAGAAGCGCGGCGTCTCGAGGAAGTCGGCGATGCCCTCGTCGGGGATGTCCTTGACCGGGTTCACGTAGGGGCAGGTCGGCCAGCCGCGCTTGTCCATGTCGGCGTACATGGCCGGCAGCATGGTCCCACGCAGGAATTCGCCCAGTTCTCCGCCCAGCTTGTCGGCCTGGGTCTGGATCAGGGTCATGGTGTAGCTGTAGTCGGCGCCGTTCGAGGTGTGGGTGTCGACCATCACGTCCGGATCCCAGGCCGTGAAGAACTCGTTGAACACGCGCGCGGTCAGGGTGTCGCATTTGACGAAGTCGCGGTTCAGGTCGAGGTGGCGGCTGTTGCCGCGAAAGCCGAAGGACTCCGGGCCGTCCTGGTTCACGCGCGAGGTGTTCTGGCGGTTGAAGGCGCCGTCGACGTTGTACAGCGGGATGAAGATGAACACGGTGCGGCCCAGCGCGGCCAGGCGCTGCGGCTCCTGGCAGAAGTCGCGCACCAGCGCCATACAGGCGTCCACGCCTTCCGGCTCGCCTGGATGGATGCCGTTATTGTTGAAGAACACCGGGCGCCCGTCACGCTTGATCTCGAAGCGGTCGAACACACCGTCGGCGCTGATCACGCCGGCGTGGATCGGAACGCCGGCATCCGAGGTGCCGATCTGGCTGAAGCGCAGCACGCGCGGGTGGCGCTTGGCGAGTTCCTCGTACCAGGCGATGCAATCGGCCCAGGTGGTGGTCTGGTTCTGGTTGCCCTTTTCGAAAGGCGTCTTCAATTCATTCGACATGATGACCGTGTGTGATGGTGATGGTGGTGCGGAGACCGTTACGATACCGCAGTATCGTCCTTGAGTGGCAGCTTGATCGTCACCGTGGTGCCGCGTCCCGGCCGTGAGCGCACCTGTATCGTGCCGCCGACGGCGAACACGCGTTCGCGCATGCCGATGATGCCGATGCCCTCCGAGGCCAGGGCCGGGTCGAAGCCTTCGCCGTCGTCGCCGACCTCGATGTGCAGGGCGTCGTCGTCATCCGACAGCACCAGGCTGACGTGGGCCGCGGTGGCGTGCGCATGCTTCATGATGTTCGACAGCGCTTCCTGCACGATGCGGTAGGCGGAAATCGCCAGCTCGTTGTTCAGGCGCGAAAAGTCGCCCTCGGTGTGGAATTCGAAAGCGATGCCGGAACTGGAGCGGTAATGGCTGACCATCTCCTCGACCGCGCCGTGCAGGCCCAGCATGTCCAGCACTTCCGGGCGCAGGCGGCGCACCAGGCGCCGTCCGTTGGCGTACAGGTCGAGCGCCAGCTTGGTGATGGCCTGGGCCTTGGACTGGATCTGCTCGACCTCCGGCCCGGGCACGGCCTTGGCCGCCAGCTGCTGGATGGTCTGCGACTCCAGGCGCACCGCGATCAAGGAAGCATTCAGCTCGTCGTGGATCTCGACCGCGATGGTTTTTCGCTCGTCCTCGATGATGTTGTTGACCTTCTGGATCAGCTTGCGTTTGTCGGCGTCGGCGCGCAGGGCCTCGTTGCGCGACTCGAGCAGGTCGCGGGTGCGCTCGGCCACCTTGTTCTCGAGGTCCTGCTTGGACTGGTCGAGCGCGACCGACATCTCGCCGATCGAGGCCTGCAGCTCGCCGACCTCGCCGCCGGTGGTGACCGGCAGCTCGACGCGGTAGTCGCCGCCGCGGATCGCGCGCAGCACCGCGATCGCTTCCCGCAGCGGCACCGTCAGGCTGCGCGCCAGGAAATAAGCCAGCAAGCCGCTCGCGGCCAGCGCCAGCGCCGCCATCGCCAGCTCGATGCGGAAGCGCCGCAGCTGCTTGGCCACCATGCTGGTCGGCGACATGGTTACCTGCACCCGCCCGACGACCTCGGGGGCGAACGTGGGCGGACGGGTGTCGCTGGAAGCCGAGACGTGCGGCGTGCCGTTGTCCGAGAACAGGTTGATCCATACCACCTGCTTGCGGATCGGCGCCTCGTAGAAGCGCGGCTCGGCCGAGATCGGGTGCTCGGAGACCACGCTGACGGCGTTGCTGCCGTTGGTGTAGACCACATCGATGCGGTAGATGCTGCGGTCCGACTGCACCAGCCCGTTGATGGTCAGGCGCAGGTCGGACAGGTTGCCGGAGATGACGTTGTACTCGCTGGTTTCGGCCAGCGCGCGCGCCAGGATGCGGCCGCGCTCGGCCAGCTCTTCGTCCACCTGGGCGCGGTGCGAATACCAGGAATAGGAGACGAAGGACGAGAACAGCAGCACCACCGGCAGCATGGTGATGAAGGCCATGCGCAGGCCGATGCTCCAGCCGCGCCAGAACCGCAGGAAGGAACCGCGGCGTTTCATGGCTGGGACGCCGGCGGCAGGTGGGCAAAGCTGCGCACTTCCTTGTCCACCCGCAGGTCGAGCGAACGCGCCACGCCTTCGTTGACGATGGTGCGGAAGTAGCGCGGGAACTGCGGCGCCGCCAGCTCGCCGCCGGCCACGTAGGCGCTGGCGATCTCGGCGACCTGGGCGTCGATGTCCTCGATTTCCGAATAAGTCGTGGCCAGGGCGCCGGCCTTGACCATGTCACCGGAAAAGCCGATCACGCCCTGCTTGTGGCGGTAGGTCGAGAGCAGGATGTTGCGGATGCTTTCGGTGCTGTAGATGGCGCTGTCGGGCAGTGCCAGCAGCACGTCGGTCTGGGCGATCTGGTTCAGCAGGCGGTTGATGTCGTCGTCGTTGCCGCCTTCCAGCACCGCCACCTTGTCCGCTTCCAGCGCCGGACGCAGGAAGGCGGTGCCGGCGCCGAGGATGGCGCCCACCCGCACCGGGCGGCGGTAGAGCAGCGTGGCCAGGCGCAGTTGGTCGGTGGGCGCAGGTTCCGCGTAGACGGCGGTGCTGGCCACCGGGCTGGCGCCGCCGTACGCGGCCTGGGCCATGATGGCACGGTAGACCTGGCTCGAGGTGAAGGCGGAGATCACCACGCAGTCGCAGCGCCGCGACGCCACCTCGCGCAGCGCCGCCGGACCGATGGCCACGTAGAGCATGCGGCGGCGCTGGGCCAGCTCGGTGCGGAAGGGAGAGAAGATCGGGACCAGGCGCTTATACAGATCCTCGGCGATGCGCCGGGTGACGGTGCTGTCGTCGGCGGTGAGGATCTGGAAACGGAAGCCTTCGGCGGGTTGCTGCGTGGGTTTGGCGGCGTGGGCGCTTGTGGCGGCAAGGGCGCTGGCCAAAAGAAGGCAGCGTGTCAGGTGGCGGAGTATGGATTCCCGCTTTCGCGGGAATGACGTAGCTAACACGTCGTTCCCGCGGTCGCGCGGACAGTGCCTTTGCACTGTCCGCCCCATGCTGAGCATCCGAAGTCCATAGCCCACGAAATTACGGCTGGATCAAGCCATGCTTCACAGCCAGCTTGGTGATATACGCCTGCCGGTGCACGCCCAGCTTTTCCTTCACCGACTGGCTGATGTTGCTGATCGTCTTGGTCGACAGATTCAGGCGCTCGGCGATCTCGTTGTTGGTCAGGCCCTCGGCCATCAGCCTGAAGATCTCCAGGCTGCGCTCGTCCAGCATCGACTGCGGCGAGACGTCGCCACGCACGGCCAGGCTGGCCAGGCGTTCGGCGATCTGCGGCGGGAAGTACAGCTTGCCGGCGTGCGACTGGCGCACGGCTTCGGCCAGGTCGGCCGGGTCGCAGTCCTTGGTCACGAAGGCGTGCGCGCCCATGCGGTAGGTTTCCTTGATCAGGCTGTCCTGGTCGAACTGGCTGAGGAACACGATTTTCGCCTGCGGATCGGTCTTCAGGATGTTCTGGGCGGCGTCCATGCCGGTCAGCTCGGTGCCAAAGCGGATGTCCAGCACCACCACGTCCGGCTTCTGCTCGGCGTACATTGCCACCGCCTCGCTCGGCGACTTGGCCTGTCCCACCACTTCCATCCCCTGGGCCCCGAGCGACATGGCGAAACCGGTCATCACGATCGGGTGATCGTCCGCCAGCATCACGCGGATCGGCTTTTGTTCTTTAGGCATCTGCTTACCATTCTATGGCATGTGAATGGTGTGATTATTCCATATTAGTACGGCAATACCAACGAAGTCGGAGCATGCAAGGCCTGGAAGAAAATTTACCAAGAATTCGCTTTACACATTGCTAGCTACTAGCATATATTGATTCCACAGATTAGACAAAACCGCTTCGTGCTCGACAACAACAAAGGAGGATGGCCATGCATTTCTCTTACTCGAACCATGGTAGTGGCAGCAAAACCACCAAGTTCATGCTGGTGGCCGGCTTGCACGTGGTGCTCGGCACCCTGTTCGTCCACAGCATGAACACCCGGCATATCTCGATTTCCAGCCTGCCCGAGCAGGTGCTGGTGATGATTGAACCGGAACACGTGCCCCCGCCTCCGCCGCCCGAGCCGCCGAAGCCGGTGCAGCAGCAGATGGCGCCGCCGGAAATCGTGGTGCCGAAGGTCGAAGTCGAGGTGGCGCCGCCGCCGGTGCCGCCGCAGATCCAGGCCGCCGTGCAGACCGAAACGCCGCCGCAGCCGTCCGTCCCGGCCCAGCCCGCGGTCGAAGGCCCGCCGGCCATCAAGCCCGGCGCCAACACCGGCCAGATGCACGCCGCGGTGTTCGCCGACGCCAATGGCTGCGCCCTGCCGGACTACCCGTCCAGCGCGGCCCGCAACGGCGAAACCGGCACCACAGTCCTGGCCCTGCTGGTCGGCGTCGACGGCCGCGTGAGTTCGGCGCGCGTCGAGCATGGAAGCGGCTCGCGGGTTCTCGACCGCGCCGCCCTGAATGCGCTCAGCCTGTGCAAGTTCAAGCCCGCCATGAGCAACGGTGCGCCGGAAGCCGGCTGGGCGCAGCTGGCCTATGTCTGGAAGCTCGACTAAGCCGGTCATGTAACGCGTTCCTTTTCAGCCCGCCGCTCTCCTCTCAGCCTGGCGGGCTTTTTTTCGCCTGGAGTATCGATGTCCCACGATTCCACCCTGCCCGGCGCCGCCGGCTACCAGGGTCTCGCCGCCGCATGCCTGCTCGGCGCGCTGCTGGCCTGGCTCGCGCTGGCCCCGCGCCATCTTCCCGCGCCGCCCGCGGCCGACAGGACGCCTGCCGCCGGCGGATTTTCCGCCGCGCGCGCCCAGGCTCACGTGCAGGCCATTGCCGGCGCGCCGCGCCCGGTCGGCAGCAAGTCCAACCAGCAGGCGCGCGACTACCTGCTGGTCCAGCTGCGCGCGATCGGGCTGGAGCCGGAGGTGCAGACCGGGATGGTGCGGACCGCATCCGGCGATATGACCGCCAACGTGCGCGTGACCATGGCCGAAGTCCATAACGTGGTCGTCAGGAAGCCCGGCATCGTGGCCGGCCATGGCGCCAGGCCGGCGGTGCTGGCGCTGGCCCACTACGATTCCGCCGCCGACAGCCTGGGCGCGGCCGACGGCGCCGCCTCCAGCGCGGCGCTGCTGGAAACCCTGCGCGTGCTGCAGGCCGGTCCGGCGCTCGACAACGATGTGCTGGCCGTGTTCACCGACGGCGATGCCGCCCAGGCGCTGGGCACGCGCGGCTTCATGCAGTCGCACCCGTGGGCGCGCCGCGCCAGGGTCGCGCTGCGCTTCGACAATCCCGGCAACCGCGGCGCACTGCAGCTGATCGGCGCCGACCGCGCGGACGGCTTTACGGTCGGCGCCTGGTCCGCATTGGCGCCCGACCCGCAGGGCTCGTCCTTCATGGGCGCGCTCTATGACAGGCTGCCGCATCACGAAGGCGCGGCGCTGATGGCCGAACCGGGGCCGGCGGTGCTGCATTTCGCCACCACCGCCGGGCCGCTGGGCGGCGGCGCCTGGGACGTGCCCGAACGCCTGGACCGCGCCAGCCTGCAGCACGAAGGCGACACCATGCTGGCCCTGCTGCGCCACTTCGGCGCGGCCGCCCTGCCGGAAGCGGAAGCGCGCGGCCAGGTGTTTTTCGCCCTCCCCGGCCTGGGCGTGCTGCACTATGGCTACCCGATGGTCTGGCCGGTGAGCCTGCTGGCCTGCCTGCTGTACGTGACCGCCTGCCGCGCCGGCATCCGGCGCAGGGGCGTCGACAGCACCGACATCGTGCACGGCGCCTTCGGCTGCCTGGCGATGGCGATCCTGGCCACCGCCGGCGCCTGGATCGTCCGCGATTTCCTGCCCGGGCTCGCGCCACGCTACGACGCCGGCCTGCTGGCCGAGGGCCCGGCGCTGGATGCCGGCGTGCGCTGGCAGCTGCTGGCGTTCACGCTACTGCCGGTGGCCGTGTTCATTGGCCTGCAGCGCCTCCTGCAGCGGCGGATCGGCGTCAATGCCACCACGCTGGGCGCGCTCGGCCTGCTCACCGTCGCCCTGCTGGTCGTCAGCTGGTTCGCGCCGGGCGCCAGCTACGTGCTGGCCTGGCCGCTGCTGGCGGCGCAGGCGGCCTGGCTGGTCCTGGCCAGCCGCCGCGCGCAGGACTGGACGGCGGCGCGCCGGCGCATCGTGCTGCTGCTGGCGGCGCTGCCGGCAGCGCTGCTGATCGTGCCGGCGGCACGCGACAGCCTGCTGTTCGTGTCGCCGAGCTGGCTGGTGCTGCCCTCGGTGCTGGCCTGCTGCCTGCCGTCCCTGTGCGGCCCACTGCTGGCGGAAGTCGGCGCGCGCCTGCTGGTGCGGCCGCTGCTGCTCGGCGTATGGGCCTGCATGGTGCTGGCCCACCGCGGCGACCCGGCGCCGCCCGAACTGCCGCAGCCGAACCGCGTGGTCTACTACAAGGACGCCCTGAGCTGGCAAGCCTTCTGGATGTATCCGCCGGCGCCGCTGGATGCCTGGACGCGCCGGATCTTCCCCAACACCATGCATCCTTACCGGCTGCCCTATCTGTTCGGCCCCGACGGCAGTCCGGTCTGGTATGCGGCCGCCGAACGCGACGACAGCGTCGCCTACCCCTACCTGCTCGTCGAGAAGAGCGAGTACGTCAACGGCGGCCGTCACATCGAATTCCTGCTGCGTTCGAAGAACCGGGCGCCCGCACTGGTGCTGCGCATCGTCGGCGCGGAGACCATCAGGACCAGCGTCAACGGCCGCGTGCTGACCGACCGGCGTTACCGGGGCTGGACGCTGGACCTGCACGGGATGCAGGACCGCGACCTGCACTTCGCCATCGACGTCATCGGCGAACCGGGTTTCCTGGTCTACGTCCAGGAGCGCATACCCGGCCTGCCCGAACGCGACCTGCCGCCCCGCCCCGCCGGCATGCTTCCGCGCCTGCTGCCGCAAACCGCCACCACGATCTCCGCCGACGTGCTTTTATTCCGCTAGAATGGCCGCGCACTCCATTCACTCGGCAGGAATCCATGCACAAGATCGTCCACACGGCCATCGCCGCCAGCCTGGCGCTGGCCTTTTCCGCGCACGCGGCCAAGCCCGTCGCTTCCGCAATCGTTCAAGAGGCGCCGCTGCGCGCCCACCTCGCCTTCCTGTCTTCGGACCTGCTCGAAGGCCGCGGCACCGGCCAGCGCGGCGGCGAGCTGACCGTCGCCTATCTGGAGAACCAGGCCCTGGCCGCCGGGCTGCTGCCGGCGAATAAAGGCAGCTACCGCCAGAGCGTGCGCATTGCCGGCGTCAAGGCGCAGCCTCAGGACAGCTCCGTGTCTCTGGTCGCGGGCGGCAAGCCGCTGGCGCTGAGCTTCGCAAAAGACTGGGTGTGGGCGCCGGGCGATGCGAAGCCGGTGCACGACATGGACGCGGAACTGGTCTTCGTCGGCTACGGCATCGCCGCGCCGGAAGAAGGCGGCTGGGACGATTACAAGGGCCTGGATGTGAAAGGCAAGCTGCTGGTCATGCTGGTCAACGACCCGGCGCCGACCGGCGCGGAGCCAGGCCGTTTCAATGGCAAGGGCCTGACCTACTATGGCCGCTGGACCTATAAATTCGAGGAAGCCGCGCGCCGCGGCGCCGCCGGCGTGCTGCTGATCCACACCGACGCCTCCGCCTCGTATGGCTGGAGCGTGGTGCAGAACAGCTGGACCGCCGAGCGCTTCCAGCTGGCCGACGCCGACCTCGGCACCGGCATGCAGGGCTGGATGACGGACGCCAGCGCGCGCGCCCTGTTCAGCGCCGCCGGCCAGGACCTGGAGTCGCTGCGCGCCGCCGCCGAGGACAAGTCCTTCAAGCCGGTGCCGCTGAACGCCCGCGTGCATGGCCAGACCAGGGCCGCGGTGCGCACGCTGGAGCAGTTCAACGTGGCCGGCATCGTGCCGGGCACCGATCCGAAACTGAAGGACGAACTGGTGATCTACAGCGCGCACTGGGACCACCTCGGCAAGCAGGGCGACAGCGGCGACACGATTTTCAACGGCGCCGTCGACAACGCCTCGGGCAGCGCCGGCCTGCTGGCAATGGCGCAGGAAGCGGTGCGCCACCCGGCCAAGCGCAGCCAGATGTTCCTGTGGGTGGCGGCGGAAGAACAGGGCCTGCTGGGCAGCGCGGCCTATGCCGCCCGTCCGCTGTGGCCTCTCGATAAAACCGCGGCCGCGCTCAACCTGGACAGCCTGAACTTCGTCGGCGCCGTCAGGGACGTCAGCGTGCAGGGCAGCGAACGCAGCACCCTGGGCGCGGCGGCCGCCAGCACCGCCAAGGCGATGAAGCTGACGGTGGCGCCGGCCCATCCGGACCTGAGCGGCGGCTACTTTCGCAGCGACCATTTCAGCTTCGCCAAGGCCGGCGTGCCGGCTTTCTCGGTCGGCAGCGGCCATGACTGGGTGAAGGACAAGGAGGCCAGCGACGCCAAACGCAAGGCCTATTCCGCACGCTACCACCAGGCCAGCGACGAATACGATCCGAACTGGGACCTGTCCGGCATGGTGCAGCAGGCGCAGTACACGCTGAACCTGGGCCGCATGGTGGCCGATGCGCCGGCGATGCCGGCCTGGCAAGCGGGTGACCAGTTTGCGAAAGCCCGCGCTGCAAACAAATAAGACGCGCAAATAGAATTCCCGCGCAGCCCGGAAAAGCTGCGCGGGAATACCCGTCTTTGTGTGCAAGCTAGCTGTCTTTGATCACCTCGATAGAGCCCCCTTTCGTTCGTTGTAAGGAATAAGCGATCTCTCGCGTGCGCCGCGCCTCAAGCCAGGCGGCGGCGCCTGGCAATGCCCAGCATGCCGATCCCGCAGAGCAGCAGCAAGGCGCTGGCCGGCTCGGCCACCTGGCCGGCTTGCAGCAGCTGCTGCACCTCGGCCGCGTTGAGTGCGTTGTCGTAGACGTGGATGAAGTCGACCGCGCCGGCGGTGGCTTCGCCGCCGTTGTTATCGTCGCGGAAGAAGTTCGCGTAGTGGCCGGTGAAATCGGCGTAATGCTTGCTGTCGTTCAGCGCCACCACGAGCTTGCCGTCCTGGTAGACGTTCAGGATCGCATCCGCCGTGCGGCTCAGCGTGAGACGCACATCCTGTTTTGCGGCGATCCTGCCGGCGCTGCCGCCATAGTCGTACAAGGAGAAGGCGCTGCCGGACGCATAGAAGCCGATATCTTTCTTGAGGTCGCTGAAGTCGACGATCTTGCGCCAGTTGCCCAGCGTGTCCAGGTGGAAGACCATGTCGATGGTGTAGTCGGCGCCGAGGTCTTCGCGCAGCTGCAGGCCCTGGTTAGGCTGGAAGGCATAGCCCTGCGCCTTTAGGGAACCGCCATTCGCCACCAGGTCCGGGCCGCCCAGCTGGTCCTTCAGGCTGCCGTTCAGCTCGTACTGATGGATCAGCGTCGCATGGCTGTCGACGGCGGCGAACAGCGCGAGCACGGCCAGTACTTGGCGAAGTTTCATGTCATTTTCCCTGAGTTCTTGAAGCTGAAATCATCGGGAAACACGGTCCGGGGCCGGCCCTTTTCGTGTTTCCCCTCAGGAAAAATAGTAATTGCTGGGGCAACAAGTTCCCACCCCCATGGGTGGGGTTACCTTTTACATCCTAGAAATAGCGGGACGCAGCTGTTCCAGGAGGCCGGCCTCGGACGAGCAGCCGAATTTTTCGTAGACTGCCTTCACGCAGTCGCGCAGCACGGCGTCGCTGACTTCCATGTTCGCGCGCGCCGATTCGCGGCCGCCGCCCACGCCCATCCAGAACGCCACCTCCGCCTGCTGCGGCGACAGTTCGACCGAGCCGATCGCGCGCCAGATGCGCAGCGGCAGCGGCACCACGAACTTCATGAAGATGCCGACCGTGCGGCTGGCCGCGCCCGCATCGCCGCCCGTGTGCAGGGCCGCGGCGCCGCCCACGCTCATCCACTGGGCGCGCGCTTCGAGGATGCCGCCGCCCATCGCCAGGGTCCCCAGCGGCAGCAGCCAGGGATAGCGGTCGCCGTGCACCACCGACTCCACCAGCCGCATGCAGAAGGGCGGCACGGTGCGGCGGTCGAAAGTCTGGCGCTCCTGCGCCGCCAGCTGGTCCAGCAAAGCGCCGGCGGAGTCGCTCAGGTAGAGGATCTGGCCGTCGCCGGTGGCCAGCAGCATGGCTTCGTCTTCGATCACGCCGGCCCCGCCCGCGCCCAGCTCCGGCGCGTTGCGCAGCACGTGCGCGAAGTAGCCGGCGACGCGCTCCAGGTCTTCCTCGTCATGGCGGTCGAAGGCCGGGCCTTCTTCGCGCCACAGGACGATCTCGCCGCGCCTGCGGCCGCCGATTTCCAGCGCCGTCTCCAGCACGTGGACCGGCGGCGCGGTGGGCGCGGTGAAGTTGGCGTGGTCGCTGTAAAAGTATCCTTCGGGCGGCGGCAGCACCCGGGAAAAGACGGCGTCGTCCTCGACGGCGTCCGGCACCGGCTGCGCCGGCAGCTGCGGACGCAGCACCAGGTGGGCGGAGGCATTCGGGATGAGCTCACGCACCAGCCCGAAGGCGTCCGGGACGATCGTCATCAGGTCGAGACCCGCATAGCACAGGATGCGCAGGCGGGCCCACTGACGGCTGTTCTTTTTGCGGGACATGGGCGAATACTGATTGGTTGGCAATTAATTGTCAACAAATCACTGCTACGCAAACTCGTCGTTCCCGTGAAAACGGGAACCCATGCTGAGTGACAGGATTCGATATGTGTGATGCGCCCGTTTGTCATCGACATTCCGACTTCGGAGCTTCAGCATGGGTTCCCGCCTTCGCGGGAAGTCGGGGCGGTCAATGACCGGCACGACGGTGAAGGCGCGCGGACGACGGTAAAGGCGCGGGAACGACGGTTAGTGCGCCGGCGCCACAGGAGATCCCGCCCGCGCCAGAATCTGCGCCAGCTTCGCAATATCGACCGGCTTGACCAGGTGATGATCGAAGCCGGCCTGGCGCGACAGCTCGCGGTCGCGCTCCTGGCCGTAGCCGGTCAGCGCCACGAACACCGCCCCCGCGTGGACGGGCTGGCGGCGCAGGCGGCGCGCCAGTTCGTAGCCGGTCATGTCGGGCAGGCCGATGTCGAGGATGAAGACTTCGGTGCTCTCGGCTTCCCGCGCGCGCAGCGTGGTCGAGGCGTCCTCGTAGACCTGCACCGTGTGGCCGTGGGCGCGCAGCAGCACCGCCAGCGACTGGCCGGCGTCAAGATTGTCGTCGACGATGGTGACCAGCAGCGGCCGGGTCTCGGCGGCCAGCTGGGCGCGCGGCGTCTCGCCGGCCTGCGCCTGGGCGAGCGGCAGCGTGACCGTCATCGTGGTGCCCTGCTGCGGGCCGTCGCTGTGCGCGGATACGCTGCCTTCGTGCATGCGCACGATGCTCTTCACCAGCGCCAGGCCGATCCCGAGCCCACCCTGCGAACGGTCGGGCGCGCGGTCGGCCTGGGTGAAGAGGTCGAAGATATGCGGCAGCAGCTGGGCGTCGATGCCGCTGCCGTTGTCGCGCACGCTCACCGCGCTGGCCGCGCCGTCGCGGGTCACGGACAGGGTGATCCGGCCGCCGGCCGGCGTGTACTTGGCCGAGTTGTTGAGCAGGTTGACCAGCACCTGGATCAGGCGCGTGCGGTCGCCTTCGACCGGCACCTGGTCGCGCGGCAGGTCGACCGTCAGCGTGTGGCGGCGCTCCTCGATGTGCGGGCGGGCCTGTTCGACGGCTGCCATCGCGACCTTGTTCAGGTCCAGCACCTCGGTCTCCAGCTTGATCAGGCCGCGGGTGACGCGCGAGACGTCGAGCAGGTCGTCGACCAGCTCCGTCATGTGGCGCACCTGGCGCGAAATGATGTTGCTGGCTTTGAGACGCAAGCCCTCGTTCACCTCGGGCAGGCGCAGCAGCTGGGCCGCGCTGGTGATCGGCGCCAGGGGATTCCTCAGCTCGTGCGCCAGCATCGCCAGGAATTCGTCCTTCATCTTGTTGTGGCGCTCGGCCTCGGCGCGCGCGGCGCGTTCGCTGGCCAGCAGGCTCTCGCGCTCCTGCGCCGCCTTCTGCGCCATGTCGTACAGGCGCGCATTGTCGATCGCGATCGCGGCCTGGCCGGCAAAGGTGCCGATCAGCTCCTCGGTGCGGGCGCTGAACATGCCCGGGGTCGAATGGCCGAAGAACAGGCCGCCGATCACCTCGCCTGAACGCGACACCACCGACGCCGCCAGGTAGCTGCGCACCGGCAGGTGGCCGGGCGGCATGCCGTGGTGCGGCGCCATCGAGCCGTAGCGCGGATCTTTCGTGATGTCGTCGCTGCGGATCGGCGCGCTGCCGCGGAAGGTCGGGCCGAACACCTTGGTGGCGCGCGGCTGGCCGAAGTTCTGGAAGGCTTCGCGCGGCGCCCCGCTCAAGGTGTACAACAGGTAGGCGTCGCCGTTGCCGTTGGTGTGGTTGTAGAAGAAGGAGCCGAATTCGGCGCCGGTCAGCTGGGTCGCGGCGTCGGTGATCGCCTGCACCAGAGGCTCGAGATCGAGGGTCGAAGCCAGCTGCTCGGTGGCGTGCTTCATCAGCTCCAGGATGCGGGTCTCGTCGCGCAGCGCCTGCTCGGCGCGGATGCGGCGCAAGGCCTCCCAACTGCGGCGCGTGCTGTCTTCCAGCAGCTGCACTTCGGCGGTTTCCCAGCGTTGCGCGGCGGGCGCGTGCAGCGCCATCACGGCTTCCAGGCGATCGGCGTCCATCAGCGGCACCACCAGGCCGGAGACGATGCCCTGCGCCAGCCAGGCGCCGGCGCCTGGAATGTCCGCTTCCTGTTCGACGTCCGGCACGCACACGGTCTCGCCGCGCAGCAGCTGGGCGCCGCGGCCGAAGGCCAGCATCTCGAGCGGCAGCACGCGTCCCGGTTCGCCGTCCGGCGCCCCCTGGCGCCACTGTTCGCGGATCACGGCCGCCTGGGCCGCGTGGTCGACCGTCGCATAGATCGCCAGCGCGCCGGCGGCATATTCGCTGACGTGGCGGCCGACGGCGTGCATCAGCGCTTCGGCGTCGGTCTCGCGGCGCAGGATCTCGGTCAGCGTAACCTGTAATGCGTTGCGGCGCTCCGCCATCACCTTGCCGGTAGTTTCGACGAAGGTAACCAGCACACCTTCGACCTTGCGCTGTTCGCTATAAACAGGACTGTACGAATAATTGAACCAGCAGGTCTCGAAGTAGCCGTAGCGATTGATGGTCAGGGCCAGATTATCCGAGCCGACCGGTTCGCCGCGCTTGACGCCGTCCCACATCGGGCCGATCACTGGCCAGATCTCGGGCCAGGTAGCACGCGCATCGCCGCCCAGCGCACCCTCGATTTTTTCACCGAGGATGGGGACATAGGCATCGTTGAAGAACTGGGTATAGCTGTCGCCCCAGGCCAGGTACATGGGCAGCTGGCAGTCGAGCAGCGTGCGCACCGCGAGCTTGAGGCTGAACGGCCAGGACGCGACCGGCCCGACGGCGGTGTTCTCCCAAGGATGGCGCTGCATCAGCAGCTCCATCTCGCTCAGTTTCTGCAGCGGGGTGTCTCCGGAGGTGGCGGGATCGAATGGCCAGGGCATAGTGCTCATTAACAGGACTGAGCCGGACAGTCGGCTCAGCTGCCCATCATAGCAGGCATTGTTAAATTAATGCATGCATCTGTTGCATCATTTTTACATTGCGCCCCTATTGGATCACCCCGCAGGCAATGCGCTCGCCCCCGCCGCCGAGCGGCGCCGGCTTGTCGGCGTAATTGTCGCCCCCGGCGTGGATCATCAGCGCCTTGCCCTTGACGTCGGCCAGGGTCTTGAGCCGCGGCGCCGTCACCGGCACGGTGGCGCGGCCGTCGCCGCCCACCACCAGCGGCGGCAGGTCGCCCAGGTGGCCGTTGCCGGTGGGCCCGAGGTGCTGCTTGCTGCCGGCCGGGTCGTAGTGGCTGCCGGCGGCACCCGCCGCCACCTTCTTCCCATCCTTTTCATTCGCGCCGCAGCTGCCGTTCTCGTGCACGTGATAGCCGTGCGGGCCGGCGGGCAGGCCGCTCAGGTTCGGCGTGAACACCAGGCCCTTGTCGGACTCCGAGATCATCACCGTGCCGATCATCTTGCCGGTGCCGGCGGGGGTCACCAGGGTCATCGGCGCCTGCAGCTTGTTGCCGGGCTGGGCGGCCTGGGTGGGAGTCTGGGCGCCGGCGGCGCTTGCTGCTGCGAGCGCGGCTGCGGCGAGGGTGCTGGCCAGCAGGGCGGCTTTGGTGTTCGTGTTCATACCGTCTCCTTTCAGGGTTTGGATGAGGAAGCGGAGACAGTGTATGTCAAGGATATGGACAAGGGCGGACGCTAGACATGCTTGTAATAGAAGCTCGTCGCACACAAGGCCCCATCCGGCATGCAGGCATAATCCGGCACCACGCCCACCCGCTGCCAGCCCAGGCGCTCGTACAGCCGTTCGGCGGTGGGGCTGGCCGTATCCAGCACCAGCACCCGCCTGCCCTGCCCGCGCGCCGCTTCCTCCACCGATTCCATCAGGGCCCGGGCTATCCCCGCGCCGCGCGCGCGCCGGTGCACCAGCAGCTTGGCGACGTCCGCGCGGTGCGGCTGGTTTTCGGGCATGTCGGTGATCAGCTGGACCGTGCCGGCGATGCCTTCCCCGTCTTCGGCGACCAGCAGGGTGCGCTCGCCGCGCGCGACGCCATCGGCCACCTTGCGCCAGAAATCGACGGCCGTCTCGCGTGCCATCGGCAGCATGAAGCTCACCGAGGCGCCGCCCTCGACGCAATCGAGCAGTACGTCGGCCAGTTGCGAGATACACGCATGCGCTTCCTCGCCCGCCAGCGTACGCACGCTCAGGCCGGTGTTCATGCTTCCCTCCTCGGCGCCCTGTGCGCCTGCGTGACCAGCGAGACCAGATAGCGCGCCGGTTTGCCGGTCGGGTTGTGGTAGGCGATCGGCTGGTCGAGCCGCATCGCCAGGCAGTCGCCGGTCTCCAGCGTCCATTGCGTGTCGCCGACGCTGACTTCCATCCTGCCCTCGATGATCCAGACCTGCTGGTGGACGTCGACGTCGCGGGTGCTGGTTTCATAGGCCACGCGCTGCCCCGCCGGGAAGTTCACTTCGACCAGCTGGTTCGGTGAGTAGATGGCCGGCGACAGGTTGCGGCGCACGTAGCCGGAAGCGGGATCGGTCCACACCGGCTGGTCTTGCACACGCGCGACCGGCGACGGCGCATCCTCGGCCGGCTTCTCGAACAGCGAAGCGACCGTGACGCCAAGCGCGGCGCTGAGCTTGTCCAGCACGGTGGCGGTGGCGCTGCTCTCGCCGCGTTCGATCAGCGAAATATTCGATTTGCTGACGCCGCTGCGTTCGGCAAGCAGCGCGAGCGAGAGGCCCTGGGCGTCGCGCAGTTCGCGCAGGCGCTGGGCGATGCGTTGGTTGATGTCCATGCCATCCAGTATAGTGGATATTAATATCCTGTAAACTGGATTTTATTGGATCAGCAGCCTTGTTCGCTCAAGACCTGTTGGGTGGAGAGAACGCGGGCGTATTCATCGTCCAGGTTGGCCAGCGCCATCAGATGCACCTCCTCGGCGCTGCGCAAGGTTCCGCCGAAGTCCTGCTTCTCGAACGTGAAGCAGGCATCCGCTACCACCACCGTCTCGAAGCCCAGGTTGCCGGCCGTGCGTGCGCTCGCCTCGACCGAGTTGTTGGTGCTGACCCCGGCGATCACCAGGCGCCGGATGCCGCGCGCGTGCAGCCAATGTTCGAGACCGGTGTTGATGAAGACGTCCGGCACATTTTTTTCGACGACGTGTTCGTGCGCCAGCGGCATGAAACGCGCCTGGAACTCGACGCCCTCCTGGCCGGGCGCGAACACGGACGATGGCGAGCGGCTGATGTGGCGCACGCTGACCACCGGCTGCCCCGCCTCGCGCCAGGCCGCGTGCAGGCGGGCGATGTTGTCCTCGGCGTCCGGGTTGTTCCTGGGCGGCAGGCTGGCGCTGCGCATGCCCTTTTGCATGTCGATGATGATCAGTGCGGTCGGTGTCATAAAAAAACCGGCCCCTTGCGAGGCCGGCAAAAGCTCAAGACGACTTCCGATCGTTCAGATCAGAAGGTGTAACGTGCGCCCAGGTACAGGCGGCGCGGTTGGACCCAGTCGGTGCCTTCGCCAAACTTGAAGGCGGCGCTGCCGGCGACCAGGGACTGCACGGCGGTGACCGACTGCTTGTCGAGCAGGTTGAAGATGTCGACGAAGAACTCGATCTTCTGGCTGGCGGTCAGCTTGTAGATGTACTTCGCGCGGACGTCGAGGGTGTAGTACGACGGCGCGGTCTGGCTGCCGATGGCGCCCGGCAGGATCCAGGTGTCGACAACGCCGCCGTTCAGGTACGCATCGCCCATTTCCGGCAGGTTGCGGCTGGAGCTGCCGAAGGTACGGCTGTACAGGGAGCCGCTGTTCCAGTTGAACACACCGCTCAGCTCGAGGCCATTGTCGAAGAAGTAGGCGCCGTACGCCTTGGCCTGGTGCTTGATGTTGCCAGGCTGGGGGCCGTAGGCATTCGGTGCGCGCGGATCCAGTGCGATCCAGTCGCCCTGGAAGTCGGCGTTACTGTCCGAGTTGGTATTGCCCTTGGCATCGTTGTAGGTGTACGAGCCGCCTGCCATCCAGTTGTCGCGCTTCGCCTTGCTGAAGCTGAGTTCGATGCCCTGGTAGTCGCGCTTGCCGCCTGCGAGGGTGCCGAGGACGTAGTTCGAATTCGGCTTCGACGAGTAGCCGAAGTACGAATACGGCAGGTAGTAGGCGGAGCCCGGCGCCGCAGCACCTTCAGGCGCGGTGGCGATGGTCAGGGTCGGGTCCGAGTACAGGCCCAGGTCGTAGTCTTCCAGCACGTCGCGGGTACGGCGCTTGGTGTAGGTAGCCGATACGGTCCAGTCCTTGCCGATGTTCATCGCATAGCCGAGCATGAACTCGTCGGTGTGCGGCGTCTTGGTCGACGGCGAGAACAGTGCATCCGGGGTCTTGTCGCCGCCACGGGTGCGGAAGGTCAGCCATTTGTCGCCGAGGGCGATCTGCTCTTCCAGCACCGGACCGGACAGGTTGCCTGCGAAGTCGGACATGTTGGTGCGGATCGGGTCGTAGTAGCGGCCCAGGAAGCCCCAGACCTTGCTGCGGCCATCGCCAACCGGGTCGTACACCACGCTCAGGCGCGGCGCCAGTTCCCATTTGAACTTGGCGGATTGTGCGCCTTTCGAATCCTTATGCACCCACTCTTCGGCACGGACGCCGGCATTCACGGTCAGCTGCTTCAGCGTCCAGGTATCCTGGAGGTAGGCCGCCTTGCCGGTGGCTTTCACCACGTAGGGCGCTGCCTGCGCTTCGCGGCTGCGGTAGGTGTTCACCTGCCCGCCCGGGTTGGCGGCCGTGCTGTTGAACTGGTAGGCGCGGATCTCCGGATCGGTAACCGCGCCATCCTTGTTGGTGTCGAGCAGGTTGGTGAAATAGGCCTTGTCCGGGCTGCCGTTGATGGCCGTGATGATACGCGGAATATCGACAGCGCTGATCGGTTTCGAACCGGTCCAGCCGCCGCCGATGAACTGGGTAAACGTGACGCCGGCATTGCCCGATGCGATCGAGGTGTAGGTCGCCTTTTCCGGGCCGCTGACGCGGGAGTCGCGGAAATACTCGTTTTCCGACTTCAGGAAGCCGGCCTTGAAGGTATGGGTACCGGCCGAGGCGGTCTCGAGGAAATACTCGCCGCTGGCGCCGATTTCGTCACGGTTACGCGTCGAGACGACGTCCGAGCCGGCGCCGCCCAGGCTGCTCTGTGCGATGCTCAGTGCAGGAATGCGAATTGCGCACGCAGCGCCCGCGCAATAAACGACGTTGTTGAGCGTCGATTTGTCGGCCGCAAAATTCGACACTTCACTTTCGTGGCGGAACGCGTACGCATTCAGGCGCAGGTTCTCCATGTCGCGCGAGTACTCGACCTTGTAGTTGTCGCCGCCCTGCTTTGTGCTGCGGTCGCGGTTGTTCAGCGTCGACGGCGTGGTCGAACCGCTGATGGTGGTCGGGTCATTGAAGAAGGACGCCGTGATGCGGTCGTTGTCGGTCGGCTGCCAGGTGAGCTTGAGGAAGCCCAGCTTGTCGTCGCGCTTGACCGTGCGCAGGAATTCGCCGGTGTCCGACTGGACCACGTCGGTGTCGCGGCCCTTCTTCTGGAACGAACCGAAGAACCACAGCTGGTCCTTGATGATCGGGCCGCCGAGGGTGACCGCGGAATCGTAGGTCGAGAAGGCGGAGGCGGTGTTGTGCTTGTTGTCGGCAACCAGCTTGTCATTCTGGAAGTAGTAGTTGACGGAGCCGTGGAACTCGTTACCGCCCGACTTGGTGATCACCTTCGACACCAGGCCCGTACCACCGGCGTACTCGGCCGGGATGCCGCCGGTCAGGATCTGCTGCTCCTGGATGATCTCGGAGTTGATGTTCGAACCGAAGGTACCGGTATTCGAGTCGGTGACATCGACGCCGTCGAGGATGTAGACGTTGTCGGTCGAGGTGCCGGTGGCGCCGCCGATGTCCGAGTAGTTGACGCCGGATTTCGAGGCAGGATTGCCGCCTGCGGAAGGCTTCACGCCCGGCACCAGCTGCAGATAGCTCTGGTAGCTGCGGCCGGTCGGCAGCGCTTCCACGGTGGCCAGGTTCAGGATGGTGCCGACGGTGGCGGAGGTCGTATCGACCTGCACCACGCGCGAGCCGGTCACGACCACACGCTGGCCTTCGCCGCCGCCGCTTGCGAGGGAGTAGGTCACACTGGGGTTGGCGCCGCTGACCACCGAGACGTCAGTCGCGTTGAAGGTCGAGAAGCCGGGGGCCACCACTTCGATCTTGTAGTCGGTTGCCGGGTCCAGGCCCGCAACGCGGACCGAGCCGTCGGCTTCGGTGACGACAGTCTTGGTCACCAGGCTGCTCGGCGAGCTGATCTTCACGGTCGCACCGGCCACCGGCTTGCCTTGTGGGCTGACGATGGAAATACGCAGGCCGCCGGTCTCGGCAGCCCACGCAGCGCCCATGAAGCACATGCCGATTGCGACCGACACGGCAGACCGGCGCAGCGCGGTCATCTTCGACGTTTGTTTTACTGTGTGCAAAGTATCTCTCCCTTGAATCTTGAATGTGTTTTTTTTGAATCAGAGCGATGCGACAAGCGAACAACGAACTCACAAGCCTTCCAGGCAAACCCATGCGTTTCTTTACAACTCTTTACAGATGAAAAAAACCGTATCGGAACTTGCTTTCTTTTCCATTAGGAAAGCTCAGCTGGCAATAAGAACATTCATAGCAATATTGTGTCAAATGCAATAATTAGTGAGAGTTGCATACATACAACGTATGCATGAGATATGCACAACATATGCATATCGAATTGACGAGACGAAAAAAAACGGCACCCGAAGGTGCCGTTCTCATCAGCCGTTTTCAGCGGCTAAAAGCTGAAGCTCAAGCGAAGATTACTCGCCGTCGCCGTGGTGCTGTTCCAGCGAAGCCGCAGCGTTCTGCTGGTCTTCCATGGCCTGCAGCTCGGCAGCCATGTTGGCCTTTTCCTGCTGCAGCAGCGCCTGGCGCTCTTCCGCTTCCCACGCTTCTTTCTCTTTGCGTGCGCGGTGGAAGGCCAGACCGGTACCGCCAGGGATCAGGCGGCCGACGATGACGTTTTCCTTCAGGCCGCGCAGACCGTCGCGCTTGCCCATGATCGCCGCTTCGGTCAGCACGCGGGTGGTTTCCTGGAACGATGCGGCCGAGATGAACGAGTCGGTCGACAGCGATGCCTTGGTAATACCCAGCAGCACGTTTTCGTAGGTTGCCGGCAGCTTGTTCGCTGCGTTGACGCGGTCGTTCTCTTCCAGCAGTTCCGAACGCTCGACCTGTTCGCCGACGATGTAGTCGGTGTCGCCGGCTTCGACGATCTGGACACGGCGCAGCATCTGGCGAACGATCACCTCGATGTGCTTGTCGTTGATCTTCACGCCCTGCAGACGGTACACGTCCTGCACTTCGTCGACGATGTAGCGGGCCAGCGCTTCGATACCCAGCAGGCGCAGGATGTCTTGCGGATCGGCCGGGCCGTCCACGATCATCTCGCCCTTGTTCACCACCTGGCCGTCGTGCACCAGCACTTGCTTGTCCTTGGTAATCAGGAACTCGTGCTTGTTGCCGTCCATGTCGGTGATTTCCAGGCGCTGCTTGCCCTTGGTTTCCTTACCGAAGGCGACCGTACCGGTGACTTCCGCCAGCATGCCGGCATCTTTCGGCGAACGGGCTTCGAACAGCTCGGCAACGCGCGGCAGACCACCGGTAATGTCACGGGTCTTCTGCGACTCGGTCGGGATACGTGCAAGCACTTCACCCACCGATGCCTGCTGGCCGTCCTTCACCATGATCAGCGCGCCGACCTGGAAGCCGATCGTCACGGCGTGCTCGGTGCCGGCGATCTTGACTTCCTGGCCCTCTTCGTTCAGCAGCTTGACCTGCGGACGCAGGGTCTTGCCCGAACCGCGGCGCTTCGGATCGATCGCCACCAGGGTCGACAGGCCGGTCACTTCGTCCACCTGGCGAGCGACGGTGACGCCCTCTTCCACGTTTTCGAACTTGATCGTGCCGCCGTATTCCGTGATGATCGGACGGGTCAGCGGATCCCAGGTTGCCAGTGCGACGCCGGCTTTCACCACCATGCCGTCGTGGACGGTCAGGGTCGCGCCGTACGGCACCTTGTGACGCTCGCGCTCACGGCCGTGGTCGTCGGTGATCAGCACTTCGCCCGAACGGGAAATGACGATCTGCGCGCCCTTGCCGTTGGTGACGTAACGCATGGTCGCGGTGAAGCGGACCGTACCGTTCGACTTGGCTTCGACCGACGATGCCACCGCTGCACGCGATGCCGCACCACCGATGTGGAAGGTACGCATGGTCAGCTGGGTACCTGGCTCACCGATCGACTGCGCAGCGACCACACCGACCGCTTCGCCGCTGTTCACCAGCATGCCGCGGCCCAGGTCACGGCCGTAGCACTTCGCGCACAGGCCATAACGGGTGTCGCAGTTCAGCGGGGTGCGGACCTTGACTTCGTCGATACCGACGCGCTCGATCTCTTCCACCATGTCTTCGTCCAACAGGGTGCCGGCTTCGAACAGGGTCTCTTGCGTTTCCGGATTGACGATGTCGGTACCTGCCACACGGCCGAGGATACGGTCGCGCAGCGGCTCGATGACTTCACCGCCTTCGACCATCGCCTTCATGTGCGTGCCGTTGGTGGTGCCGCAATCGTCCTCGATCACCACCAGATCCTGGGTCACGTCGACCAGGCGGCGGGTCAGGTAACCCGAGTTCGCGGTCTTCAGCGCGGTGTCGGCCAGACCCTTACGGGCGCCGTGCGTCGAAATGAAGTACTGCAGAACGTTCAGGCCTTCGCGGAAGTTCGCGGTAATCGGCGTTTCGATAATCGAACCGTCCGGCTTCGCCATCAGGCCTCGCATACCGGCCAGCTGGCGGATCTGGGCTGCCGAACCACGGGCGCCCGAGTCGGCCATCATGTAAATCGCGTTGAACGATTCCTGGGTGCCTTCGGTGCCGTCACGCTTGGTGACCGGTTCCACTTTCAGCTGGTCCATCATCGCCTTGCCGACTTCGTCCGAGGTCTTGCCCCAGATGTCGACGACCTTGTTGTAACGCTCGCCGGCGGTGACCAGACCCGAAGCGTACTGCTGCTCGATCTGCTTCACTTCCGCTTCGGCGGTCGCGATCATCGACTTCTTGACGTCCGGGATCAGCATGTCGTCCACGGCGATCGAGATACCGGCGCGGGTCGCCAGGCGGAAGCCCGACTGCATCAGCTTGTCGGCAAACACGACGGTCGCACGCAGGCCGCACTTGCGGAACGAGGTGTTGATCAGCTTCGAGATTTCCTTCTTCTTCAGCGCGCGGTTCAGCACCGAGAACGGCAGGCCTTTCGGCAGGATCTCGGACAGGATCGCACGGCCGACCGTGGTCTCGTAGCGGGTCAGGGTCTGGTCGAAGCCGCCCTGCTCGTTCTTCGGGAACTCGACGATACGCACGGTGATGCGGGTCGCCAGTTCGACTTCCTTGTTGTCGTACGCGCGGATGACTTCCGACACGTCCGGGAACAGCATGCCTTCGCCCTTGGCGTTGATCGCTTCGCGGGTCGCGTAGTACAGACCCAGCACGATATCCTGCGACGGGACGATCGACGGCTCGCCGTTCGACGGGAACAGGATGTTGTTCGAAGCCAGCATCAGGGTGCGGGCTTCCATCTGTGCTTCGATCGACAGCGGGACGTGGACTGCCATCTGGTCACCGTCGAAGTCGGCGTTGAACGCCGCGCAGACCAGCGGGTGCAGCTGGATTGCCTTACCTTCGATCAGCACCGGCTCGAACGCCTGGATACCCAGACGGTGCAGGGTCGGCGCACGGTTCAGCATGACCGGGTGCTCTTTGATGACCTCTTCCAGGATGTCCCAGACCACCGGTTCCTGCTGTTCGACCAGCTTCTTCGCCGCCTTGATCGTGGTGGCCAGGCCCATCAACTCCAGCTTGTTGAAGATGAAGGGCTTGAACAGTTCGAGGGCCATCAGCTTCGGCAGGCCGCACTGGTGCAGTTTCAGCTGCGGACCCACCACGATGACCGAACGGCCCGAGTAGTCGACGCGCTTGCCCAGCAGGTTCTGACGGAAACGGCCGCCCTTACCCTTGATCATTTCAGCCAGCGACTTCAGCGGACGCTTGTTGGCGCCGGTCATCGCTTTGCCGCGACGGCCGTTGTCCAGCAGCGAGTCCACTGCTTCCTGCAGCATGCGCTTCTCGTTACGCGTAATGATTTCCGGCGCGCGCAGTTCCATCAGGCGCTTCAGGCGGTTATTACGGTTGATGACGCGGCGGTACAGGTCGTTCAGGTCGGAGGTCGCGAAACGGCCGCCATCCAGCGGGACGAGCGGACGCAGCTCCGGCGGCAGGACCGGGAGCACTTCCATGATCATCCAGTCAGGCTTGATGCCCGAACGCTGGAACGCCTCGAGCACTTTCAGGCGCTTGGCGTATTTCTTGATCTTCGCTTCCGACTTCGACTCTTTCAGTTCGACGCGCAGCGCTTCGGCTTCGCGGTCGATGTCGATCGAGCGCAGCAGTTCACGGATGCCTTCGGCGCCCATGAATGCGGTGAAGTCGTCGCCGTACTCTTCGTACTTGGCGGCGTAGTCGTCTTCCGACATGATCTGGCACTTCTTCAGCGGCGTCATGCCCGGATCGGTCACGACATATGCTTCGAAGTACAGAACGCGTTCGATATCGCGCAGGGTCATGTCCAGGACCATGCCCAGACGCGACGGCAGCGATTTCAGGAACCAGATGTGGGCGACCGGCGAGGCCAGCTCGATGTGGCCCATGCGCTCACGGCGCACTTTGGCCAGGGTGACTTCGACGCCGCACTTTTCGCAGATCACGCCGCGGTGCTTCAGGCGCTTGTACTTGCCGCACAGGCATTCGTAGTCCTTGATCGGGCCAAAGATCTTGGCGCAGAACAGGCCGTCACGCTCCGGCTTGAAGGTACGGTAGTTGATGGTCTCCGGCTTCTTGACTTCGCCGTAGGACCACGAACGGATTTTCTCGGGCGACGCCAGGCCAATCTTGATGGCGTCGAAGCTCTCGTTTTGCTGAACTTGCTTGAATAGATCGAGCAGTGCTTTCATTTATCACTCCGGGTGATTGAATTCTTTACGTACTACTGCCGCTGCCTCTCCGTCGCCCCCGCGAAGGCGGGGGTCCAAGTTCGCGGCATATCGCCAAACTTGGGTCCCCGCCTGCGCGGGGACGACGGCTCATAGGGCGGCGGTTCGCCCTGGTGTTAGCTGCGCTCGAGATCGATGTCGATACCCAGCGAACGAATCTCTTTCACCAGCACGTTGAACGATTCCGGCATACCTGCGTCGATCACGTGGTCGCCCTTGACCAGGTTCTCGTACACCTTGGTACGGCCGTTCACGTCGTCCGACTTCACGGTCAGCATTTCCTGCAGCACGTACGAGGCGCCGTAGGCTTCCAGTGCCCACACCTCCATCTCACCGAAGCGCTGGCCGCCGAACTGGGCTTTACCACCCAGCGGCTGCTGCGTCACCAGCGAGTACGGGCCGGTCGAACGGGCATGCATCTTGTCGTCGACCAGGTGGTGCAGCTTCAGCATGTGCATGAAGCCGACGGTGACCTTGCGCTCGAACGCTTCGCCGGTGCGGCCGTCGTACATCGTGACCTGGTTCTTCGACGGGGTCATGCCCAGGTGGGTCGCGATCTCGTCAGGGAAAGCCAGGTCCAGCATGCGGCGGATTTCGCTTTCGTGCGCACCGTCGAACACCGGGGTCGCGAACGGCACGCCGTTCTTGAGGTTGTTCGCCAGTTCGACGATCTCTTCGTCGCTGAAGTTGTCCAGGTCTTCCGACTTGCCGGTCTCGTTGTAGATCTTGCCCAGGAAGGCACGCAGCTGCTCGGTCTGTGCCTTGGCCTTGATCATTTCGCCGAGACGCAGGCCCAGGCCCTTCGCCGCCCAACCGAGGTGGGTTTCGAGGATCTGGCCGACGTTCATACGCGACGGCACGCCCAGCGGGTTCAGCACGACGTCGGCCGGGGTACCATCGGCCATGAACGGCATGTCTTCGACCGGCACGATACGCGAGACCACACCCTTGTTACCGTGGCGGCCTGCCATCTTGTCGCCCGACTGCAGGCGGCGCTTGACGGCCAGGTAGACCTTGACCATCTTCTGCACGCCAGGCTGCAGCTCGTCGCCTTGCGTCAGCTTCTTGCGCTTCTCTTCGAAGGCCAGGTCGAACTGGTGGCGCTTCTCGTTGATCGACTCCTTCATCGCCTCCAGTGCGTTGGCGGTTTCGTCGTCGGCCGGACGGATGTCGAACCAGTGGAACTTGTCGAGGTCAGCCAGGTATTCCTTGGTGATGACCGCGCCTTTGTTCAGCTTCTTCGGACCGCCGTTGACGGTCTTGTTGACCAGCAGGCGTTCCAGACGCTGGAAGGCGTCGCCTTCGACGATGCGCAGCTGGTCGTTCAGGTCCAGGCGGAAGCGCTTCAGCTCGTCGTCGATGATCTGCTGGGCGCGCTTGTCGCGGACGATGCCTTCACGGGTGAAGACCTGCACGTCGATCACGGTACCGACCATGCCCGACGGCACGCGCAGCGAGGTGTCCTTCACGTCGGACGCCTTTTCGCCGAAGATCGCGCGCAGCAGCTTCTCTTCCGGGGTCAGCTGGGTCTCGCCTTTCGGGGTCACCTTACCGACCAGCACGTCGCCGGCCTGCACTTCGGCGCCGATGTAGACGATGCCGGATTCATCCAGACGCGCCAGCTGGTTCTCAGCCAGGTTCGAGATGTCGCGGGTGATTTCTTCAGGGCCCAGCTTGGTGTCGCGGGCAACCACTGACAGTTCCTCGATGTGGATCGAGGTGTAGCGGTCGTCCTTGACGACGTTCTCCGAGATGAGGATCGAGTCCTCGAAGTTCAAGCCGTTCCACGGCATGAAGGCCACCAGCATGTTCTGGCCCAGTGCCAGTTCGCCCAGGTCGGTCGAGGCGCCGTCGGCGATGACGTCGCCGCGTGCCACGCGATCGCCCACTTTCACGATCGGACGCTGGTTGATGTTGGTGTTCTGGTTCGAACGGGTGTACTTGATCAGGTTGTAGATGTCCACACCGACTTCGCCGGCTTGCGCCTCGTCGTCGTTCACGCGGATCACCACGCGGCCGGCGTCGACGTAGTCGACCAGGCCGCCACGGGTTGCCTGCACGGTGGTGCCCGAGTCGACCGCCACGGTACGCTCGATGCCGGTACCGACAAACGCCTTCTCGGGACGCAGGCAGGGCACGGCCTGGCGCTGCATGTTGGCGCCCATCAGTGCACGGTTCGCGTCATCGTGCTCGAGGAACGGAATCAGCGAAGCTGCCACCGACACGACCTGGCCCGGGGCCACGTCCATGTACTGGATGCGCTCAGGCGAGACCAGGATGGTTTCGCCGGCTTCACGTGCCGACACCAGTTCGTCGACCAGCTGGCCTTCTTCGTTGATCGCGGCGTTTGCCTGGGCGATGATGTAGCGGCCTTCTTCGATCGCCGACAGGTATTCGATCTTGTCGGTGACTTTCGAACCGTCGACCTTGCGGTACGGGGTTTCCAGGAAGCCGTATTCGTTCAGGCGGGCGTACAGTGCCAGCGAGTTGATCAGGCCGATGTTCGGGCCTTCAGGCGTTTCGATCGGGCACACGCGGCCGTAGTGGGTCGGGTGCACGTCGCGGACTTCGAAGCCGGCGCGCTCGCGGGTCAGGCCGCCCGGGCCCAGTGCGGAAACACGGCGCTTGTGCGTGATTTCCGACAGCGGGTTGGTCTGGTCCATGAACTGCGACAGCTGCGACGAACCGAAGAACTCGCGGATTGCGGCCGAGATCGGCTTCGAGTTGATCAGGTCGTGCGGCATCAGGTTGTCGGCTTCGGCCTGGCCCAGGCGCTCCTTGACGGCGCGCTCGACGCGGACGAGACCGGCGCGGAACTGGTTTTCGGCCAGTTCGCCCACGCAACGCACGCGGCGGTTGCCCAGGTGGTCGATGTCGTCGACTTCGCCGCGGCCATTGCGCAGCTCGACCAGGATCTTGATCACGGCCAGGATGTCTTCGTTCGACAGGGTCATGTCGCCGGTCAGTTCGTCACGGCCGATACGGCGGTTGAACTTCATGCGGCCGACAGCCGACAGGTCGTAGCGTTCCGGGCTGTAGAACAGGCCGTTGAACAGGGCTTCCACCGACTCTTCGGTCGGCGGCTCGCCAGGACGCATCATGCGGTAGATCGCCACGCGCGCGGCGGTCTGGTCGGCGGTGTCGTCGGTGCGCAGGGTCTGCGAGATGTAGCCGCCCTGGTCCAGGTCGTTGGTGTACAGGGTCTGGATCGCCGGGATGTTGGCGTCGCGCAGCTTGCCCAGCAGCTCGTCGGTCAGCTCGTCGTTGGCGCTGGCGATGATCTCGCCGGTGTCGCCGTCGACCACGTTGGTGGCCAGCACGCGGCCGACCAGGTAGTCTTCCGGCACCGAGATATAGGTGATGCCGGCGGCGTCGATGTCACGCACATGCTTGGCGTTGATGCGCTTGTCTTTCTGCACCAGGGTCTTGCCCGACTTCGGATCGACGATGTCGAAGCGCGCGACTTCGCCGCGCAGGCGCTCGGCCACGAATTCCAGTTCCGCGCCTTCCGAACGCAGGTTGAAATTGTCGAACACGAAGAAGTTGGCGAGGATCTGCTCCGGCGTCATGCCGATGGCTTTCAGCAGGATCGTCACCGGCATCTTGCGGCGGCGGTCGACGCGGAAGAACAGGATGTCCTTCGGATCGAATTCGAAGTCCAGCCACGAGCCGCGGTAAGGAATGATACGTGCCGAGAACAGCAGCTTGCCCGAGGAGTGGGTCTTGCCGCGGTCGTGCTCGAAAAACACGCCCGGCGAGCGGTGCAGCTGCGAGACGATGACGCGCTCGGTGCCGTTGATGACGAACGAGCCATTGGCGGTCATGAGCGGCAGTTCGCCCATGTACACTTCCTGTTCCTTCATTTCCTTCACGACCGGCTTGGTCGGCGATTCCTTGTCCAGGATCACCAGGCGCACTTTCGCACGCAGCGGCGACGCGAAAGTCAGGCCGCGTTGTTGGCATTCCTTGACGTCGAAAGCGGGGTCACCCAGCACGTAAGAGAGGAATTCGAGACGCGCAAAGCCATTGTGCGACACGATCGGGAAGATTGAGGAGAAAGCCGACTGCAGGCCTTCGTTCTTGCGCACGGACGGCGCTGCGTCCGCTTGCAGGAAATTCTCGTAGGACTCCAGCTGCGTGGCCAGGAGATAAGGAACGTTGTGAACGTTGGCGCGCTTCGCGAACGACTTGCGAATGCGTTTCTTCTCAGTAAATGAGTAGTGCATGGACACTCCGTGAGTGACAGAAAGGGATGAGACTTCAGGGATTGCCAGTGGTGAGACCACCACATGCAAGCCCTCAAATCTCGCCGCGTTCGGCCAGGTAATAAGGACAGCCGTACTGCTGTGTTACGATTACTTCGGTGCTTCGGTACTGCTACTGCAGGGCTAACGCGTGTTTGTCGCAGGGACGACAAAAGAGCCAAAGCCGCATACCCCACCTTCCGGCGGGGGTCTGCAAGCTTTGACTCCGGCTTTGGGCGCCGTTGCCGGCGCCCATTGCGTATGTATTACTTGAGCTCGGCCTTGGCGCCAGCTTCTTCCAGCTTCTTCTTGGCGGCTTCAGCGTCAGCTTTCGGCAGGGCTTCCTTGACAGTCTTCGGTGCGCCGTCGACCAGGTCCTTGGCTTCTTTCAGGCCCAGACCGGTGATTTCGCGGACGGCCTTGATGACGCCGACCTTGTTCGCGCCGACTTCCGACAGCACGACGTTGAATTCGGTCTGCTCTTCAGCAGCCGGAGCAGCAGCGCCGCCGCCAGCAGCCGGTGCCGACATTGCAGCTGCCGACACGCCGAACTTCTCTTCGAAAGCCTTGACCAGGTCGTTCAGTTCCATGACCGACATTGCGCCAACTGCGTCCAGGAACTCTTCTTTGCTAATTGCCATTTGAAACTCCAAATATTTAGTGTGTGATTAGTACTTGAGCAAAAAGGCCAGGGCTTATTCAGCCGCTGCCGGTTCCGCTGCGGCTTCTGCCGGAGCTGCGGAACCTTCGCCTTTTTGTGCTGCCACGGCAGCCAGAACTCGTGCAAAGCCGGAAACCGGAGCCTGCATGACGCCCAGCAGCTGGGCGATGAGGACTTCACGGCTCGGGATGCTTGCCAGCGCGTTGACGCCAGCGACATCCAGATTCTTACCAGCGTAGTTACCACCCATGACCTTGAGCTTGTCGTTGGTCTTGGAGAAGTCGCTGATGACCTTGGCTGCTGCCACGGCGTCGTCCGAGATCGAGTAGATCAGCGGACCAACCATGGAGTCAGCCAGGGAGGCGAACTGGGTGCCTTCCACAGCGCGACGTGCCAGCGTGTTCTTCAGAACACGCAGGTACACACCCTGCGAACGAGCATTTGCACGGAGTTTCGTCAGAGCACTAACCTGGATGCCACGGTACTCGGCGACGACGATGGTTTGCGCGGTTGCTACTTTTGCGCTAACTTCTTCGACGACGACCTTTTTGTCATTCAGATTAAGACCCACGGTCAATCTCCTTAAATGATGTGAGGGACATCCCCCGCATCGGTTCGAACACGGCGTCCGAAGTTAAGAAGTACGACATAGCATCGACTACAAAACTTGTTCGGGTTCGCCATCTGCGTTGGGTGATCTATTAACCTCCTGCCTGCCTGCTGCATTCGGCCCAACGGTCTTTGATTGCCTGGCAGCTTTCACTGCCAGCCCAAAGATCCGCCTTGTGATGTTCTACAAGGACTTAATTCTTTGCGTATTGGTGGGCACAGAGTGCCCACCCTACATTCTTGCCAATTAGGCAGCCAGGGTACCCTGGTCGACACGGACGCCAGCGCCCATGGTCGACGACAGAGCGACCTTGCGCAGGTAGATACCCTTCGACGAAGCCGGCTTGGCTTTGTTCAGGGCGTCGATCAGCGCGACCAGGTTGCTCTTCAGCTGCTCGTCCGAGAAGGACTTGCGGCCGATGGTGGCGTGGATGATACCTGCCTTGTCGGTACGGTACTGGACCTGACCGGCCTTGGCGTTCTTGACGGCGGTAGCGACGTCCGGGGTCACGGTGCCGACCTTCGGGTTCGGCATCAGGCCGCGCGGGCCCAGGATCTGACCCAGGGTACCGACGATACGCATGGTGTCCGGCGAAGCGATCACGATGTCGAAAGGCATGTTGCCGGCTTTAACCATCTCAGCCAGGTCTTCCATGCCGACGATGTCGGCGCCGGCGGCTTTAGCCTGCTCGGCCTTGTCGCCCTGGGCGAACACGGCGACGCGGACGGTCTTGCCGGTACCAGCCGGCAGAACCACGGAACCGCGGACGACCTGGTCCGATTTCTTCGGATCCACGCCCAGCTGGACGGCGACGTCGATCGACTCGTCGAACTTGGCGGTCGCGAATTCCTTGATGATCGAAACGGCGTTATCGAAAGCGTAGACCTTGTTACGATCCACTTTGGCTTTCATTTCTTTGACGCGCTTGGACAGCTTAGCCATTTAGATACCCTCCACCGTGATGCCCATCGAACGTGCCGAGCCGGCGATGATGCGCACGGCAGCATCCATATCGGCAGCGGTCAGGTCCGGCTGTTTGGTTTTTGCGATTTCTTCAGCCTGGGCACGGGTCAGCGTGCCGACCTTGTCGGTATGCGGCTTCGGCGAACCCTTGGTGATGCCGGCGGCTTTCTTGATCAGGTAGGTTGCCGGCGGGGTCTTCATCTCGAAGGTGAAAGACTTGTCCGCGAAGGCGGTGATCACCACCGGAATCGGCATGCCCGGCTCGACGCCTTGGGTACGGGCGTTGAACGCCTTGCAGAATTCCATGATGTTCAGACCGCGCTGGCCAAGGGCCGGGCCGATCGGAGGGGACGGGTTTGCTTTACCAGCCGGCACTTGCAGCTTGATAAAACCGATGATTTTCTTTGCCATGATGGCTCCTAATCTCTCGATTGAGTGGTAGCGCTCCACCTGTACCACTTATCAGGCGGAGCTCCTCTTATCGGATTCCGCCTTGCTGCTGCGACGCTCCGATTCGGCGTTTTAGACTTTCTCTACCTGCCCGAACTCCAGTTCCACCGGAGTTGCGCGGCCGAAGATGGTGACAGTGACACGCACCTTCGATTTTTCGTAGTTGACTTCCTCGACGTTGCCGTTGAAGTCGGTGAACGGGCCTTCCTTGATACGCACCTGCTCGCCCACTTCGTACAGCACTTTCGGGCGGGGCTTTTCGACGCCTTCCTGCACCTGCTGCATGATCTTGTCGATTTCGCGGGCCGGGATCGGGGTCGGCTTGTTGCTCTTGCCGCCGATGAAGCCGGTGACTTTCGGCGTGTTCTTCACGAGGTGCCAGGACTCGTCGGTCATTTCCATCTCGACCAGCACATAGCCCGGGAAGAAGCGGCGCTCGGATACCGACTTGGTGCCATTCTTGACCTCGACCACTTCTTCGGTCGGGACCAGGATCTGGCCGAACTGCTCTTGCATGCCGCCGCGCTCGATGCGCTCCAGCAGGCCGCGCATGACGCTCTTTTCCATACCGGAGTAGACATGCACGACGTACCAGCGCTTGTTGCTGACCGGAGTACTCAGCGGCGCACCAGCGTCTTGTGCCGGAGCATTGCCCGGCACGTCATCTTGCTGCACGTTATCGCTCATTATTGTTTCCACCCCAGGATCACGTCGTACATCAGGAACTCAAGAATCTTATCCGTGCCCCACAGGAAAATCGCCATCACCAGCACAAAACCGAAGACCACCATGGTGATCTGGGTGGCTTCCTTGCGGGTGGGCCAAACAACCTTCTTCGTCTCACGTACGGACTCTTTGGCGAAGCCCAGGAAGTCACGACCGGTAGCGGAAGTCCACAACAGCAGGACGGCAACGACCAAACCAGCCACAAGTGCGCCTGCGCACACCAGAGCTGGTTTGTTCTGGCCTTTCAGAATGAAAAAGCCAACCACGCCTGCAATCGTAGCAACCACTGCCAGCGCTACCTTGAACTTGTCATTCGAGGTGCTGACGGTTTGCACGGATTGATTAGACATACTTAATTTACTTTCGGGTGCTAAGCACCGAATTCGGTGGCAGGGGAGGAGGGAATCGAACCCGCGACCTTCGGTTTTGGAGACCGACGCTCTGCCAATTGAGCTACTCCCCTACATAAACTTCTAGCTGAATCGAGCATTATACGCGGTGCGGTGGCACCGCGCAATACTCTGTTGTTGGGAGGAACAGAATCGTTCCTCCCGAGGGTGCTGCTTGTTACTTAGGCGATGATCTTGGCAACCACGCCGGCGCCGACGGTACGGCCGCCTTCGCGGATTGCGAAGCGCAGACCTTCTTCCATCGCGATCGGAGCGATCAGCTTGACGGTGATCGATACGTTGTCGCCCGGCATGACCATCTCTTTGTCGGCCGGCAGAACGATCGAACCGGTCACGTCGGTGGTACGGAAGTAGAACTGCGGACGGTAGTTGTTGAAGAACGGGGTGTGACGGCCACCTTCGT
>NZ_CAKKMV010000021.1 GCF_918697865.1 Massilia sp. Bi118 | reverse complement strand
AAGCGCTTGCACCCCTTGTCCGCGTTGTGTCGCTCGACACAACGATTGAACACAGCGCGTGGAAGACCCTTTAAAAGCGCCTGGAAAGTGGTTATCGTAGACATGGTTGCAGGTTTAGGTTGTGAGCATGAGAACTCAGGGTTTTAGTACCCTTAACCTTTACCTGCAACTCCTTTCCGATGGTCTACTACCAGCTCAACTGTCAATTATCTTGGACAGCAGTGCGCCTCCGCGGGAAGTCAGGCCGGGCTGTGCCCGGAATGACGGTATCAACGCTTCGCGTGCACCTGAATGATCTTGCGCCCCTTCTCATCCTTCTCCGGCATCGGCGCCGGCGCGCAGGTCCCGCAGGTATCGCAGCCGCTGCCACAGCCGGCGTCCTTGTCCAGCCAGCGCGCCAGCCAACCCTTGCCGCTACCGTCCGAGAATTTGTAGACGATCTTGCGGCGCACCGACAGCGGCAGGTACTTGCCGGCGGCGTAGCCTGCCGCCAGCAGCACGATCAGGCCGACCACCAGGTACTGGGCGATCATCTCAGCTCCCGAGGGCGTAGCGCGCCACGTGGTAGGTGATGAAGGAAGCGAGATAGGCCAGTGCGAACATGTAGCCGGCCATGACGAAGGCCCAGCGGATGCTGCCGGTCTCGCGCCGCACCACCGACAGGGTCGACAGGCACTGCGGCGCGAACACGTACCAGGCCAGCAGCGACAGCGCGGTGGCCATGCTCCAGGAATGGGCGATCAGCGGCGCCAGCGAGCCGGCCACGTCGTCGCCCGAGGACGACAGCGCGTACACGGTGCCGAGCGCGCCCACCGCCACTTCGCGCGCGGCCATGCCCGGCACCAGCGCGATGCAGATCTGCCAGCCGAAGCCGATCGGTTCGAAGATGACCGCCAGCGCGCGGCCCAGCATGCCGGCCACGCTGTAGTAGATCGGCGGGTGGGTCGCGCCTTCCGGGGCGCCCGGGAAGCTGGACAGGAACCAGACCAGCACCATCAGGGTCAGGATCACGGTGCCGACGCGGGTCAGGAAGATCTTCGCGCGCTCCCACAGGCCCAGGGCCAGGTTCTGCAGGTGCGGCCAGTGGTAGGCCGGCAGCTCGAGCATGAGCGGGTGCTGGCCCTTGGTGCGCGCGGCGCGCTTGAAGAACCAGGCCACTCCCATCGCGCTGACGATGCCGGCCGCGTACAGCAGGAACAGCACCAGGCCCTGCAAATTGATGCCGCCGGCCAGCTCGCGGCTCGGAATGAAGGCCGCGATCACCAGCGCGTACACCGGCAGGCGCGCGGAACAGGTCATCAGGGGCGCGATCATGATCGTCACAAGGCGGTCGCGCGGGTTCTGGATGGTGCGCGCCGCCATCACGCCGGGAATCGCGCAGGCGAAGGACGACAGCAGCGGAATGAAGGCGCGCCCGGACAGGCCGACGCTGCCCATCATGCGGTCGAGCAGGAAGGCCGCGCGCGGCAGGTAGCCGCAGTCTTCCAGCACCAGGATGAAGAAGAACAGGATCAGGATCTGCGGCAGGAACACCAGCACGCTGCCGACGCCGCCGAAGATGCCGTCGACGATCAGCCCGCGCAGCGGTCCCTCGGCCATGTTGGAGCCGACCCAGGCGCCGAGTCCCTCGACGCCGCTCTTGATCAGGTCCATCGGCGCCGCGGCCCAGCTGAACACGGCCTGGAACACCAGGAACATCAGCACGGCCAGGATGACCGGGCCCAGCACCGGGTGCAGCACGACCTGGTCGATCTGCTCCGACAGGTTGCCGGTGTCCTTGTCGAAGCTGACGCAAGCCTCGATGATGCGGCGCACTTCGCGCTGGGTCTCCTCGACCGGCACGGCGTCGATCGCGCTCAGCGGGCGCGGTTTCACCGGCGTATCGAAGCACAGGGTTTCCAGCATGGCCAGCAGCGGCTTCTCGCCGCCGGACTGCACGGCCACGGTCTCGACCACCGGCATGCCCAGCTCGCGCGACAGCCTGGCGGTGTCGATCTCGATGCCGCGCTTGTTGGCCACGTCGACCATGTTGAGGGCCAGCACCATCGGCAGGCCGAGGCGCTGGATCTCGAGCACCAGGCGCAGGTTCAGGCGCAGGTTGGTGGCGTTGACCACGCAGACTACGGCGTCCGGCGCCTGTTCGCCCGTGCGCAGGCCGGCAACCACGTCGCGGGTGATGGCTTCGTCGGGGGTGTGGGCGGACAGGCTGTAGGCGCCCGGCAGGTCGAGCACGCGCATGGCGCGGCCGCCCGGCAGGGTGAAGCTGCCTTCCTTGCGTTCAATGGTGACGCCGGCGTAGTTCGCGACCTTCTGGCGCGCGCCGGTGAGGCGGTTGAACAGTGCGGTCTTGCCGCAGTTCGGATTACCCAGCAGGGCGATCAGCGGCGCTTTTGTCGCAGTCGCCGCCTGGACCTGCTGTTCTACTGCTCCCATTGATGTGTTCCGTTTATTCCGGCTGGATCGAGACCAGCGCCGCTTCGAAACGGCGCAGTGCGAACGTGGATTGACCGACCTTGACCGCGACCGGGCCGCCCGGCAGGCCGCGCTTGAGCATGCGGATGCGTTCGCCGGGGACGAAGCCAAGTTCCATCAGGCGGCGCGAAACGTCGGCGCCATCCCCGCCATGGCCCTGGCTGGGCGCGAGGTGGATCACGGTGGCGCTCTGGCCCGCCTTCAAGGCGTCGAGCGTGGTCAGGGTGGGGGCGAGAGTCATGGTTGTCGTTTCCGTATGGCTTCAATGCGGCACTGATGAGACGATGTGAGCATCATAAACCTAAATGCGAATTATTTCTATTTGCGATTTGTCTACTTGTGTTCACTCTGCCTCAATGACACGACAAAACGCTTGCATTCGGGTTTCGATTTCAGGAGAATACAAACATTAATGAGAATGATTCGCATTATATACCAGACAACGAGGAAAGAAAGACATGATCGTCTGCGTTTGCAACAACATCTCCGACCGTGAAATCCGCCAGGCCGTCGAAATGGGCCTGACCTCGATGTCCGACCTGTACAAGGAACTCGGCGTCGGCACCTGCTGCGGCAAATGCGTCAGCTATGCCCGCGAAGTGATGAACGAACATCTCGACGCGCGCACCACCGTTACCGAGCTGCGCCGCACTCCGGCCGATCTGGCCGCCTGAGCCGGCCGCCCGGCCCTCCCCCGAATCGTCCCGGCCGTCGCCGCGTCCGCGGCGCCAGCGACGCCGGTCAGTTTTCCGAGTGTTCATTGCCGCGCACATTTACACTGTGCGCAGCGACCGATGGGCGGCGCGTCCTGCTAACATGGTGCTTCCAAAGCAGCCATTACGCCTGTCTTATGCCCGTCATCCCGTTTCGCTCCCCGAGGACGCCGCCGCAACCCTTCACGGTCCCACCGCCGCCCGCGCCCTCGCGCCGCGCCCTCGCCGTCAAATGGCTGCGCAAGATGCATGGTTGGATCGGCCTGTGGGGCGCGGTGCTCGGCCTGCTGTTCGGCAGCACCGGCATCCTGCTGAACCACCGCGCCGTGCTCAAGATTCCCGCCGCCCAGGTGCAGGAAAGCACGGTACAGATTCCCCTGCCCGATCCGGCCCCGCCCGATCCGCAGGCGCTGGCCGCCTGGCTGAAATCCTCGCTCAAGCTTCAGCCCGATCCGGCGCGTGTAAAAGCCGAGCCGGCGCGGCCGGTGGCCTGGGGTGACCGCGCCCTGGTCCAGCCCGCGCGCTGGAGCGCCAGCTTCACCTCGCCCACCGGCGCGGTCCAGGCCGAGTACTGGGTCGGCAATAATTACGTTACCCTCAAGCGCAACGAAAACAATGTCTTCGCCACCCTGACCAATCTGCACAAGGGCGTCGGCATGAGCATGGGCTGGATCCTGCTGGTGGACACGCTGGCCGGCTCGATCATCCTGCTGTCGCTGTCCGGGGTAGTGCTGTGGACGCTCACCAACCGCAGGCGCACGGTGGGCATCGCGATCGCCTCGGTCTCGCTGCTGCTGGCCGGCGGCGTCGCGCTGGCGTCGATTTGAACAACTAAAAAGAAAGGGATTTCATGAAGGGCGATCCGAACATCATCCGCGCGCTCAATGCGCAGCTGACCAACGAGCTGACCGCGATCAACCAGTACTTCCTGCATGCGCGCATGTACAAGCACTGGGGCTTCACCCGCCTCGGCAAGAAGGAATACGACGAGTCGATCGGCGAGATGAAGCATGCGGACCGCCTGATCGACCGCATCCTGATGCTGGATGGCCTGCCCAACCTGCAAGCCCTGCACAAGCTGCTGATCGGCGAGTCGGCGCAGGAGATGCTGGAATGCGATCTGAAACTGGAGCGCGGCGCCCAGCAGTGCGTGAAGGACGGCATTGCCGCCTGCGAAGCGGCGCGCGATTACGTGTCGCGCGACCTGCTGCTGGAGATCCTGGAAGACACCGAGGAACACATCGAGTGGCTGGAAACCCAGCTCGACCTGATCGTCAAGGTGGGCATCCAGAATTACTTACAAAGCCAGATGGGGGATGTCAGCGAGATGTAAACGCTGCCGCCGGCGTGCCTTCGCGCCAGCGATTGACCCACTTGTCGTAGAAGTTCAGGTCGCGCGGCACCGCGCCGGCGACCGCGCAGATCGCGCCGGCGAATTCGTTGGCGCGCGCCAGGGTCAGCGCCAGCGGCCAGCCGCGCGCGCGTCCCAGCAGGAAGATCGCCGAGAAGGCGTCGCCCGCGCCCACCGTGTCGATCACGAAGGGCGGCGCCGGGGTGTCGCGGGTGGCGATCGTGCCGCCGTCCGCCAGGAACACGACCGAACCGCGGTGGCCCAGGGTCACGATCAGGGTCTCCAGGCTGAAACGGTCCATCAACGCGCGGCAGGCCGCGTGCACTTCTTCCGTCGACAGCGCCGCGTCCTCCGGGCCGATCTGGAAATACCACTGGAACAGAGCCTGCAATTCCTCTTCGTTGACCTTGACGATGTCGGCCGCGCTCAAGGAGCGCGTGACGGTGCTTTCCTCGTACTGGTCCAGACGCAGGTTCAGGTCCAGGTAGCGCTTTGCCGGGGTCGCCTCCAGCACGGCGGCCAGGGCCGCGCGCGAGCGTTCTCCGCGCTGGGCCAGGGTGCCGAAGTAGACGAGATCGGCCTCGACCTTCGCCAGGCTGGCGGTGGCCGCGCCGGCGTCGATGAAGTCGTAGGCCTGGCGCGGCAGGATGCGGAAGCGGTGTCCCTGGCCGTTGCGCTCGACCACCACGCGGCCGGTCTCTTCCATCGGATCCAGCTGCAGGCCGGCATCGCTCATCGCGAAACGCTCGAACTCACCGCGCAGGGCCTGGCCGTTGCGGTCGCGCCCGATGCGGGTGATCATCAGGGCCGGCTCCATGAAGGCGGCCAGGTGGCGCGCGACGTTGAAAGGCGCGCCGCCCACCACCTGCTCGGTCGGGAATTCGTCGACGAGGGCTTCGCCGAACACGACCGTGGTCGAGGCAGGTTTGCTCACTGCGGCGTTCACGTGGCGATGACCGGCACGGTGTCCTTGAAGGACGGACGCTCGGACAGCTTGTCGAACAGGCGCGCCAGGTTCGGATGATCGTCGCGCCAGGCGATGTCGGGGAAGCGCAGGGACAGCCAGCCCAGCACGCAGCCGACGGCGACGTCGGCCAGGGTGTAGTGATTTCCCATGCAGAAAGGCTGTTCGCCGAGGTTATCGGACATCACCTGCAGGCTCTTGCTCACCTTGCCCATCTGGCGGTCGATCCAGGCCTGGCTCTGCAGCTCGGCGGGACGCTGGGTACGCTCCAGGTAGGCCAGCACAGCGGCATCGCCGACGCCGTCGGCCAGGGCTTCCCAGACCTTGACGTTGGCGCGGTCGCGGCTGTTCGCCGGCAGCAGCTTGCAGACCGGCGTCAGCGTGTCCAGGTATTCGGCGATCACACGCGAATCGTACATGGCGCTGCCGTCTTCCATGACCAGGCAGGGCACCTTGCCGAGCGGGTTGGAGGCGGAAATCTTCGTATCCTGCGACCACACGTTTTCCAGCTCGAAGGTGTAATCGAGCTTCTTCTCTGCCAACACGACGCGCACCTTGCGCACATAAGGACTGGTGACAGAACCGATCAGTTTCATAAATGCTCGAGTAGGGGGAGTGGCTCACAGTATAGCATCGGCCAAACGCCGGATAAGGGGGTGAGAAAGCCTTGCAACGCTGTCCACGTTCGGCTTGACAAACCGGGAACGCGCAGGCTCCCGATGGTAAAATCGCGCTTTTGCAATCATCCCCGCCTGCCTGCCATGACCTCTACCTCCTCCTCGACCCTGTCGGCCCTGTCCCCGCTGGACGGCCGCTATGCCGCCAAGACCGACAAGCTGCGTCCCATCCTGTCGGAAGCCGGTTTCATGCACCACCGTGTGAAGGTGGAGATCGCCTGGCTGCAGGCCCTGGCGCAAGCCGGCTTTGCCGAACTCAAGCCGTTCTCGAACGAAGCCGGCGCCCTGCTCGACAAGCTGGCGGCCGACTTCTCGGACCTTGACGCCGCGCGCATCAAGGAAATCGAAGCCGTCACCAACCACGACGTCAAGGCCGTCGAATACTGGCTGAAGGAGAAGGTCAAGGACGTGCCGGAACTGGTCGCGGCCAGCGAATTCATCCACTTCGCCTGCACCTCGGAAGACATCAACAACACCTCGCACGGCATGATGCTGAAAGCGGCGCGCGACGGCGTGATGCTGCCGGCCCTGCAGGCCATCATCGCCAGGCTGACGGACATCGCCCACGTCAACGCCGAGCTGCCGATGCTGTCGCGCACCCACGGCCAGACCGCCAGCCCGACCACCCTGGGCAAGGAATTCGCCAACGTGGTCGCGCGCCTGCAGCGCGCCGTCAAGCGCATCGAAGCCGTCGAGATCCTCGGCAAGATGAACGGCGCGGTCGGCAACTACAACGCCCACCTGTCGGCCTACCCGAACTTCGACTGGCCGGCATTCAGCAAGAACGTGATCGAGCAGCGCCTTGGCCTGAGCTTCAATCCGTACACCATCCAGATCGAGCCGCACGACTACATGGCCGAGCTGTTCGACGCGATCGCGCGCACGAATACCATCCTGCTGGACCTGAACCGCGACATCTGGACCTATGTCTCGCTGGGCTACTTCAAGCAGAAGCTGAAGGCAGGCGAAATCGGCTCGTCGACCATGCCGCACAAGGTCAACCCGATCGACTTCGAGAACTCGGAAGGCAACCTGGGCCTGGCCAACTCGGTCCTGCGCCACATGGCGGACAAGCTGCCGGTCTCGCGCATGCAGCGCGACCTGACCGACTCCACGGTGCTGCGCAACATCGGCGTCGGCTTCGGCTACGCGCTGCTGGCCTACGACAGCTGCCTGCGCGGCCTGAACAAGCTGGAAGTGAACCCGCAGCGCCTGGAGCAGGACCTGGATGCGAACTGGGAAGTGCTGGCCGAGCCGGTGCAGACCGTGATGCGCCGCTACGGCATCGCCAACCCGTATGAACAGCTGAAGGAACTCACCCGCGGCAAGGGCATCACCCGCGAAGCGCTGCAGGAGTTCATCGGCGGCCTGGCCGTGCCGCAGGAAGCCAAGGACCTGATGCTGGCGATGACGCCGGCGAATTACACGGGTCTGGCGGCGCAGCTGGCCAAGGCGATTTAAGCCACGAACCTTTGAACGTCGCCCCCGCGAAGGCGGGGGTCCAAGTTCTGCGTGAGCTATCGAAACGCGAACAAACTTGGGTCCCTGCCTCCGCGGGGACGACGGGTTATTTTTGCCACACCAGCTTGATCCCCAAACTCCGCGGCACCTCGCTGCCGAACTGGGCCACCCCATACTCCCGGTGCCCGCCGTTCAGGTTGGCCCCGATCACCGACAACTCCATCCCCGGCGCGAAACGCCAGCCGAAGCGCAGGTCGACGGCCGTGTAGCCCGGCACCGCCGGCCGCCCGGTCGAGCCGACGCGGCGCACCGCCACTTCCAGTTCGCGCGTGCTGTCGAAGGCGTAGTTCGAGCGCAGCTGG
This sequence comes from Massilia sp. Bi118, assembly GCF_918697865.1. Classification (GTDB taxonomy): domain Bacteria; phylum Pseudomonadota; class Gammaproteobacteria; order Burkholderiales; family Burkholderiaceae_D; genus Telluria. Next base: position 71,961 of record NZ_CAKKMV010000021.1, on the reverse strand, counting down.
GCGGTGTAGGCCGGGTCGACGCCGGTGGTCGCCACGCTGCCGAGGTCACGGCTAGCAGGCTTCAGGCTGAAGCGCTCGCGCAGCGCGGTGGCGCCGGCCGACAGGCGCCATGCCTCGCTCATCTGGTAGCTGGCCCAGGCCTCGATACCGTACGCCCGCCCTTCCATCTGGTTGCCGAACTCGATCGTGCCGGCAGGGGTCAGGTCCGTGGTGCGCAGGTGGTCGTAAAGGTTGCGGAAAGCCGTGACCGAATACGACAGGTCCTGCCCCACCTGGCCGCGGTAGCCGACCTCGAACACGCGCGCCACTTCGGAACGCACCCGCGGGCCGCCGGCCAGCAGGAAGGGCGGCGCACCGGGGATGAAGGCGTCGACGTCCAGGCGCGAGGGCGCGCGCACGGTGCGCGAGTAGCCGGTCCATAGCGAGTGCGCCGGCGACATGCGCCAGGACAGGCGCAGGGTCGGCAGGAACTCGGCGCCGGTATAGGGATTGCGTTCGTAGCGCGCGCCGGCCGTCAGGCGCAGGTCGTCGCGCAGTGCGATCTGGTCCTGGGCGAACAGGCTGGCCCAGGCCTGCCTGTCGCTGGCCGGCAGGAAGGCCACGAAGCGGCTGTTGGTGACGCTGTCCCAGCTGTAGCGGTACTCGCCGCCCCAGACGATATTGTGCGCGCCCAGCGCCGGCAGCGAATGCTGGACCTGGACGTCGGCGATGTCGACCGAATCCGTGAAGGTCGGCGGCACCTGGCGGTAGCGGTGGTCGTAGTAGGCCAGCACACTGACGCTGCCGCCGTCCGCAAGCAGCCGCTCCCAGCGTCCGCTCAGGTTGGCGCCGCGCGTGATGATGTCGTCGACGCCGGTGCTGGCGCCCGGTGCGGAAATCGCCCCCGGCGCCGGCTGGCCCTGGCGGCCGCGCCAGGCATTGCCGTTGACGCTGAAGCGGTCGCCGCCGCGCTCCCAGTCGCTACGGAAGCCCACCTGGCCCTGGTCCCAGGCGTCATCGATGTGCGCGCCGGTATTCAGTTCGCTGCGGGCGAGGCCGAACACCTTGCCATACACCCGCCAGTGGTGGCCGGCGCCGCCCGCGCCGTGGCGGAAGGCGGCTTGCGCGCCATCCGTGTCGCCGCGCAGCATCAGCAGGTCGCCCTGGGTGTCGGAGGCATGGCGGGTAATGATGTTGATGACGCCGTTGACCGCGTTCACGCCCCACAGCGTGCCGCCCGGGCCGCTGATCACCTCGATGCGCTCGACGTCTTCCAGCATCACGTCGGGCTCGTCCCAGAACACGCCCGAGAACAGCGGCGAGTAGACGGAGCGGCCGTCGATCATCACCAGCAGCTTGTTGGCGGGGCTGTTGCTGGTGCCGTTCAGGCCGCGCGCGGAGATGTAGTAGCCGCTGTTGCTGGCGCGCGCCACCTGCAGGTTGGGCGCCAGGCGCAGGGCTTCGGGCAGGCTGCGGCTGCCGGCGCGGCGGATGTCGTCGGCGGTGATCACGAACACCGAGGCCGGCGCATCCTGCAGGCGCTCGGGGCGCTTGGAGACCGAGGTCACGTCGATGTTCGCCAGTTCCTCGATCGACAGGTCGGCGAATTCCGCGGCCTGGCGCTCGGGAACGGTGCGCTCGCCCGCCTGCGCGCAGCCGGCGGCGGCCAGGCCCAGCATCAGAATGGGCAGGCGTAAGCTCATGGATTTTTTTCGGAAATTTTCATGTCCTACAATTATCATTTATAAATCGGACTCGTCAACATTTTACGTTCCTTCCCCGTAGAGCGTCGTGCAAGGCCGGGCTAACGTGCGCAAGCCCGGCCGTTTATCAGGATTGTCCCGCCAGCTGAACAATGTTATCCGTTTACCTGTCTTCCTCCAGCCGGGTGGAACCGTTAAAGTAGTGAAAGAGTACTGGAATCAATACATCAGCTATTTTGTTAAGATCGCGTTCCAACAAGAACAGATCCCCGGAGACAGCATGCAGCTTCAGCAGCATCAGGAACAGGCGCGTTACACCACGATCGCGATCGTGCTTCACTGGCTGATCGCCGTGCTGATCGTGGGCGCCTTCACGCTCGGCCTGGTGATGACGGACATTCCCGGATTTTCGCCGACCAAGCTGCGCTACTTCTCCTGGCACAAGTGGGCCGGCGTGACCGTTCTGCTGCTGGCGGCCCTGCGCCTGCTGTGGCGCCTGAAGCAGCGCCCGCCCGCGCTGTCATCGGCGATGCCGGCCTGGCAGCGCAGCGCCGCCCACGGCCTGCACCATCTGCTCTACCTCATGATGTTCGCGGTGCCGGTATCGGGTTACCTGTACACGCTGGCTGCCGGCGTCCCGGTGGTCTGGTTCGGCCTGTTCAAGCTGCCGGTGTTCTTCGCCAAGGACCCGGCGCTGGCCGCGATCCTGAAACCGGTGCATTACTGGCTGAACATGCTGCTGGCGGGCCTGGTCGGCCTGCACGTGCTGGCCGCCCTCAAGCACCAGCTCATCGACCGCGACGGCACCATGCGCCGCATGCTGCCCGGCCGTTCCCATTGAAGGAGTAAGAATGAAACTATCCCCTACCCTCGCCGCGGCCTTGTCCGCCACGCTGCTCGGCGCCGCCCTGATCGCCAACGCCGCGCCGCTCAAGACCGACCTCGCCCACAGCAGCGTCTCGGCCGTGTTCAAGCAGATGGACGTGCCGGTCGAATCGAACTTCAAGCGTTTTAACGCGCAGATCGACTACGACGCCGCGCACCCGGAAAAGGCGACGGCGCGCGTGGACATCGACACCGCCAGCTTCGACATGGGCCAGGCCGACTACAACAAGGAGATCGCCAAGAAGGAGTGGTTCAACTCGGCCCAGTTCCCGAAGGCGAGCTTTATTTCGTCGTCGATCAGACCGGCCGGCGCCGGCAAGCTGGCCGTCACCGGCAAGCTGACCATCAAGGGCAAGACCGCTGACGTCAGCTTCCCGCTCACGGTCAAGCCGCAAGGCGGCAAACAAGTATTCGAAGGTCAGCTGCCGATCAAGCGCCTGGCCTTCAATGTCGGCGAAGGCGAGTGGCAGGATACGAGCATGGTCGCCGACGAAGTCCTCATCAAGTTCCGCGTCGCCGCGGGACAGTAATCACCTCTAATTAAGCAGCAACACTCAACCCAAAGGGAACCCGTCTGATGAAATTGAAAAACCTGACCATCGCTCTCCTGGCCGCCACGCTGGCAACCGGCGCCTTCGCCGCCGACACCTATAAAGTCGACCCGAGCCACACCTACCCGAGCTTCGAGGCCGACCACTTCGGCGGCCTGTCGGTCTGGCGCGGCAAGTTCAACAAGTCCGAAGGCAGCATCGTGGTGGACCGCGCGGCCAAGACCGGCACCGTCGACATCACCATCGACACCACCACCATCGACTTCGGCAACGACAAGCTGAACGAACACGCCAAGAAGGCCGAGATGTTCGACGTCGCCAAGTTCCCGACCGCGACCTACAAGGGCAAGCTGGTGTTCAACGGCGACAACCCGGCATCGGTCGACGGCGAACTGACCCTGCACGGCGTCACCAAGCCGGTGACCCTCACCATCAACAAGTTCAAGTGCATCATCAACCCGATGCTGAAGAAGGAAGTCTGCGGCGCCGACGCCTCGGCCAGCTTCAAGCGCAGCGATTTCGGCGTGAGCTACGGCGAATCCTTCGGTTTCAACATGGACGTCAAGCTGGCGATCCAGGTCGAAGCGGTCAAACAATAATTTTTGACCAGACGTAAAAAAAACCTCGGGCCTTGCGGCACCGAGGTTTTTTTATATTTAAAACGTTTTAACGGCCGTCGCGATCGAAATCACCCGGCATCGCACGCTCGACCTTGTCCCAGGCCGCGCGGCTGGCCGACTTGGCCTGCTCCCACGACAGGCGCGAATGGCCCTTCACGCGATCCCATTCGTCGGCCATGTGCGGCTCGGCCAGGTCATAGGACGGGTAGCGGCGGGCATTGTTGTAGCCCAGCGCATAGGCCGGCGAGTAATCGTCGTAGGTGTAGCCCGGCGAGTAGTACGACTGGGTCTGGTAGTTGGTGCGCCAGTAGTTGTCTTCCTCGGTCGGGTTGACCAGGTGGCCGGCGCCCTTGCCGACCATGCCGCCGGCGATGCCGCCGATGGCCGCACCGGCCGCCATGCCGACCGGACCGCCGACTGCGCCCAGCGCCGCACCGGCTGCCGCGCCGCCGCCCGCGCCGACGCCGCCTGCCAGGTTGTGTTCGCGCAGATCGTCGCCCGCTTTCGGGTTCACGACTTCACCGGCGCCCTTGCCGGCCATGTCGCCGGCGATGCCGCCTGCAACCGCGCCGGCCACTGCGCCGATCGGGCCGCCCGCGGCGCCGATCGCAGCGCCAGCCAGCGCGCCGCCGGCAGCGCCGGTGCCCTGGGCCAGGTTGTGTTCATGCAGGCGGTCTTCCGCATGCGGATTCACCACTTCGCCAGCACCGCGGCCAGCCGCGCCGCCGGCCAGGCCGCCGATCGCCGCACCGGCAGCCATGCCGATCGGACCTGCCACCGCGCCAGCGGCCGCACCCACAGCGGCGCCCGCGCCGGCGCCCACGCCCTTGGCCATATAGTGTTCGCCCAGGTCGTCGCCCGCTTTCGGGTTCACGACTTCGCCGGCGCCCTTGCCGGCCATGCCGCCGGTGATGCCGCCGATCGCGGCGCCCGCCAGGGTGCCGATCGGACCTGCCGCCGAGCCGATGCCCGCGCCCACGGCCGCACCGGCCAGTGCGCCGACGCCGGTGCCGATCACGTGCGAGCCGCCGTTGTCGGTGAAGGATTTCTGGATGTACTCGACGTCATCGTCCGAACGCGGGGTCACGCCCATCACGATGCCGCCCTTGTTGATGCCTTCTTCGTAGTGCTTGACGCGCTCTTCCGGAATACCGGCGCCGATCAGTGCGCCGATCAGGCCGCCGGTGATGCCGCCGGCGCCCGCGCCGGCCAGGCCGGCTGCCAGCGGACCGGCAACCACCAGGCCCAGGCCCGGCAGGACCAGGGTCGTGCCCAGTGCGGCCACGCCGGCCAGCACGGCGCCGATGGTGCCGCCGATGCCGGCGCCGACGCCGGCGCCTTCGGCTGCTTTGCTGCCCAGTTCGGTTTCGGTGTCGCTGAAGTGGGTTTTACGGGTCGAGTCCGACATCATCAGGTTGACGTCGTCCTTGGAATAACCGCGGGTCGAGATGGAGTTATAGGCGCGTTCTGCGCTTGCACGATCCGGGAACAGGCCGGTGACCATACGATTCTGGTTGTTCTGCTTGTCGGTGTCGAAAATGCTCATGGTATGTGTCCTCTCAAGGGTCGGTGTACGGCAAATCGGTATGTGCTGCTTGTCTGGGAACGATATTCCCGCCGAGCAGTCTGCTTCTGTTCGGTGCCGCACTCATTCGTTGACATTCCGTCTATCAACAGAACGCGAATTCACTTTGCGCGTCTAACGTTCGTTGCCGCACCGACCCGGGTACGTACGCATCCGTAGACTTTGCCCATGGCCTCGGCAATCAATTGGCCTGGAGTATGTTTTTCCAACTTGAGGAGGAATCAACATGTTATTCATTATCTGGATCGTCGTCGGTGGTATTCTCGGCTGGCTCGCCAGCATGGTCATGAAAACGGACGCTGAACAAGGCATGATTCTCAATGTCGTGGTCGGTATCGTTGGCGCCTTCCTGGGTGGCTGGCTGCTGTCGCCGCTGTTTGGCACCGGCACCATCAACTCCGATGACTTCAGCGTCTCGTCCCTGCTGGTTTCCTTCCTGGGCGCCGTCATCCTGCTGGCCATCGTGAACCTGCTGCGTCGCGGCCGCGCACGCTAAGCAGTGCGGTACGTTCGCTAAAACCAACGCTCTCCGGCGTTGGTTTTTTTTATGCCTGAAATCCGCCTATGCGCACTAAACGTTCTATCGTTGCATTGATCACTTGTATCGCCACGGTCGTGGTGGGCCTGCTCGTGCTGAATTTCATGCCGACCGAGAAAAAGATCGAGACCCAGCTCACCCGCCTGTACGACACCAACGATCCGCAATTCCGCCGCTCCCTCGGCGTGCTGCTCGGCCCGCCGCTGGTCGAGGGCAACAAGGTCGAGGTCCTGCTGAACGGCGACCAGATCTTCCCCGCCATGCTGAAGGCGATCCGCGAAGCGAAAAAGACGATCACCTTCGAAACCTATATCTACTGGTCGGAAACCATCGGCAAGGAATTCGCCGATGCCCTGGCCGAACGCGCGCGCGCCGGCGTCAAGGTGCACCTGATGCTCGACTACATCGGCAGCCTGAAAATGGACGACGCCTCGATGGACGCGCTGCGCAAGGCGGGCGTGCAGCTGCACCGCTACCACAAGCCGGTCTGGTGGAAGCTGGCGCGCCTGAACAACCGCACCCACCGCAAGCTGCTGATCGTCGACGGCCGCATCGGCTTTACCGGCGGCGTCGGCATCGCCGACAAATGGCGCGGCCACGGCCAGGACGAAGACCACTGGCGCGACACCCATTTCCGCGTCGAGGGCCCGGTGGTCGGCCAGATGCAGGCCGTGTTCAATGACAACTGGACCAAGGCCACCGGCGTGGTGCTGGATGGCGAAGCCTATTTCCCGGCCCTGAAGCCGCAGGGCGACTCGCCGGCGCAGATGTTCTCCAGCTCCATCACCGGCGGCGGCGAGAGCATGCACCTGATGTACCTGATGGCGATCACCGCCGCGCGCCATACGATCCACCTGTCGAACTCGTATTTCGTGCCCGACGAACTGGCGGTCAAGGCCCTGGTCGCGGCGGCCAGGCGCGGCGTCGACGTGCGCATCATTACGCCAGGCAAGATCATCGATTCGGACGTGGTGCGCGCCGCCTCGCGCGAGCGCTGGGGCGAGCTTCTCAAGGCCGGGGTCAAGATGGCCGAATACCAGCCGACGATGTACCACGTGAAGGCGCTGGTGGTCGATTCGCTGCTGGTGTCGGTGGGCTCGACCAACTTCGACAACCGCTCCTTCAGCCTGAACGACGAAGCCAACCTGAACGTGCTCGATCCGGTGTTCGCCAGGCAGCAGGAAGCCGTCTTCGAACAGGACTGGCTGCGTTCGAAGCCGGTCTCGCTGCAGCAGTGGGAAGACCGTCCGCTGCACGACAAGGCGGCGGGCAAGCTGGCGGACCTGATCGGGGCGCAGCTGTAAGGACGCGGGAAAATATGGGTTGACGCTGGTTTTTCACATACGCATACTGTCGCGAGCTCGTCCGAGCCTCCGTGGGGACCCTAGACCAACCGACACAAGCGCATGAAAAAGACTCTAATTTCGCTCGCCATCCTGACCAGCTTCGCCGCACAGGCGGACGAAGGCATGTGGATGCCGCAGCAGCTGCCACAAGTAGCCAAGCAACTGAAAGCCGCCGGCCTCAAGCTCGACCCGGCCTCGCTCACCAAACTGACCGAATTCCCGGCCGGCGCCATCGTGAGCCTGGGCGGCTGCTCGGCCTCCTTCGTCTCGCCGGAAGGCCTGGTCATCACCAATCACCACTGCGTCTACAGCAGCGTGGCGATCAACTCGACCCCGCAGCACGACCTGCTGGCCGACGGCTTCCTGGCCAAGACCATGGCCGACGAACTGCCGGCCGCGCCGGGCAGCCGCATCTTCGTGACCGAGGAAGTGACCAACGTCAGCAACCGCGTGATCACCCCGGAAGTCGCCAAGCTGACCGGCAAGGCTAGAATCGAAGCGATCGAGAAGAACCAGAAGGCCCTGGTGGCCGAGTGCGAAAAAGAGCCGGGCTACCGCTGCACGGTGCCGAGCTTCTACGGCGGCCTCGAGTTCTACCGCATCAAGCAGCTGGAAATCCGCGACGTGCGCCTGGTGCACGCACCGCCGTCGGGCGTGGGTAAATTCGGCGGCGACACCGACAACTGGATGTGGCCGCGCCACACCGGCGACTACGGCTTCTACCGCGGCTACGTGAGCAAGGACGGCAAGTCGGCCGAGTTCTCGAAGGACAACGTCCCCTACAGGCCGAAGCACGTCCTGAAGATCGCCAAGGAAGGCGTGAAGGAAGGCGACTTCATCATGGCGCTGGGCTACCCGGGCCGCACCAACCGCCACCGCCTGCCGTCGGAAGTCGCGTTCACCTTCGACTGGAACTACCCGGCCTTCGTGAAGGCGTCGGGCGAGACCCTGGCCGTCATCGAGCGCGAGACCAAGAACGATCCGGCCGCCAAGCTGAAGTACGCCAGCCAGGTCGCCGGCGTCAACAACTACTACAAGAACCGCAAGGGCATGATCGCCAGCTACGAAGGCAGCGACATCCTGGCGCGCAAGACCGCCGAGCACAATGCGCTGAAGGCCTGGATCAATTCCAACGCCGCGCGTAAAGCCGAATTCGGCGCCGACATCGAGGCCGTCGAGAAGCTGATCGCCGAGCGCGACGCCAACATCAAGCGCGAGTTCTTCCTGGGCTACTCGACCCCGCGCTTCCTGAATTCGGCGCGCACCCTGTACCGCCTGTCCAACGAGCGCAGCAAGCCGAACGCCGAGCGCAAGTCGGGCTACCAGGACCGCGACATGCCGCGCATGACGGCAAGCATCACCGGCCAGGACCGCACCTACGACGAAAAGGTCGACAAGGCGCTGGTGCTGAACTTCCTGAAGCAGTACAGCGCACAGCCGGCCAACGAGCACAACCTGGCATTCGATAACGCCCTCGGCATCAAGGCGGGCATGAACGAAGCCGAGCTGAAGGCCGCGCTGGACAAGCTGTACGCCGGTTCGCAGATGCAGAACAAGGACTTCCGCACCCAGTGGCTGAACAAGTCGCCGGCGGACTTCCAGTCGAGCAACGATGCCTTCATCAAGGCCGCCGTCGCCCTGTACGACGCCGACCGCAAGGAAGAAGCCGAGGAAGAGGAACTGGGCGGTAACATCCAGAAGGCCTACGCCAGCTACATGAAGGCCAAGATCGCCTACATGAACAGCAAGGGCCAGGCCGTCTACCCGGACGCCAACTCGACCCTGCGCGTGACCTTCGGCAACATCAAGGGCCGCAACTACGGCGCCGACGGCACCGGTTCCTGGACCGCCTTCACCACCGTGAAGGGCGTGGTCGCCAAGCACACCGGCGAAGGCGAATTCAACGCACCGGAAAAGCAGCTGGCCGCGATCCGCGCCAAGGACTTCGGCAAGTACGCCGATCCGAAGCTGGGCACCGTGCCGGTCGACTACCTGGCGACGCTGGACATCACCGGCGGCAACTCGGGTTCGGCCGCGCTGAACGCCAAGGGCGAGCTGATCGGCCTGGCCTTCGACGGCACCCTGGATTCGATCATCTCGGACTGGGACTTCAACAAGGCCGCCACCCGCGACATCCAGGTCGACATCCGCTACATCCTGTGGAACATGGACAAGGTCGACCACGCGGATAACCTGCTGAAAGAGATGGGCGTGAAGTAAACGCCGTCATCGATGCATCATCGAAAGCCACGCTGCCGCAAGGAGCGTGGCTTTTTTTTCGAAGGAGACGCAGATGGGAATGATTGCCGCCTTTTATATGGTCAGCGACCGTAACATCGAGAAGATCCTCGCGGATCCACCGCTGGTCTGGAAAGTGGTCGCGCCGGACGATCCCGAAGCCTATGCCAGATACCGGCAGGCCGCCAAGCCGGGTTTGCTGGGCCGCCTGCTGGGGCGCAGGAGCGAACCGGCGGCCGCGCCGGCCGAGCTCGAACCGGCGGACGGCGACACCGCGGACACCGACGTCGACAAGGCCTGGCACGGCATCCACTACCTGCTCACGAAAACGGATTGGGGCGGCGCCTTCCCGCTCAACTTCCTGGTCGACGGCGGCGCGGCGGTCGGCGACATCGAAGTCGGCGTCGGCCCGGCGCGCGCCTTCCGTTCGGCCGAGGTGCAGGCCATAGCCCAGGCCCTGCACGGCATCGACGAAGCCACGCTGAGGGCGCGCTTCGACCCGGCCGAGATGCAGGCGCTGCAGATCTACCCCGATGGCATCTGGCGCAACGAGGATGCGCTCGACTACTGCATCGACTACTTCGGTGTGCTGAAGGATTTCATCGGCAAGGCGGCGGAGCGGCGCCTGGGCATGCTGGCCACCAACGGCTAGGCGGCTTCGCGCAGGTGCAGGATGGGGAAAGGCCGGCCGGCGGAATCGCGCTCGGAGCGCCCCGCCCGCACGAAGCCGGACTGCAGATAGAAGGCCAGGCCCTGCGGGTTCTGTTCGTTGACGTCGACCGTCAAGGGCCCCTTGAGCGCGCGCGCATGTGCCAGCAGCTGCTTGCCGGCGCCCTTGCGGAAGTGGGAAGGATCGACGAACAGGGCTTCGAGCGCCGCGCCATCCAGGCCCATGAAGGCGGCCGGTGTGCCGGCTTCGAATTCGAGCACCCACAGTTCGAGGGCTTCGCCGGCCAGCACCACGTCGCGCACCACCGGCAGCAGGTCCTGCACGTCCTGTTCGCCCAGGAAGGCGTGGGTGGCGCGCACCGAGCGCAGCCAGACCCCGAGCAGGTGCTCGCGGTCGGCGGCGGTGGCGCGCCGGATCATGCTCATCTCAGTGCGTCAGCTCGGTCTGCTGCGAATTCGCCTTGTTCAGGCGGCTGTTGCGCAGGCCGTAGCCGAAGTAGGTCAGCACCGCCACCGTCATCCACACCGCGAACACGGTATAGGTCACCTTCGACAGGCCGAACACCAGGTACAGGCAGGCCAGGATCGACAGGCCCGGCACCAGGTAGGGGCCGAAGGGCACGCGGAACCCCTTGCGGCCGCTGCTGCTGTCCTTGCCCTGCTTGCGGCGGATGACCGGCACCGCAATCGACACCACGATGAAGGCCACCAGGGTGCCCATGCTCACCATGTCCCACAGGAAGGTGGAGTCGACCAGGCCGGCCACGATGCCCACCACCACCGAGACGATCAGGGTGTTCGCCACCGGCGACTGGGTGCGCGGGTTCACGCGCTGGAAGGTCTTCGGGATCAGGCCGTCGCGCGAGATCGCGTACAGGATGCGGGTCTGGCCGTAGATGGTCACCAGGGTCACCGAGAACACGGAGATCACCGCGCCGGCCGACAGCACCAGCGCCGGCCAGGCCTTGCCGGTCACGTTCTGCAGGATCACGGCGAGGCCGGCCTCCTGCCCTTCGAACATGTGGGCCGGCTGGGCGCCCATGGCGGCGATCGCCACCAGCATGTAGAACACGGTCACGATGATCAGGGCCGCCAGGATCCCGAGCGGCACGTCGCGGGTCGGGTTGCGGGTTTCCTCGCCGGCGGTGGCGATGGTGTCGATGCCGATGAAGGAGAAGAACACGGTGCCGGCGGCCGCCGTCACGCCGGCCATGCCGCCCGCGCCGTGGCTGTCGGCGCCATTGAAGAAGGGGTGGAAGTTGTTGATGTCGAAGCCGGTCAAGGCGATGGCCGCAAAGAACACCAGGATGGCCAGCTTGATGACCACCATGATGGCATTGGTGGTCGCCGATTCCTTGGTGCCCCGAATCAGCAGGACGCAGCACATGATCACCAGCAGGATGGGCGGCAGGTTGATGTGGCCGGCGTGGAGTTCGACGCCGTTCTTGCCCGAGACGATCATCGGCGAGCGCAGCGCATCCGGGATCTGCCAGCCGATCGCGTTCTGCAGGAAGTTGTTCAGGTAGTCGGACCAGCCGATCGCGGTGGCGCTGGCGGCCAGGCCATACTCGAGCAGCAGGCAGGCGGCGACGATGAAGGCGGCGAACTCGCCCACGGTGGCGTAGGCGAAGGAGTAGGACGAGCCGGAGGCCGGCACGCGGTCCGCCAGTTCGGCGTAGCACAGCGCGGTCAGGCCGGCGGTAATCGCGGCCAGCAGGAACGACAGGACGACCGCCGGGCCGGCTTTCGGCACCGCTTCGACCATGGTGAAGAAGATACCGGTGCCGATGGTGGCGCCGACGCCGATCATGGTCAGCGGGAACAGGCCCAGCGTACGGCCGAGGCCGCCACCATGGGCGGAGGCGTCGTCGAGCTTGCGCTCGGACGTCTTGGTTCTAAACAGCTTCTGGCCCAATGTCTGATTCACAGCGTGTCCTCTGGTCGCACTTCCAAAGCTTGCGATTATAGGGCTAGATGCCAGTCACTTATAAATAACATTTTGCAATGCCAGGAAAAAATATTTCCTTAAATCTGCATTTCTTATGCAGGTTTAGGTAGAATACGCCTGTCACCACGAAGAACCTACGATGCGCCTCACCCGCTTCTCCGATATTGGTTTGCGCGTGCTCATTTACCTGGAGCGGGCCGGCGAACGTTCGCAGCCCGTGACGGTGGCGGAGATCAGCAGCCAGTTCGACATCCCGCTGAACCACCTGGTGAAGGTGGTCGGCCAGCTGGCCAAGCTGGGCTGGATCAAGGCGACGCGCGGACGCAACGGCGGCCTGCGCCTGCTGGCTGACCCGGCCACGCTGACGATCGGCCAGGTGCTGCGCAAGCTGGAAGGCGAAGAAGACGAACTGGTCGATTGCGAGGGCACGAGCTGCGCCCTCAAGCTCGACTGCCAGCTGCGCGGCATGCTGCGCGCCGGCATGCGCGCCTTCTACGAAGCCATGGACCGCTACACGCTGGCCCAGGCGACCTCGGGCGCGACCGGCGAACAGGTGATCCGCATGCACAAGATGTTCTGGAGCGGCACGCCGGCGGCAAGCGGCGCGCTTGCTGTGATTGAATAGAAGTAAGTACTGGCTTTACTGTTTTTGCTTGAGCCCTTGTATGGGCGTTTTTTTGAACTTTAAATCTGCATTTTAGATGCACCAATAAGGACGAATCATGATTTCCGACGCTTCCCGCCCCTTCATCGACGCCAGCGTACCGGTCCTGCGCCAGCATGGCCTGACCATCACGAAGCTGTTTTACGCGAACATGTTCAAGGCGCATCCTGAGCTGACCAGCCTCTTCAACATGGGCAACCAGGCGAGCGGCGCGCAGCAGCAATCGCTGGCGTCGGCGGTGTTCGCCTATGCCGCGAACATCGGCAATCCGGGCGCATTGGGCCCGGTGGTGAATCGTATCGTCCACAAGCACGTCTCGGTCGGCATCCGCGCCGAGCACTACCCGATCGTCGGCCAGCACCTGTTAGGAGCGATTGCCGAAACCCTGGGCGACGCAGCCACCCAGCCGCTGCTGGACGCCTGGGCTGAAGCCTATGGCTCGCTGGCCAGGCTCCTGATCGCCGCCGAAGCCGAGATGTACAGCACCGCCGGCATCCAGCCGGGCGAGACCCGCCCGATGCGCGTGCTTGATGTGACCCGCGAGAGCGAGAACGTGATGTCCTTCCGCCTGGTCGCTGCGGACGAGAAGCCGCTGCCGGCCTTCAAGGCGGGCCAGTACGTCAGCGTCGCCGTCGATCTGCCGGATGGCCGCCACCAGCTGCGCCAGTACAGCCTGTCGGACGCCCCGGGTCTTGATACCTGGCGCATCTCGGTCAAGCGCGAAGATGGCGCCGATACGCCGGCGGGCATGGTGTCGAACTGGCTGCACCAGAATGTGCAGGCGGGTTCGGTCCTGCAGGTGTCGCACCCCTTCGGCGAATTCACCCCGAACACGGAAGACGAACAAGCCATCGTGCTGCTGTCGGCCGGCGTCGGCATCACGCCGATGGTGTCCGCAGTCAAGCGCATCGCCGCCGTGAACCCGCAGCGCCGCGTGATCTTCGCCCATGCTGCCCGCAATGCCGCCCACCACGCGCTGCGTGCGGATGTCGAGGCGCTGAAGGCGATCATGCCGAACCTGTCGGTGGTGAGTTTCTACGAAGACGTCGAAGGCCGCATGGACCTGGCCAGGCTGCCGGTGTGGAAGCGCGAGGAAGCGGAAGTGTGGCTGTGCGGTCCGCACAAGTTCATGCAGGCGCAGTGGCTGTCGCTGCTGCATGCGGGTGTGCCGGCGGCGCGCCTGCATCGTGAGGTGTTCGGGCCGGAGTTGCTGGATCACCTGCTGTAATGAAGAAAGCGGCCCGCGGGCCGCTTTTTTTAATTCAACATCTGCACGTGGTTGCCGCTCACCGAACGCTGCCCCGGATTGCCGTACACGCGGATGCCGCCCGAGCCGCCGTTCTGCGCGATCAGCGATTGCCGCACGTTGGCGGTGATGCCACCCGAGCCCGAGGACGAGAGGTCGGCCTGGTCGCTGGCCAGCTTGGCCAGGTCGAGGTGGCCGGAGCCGTTCGAACGCGCCGTCAGCGAGCGCACCGTGCCGCTCACATGCAGCTGGCCCGAGCCGTTCAGGTTGACGATCGCATAGTCGCCGGCTACCCGCCCGACTTCGAGGCGGCCGGAGCCGCTCATGGCCAGCTTGGCGCTGGCGCTCTGCAGGCGGCTGGCGTCGACACTGCCGGAACCGTTGTTGTCGACTTCCAGGCTGGCCACCTGGCCGGACAGGGACACCATGCCCGAACCGTTGCGGCGCACGGTCAGCGGAGAGCCGGACAGGCCCTCCACGGCGATGCGGCCGGAGCCGTTCTGGTGCAGGTCGGTCAGGCGCGGCACCGTGTAGATCACGTGCACCGGATTGCGGCTGCGGTAAGAGCGGTCGGTATAGATGTTCAGGGTGTCGCCGCGCACGTCGGTGCGGATCAGCGGCAGCAGGTTGCTGTCTGCCTCCACCACCAGCGAAGTGGCCGGGCCGACGCGCACGTCGACCACGATGGAACCATTCACGTCCAGGCCATTCACGGTGCCGACCGTCCGCTGGTCGCGCGCGGCGATGCCGTCGCCCTCGATCGTGTTGCCGTTGAACGGAGTCCGAACCGTGTAGTCGCCGTCCGCGCCGGGAGCGACGACGATGGCGCAGCCGCCGAGGGCGGCGAGGCAGGCGATGGCAAGCAGGGTACGCATGGTGGATGGCCTTTCTGTCTTCTTGTTTGAGATGATTCACTCTAACAAGTCAGGTTTCAGCCATCCCGCGCCATGCGACAAACTGCAAAAAATGCGGAACGAACGGTGACTGGCGAGGATTAGCGCGCTTCTTTATCGCTGTCCGAGCCGCGTATCGCCGAACAGATTCTTGAGTTCGTGCGGCTGCGAGCGCCAGTACTGCGGCGGCGCGCTTACGCTGGCGCCCAGCTCGGCCGCCGCATGCCAGGGCCAGCGCGGGTCGTACAGCATCGCGCGCGCCAGCGCCACCATGTCGGCCTGGCCGGTCTGGACGATGGTCTCGGCCTGCCTGGCTTCCGTGATCAGCCCCACCCCGATCACCGGCATCGTCGTCTGCTGGCGGATGCGGGCAGCGAACTCGATCTGGTAACCCGGCCCCACCGGGATCTTCTGCTGCGGCGACAGCCCGCCGCTCGACACGTGGATGAACTGGCACCCGCGCTTTTCGAGTTCCGCGGTCAAGGCCAGGCTCTGTTCCAGGTCCCAGCCGCCTTCGACCCAGTCGGTGGCCGAGATGCGCATGCCCACTACCATTTCCGGCGACACCGCCGCGCGGACCGCATCGAACACCTCCAATGGAAAGCGCATGCGGTTTTCGAGCGAGCCGCCATATTGATCGCTGCGCCGGTTGGCCAGCGGCGACAGGAACTGGTGCAGCAAATACCCGTGGGCGCCGTGGATCTCGATCGCGTCCAGGCCCAGGGCATCGGCACGGCGGGCAGCGGCGGCAAAGCCTTCCTTCACGCGTTGCAGGCCTTCCGCATCGAGCGCCAGCGGCACGGTCTCGCCCTGCGCGTGCGGGATGGCGGACGGCGCCACGGTCTGCCAGCCTCGCTGGTGGTCCACCGGGATATTCGCGCCGCCCTGCCACGGCACTTCGCTGGACGCCTTGCGGCCGGCGTGGCCGAGCTGGATTGCGATCTTGATCGGGGAGTGCCTGCGCATGGCGTTGATGACCGGCTCGAGCGAAGCCGCATGCTCGTCCGACCACAGGCCCAGGTCATCGGGCGAGATGCGCCCCTCCGGCGTGACCGCGGTGGCTTCGATGATCAGGAGGCCGGCGCCGGACAAGGCCAGGTGGCCGAGGTGGATCATGTGCCAGTCGGTCGCATGGCCTTCCGCGGCCGAGTACTGGCACATCGGTGCGATGGCGATGCGGTTGGGCAGGGCCAGCGGGCCGAGATTGATTGGTGAGAACAGCTTGCTCATGGAAATACCCCATTCGGTGGATGTTTGGTGGGCACACCGTGCCCACCAAAACGCTTATTTTGCCCGAACGACCATGATCCCGGCGCGCAGACCCACACGCACGTCCGGGTTGGGGAACACGACGAATTCCTCGTCATGCTTGACGGTGTAGACGGTATCGCCATCGGTGGCGATGGTCTCGCCCTTTTGCAGGGGCGTGAAGTTCTCGGTCTCTTTTCCGAAACTCATCCTGAATGCATCGGACAGCTTGGTGATCGACTGCGCGGTGTTGAACACCAACGGCGCAGCACCCTGCGGCGCAGGCTCGCCGCGCAGCAGCGCATGCAGGGCGGCGCTCATCGCCGCAAACTGCGACAGATCGTTCTGCCCCAGCGTGCCGATGCGGCCCAGCTCCACCGTGCTCGAGGCCGCGCCATGCTGCTCCGCGGTCCAGTACGAATAGGTGCCGGCCGACTTCGGGTTCATGATGACGGCCTCGATGCCGCCCTGCCCCAGCCATTCGATCAGCGCCTTGCGCGGTGCATCCGCAATCAGCTCCGGCACGATCGCAAACTGCGGATAGCGCGAAGCACGGATCGCCGTGTGCAGGTCGAGGTGCCAGCGCTGCGGACCGGCGCCGTCGAAGAAGTCACGAGTGGCCGCGATCAGCGTATCCGCCCTGCCCGCCTCGAAGGTGCCGGCAAGGTCGCCGCGGTCGAGACGGAACATGCGATTCAGGTCGGCGTCGATGAAGCGCTTGCCGACTGCGATCGCATCGATACTGCCGACGCACAGCATCAGGTCGACCTTCAAGGCCTGCGGCGTGCGTGACAGCGCCTCGACCGCATGCGCCACCATCTCGATCGGCCCGGTCTCGTCGCCGTGCACGCCTACCGACAGCAGCACGCTTGCGCGCGCGGTATCCAACTGCGCAGCCTGCGAGCCTTTCACGGTCAGCACGCCCTTGGCGGGCAGGCCGACCGTGAAACCGGCAGCGCGGAACAAATCCGCCACCTGACCGAAATCGGCTTGGGCCAGGGCCCGTACCGATTCCGGCAGCGCGTCAAAAGCGCTTTTGCTTACGCCGGTGCTCATCGCCTCAAGCCGCGATGCGTTCCGGGCTCGAACCTTCCGACAGCGACCAGACGTTCAGCATTGCCTGTTCGAGGTCGGTCGGCTGAGCGAAGCCGGTCAGGCCCATCGCGCCGGTGGTGTCACGCACCGCAGCCTGCATGTCGCCGGTCTGCTTCGTGCGTTCCAGCACGGTCAGCAGCAGGCGCTGCTGGGTGCGGCGCAGGGCCTGCATCGCGTAGTTGCGCAGCTGTTCCTGCGACTTGCTGGTGGCCGGCAGCTTCAGGCCGCGCTCCAGCGTGTCGATGCCGGAAGCGGCGCGCAGCACCATGCCGACTTGCAGGAACTCGGCCAGCGACATGCCGCCCGGACGCTGCACCGACACCGCGGCGAACAGGAAGGCGGCCAGCGATTCGACCGTGTCGATGGCCTTCCATGCCTGCACGAAGGACGGCGACAGGCCGGCGTGGGCGTCGGCATCCGACTTGGCCGGCATCAGGACGGCCAGTTGCTCCGGCTGCGAGAACAGGTTCGACAGCTCGGCCATGCCGCCGGCGCCGGCTTGTTCCGCCGGCAGCGACAGCACGCCTTCGATCACGGTGCGCAGCATCGCGCGGGTACGCGCGTCGACCGTCTGCGAGACGTCGCGCGGCACCTTCAGTGCGTCGGCGTCGAGCGCGTCGAACACCGGCGCCAGGTGCAGCGCCGACCAGGCCTGGCCCCAGGCCTTGACCACTTCGGCGTCGTCGATGCGGTGTTCCAGCGCCAGGTCGCGCAGCATCAGCGGACCGCAGCGGTTGACCGACTCGTTGGCCAGCACGGTCGCCAGGATGGCGTTGGCCAGCGGGTGATCCAGCGGCTTGCGGGTGGCGACCAGCTGTTCCGGGAAGTACGGACGCAGCACGGTCTCGGCCCACGGCAATTCCGTCAGCGGCAGCGCCGCCAGCACGCGCTTGAAGCGGTTCTTGACGTTGGCGATGACGACCGCCAGCTCCGGCGTGGTCAGGCCCAGGCCGAGCGCCTTGCGGCGAACGAGCTCGGTTTCCGACGGCAGCTGCTCCAGCTCGCGCGACACGGCCCCTTCGGCTTCCAGGCTGGCGATCAGGGCGGCATAGCCGTCGACGACAGCGCTGTTGGACTGCGCCTGGGCTTCGCGCACCAGCAGGTGGGTCTGCAGGGTGTTGTCGCGCAGGACCAGGTCTTCCACGGCGCCGGTCATTTCGTTCAGCACGCGGTTGCGGTCTGCTTCCGGCAGTTCGCCGGCATTGACCTCGGTGTCCAGCCAGATCTTGATGTTGACTTCGTGGTCGGAGCAATCGACGCCCGCCGAGTTGTCGATCGCATCGGTGAAGATGCGGCCGCCGGCCAGTGCGAATTCGATACGGCCGGCCTGGGTCGCGCCCAGGTTGCCGCCTTCGGCCACGACCTTGCAGCGCAGTTCATTGCCGTTGACGCGGATGTTGTCGTTGGCGCGGTCCTTCACCTGGGCGTGGGTCTCGCTGGACGACTTGATGTAGGTGCCGATGCCGCCGTTGTAGAACAGGTCGACCGGCGCCAGCAGGATACGGTGCATCAGTTCTTCAGGCGTCAGCGAGGTTTCCTGGATGTCGAGGGCCGCACGCACTTCAGGCGACAGCTCGATGTGGCGGGCGCTGCGCGGGAACACGCCGCCGCCCGTCGAGATCAGGCTCTTGTCATAGTCGTCCCAGGACGAACGTGGCAGCGCGAACATGCGCTCGCGTTCCTTGAACGAGACTTCGACGTCCGGCGTCGGATCCAGGAAGATGTGGCGGTGGTCGAAGGCGGCCAGCACCTTCAGCTGGCGCGACAGCAGCACGCCGTTGCCGAACACGTCGCCCGACATGTCGCCCACGCCGACCATGGTGATCGGGGTGGTGGCCATGTCGTGGCCCATTTCGTAGAAGTGGCGCTTGACGGCTTCGAAGGCGCCCTTCGCGGTGATGCCCATCTTCTTGTGGTCGTAGCCGTTCGAACCGCCCGAAGCGAAGGCGTCGCCCAGCCAGAAGCCGCGCGAGACGGCGATGCTGTTGGCGATGTCGGAGAAGGTCGCGGTGCCCTTGTCGGCGGCGACTACCAGGTACGGGTCGTCCTGGTCATAGCGCACGGTGGCGTTCGGCGGGACGATCTCGCCGCGCACGCGGTTGTCGGTCACTTCCAGCAGGCTGGCGATGAACAGGCGGTAGACTGCTTCGCCTTCGGCCGCTACCACTTCACGCACGGCGTCCTTCGGCATCTGCTTGCAGACGAAGCCGCCCTTCGAGCCGGCCGGCACGATCACGGCATTCTTGACCATCTGCGCCTTCACCAGGCCCAGCACCTCGGTGCGGTAGTCTTCCATGCGGTCCGACCAGCGCAGGCCGCCGCGGGCGACCGGGCCGCCGCGCAGGTGCACGCCTTCGAAGCGGCGCGAGAACACATAGATTTCGCGGAACGGACGCGGTTCCGGCACCAGCATCAGGTTGCTGGTGTTGAACTTGAAGATGATCTTCTCGCCGTCGTTCTGGAAGTAGTTGGTGCGCACGGTCGCCATCACCAGGTCGACCAGGGCGGCCATGATCTCTTCGGTGTCGGCGTGGTTGACCTTGGCCAGGCCGGCCTTCAGCTCGGCCAGCTTGGCGTTGCCGGAAGCGTGTTCGTCTTCCGACAGCGCCGGGTTGAAGCGCAGCTTGAAGCCTTCCACCAGTTCGCGCACCAGGCCGGCGCGCAGGCGCAGGGTTTCGGCCATGTAGCGGGTCGAGAACTTGCTGCCTGCCTGGCGCCAGTAGCTGATATAGGCGCGCACCAGCTGCACTTCGCGGGTCGACAGGCCGCCTTCGATGGTGAGGCCGTTCAGGCGGCCATCTTCGGCTTCATCGTTGAACAGGGCGGCGAACAGCTCTTCGGCAACGTCGGCGATGCCCGGCTTGGCCAGCTTCGCGGCGCTTTCCGCATCGACGATCAGGCTGGTCACGAAGTGGCGGGTGCCGTCATTGGTGGTGATGGCGAAGGCCTGCTCGCGGTCGATCGCGACGCCGGCGTTCTGCAGGGCCGGCAGGATGCGCGACAGCGAAGGCACGCTGCCGGTCGAGTACAGGCGCAGCGAAGCACCGCTTGCGGCATCGCTTTCGATGCGCACCGACACGTGGTTCGGCTTGCCGTTGTTGATCAGCGCGCACAGGTCGCGGAAGGCGACTTCCGGATTGGTGGCGGCCACGTAGTTGACCGGCAGGGTCGGCATCAGCTTGCGCAGCGCGTTGCGGGTCGGGACATCGGCGATGTCCTCGGTCAGCACGGTGTAGCGGTCATGCCAGCCGTCCAGCACGGCCAGCAGCGGCAACTGGATGTCGGTTTCGAGATCCAGCGGATTGCGCGCGGCTTCGGCGATCAGGTAGACGCGGGCCAGCGGGCCGTCGGCCACCATGGTCTGGGTGCGCACGTCGGTGGCGCCCGAGCTGTCCTTCAGGGCCTGGGCCAGCGAAGCCACCACGGCGGCGCTGTAGCGCTCGCGCGGCAGGTAGATCAGCACGTTCAGGTGGCGGGCGTAGACGTCGCGGCGCGCGAACACCTTGGCGCGCGGCTGCTTGTACAGCGAGACCACCGAGCTGCAGACCTGGGCCAGCCATTCCGGATCGGCTTCCAGCGCTTCGGTACGCGGCAGGGACTCCAGGATTTCGAGGAATTTCTCGGCGCGGAAGCCTTCTTGGCGCACGCCGGCGATGCCCAGCACCTTGGCCACGCGGCCGCGCGCGAAGGGCAAGCGCGCCAGCGGGGTCGAGGTGGCGGCGCGGGTGAACAGGCCGATGAAGCAGTGTTCGCCGATGGTGTTGCCCTGGGCGTCGGTGGCGCGCACGCCGATGAAGTCGAGCGGCTGGTCGCGGTGCAGGGTGCCGGCCACGTCGGCCTTCACGATCGACAGGGTTTCTTCGCGCTTGGAGAGGATCTCGAAGTCGCCCGGGATGTTCTGGATACTGGTCGCATACACCGGGTGCGAGGTGTCCTGCAGCACGCCGATGCGGCTCGGGATGTCGCGTTCAAGTTCGCGCACACCCGGCTTGACGAAGTAGTAGGCATAGCCGAAGGGCTCGAAGCCTTCGTTCTTGGCCCACTCGAGGAAGGCGGCGACTTCCTGGCCGGAGGGCGTGCCCTGGGCTGCTGCAGCGGCGGCGACGGCGCTCATGCGGTCGCCCATGGCGACGGCGTCGCGGTGCACGACGGCGGCGTCGCGCGCCACCATCTGGATGCGGCCGATCAGCGCGTCCAGCTCATCCTGCGGCAGGTCTTCGGCCAGCAGGCAGAGCACGTAGGATTCCAGCGGGGCGCCGGCTTCGCCGACCGAGACCACGGCGCCATTCGCGTCGCGGCGTACCGGCAGCACGGCGTTCATCACGCCCGAGGCCACCACGCGCTGGCGGCGCAGCGCCATCACGAAGGAGTCGACCAGGTAAGGCATGTCCTCGTTGAGGATCAGGAGAGCGGTCGACATGCCGCAGCGGCCGTCGGTGTAGCGCATTTGCGCGATCTGGCAGCCCGGCGTGGTGCGTTGCGCGACCTGGGCGAAGCCGTCCTGCAGGATCGCCGCCAGGCTGTCGGGCGAAACGCCGGCCAGGTCCTCGTCGTCGAGGGAACCGAGCCAGGCGCCGATCAGGGCGCTCACCTGTTCGGTGGGCTTGTTGTCCGCAGTTTTCTCGTTAACCAGGGCGAGCGTACGGGAACGCAGGTCCGCAGGCAGTGCTTTATTCATTTGCTTCTCCAGAGCTGATAGTTGTGCCAGGTCCGCCGCGGCTTGTGGCCACGCGTCCTCCGGCTTATGCGGACGGGGTTGTCCCGTCCAGATTCAGTGCTTCCTTATCCCGAAAGCTAATCCGCTATTAGAACATGCCGCGCAGTCGATGCGGGCGTATTTGGTATCCAAGCGGCAACACTCCGGGGCCGGTGTTGCTAATTCAGTTCGTACAGTCCAGGCAGGCCGAGCAGGCGTTCCAGCTCTTCCAGCGCGGTCGCGCATTCGATAGCCAGCTGCGGGTCGGCCAGGTCCTTGGGCTCGACGTGGTCGCGGTAGTGGCGCTCGACCCAGGGCACGAGTTTCGCGTACAGGTCTTCGGTCATGATCACGCCCTGGTGCATCGCGGCCGCTTCAATGTCGGTCAGCGCCACGCGCAGGCGCAGGCAGGCAGGACCGCCGCCGTTGCGCATGCTCTGGCGCAGGTCGAATTCGATCAGCTCGTCGATGGCGCTGCCGCCCGCAATCAGGCTGTCCAGGTAGCGCGAAACAAAGGCGTTCTCGCGGCACTCGTGCGGCACCACCAGCGCCATACGGCCATCCGGCTTGGACAGCAGCTGGCTGTTGAACAGGTAGCTGGCCACCGCATCGGCGACCGGCACCATGTTCGTATCGACGCGCACCGCCTGCAGGTCCGCGCCGACGCCGGCCATGGCGCGCCGCAGCGCGTCCAGGGTGCCGGCTTCATTGGCGAAGGCCTGCTCGTGGTAGAACAGCACATTGCCGTTGCCGACCGCGATCACGTCGTTGTGGAACACCCCCTGGTCGATCACGTCCGGATTCTGCGAAGCGAACACCGTGCGCGCGCTATCGAGACCGTGCAGGCGGGCGATGGCTTGCGAAGCTTCCAGGGTCTGGCGCGCCGGGTATTTTTTCGGGCTCGGTGCGGACGGGTCGAACTCGACCTTCCCATAGACGAAGAACTCGACGCCCGCGGCGCCGTGGGCGCTGGCAAAGCGCGTGTGGTTGGCCGCGCCTTCATCGCCGAAGGCCGGGGTCGACGGCAGCGGCTCGTGCACGACGAAGCAATCGCTGTTCGCGAACAGCGCGCGCAGGGTGCGGGTCGACTGGATGTGCTCTTCGGCGCGGTGCAGCTTGTTGTTCAGGTTGGCGGCGGTGAAGTGCACGCGGCCGTCCGCGGTATCGCTCGAGGGGCTGACGGTGGCGGCATTGGCGGTCCACATCGGCGATGCGGAATAAGCGCAGGCCAGGATCACCGGCGCTTCGCGCCAGGCCTGGGCCAGCACGTCCGCATCCGTCCCGCTGAAACCGAGGCGGCGCAGCAGGCGGAAGTTCGGGCGCGCCTGCGGCGGCAGCACGGCTTGCGCGAAGCCGCGCGCGGCCAGTTCGCGCATCTTGGCCAGGCCCTGCAGGGCGGCCTGCCTCGGGTTCGAGGCGCTCTTCACGTTGTTGAAGGAGGCGACGTTGCCGAAGGAGAGGCCGGCGTAGTTGTGCGAGGGGCCGACCAGGCCATCGAAGTTGAATTCGCGGGCGTTACGCATCTTGGAAGCTCAGTCCAGGCGACAGTTTGGCGGGCATTTCCAGCACCGAGGTTTCGATCGAGGCAACCGGGTAGGCGCAGTAGTCGGCCGCGTAGTAGGCGCTCGGGCGGTGGTTGCCCGATTTACCGACGCCGCCGAAAGGCGCCGAGCTGGCCGCGCCGGTGGTCGGGCGGTTCCAGTTCACCACGCCGGCCCTGGCCTTGATGGCGAAGCGCTTCCACAGCTCTTCCGAGGGCGACAGCAGCGCGGCGGCCAGGCCGAATTCGGTGGCGTTGGCGACCTTGATCGCGGAATCAAAATCCTGCACGCGCACGATCTGCAGCAGGGGGCCGAACCATTCCTCGTCCGGGATGCCTTGCGCATCGGTGACGTCGACGATGCCGGCAGTGACGAAGCCGGCATTCGGATCGAGCTGGCGCATCTGCAGCAGCACCTTGCCGCCCTTCTCTTCCATCATCTGCTGGGCTTCGACCAGGCGCTTGGCCACCTGCGCGGAGACCACAGGGCCCATGAAGGGCTGCGGCTCGGCGTTCGAGGGGCCGACCACCAGCCTGGCGGCGACTTCGACCAGGCGATCGATGAAGGCTTGTCCCTCCGGGGTGTCGTGCACGATCAGGCGGCGCGCGCAGGTGCAGCGCTGGCCGGCCGAAATAAACGCCGACATCACGGCGTGGTGCACGGCTGGGTCAATCTCTTTTACGTCCCACACCACCAGCGGATTGTTGCCGCCCATTTCCAGCGCCAGCATCTTGCCCGGCATGCCGCCGAACTGTTTATGCAGCGCGGCGCCGGTCTGGCTGGAACCGGTGAACAGGATGCCGTCGACGTCGTCGTTGGCGCCCAGCGCCATGCCGGTCTCGCGGCCGCCGTTGACCAGGTTCAGCACGCCCTTCGGCAGGCCGGCCTGTTCCCACAGCTGGACCGTGCGCACGGCGGTGCGCGGCGCGAATTCGCTGGGTTTGAAGACGACCGTGTTACCGGCGATCAGGGCCGGCACGATGTGGCCGTTCGGCAGGTGGCCGGGGAAGTTGTAGGGGCCGAACACGGCGAACACGCCATGCGGGCGGTGGCGCAGCACGGCATTGCCGTCGGCGACCTTGCTGGCGACCTCGCCGGTGCGCGCGCCGAAGGACTGCACCGAGATGTCGACCTTGTTGGCCATGGTCGTGACTTCGGTGCGGGCTTCCCACAAGGGCTTGCCGACTTCCTCGGCGATGATCGCGGCCAGTTCCTCGTTGTGCTCCTTGAGCAGGTCGCGGAAACGCTGGCAGATGGCGACGCGCTGCTCGAGCGGGGTCAGGGCCCAGTCTTCGAAGTGCTCGCGGGCGGCCTGCACGGCGCGCGCCACGTCTTCTTTCGAGGATTCCTTGCTGGTCCAGGTCTGGCGGCCGGTGGACGGATCGATCGTGACCAGCTCCTGGCCACTGCCGGCGAGCCACTCGCCGTTGATGTAGTTGGAGAGATTAGCCATGCGAATTTTTCCTTACATTGAGTGACAGCGTGCGCACCGGGTCGCCCGCCTGGCAATGCAGCAGCTGCAGTTCGCGTACGTTCAGCGCGACCTTGGCGCCGCCGCGCATTAGGTCCGACTCGGTTTGCGTGAGGATCATGCGGAAATCCTCGAGTTTCGTGTTCGAGACCAGGGTGATGTCGCACTCGCCTTCCGGAACGCCCTCTTCCGCCACGGTCGCCACGCTGTCGCGCACCGCGCGCAGCTCGGACACGCGGCCCTGCAGCACCGGACCGGCGTCGAAGATGTCGACGTAACCCTCGTAGTGCATGCCTTCCTGCTCCAGCAGCTTGCGCGCCGGGAGCGTGGAGCGGTGCACCTGGCCGATCACGGCCTGCGCGTCTTCCGGCAGGTAGTCCACGTACAGCGGCTGGCGCGGCATCAGTTCGGCGATGAAGGACTTCTTGCCGAGCGCGGTCAGGCCGTCGACGTGGTCGAAATCCATCTTGAAGAAGTGGCGGCCCAGGCCTTCGTAGAAGGGCGAGGTGCCGTCGTCGAGCTGGAAGCCGCGCATCTCGGCGATGATCTTCTCGGTGAACAGCTGCTGGAACTGGGCGATGAACAGGAAGCGGCTCTTCGACAGGAACTTGCCGTTGTGGCCGGTGCGGTATTCCGGCATCAGGAACAGCGAGCACAGTTCGCTCGACCCGGTCAGGTCGTTCGACAGGTAGAGCGTGTCCATGCGCGTGAACACGCCGAGTTCGCGGCTGGAGTGGACCAGGGTGCCGATGCGGTAGTTATAAAAGGGCTCGGTCAGGCCGACCGCGCCCTTGATGGCGCATACGCCGGACAGGCGATGGTTGGCGGTGTCCTCCATCACGAACATGTAGTCGCGCTTTTCGGGCGGGATGGTCTGGGCGAAGGAGGCGACGGCGGTTTCGACGCGCTCGCCGAGCATCGCGCGGTCCGGCTTCAGGGTCGTCATGCCGCTGCCGACCTGGCGCGCCATCTCGATCAGGGGATCGATGTCGTCGAGGGTGATTGCGCGAATTACGAGCATGGATTCCTCTAGGGTAGATGCGTCAGATGCGCACGCAGATGACGTTGTCGCCGGGCGCGACGCCAAGCGCCTGCTGGGCCCAGGCGGGCAGGCACAGCGACTCGCTGCTGTCGGCCGGCGCGCAGGCCACGACGATGGCGCGGAACTTGCGCTCGCTGCTGGCCACGGCGTAGTCGACCAGGGCGTCCGGCGCGGCGGCCGGCTGGTCCTGGGTCGCCACGCGGCGCACCATCGCGCTGCGGAAGGAGCGCAGCGCGTTCTTGTGCGCCTGCAGGATCGGGCCGCCGTCGAAGATGTCGATGTACTCGTCGGCTTCGAAGCCCTCTTCCGTCAACAAATCGAAGGCCAGCTGGCCGCTCGGGTGGATCTGGCCGAGCGCCGCCTGCGCCGGGCCGGGCAGCAGCGGCACATACACCGGGTAGTGCGGCATCAGCTCGACGATCAGGGTGCGGTTGCGGGCGCCGCCGATGGTGCGCTCGGCATCCAGGAAGTCCATCTTGAAGAACTTGCGGCCCAGCGCATCCCAGAACGGCGACTGGCCGTCGTCGTCGGTGACGCCGGCCAGCGGCACGAAGAAGCGGTCGCCGAAGCGGTGTGGCGCCAGCACCGAATACAGCAGGCGGGCGCGCGACAGCAGGGCCGCTTCGTGGGCGGCGCTGTCGCTTTGGCGGACGCTCTGGCTGATGAAGAAGCCGGACAGCTGCGAGTAGGCGGTCAGCTCCGAGCACAGGGTCAGGGCGTGCACGCTGTGGCTGATGTTCAGGTCGCGCGAGACCTGCTGGATCACGTCGTTGCGGAAGGCGAAATAGGTGCCGTTCGAGCCGGCCGAGGCGTGGATCGCGGCGGTGCCGGCCAGCTCGCGCGTGGCGAGGTCCTCCAGCACGAACAGATAGGTTTCCTCGCTGGGGATGTCGACGTGGGCCGCGAAGGACGCGACCGAGCGCTCGACCAGGGCGGCGATCTTCTCGCGCGTGCGCGGCAGGGTATGCACTCCCGGCATGGAGGCGGCCAGCAGCGTCTCGAGGGCGCCGACATCCGCGGGCTCTACCGGACGGACAACATACATGGGAACTCCCGATCTTGGGTCGGACAAGCCGGCTGCACACGCAGCCGGCCGGATGGACAGCTTAGCCGGCGATGAAGGCTTCGGCGGCGTCGCGCATGATGCGGTCGGCTTCGATCAGCTGCTCGTCCGAGACCACCAGCGCGGGCGCCAGGCGCACCACGTCCGGGCCAGCGATCAGCAGCATCAGGCCCAGCTTCTCGGCGGTCTTGGTGTAGTCCTTGGCGCGTCCCTTGAAGCCTTCGGCCATCGGCAGGCCGATCAGGAGGCCCTTGCCGCGCGGCTTGCCGAACAGCTGGGGGAAGTCGTTCGACAGCTTTTCCAGCTGGGCGAACAGCTTGGCGCTGGCTTCGTTCACGCGCGCCAGGAAGGACGGCTGGTTGATCTGCTCGACCACGTTCAGGGCGACGGTCGCGGCCAGCGGGTTGCCGCCGTAGGTGGTGCCGTGCGAGCCGACGTTGAAGTGCTGCGCGATCTCGTCGGTGGTCAGCATGGCGCCGATCGGGTAGCCGTTGCCCAGGGCCTTGGCCGAGGTCAGGATGTCCGGGGTCACGCCCACGTTCATGTAGTCGTACAGGGCGCCGGTGCGGCCCACGCCCGACTGCACTTCGTCGAACACCAGCAGGGCGCCGGTCTTGTCGCAGAGTTCGCGCAGCGCTTTCAGGAAGTCGATGTCGCCCGGGATCACGCCGCCCTCGCCCTGGATCGGCTCGACGATCACGGCGGCCACGTCGTCGGTGATGGCGGCGCGCGCCGACTCGATGTCGTTGTAGCTGATGTGGTTGATTTCCTGCGGCAGCGGCTCGAAGCCTTCGGTGTACTTCGGCTGGCCGCCGACCGAGACGGTGAACAGGGTGCGGCCGTGGAAGGACGACAGGCAGGACACGATGCGCGACTTGTGCGGGCCGAACTTGGTGTGCGCGTACTTGCGCGCCAGTTTCAGGGCGGCTTCGTTGGCTTCGGCGCCGGAATTGCAGAAGAAGGCGCGGTCGGCGAAGGTGGCGGCGGTCAGGATGGATGCCAGGCGCAGCACCGGCTCGTTGGTGTAGCCGTTACCGAGGTGCCACAGGGTGTTGACCTGGCGCGTGATGGCGTCGACCAGCAGCGGGTTGCAGTGGCCGAGGCTCGAAACGGCGATGCCGGAAGTGAAGTCGAGGTAATGCTTGCCTTCCTGGTCCCACACATCGAGACCGGCGGCGCGCACCGGCACCATGGCGGCAGGGGCGTAGGTCGGGACGAGGACCTCGTCGAAAGTCTGGCGTGTGACAGGCAGCGAAGTGACACCCGATTCGAGCTTAGCATTCATGACGTTCTTCCTCATCCAAATAAGAGTCGCGCGAACTCCAGCAGCCGCGCCGAGCGCCCCATTATAAAAAGGCCACCCTTGCAGTTCTTTTCAAACTGCGACAGGCATTTTCATTTTTGGACGAGCAACATTTGCGCTATCTCAAGCAAAATTCGGGGTCAGCAAAATTCGGGGTCAGAGCACTTTAATTTGTGAACTTCTTTAAACGCACCCGGGATTGCCTGGGAAGACCAGGCTTCCTCTGCGATCATGTCAAGAAAAATGGACCTGACCCCGAAGTAAGGAAATTACTCGGCGAGTTTGCGCTGGCGTTCTTCGCGCGGGGTGTTGCCGAACTGGGCACCGAAGGCGGTGGAGAAGTGGGAGCCGGAGGAAAAACCGCACATCAGGCCGACCTGTACGATGGAGTGGTTGGTGTCGCGCAGCAGCTGGCGGGCGCGCTTCAGGCGCAGTTCGAGGTAGTAGCGCGAAGGCAGGCTGCCCAGGTATTGCTTGAACAGGCGCTCCAGCTGGCGCCGCGAAATGCCGGCCAGCTGGGCGATGTCGTCGGTCGAGAGCGGCTCTTCGATGTTGGCTTCCATCAGCGTCACGGCCTCGGTCAGCTTGGGCTGCAGCACCCCGAAGCGGGCCTGCAGGGCCACGCGCTGGCGCTCTTCCTGGCCGCGCACGCGGTCCACGCAGAGGATTTCCTTGACCTGGGCCTGGACCGTGGCGCCGAACAGGATGTCGACCAGGGTCAGCGCGAAGTCGATGCTGGCGCCGCCACCGCAGCAGCTCAGGCGCGCGCCGTCGATTTCATACAGATGGGGGCTCAGCATGGACTGGTCGGCGATGGCGTCGGCGTCCGGGTACAGCGACCAGGGCAGCGCGGTGCGTGCGCCGTGGAAGGCGCCGGCCTCGGCCAGCCACAGCACGCCGGCGCCGACGCCGCCCCAGCAGGGCGCGGCGCGGCAGCGCTGGGACAGCAGGCGCATGTTGGCGGGGCGCAGGCCGGCTTCGGCTTCGTCGGCGACCAGCAGCACCAGGTGCCAGTGGCGCTGGGCGTCGCCGGCGAATTTGTCCGGGCTGCGCACGTCGACGATCAGGCGCTCCGGCCCCACCATCTTGGCCGCCAGGCGCAGCGGCTGCACGATGCCGGACCAGGTCAGGGAATCCGGCTCGCCGGCATTCACCAGCAGCACACGCAGCGGCGCTTCCCGCGCGAGGCTGGACAGTTCAGCGGGCTGCATGTGGGCGGATCAGGGTCATCACTCGGGGGCGAGCGCGGCGGCAGGCCGGCTCTCGGCATTCCATTGACTGACAATCATACCGGAGATCAACAGCGCCGCGCCCAGCCAGCCGCGGGCCGTCATCGCCTCGCCCAGCCAGAAGTAGCCGAAGAAGGCCGCCGCGCCGGGCTCGAAGGCGTAGATCACGGCCGCCTCGTTGGCGGTGGTGCGCGACTGGCCCCAGACCTGCAGCGAGATGATGGCGGCGGTGCAGACCACGCCCAGGTAGGCGAAATTCGGCCAGTAGGCCAGCAGGTTGCCGCCGATGTAGCGCCAATAATTGCCGCCGTCCTCGAGCACGCCGAAGCCGCGCGGCGCCTCGCGCAGCAGAAGCCACACGGCCGCGCAGACGGCCACGGTGCCGATCTGCGCCGCCGTCACGCTCAGCAGTCGTTTGGCGGTGCGGGTGCGGATTTCCATGAGCTTGACGTAGGCGCCGAAGCAGAAGGCGCCCAGCAGGGCCAGGGTATCGCCGGTGCCCCAGGCGCCGCCGTCCCAGCACAGCGCCGCCAGGCCGGCCACCGCCAGCACCAGCGCGAACACGATGCGGCGCTCCGGCAGGCGCCCGCCAAGCACGCCCAGCAGCGGCACCACCAGCACATTCAGGCCGGTGATGAAGGCATTGCGGTTCGAGCTGGTGAGCGCGAGGCCCTCGACCTGGAACAGGTAGCAGAAGAACAGGACCATGCCCAGCAGCACACCGGAGCGCAGGTCGCTCAAATGGGCGCGCCACAGGAAAGGCGACAAAATCAGCACCGCGAGGGCAAAGCGCGTCAGGATGATCCACACCGGCGAGAAGGTCGCGGTGAGATCTTTCATGGCGGGGAAGGTCGTGCCCCACACGAGAACGACGAGGATGAGGGCGGCAATGCCGCGCAGTTGCTGGGTCATGGGGCAATATGGTACCTGCCCCGGCCATAAAACGCGAATGCCGGCGCCGAGCCGCAGAGGCGCGCAGGCCGCTATAATCCGTGCATGACCAAGGAAAGGAAAACCGACTCGTGAAAACTGCCCTGCTCGACGGTAAAAAGCCGCCCCATTTCGACAAGCACATCATCGGCAACATCCTGCTCGATGTCGCCCCGGCCGACGAGGTGCGCAAGGAAAAGATGCTGATCGGCGTGCGCAACGACGCCGGCGAGATCTACCGCCTGATCGGCGCGACCAAAGTCAACAGCTTCATGAACGCGGTCGAGGAACTGTTCGACCTGGGCCTGGTCGATGAACTGCAAGACACGGAAGAGCCGCGCGACGGCTGCGACGCGATCTTCAGCGAACCCTGATATTTCCCCATGGACAGACTCGACGCTCTCAAGAGCATCGCCGCGCAGGCCGGGCGCGGCGAGCTGGCCTTTCCCACCCACGTCAACGCCACGCTCAAGCTGCAGCGCGCGCTGAGCGATCCCGACTGCCACGTCGAGGAAGCCGCGCGCCTGGTGCAGGCCGAGCCGCTGCTGGCCGCGCGCACCGTGGCCATCGCCAACTCGGCCGCCTACAACCGTGCGGGCAATGACGTCACGAATGTCCGCGCCGCCGTGCAGCGGGTGGGCTTCCGCACGCTGGGCGCGCTGGCCGCGTCCGTGATCGTGCGCCAGCTGGCCAGCGGCGTCACCGACCCACTGCTGCGCGCCAAGGCCGACCAGCTGTGGCAGCACTCGGCCAACGTCGCCGCGCTGGCGCTGGTGATCGCGCGCCGCGTCTCCTTCGTCGACCCGGACACGGCGATGTTCGCCGGCATCGTGCACGAGGTCGGCGGCTTCTACCTGCTGTCACGCGCGGCCGAATTCCCCGGCCTGCTGGACGGCGGCGCCGACGAATGGATCGAATACGGCCAGGTCGACATCGGCCGCGGCGTCCTGCTCAAGCTGGGCGTCCCCGGCCCGGTGATGGATGCGATCGAAGCCCTGTGGAACGGCATGCGCGCGCTGCCGCCGGAAACCCTCGGCGACACCCTGATGCTGGCCAAGGACCTGGCGCCCATCCCCTCCCCCCTGCTCGAGCGTCCGGGTTTCAGCCCGGCCCAGGCCAACGCCACCATCGATTTCGCGGTCGGCGACGGCACCCTGGCGCTGATCCTGCAGGAGTCGGAAGAGGAAGTGCGCAGTCTGGTCAACGCGCTGAACTGACCTGATTTCAAGAGCGTCGAACAAAGACCTCAGGGCAAGGCGCACCGTCGAAGACAGTACGTGAGTACGGCGAGACGGTGCAACGCCGCCATGAGGGCTTTGTTCGGCGCTCAAAAAAACGCCCGCTACGAGAGCGGGCTAAGTCCAAAACTAGGGATGTCCTGAAAGAGACAGCTCCATATTAGTTCCGTGAATCGAAACACTCTGTGCGCGAACTCACATTTTGTTAAATCTTTTAAGATGACGCTTAAAACAACTCAGCAATACATCCTGTTTTAGATCAGCACAAAAAAAACCCGCTCCAGCGGAGCGGGTGAAGTCCAAAACTAGGGATGTCCTGAAAGAGACAAGTCCATCTTAAGTCCGCCTTAAGAACACCTCTGTGCGGTGCTTCACTTATAGAAGAAATCGTACGCAATCAACAAAAAAGCCGCCAACGGCCGGAGCCGGAGGCGGCTTTTCTGTATTGACGAGTCTTAGACGACGGCGCCGTCGGTCTCGTCGCGTTCCTTGATCGGCTTGATCAGGTCTTCGCGTTTGACGCCCAGCCACTTGGCGATGGCGGCCGCCACGAACACGGACGAATAGATACCGAACAAGATGCCGATGGTCAGCGCGACGGCGAAGTAATGCAGGGCCTGGCCGCCGAAGAACAGCATCGACAGCACCATCATCTCGGTACAGCCGTGGGTGATGATGGTACGCGAGATGGTGCTGGTGATCGCGTGGTCGATGACCTCGGTCACGCTCATCTTGCGCTGCTTGCGGAAGGTTTCGCGGATCCGGTCGAAGATCACGACCGATTCGTTGACCGAGTAGCCCAGCACCGCCAGCACCGCCGCCAGCACGGTCAGCGAGAATTCCCACTGGAAGAAGGCGAAGAAGCCCAGGATGATCACGACGTCGTGCAGGTTGGCGATGATCGCCGCCACCGCGAACTTCCATTCGAAGCGCACGGCCAGGTAGATCACCACGCCCACCACCACCATGATCAGGGCGTTCAGGCCATTTTGCGCCAGCTCTTCGCCGACCGAGGGGCCGACGAATTCGACGCGCTGCAGGTGCACCGCCTCGGCGCCGGCCGCGGTCATGCAGCTGGCGCGGGTGACGGTCTCACCCTTCTCGGTGGTCTGCTGGACCTGCTTGCTCGTGCCGTTCTCGGCCGCGCACAGGGCGTTGAAGACCGTGGTCGATGCGGTTGCGCCCGGCAAGTCCTTGCGCAGCGGCAGGCGCATGATGACGTCCTGGGCCGAGCCGAAGCTGGTCACTTCCGGCTGTTCATAGCCCAGCTTTTCCAGGCTGCGGCGGATTTTCTCCTGGTCCGCCGCATGTGGGTAGCGCAGCTCCATGGTGGTGCCGCCGGTGAATTCCACCGAGAAGTGCAGCGGCTTGGTGATCAGGAAGAACACCGCGGCAACGAAGGTCAGCGCCGAAATCACGTTGAAGATCAACGCATGGCGCATGAACGGGATGTCCCGTTTAATCTTGAAAAATTCCATGTCTTTCCTCGCTGCTTATTTCTTGGCCGCGGACTTGGCGCCCGCCGCGGTGATGCCCGGTTCCCAGACGGTACCGATGGCGATCTTGCCCAGCTTTTTCTTGCGGCCGTACCAGAGGTTCACCACGCCGCGCGAAAGGAACACGGCCGAGAACATCGAGGTCAGGATGCCCAGGCAGTGCACGACCGCGAAGCCGCGCACCGCACCCGAACCGAACACCAGCAGGGCCAGGCCGACGATCAGGGTGGTCACGTTGGAGTCCAGGATGGTCGCCCAAGCGTGGCTGAAGCCGGCCGCGATCGCCGCCTGCGGCGTGTTGCCCGCTCGCAGCTCCTCGCGGATGCGCTCGTTGATCAGCACGTTGGCGTCGATTGCCATACCCAGCGCCAGCGCGATTGCGGCAATGCCCGGCAGGGTCAGCGTGACTTGCAGCATCGACAGGATGCTCAGCAGGAACAGCAGGTTACAGGCCAGCGCCACCACGCTGAAGAAGCCGAACAGCTGGTAGTAGATGATCATGAAGATCGCGATCGCCACGAAGCCCCACACGGTCGAGTGCAGGCCCTTGGCGATGTTCTCGGCGCCCAGCTGCGGGCCGACCACGCGTTCCTCGATGAACTCCATCGGCGCCGACAGCGCGCCGGCGCGCAGCAGCAGGGCCAGCTCGGCGGCTTCCTGCGGGGTGCGCATGCCGGTGGTGCGGAAGTTCGCGCCGAATTCGCCCTGGATGGTCGCCACCTGCAGCACGGTGTACTTGCCCTTTTCCTTCAGCAGGGTGGCCATGCGCTTGCCGGTGCGTTCGCGGGTCATGGCGCGCATGGCGCGGCCGCCTTCGGCGTTCAGCTCGATGTTCACGGCCGGACGCTGGTTCTCGTCGAAGCCCGGCGTCGCGCTGATGATCGACTTACCGGTCACCACGGCGTCCTTCGACACCACCACCGGCACGTCGCGGCCCTGGGTGAACAGTTCCGAGTTCAGCGGAATCGCGGCGCTCAGTTCGGTGCCCGGGGTGATGCTGTCGTCGGTGATGCGATATTCCAGCGTGGCGGTGCGGCCGATGATGTCCTTCGCGTGGGCGACGTCCTGCACGCCTGGCAGCTGCACGACGATGCGGTCGCGGCCCTGCTGCTGGATCACCGGCTCGGTGGTGCCGAGTTCGTTGATGCGCTTGCCCAGGGTGCTGATGTTCTGCTTCACGCCCTCATCGACGGCTTTTTGCAGCGCGTCCGGCTTCAGGGTCACGACCAGCTTCAGGTCGGTGCCGTCGGCGGCTTCGGCAAAGGCCAGGTCGGGGTTGGCGTTGGCCAGCACGCTGCGCGCCTTGGCGCGCGTTTCGGCATCGCGGAAGCGGATCTCGACGCGGTCGCCGACGCGGTCGATGCCGGCGTGGCGCACGTTCTGGTCGCGCAGCTGGGTGCGGGCCGAAGACACGATGCCCTTGACGCGCGATTCCAGGATTTCCTTGGCGTTGACCTGCAGCAGGAAGTGCACGCCGCCGCGCAGGTCCAGGCCCAGGTTCATCGCCTGTGCGCCCAGCTTCTGCATCCAGACCGGGGTGTTCTTCGCCAGGCCGACGGTGACGATGTAGTCGGGGTCGGCCTGGTCGCGGTTCAGGTCGCGCTCGAGGGCCAGCTTGGCCTTGAACTGGGCGTCGGTGCTGGCGAAGCGTGCGCGCACGGCGCTGGTGTCGCCGGTACCTTCCAGGCTCACCGCTTCAGGCGGGAGACCGTCGCGCGTGAGCGCCTCGGTGACCGTGCGAACGGTGTCGCTGTTGACCTTGACCGTCGCTTTCGAGGTCGTGACCTGCAGCGCCGGCGAGTCGACGAAGTAGTTCGGCGCCGTGTACAGCAGGCCAAGCAGCACTGCCGCGAGGATCAGTATGTACTTCCAGAGGGGATAGCGATTCATGATAGGGGCCGTGCGGCTGGTTACGGGGTTACAGGGCCTTCAGCGTGCCCTTCGGCAGCAGGGTGGTGACGGCGTTCTTCTGCACCACGATTTCGGTACCGGCAGCCACTTCGATGGTGACGTAGGCGTCGGCCACCTTGGAAACGCGGCCCAGCACGCCGCCGACGGTGATCACTTCGTCGCCCTTGGCCAGCGCGTCCATCATCGTCTTCATTTCTTTCTGACGCTTCTGCTGCGGACGGATCATGATGAAATACATGACCACGAACATGATGATGATCGGCGCGAACGTCGTCAGGCTGCCCATGATGCCAGGATCGGCGGCGCCGGCTGCGGTTTGGGCGTAAGCGTTGGAAATGAACACAAGGACTCCGATTTATAAGAATGTGAAAAAACAAGCGCTGTATTCTAGCACCCGCAAACTGTCAACAGCCAGTTTCGGGGATGTGGGACCGTCATGCCGGTTTGCAAGACGTTGCTGAAAAAATAATGCGGCGATCGTGGGCACCCCGTGCCCACATTGCATAATTTACACGCCGCGGGCGCGGTCGGCATTGAACTGCAGGCGGAACTCATGGAAGCGGTCGCCATCGATCGCATCGCGGATTTCCTGCATCAAATTCAGGTAATAGTGCAGGTTGTGAATCGTATTCAGGCGCGCCCCCAGGATTTCCTTCGAACGGTGCAGGTGGTGCAGATAGGCGCGCGAGAAATTCTTGCAGCAATAACAAGTGCAGGACTCGTCCAGCGGCGCGGTGTCATCCTTGTAGCGCGCGTTCTTGATCTTGAGGTCGCCAAAGCGGGTGAACAGCCAGCCATTGCGCGCGTTACGGGTCGGCATCACGCAGTCGAACATGTCGACGCCATTCGCCACGCCCGCCACCAGGTCTTCCGGCGTGCCCACGCCCATCAGGTAGTGCGGCTTGTTTTCCGGCAGGCGCGGGCCGACGTGCTCGAGGATGCGCATCATGTCTTCCTTCGGCTCACCGACGGAAAGGCCGCCGATCGCCAGGCCCGGGAAATCGATGTCTTCGAGGCCGGCCAGCGATTCGTCGCGCAGGCGCTCGTACATGCCGCCCTGGACGATGCCGAACAGCGCGTTCGGGTTCTCGCCGCGATTGAACTCGTTCATCGAGCGCTGGGCCCAGCGCAGCGACATGCGCATCGACTTGGCGGCCTCCTCGGCCGTGGCCGGGCGGCCGTCGATCTCGTAGGGGGTGCATTCGTCGAACTGCATCACGATGTCCGAGTTCAGCGAGCGCTGGATCTGCATCGAGATTTCCGGCGACAGGAACTGGCGCGAACCGTCGATCGGCGAGGCGAACTTCACGCCCTCTTCCGTGATCTTGCGCATCGCGCCCAGCGAGAACACCTGGAAGCCGCCGGAATCGGTCAGGATCGGCTTGTCCCAGCCCATGAAGCCGTGCAGGCCGCCGAACTTGTCCATCACCTCGGTGCCCGGGCGCAGCCACAGGTGGAAGGTGTTAC
The DNA here is from genome assembly GCF_918697865.1 of Massilia sp. Bi118. Lineage (GTDB taxonomy): Bacteria > Pseudomonadota > Gammaproteobacteria > Burkholderiales > Burkholderiaceae_D > Telluria. Next base: position 35,366 of record NZ_CAKKMV010000021.1, on the reverse strand, counting down.
CGAGGATGATCTGCGAGCCGACTTCTTTCAGCTCGAGCGGGTCCATCGCCTTGACGGAACCGTAGGTCCCGACCGGCATGAAGATCGGCGTTTCGATGGTGCCGTGGTTGAGTTTCAAACGGCCGCGGCGTGCGTGGGACAGGCCGCTGGTGTCTTTTTTAAGAAGGGTAAATTCCAGCATTGTCTATCAATTATCTTTACGGGTGAGCAGCATCGCGTCGCCATAGCTGAAGAAGCGGTATTCGCTGGCGATCGCGTGGGCGTAGGCCTTGCGGATTTCGTCATAGCCGGCAAAGGCCGAGACCAGCATCATCAGGGTCGACTTGGGCAGGTGGAAGTTCGTGATCAAACGGGTCACGGTCTTGAACCGGTAGCCCGGGGTGATGAACAGGCGGGTGTCGCCGCTGCCCGCCACCAGCTGGCCGGACTGCGAAGCCGATTCCAGCGCGCGCAGCGACGTGGTGCCGACCGCCACCACGTCGCGGCCCGCGGCCCTGGCGGCTCGCACAGCGTCGACGGTCTCCTGCGCGATCGTGTACCACTCGCTGTGCATGTTGTGCTCGGCCAGGTTCTCGACACGCACCGGCTGGAAGGTGCCGGCGCCCACGTGCAGGGTGACGTAGGCGATGTTCACACCTTTCGCGGCCAGTTTATCGAGCAGCGGCTGGTCGAAGTGCAGGCCGGCGGTCGGCGCGGCGACGGCGCCCGGCTCTTTCGAATAGACGGTCTGGTAACGCTGCTCGTCGAATTCGTCGGCGTCGTGGGCGATGTAGGGCGGCAGCGGCAGGCGGCCGTGGGCCTCGATCAGGTCGAACACGTCGCCCTCGAAATGGAGCGTGAAAAACTCGCCGGCGCGCTCGCCGGTGGTGACGTCGAAGGCGTCGGCCAGGCGGATGCGGTTGCCGGGCTTGGGCGATTTGGATGCCCTGACCTGCGCCAGCACGGTGCGGTTGTCGAGCACGCGCTCGACCAGCACCTCGACCTGGCCGCCGGATTCCTTCTGGCCGAAGAAGCGCGCCTTCAGCACACGCGTATTGTTCATCACCAGCACGTCGCCGGCCTGGAGCTGGTCGACGATGTCGGCAAAGGTGCGATCCGTGATGCGGTCGCCGTCGAGCTGCAGGAGGCGCGAAGCGCTGCGGTCGGGTAGCGGCACCTGCGCGATGCGCGCTTCCGGCAGGTCGAAATCGAAATCGGAGAGGGAGTAGATTCTGCTCATGATGGGAAAACAGTGCCAGGAGCCTTACAATAGAAGCTCAAGCGTATGCGGCGAACCCTCTATTTTACACCAGCCTTTATGCCCGCAACCAAAGACAAGGCTGCCGCCAAGCCCGCAGCCAAGCCAGCAACATCGGTCCAGAAGACCATCGAGAGCAAATTAGCAAAGCTCGGCCTGCGCACCGACATGGACCTGGTGCTGCATCTGCCGATGCGCTACGAGGACGAGACCGAGATCGTGCCCATCCGCGAGGCCTGCCTGCGCGGCGGCCACGTCTCGCAGGTCGAAGGCATCGTCAGCAAGAATGAAATCACCTATAAACCGCGCAAGCAGCTGCTGGTGTCCATCGCCGACGAGACTTCGGACATCCAGCTGCGCTTCATGAATTTCTACGGCAGCCAGGTCAAGCAGCTGGCCGAAGGCACCCGCGTGCGGGCGCGCGGCGAGGTGCGCCATGGCTTCTTCGGCGCCGAGATGGTTCACCCCGTTTATAAAATCGTCAACGAGGGCGCGCCCCTGCCGGCCTCCCTGACCCCAGTCTATCCGGCCGGCGAAGGCCTGTCGCAGACGATTCTGCGACGCGCGATTGCCGACGCCATGAAGCGCGTCGACTGGACGGATACGGTGCCGCGCGCGGTGCGCGAAAAGCTGTCGCTGGCCGAGTTCCAGCCGGCCGTGCGCCTGCTGCACTACCCGCCGCCGGAAGTCGACGAGAACGCCCTGATCGAAAAGACCCACCCGGCCTGGACCCGCGTGAAATTCGACGAGCTGCTGGCGCAGCAGCTGTCCCTGAAACGCGCCCAGCAGGCCAGGCGCGAAAAGGGCGCGCCGCAGCTGAGCACCGTGGGTGCGCTGTCTTCAAGCTTCCTCGAAGCCCTGCCCTTCAAGCTGACCAATGCCCAGGCACGCGTGGTGCAGGAGATCAGCAAGGACCTGCACGAGAGCTATCCGATGCAGCGCCTGCTGCAGGGCGACGTCGGCAGCGGCAAGACCGTGGTCGCCGCGCTGGCGGCCGCCCAGGCCATCGACAGCGGCTACCAGGCGGCCCTGATGGCGCCGACCGAGATCCTGGCCGAGCAGCACTTCCGCAAGATCGCGGCCTGGATGGAGCCGCTGGGCGTGAAGGTCGCCTGGCTGACCGGCAGCCTGAAAAAGAAGGAAAAGCAGGCCGCCAGCGAGATGGCGGAATCGGGCGAAGCCAATCTGGTGATCGGCACCCACGCGCTCATCCAGGATTCGGTGCAGTTCGCGAAACTGGGCCTGGTGCTGGTCGACGAACAGCACCGCTTCGGCGTCGGCCAGCGCCTCACCTTGCGCAACAAGGGCAGCGACGGCCTGGTGCCGCACCAGCTGATGATGTCCGCGACGCCGATCCCGCGCACGCTGGCCATGACCTATTACGCCGACCTGGAAGTGTCGGTGATCGACGAGCTGCCGCCGGGCCGCACGCCCATCGTCACCCGCGCGATCGACCAGAACCGGCGCGACGAAGTGATCGAGCGCGTGCACGCGGCGGCGCTGGAAGGCCGCCAGGTCTACTGGGTGTGCCCGTTGATCGAAGAGTCGGAAGCGCTGCAGCTGCAGACCGCCACCGACACTTTCGAGACCCTGGCGGCCTCCCTGCCCGACCTGGTGGTGGGCCTGGTCCACGGCCGCATGAAACCGGCGGAAAAGCAGGTGATCATGGATGCCTTCTCGGCGGGGCACGTGCACGTGCTGGTGGCGACCACCGTGATCGAGGTCGGCGTCGACGTGCCGAACGCCTCGCTGATGGTGATCGAGCACGCCGAGCGCTTCGGCCTGTCGCAGCTGCACCAGCTGCGCGGCCGCGTGGGCCGCGGCTCGGCGGCCAGCGTCTGCCTGCTGCTGTATCAGAGCCCGCTCGGCCACGTCGCCAAGCAGCGCCTGATGACGATGCGCGAGACCACCGACGGCTTCGAGATCGCGCGCCGCGACCTCGAGATCCGCGGCCCCGGCGAATTCCTGGGCGCGCGCCAGTCCGGCGAAGCCATGCTGCGCTTCGCCAACCTGGAAACCGACCAGTGGATCGTCGAACAGGCGCGCGACGTCGCGGCCTGGCTGCTGGCGTCCGACCGGCCCGAGGCCGAGGCGATCGTCGATGCGCACCTCCTGCGCTGGCTGGGCGGGCGCGAGGAGTTCCTGAAGGTGTAAGTCGTCAAGCCGTCGTCCCCGCGAAGGCGGGGACCCAAGTTTGCGAGCATCAGACCGTGGTGTCTTCCTTGCTGGCGTGGCCATCATCGGGCCTGGTCTTTTTACTGGCCTTGCCCTTGGCCTTCCTGGACTTGGCGCCGGCCTTGGGCTGAGCCCCCAATGTACACCCATCCGTAAATACGGCCTGTTCCGCGAATTCTGCCGTCCGTCGCAAAGCGATGGCCCGGCCGGCGCGTGGTCTTTACAGTGCGCTCGTCACTACAACAACAACGAAGAGACCAGCCATGCACACCGCCCGCAACACCGAATCCCCCGTCCCTTTCGCCATCGCCTGCGCCGTCGGCCAGTTCCTGCTGACGATCGCGATCCTCAAGTTCGGCTTCAGCCTGGCCGCGCCCGAAGCCCACGGCAAGGTCAAGCTGATCGCCTTCGCTTCGACCATCCTCTACCCGCTGGTGCTGGCCCAGGCCTTCGGGTTGTGGCAGCGGCTGGCGCTGGGCCTGAACCGCATCCGGCTCGAGCCGGTGTTCCTCGCCAGCCTGTCGACGGCTGCGCTGTTCCTGCCCTGGGGCCTGCGCAGCGCTGACAACGGCAAGCTGCTGTCCGATTTCACGATCCAGCTCTTCAACGCCTTCGGCGAAGAGCTGCTGTTCCGCGGCGTGATCTTCGCGCTGCTGCTGTCGCTGCCGGTCTGGCGCGGGATCGTGCTGAACGGCCTGCTGTTCGGCGCCATGCACCTGATTCACGGCTTCATGGGCACCGACTGGAAGACCGCCTCCGGGCAGATGCTGGTGACCTCGGTGTGCGGCATGATGTTCACCGCCGTGCGCTACCGCACCGGCAGCCTGTGGCTGTGCGTGATCCTGCACATGGTCCTGAACCTGTGCATGATGTATTCGAAGGTGCAGGGCGCCGCCGGATCGACGGTGTTCCTGGTGGAGCGCGGCGCCAATCTCATCGAGCTGGCGCTGGTGGCCTGGGTGATCGTGGCCGCGCGCCGCACTGCCGCGGCGCCGGCTACGGCCTGATGGTAGAGCGTCTGACAAGCCCCAGGGCAAGGCGCATCGTCGAAGACAGTACGTTAGTACGGCGAGACGAATGCAACGCCGCCATGGGGATTGTCAAGCGCTCTACTCCGACCTGGTCAGCTCGACGCCGTCAACCGTCATCTTCCACTTGCCGCCCTCGCGGTGCGGCGGCTTGCTGACCACGAAGGTGGAGCGGATCAGGCTGACGCCGACGTCGAAATTGTCGCCGTTGAAGCCCTGCAGGTCGACGCTGAGGCTCAGGTCCTTGCCCGGCTGCTTGCGCTTGTATTCGACCTGGCCGTCCTGCTTGATGTTCAGCCGCATGTCCTTGCCCAGCCATTCGCCCACGTAGGCGATCTTGTCGGCGGGGACAGGCACCGGGGCCGCAAAGCCGGGTTGGGCCGCGCACAGGCAGGCGGCGAGCAGGATGGCGCGACGGATCATGAGGCTCCTTTCAGGGACTGGTTCGGGACGGGACAGCGAAAAGTATCGATGCGCCCGCCGGCCCTGTCAAACACAAACGGATATGCACGTCAGTCCGGGTTCGCCGCATGCATCTCGCGGAACAGGCCCGGGTTCAGGCCGAAGCGCCGCGCAAAGGCTTTCGAAAACTGCCCCTGCGTGGCATAGCCGGACCTGGCGGCGATCTCTTTCAAGGAAGCGCGGGTCTGCAGCAGCTGGCGCGCGTGATCGAGCCTGAGCGTTTCGATGAAGCGGCCCGGCGTCTCGCCGGTCGCCTCGAGGAAGCGGCGGTGAAAGCTGCGCGGTGACATGCCGGCGCGTTCGGCCAGGCGCTCGACGTCCAGGGACTCGGCCAGGTGGGCGCGGATCCATTCGATCAGGCCGGAAAAGGCGGTATCGGCCCTGGCCTGGGCCGCCAGCATGGGGCTGAACTGCGACTGGTAGCCGGGCCGCCGCGCGTACAGCACCAGGCGCTGCGCGATCTCGTTCGCCACCGGCTCGCCGAGATCGCGCGCGACCAGCGCCAGGCACATGTCGATGCCGGTGGTGACGCCGGCCGAAGTCCACACCCGGCCATCCTCGACGTACAGCGCATTGGCGTCGACCTGCAGGTCCGGGTAGTGCCGGCCGAGCAGCGTGCTTCCCTCCCAGTGGGTGGCTACGCGTTTGCCCTGGATGATGCCGAAATGGGCCAGCACGAAGGTCCCGCTGCACACCGAGCCGTAGCGCCGCGCACGGGCGGCTGCCCGCACCATCCAGGCGCGCGCGGCCTCGTCCTGCGCCAGCGCGCGCAAGCCGTCCCCGCTGCCGCCGGCGACCAGCACCGTGTCCATGATTTGTGACTCCACATCACAAATCGCCGCCGTCACCAGCGCGACCCCGCAATTGCTGGCGACGGCGCCGCCGTGCGGCGAGACGATGTGCAGCCGGTAGTGCGGCCCGCCGGGCGCGTCGTTGGCGGCGCCGAACACGGCGGCCGGCCCGGTGATGTCGAGCACCTGCACGCCGTCGAAGGCCAGCAGGGCGATGTGGCGAAGCTTCTTCATTGGCAGGATTTGACCAGAGATTGGCATTCCTGCCAAGGGTGGCGGACCTAGAATTTCCGCATCCCCTACCCTGTCATGGAGAATCCACGATGAGCACGCCCTGCCATATCGGCTTCCTGCTGTTCCCCCACGTGACCCAGCTCGACCTGACCGGTCCCGCGCAGATCCTGAGCCGCATTCCCGGCGCCAGGGTGCACCTGCTGTGGAAGACGCTGGACCCGGTGATGACCGACGTCGGCTTCAGCATCAACCCGACCACCACCTTCGAGGATTGCCCGCCGCTGGATGTGCTGTGCGTCCCGGGCGGCTTCGGCATCGGCGCCCTGTTCGGCGACGGCTATACCCTGGCCTTCCTGCGCCGCCAGGGCGAACAGGCGCGCTACGTGACCTCGGTGTGCAATGGCTCGCTGGTACTGGGCGCGGCCGGCCTGCTGGACGGATACCAAGCCGCCTGCCACTGGATGTGGCGCGGCTACCTGCCGCGCTTCGGCGCGATTCCGGTGGCCGAACGCATCGTCCGCGACCGCAACCGCGTATCGGGCGGCGGCGTCACGGCCGGCATCGACTTCGCGCTGGCGCTGGCCGCCGAGCTGGCGGGCGAGGAAACGGCGAAGCTGCTGCAGCTGAATTTCGAATACGATCCGCAGCCGCCTTTCGATTGCGGTTCGCCCGAGGGAGCTGGGGCGGAACGGGTGGCGAGGTCGCGGGCCTTGCAGGCGGGGAGGTTGAAGCAGGTGGAGGAAGCGATGGATAAGCTGGCGCGATTCGCCAGCGCATGAACGTCGCTCCCGCGAAAGCGGGAACGACGCGTCAGGGGAACTTACTTGGCCGGGGCGGCGGCAGCAACCGTCGCATCCTTGTGCGCTTCAGCCTTGGCAGCCTTGTGCTCGGCCTTCGCTTCCTTCACATCCGCCTTGGCGGCTTCCTTGGTAACCTTGGCGTCGGCCTTGGCTTCCTTCACATCGGCCTTGGCGGCGTGCTTGGCTTCCTTGACGTCGGCTTTTACTGCCGCTTTGGTCTCTTTCACTTCAGCCTTCGCAGCCTGCTTCTCTTGCTTGGCTTCGGCCTTGGCCACTGCAGGCGTCGCGCTCGCTGCCGGGGTGGTGGTGGCGGGCGTCTGTGCTGCGAATGCTGCGGTGGCGAACAGGCCGGCGATCAGGGTAGCGATGGTCTTTTGCATGATGTGGTCCTCAGTTTTGTCTCGGGGTTGTCAGTGCACGTTTGCGTGTCACTTGAGCCTGAAACGAGGCGCCGCATCATGCTGTTGACGGGCTTTACAAAGCCTTACCGCGCTGACATATGCTTACAACTCGACCGTATCAGCGCAGTTTTCAGAACCGGTAGCCGTGCCAGGCATCCTTGAAGTCCTTGGCGCGCGCGTCCGTCACTTCCTTGCGGCCGCGCAGCCAGGTCACCACCGCCTCGCGGTCTTCTTCGGTGGGCGAGCCGCGCTCGATGTTGGCGATCACGCCTTCGGTCTCGCTGAACGGCTCCTTGCCGCCAAAGCCGCCGCCCAGCAGGCCGCGCTGCTCCAGGAAGCCGAAGAAGTCGTTGATGAAGTCGTGGTAGGGCTCGCCGCGCATCGGGCTGTTGAATACCAGTTCGATGTCGAAGCAGTGCTCCTTGAATTCGCCGACGCGCTGCTTCTTGCGCTGGCGGGCGTTCAGGCGGCGCATACGGCCGTTCGTGCGGGGATCGCGTTTCATGTTGTTCTCCTTGTTGGTTTATTCGTTGTTGGCTGCATCGTCAGCCGCATAGTGCACGCCGATCTGGCGCCGCACCTCGTCCATCACGCCCATCAGGGCCAGCGTGTCTTCGTGCGTCATGCCCGGGCTCTCGATCAGGCCCGCCTGCCAGCAGCGTTGCGCCTCGATCGCCTCGTGCACATAGCCGTTGCCGAGGAAGGGCGTGGCCACGGTGCGCGAAATGCCGTCCGCGCGCGCCACCGTCACCGTCTGGGTGCGGTGGAACATGGCGTTCATGCGCACGTGGCCCTGCTCGCCGGCGATGGTCAGCTCGCTCGGCAGGCGCGCGCGCAGCGAGCAGCTGCACACCGACATGCCGCCGTCGCGGTGGCGCAGCAGGAAGCCGGTCTGTTCGTCGACGCCGGTCGGGCCGAGTTCGGCCTGCGCCGCCACCGAGGCCACGGGGCCGAGCAGCGCCACCGCGATCGACAGCGGATAGATGCCCAGGTCGAGCAGCGCGCCGCCGCCCAGCACCGGATTGAACACGCGGTGCTCATGGCCGAAATCGGCCTTGAAGCCGAGGTCCGCGATCACCTGCGTGACCTTGCCGATCTCGCCGGAGGCCACCACACGGCGCACTTCCGCCAGCGCCGGCATGAAGCGCGTCCACATCGCCTCCATCAGGAACAGTTTTTTCGCACGCGCCAGCGCCACCAGTTCTTCGGCCTCGCTGCGGTTCATCGTGAATGGCTTCTCGCACAGCACGCCCTTGCCGGCGTTCAGGGCCAGGCGCACGTTGTCGACGTGGGCCGGGTGCGGGGTGCCGACGTAGATCAGGTCGACGTCGCCGGCCTGCGCCAGTTCTTCATACGAGCCGTAAGCCATGCCACCGAATTCGCCGGTGAAGGCCTGCGCGCTCGCCAAGCCGCGCGAGCCGACGCCGGCCAGCACCGCGCCCGGCGTCTCCTTCAGCGCATTGGCGAAGGCCTTCGCGATCTTGCCGGTGCCGAGGATGCCCCAGCGAACCACATCAGTCATGCTTTCCTCCCTGGTTTGCGTTCTTGTCCGCCCGCTTGGGGCGGAATACGGTGTCGTCGAGATAAAAGGTTTCGTCCTGCCCGGGCCACCAGCCGGGCACGCCCAGCACCGGCAGCGGCGTGAAGGCGGACGTGGCCAGGCCCTCGGTGCAGAGCTGGCCGGCCACCTGCATGTCGATCCAGGCGCGCCGGTCTTCCCAGGGCAATCCGAACCAGGCGGCGGGCGCGAACAGCACCCGCGTATGCGCCGTGATCGCCTTGCGCGGCGCCACCAGTTTTTCCATCAGCGCGTGGCCGAACAGCCAGACCTCCGCGCCGCCGCCGGCGCCGAACAGCGCGCGCTGGACGAAAAGCGTGTCGTGCCAGCGGTGCGCACGCAGGCCCTCGGCCAGTGCGCGGCCCGTATCCGCATCGCGCAGCACCAGCAGGGCCGCGTTCTCGTCGAAGATGGTGGCGGCATCGCGCGCCGGCCCGCGCGACTTGCCCACGCCGGCTTGCGCAATCTGCGCCGCCTGCAGCGCGTTCAGCTCGCGCTTGATGAGCGGGAAGGTCTGCCACACCAGGCCGTTGAAGAAGTCGTGCAGGTTCTCGCGCGTCGGCACGCAGCCGGTGGCGCCGATGAATTCTTCGTAGGCGGTATTCGGTGGCAGCTCGGCCTGGGGCACGAAGCGGATCGGCTGGCCGCGATGGTTCTGCAGGCCCAGCCTGGCCGCGTTGGCGTTGAACCCGGCGATGAAGGGGACGCCGGGGTCCAGGCTGTCGAAGGCGGGACGCACCGCGTCATACCAAGGGTGCGTCCAGTCGATCTGCGCGATCTCCGCAGACATCCGCGCTTACAGCATCTTCCAGTTGAGCTGGTTGCCGGCGTCGAGCGGCACCAGCTGGTGTTCGCCCATCGTCACGCTCGGCGGAATGGTCCAGGCTTCGCGCTTGAGGGTGACGGTGCCCTCGTTGACCGGCAGGCCGTAGAAGGCCGGGCCGTTCAGGCTGGCGAAGGCTTCCAGTTTATCCAGTGCGCCGGCCTGTTCGAAGGCAGTGGCGTACAGCTCCATCGCGTGCAGGGCCGTGTAGCAGCCGGCGCAGCCGCAGGCGCTTTCCTTGGCGTGCACCGCGTGCGGGGCCGAGTCGGTGCCGAGGAAGAAGCGCTCGTCGCCGCTGGTGGCGGCCGTGAGCAGGGCCAGGCGGTGTTCTTCGCGCTTCAGCACCGGCAGGCAGTAATAGTGCGGGTTGATACCACCCTTGAAGATCTCGTTGCGGTTGTACAGCAGGTGGTGCGCCGTGATGGTGGCGGCGATCGGGCCTTCGGCTTCGGCCACGTACTGGGCGGCGTCGCGGGTGGTGATGTGCTCGAACACGATCTTCAGCTCCGGGAAGTCGCGGCGCAGCGGGCGCATCACGCGCTCGATGAACACGGCTTCGCGGTCGAACAGGTCGATGTCGCCATCGGTGACTTCGCCGTGCACCAGCAGCGGCATGTCGAGTTCCTGCATCACTTCCAGGGCCTTGTAGCACTTGCGCAGGTCGGTCACGCCGGCCGCGGAATTGGTGGTGGCGCCGGCCGGGTACAGCTTGACGGCGTGGATGAAGCCGGTCTCCTGGGCGCGGCGGATCTCGTCCGGGTCCGTGTTGTCGGTCAGGTACAGGGTCATAAGCGGCTCGAAGCGCATCCCGGCAGGCAGCGCGGTCAGGATGCGATCGCGGTAGGCGGATGCGTCGGCGGCGGTGGTGACCGGCGGCTTCAGGTTCGGCATGACGATGGCGCGGGCGAACTGGCGCGCGGTGTGCGGCAGCACGGCGGCCATGTGCGAACCGTCGCGCAGGTGCACGTGCCAGTCGTCGGGGCGGATGAGGGTGATGGTGTCGGGGGATTCGATGATGGACATGGCGGCTCTCGGATTGCGAACCGCGACATTTTACCTGCAGGTCTGGAAAGCGGCACGCGCCGGCCTGGGGTGCGCACGATACGTTTCCCCAAAGAACTGAAAAATGCCGAAGACGTTAAAATTAAAGCATTTAAGGTTCACACTTCGGCATGGGTATCGGATTCGACACGCTGGGCCCGCTCGCGTTCATCATCGTTTTCGCCTACACGGTCTTCGGCCTGACCGGCTTCGGCTCGACCATCACCGCCATGCCGATGCTGGTGCTGGTGATCCCGCTGCGCATGGCGGTGCCGCTGATGCTGGTGTTCGACCTCGCCTCCGGCCTGCTGCTGGGGCTCAAAAACCGCCGCTTCATCGAACGCCGCGAAGCGCTGCGTCTCGTGCCCTTCATGCTGGGCGGGATGGCCTTCGGCGTGCTGGCCCTGGTCAAGGCGCCCGAGCGCATGCTGCTGGTGATCCTCGGCGTCTTCATCCTCTGCTATGCAGCCTGGAGCCTGATGGTGCGCGGCAAACCGCAGCCGCTGGCGGGCGCCTGGGCCGCGCCCTTCGGCGCCGTCGGCGGCATCTTCACCGCCCTGTTCGGCGCCGGCGGCCCCTTTTATACGATCTACCTGACGCGGCGCCTGCCGGACAAGCTGACCCTGCGCGCCACCATCAGCGGCGTGCTGTTCTTCAGCGCGGTGGCGCGGCTGGTGCTGTTTTCCAGCGCCGGCCTGTACAAGCAGGAATCGCTGCCGCTGATGGCGGCGCTCCTGCTGCCCTGCGCATTGGGAGGACTCTACCTGGGCAACCACCTGCACCAGCGCCTGCCCGCCGAACGGATCCGGCAAGCGATCTGGGTAGTGCTGATCGTGGGCGGCGCCAGTCTGGTGCTGCGTAATCTTTAGATCAAAAATGCGCTTGACCTTCCCATGATGGGAAGCTTGAAAGTAGCGTCCATACCGCCAAGCGGTCCCTGTGAACCTACTTTGGAAGCGCAATCATGGTCTCAAAAAAGATAATCCCGTTCCTGGCCTTCCTGGCCCTGTCCCTGCTGGCTGGCTGCAGCATGTCGCCCCCGTCCGACCTCGACGTGTCGCCGCGCCGGCATACCGCCAAGCACAACTATGTCGTCGACATCCACCCGGTCGGCGGCCCCGCGGACCTGAACAAGATCCACGCCTGGGAAGTCCATGTCGTGTCGCCTGCCGGCCAGCCCGTCGATGGGCTGAAGATCGCGGTCGACGGCGGCATGCCGCAACACGGCCACGGCTTGCCGACGCGGCCCCGGGTCACCCGCTACCTCGGCGAGGGCCGTTACCTGGTGGAGGGCATGAAGTTCAGCATGACCGGCTGGTGGGAAATCAAGCTGAAGCTCGACGGCGCGGCGGGTAGCGATAGCGTCACCTTCAATACCATCGTCGACGGCCGCGCCGGGCGGCTCGCCGGCCGCTGAGGCCCGCCATGAAACCGCTATTCTGGAAACTGCTGCTGGCGTTGGCCGCCCTGATGGCGGCGGGCGCCGCGCTGGGCGCGTTCGCGTCGCAAGGCAGGGATGGCTGGAGCATCGAGGAGTTCGGCATCCTGTCCTCGCTCAGGCTGAGCGAGCTGGAACGGGCGCCGGCCGATCCTTCGAATGCCGTCGAAGGGGATGCGGATGCCGCGCGGCTCGGGAAACAGATGTTCGCCGATCCGCGCTTCAGCCGCAACGGCTCCGTCTCCTGCGCCAGCTGCCACCAGCCGGACAAAGCCTTCCAGGACGGCCTGCCGGTAGGACAAGGTGTCGGCACCGGCCTGCGCCGCACGATGCCGCTGGCCGCCGCCGGCCACGCGCCTTTCATGTTCTGGGACGGCCGCAAGGACAGCCTCTGGGCGCAGGCCCTCGGTCCGCTCGAAGACCAGGCCGAGCACGGCGGCAGCCGCCTGGCTTATGCCCACCTGGTCAGAGCCCACTATCGCACCCAGTACGAAGCCCTGTTCGGCCCCCTGCCCGCCCTGAGTAAACTGCCTGCGGAAGGCGGGCCGCTGGGCACGCCGGCGCAGCGCGCCGCCTGGGCCGCCATGAGAGAGGACGAGCGGCGCGAGGTGTCGCGCGTGTTCGCCAACATCGGCAAGGCGATCGCCGCCTACGAGAAGACGCTGCGCTACGGCGAATCGCGGCTGGACCGCTACATTGACGGCGTCGTCAACGCGGACCGCACGGCGCAGCTGCTGCTGAACGCCCAGGAAAAGAACGGGCTGCGCCTGTTCATCGGCAAGGCGCAATGCGTGACCTGCCACGCCGGCCCCCTGTTCACCGACCAGCAGTTCCATAACACCGGCATCGCCCCGCGCACGCCAGGCCGTCCGGACCTGGGACGCGGCGCAGCCCTGGCGGCGCTGCTGAAGGACGAGTTCAACTGCCTCGGCCCCTACAGCGATGCCAGACCCGAACAATGCGAGGAGTTGCGCTTCCTGCAGGCCGACGACCACGCGCTGGACGGCGCATTCAAGGTACCCGGCCTGCGCAATGCCGCCGCCAGGAGTCCGTACATGCATGCCGGCCAGCTGGCATCCCTGCGCGAGGTCGTGGACCATTACAGGCGCGCGCCGGCGGCGGCGGCCGGGCACAGCGAACTAAAACCGTTGCGCCTGTCCGAGAGCGAGCTGCGCGATCTGGCCGCCTTCCTGGGCGCCCTGGACAGCCCCATCGTCGAGGAGGCCGCCGGCAAGCGTCAGTGAATGATCCGGGCCAGGAATTCGCGCGCCCGCTCGGACTTCGGCGCCGTGAAGAAATCGTCCTTCGCGCTCTCCTCGACGATGCGGCCGTGGTCCATGAACAGGATGCGGTCGGCCACCCGGCGCGCGAAGCCCATCTCGTGGGTCACCACCATCATGGTCATGCCGTCCTGGGCCAGGCCGGTCATCACGTCCAGCACCTCGCCCACCATTTCTGGGTCGAGCGCGGAGGTCGGCTCGTCGAACAGCATGGCGATCGGGTCCATCGCCAGCGCGCGCGCGATCGCCACGCGCTGCTGCTGGCCGCCGGAGAGCTGGCTGGGGAACTTGTCCTGGTGCGCCAGCAGGCCGACCCGTTCCAGATACTTCAGGCCGTTGGCGGTGGCTTCCTCGCGCGAGCGCTTCAGGACCTTCATCTGGGCCAGGTTCAGGTTGTCGCGCACGGACAGGTGCGGGAACAGCTCGAAGTTCTGGAACACCATGCCGATCTTCGCGCGCAGCGCCGGCAAACGGGTGGACGGATCGCCGACCGCGGTGCCGTCGACGTGGATGCTGCCCTGCTGGAAGGGCTCGAGGCCGTTGACGGTCTTGATCAGGGTCGACTTGCCCGAACCGGAGGGGCCGCAGACCACCACGACGTCGCCGCGTTCCACCCGCGTGCTGCAGTCGCTGAGGACCTGGAATGTTCCATACCACTTGCTGACATTGTCTAGTTCGATCATGTGCTTATATATGTGTTCCCATGCATTTGAGCGTGCTTGACAGCACCATCGGCCCCTAGGATACTGCGGAACTTGTCAAGATTGTCAGCATTGTGCCCGAAAAGCCAGGGAAGCAGGACGGACGATCCCGCCTGATTCCACCGCGCCGCCGCCACCACCAGAAGGAAGCCCTATGAATAATCGAAACCGCCTGACCACTTATATTCTCGTGGGGCTGGTGCTCGGCATTGCCGCCGGCTATATCGCGCACACGAACCTCGCTGATCCGGCCGGCTTCGCCGACACGCTGTCGCTGGTGACCACCCTCTTCCTCCGCCTGATCAAGATGATCATCGCGCCGCTGGTGTTCTCGACCCTGGTGGTCGGCATCGCCAAGATGGGCGACGCTTCGGAAGTCGGCCGCATCGGTGTCAAGGCGCTGGGCTGGTTCATCATCGCTTCGATCCTGTCGCTGACCCTGGGCCTGGTCCTGGTGAACGTGTTCCGCCCGGGCGATGCGATGGCCGCCGCCGGCCACCTGCCGGCCGTGACGGAATCCTCGGGCATCGCCGTCACCGGCCTGACGCTCAAGGAATTCATCACCCACCTGGTGCCATCCTCGATCGTGGACGGCATGGCCAGGAACGAGATCCTGCAGATCGTGATCTTCTCGATCTTCTTCGGCACCGGCGCCGCTGCCGTGGGCGCGCGCGCCACCCCGCTGATCGACGCCATCGACGGCGCCGCCCACGTGATGCTGAAAGTGACCGGCTACGTCATGAACTTCGCGCCGGTCGCGGTGTTCGCGGCGGTCGCCAGTGTGATCGCCAAGAGCGGCGTCAGCGTGCTGGCAACCTACGGCGTGTTCATGGGCGAGTTCTACCTCGGCATCGCGCTGCTGTGGATCGTGCTGATCGCGATCGGCATCCTGTTCGTCGGCCCGCGCATCCTGCAGCTGCTGCGCGAACTGCGCGAACCGACCATCCTGGCCTTCACCTGCGCCTCGTCGGAAGCCGCCTTCCCGAAAACCCTGGAAGGCCTCGAGCGCTTCGGCGTGAAGAACCGCCTGGCCGCCTTCGTGCTGCCGATCGGTTATTCGTTCAATCTCGACGGCTCGATGATGTACTGCACCTTCGCCACCATCTTCATCGCCCAAGCCTACGGCATCGAAGTGCCGCTGTCGACCCAGATCACGATGATGCTGGTGCTGATGCTGACCTCGAAGGGCATGGCCGGCGTGCCGCGCGCCTCGCTGGTGGTGATCGCCGCGACCCTGAACCAGTTCCACATTCCGGAAGCCGGCCTGCTGCTCCTGCTGGGCATCGACCACTTCCTGGACATGGCCCGTTCGGCTACCAACGTGATCGGCAACGGCATCGCCACCGCCGTGGTTGCGAAGTGGGAGGGTGAGCTGGCCAATCCGACCGCGGCGGACAAGGATATCGCTACTTCGCCGCTGCGCTAAATTTTCATCCGTCGTCCCCGCGCAGGCGGGGACCCAAGTTCTGCGTGCGCTAACGTAACGCGAACAAACTTGGGTCCCCGCCTGCGCGGGGACGACGCATTTTTGGAGACCTGCATGACCTACCTGAAATCCGTGCGCAACGTATTCGCGCTCTTCCTCTGCCTGTTCGCCCTCGCAGCGCAAGCCCAGACCGCCGCACCGGCCAAGCTGCCGAACGTCGTCATCCTCGCCACCGGCGGCACCATTGCCGGCACCGGCGCGACCAGTACCACCACGGTCGGCTATACCGCTGCCACGGTCGGCGTCGATGCCCTGATCAAGGCCGTGCCGGAACTGCAGAAGGTGGCGCATGTGAGTGGCGAGCAGGTGTTCCAGATCGCCAGCGAGAATATGGGCAACGAGCAGTGGCTGAGCTTGGCCAAGCGCGTCAACGCCCTGCTGGCGCAGCCCAACGTGGACGGCATCGTGATCACCCACGGCACCGACACGATCGAGGAGACCGCCTACTTCCTGAACCTGGTCGTGAAGAGCAGGAAGCCGGTGGTGGTGGTCGGTGCGATGCGTCCGTCGACCGCGATCTCGGCCGACGGCCCGATCAACCTGTACAACGCGGTGCTGACCGCCGGCAGCCTGGAAGCCGTGGGTAAAGGCGTGCTGGTGGTGATGAACGACCAGATCAACGCCGCGCGCGAAGTCACCAAGACCAACACCGTCACCACCGACACCTTCAAATCGCCGGAACTGGGCATGCTGGGCTACGTGGTCGGCAACCAGCCGCACTTCTACCGCGCCTCGACCCGCAAGCACACGGTGGACACCGAGTTCGACATCTCGAAGCTGGACACGCTGCCGGCCGTGGACATCGCCTACACCTACGCCAACGTCGGCCCGACCGCCGTCAACGCCTTCGTTGCCGCCGGGGTCAAGGGCCTGGTCCACGCCGGCGTGGGCGACGGCAGCCTGCCGACCAAGGTGCGCCCTGCCTTATCAAGCGCGCGCGCAAAAGGCGTGATCGTCGTGCGTTCGAGCCGCGTCGGCCAGGGCATCGTGGCGCGCAATGGCGAAGCCAACGACGACGAACTGGACTTCGTGGTGTCGGATACGCTGAATCCGCAGAAGGCGCGGATTCTGTTGATGCTGGCGCTGACGAAGACGAATAACACCAAAGAGATTCAGCGGATGTTTTATACGTATTGAAGCGCTTGGGCACGGCGTGCCCACCCTACGTAACGCACAAAAGCCGCCCTCGGGCGGCTTTTTCATTGGCGATTCGGTTTATACCAGCGGATGCCCCTGCAAGCGCGTCAGAATCGCCAGCGGGCTGGCCTCCTTGTCGTACTGCTGCGCCGGCGACAGCTGCGCCGTGTATTCCATCATGAACTGCCCCGACATCACCGAGTGCGAAGTCTGGTCCGAGAAGCACACCCAGGCACAGCCTGGCGGGAAGCCGAAGGTGACCTGCGGCGCGTTCTTCTGGTAGTCGAGGTCGGACTTCATGGCGTCATGCAGCTGCAGCATCAGGTGGTCGTACTCGCTGCGCAGCGACTTGGTCACGTGCAGCGCGTTCAGGGCTTTGGCCTGCCACGCCACATAGGGCTTCAGGCGCGGCAGGAAGCGGCGCGCCACATCTTCGAAGGGCTCGCCCACGCGCCACACGCGCGGCACGCCTTCCAGGTTCACGTTGGTGAACACGCGCAGCAGGCGCTCGCCGCGGTTCGGGCGCGAGGGGAAGGCGTCGACGTGCAGACGGCGGTCGTCGGCGCGCCAGGACTGCACGCGGGTCTCGACTTTCGACGGGCGGAAGCTCACGGAGCCGCGGCGCAGGTGCTCGCTGTAGCGCGGCACCAGCTTGCCGAGCAGACCCTCGGCCTGGGCGCGGAAGCGGCCTATCATGCCGGCCGCCAGCGCCTGGGTGGCATCGTCGCCGATCACGCCTTTCAGGCGGCCAGCGGCGTCCAGGCTGATGTTGCGGATCTTCGGGTCGCGGATGTCTTCGCGGAACAGCGCCAGCTCTTCCTTCTGCGGTGCGAAGCCGTGTTCGCCGAAGTTCGGGAAGTACAGCACCTTGCCGGCTTCCAGCGCGGCGATCCAGGCCGGATTGCCGTGGCCGACCTCCTGCATGTCGATCTCGACGATCTGGTTTTCCATGTTTTTATTCCTGTTCCTGTTCCAGTTCCAGCGGCGGCGATGCCAGGTCTTCGTCCTGCCTTGCCTGCTGCCGGTCCCACATCTGTTGATACAGTCCACGCTGCGCGATCAGCTGGGCGTGCGTGCCGCGTTCGACGATGCGGCCGTGGTCGAGCACCAGGATCTGGTGCGCGTCGGCGATGGTCGACAGGCGGTGCGCGATCACCAGGGTCGTGCGCTGCTTCGCGATTTCCTTCAGCTGCGCCTGGATCGCCTGCTCGGACCTGGAGTCGAGGGCCGACGTCGCTTCGTCGAAGATCAGGATGGCCGGGTTCTTCAGCAGCGTGCGCGCGATCGCCACGCGCTGCTTCTCGCCGCCGGACAGCTTCAGGCCGCGCTCACCCACCATTGTCGCATAGCCGTCGGGCAGGCTTTCGATGAAGTCATGGATGGAGGCGGCGCGCGCGGCCGCCACGATGTCCTCGCGGCTGGCGCCCGGACGGCCGTAGGCGATGTTGTATTCGATGGTGTCGTTGAACAGCACCGTATCCTGCGGGACGATGCCGATCGCGTGGCGCAGCGAATCCTGGGTGATGTTGCGGATGTCCTGGCCGTCGATGCAGATCGAGCCCTGCTGCACGTCGTAGAAGCGGAACAGCAGGCGCGACAAGGTCGACTTGCCCGAGCCGCTGTGGCCGACCACGGCGGTGGTGGTGCCGGCCGGGATGGTGAAGTCGACGTCGAACAGGATCTGGCGCTTGGGGTCGTAGTTGAATTCGACGTGCGAGAACTCGACCTTGGCGCCATGCGTCACGAGCGGCCTGGCTTCCGGTGAGTCGGCCACTTCGCGGTGCTGCTCGAGAAGGCCGAACAGGCGCTCCATGTCGGCCAGGCTTTGCTTGATCTCGCGGTAGATCACGCCCAGGAAGTTGAGAGGAATGTACAGCTGCAGCATGAAGGAGTTCACCAGCACGAGGTCGCCCAGGGTCATGGTCTTGTCGATCACGCCCTGCGTCGCGCGCCACAGGATGGCGGTGACGGCGGCGGCGATGATCAGCGACTGGCCGCTGTTGAGGAAAGACAGCGAGGTCTGCGAACGCACGGCGGCACGCTCGTAGCCCTGCAGGCCTTCGTCGTAGCGCTTGGCTTCGTAGTCCTCGTTGCCGAAGTACTTGACGGTCTCGTAGTTGATCAGCGAGTCGATGGCCTTGGTGTTGGCCTTCGAATCGAGCTCGTTCATCGTGCGCCTGAAGTGGGTGCGCCATTCGGTGACGACGATGGTGAAGGTAATGTAGGTGACCAGCGCCACCGCGGTAATGATCGAGAACCACTTGTCGTAGCGCGCGGCCAGGTAGCCCAGCACCAGCGTGATCTCGACCAGGGTCGGCAGGATCGAGAACAGCGAGTACGACACCAGCGAGCTGACGCCGCGCGTGCCGCGCTCGATATCGCGCGTCATGCCGCCGGTCTGGCGGTTCAGGTGAAAGCGCAGCGACAGCGCGTGCAGGTGGCGGAACACTTTCAATGCGATGGTGCGCACCGCGCGCTGGGTCACGCGCGCGAACAGGAATTCACGCAGCTCGGTGAACAGCGTGCTCGAGAAGCGCAGCGCGCCATACGCGAACAGCGCGCCGAGCGGCAGCACCAGCAGCGCGTAGGGATTCGATGGCGAGATGCTGAGGCTGTCGACGATATTCTTCAGCACCAGCGGCACGCCGATGTTGGCGACCTTGGCGCCAATCAGGCAGAGCAGCGCGGCCATCACGCGCCATTTGTAGACCCACAGATAGGGCAGCAGCGTGCCGATGACCGCCCAGTCGTTGCGCTTGGCGTTCGGGTCGGCCGCGGGCGGCAGGGATGAGCTTGGAGAGGAGCGTCGCATGACAGGAATTCTTTATTTATGGTTCAATCTGGGACGATTGTAGCTTTTACCGAGATTTCAAGATGACCCAGCCAGAAAACCAGACACCATCCACTACCCGCCTGCCTGAAGGAAAGATGCCGGTGCTGCGGATGATGCCTGCCCCGTCCGATGCCAACGTCTACGGCGACGTGTTCGGCGGCTGGATCATGGCCCAGGTCGACGTTGCCGGCTCGCTGCCGGCCGTGCGCCGCGCGAATGGCCGCGTCGCCACCATCGCCGTCAACTCCTTCCTGTTCAAGAACCCGGTCTTCGTCGGCGACCTGCTGTCCTTCTACGCCGACATCGTCAAGGTCGGCAATACTTCGATCACCGTCTACGTCGAAGTCTACGCGGAGCGCAACCGCCTGCAGACCAACGTGGTCAAGGTGACCGAAGCCACCCTCACCTATGTCGCCACCGGCGCGGACCGCAAGCCGCGCCAGCTGCCGCCGCTCGAAGCGCTGATCGCGGAATAACACAAGGATGTCATCGCGCCGCCTGTTCCTGCTGGATGCGGCGCGCCTGGCCGCGGCTGTTACTGCTTCCGGCTTTGTACGTGCGGCGCCGTCGAATGCGACCGGCTATCCGTTCAGCCTGGGGGTGGCTTCCGGATCGCCGCTGCCGGATTCCGTCATCCTGTGGACCCGCATCCTGCCCGATCCGCTCGATGCCAGCTCGGCGCCCAGGCTGGCCGTGCCCTTGCGCTGGGAAGTCGCGCAGGACGAGGCCTTCCGCCGCATCGTCGCGAAAGGCAGCGCCGTCGCCACGCCGGAGCTGGCGCACAGCGTGCGCGTGAATGTGGGCGGCCTGCAGCCCGGGCGCTGGTACTTTTATCGCTTCCTGTTCGGCGATGCCGTCAGCCCGGTCGGCCGCACGCGCACCGCCCCAGGCGCGGGCAGCATGCCGGACATGCTGAAACTGGCCGTGGCCTCCTGCCAGCACTGGGAATTCGGCAGCTATGCCGCGCACCGCTACATCGCCGAGGCTGCGCCGGACCTGGTCGCCTTCCTCGGCGACTACATCTACGAATGGGGCGCCTTCCGGCGCCAGCATCCGCAGCCGGGGGAGCGTATCGTGCGCCAGAACGAGTCGTTCGACTTGACGAGCTACCGCCAGCGCTACGCCCAGTACAAGACCGATCAGGACCTGCAGGCGGCCCACCTGGCCGCACCCTGGATCGTGACCTGGGACGATCATGAGGTGGCCAACGATTACGGCGGCGACCACGACGAGCGTCTATCAATCGATTTTTCGGCCCGGCGCGCGGCGGCCTACCAGGCCTTCTACGAGCACATGCCGCTGCGCCTGCCGCCGCCGCGGAGCTTCGCTAAGGTGCGCATGTTCCAGCGTGTCGACTGGGGGCGGCTGGCGCGCTTCCACGTGCTCGACGACCGCCAGTACCGTGCTTATCAAGCCTGCCCGCGCAAGGACCGGGGCGGCTCGAACTCGGTGGGCCCGCGTGCCTGCCCTGCCCTGCTCGACCCCTCGCGCAGCATGCTGGGCCTGGAGCAGGAAGCCTGGCTGGAAGACGGCCTGAAATCCTCGAAGGCGCGCTGGAACATCCTCGCGCAGCAGACCCTGATGGCGCAGTCGACCCAGGTGCCGATCGTCGGCGCGGACGGCGGGCGCTTCTGGACCGATGGCTGGGATGGCTATCCGGCGGCACGCCGGCGCCTGTTCGATGCTCTGGTATCGAGCCGCGCGAGCAATCCGCTGGTGCTGGGCGGCGACGTCCACACCTTCTATGCGACCGAACTGCGCGCCGACTTCAGCCGGCCGGCCTCGCGCGACAACCCGCTGATCGCGACCGAATTCGTCGGCACCTCGGTGACCTCGAGTTCGCGCCCGCAGGAACGCACCTTGCAGTATCTGGCAATGAACCCGCACATCAAGTATGGGCGCAGCGACAGGCGCGGTTACATGCTGATGGAGCTGACCCCGAAGGAAACGCGGACGCGGTTCATGGGGCTGGATGATGTAAAGGATCCGCAGACGGCGCAGCGCGAGCTGGCGGCGTTTCGGGTGGCGGATGGGAAGGCGGGCGTCGAGATTACGACCGGCTGACACGAACTCGCCAAGCTTAACCGCCGCGAACCATGAGGTTTCGAACTTTGCCATCAGCAAAGTGGACGTCCAGCATGAAGACCTGGGCGAAGCGTTTATTGCTTGGCGTTACCAGATAGGTCAGGGTGGGAAACTTGGATTCATAAGAGGGCGGCCCAAGAAGCTCGATGATTTCCGACTTTCTTTTGCCGATCAGGCGCCCGCTTGCAATCAGGTCCTGCACAAATCTATAGCGTTCCTGTTCAGGCGCAGCTCGCCACACCGCGGCATCGAATTTCTCTACCGGCCATGTGCGCGGCCCATCGCAGGCGCACATGGCAAACAGTAATACAAGGATCGACAGGATTCTTGCCATTTCAGCCTCGTTCGGTTTGTCTTTAGTAGCCGCATCATGCACCACCAAAGAAAAACCTGCCTGCCGCATCCGCGGCACGGCATGTTCGAACAGCCGCGATCGGCGTCAGGCCGTCTGCTTCTCGTCCCGCAGCTCGCGCCGCAGAATCTTGCCCACATTCGTCTTCGGCAGCGTCTCGCGGAACTCGATGAACTTCGGCCGCTTGTAACCAGTCAGCTGCTCCTTGCAGAACTCGAGCAGGTCTTCCTTGCTCAAGGCCTTGTCCTTCTTGACCACATACAGCTTCACAGCCTCGCCCGAGTGCTGGTCCGGCACGCCCACGCAGGCCACTTCCAGCACGCCCGGGTGCGAAGCCACGACTTCCTCGACCTCGTTCGGATATACGTTGAAACCCGAAACCAGGATCATGTCCTTCTTGCGGTCGACGATCTTGATGTAGCCCTGCTCGTTCATGATGCCGATGTCGCCGGTCTTGAAGAAGCCGTCAAGCGTCATGACCTTGGCCGTTTCGTCCGGACGCTGCCAGTAGCCGGCCATCACCTGCGGGCCGCGCACCGAGATTTCACCGGCGGTGCCGAACGGGACTTCCTGGCTGGCTTCGTCGAGGATGCGAATCTCGGTGGACGGCAGCGGCAGGCCGATGGTGCCCGTGAAGCCGGTGATGTCGCAGCGGTTGGCAGCGACCACCGGCGAGGTCTCGGACAGGCCGTAGCCTTCGACGATCGGGGTGCCGGTCAGCGCCAGCCACTTGTCCGCCACCGGCTTCTGCACCGCCATGCCGCCGCCCGGGCAGACCAGCAGCCCGGAGAAATTCAGGCTGGCGAAGTCCGGGTTGTTCAGCAGGCCGTTGTACAGGGTGTTCACGGCCGGGAAGACGTTGATGCGGTAGTTGCGCAGCTCCTTGATGAAGCCACCGATGTCGCGCGGGTTCGGGATCAGGAGGTTCATGCCGCCCACGCGCATGCCCAGCAGGGCGCACACGGTCAGCGCGTAGATGTGGTACAGCGGCAGCGCGCACACGAACTGGAGGTCGGCGCCGGCCTTGGCCAGGGTCGGGGCGAACCAGGCTTCGTTCTGCAGCACGTTGGCGATCACGTGCTTGTGCAGCAGCACCGCGCCCTTCGACACGCCGGTGGTGCCACCGGTGTACTGCAGGAAGGCGACGTCGTCGTGGCCGACCGTGACCGGCTTGAGCTTCTCACGCGCGCCTTCCGACAGCACGCGCTTGAACGGCACCGCGTTCGGAATCGACCAGGCCGGGACCATTTTCTTGACGGTGCGGACCACGAAATTCACGATCAAACCCTTCGCGCCCAGCAGGTCGCCCATGCTGCCGACGATGACGTGTTTTACTTTGGTCTGGCCTACGACTTCCGCCACCGTGTGCGCGAAGTTCTCCAGCACCACGATGGCCTCGGCGCCCGAGTCGTTCAGCTGGTGCTGCAGCTCGCGCGGCGTGTACAGCGGGTTGACGTTGACGATGGTGTAGCCGGCGCGCAGGACAGCGGCCATCGCCACCGGATACTGCAGCACGTTCGGCATCATGATGGCCACGCGCGCGCCCGGCTGCAGGCCGCGGCTTTGCAGCCAGGCCGCCATCTGGCCGGACAGCTTATCGAGTTCGGCATAGCTCATGGACTTGCCCATGCAGGCATAGGCGGGGCGCGCCGCATACTTGTGGAAGGCCTCCTCCAGCAGGTGCGTGAGGGAGCGGTATTGGGTCCAGTCGATGTCCGACGGTACGCCCGCCTCGTACGAATCCAGCCAGAATTTGTCCATGTGATTACCTTTCTTGTTTCAACAAACGTCGTCCCCGCGGAGGCGGGGACCCAAGTTCCGCCTTGGGTCCCCCCCAAGTTCCGCCTTGGGTTCCCCCCAAGTTCTGCCTTGGGTCCCCGCCTGCGCGGGGACGACGGTTTTTAAGCCAACTACGCTGCCTGCTTTTCCTCGCGCAGCGCGCGCCGCAGGATCTTGCCGACGTTCGTCTTCGGCAGTTCGGTGCGGAATTCGATGTACTTCGGTTTCTTGTAGCCGGTGAACTCGCGCTTGCAGTAGTCCATCAGCTGCTCGGCCGTCAGGTTCGGATCCTTCTTGACCACGAATACCTTCACGGCCTCGCCGGAATGCTCGTCCGGCACGCCGATCACCGCGCATTCCATCACGCCCGGGTGCGCCGCGATCACGCCTTCCAGTTCGTTCGGATAGACGTTGAAGCCCGACACCAGGATCATGTCCTTCTTGCGGTCGACGATCTTCACGTACCCGTTCTCGTCCATCACGCCGATGTCGCCCGACTTGAAGTAGCCGCTAGGGGTCATCACCTTGGCCGTTTCGTCCGGGCGCTGCCAGTAGCCGGCCATCACCTGCGGGCCGCGGATCGCGATCTCGCCGACGCTGCCCAGCGGGAGCTCCTTGCCGTCGTCGTCCAGGATCGCCACCTCGGTCGACGGGATCGGCAGGCCGATCGTGCCCGTGAAGGACGAGATGTCGCAGCGGTTCGCGGTGGCCACCGGCGAGGTCTCCGACAGGCCGTAGCCCTCGATGATGTGGGCGCCGGTGACGGCCTTCCACTGGTCGTTGACCGCCTGCTGCACCGCCATGCCGCCGCCGTTCGACAGCTTCAGGCCCGAAAAGTCCAGGTGCCTGAAGTCCGGATGGTTCACCAGCGCGTTGTACAGCGTGTTCACCGCCGGCAGCGCATTGAACTTGTACTTGCCCAGCTCCTTGATGAAACCCGGGATGTCGCGCGGGTTCGGGATCAGGATATTCAGCGCGCCCACCCGCATGCCCCACAGCGCGCACACCGTCAGCGCGAAGATGTGGTACAGCGGCAGCGCGCACACGATGGTCGGATGCTCGACCACCGGCTCGCGGTTCATCGCCACCGCCGACCAGGCTTCCGATTGCAGCAGGTTGGCGATCACGTTCCGGTGCGTCAGGGTCGCGCCCTTCGACACGCCGGTGGTGCCGCCCGTGTACTGCAGGAAGGCGACGTCGGTGTTCTTCAGCTGCGCCGGCTGGAAGGGCATCTTCGCGCCCTGCGCCAGCGCATCCTTGAAGCGCACGCTGCTCGGCAGCGAGAACTCCGGCACCATCTTCTTGACCGACCGGACCACGAAGTTGACCAGCATGCCCTTGGCGCCGCCCAGCATCTCGCCCATGCTCGCCACCACCACGTGGCGCACCGGGGTCTTGCCCATCACCTGCTGCAGCGTGTGCGCAAAGTTCTCGAGCACGATGATGGCTTCGCTGCCCGAATCCTTCAGCTGGTGCTCCAGTTCGCGCGGCGTGTACAGCGGGTTCACGTTCACCACCGTGTAGCCGGCGCGCAGGATGGCGGCCAGCGCCACCGGGTACTGCAGCACGTTCGGCATCATCACCGCCACGCGCGCGCCCTTGGCCATGCCGCGGCTTTGCAGCCAGGCCGCCAGGCGCTTCGACATGCTGTCCAGTTCTGCGTAGGTGAGGAACTTGTCCATGCAGACGAAGGCGTTATTCCTGGCGTACTTCTGGAAGGACTCTTCCAGCATCTGCACCAGCGAGCCGTACTGGTCGGGATCGATTTCCGCGGGAACGCCGGGCGGGTACGACTTGAGCCAAATCTTGTCCATCGGGTGCCTGTCTCCAGTGTAATTATTCTGTCTGGGCCGCCGAACCGAAAAAAACGCACGGTCGTGCTTGAGTTACTTACATGATGCTATCGGGCAGCGCGCCCGATAGCAAGCATTTTTACTGCAATTCGAACTTGCATTCTAGCCGCTTCGCTAGCGTCCTCCCATGGTCGGCGCTTCGCTGCGTTGCACCATCAAGGGCGCGCTCGGCGCCGGCGGCACCAGGGCCTTCAGGATGCGGTGGCGCTCCTTGCGATCCAGTTCGGACAGCTGCCTGACTGACTTGTAGAAGCGGCCGAAGCTGCCGTCGCGCTTGAGCATGGCGCGGAAGGCCGGCACGAAGTCCTCATAGGTCGCGATCGAGGCCAGGTGGGCGTTCGACAGCGGCTGCTCGAAGAAGCGGTCGTAGCCGGCATAGCCGCCCCAGTTGCCCTTCAGGACCTGGTACTCGTCCTTCAGCTCCTGGAACAGGCGCACCTTGACCGCACGCTTTTCATTGTCGCTGCGGTCGACCACGCCATAGTTCTGCTCGAGCGCCTTGCGGTACTTGAGCAGCAGGGCCAGGAAGTCGTGCTTGCGGCTCTTGTAGCGCGCGTAGGCGTCGCGCATGCCCTGGTTGCCGAAGCGCTCCATCCAGCGCTCCACGCCCGCCTCCTCGACCGTGCTGGCGAAGGATTCGTTGAACTGCGAGTCGCCGGCCACGTAGACGACCTGATGCGCCAGTTCGTGGAAGATCATGCGCGCCAGCTCGGCGTCCGGGTAGTTGATGAAGGTGGAGATCAGCGGATCGCTGAACCAGCCCAGGGTCGAGTAGGCCGGCACGCCGCCGACTTCGACGTCGTTGCCGTCCGCCTTCAACTCCCTGGCGTAGGCCATGGCGGCGTCCTTGTCGTAGTAGCCGCGGTAGTTCACGCAGCCGGCCACCGGGAAGCACCACTGCAGGGGCCGCAGCGACAGCTCGGGCGTGGCGACCACGTTCCACAGCACGTAGGGGCGTTTCAGGGAGGCGTATTTTTTATAACTGTCATTATCTGGCAATGACATTTCGCTAACGGCGTAGCGGCGGATCTGGCGCGCGGTCTCCAGGCGGAGCCGCAGTTTGGAGCTGGTGCCGGGGTCGGCGATCCAGTCGTCGATCGGACGGGCGTCCGACAGGAGTTCAAGCTGGCCCTGGGCCGCCTGCGAGTAGTAGTTCAGCGTGGAGCAGCTGGCCAGCAGCCCCGCCGCCGTGCCCGCCAGGAGCAGGACCCGGAGCCGCGGGGTGATTCGCGAAAGTTTCATGTCTTAAATGGTTCATGGTGCGATCTTTAGGCATCATGACAAACCGTAGCGAGCGGAAGCAATGCCTGCCGAGAAGCGCAGCTGTACGAACAGTACAGCGAGCATCGCCGGCTGGCAGTGCGACGCGTAGTAGGTTTGTCATGATGCCGACTCTACCTGCACCAGGGTGTCGTAGAAAGTCGGCGCCCGGCCCATGTCGGTCAGGCGCTGGCTGGTTACTTCGTTGGCGTTCTTGCCGTCGCTGGCGAGCTTTTTCCACCAGATCGACAGGCCGACCACGAGGCCGGCCCGCGCCTTGGGCGTGACACGGGCTCGCGCGACGAACGAGCCCCTGTCGTTAAAGATGCGCACCATCTCGCCGTGCTCGATGCCGCGGCTTGCGGCGTCGACGGGATGGATGTCCAGGTGAGGTTCACCTTCCGTGGCGCGGAGGCTCTGGACATTGACAAAGGTTGAGTTGAGGAAGTTCCTGGCCGGCGGAGAAATCATCGCCAACGGGTATTTTTCCGCCAGTTCAGGATTGGATGCAACGGATTCGTAATTCGCGATGTAGCTCGGGAGCGGATCGAGACCGTCCGCCAGCATCGATTCGGAATAAAACTCGCACTTGCCGGAAGGCGTAGGGAAGCCGCCTTCGGCAAAGGGCGCGGCCGGCATGTTCAGCTTGCTCCAGCCGGTGCGCTTCAGCGATTCCCAGTCGAAGTGCACGGCGCGCGCGTCCTGCTTGTTGAAGGCTTGCGCGGCGAGCTCGTCGTCGGTCTCGTCGAACACGGGGTCGTTCAGGCCCATGGCCTTGGCCAGCAGGCGGAAGATCTCGGTGTTCGGCTTCGCTTCGCCCAGCGGCGCGATGGCGGCGTTATTCGCCATCATGTACAGGTGGCCATACGCCAGGTGGGCGTCGACGTGCTCGAGCTGGGTCGTGGCCGGCAGCAGGATGTCCGCGTAGTCGGCGGTGTCGGTCTGGAAGTGTTCCAGCACCACGGTGAACAGGTCTTCGCGCTCGAAGCCGCGCTGCACCTTCGACGAATCGGGGGCAATCGCCACCGGGTTCGCGTTGTAGACGATGACGGCTTCGATCTTCGAACCGAATGCCGGCGAGGCCTCCTTCAGCAGGTCGTCGCCGATGGTGTTCATGTTGATGGTGCGTGGAAGGCGGCCGCGCAGCAGGTCCGGGCGCTGCAGCGCCAGTTTATTCGCCGGGAAGGAGCCCGAGGTCGACAGCTGCACGCCGCCGGCCGGATGGCGCCAGGC
Organism: Massilia sp. Bi118; assembly: GCF_918697865.1. Classification (GTDB taxonomy): domain Bacteria; phylum Pseudomonadota; class Gammaproteobacteria; order Burkholderiales; family Burkholderiaceae_D; genus Telluria. The sequence continues at coordinate 7,379 of NZ_CAKKMV010000021.1, read as the reverse complement.
GCCGATCAGGGCCGGCAGGCAGGCGATATTGCGCACCGCCATGCCGCCGCCGCGCACGCGCTGCAGGCCATAGTTCATGCGGATCGCCACTGGTTCATTGCGCCGCGCAGTTTCTCCATACTCGCGCGCCAGATTCACGACTTCGTCCACCGTGATGCCGCAGGTTTCGGCGGTGCGCTCCGGCGTCCATTCGGCCACGCGGTCCTTCAGCTGCGCGAAGCCCAGCGTGTGCCTGGCGATGTAGTCGTGGTCCAGCAGGTTTTCCTTGACCAGCACGTGCATCATGCCCAGCGCCAGCGCGCTGTCCGTACCCGGCATCACGGCGATGTGCTGGTGGCACTTCTCGGCCGTCAAGGAACGATACGGGTCGATGGCGATCAGCTTCGCGCCGCGGCGCTTGGCTTCCTGCACGCGCATCCAGAAATGGAGGTTGGAGGCGATCGGATTGCCGCCCCAGATCAGGATCAGCTTCGCATCCTGGAACTGTTCGATGTCGGTGCCGATCGAACCACCAATGGTGTATTTGTAGCCCGTAAAGCCGGCGGTCGCGCACACGGTGCGATCCAGGAAGGAGGCGCCCAGCTTGTTAAAGAAGCGCATGGCCATCGCCTCGCCCTGCACCAGACCCATGGTGCCGCAATAGCTGTAGGGCAGGATGGCCTGCGGATCGCGTTCCGCGATCGGTTTGAGGCGCGCCGCAATCTCGTCCAGCGCCTGCTCCCAGGTGATGGGCTCAAAACGGCCCTCGCCCTTCCTGCCGACGCGGCGCATCGGCGTGAGCAGGCGGTCCGGGTGGTAAGTACGGTCGACGTAGCGCGAGACCTTGGTGCACAGCACCCCGGCCGTGGTCGGGTGATCCGGATCGCCCTTGACCTCCGTCGCAACGCCATCTTCCACGGTAACGAGGATGGCGCAGGTATCGGGGCAATCGTGCGGGCATGTTGCCCTGACAAGGGTCGTGGTCATCGAATCAGATCCGGAAAAAACGTCGAGAAACCAATAGTTTAGACGATTCCCGCGGCCCTTGTGCCGGCACTGGCAAGGTCTGCTGCGGAAGGGCTACAATAGTTCAAAAACATGGGGAGAGAAGGTATGAGACTAGTCGAACCTATCCTGGCTTTTCAGTCGGAACTGGAAACCATCCGCCGCGACATCCACGCGCATCCCGAACTCTGCTACGAAGAACAACGCACCGCCGACGTCGTGGCCCGCTGCCTGGAAAACTGGGGCATCGAAGTCGTGCGCGGCCTCGGCATCACCGGCGTCGTCGGCATCATCAAGAATGGCGCATCAAGCCGCGCGATCGGCCTGCGCGCCGACATGGATGCGCTGCCGATGCAGGAACTCAACACATTTGAGCACGCGTCGCGCCACGCCGGCAAGATGCATGCTTGCGGTCATGATGGACACACAACGATGCTGTTGGGTGCAGCCCACTATCTGTCGCAGAACCGCAACTTCGACGGCACGGTCTACCTGATCTTCCAACCAGCCGAGGAAGGCGGCGCCGGTGCGCGGCGCATGATGGACGATGGCCTGTTCGAGCGTTTCAAAATGGACGCCGTATATGGATTGCACAACTGGCCCGGTATGGCCGCCGGCAAGTTCGGCGTGGTCGCCGGGCCGATGATGGCATCCAGTAATGAGTTCCGCGTGGTCGTGAAGGGCAAGGGTGCGCACGCCGCGCAGCCGCACCGCGGCATCGACCCGGTGATGGTGGCGGTGCAGATCGCGCAAGCCTGGCAGACCATCATCTCGCGCGAAAAGAACCCGTTGGAAACCGCCGTGCTGTCGATCACCCAAATTCACGCCGGCAGCGCCACCAACGTGATCCCCGACGAAGCGGTCATGATCGGCACCGTGCGCACCTTCACCAACGAAGTGCTGGACCTGGTCGAACGCCGCATGGGCGAGATCGCCCAGGGTGTCTGCGCGGCCTTCAATGCGGGCGTCGATTTTTCGTTCAAGCGCAATTACCCGCCGCTGGTGAATCACCCGGAACAGACGGCGTTTGCGATCGAGGCCATGAAGGCGGTGGTCGGCGCGCCCATGGTCGATTCGAACGTCGAACCGACCATGGGTGCCGAGGACTTCGCCTTCATGCTGCAGGCCAAGCCGGGCTGCTATGTCTTCCTCGGTAACGGCGATGGCGAACACCGTCTGGGCGGCCACGGGCTAGGGCCTTGCCAGCTGCACAATGGCAGTTATGACTTCAATGATCAGTTGCTGCCTATCGGGGCGAGTTATTGGGTGCGTTTGGTGGAGATGAGCTTGCCACAGCCCTAGCCGTCGTCCCCGCGACCTTGACTCGTCGCCCCCGCGAAGGCGGGGGTCCAAGTTTGTTTATTTATCCGGCAGCGTGTCAGCCCCGTCGCCGACCCGCTTGCCCGGATTCATCCGCTCCAAAGCAATCAAGGCCGCCGAATGATCGGCGGCCGGCAAGTCAAGCTCGATCGTCTCGAACTGCCGCGTCACCAGCTCGGCCACCGGCAGCTTCACGCCCGCCCCCGCCGCTGCAGCCAGGATATTGCGCTGATCCTTGAGCTGCGTTTTCACCTGCCCGCCCGGCACGAAATTCCGCTCCAGCATGCGCTGGCCATGCACTTCCAGCACGCGGCTGCCGGCAAAGCCGCCGCGGATCGCCTCACGCACCGCGGCCGGATCGGCGCCCGCCGCATCGGCCAGCAGCAGGGCCTCGGCCACGATGTTGATCGTCGCGCCGACGATCAGCTGGTTGCACAGCTTGGCGACCTGCCCGCTGCCCGCGGGCCCGACCAGGGTCGGCGATCCCATCGTCTTGAGCACCGGAACAGCCTCCTCGAAATCGGCCCCGCTACCGCCGGCCATGATGGCAAGCGTGCCCGCTTCCGCACCGACCACGCCGCCGGACACGGGCGCATCGATGAAGCGGCAGCCGGCCTGCTGCAGCCGCGCATCGAAGTCCAGCGCTTCGTCCTGGCGGGTCGAGCTCATGTCGATCCACAGGGTGCCCGGCGACAGGCAAGGCAGCGCGGCAGCGAGCACCTGGCCGACCACCGGCCCGGCGTCCAGAATCGAGATGACGATGGCGGCGCCTTTGACCGCATCTTCGAGCTCGGCACAGGGCCGGGCGCCGGCGCCGCGCAGGACCTCGGCTTTCGCATGGGTGCGGTTCCAGACGCGCAAGGGATAGCCGGCCTTGGCCAGCCGGGTCGCCATCGGCTTGCCCATCAGGCCGATGCCGAGGAAAGCCAGAGTCGGCAGTGGGTGATTGGTAGCGTTTTCCATCCTTCGATTCTAACAATTGACGGACCGGCCACGCCAAAACGCGGACCTCGCTAAAATAGCGGGATTCGTCATTCGAAACCAAAGGAAGAAGATGTTCTCCACCAAGAAACTCGCTACCTCGATGGCCGCTGTGGCGGCCCTGTTCGCCGCCCAGGCGGGCCATGCCCAGAACGGCCTGGTCGACGCCTACGCCGTGGAAGCCGGCGGCGGCGAACACGTGCAGGTACTGCGCCTGTCGGCCCAGAAGGACTGGAACAAGAACTGGTTCCCGACCAGCGGCTATCACCTGTCGGGCTACTGGGATGCCAACATCGCCTACTGGCGCGCCAACCAGTGGCTGGACGTGCCCGGCAACCGCCACAACCTGGCCGTGATCGGCCTCACCCCTGTATTCCGCTGGGAAGCCGACAACAAGCTGGGCTTCTATGCCGACGCGGGTATCGGCGCGGCCCTGTTCTCGGACGTGTACCGCAACACCCACCGCCAGCTGTCGACCGCCTATGAATTCGCCGACCACGTGGGTGTGGGCTATGTATTCGCCAACAAGTGGGAACTGGGCGCGCGGCTGCAGCATTACTCGAATGGCGGTATCAAGCATCCGAATGGGGGTGTGAACCTGTTCATGGTGAAAGCCAGCTACCACTATTGATTCCAAGCTAGCAAACTTCGGCATTGGATGATTTATGTAAAAATCATTCAATGACCGATACCAGCACCGTCAAAAGCTACCTCCCCTGGCTGGTGGCGACTGCCCTGTTCATGGAGCAGCTCGACGCCACCATCGTCAACACCGCCATCCCCAGCATCGCGGCCAGCCTGAACGTCACGCCGCTGAGCCTCAAATCCGTCGTCACCAGCTACATCCTCAGCCTCGCCGTCGGCATTCCGGTGAGCGGCTGGATGGCCGACCGTTTCGGCACCCGCCGCGTGTTCTTCACCGCGATCGGCATCTTCACGGCAGCATCGGTGCTGTGCGGGCTGTCGGTGAACGCGCAGATGATGGTGGTGGCGCGTCTGCTGCAGGGCCTGGGCGGCGCCATGATGATGCCGGTCGGACGCCTGGCCATCATCCGCACCTTCCCCAAGAGCGAGTTGCTGGGCGCGATGAACTTCGTGATCCTGCCGGCCCTGATCGGTCCCCTGCTCGGCCCCACGGTCGGCGGCCTGATCGTGCATTGGAGTTCGTGGCGCGCGATCTTCTTCGTCAACGTGCCGGTCGGCCTGCTGGCGCTGTTTCTCGTGCATCGCTACATGCCGGATTACAAGGGCGCCGAGCCGCGGCCGCTGGACGTGATCGGCCTGATCCTGTTCAGCTCGGGCACGGCGCTGCTGTCCTGGCTGCTGGAGATCTTCGGCGAGCATACGCTGGACATGGTGACCATGGTCCTGATGCTGGGCCTGTCGGTGGCGCTGCTGGCGGCCTATGTCTGGCACGCGAACGAGCGCGAGCACCCGTTGTTGCGCCTGGCGCTGCTGAAGGTGCGCACCTTCCGCATCTCCGTACTGGGCGGTTTCATTACCCGCCTGGGCATCGGCGGCCTGCCCTTCCTTCTGCCCCTGCTTTACCAGCTGGGTCTCAAATTGCCGGCCTGGCAGTCGGGCCTGCTGATGATGCCGACCGCGGCCGCCGCGATGGGCATGAAGCTGATTGCGCCCAAGGTGCTGGCGCGCTTCGGCTACCGCCAGGTGCTGGTTGTGAATACGATCTGCATCGGCCTGACGATCGCGCTGTTTGCGCTGGTGGGACCGGGAACGCCCTGGTATGCGATCGCCGGCATCGGCCTGCTGCAGGGCTTCTTCAATTCGCTGCAGTTCTCCAGCATGAATACGCTCGCCTACGCCGATGTCCCCCAGAAGGATTCGAGCATGGCCAGCACCATCGCCAGTTCCGTCCAGCAGCTGTCGATGAGCTTCGGCCTGGCCAGCGGTTCTCTGGTGACGGCCTGGTTCCTGGGCCGCGTGCCGCAGACCAACCAGGTGATGGTCACCTCGGCGCTGCACCATGCCTTCCTGGCGCTGGCCATTACGACGATGCTGTCGTCCGTCGTGTTCTGGCGCCTGCGCCGCAATGACGGCGAGAGCATCAGCCGTGGCAAGCAGCGGGTAGAAGAGGCTGCGGCGCAGGATACGGCGCCGCTGTCGCAGGCCTGAAGCGTTTGGGTGCAACCGGACCGGCATCGCATGGTCGAAGCGTGTAAGGAATTCAGCCTCCAGGAGAAGAGTATGAGCCTGACACTCGTTTCGGCGGACTTCGACGCCGGCGGCAGCATCCCCGTGATTCACACCTGCGATGGGACCGATACCTCACCCGCGCTGTCCTGGTCGGGCGCGCCGCCGGGCACGAAGAGTTTTGCCTTGATCATCGACGATCCGGATGCGCCGGATCCCGCGGCGCCACAGATGACCTGGGTGCACTGAGTGCTCTACAACATTCCGGTGTCGGCCGCGAGCCTGCCGCCCAGTGTGCGCGGCACGGACCTGCCGCCGGGCACGCGCGCCGGCCTCAACGACTGGAAGAAAAGCGCCTACGGCGGCCCTTGCCCACCGACGGGCACGCACCGCTACGTGCACAAGCTCTACGCCCTGGATGTGGACTTGCCGAACGTCGGCCATCCGACCAAGGCCGAGCTGGAAAAAGCGATGCAAGGGCATGTGCTGGCGCAGGGGCAACTGATCGGTACCTACCACAAGCGTTAGCTCAGCCCTCGAGGCTTGCTGGCCCGGGTGGCGAGGAAGGTCGGCAGATACCGGTCGATCACGAAGCGCGGATTCGGCTGGTGGTCTTCGTAGAATCCGGTCAGGACAAAACCCGCTTCCATCTGCCCACCGATTTGCTCGGACAGACTATGGCCGAAGACCAGCGCTTCGCCGCGCTGCTGCTTGTCTGCCAGCGCCGCCGTATCGAGATGCTCGAGGTCGGAATATGGCAGCGAAAAGCGCGGACGTATCAGGCCCTGCTTCGCAATGGACGGATCGCGATCGCCGACGAAGACGACTGGATTATAGAAACTGCTCAACAGCGTGCCGTCACTGCGCAGGACACGAAAACATTCACGCCAAACCGGCCGGATATCCGGCACGTAGAGATTGGAAATCGGGTGGAATACCAGGCCGAAGGAAGCGTCGGCAAAGACCGACAGATCGCGCATGTCGCCCTGCACGACCTGCATTTCCAGCCCATCGCGCTGCGCCACCATGCGGTCTTGCTGCAACTGCAGATCGGAAGCGTCGAATACGGTGACGAGTGCGCCGGCGGCCGCCAGAACAGGCGCCTGCTGACCGCCACCCGAAGCCAGGCACAAGATGCGCCGGCCGGCCACTTCGTCGAGCCAGCCGGGCGGCAAGGGATTGGGCGTCAGCCTGACCTGCCAATGTCCTTTGCGGGCCGCGGCGATTTCTTCCGCACTGACCGGCTGCGACCATTCGCAGTGCTGGGCAGCCTGGCGATCCCAGGAGGCGCGGTTATGACTGAACACATCGATATGTTTAAGGGAAGCCATGTGCTGTTTTCCTTGAATGAAGACGGAAAACTGCCCTGGAACTGCGAGACGCGCAGGAGGTGCTGGATATGAACGTAAGTATGCGGCTGACAGATCGTGCGAGGGCAGCGATTTCAGACAAATGCGAGGCATCAGTGCATTACTTGTTCATGTCGTCATGCTCCAGCGAAGCGGAAGAGCGAAAATATTAACACGTCCTAGTCGGACGCTGAAAAGCAAAAAGCCCGCTCAGTGTTGACTGAGCGGGCTCTGCTTAATAATTAGCCTGACGATAACCTACTTTCACACTGGTTGCAGCACTATCATCGGCGCAAAGTCGTTTCACGGTCCTGTTCGGGATGGGAAGGGGTGGTACCGACTTGCTATGGTCATCAGGCATAAACTGTACGGGTATCGCTTTTGACTGCAGCGCTACCCTGAATCCGGAAGAAGTTAGTTTTACTTTGTAATCTGTTGTGTCAACAAACAGCTGTCATTGACCTGGCTTTGACTGCCAAGGTTATAGGGACAAGCCGTACGGGCAATTAGTACTGGTTAGCTTAATGCATTACTGCACTTCCACACCCAGCCTATCAACGTCCTGGTCTCGAACGACCCTTCAAGGAGCTCAAG
>NZ_CAKKMV010000020.1 GCF_918697865.1 Massilia sp. Bi118 | reverse complement strand
GGCGGGGATGGCGCTGATCCTGGCGGGGGTGCTGGTGATGAATCTGTTTTCGAAGACGGCTGGGCATTAGTGTAGCCCGCTGCCCGTAAACGTCATTCCCGCGCAGGCGGGAATCCAAGGCGCCGGCGCGTAGTGACGCCGCGGGCAGTACCATGAACTTGGGTTCCCGCCTACGCGGGAACGACGTTCACGCGTAGCGGGTTCTGGTTTTCAAACGTGCAACACCCACTAAAACCCTACGGTATCCTCTTCCGCAAAAATCCGAGGAGACACCGATGCCCCCGTTCCGCTCCCTTGCCGCGGTCCTGCTGACGCTGCCCCTGCTCGCCGGCGCCGCCGATCAAGCCCCGGCCACCCGCGCCTACCACAACCCCCTGACCGTGCGCCTCGCCAGCGGCGAACCAGCCCAGAACTGCGCCGACCCGGCCGTGCTGCGCGATCCACGCGCCAAAACGCCGACGTGGTACATGTACTGCACCAGCGACCCGGTCAGCAAGAAGGAAAGGGACCCGGCCGGCAAGGACGGCGGCTGGCATTTCCGCATGATCCCGATCTACCGCTCCACCGACCTGGTGCACTGGGATTTCGTCAGCGACGCCTTCTCCGACCGCCCGGCCGGCCTGGCCGCGCCGACCTCCGGCCTGTGGGCGCCGGAGCCGGAATACCTGAACGGCCGCTACTACCTCTATTTCACGGTCACCGATGTGGTGGACGCGCACAGCCCGGAAAAGGGCTGCGGCAACGACAGCGCGATCGGCGTCGCCACGGCCGATTCGCCCACCGGCCCCTGGCGCGCCAGCACGACGCCGGTGGTCATGCCGCGGCGCGCCAAGGCCGGCTGCAATTTCGACTGGACCTTCGACCCCAAGGTGATCGAAGCCGACAAACGCAAGTATCTCTACTACGGCAGCTACGGCGGCGGCATCTTCGTGACGCGGCTGAGCGACGACGGCCTGCGCGCCGAAGGGCGGGCCACCATGGTCGGCGCGCCCGGCCGCTACGAGGGCGCCGAGCTCAAGTTCCACGACGGCTGGTGGTATATGTTCGCCTCCGCCACCGACTGCTGCAACGGGCCGCTGACCGGCTACGCCGTCTACACCGGTCGCGCCCGCAGACCGGAGGGGCCTTTCCTCGACCGTTACGGCAACGACATGGCGAAGGGGCGATCGGGCGGCACGCCGCTGCTGCTCCAGAACGGCAACCGCTGGATCGGCGTCGGCCACAACACCGTGTTCACGGACGCCGCCGGCCAGTGGTGGACCATCTACCACGGCATCGACCAGGCCGAGCCATTTTTCAGCGCGAAGGACAAGCTGACCCGGCGCCTGGCGCTGCTCGACCGCATCGACTGGGTCGACGGCTGGCCGGTGGCGGGTGGAGGGCGAGCGCCGAGCGACCAGGCGATGGCCGCACCCATCGTCGCCGAGGGCGACAGCGCCGAGCCGCATCCGCTGGCAGTGCAGGCTGCGGCGAGCGCCAAGCCGCTGTGGCATGACGACTTCCGCGGCCGCGCGCTGAACCCGCGCTGGTCATGGCTCCGGCCGCGCGCCGACAAGGAATGGTCGCTCGGCCGCGAAGGCCTGGTCCTGGCTACCCAGAACGGCGACCTCTACGTCGACCGCAACACGGCCGGCGTGCTGCAGGCCGCGCTGCCGCAGGGCGACTACCGTATCGAAGCCGAGATCCGGCTGGACGCGCCGGAAGACTGCTGCACCACCGCGGTGCAGGCGGGCCTGGTCGTCATGCGCGACGACGACAACTACGTCAAGCTGGTCGAGATGGCGCGCGAGGGCTTGCGCCAGGTCGAGTTCGCGAAGGAGATGGCGCCGGTCGAAGCTTACCACCCGCGCTACGGCAACACGCTGGCCGGTACGCCCGGCGCCACCACCTGGCTGCGGCTCGATGTCCACCGGACCGGGGACCTCGAACGTTATACAGGGTATTCGAGCCAGGATGGACGCAACTGGGTCGGCGGCGGCACCTGGCGCCACCGGCTCGGCCGGGACGCCCGTCTGGGGCTGGTCGCGATGGGCGGCGCGGGCCGGCGCGCCACCTTCGTGCGGGTCGCCGTCAGCGCGCTGTCGCCATAAAAATACAGGGCGTGAAACCAGTTGTAACGGCAGGCGAAAGCGCTTGCTTTCGGGTGCGGCGGGTCATTAAATAGGCTCATAAGAAGACATCTGGAGCACATCGTGGAATACCCCCGCCCCCAATTACGCCGCGCCGCCTGGCGCAGCCTGGATGGCCCATGGCAGGCCATGCTCGACGACCTCGCCGTCTGCGCCGACCCATCGGAAGTCGACTGGGACCGCACCATCGTGGTCCCGTATCCGCCCGAGGCGCGTGCCAGCGGCGTGCATGACCGCGGCTACCGGCGCCGGGTCTGGTACAAGCGCCAGATCCAGCTCGACCCGTCGATGGCGCCCTCGCGCGACGAACGCCTGATCCTGCACTTCGGCGCGGTCAACTACCGCGCCCGCGTGTGGGTCAACGGCCGCTTCGCGGTCGAGCACCGCGGCGGCCACAGCCCGTTCTCGATCGACGTCAGCCGCCACCTAGACGGTTCGCTGCTCGAGGTCGTGGTGCAGGCCGAGGACGACCCGCAGGACATGCACAAGGCGCGCGGCAAGATGGACTGGGAGCCCGAGCCGCACAAGATCTGGTATCCGCGCTCCAGCGGCATCTGGCGCACGGTGTGGATCGAGAAGGTCCCGCGCGCCCACGTGAGCCAGCTGCGCTGGACCGCGGACGTCGCGTCCTGGCAGATCCGGCTCGACGCCGACGTCGCCCACGTGCCGGAAGGCGGGATGGCGAACGTCACCCTGAAGCTGGGCGACAAGCTGCTGGTGGCCGACCGCTGCCTGCTGACCGGGCCGCGCCTGTCGCGCATCTTCCAGCTGCCCGATCCCGGCATCGACGATGCGCGGGCGCTGTGGATGTGGAGCCCGGAGAGCCCGCAGCTGATCGACGCCGAAATCGAAATCCGCACCGCGGACGGCAACCTGATCGACAGCGTGCAGAGCTACACGGCGCTGCGCACGGTGAGCGTGGAGGGCGACCGCTTCGTGCTGAACAGCCGCCCGTATTATCTGCGCATGGTGCTCGACCAGGGCTACTGGCCGGACAGCCTGATGGTGGCTTCCAGCGACCAGTTGCGCCACGACGTCCTGCTGATCAAGCGGCTCGGCTTCAACGGCGTGCGCAAGCACCAGAAGTCGGAAGACCCGCGCTGGCTCTACTGGTGCGACGTGCTGGGCCTGTGCGTGTGGGGCGAGATGCCCTCGGCCTACGGCTTCTCCAGCGCCACCGTGCACGGCGTGATGGAAGAGTGGAAGGAGCTGGTCGAGCGCGACATCTCCCACCCCTGCATCGTGGCCTGGGTGCCGACCAACGAATCCTGGGGCGTGCCGGAACTGATGAACGACCGCCGCCAGGTCGACTTCGTGCGCGCGCTGTACCACATGACGCGCGCGCTGGACGGAACACGCCCTGTGGTCGGCAACGACGGCTGGGAGATGCCCTGCGGCGACCTGGTCTGCGTGCACGACTACGAGCAGGATCCCAAGGTGCTGGTCGAGCGCTACGGCAGCCGCGACGCCGTCGCCTACACCCTGCAGCACGTGCAGCCGGACCGCCGGCGCCTGGTCATCGACGGTTTCACGGGCGTCGGCAAGCCGCTGTTCCTGTCCGAGTTCGGCGGCATCGCCCTGATGAAGACCAGCGAGGAGCCGGGCTGGGGCTATTCGAAGGCCAAGGACGGCAAGGAACTGCTGGCCCGCTACCAGCAGCTGATGGCGGCGGTCCACGCCTGCCGCCCGCTGTCCGGCTTCTGCTACACCCAGCTGACCGACACCTTCCTCGAAAAGAACGGCCTGCTGACCGAGGACCGGGTGCCGAAGGCGCCGGTGGAGGCGCTGGCCAAGGCCACCCGCGGCCCCGACGCCCATCTGCAGGACTGGCATCTCGACCCCCTCGGCCACGCCAGGCGCTGGCTGGCGCGGCGCGGGCCGGATTTCCCTATAGAATGGACGCGCGTCGGAGAAATTGCAGAAGTGTTAGCCTATCCGGGCGAGCGCCAGGGCGTGGTCAACGGGTCGGCGTCGGGGCCGAACGATCCGGGTCCGGACGATCCGCCGGCCAGTCCGCCCACCGGTCCCGGAGGATTCGAACGCCGGAGCCGTGGCGGCGCGGGAGCGCGTGCACGGCGCAAGGCGGCCTGACTGGATCGGTTTGACTGACACGGCGGCGCTCCGATATAAAAAACAAGGAGGCGATGTGGCGAGACGAGGATGGACCCTCGCCGCCGCCGTCGCGCTGCTGGTGACGCTGGCCGCAGGGCCGGCGCCGGCGTGGGCGCAGGTCGAAGTCAGGATGTGGACGCTGCTCAGCGGCGGCGACGGCGCCCGTATGCGGGCCCTGGTCGAGGACTTCAACGCCAGCCAGCGCGAGGTGCGCGTGGTGAGCACGACCCTGAAATGGGGCGAGCCGTTTTATACGAAGCTGATCACCGCGTCGGTGGTCGGCGCGGGGCCGGATCTGGCTACCGTGCACCTGTCGCGCCTGGTCAACCTGGCCGGCGGCGGCGTGTTGCGCCCGATTACGGACGCCGAACTGGCGGCAGTCGGCCTCAAAGGGAGCGACTATCTGCCGCGCCAGTGGGAGAAGTCGCGCTGGCAGGGCCAGACCTGGGCGGTCCCGCTGGACATGCACCCGCTGGTCCTCTACTACAACAAGACCCTGCTGAAGCCGACCGGGCTGCTCGACGCCGCGGGCAATCTGAAGCCCATCGAAGGCGTCGACGCGCTGACCGACGCCTTCCGGATCGCCACCGAGACCACCCACCGCCGCGGCCTGACCATGGAGAGCAGCCAGAGCTCCTTTGCGATCTGGCGCCTGTGGCTGTCGATGCTGGCCCAGCAGAACATCGCCATCGTCCGCAACGGCAAGTACAGCTACGGCCCGGCCGGCACGGCGACCCTCACCCGCATCAGCGACTGGTTCCGCAAGGGCTATGCCCAGGCTGGCCTGGATTACCCGGCCTCGACCAGCCAGTTCATGGGTGGCGGCGCAGCGTTCATGTTGAATGGGGTCTGGGAAGTACCCGAGCTTGTGCGCGCCTCGAAAGCCGGCACCCTGGGCTTTGAATACGGCATCGTCCCGCTCCCGAAAATGTATGCGAACGCCAGCGCCTGGGCCGATTCGCACGCCTTCGCCATGCCCGCGAACGCCGGCAATGCGCCGTCCCCGGCCAAGGTCAAGGCCATCCTTACCTTTGTCGCCTACGTCAGCAAGCACTCGATGGGCTGGGCCGAGGGCGGCCACATCCCGGCCTACCGCGCGGTGGCGGAGTCGCCCGAGGCGCTGGCCCTGCAGCCGAATGCCCAGTACGCGGAGGCCGCGCACAACGTGGTCTACGATCCGGACGGCTGGTACATGGGCGCCGCCGGGCCGCTGGAAGCGATCGCCTCGAAGTTCCTGCCGGCCGCGCTGTACGGCTACATGACGCCGGCGCAGGCGATCCACCGCTTCGAGACCGAGGGCGCCCGGCTGATCCGCAAGAACCCGCCGCGTTATTAATGAGGACCCAAGGATGAACGCCGGATGAAACCGAACGACCTGGCCTTGAGGAGCGCCCGCCGCGAAGGCTTGCCGGCCACGATGCTGCTGGCGCCTTTCCTGATCGTTTTCCTGCTGTTCTTCCTGGTGCCGGCCGGCGTCACCTTCTGGATGAGCCTTACGGAGAGCAGCCTGACCCGTACCAATGCCTTCGTCGGCCTGGCCAACTACCACACTCTGCTCAACGATCCCTCGTTCTGGGACTCGGTGCTGAACACCTTCTATTTCGCGCTGCTGACCGTGATCCCGCTGACGGCCCTGGGCCTGGTGATGGCGCTGCTGGTGAACCGCTTCGTCAAGGCCCAGGCCTGGCTGCAGGGCGTGTTCTTCCTGCCCTTCGTGCTGCCGATCTCGGTGATGACCTTGATCGCGGACTGGATGCTGCAGCCCTCGAGCGGCGTGATCAACCACATCCTCGGTGGCCAGCGGCCCTGGCTGGCGGACCCGTACTGGGCACTGCCGGCGGTGGCCATCGGCACCGTGTGGTGGACGGTCGGCTTCAACATGCTGCTGTTCCTGGCCGGCCTGCGCAACATCCCGGCCGACCTGTACGAAGCGGCGGCGCTGGACGGCGCGCGCGGCTTCACGCTGTTCCGTTCGATCACCTGGCCGGCCCTGCGTCCGGTCGCGACCACTGCCCTGATCCTGCAGATCATCGCTTCATTAAAAGTGTTCGGCCAGACCTATATCCTCACTTCCGGCGGACCCTTCAACACCACGCGGGTCACGCTGCACTACATGTACGAAACCGCATTCACCCAGAGCGACGCCGGCTATGCCGCGGCCATCGCGATGGCTTTCGTGACCATCGTGATCCTGCTGTCGGTGCTGCAGGCCGGGGTCGTGCGCTGGCTGGCGAGGAGGGACATATGAACGGCCGTTCAAATATGGGCTGGACGATCGTCGGCATACTTGCTGCCGTGGTCCTGGCTGCGCTGTGGGCCGCGCCCTTGTTGTGGGCCTTGTCTACCGCGCTGCGGCCGGAACTGGAAACCGTCTCTGCGGACTTCCACTGGCTGCCGCAGACCTGGACCCTGGACGCCTTCGCCAGGACCCTGGCCGCCGGCAACGTGCTGCGCTGGCTCTTCAACAGCTTCCTGGTGGCGCTGCTGGTGACGGTGGTGACGATGGCGATCAGCCTGATGGCGGCCTACGCCTTCTCCCAGCTGCGCTTCCGCGGCCGCTCGCTCCTGTTCGGCATCGCCATGCTGGCCTTCCTGCTGCCCTTCGAGGCGCTGCTGGTGCCGCTGTTCCGCACCATGAACCAGCTCGGCCTGATCAACAGCTATGCGGGCATCGTGCTGCCGCAGGTGGTGGCGCCGGTGGTCATCTACGTGTTCAAGCAGTTCTTCGACGAGATCCCGGCCGACTTCAGGGAGGCGGCGACGATGGACGGCGCCGGCCCGCTGCGCGTGCTGTGGAGCGTGTATTTGCCGATCTCGGGGAACATCGTGTGGGCGATGGCCATCGTGACCTTCATCGCGGCCTGGAACAACTTCCTCTGGCCCTTCATTATCGTCACCTCGAACGATATGATGACCATTCCGCTGGGCCTGACCCAGACCTACGACGCCTTCGGGGTGCGCTATGCCCAGCTGATGGCGGCGGCGCTGCTGGGGGCGATGCCGGTGGCGCTGGCCTACGTGGCCTTCCAGCGCCGGGTGACGCAAGGCTTCCTGGCAGCCAGCGGACTAAAAGGATAAGAACAAGGAGAATCTCGATATGGCATCTGTAAGGCTGCGCGGCATCAGGAAGGACTACGGAGACAACCCGGTCATCAAGGGCATCGACCTCGACATCGCGGATGGCCAGTTCGTGGTCTTCGTCGGTCCCTCCGGCTGCGGCAAGTCGACCCTGCTGCGCATCATCGCCGGTCTGGAAGACGTGACCGACGGCGAGCTCGAGATCGGCGGCGTGCCCAGCTTGGGCGTCGATCCGTCGCGGCGCGGCATCGCCATGGTCTTCCAGAGCTATGCGCTATACCCGCACATGACGGTGGCCGAGAACATGGGCTTTGCGCTCAAGCTGGCGAAGGTGCCGAAGGACGAGATCGCGGACCGCGTGCAGCGCGCCGCCGAGATCCTGCAGATCGGGCATCTGCTGGAGCGCAAGCCGAAAGCGCTGTCGGGCGGCCAGCGCCAGCGCGTGGCAATCGGCCGCGCCATCGTGCGCAAACCCGAGGTCTTCCTGTTCGACGAACCGCTGTCCAACCTGGACGCGGCCCTGCGCGCCCAGACCCGGGTCGAGCTGGCCCGGCTGCACCGCGAACTCGCCACCACCATGATCTACGTGACCCACGACCAGGTCGAGGCCATGACCCTGGGCCAGAAGATCGTCGTGTTCAACGGCGGCCGCATCGAGCAGGTCGGCACGCCGTTCGAGCTGTACGAACGGCCGGCGAACCTGTTCGTGGCCGGCTTCCTCGGTTCACCGCGCATGAACTTCCTGGAGGCCAGCCTGGTGGGCGAGCAGGGCCACATCGCCACCGTGCGCCTGGCGGGCAAGGCGCAGGTGGAGGTCGCCGCCGATGCCGACAACGCGGCGGTGGGCGCCAGGCTGACGCTGGGCGTGCGGCCCGAGCATCTGCGTATGCAGCGCGCGGGGGAGGGCGCGGCCGGCGGCATCCCGGGCACGGTCGGCCTGGTCGAATACCTGGGCGACGTCATCCTGGCTTACGTGCAGGTCGACGGCGTGCCGGAGATGGTGGCCGTCAAATGCGGCGGCGGCCAGCCTGCGCCGGCGGTCGGCTCGCCGGTGCTGCTGGCCTTCGAACCGGGCCAGGCCTATCTGTTCGGCGCCGACGGCGCGGCCATGCCGGCGCGCGAACGCAGCAGCCGGACGGCGGCGCCGGCTCTATAGGGGCGCCCGCGATGAGCAGGCCGGCGCGCGGCCGCCGTCCGACCATGACCGACATTGCCAAGCTGGCCGGCGTGTCGCAGTCGACGGTCTCGCTGGTGATCAATCACCTGAGCGGGGCCAAGGTCGCGCGCGCGACCCGCGAGACGGTGCTGCGCATCGCCCGCGAACTCGGGTATCCGCTCGAACGCCACCACGGCCGCCACGACAACCGTCCCGGCGCTGCCCGTAACCTCATCATCTACCTGACCGACGAGCTGACCACCAGCCCGCACGCGATGCAGACCATGGACGGCGCCAAGGACGGCGCCTGGGACCAGGACTGCCTGGTGGCCGCTTTCGCCACCCGCGGCGACCCCGAACAGGAGCAGGCGGTGCTGGCGCGCATGCTCGACCACCCGGCGCTGCTTGGCGTAATCTACGCCACCATTTTCACGCGCGCCGTGACCCTGCCGCCGGCGCTGGAAGGCGTGCCGACGGTGCTCCTGAATTGCCACGAACGCGAACGCAGCCACCCGGCGGTGGTGCCGGCGGAGCAGCAGGGCGGCTACACGGCCACCATGCACCTGGTGGCGAACGGCCACCGCCGCATCGGCTTCATCAACGGCGAAGCCTGGATCGAGGCCGCCGGCGACCGCCTGAAGGGCTACCGGCTGGCGCTGGCGGAGGCGGGCATCGCCTTCGACCCGCAGCTCGTGCGGGAAGGCGACTGGCAGGTCGACAGCGGCTATGCGCATGCGCTGTCGCTGTTGACCGCGTCCGACCGTCCCAGTGCGCTGTTCTGCGCCAACGACCTGATGGCCCTGGGGGCGCTGGATGCGGCGCGCGAACTGAAACTGGCGGTGCCGCGCGCGCTGTCCGTGGTCGGTTACGACGACCAGGATCTGGCGCGCTACACCCATCCGCCCTTGACCACAGTGTTGTTACCAAACTACGAAATGGGGCGTTGGGCCGCGGAAAATCTGATCGCCCAGGCGCGCGGCGGGCGCGTCGAAAACACGGTTTTCAAGAGTGAATGCCCGCTGGTGAGCCGCGATTCGGTGGCGCCGCCGGCGTTGTAAAACCGATACGGATTCCGGCCAAGCGCGCGCTCCGCCCAGGTCTTTTGCGTTAGCTTCCTGATAAAAATTATTACTAATATTTTTTCAGGAGACTCGCTAATGACCACCTTCCAGCTTCGCCCGGTGTGCGCGGCCGTTCTTGCCCTGATCGCCCACGCCGCCTTCGCCCAGAGCACCGACGCCTCTGCCAGCACCGCCGGCGCCGCCAATGCCGACGCGCCGCCCCAGACCGAGGTCACGCCGGCCGCGCCGGCCCAGCCCGCGCAGATCCAGCAGGTGCAAGTCACCGGTCTGCGCAGCAGCATCCGCAGCGCGGAGGCGATCAAGCGCAATGCCGACCAGGTGGTCGACTCGATCAACGCCGAGGACATCGGCAAGTTCCCCGACCGCGCCACCGGCGACGCCCTGCAGCGCATCGCCGGCGTGCAGGTCGGCCGCGACCGCGGCGAGACCAGCACCGTCATCATCCGCGGCCTGCCGGACGTGGTTACGACCATCGACGGCAACCAGATCTTCACCGGCAATGGCCGGCGCCTTTCTTACCAGGACCTGCCGGTGCAGTCGATCGGCGGCCTGGATGTCTACAAGAGCGCTACCGCCAACCAGCTCGAAGGCGGCATCGCCGGCGCCGTCAACGTGCGCCTGCGCTCGCCCTTCGATGTGAAAGGCTTCAGCGCCACCGGCTTCCTCGAAGACCGCCGCCAGAAGGTGAACGGCTCCAGCGCCACCAGCGACAAGAACAATCCGGCCGGCGGCTTTGCCGTCAGCAACCGCTGGAACACCAGCTACGGCGAGATCGGCGCCCTGGTCGACGTCCAGTTCAACCGCGAGAACTGGGGCTATCCGGTGCAGTGGGTCGACCGTCCCGACCGTATCTTCTCGGTGAGCCCGGACGGCACCGCGGTGCGCCTGAACGACGACCAGCCGATCGCGCCGCTGAATCCCGGCGACCGCCTGGGCGAGCTGCCGAACGTCGGCGGCATCTACAACCAGGGCAAGCGCGACCGCGGCAGTATCCACGGCGCCCTGCAGTGGAAGATCAGCCCGCAGATGGACGTCACGGCCCAGTACCTCGGCACCGGCTACCGCGCGCGCAATGCGGTCGACTACATCCTCGGCATCGTCACCTGGACGCCGCGCCTGACCAATGTGGTGCTGGCGCCGCAGGGCGACTACTGCAATACGCCCAACGGTTCGATCTGCCCGATCCAGTCGGCCCATGCGGGCGCGGCGCAGTTCGGCGGTCCCTATGACTGGGACCCGTACACCGCCACTTCGACCTGGGGCCAGAAGGAGCACACGACCACGCACTACATGAACCTCGCGGTCAACTACAGGAACGGTCCGTGGAAGGCTTCGTCCAATTTCGCCTGGACCAAGTCGACCTTCGTCAACGACACCGTGATCGTCGACCAGCAGATCCCGGGCGCCAGCATCGATGTCTACACCTATGGCCGCGATGGCCACGGCGGCTACAACACCGTCACCACGCCCACCAGCAGCGCCGCGCTGCGCGACCCCAACCAGTTCGTGCTGCGCGGGATGGTGCAGAACTGGGGCATTTCGACCGGCGAGCAGACCCAGTGGCGCTTCGACAGCAGTTACCGCCTGGGCGACGGCTTCTTGCGCAGCATCGACAGCGGCATCCGCCTGTCGCAGCGCCGCGCCGGCTTCAAGGGCGCCGAAGGCCACAGCGACATCAGCGGCACCCGCGCCTCGCCGATCGGCGCCTTCGGTCCGTCCTTCGAGACCCTGGTGCCGGGCCTGGACCGCCTCGGCGGCCCGTGGATGACGCCTTCGCACGACTTCCTGATCGACCAGGCGGACACCGTGCGCGCCTTCTACGGCGCCGCGCCGGGCCGCGTGGCGGAAGACCCGACCCGCGCCTTCAGCCAGAACGAGAACAACACGACCCTCTACCTGCAGGGCCGCTGGGAGACCAAATTCAACGAGATCGGCGTCAGCGGCACCATCGGCGGGCGCTACATGCGCATCAGCCGCAGCCTGCTCGGCAATAGCCGTATCGGCGACGTGATCAGCCCGATCGACGTGTCTTCGCGCGACAACAACTTCCTGCCCAGCGCTTCGGCGGTGATTTCGTGGATGCCGGATCTGCAGTCGCACATCTCCTATGGCAAGACCCTGACCTATCCTGACTTCGCTTCGCTGAACCCGGCGCTGTCCCTGATTCCGCCGACAGTGAATGCGCCGGGCACGGGATCGGCCGGTAACCCGAACCTGAGCCCGACCCGCTCGAAGAACTTCGACGCGACCCTGGAATACTACTTCCCGAAGAACGGCTATGCGCAGATCGCGCTGTTCCACCGCGATATCGACGGCTACCTGCAGAACATGGAGTCGAACGAGACCATCGGTGGCCTGAACTACCGCGTCACGCGGCCGCAGAATTCCGGTTCGGGCACCTTGAAGGGCGCCGAGCTGGGCATCCAGAAGTTCTTCGACTTCCTGCCCGGTATCTGGAGCAACTTCGGCGCGCAGGCCAACTACACCTGGATTTCGGGCGAGAACCAGACCCTGGTCTCGTCGACGGGGAACCAGTTCACGACCACGCCATTGATCGGCGTGGCGAAGAAGAACTACAACTTCGCCTTGCTGTATGAGGGTAACGGCATCACCGGGCGCCTGTCGGCCACCCACCGCGGCGACTACGTCGAGCAGATCGCCGAGCCGCGCTTCGGCCAGGACCGCCACGTCAAGGCCGCGACCTTCGTCGACCTGAGCCTGTCGTATGCGATCACGCCCAACATCTCGCTGCAATTCGACGCGATCAACATCACCAAGGAGAAGTTCGAGAGCTACCTGAACGACCCGATCCGTCCGCGCGACATTCGCTACAACCCGACCACCTACGGGCTGGGGCTGCGCTTCTCGCTATGAGCACCTACCGTAATCCGGTTTATCCGGAGATCTTTGCCGATCCCTTCGTGCTGCGGCACGACGGGGTCTACTACGCCTACGGCACCGCACCGGGCGCCGCCGGTGGCCGGCAGATCCCGGTGCTGCGCTCCACCGACCTGGTGAACTGGGAGGCATTGGGCCACGCGCTGGTGCCGGCCGCCGGCATGGAGGCGGAGCAGGGTTATCACTTCTGGGCGCCGGAAGTGGCCAGCCACGACGGCCGCTTCTACATGTACTACTCGTCCGGCAATGCGCCCGAGGGCACCGACCAGAAGCTGCGGGTCGCGGTAGCCGACCATCCGGCAGGCCCCTTCCTGGACGCCGGCAAGGTGCTGGTGCCCGGCCAGCCCTTCTCGATCGACGCCCATCCCTTCCGCGACGACGAAGGGCAGTGGTGGCTGTTCTACTGTGTCGACTTCCTCGAAGCCTCGCACGACGAGCGCATCGGCACCGGCATCGTGGTCGACAAGCTGCTCGACATGACGACCCTGGCCGGCGAGCCGCGCGTGGTGGTGCGCCCCCACCAGGACTGGCACGTGTTCCGCAAGGACCGGCCCATGTATGGCAGCGTCTACGACTGGCACACGGTGGAGGGGGCTGCGGTGCTCTACCGCGACAGCCACTACTACTGCTTCTACAGCGGCGGCGCCTGGGAGAAGGAAAACTATGGCGTTAGCTATGTGGTGGCCAGGCACGCCGAGGGGCCCTACCGCCGGCCGGAGGGCGGGCACGAAGCGCTGCTGATGCGGACGCCTTCGTCCGGCGAGTTGCTGGGGCCAGGGCATAACTCGTTCACGGTGTCGCCGGATGGGAGCGAGGACTGGATCGTGTACCACGCCTGGGATCCGGCTAGAACCGCGCGCAGGATGTGTATCGACAGGGTGGACTGGGTCGAAGGGAAGCCGGTGACGATGGGGCCTACGTGGACTGAACAGCCGGCGCCAAAATAACCGTCGTTCCCGCGCAGGCGGGAACCCAAGTTCTCCATGCGTTACGTCTGCGCGAGCAAACTTGGGTTCCCGCCTGCGCGGGAACGACGATTATCTGGCCAAAAACTCCTTCACCTCCGCCTGGAACCTGGCCGGCTGATCCCACATGATGAAGTGCGCACTGTCATTCACCCGCTTTAGCGCCAGCTTCTGCACCGGCGCAAACGCCCCCTTGTACACCGCATCGAACTGCTCGGCCGGAACCGGCACATACTTCGGCTGGATGTAAAGCACCGTCACCGGCACCGAAATCTTCGAGAGCTCCGGCCCCAGATCAGTGACGATCAGCTCGCGGTAAGCCCGCGTGCCCACGTCAACGTCACTGCGCTGCGAATCCTCGATCGCGCCGGCGCGCATGGACTCCGTGTCGACCATGCTGTTGATGGTGGCGACCGCACGCTTGCTGCGGTCGTCGGGCGTGGCCGCGCGCATGCCGGCTTCGATGCGGTCGGCCACCGGCACGATGTTCGCCGCATTCGCGCCCGGGCCGCCGAAGAACACGCCCAGGAAAGGCACCATGTCCACCACCATCAGCCGCGACAAATCGGCCGGATGCCGCGCCGCCAGCATCATGCCGATGGTCCCGCCCATCGAGTGGCCGATCACGGCCGGCTGCTTCAGGCCGGATTCCTTGATGTAGCGGTCGATCTCCTCGGCCACCGGCGCGGCGACCGTACCCTCGGCGTTGCCGCCTTTCGGCTGGCCAGCGAAACCGGACACCTGCACCAGGTGATAACGGTAGCCCGGCACGGCCGCGACCATTTCGGTCCAGACGCGCGGCGAGGAGTTCAGGCCGGGGATCAGCACCACATCCGGGCCGGCGCCTTCGGTACGGACCGTGATGCGGGTGGACTCGAAAGGCGCGGCAAAGGCGGCGGCGGAGGCGCCGAGCAGGGTGAGGGCTGCGCCTGCGCAGACCGCTTTGAGGGTGAATCGGCGTAAGAGTGTTGCTGCGCGCATCGTGTCTCCTGACTCATCATTGGGAACCCGTTCGACGAATGCCGAGCGGGTAGCTGAGCAGGATGTTAACGTGTCAGAGCTGGAAAAGCTTCCTGAAAGAAATGATAGTGTTCTTGCCCGTCGCCGCGACACCTGAACCGTCGGGCCCTCTCTATTTTTTGGTAATCAATATTAAGAGCAGCAGCAAGCCATAATTCCATGCGACGACGCACAGTATCGGTGTGAAGACGGCAACCAGATGGCCCATCCAGGTCGTCCAGACCGTCACGCCGAGGAAGTCGCCGCACTGCTTGCGTAAAGAATATTGTGCCAAGCATGCGGCCAATATGCCGATGAAGGACATGAAAGAGCTTCCGATGCCAATCGCTACCAAAAAATTAGAAAACAATGAGAGGATGTTGACGTAATGGACGGTATCGAGTTTCGGCGGGCTTTCAAGGGTGTAATTAACCTCTGCAATTCGATAAAGGATGAATCCAAAGGCAGTCCCGAGTACGCCCTGAGTCGTCAAGAGCCAGGTCATCCGCTGGTTGACGAGTTCGTCCTCGCGCCACCATCGTTCATGCGCGTGCTTCTTGATTTCGAATTGGAGCGACGACGACTCGGGTCCCGGATCCGGCTCATCCACCATGACGCGCCTCCTGTGATTCTTCCAGAATCAGGCTAGCAGGATAGGAAGCTTGCCTGCCTCTGGATCGATCAATACTGGAATGGGCACGATTTCACTTCGCGCGTGTCTCAGGACACCCCGTCAAAGTCGCGAATGACTGGTGCTGGCGTTGTGCTTGCGCCGGACGCATCCGCAGCTTGCTGTATCATCCCGTCCCTGCTAACGAAAGCTGCACATGCTCACCATTACCATCAAACAGGGCAAGGAAAGAAGCATCCTTGCCGGCGACCCGCTGATCTATATTTCCGCCATCGACAAGGTCGAGGGTAAGCCCTCAGCGCGAAACAAGCCCGGCGCGACCGCGGTCGTGCTGTCCTCGTCGCGGCAGTTCCTCGCCCGCGCCGCCTACAACGCCAAATCGCAAGTCGCCGCCCGCGTCTGGACCTTGCGCGAGGACGAACCGGTCGACCACGCGATGATCAAGCGGCGCGTCCAGGCCGGCGTCGCCTTGCGCGCCGATGCGCTGCGCAGTGCGGATCCGGAGACGCTGGTCTTGCTGGTCGACGGCGACAAGGACGGCTTGCCTGGCCTGCTGGTCCACAGCTATGGCGGGGCGGACGGCTATCTGGTGTGCCAGTTCAACGCCGGCGGCGTCGACCAATGGAAAGTGGCGGTTGTCCAGGCCCTGATCAAGGCCACGGGCTGCGCCAACGTGTACGAACGCTGCGATCCGCTGATGCGCAAGGGCGAGGGCCTGACTGTGGCGCCAGGCGCGCTGGCGGGTGACGAGCCGCCCAAGCGCGTGATGGTGCGCGAGGGCGGACGGCTGCTGCCGATGGATATACGCACGGGCTTCACCTATCCGCGCTGAGGCTGCGCTTGCCGGCGCCGCTCAATCCCAGTCGTGGCGCGTCTCCCCCTCCTGCGCGCGGCGGTCGCGCGCTATCATCTCCTCCAACTCCTCGCGCGCCCGCTTGGCCATCGACTCGTACTGCTCGCGATCCTTGTAGTAGGGATAGACCGCATGCACGTTGGCGATATTGTGCTTCCTGAACTTCAGCGCCGCCTGGCGCACGCGGTAGGCATTGTGGCCGAGTCCCGCAGTCAGCACCGCGCGCCCCATCTGCAGGGATGATTCGAAGGTCTCGCGCTCGATCATCGTCACGCCGCGGTCCATCAGCTGGTAGTAGTGGGTGACGTTGCGGGCGCGCGCAAAGATCTGCAGGTCCGGCCAGTCGCGGCGCACGGTTTCGACCAGTTCCAGGCTGTCGTCGACGTCGTCGATCGCCACCACCAGTGCGCGGGCGCGGGCGGCGCCGGCGGCGCGCAGCAGGTCGGCGCGGGTGGCGTCGCCGTAGAAGACCTTGAAGCCGAAGCGGCGCAGCACCTCGATCTGGTCGGGATCGTGGTCCAGCACCGTCAGCTTCACATCGTTCGCATTGAGGAAGCGGCCGACGATCTGGCCGAAGCGGCCGAAGCCGGCGATGATCACGTGGTCCTCGTTCGGCTCGATGGCGTCGGCGTCCGGCTTGTTGTCCTTGCACTCCCGGCGGGCCATGATGCGGTCCCAGGCCATCAGCACCAGCGGCGTGACCACCATCGACAGCGCCACAACGACCACCAGCATCGAGGCGACATCGTCGGTGAAGACCCTGGCGGTGGCGGCCGCGCCGAACACCACGAAGGCGAATTCGCCGCCCTGCGACAGCAGCAGCGCAAACTGCAAATGCTGGCCGCGCGCGATGCCGAAGATGCGCGAGAGCCCGTACAGCACCGCGGTCTTGATCAGCAGGAAGGCCGCCACCAGGCCCAGGATCATCAGCGGCCGCGCCAGGAAGACCGCGAAATCCACCGACATGCCGACCGCGATGAAGAACAGCCCGAGCAGCAGGCCCTTGAAGGGTTCGAGGTCGGTCTCGAGCGCATGGCGGTATTCGGAATCGGCCAGCAGCACGCCGGCCATGAAGGCGCCCAGCGCCATCGACATCTCGATCCATTGCATCAGCAGCCCGATCGCGATCACGAGCAGCAGCGCGAAAGCGGTGAAGATCTCGCGCGTGTCGGTGCGGGCGATGATCTGCAGCAGCGGGCGCACCAGGTAGCGGCCGCCGACGATGATCCCGGCCAGCACGCCGACCACTTTCAGGGTCGCGAGCCAGAAGTTGCCGCTCGAGCCGGCCTCGTCGGGGATGCCGAGCAGGGGCACGATGGCGATCATCGGGATTGCGGCGATGTCCTGGAACAGCAGGATCGCGAAGCCGGCCTGGCCGGCGGGCGTGGGCATCAGGTTGCGCTCTTCCAGCGAGGCCAGTGCGATGGCGGTCGAGGACAGCGACAGCCCGAGTCCGGCGATCAGCGCCAGCTTCCAGCCGACGCCAGCCAGCAGCGCGGCGCCGAACAGGGCCAGCGCGACGGCCGCGACCTGGGCGCCGCCCCAGCCGAAGATGGGCCGGCGCAGCGCCCAAAGGCGGTCCGGTTCCAGTTCGAGGCCGATCAGGAACAGCAGCAGCACCACGCCGAATTCGGCGAAGTGCAGGGCGTCTTCGACGTTGCCGATCAGTTTCAGGCCATAGGGTCCGATCAGGATGCCGGCCGCCAGGTAGCCGAGCACGGTGCCCATGCCCAGTCGTTTCGACAGCGGGACGGCGACCACGGCCGCCGCGAGGTAGACGAGGGCATTGGTGAGGATGCTGTGTTCCATCGTTTACTCCTGCGCCTGCGCGGCCTGCGCGGCCTGCAGCGGCGCCGCATAAGCGTGCAGCCGGCGCGTGAATTCGGCGATGTGGGCGTCGACCGCCGGCTCGGCTGCCTGCGCCGCGCCGTGCATCACCAGCGGCGCGATCCAGTCCATGCCGCACAGGGCCGCGGTCTGCTCGAAGGGCGCGAGGAAGTCACTGAAAGGCCGCCCGTGCAGGCCGCCCGGCTGGTAGGCGTCCTCGCCGCTGCCGGTGGTGGCCACCAGCCAGTAGCCTTTACCGCGCAGCACGGAATCCGGCTTGCCGTAGGCCCAGCCGGGTACCATCACCACATCCATCCACTCTTTCAGCAGCGAAGGCATGCCGTACCAGCGGATCGGGTGCAGGAAGACCAGCAGGCTGGCGTCCTGCACCAGGGCGCGTTCGCGTTCCGCGTCGATGTCGAAGTCCGGGTAGGTGTCGTACAGATCCTGGACGAGGACACCGGGCGTGGCGCGCGCGGCGTCGGCCAGGCGGCGGTTGAGCGGCGAGCGCTGCGGGGCAGGGTGGGCGTACAGGACGAGGATATGTTGTTTGTTCATGATCTTGATTATTCCACAATGCCCCGCCCGACATGTCCTACAAGCCAGCCGGGCGCCTGCCTATTTGTCATCGCCACCGCCAGGGCTATGATGAATATGACCTTACCGAAAGGAGGACCTCATGTCGAACCAGAGCGAAGGCAAGGACCCGAAAGGGCGCAACTACGATCAGGTCACGAAGGACGGGACCAGCTCGGCCGGCACCATGGGCACGGGCGGGACCGGCGACATCGGCCGGATGTCGGGCGAAGCCGGCCCCGGCAATTCCCAGTCGGATACGCGGACCGACGACCTGATGACTTCCGACAGCGATCAGGAACAACGCCAGGGTTTCCGCCCCAGCGCACCGGATTCATTGAAGACGGGCATGGAAGGTATCGAGAAGCTGAGCGGCAACACGAACCGCGATAAATCCGGCAACCGCCAGTGAAGGAGCGATTGATGACGATAGACAACGGACCGAAAGAACCAAAGGGCGGTGCCGACATTGGCGGCGCCGGTAACCAGCACAATGACTGGGGGCACAGCGACGTCGGCGGCAACAGGCAGTCGGATTCGCGGCTGGATGATGTGGTCGGGTCGGATACCGGGGCCGGCATCGAGGAGGCTGGCGAGTTGCAGACTGGCTTGGGCGGGG
The DNA here is from genome assembly GCF_918697865.1 of Massilia sp. Bi118. Classification (GTDB taxonomy): domain Bacteria; phylum Pseudomonadota; class Gammaproteobacteria; order Burkholderiales; family Burkholderiaceae_D; genus Telluria. The sequence continues at coordinate 72,915 of NZ_CAKKMV010000020.1, read as the reverse complement.
TCGAGAGCCTGAGTACCGGGAATGCCGGGAGCCGGCAGTCTGAAGAGGATAAGCGGAATAAATAACCGTCGTTCCCGCGCAGGCGGGAATCATGCCCCGGCATGATTCCCGCCAAGTTCTGTATGCGCTAACGTGGCGCGTCCAACTTGGATCCCCGCCTGCGCGGGGACGACGGGTTAGCTATTAAATGTGCAGCGCGTGCCCTAAAGCCCGCAACGCCGCCTCCTGCACCGCCTCGCCCAAGGTCGGATGTGCATGAATCGTCCCACCCACATCCTCCAGCTGCGCCCCCATCTCGATCGACTGCACGAACGCCGTGCTGAGCTCGGAAATCGCGCTGCCCACCGCCTGCCAGCCGACGATCAGGTGATTGTCCTTGCGCGCCACCACGCGCACGAAGCCTTCCGTGCCTTCGATGGTCATGGCGCGGCCGTTGGCGGCGTAGGGGAAATTGGCGACGATACAGTCCAGCCCCTGCTTGGCGGCCTCCTGCGGCGTCAGGCCGACCACCACCACTTCCGGATCGGTGAAGCAGACCGCCGGAATCGCCGCCGGCATGAAGTGGCGGCGCTTGCCGGCGATGATCTCCGCCACCATCTCGCCCTGCGCCATGGCGCGGTGGGCCAGCATCGGCTCGCCGGTCAGGTCGCCGATCGCCCAGACGTTGCGCATCGAAGTGCGGCACTGGTTGTCGATGCGGACGGCGCGTCCGTTCATGTCCAGCATCAGGCTTTCCAGCCCGAAGCCGGCGGTGCGCGGGCGGCGGCCGACGGCCACCAGCACACGGTCGGCCTCGATCGCCACTTCCTCGCCGCCGGCGTTCTTCATGCGCACGGACTTGCCGTCCTCGCTCATGCCCAGCACGCTCGATTCCAGATGCAGCTCGACGCCCAGTGATTTCAAACGCGCCGCCACCGGACGCACCAGTTCGTCGTCGTAGGCCGGCAGCACGCGGCCGGCGGCTTCGACCACCGTCACGCGCGCGCCCAGCTTGCGGTAGGCGGTGCCCAGCTCCAGGCCGATGTAGCCGGCGCCGACCACTACCAGGTGGCCCGGCAGGGTCTCGGGCGACAGCGCTTCGGTGGCCGAGACGACATTGCCGCCGAAAGGCATGAAGGGCAGCTCGACGGCTTCCGAACCGGTAGCCAGCAGCAGGTGCTCGCAGCGGATGCGCGTAGTCTGGCCGCCGGCATCGTTGGCCGCGCCGGCGCCCGTGCTGCCGCCGCCTTCCACGCCGCGCACCTCGACCGTCTTGCCGTCCAGGATACGGGCCCAGCCGCGCACCACTTGCACGCCGTTCTTCTTCAGCAGCGCGCCGACGCCGCCGGTCAGGCGCTTGACGATGCCTTCCTTCCAGGCGACCGTGCGGCCCACGTCGATACTGGGCGTGGCCGTGCGGATGCCCAGCGGAGAATCGCCCGCGTAATGGCAGGCCTTGTGAAATTCCTCGGCCGCGTGGATCATCGCCTTGGACGGGATGCAGCCCACGTTCAGGCAGGTACCGCCCAGTTGCGCCCCTTCGACCAGCACGGTCTTGATGCCCAGCTGGCCGGCGCGGATGGCGGCCACATAGCCGCCCGGTCCGCCGCCGATGATGAGTAAAGTCGTTTCCATCGTCATCTTCTTGGTAAACCCTTATTCGACGAACAGCGTTGCCGGCGACTCGAGGTAGCCGCGGACGGTCTGGATGAACTCGGCCGCGACCATGCCGTCGATAACCCGGTGGTCGAAGGAGGACGACAGATTCATCAGCTTGCGCGGCACCAGGCCGCCGTTCTTCACGACCGGGCGATCGAGGATGCGGTTGACGCCGACGATCGCCACTTCAGGATGGTTGATCACCGGGGTGGAGACGATGCCGCCCAGCGGACCCAGGCTGGTGATGGTGATGGTCGAGCCGGACAACTCGTCGCGCGCCGCCTTGCCGGTGCGCGCGGCTTCCGCCAGGCGCAGGATTTCCTTCGCGCTGGACCACGGGTCGCGGGCCTCGGCATTGCGGATCACAGGCACCATCAGGCCGGCGTCGGTCTGGGTAGCGATGCCCAGGTGAACCGGCTGGTAGCGGGTGACGATGCCGGCCTGGTCGTCGAAGCGCGCATTCACCTCGGGGAACTTGCGGATCGCCAGCACCACCGCGCGCATCAGCAGCGGCAGCAGGGTCAGCTTGCCGCGCTCCTTGCCATAGCGATCGTTGAGCTGGGCGCGCAGGGCTTCGAGTTCGGTGACGTCGACTTCTTCCACGTAGGTGAAGTGCGGGATCTGCCGCTTCGACAGCTGCATCTTCTCGGCGATCTTGCGGCGCAGGCCGATCAGCGGCACCGCTTCCTCCCCATGCAGTTCGGCATAGCGCTTGTCGCCGCCCGCCTCGGTGGCGTGGCCGCGCCGGCTTCCGGATACGTAAGCATCGAGGTCGGCATGGGTGATCTGGCCGGCCGGGCCGCTGCCGGCCACGTATTGCAGTTCGATGCCCATGTCCCAGGCGCGCTTGCGCACGGCGGGCGCGGCCAGGGGCTTTTCGTTCGGATCACGGAAAAGCGCGCGCGAAGCGGCGCCGTTTCCTTGTGGTTCAGGCCGCGCCGAACGCGCTGCCGGCGACGGGGCAGCGGCAGGTGCGCGCGCCGCGGCGGCAGGCGCAGCGGCGGCGGACACGCTGGCTGCACCAGCGGCAACGCGCTGCGGCTCCGGCACGAAACCATGCGGCACCTCCGCCGGCTCGTCCGCCGCAGGAGCGGGAGCAGCAGGCGCGGCAGCAGCCGGCTTCGCTGCATCGCCCTTGAAATTGCCCGCACCCTCGACTTCGATGCGGATCAGCTCGCCGCCCACCGGCAGCGATTCGCCGACCTTGCCGCCGAGCGCCATGACTTTTCCATGGACCGGCGACGGAATCTCGACGGTGGCCTTGTCGGTCATGACGTCGGCCAGGATCTGGTCTTCCGTGATCGTATCGCCGGGCTGGACGCGCCAGGCCACCACTTCGCATTCCGCAATGCCTTCGCCCACGTCGGGCATCTTGATGATGTGAATACCCACCTGTTATGTCTCCATTGCTCGTTTGAATGCCGCGCCGACGCGGTCCGGTCCCGGGAAGTACGCCCACTCCTGCGCATGCGGGTAGGGCGTGTCCCAGCCGGTCACACGCTCGATCGGCGCTTCCAGGTGGTAGAAGCAGTGCTCCTGGACCAGCGAGGCGAGTTCCGCGCCGAAACCGCTGGTCTTGGTCGCCTCATGCACCACCACGCAGCGGCCGGTCTTCTTGACCGATTCGACGATGGTGTCCAGGTCCAGCGGCCACAGGGTGCGCAGGTCGATGATCTCGGCGTCGATGCCGGTTTCGTTCGCCGCCGCTTCCGATACCCAGACCATGGTGCCGTAGGTCAGCACGGTGAGATCCGCGCCGGGGCGGAAGATCGCCGCCTTGTCCAGCGGGACCGTGTAATAGCCCTCGGGTACCTTGCCCAAGGGGTGCTTGGACCATGAAGTGACCGGGCGGTCGTGGTGGCCGTCGAAGGGGCCGTTGTACAGGCGCTTGGGCTCCAGGAAGATCACCGGGTCGTCGTTCTCGATCGAGGCGATCAGGAGGCCTTTTGCATCGTAGGGATTCGAGGGCATCACGGTGCGCAGGCCGCAGACGTGGGTGAAGAAGGCTTCCGGGCTCTGGCTATGGGTCTGGCCGCCGTAGATGCCGCCGCCGCAGGGCATGCGGATGGTCAGCGGCGAGGTGAAATCGCCGGCCGAGCGGTAGCGCAGGCGCGCCGCCTCGGAGACGATCTGGTCGGTTGCCGGATAAAAATAGTCGGCGAACTGGATCTCGACCACCGGGCGCAGGCCGTAGGCGGCCATGCCGACCGCGGTGCCGACGATGCCGCCCTCGGAAATCGGGGCGTCGAAGGCGCGGTGCTTGCCGTACTTGGCCTGCAGGCCGTCGGTGACGCGGAACACGCCGCCGAAATAGCCGACGTCCTGGCCGTAGACGACCACGTTGTCGTCGCGTTCCATCATCACGTCCATGGCCGAGCGGAGGGCCTGGATCATGGTCATCGGCGTCGTCTTTTCTTCCGCGGCCTCATCGGCGCCGACGGAACTCTTTTCGATATCTCGCATCACTTTACACCCCCAGTTGTTGGCGTTGGCGGCGCAGGTGCTCGGGCATCTCTTTATAGACATCCTCGAACATCGATGCGGCGCTCGGCACGCGGCCATCGATCAGCGTGCCGAATTGCTCGGCTTCCTTTTGCGCGGCCAGGACTTCGGCTTCCAGCTCGGTCTGCAGCGCCTCTTGTTCGGCGTCGGACCACCAGCCCTTCTTGACCAGGTGACGGCGCAGGCGGCCGATCGGGTCGCCCAGCGGGAAATAGGTCCATTCGTCGGCCGGGCGGTAACGCGCGGGGTCGTCGGAGGTCGAGTGCGGACCGGCGCGGTAGGTGACCCACTCGATCAGGGTCGGACCCAGGTTGCTTCTGGCGCGCTCGGCGGCCCAGCAGGAGGCCGCATACACGGCCAGGAAGTCGTTGCCGTCCACCCGCAGCGAGGCGATGCCGGCGCCGACGCCGCGCGCGGCGAAGGTCACGCTCTCGCCGCCGGCGATGGCCTGGAAGCTGGAGATCGCCCACTGGTTGTTGACCACGTTCAGGATCACGGGTGCGCGATAGACGTGGGCGAAGGTGAGGCCGGTGTGGAAGTCGCTTTCGGCGGTGGCGCCGTCGCCGATCCAGCCGGAGGCGATTTTCGTGTCGCCCTTGATGGCCGAGGCCATGGCCCAGCCGACCGCCTGCGGGATCTGGGTGGCGAGGTTGCCGGAAATCGTGAAGAAGCCGTCCTTCCTGGACGAGTACATCACGGGCAGCTGGCGTCCCTTCAGCGGATCGCGTTCATTGGACAGCAGCTGGCAGATCATCTCGACCATCGGATACTGGCGCGCCATCAGCAGACTCTGCTGGCGATAGGTCGGGAAGCACATGTCGCCATCCTTCAGCGCCAGCGCGTGGGCGGTGCCGATGGCTTCCTCGCCCAGCGAGGTCATGTAGAAGGACATCTTCTTCTGGCGCTGGCCGATGACCATGCGGGCGTCGAAGATGCGGGTCTTCATCATGGTGCGCAGGCCGGCCAGGAGGGTCTCCTTGTCCAGTTCCGGCGCCCAGGGGCCGACGGCGTCGTCGTTTTCGTCGAGTACGCGGATCAGGCTGGAAGCGATATCCGCCGTGTCCTGGTAGCGGACGTCGACGGGCGGGCGCGGCACGACGCCGGCGGGATTCAATCCAAGATACGAAAAATCAGTCTTGCAACCCGGACGGCCGGTAGGCTCCGGGACGTGCAGCGACAGAGGTTGACTCTGGCTCATAGTTCATTTTCCCTCGGTAAAGGTGTGTGCAGCAGAAAACATATTAATTGCGGCGAAGCTGCACACGCATGTTTTGCGAGAATATTTTTCTGCTGCCCTGCAGCACGAAAAACGCCCTTAAAGGCAGGTTCTCTCGGCAGGCACAGGACAAGACACTAGCATGCGCCGCAGCGAAGCCGTGTGGACTGCGCCAAGCGTGCGAAGCCCTTTTGAATTGTGTTTCCTCGAATCTTCAAACCCTTTACAATTGCCGACTTCACGAGAATAGTAGGCATATTGACAACATGGCGATGCGCGACGCGGCCCCGGCAAGGACCTTTGGCAGTGACGGCGGAATCCTCGGCAAACTGATCGACGAGCACGACTGGAGCGCCACCAGCCTCGGTCCCATAGTCAGCTGGCCGGCCGCCATGCGCACCACCGTCGAACTGGTGCTGCGCTCGCCGGCGCCGATCGCCATCCTGTGGGGGTCTGAGGGCGTCATGATCTATAACGCCGGCTATGCGGCGATTGCCGCGTCGCGCCACCCGGCCATGCTCGGCAAGCCCGTCTGCGAAGCCTGGAATGAAGCCGCCGAATTCAACGCCAAGGTGTTGAAGGTCGTGCTGGACGGCGGCACGCTGTCCTACCGCGACATCGCGATGACGCTGGAGCGCGACGGCAGGCCGGCCCAGTGCTGGTTCGACCTCGATTATTCGCCGGTGGCTGACGAAAACGGCGAGGTGCTCGGCGTGATGGCGGTGGTGGTCGAAAGCACCGCCAAGGTCAAGGCCGAGGCAGGCCTGGACGCCGAACACAGCCGCCTGCGCGCGATCTTCCAGCAGGCGCCGGGCTTCGTCGCCCAGCTCACCGGCCCGGAGCACGTGTTCGCGCTCGTGAATGCGGCCTACAGCACCCTGATCGGCGAACGCCCGGTGCTCGGCCGCCCGGTGCGCCAGGCGCTGCCGGAGACGGTGCCGCAGGGCTTCGTCGAGCAGCTCGACCGGGTCTACCGCAGCGGCGAGTCGTTTGCCGCCACCGCCGCGCCGCTGTGGCTGTCCGAGGGCGATTTCGAGCGCCGCCTGTACTACATCGACTTCGTCTACCAGCCGCTGCGCGGCGAGGACGGCAGCGTGACCGGCGTCTTCGTGCAGGGCCACGACGTCACCGAACGCGTGCTGGCGGAACAGGCGCAGCGCGAGAGCGAGGCGCGCTTCCTCAGCTTCGCGCAGGCGATCCCTCACCATGTGTGGAGCGCCACCGCGGACGGCAAGAACGACTGGTTCAACGACTATGCCTATGCCTACAGTGGCCTCGGTTTCGAAGAATTGAAAGGCACCGGCTGGACCGCGACCGTCCACCCGGACGACCGGCCACAGGTGACCACGCGCTGGGCGACCGCGGTGGCGTCCGGTTCGACCTATGAAGCGGAGATGCGCCTGCGCGCGCATGACGGCGCCTGGCGCTGGCACCTGTGCCGCGCGGTGCCGCTGCGCGGCGGCGATGGCGAGGTCAGCGCCTGGGTCGGCACGAATACCGATATCGAAGACCGCAAGCAAAGCGAGCGGCGGCTCGAGCACCTGAACGCCAGCCTCGAACAGGCGGTGACGCAACGCACGGCGGAGCGCGACCGCATGTGGCGGCTGTCGAAGGACATCATGCTGGTGGCCGGCTTCGATGGCAGCATCGAGGCGGTCAGCCCGGCGTTCGCGTCGCTGTTGGGCTGGAGCGAGGCGGACGTGGCCGGCCGCAACGTGCTCGACCTGGTGCACCCGGACGACCATGCCGCTACGGCGGCGCAGATGGATTCGCTGGGCAGCGGCCATTACGTTTATAAATTCGAGAACCGCTACCGCCGCAAGGACGGCAGCTGGTGCCTGCTGTCCTGGTCGGCCGCGCCGGACGCCGCCTTTATCCACGCGATCGGACGCGACATCACGGCCGACCGCGAACAGGCCGAGCAGATCCGCCGCACCGAGCTGGCGCTGCAGCAGTCGCAGAAGATGGAGACCATCGGCAAACTGACCGGTGGCGTGGCCCACGATTTCAACAACCTGTTGCAGATCATCTCCGGCAACCTGCAGCTGCTCGAAGTGCACTGCGAGGGCCTCGAGGTCCAGCGCTGGATCGGCAATGCCCGCTCGGCCGTCGAGAAGGGCGCCAAGCTGGCCAGCTACCTGCTGGCCTTCGGCCGCCGCCAGCCGCTGGAGCCGCGCGTCGTCAAGATCAGCCGCGTGGTGATGGGCATGGAGGACATGCTGCGCCGCGCGCTCGGCGAAGAGATCGAGGTCGAGCTGGTGATCTCCGGCGGCCTGTGGAACACCGCCGTCGACGTGGCCCAGGTCGAGAACGCGGTGCTGAACCTGGCGATCAATGCGCGCGATGCGATGGCCGGCGCGGGCAGGCTCACGATCGAGGCCAACAACGCGGTGCTGGACGACCTGTACTGCCGCAACCACGCGGAGGTCGCGGCCGGGCAGTACGTGATGATCGGCGTGACCGACACCGGCGCCGGCATGTCGCCCGAGGTGCTGCGCCAGGCCTTCGAACCCTTCTTCTCGACCAAGGACGAGGGCAAGGGCACCGGCCTGGGGCTGTCGATGGTGTACGGCTTCGTCAAGCAGTCCGGCGGCCACGTGAAGATCTACAGCGAGCCGGGGCGGGGCACCACCGTCAAGATCTACCTGCCGCGCACACTGGCGGCCGAGGATGTGCTGGCGCCGGTGGCCGAGCTCGCGCCGCCGGTGGGCGGTACCGAGACCATCCTGGTGGCCGAAGACGACGAAGCGGTGCGCAGCACGGTGGTCGAAATGCTGACCGACCTCGGCTACCGCGTGCTGAAGGCGGCCGACGCAGCCAGCGCGCTGGCGGTGGTGGAATCCGGCGTGCCGATCGACGTGCTGTTCACCGACGTGGTCATGCCCGGCCTACTCCGCAGCCCGGAACTCGCGCGCATGGCGCGCGAACGCCTGCCCAAGCTGGCGGTGCTGTTCACCTCGGGCTATACCGAAAACTCGATTGTGCACGGCGGCCGCCTCGACCCCGGCGTCGAACTGCTGGGCAAGCCCTACACCCGCGAAAGCCTGGCGCGCCGCATACGCCAGGTGCTGGCCAACCAGCGCAGCCGCGCATTGGGCGAGCCGCCGGTGCTGCATCCGCGTGCGGACGAGCGTTCGGAAGCCGCATCGCTGCGTATCGTGCTGGTGGAGGATGAAGAGGAAATCCGCGACGCCACCGAGGCCTTGCTTGTCCACCTCGGCCACGAAGTGCGCTCGGCCGGGACCGCGGAGGAAGCGCTGGGACTGATCTGCGGCGAGTCCGACCTGCTCATCACCGACGTTCAGCTGCCGGGCATGTCGGGCGATATGCTGGCGGCCGAGGCGCGCGTGCTGGCGCCCGGGATCCGGATCGTGTTCGCGACCGGGAAGGGGGAGGTGAATAACTGGCCGGATGCGGTGGTGCTGAGGAAGCCGTATGATTTGACAGCGCTGTCTAACGTGCTGTCAAACGTAGTGTTGACCTAAAAACCGTCATTCCCGCGCAGGCGGGAATCCAAGTTGGACGAGCTAACGTAACGCATGCAAAACTTGGATTCCCGCCTCCGCGGGAACGACGAGCTAACGAGTCAGCCAGCTGCAGCGTCACTAGCCGGGATCGCGGACAAGCCATGCACGGCCTGCTCGATGAACGCCACCGTCCTCTCCACCTGCGTCACCGGCAGCATATGCCCACCCTCCACCAGCTCCAGCCGCGCCCCGGGCACCTTGTCCACCAGCGCCTGCCCGTTCGCCTTCCAGTCCAGGATCCGGTCATCCTTCCCATACAGCACGCTCACCGGCACGCGCAGCTCGCCGTAGCGCTCCTGCACCAGCGGCAGGCGCGCCGGCAAGGCCTGCAGGTCGGCAGACGCCGAGAGAAACGCCGACGGGCGCAGGCTCAGTAAACCGCCGCCCCTGGTCGCGAAATCCTTCGGCACCGCTTCCGGCCCGAACACCATGTCCAGGGTCGCGGCGCTTTTCCTGATCGAGGCTGGCACCGCCAGCGTCCACGCCACCAGCTTGCGCACGAAAGACGACTGGATGGTCAGCCCGGCAAACGCCGGCGGCACGTCCTCGCGCAGATGCGTGAGCGGCGCCAGCAGGCCCAGGCCGGCCACCACCTGCGGATGCTCGAGGGCCAGGGTCAGCGCCACCGCGCCGCCCAGCGAATGGCCGACCACGAAGGCCGGGCCCGCGCCCAGGGTGCGGATCAGGGCCGCGACCGCGGAGGCCTGCGCGGACAGGTCGGCCGAGGTCCCCGGCGCCCGCGTCGAGTAGCCCGAGCCCGGGCGGTCGACCACGATCACGCGGTGATGCGCGGACAGCCTGCCGGCCACGCCATAGGTGTAGTGCGACAGCTGGCCGGCCAGGCCGTGGATCATCACGATGGACGGGCGTTCGGCATGCGCCTCGCCGAAGTCGCGGACGTGCAGGCGCGCGCCCGGCACGTCGATGAAGCGTCCTTTGGCCGGCAGCACCGCTTCGACCTTGCGCGCGGTCCAGGCGGTGAACAGGGCGAGGATGACGACAGACAGCAGCACGAAGCCGGCCAGGAAACCAATCACGGTAAGGACAATGTTCATCGCTTGATCGCTTTCTTGAGGAGGTTCCAGTAACCCACGGGCGCCAGGCGTTCCAGCAGGGCGGCGGCCTTGGCGTCGCTGCCGACCAGGATGCGGGCCTGGCGCTTCTCGATGCCGCGCACGATGATCTCGCCGGCCTGTTCCGGCGGCATGCGCAGCAGCTTTTCCATGGTCTTGCGGCCGCGTTCCACCTCGTCCGCCGGAGCGCCGGCCGGGATGCGCGCGTTCCTCGCGATCGAAGTGGCGATGCCGCCCGGGTGCACCACCGAGACCCCGACCGTGCTGCCTTCGAGCTCGTGGCGCAGCACGTTCGAGAAGCCGCGCACCGCGAACTTGCTGGCCGAGTAGGCCGCCTGGCCGGGCGGGGTGATGATGCCGTAGATGCTGGAGACGTTGACGATGCGGGCGTCGTCCGAGCCGTGCAGCAGCGGCAGGAAGGCGCGGGTCATGCGCACCACGCCATGGAAGTTGATTTCCATGAGCCAGTCGAAATCGGCTTCGCCGACCTGCTCGAAGTTCCCGCCCAGCGCCACGCCGGCATTGTTCATCAGGATGTCGACGCGCTCGTGCGCCTGTTTTACTTCCACAGGAAAGGCGGCGACGGCGGCGCGGTCGGCCACGTCCAGGCGGTGCGCGGTGGCGCGCACGCCCAGGGCCTGGGCCGCGCGCGCGGTGTCGTGGGCGCCGGCTTCGTTGATGTCGGCCAGGGCGAGGTGGCAGCCGCGGCGGGCCATGGCGAGTGCGGTGGCGCGGCCGATGCCGCTGCCGGCGCCGGTGATGACGGCGACGCGGTTACTGAGCTTCAAGGCGTGGCTCCTTCTTGTTGGGCTTTGGCGGCGCCGAAATGCATGACGCCGTCGGCGATGCGGCCGTAGCGGATGGTGATCATGTCCTGCAGGTAGTTCTGGTAGACCTGCCAGGGCTTGCGCGAACCCTGCTGCGGCAGTTCTCCCTTCGCGCGCTGCACATAGCCCGAGGTGAAGTTCAGGAAGGGCTCGGGCTCGACCCCGGCCTCGCGGCGCGGCATGGCAATGGCGATGCCCTTGCGGTCCATGTAGCGCAGCAGCCGGCACACATAGGCCGCAGTGAGGTCGGCCTTCAGGGTCCAGGAGGCGTTGGTATAGCCGAAGGTCATCACGCAGTTCGGCAGCTCGCTGAGCATCATGCCCTTGTAGGACATCGCTTCGCTGGGGTGGAAAGGCTTGCCGTCGACGGTGATGGCGATCCCGCCCAGGATCTTGATCTTCAGGCCGGTCGCCAGCACCACCACGTCGGCCGCCAGTTCCTTGCCCGACTTGAGCAGCACGCCGGTCTCGGTGAAACGCTCGATGTGGTCGGTCACGACCGAGGCCCAGCCCTTGCGGATGGCCTTGAACATGTCGCCGTCCGGCACCACGCAGACGCGCTGGTCCCAGGGTTTGTAGTCGGGCGTGAAGTGGGTGTCGACGTCGAAATCCTTACCTAGCTGGTGCCGCGCCATCGCCACGATCTTCTGCTTGGCCAGCTCCGGCTTGCTGCGCGCGACGCGGTACAGCAGCATGCTCTCGAAAATCACGCGCCAGCGCGTGGCCCAGTAGGCGGCCTTTTCGGGCAGCCAGCTGCGGAAGCGTTTCGCGAACGCGTATTCGGACGGCCGCGTGACGACATAGGTCGGCGAGCGCTGCAGCATGGTAACGTGGGCGGCCTTCTCGGCCATCGCCGGCACCAGGGTCACCGCGGTGGCGCCGCTGCCGACCACCACCACCTGCTTGCGCCGGTAGTCGAGATCCTTGGGCCAGAACTGCGGCTGCACGATGCGGCCCAGGTATTCATCTTCCCCCTCGAAGCGCGGGCGGTAAGCTTCCTCGTAGCTGTAATAGCCGCTGCACATGTACAGGAAGCGGGTGCGGATCGTCACCGGAGCGCCCGCATGCTCGGCCTCCACCGTCCAGCAGGCGTCCGCGCTCGACCACGCGGCACTGGTCACCTTGTGCCTGAAGCGGATGTGGCGGTCGATGCCGTTGTCGTGCGCGGTGTCCTGGATGTAGTTGCGGATCGAGGGGCCGTCGGCGATGGCCTTGCCGGCGGTCCAGGGCTGGAAGGCGTAGCCCAGCGTGTACATGTCGGAGTCGGAACGCACGCCGGGATAGCGGAACAGATCCCAGGTGCCGCCGATGGCCTCGCGCGCCTCGAGGATGGCGTAGCGCTTGTGCGGGCAGCGCCGCTGCAGGTACCAGGCCGCGCCGATGCCGGACAGGCCGGCGCCGACGATCAGGACGTCCAGGGGAGCGTCCAGATGCGCGTCCTGCCGGTTCGAAGGGGAGTGCATGTTGTCTCTTTGTTCTGGTTCTTTATAGTGACACTCTACATTGTCACATTTGTTCTGACAACATTCCGTGGCAAAATAGAAGGATGTCTCGAGAATCCCCACCAGCGCGTCCCTACCGGGGCGTGTCGCAGGACGAACGCCGCGCCCAGCGGCGCAGCCAATTGATCGCAGCCGCCATCCAGGTGTATGGAGAGCGCGGCTATCGGCAGGCCACCGTGAAGGCGGTGTGCGAAGCGGCCGGCCTGACGGAACGCTATTTTTACGAATCCTTTGCCAACAGCGAGGACCTGCTGATCGCGTCCTACAACGCGGTGACCTACGCGGTGTTCGGCGAGATCCGCGCGTCCGGCGTGTCGTCGGGCGCCACCCGCGCGGAGCGGGCGCGCGCGATGCTGCGCGCCTACTTCGCGGCGCTGCAGCGCGATCCGCGCTCGGCACGCGTGTTCCTGGTCGAGATCCGCGGCGTCAGCCGCGCCGTCGACAAGGCCTTCGACACCTCGCTGCGCGCGATCGGCGAAGAAGTCGCGCGCATCGCCGGACCGGAAGCCGGCGTGTCCGATCCGCTGCTGCAGGCGGGCGTGGTGGGCGGCGTGATCCACATCGCGCTGCGCTGGATCGAGGATGGCTACGCGCCGGACATCGACAGCGTGACCGACAGCGCGATGCGCCTGGTGATGGTGGAGCCCCGGCCCGCGCTTGCCTAGGCTGGCTCAGGGCCAGTCCAGGTCGACCCAGGTTGGCACATGGTCGCTCGGCTTCTCGCGCCCGCGCACTTCGTGGTCGACGCCGGCCGCCTTCAGCTTCGGCGCCAGCGATGGGCTGAGCAGCAGGTGGTCGATGCGCAGGCCGGCGTTGCGGCCGTAGGCGTCGCGCATGTAGTCGAAGAAGGTGTAGATGACCTCATCCGGGTGGGTCGCGCGCAGGGCATCCAGCCAACCCTGGTCGACCAGTTTGCGCCAGGCGGCGCGGGTCTCGGGGCGGAACAGGGCGTCGTCGAGCCAGCGTTCGGGCTTGTAGACGTCCAGTTCGGTGGGCATCACGTTGTAGTCGCCGCAGATGACCACCGGGGCGCCGCTGTCGATCAGCTCCTGGGCGCGTTTGTGCAGGCGCGCGAACCAGCGCAGCTTGTAGTCGAACTTGGGACCCGGCGCCGGGTTGCCGTTCGGGAGATACAGGCAGCAGATCAGGATGCCGTTCACCGCCGCCTCGATGTAGCGGCTTTGCTCGTCCTCCGGATCGCCCGGCAGGCCGCGCCCGACTTCCTGCGGTTCCACATCGCGCGCCAGGATGGCGACGCCGTTCCAGCTTTTCTGGCCGTGCCAGATCGGGTGATAGCCGGCGGCGCGGATTTCCATCTCCGGGAATTTTTCCTGCGGCGCCTTCAGCTCCTGCAGGCAGGCGACGTCCGGCTGGGTCTCTTCCAGCCATTGAAGCAGGGCGGGGAGACGGCTGTTGATGCCGTTGACGTTGAAGGTGGCGATCCTCATGGGTCGTTTCATGCTCGGTATCCGTAGGACTTGGACTGAAACGATGATACCTGAACACCTGCCCGGCTTGCGCCCGCCTCGGCAGGCGGCCTTCGGGCAAGACGCCGGAAGGCCGCCCGCCGGGTGGGGCCGGCCTCAGGCGCGCTTTGCGTGGCGGCGGCGCAGAGCTGCCAGCCCTGCGGCGCCGAGCCCGAAGAGGGCGAGCGATGCAGGCTCGGGTACCACGCCCGGGTCGACGGCATCGTTGGACACGAAAAAGACCTTTTCATAGGCCGAGGAGTCGTTCAGGGCAATGATGTTGTTAATCCGGTAGCCGCCCGTGAAGTCCACGGTATGAAGGCACATGCTGGTTGGGCTGTCGCCGACATCGCATTGCCTGTTTTCGACCGTGTCGGCGGCCGCGGTGAATCCCCACGACCAGTCGGGCGAGTAGTACCACGCCGAGCCATTCGCAAGGTGCGTGTTCGAGGTCTTGCCGGTGTCGATGATCGTGTCGGCATAGTCGGCGGCGGCCAGGACGAGGAAGGTGTCGCTGCCGGTGGCACGGCCGGCCATCATCAGGTTGTCCCCGTGGCAGGCGTTCAGGACGGACTCGCCGGAAGTGCCGATGATGGCGCCGAAGGTAGCTGCATAGCATTGCGTCCAGCCCCCATTCACCACCGTCGTCAGGGCAACGTTGGTTTGAACCCCTGTCGGCATGTAGGTCACAGAGGCGTTGGCGGCGCCGCAAATACCCGCGACGAGCATAAGCAAGGCGATCTTTTTCATGGTAACTCCCCTTTTTTAATTAGAAATCGTCAATACGCAAGACTTGTGCCAACGCATTATTTTCCTTAAGAAACAGCAGTTTGGCGGATTAGGGCGCCGAAACTCGGAGGGAGATGTAAAAAACGCCGACAGGGGTGGGCGGAAGGTAGGAACCCAGTCGGCGCCATTGCGTGGAAGTAGTCAAACTACGAAAGCAATTGCGCGAGATTTAGTGTCCGGTGCTGACAAGGTATTGTATCGCTGTAAATTTACTACCTTAGGCGTGCAAATTCTGGCATGCTTTCGGCTGCGGCCTGCATGGCCGGCATACGATCATCACAACGACGACGAGACCATGAAATTCACTCCCTTCGCGGCGGCCATGACCGCGGCATTCGCCACCCTGGCCACCGGCCCGCTGGCCCACGCCCAGAACGCCGACCGCCATTTCATCGGTGTAAAAAACGTTGGCAACGGCATCGAGATCGCCACCAGCGACGGCCGCTACCTGATCAAGCCCTACGCGACCAACATCGTCGAGACCAGCTTCATCCCGTCAGCAGAGGAGGGCAAGCCGCAAGCCCCTTCGCATGCAGTGGTGCTGGCCCCAGAGCAGATCAAAGCCAAAGTCCAGGAAGACGCGAACCGCATCGTGCTGGCCACCGAAGGCATCACGGTGACGGTCGAGAAGTCGCCCTTCCGCATCGGCTACAGCTACAAGGGCAAGCCGCTGGTGGCCGAGAAGCGCGGCTATACCCACCGGGACAAGCTCGAGGAGATCGAATTCGCGGTCGAGGGCAACGAAGCCCTGTACGGCGCCGGCTCGCGTGCGGTCGGCATGAACCGCCGCGGCTACCGCTTCCCGCTGTATAACAAGGCGTCCTATGGTTTCGGCGCGCATGCCGAGCAGATGGGCTACGGGATTCCGATGGCGCTGTCGTCGAAGCGCTATGCGATCCACTTCGACAATCCGCAGGCCGGCTACCTCGACCTTGACAGCCGCAAGGACGGCACGCTGCGCTTCGAGGCCATCGGCGGTCCGAAGACCTACCAGGTGGTGGCCGGCGACGACTGGGCCCAGGTCATGGACGGCTACACCCGCCTGACCGGCCGCCAGCCGCTGCCGCCGCGCTGGGCTTTCGGTAACTTCGCCAGCCGCTTCGGCTACCACACCGAGGCGGAGACGCGCGCCGTGGTCGACAAGTTCATCGCCGACGGCATTCCGCTTGACGCCGTGGTGCTCGACCTCTACTGGTTCGGCAAGACCGTCAAGGGCACGATGGGCAACCTGGCCTGGGACCGCGATACCTTCCCGCATGCCGAGAAGATGATGGCGGATCTGAAGCAGAAGGGTGTGCAGACGGTGGTGATCACCGAACCCTTCATCCTGACGACTTCCAGCCGCTGGAACGAAGCCGCGCAGAAGCAGGTCCTGGCGACAGGCGCGGACGGCAAGCCCTTCACCTACGATTTCTATTTCGGAAACACCGGCCTGGTCGACGTGTTCAAGCCGGAAGCGCGCGACTGGTTCTGGAACATCTACAAGGAGCTGAAGGCGGGCGGCGTGGCCGGCTGGTGGGGCGACCTCGGCGAGCCGGAGATGCATCCGGCGGCAGCACAACATGCGACGGGCAGCGCCGACCAGGTCCACAACATCTACGGCCACGAATGGGCGCGCATGATCAACGACGGCTACGCGCGCGACTATCCGGCCGAGCGTCCCTTCATCCTGATGCGCTCGGGTTACTCGGGCTCGCAGCGCTTCGGCATGATCCCATGGTCCGGCGACGTCAGCCGCGGCTGGGGCGGGCTGCAATCGCAGATGGAGATCTCGCTGCAGATGGGCATGCAGGGCCAGGCCTGGATGCACTCCGACCTGGGCGGCTTTGCCGGGCCGGTGCTGGACGACGAGCTGTACGTGCGCTGGCTGCAGTACGGCGTGTTCCAGCCGGTGTTCCGTCCGCATGCGCAGGAGGACGTGGCGCCGGAACCCGTGTTCCGCGAGCCGAAGACGAAGGCGCTGGCGCGCGAGGCGGTGCGGCTGCGCTATGCCATGCTGCCGTATAACTACACGATCGCCTTCGAGAACAGCCGCAGCGGCATGCCGATGATGCGTCCGATGCTGTTCGAGGAGCAGGACGACGAAGGCGCGGCAGGCATCTCGTCGACCTATCTGTGGGGCCCGAGCTTCCTGGTGGCGCCGGTGGTCGAACCGGGCGCGACGCGCAAGGAGATCCACTTCCCGACCAGGGGTTCGGTCTGGTTCGATTTCTATGACGACCAGCCGCACCGCGGCGGCATTACAGAAATCGTGACGCCGGTTGCCGGCCACATCCCGACCTATGTGCGCGCCGGCGCCTTCGTGCCGATGGCGAAGGTGGTGCAGAGCACCCGCGACTACAACACCCGCGCGCTGGATCTGCACTACTGGCACGATGAGGGCGTAGCGGCCTCCAGCGGCCAGTTGTACGACGACGACGGCAAGACGCCGAATGCCTGGGCGGCCGGCAAGTACGAGCTGGTGCGCTTTAGCAGCCGCTTCGACGGCGGCAAGCTCGAGATCGGCATGGCGCCGGAAGCCGGGGCCAGCTATGCCGCGTCGTCGCACAGCTTCGCGCTGAAGGTGCACAACGTCGCGCGCAAGCCACGCGCGGTGCAGGCCGGCGGCAAGGCCCTGGCCTACCGCTGGAACGCCCATAAGCGCCTGCTGGAAGTCGACCTGCCGGCCCTGCGCCAGAGTGCGATGACGGTGTCGGTGACGCTGTAAGTGCTTGTTTTTACTGATGAGTTATAGCGCTGAGCAGTAAGCCGGACGCGTTCAGGCGCGCTCCGGCAAGGTGGGCGATCCGGTAGACTGGGAGTCCGGAACGCAGAAGCGACGCGATCGCCCATGAAGACCCAACTGCTACAGGATTTCAACGACAGCCGCGCGGACCATGCCGGCACGCCGCGGCCAGGCGCCGGCGCGCGCCCTGAGCCGCCTGCCGCGTCGCCTGAGCCGCCTGCCGCACCGCCTGCGTCTGCCGCGCCTGCCGCGCCTGCTGCGCCTGCGGAAATTGAGGCAACGGTTGTGCCGGCCGAGGTCCTGCCCCCGGCACCGGCTGCGCCTGTCGACGCTGCGGCGCCGCCACCCGCGTCGACCACGCCGCCGCCATCGGCTACGTCCGTCCCCAGTCCCGCCGCGCGGCCGCGCCCGGCCGTGTGGCAGCGTCCGCATCAGCAAGTGGATGCCGGCGCCACGGTAAAATTCCCTCCGCCCGTGATGCCAGCGTCACCGCCACTCGAGCCGCCACCGTCGCCGCAGGTGCAGGCACAGGCACAGGCCCCGGACGGCACGCAGGCCACCGCGCCGCTCCCCGGCCGTGCCCGCGGCTTCGCACCCCAGCCGACCGCGTCCGGCCTCACGCCGCCGCTGTCCGACACCACGGTGCGCGAGTGGCCGCCAAATACGCCCGCGGCCGGCGGCGATCCCGACTGGCTCACGGAGCGTCTGGCGCGCGACGTGGCCGTGCACGATCGTGCGGAATGGAACGGCCGCTGGAAGACCCGTGTCCTGAGTTGGGGCGCGGCGGGTGTGCTGCTGGCGCTGGTGGCCGGCGGCGGCTTCTGGCTGTACGAGCAGAGCCGGGTGGAAGGGGCACTGGTGGTGGTGGCGAACACAAACCCGTCGCCGGAAGCGAATGTGCTGCGAACGGGCCGGGTAGCGGAAGCGCAGCCGGCGCCGCAAAGCGCCCCGGCCGCCAAGGCCGACAGTTCGGCCGCGATCCTGGCGCCGGTGTCCGCGCTGCCGCCGGCAACGGTGCCCGCCGCAAGGCCCGTTGCGCCGGATACGCCGGGCGCGGCGGCTGGAGCAGGCACGGGAACAGGAGCGGGCATCGGCGCGGTCGGCGGTTCGGTGGGCCCGTCGACGGCCTCCGGCGCCGGCGCCGTCGACACCTCGTCTTTCAGCGTTACCGACCGCACCGTGAAGCCGGTCGCCCTCGGCGAAGAGCCCATCGCGCCGCCGAAGCGCCAGCGCAGCAAGGAACGCAAGCAGGCCAGGCCGCAGCAGGTGGCCCGGGCCCGCATCCCGGATGCGGAACCCTCGGCCCGCCAGCGCCGTGAAGAAACCCTGCTGCAATGCCGCGCCCACGGCTACGACGAACGCCAGTGCATCCAGCGCGGCTGCGAAATGACCCGCTACGGCTTTGCTTGCAAGGGTTAAGAATTATTCTTCGTGGTGGTGCTTCTCGTACTCGTCGGCCTCGGCCTTGGTCGCATGCACGATGCCGTCCGGGTGCTCCGGCGGCGTGTACAGCGTGTACAGGCGCAACGGTTCGGTTTGCGATTTGTTGATCACATTGTGCTCGGTGCCGGCCGGGATCACCACGGCCACGCCGTCTTCCAGCTGGTGTTCTTCGCCGTCGAGGATGGCTATGCCGGTGCCGGCTTCGACGCGGATGAACTGGTCGTGACCCGTATGGTGCTCCATGCCGATCTCTTCGCCCGGCTGCAGGGTCATGATGACCAGCTGGCTGCGCTGGGTCGTGTAGAGGACTTCGCGGAAGTTGTTCCCTGCGAGGGTTTTTTCTTCGATGTTGATGCTGTAACCGGACATGCTTTTCTCCTGTCGTTGCGGATTGGCCCGATAACGATTGTATAAGACGCGGCGAATCGCTGCAGGCAGCGGTGGTGTGTTCAAAATGACATCGCTCCATATCTGGCTGTTATACTCGCCGCACCATACTTTCCAGGCCCCTAATTCATGTCGAGCGACTTCAATGCCCAGCGCCGCGCCCAGCTCCTGATCGAGCGGGTGGCCGACTACGCGATCTACATGCTGAATCCCGACGGCACGGTGGCCAGCTGGAATGCCGGCGCGCGCCGCTTCAAGGGTTATACGGAGCAGGAGATCCTCGGCCAGCATTTCTCGCGCTTCTACACGGACGAGGACCGCGCAGCCGGCGTGCCCGCCTACGCGCTGAAGACGGCGCTGGAAAGCGGCCGCTTCGAGGCCGAAGGCTGGCGCGTGCGCAAGGACGGCACCAGGTTCTGGGCCTCGGTCGTGATCGACGCCATCCACGACGATAGCGGGCAGCTGTTCGGCTTTGCCAAGATCACCCGCGACATCACCGACAAGAAGCTGGCGCGCGAGGCGCTGCGCCGCACCGAGGAGCAGTTCCGGCTGCTGGTCGACAGCGTGGTCGACTACGCGATCTACATGCTGTCGCCGGAGGGCGTGGTCACGACCTGGAATGCCGGTGCGCGCAAGATCAAGGGCTATACGGCCGAGGAGATCGTCGGCAGCCATTTCAGCCGCTTCTATACCGACGAGGACCGCCGCGCCGGCCTGCCGGAAAGGATCCTGGAACAGGTGCGCCAGCAGGGCCGCTTCGAAGCCGAAGGCCTGCGGGTACGCAAGGACGGCAGCACCTTCCGCGCGAACGTCGTCATCGATGCGATCCACGACGCCGACGGCAAGCTGGTCGGCTTTGCCAAGATCACCCGCGACGTCACCCAGCGCACCCAGCTCGAGGATGCGCGCGAAGCCCTGCAGCACTCGCAGCGCCTGGAAGCGGTCGGCAAGCTGACCGGCGGCGTGGCGCACGACTTCAACAACATCCTGCAAGTCATCGGCGGCAGCCTGCAGCTCCTGAGCGGCACCGTGGCCGGGATTCCTGCCGCGCAGCGCCACCTCGGCATGGCGATGTCGGCGGTCGATCGCGGCGGCAAGCTGGCGGCCCAGCTGCTGGCCTTCGCGCGCCGCCAGCCGCTGCAGCCGGTGGTGCTCAACGCCGGGCGCGTCGTGCGCGGCCTGGAAGACCTGGTGCAGCGCGCCGTCGGCGAGACCATCGAGGTGGAGACCGCGGTTTCGGCTTCGTTGTGGAATACCCTGATCGACCCGCACCAGCTCGAGAACGTGGTGCTGAACCTGGCCATCAACGCGCGCGACGCCATGCCGCACGGCGGCAAGCTGACGATCGAGCTATCGAATACGATGCTCGACGATAGCTATGTGAGCGCAGCGCACGGGGTGCCGCCGGGGCAGTACGTGCTGCTGGCAATCAGCGACACCGGCACCGGCATGGCGCCCGAGGTGCTGGCGCGCGCCGTCGAACCCTTCTTCACGACCAAGGGCGAGGGGCAGGGCACGGGCCTGGGCCTGTCGATGGCCTTCGGCTTCGTCAAGCAGAGCGGCGGCCACTTCCGCATCTACAGCGAGGTCGGAGACGGCACCACCATCAAGGCCTACTTCCCGCGCTCGCTGGAGGCGGAGCAGGCCTTGCCGGAGCAGGCGACCGGCGACGTCCGCGGCGGCACCGAGACCATCCTGGTGGTCGAGGACGACCTGAACGTGCAGGCCACCGTGGTCGGCATGCTGTCCGAACTCGGCTACCAGGTGCTGCGCGCCGATAACGCGGAAATGGCGCTGGCCGTACTGCGCGCCGGCGTGCGCTGCGACCTGTTGTTCACCGACGTCGTCATGCCGGGCAAGATCAAGAGCCCCGAGATGGCGCGCCAAGCCAGGGCCCTGCTGCCCAACCTGAAGGTACTGTACACCTCGGGCTACACGCAGAATGCCATCATCCACGGCGGCCGGCTGGACCCGGGCGTGGAGCTGCTCAGCAAACCGTATCGGCGCGAGAAGCTGGCCGCCAAGGTGCGCCAGATGCTGGGCGGGCAGGAGCAGCCGGCCGCGGCGCCGGCCGCCAAGGCCGCGCGCGAGATCCGGCCGGACGGCCTGCGCGTGCTGCTGATCGAAGACGATGCGCAGGCGCGCGAGCTCTACCGCGACATCCTGGAAGCGGCCGGCTACCGCGTGGCCGAGGCCCCGACCGCGGCCGCGGCGATGGAGATCCTGGGCCGCGAACGTTTCGACGCAGCCGTGGTCGACTACAGCCTGCCGGACCAGGATGGCCTCAGCCTGGCGCGCCGCATCGTCGCCGCCCATCCGGGCGTGGCGCTGGTGTTCGCCTCCGGTTACGGCAGCCTGGTGGCGGGGGCGTCCGACATGGCGGCGCGGGTGCTGACCAAGCCCTTCACCGACATGCAGCTGAAGCACGCCCTGCTGGCGGCCGTCGACGAACATACCCGTCGCGGCAAGCGCGCCTGAGCCGGCGTTTGCACGATTGCCAATCTCGCGCCGGTAAATTTCTGCACGTGCTAACGTTTCTTTGTGGAAACTCCCCAAGGAAGAGATAGCGTGCAATCCCAAGTAAAAGCATCGGTGATGGAGGCGATCGGCGAGACGCCCGTGGTCAGGTTGGGCCGGATATTTCCGGCGGCGAGCGTGGTCGCCAAACTGGAGTACATGAACCCCGGCGGCAGCATCAAGGACCGCATGGTGCGGCACATGCTGCGCGGGATGCCGTCGGGGACCGCGCACGTGGTCGAGAGCTCGTCCGGGAACACTGGCGCGGCGCTGGCGATGGCCAGCGCCGTGATGGGCCTGCGCTGCGACGTCACGGTGCCCGATACCACCAGCAGCGAGAAGGTCAAGCGCATCGCGGCCTACGGCGCAGCGGTCCACCTGTGCGCCCCCGACGATTACCACGCCGCCGCCGAGCGCCTGGTCGACGAGCATGACGCCCACTACCTGGACCAGTACTGCACGCCCTTGAACCGCGAGGCCCATTACCGCGACACCGGCCCCGAACTGTGGCGCCAGCTGGCCGGCGAGGTCGACGTCTTCGTCTGCGGCGTCGGCTCGGGCGGCACCATCTCCGGCATCGGGCGCTACCTGAAGGAGCAGGATGCACGCGTGCGCGTGATCGGCGTCGAGCCGCCGCATTCCGCCTACCGCAAGCTCGTGACCGACCGTCCGGCCGAAGGGGTCTTCAAGAGCGCGATCGAAGGCGTCGGCAAGCGCCAGGCCTCGCGCAGCTTCGACCCGGCCGTGGTCGACGACGTGGTGCAGGTGAGGGACGAGGACGCGCTCGACTGGTGCCGGCGACTGGCACAGAAGGAGGGCATCCTGGCGGGCGGCTCCAGCGGCTGCGTGGCGGCCGGGATTGCGCAACTGCTGCCCAGGCTGCAAGGCTTGCGGGTGGCGACCGTGTTCCCGGATTCGGGCGTTTATTACCTGTCGAAGTATTTTTGATTGGCAGTCACAAATCATCGACCTTATACTCGTGGTTTTGTCATTCCGCCAAGGACCACCAGGACCCTTATGAACCGCCGCCTCTCGATCATCGCGCTGTCGCTGTCCCTCGCTTTTGCCGCCGGCGCCCATGCCGGCACCACGGCCGCAGCCGCAGCCGGGTCGGCAGCCGACGCGCCCGCGCCGCAGCGCGACCTCCGTTCGCTGTACACCAAGTACGAGTACCGCATCCCGATGCGCGACGGGACCAAGCTGTTCACGGTGGTCTACGTGCCGAAGGACGCGTCGAAGAGCTATCCCTTCCTGCTGAACCGCACGCCGTACAGCTCGGGCGTCTACGCCGACGGCCAGCTGCGCTACGGCGAGGACTGGTTCCCGGCCTCGATCGGCCCGTCGAAGGAGTTCGAGGACGCCGGCTACATCTTCGTCAAG
The DNA here is from genome assembly GCF_918697865.1 of Massilia sp. Bi118. Classification (GTDB taxonomy): domain Bacteria; phylum Pseudomonadota; class Gammaproteobacteria; order Burkholderiales; family Burkholderiaceae_D; genus Telluria. The sequence continues at coordinate 49,923 of NZ_CAKKMV010000020.1, read as the reverse complement.
CAGGATGTGCGCGGCCGCTATATGTCCGAGGGCAAGTGGGTCGAGATGACGCCGCACGTGAGCGCGAAGCGCGCGGCGGGCGAGGGCCAGGAAAGCCAGGACATGTACGACACCATGGAATGGCTGCTCAAGCACGTCCCCAACAACAACGGCAAGGCCGGCATCTACGGCATCAGCTATCCGGGCTTCTACGCCGCGGCCAGCATCATCGATTCGCACCCGTCGATCAAGGCGGCATCGCCGCAGGCGCCGGTGACGGACCTGTACATGGGCGACGACTCCTACCACGGCGGCGCGTTCATGTTAGCCGCCAATTTCGGCTTCTACGCGAACTTCGTCGAGCAGAAGAACCCGACCACCGGGCCGAAGAACCGCGAGAGCTTCGACTACGGCGCGGCCGATGCCTACGACTTCTTCCTGAAGCACCAGAGCATGCCGAACATCCTCGGCACGCTCACCGACGGCCAGCGCGCCTACCTCGCGCCGACCATCGAGCACGACACCTACGACCAGTTCTGGCAGACCCGCGACATTTCGCGCCACCTGAAGGGAGTCAAGGCCGCCGTGCTGACGGTGGGCGGCTGGTTCGACGCCGAAGACCCGCAAGGTCCGTTCACGACCTACCACGCGGTCAAGAAGTACAACCCGGGCACCTTCAGCGGACTGGTGATGGGCCCCTGGGTACATGGCGGCTGGGCGCGTTACGACGGCGCGCAACTGGGCCACGTGCGCTTCGACAGCAAGACCGGCGAGTACTTCCGCACCCAGCTCCAGTTCCCCTTCTTCGAGCAGCACCTGAAGGGCGTGAAGCCCAACAAGCCGATCGCCGAGGTGACCGCCTTCGAGACCGGCTCCAACGTCTGGCGCCAGTACACGGCCTGGCCGCCGGTGCAGGCCAGGGCGCGCACGCTGTACTTCGGCGCCGGCGGCAAGCTGTCCTGGACCCAGCCTGCCGGCGGCGCCGCGCAGTCCGATTATGACGAGTACGTGTCGGACCCGAAGAAGCCGGTGCCCTATATCGGCTATGCGTCGACCCACGTGCCGCAGGAGTACATGGTGTCCGATCAGCGCTTCGCCGCCACCCGTCCGGACGTGCTGACCTACCAGTCGGACGTGCTGGACGAAGACGTGACGGTGGCCGGCCCGGTCACGCCCAAGCTGTTCGTCTCGACCACCGGCACCGACGCCGACTGGGTCGTCAAGCTGATCGACGTCTATCCGTCCGAATATCCGTCGGGCGAGCAGAAGCAGCGCGGCAAGGACGTCGGCGCACCGGAAACCAGCCTCGCCGGCTTCCAGCAGCTGGTGCGCGGCAATCCGCTGCGCGGCAAGTTCCGCAACAGCTTCGAGAAGCCCGAGCCTTTCGTGCCGGGCAAGGTCGAGGCAATCAGCTACCACCTCGGCGACGTCAACCACACCTTCCGCCGCGGCCACCGCATCATGGTGCAGGTGCAGAGCTCCTGGTTCCCGTTGATCGACCTGAATCCACAGACCTTCACCTCGATCCCGAAGGCCAGGCCGGAGGATTTCAAGGCGGCGATGCAGCGGGTTTATCATGCGGCGCAGACGGCTTCGGGGGTGCAGTTGCTGGTGATGCCGGCGCACTAAGCAGCATCAACAGGTGGCGCCGGCGATGCTTTTCCCCTTGCGCAGGTTGAAACCGAAATGGCAGGTATAGGGTGAGGGCGACTGCTCCTTGTCGTAGGAGCAGTCGATGTCGCCTCGCTGGCGTTGGCGCATCCCCAGCGTTGTGCCGCAGCCGACCTTCAGGTCCGGCCCGATCGCGTCGAAGATTTGTTTGGCCGGGTCGCCGGTGATTGCGATCGACAGGCGCTGGTCGGTGGAAGTTGGCGCTTGGGCTTCATCCAGATCGTTCGAATAGAACAGGTAATGGATCGTGGCGCTGGCGTAGGTGCCATCCCAATTTTTTTTTGCTCCCGCATAGGCGATCGATGTTGTTGCGATTGCGGCGGCAATCATAAGGACGTGTTTTTGTTTCATACCCTAAAACTGAACATGAAAATGGTTGTCATGGCCTGCCAGCGGTAGTACGCCAGGAATCCTGTTATCGTTAAAGAAGATTACTAGTGGAGAGGCGGTGCAGGCGCGAAATAACTGGATTAGAACGCGTGTTGCTTCAAGGTCGTAATCGCGACTCAGGTAGGTGACAGGCTCATGCAAGCCATCTTTTCGAACCGGCCGCACGTCAACTTCCAGTCCTTTTCGGTGTGATTTGTGCCCGAAATACAAACCTCCGGCGACGCTGATATTGCCAACCCCGAATTTGCGCCGGTCGATAAGGGCCCATTCTCTTTCAACCATCAGCAACAGCGTCATCATCGCCGGGTGGGCGTATTGTGCGGCGCCGCGGTTTGGGATGCCATATACGTAGTAGCCTGCGCCTTCGGGAGCTTGGGGAAGCATGAAGAAACTGCGTGAATCCTGGGGAGGAACTTCAGTCATGGGGAGCACCCATCAAGCGAGTCGGTTGGTCGAAAGATCCCACCCACCGACAGTCGAGCCGCCTGCGCCGCCGCCGATTTTCTGCTGCGTGTAGCGCCAGCGGACTCTCGAAAACTTGAGTGTGAAAGTGTCGTGCAATCCTGACCCAGGATGACTGACCTGATCGATGCTGCCAACGATCACGTTTTCCAGTTCGACTTCGTAATACTTGATGGGATTTCCATCTCCGTCCGCACGCATGAATTCAAGCTTGGCTTTCGGGATTGTGCGGCCGGCGGAACAGGTCTGCATCAGTATTGGCGATGCGAGATCGGTCAGCTTGGTCAACGAGATGCTTTTGTGTTCGCAGCGTTCTGCAGTATGGCCTCCGGCAGTCGATGCGGTAGCGCTCTTCGGCTGATTCACCCTCAATCGCCATAATGCACCTCCATAGTGGCAGCGAAAGGTGCATTCTTGCCTTTATCTACCGCAGGAATATTGGTAATCATCAACCGATCTTCGATCCGCCCACGGTGACGTTGGTGATCAAAAATCCTCCTTTTCGCTTGGACCGATCGGGGCGCCGTTCCATGCCGGGAACACCGGAAGCGCTTTAGCGGACGTAGACGGGAACAAAGCCTGCTGCTGGGCTGTCAATAGCTCATCTTTGCCGATCCGCCCATTCGAACATCGAGCGCCCATGAACCGCATCACTTCGACGTTTGTCCTTGTCGCGACCATATCCTTGTTTGACGGACCTGCCTTTGCCAGGGAACCCGTCGTCAGCATGCCTTCAGTCGACTGGAAACAGTGCGCGTATCCGCAGTATCCGAAATCCGCCTTGAAGAACGAGGAGGAAGGCCTGCTCTTTCTTGGCGTCCACGTGGACGCGAACGGCGCCGTCCTCGAGACGAAAGTCCTGCTGTCGAGCGGCTCGCGCGTCCTGGACGAGACCACGGAGCTCGCCTTTCAGAAATGCCGCTACATGCCTGGGACCGTGGACGGCCAAGCACATCAAATGTGGCTGCCCATGCAGTATTTCTGGACGCTCGAACCCTCAACCGGCAGGTTGATGCAGAGACTTGCGAAGGCAGCCCTCGAGGGTAATGCGCGGTCGCGCTATGTACTCGGCGCCATCCTCGAGATTCAGGGCAAAACGGAGCGCGAGCGAAGTGCGTCGCTGGAGCTGGAGTTCGGCGCCGCGGAAGGCGGCGAGGCCATGGCGCAGCTTGCGGTGGCTGCGATGTACGAACATGGGACGCAGGTCGGGAAAAACCTGGAGGAGGCACGGCGCTGGTATGGTCTGGCGGCTGCGCAAGGCAACGTGATCGCGATCGACCGTCTTCGCTTCATCGGCGCGCGCTGAACGCTGCCTACGAGGCGCGCCGGGCCAGGTGCGCCGGCTCCTTGAGCACCTCGGTCAGCCGCGCCACCAGGTTCTCCCGCGCCTCGGTCGCATGGTGGTCGGACATCTCGACCGCCCGCGCCACGTCACCTTCGGCGATCGCCTTCGCCATCGCCTCATGTTCGTCCCAGATCGACTCGCGCTGTACCGCCGATTGCAGCACCGCGCCCATCACGCGGCGCAGGTGCACCCAATGAAACTGCGTGGTTTCGAAGATCAGCGGATTGCCCGAGGCTTTATAGATGGCCGTGTGGAAGGCGATGTCGGCGTCGATCATGGCCTTAACGTCCTTGCCGCGCGCCGCCTTGCGGCCTTTGGCAATGATGTCCGGGTCGATCGCCGCCTTGCGCTCCGCCGCCAGGCGCGCCGCCAGCGTGTCGAGGGCGCCGCGCACCTGATAGAGGTTGCCGATCCACTCGGGATCGAGTTCGGCCACGAGCACGCCGCGCCCGGGCGCGTCCTGCACCAGCCCATCCTTCTTCAGTAGCCGCAGTGCCTGCAGAACCGGCGAGCGCGAGACGTCCATCTGCTCGGCGATCTCTTCCTGCGTGATGCGGGCGCCGGGTGGCAGCGAGCCGTCGCTGATGGCGTCCAGCAGCGACTGGTAGACCTGGTCGACGAGGTCGGGACGTACCTGGATTTTCGATAATTGTTTGAGCATGTGTTCACCTTTGTATTCAGTATACGTGAGGCCGACTTAAAGTCAATTTATGAACCCGACCGGCCGAATCGCAGGCGCGCGTTACAAAAAAAGTGGTTGACATCGAAGCGGGACAGGTCGAAACTGTACTCTGTATACAGAACACAGAGTGTACGAGGCGGAGCGGGAAAAGCGCAAAAATTTTGTCCGAACGCTTTGTATACAGAATACGGAACACGGTTGCGCCACAGAATGCAGCCACCATCGAGCCAGAGGAGACACACATGAACACCCGCGACAAGACCGCAGAAGCCGCCGCCCAGACCCAGCCGGTCGTCAAGAAGCTGATCCCCTTCGGCGGCTACCACACCAACAAGGTGCCGGGCCACGATCCGGAGCTGACTGAGGTTGGTCCGGGCACCCCGATGGGCGAGTACATGCGCCGCTTCTGGCATCCGGTCTGCATGTCGATGGAACTGACCGACACGCCGCACTTCCTGAAGATCCTCGGCGAAGAGCTGGTCGCCTTCCGCGACGGTTCCGGCCGCATCGGCCTGCTGCATGCCCACTGCGTCCACCGCGGCGCCTCGCTGGAGTACGGCGCGATCCAGGACAAGGGCATCATGTGCTGCTACCACGGGATGGTGTTCGACATCGACGGCACCTGCCTGCACGTGCCTTTCCCGAAAGGCGAGGAGAGGGAAGCCGAGAAGTACGCCTGCTCGATCAAGCAGGGCGCCTATAAGGCCTTCGAGCGCAATGGCCTGGTGTTCGCCTATATGGGCCCGCCGGAAGAAGAGCCGCCGTTCCCGGAATGGGAGGGCAACTTCACGGTGGCCGAGGGCGACGAGCTTGTCCCCTACAGTAACTTCCAGCATTGTAACTGGCTGCAGGTACAGGACAACGCGGCCGACAACTTCCACCCGACCGCACTGCACTCGGCCAAGAACGTCGTCAACAAGCAGTACCAGGGCACGACCTTCGACGAAGTCGGCGCCGCCTCGATGGAAGTCGCGCCGGACATGCAGTTCATTCCGGTGCACGGCGGCCGCGGCCTGGCCTGCGCCGGCGCCCGCCGCGTCAACAAGGACAAGCTGTTCGTGCGCGTCCAGCACCAGGTGCTGCCGAACCTGAGCCTGCACGCCTACACGTCCGAAGACGGCTCGAACAAGAAGCTGTTCAGCCGCTTCCACATCGTGCGCTGGACCGTACCGGTCGACGACGTCAACGCGAAGATGATCGGCTGGCGCGTGATGGGTCCGGGCATCGACACCCGCGGCATCGGCAACAAGGAGATGGTCGGCTACGAAACCATCGACTTCCTCGAGGGGCAAGTGGCGATGCGCCGCCCGGAGCGCTTCGGCAAGTACAAGCTGGAAGACATGCCGCCGATCCCGTCCGACCACCGCGCCCGCGCCAATTACAAGGAATGCCAGTATGCGCCGGGCGACTACGAAGCCATCATCAGCCAGCGCCCGATCGCGGTGCACGCGCTGGAGAACCCGACCAAGTTCGACGCCGGCGTATTCCTGTTCCGGAAGATGCTGCGCGACGCCGTCCGCGGCAGCAACCCGGCCGCCGGCCCGCAGGAATTCGCGCAGTGGCTGCGCGATAACGCCGCCGCACCGAACAGCTACTGCTCGGGCAACGTGCTCGAGGTGCCGGAAGGCGAGACCGTCGAGGAGGAAGTGACGCGCCGCCGTCACGTGACGCGCCAGATCGTCGCCATCCTGACGCAAAGCGAAAGCCTGAAGGGTGATGAGCGCGCAGCCTTCGTGCGCCAGAAGTTCGACGAGCTCGAACAGTCGACCAGGAAGTGATCCGCCGGGAGAACGAACATGGAAATGACCCAGACCCATATCATCAGCCGCGACCAAACCAGGCTCTCGCTGCTGGTGCGCCAGATCCGCTTCGAGGCGAGCGGCATCAACTCCTATGAGCTGGTGCACCCGCAGGGCGAGGAGCTGCCGGCCTTCAGCGCCGGCGCCCACATCGACATTCACCTGCCGAACGGGATGACGCGCCAGTACTCCCTGTGCAATTCGCCGGCCGAGCGGCACCGCTACGTGATCGCCGTGCTGCGCGACGAGAAGGGCCGCGGCGGCTCGAAAGCGCTGCACGAGCTGCTCCGCGTGCAGGACCTGGCGCTGGTCAGCCAGCCGCGCAACAACTTCGAACTGATACCGGAAGCGAGGAAGGTGATCCTGCTGGCCGGCGGCATCGGTGTCACGCCGCTGAAGTCGATGGCGCATGCGCTCGACCAGGCCGGGATCCCCTTCGAGCTGCACTACTGCGCCCGCAATCCCGGCTGCGCGGCCTTCCGCGAAGAGCTGGGCATCGCCTGGGCCCACGGCAAGCTGGTGCACCATTTCGACCATGGCAAGCCGGAAGAAGGCCTCGACATCGCCGGCCTGCTGCGCGAACCGGAAGCGGGCACCCACCTGTTCTACTGCGGCCCGGCCGGCTTCATGAAGGCCTGTGCGGAGGCTGCGAGCCACTGGCCGGCGGGCGCCGTCCACTTCGAGCACTTCAAGGCGCCCGAACCTGCGGCAGACGCGAAAACACTGGCGCCCGGCGCCTTCATGGTGAAGATCGCCAGCACCGGCGCCATGCTGGAGGTGCCGGCCGACCGCAGCATCGCCGACGTCCTCGAGCAGAACGACATCCGCATCGAGACATCCTGCCAGGCCGGCCTCTGCGCGACCTGCAAGATCCGCTATCTCGAGGGCGAGGTCGACCACCGCGACTACATCCTCGGCGACGACGAGCACGGGCAGTTCCTGACCGCCTGCGTGTCGCGCGCCACCAGCCCGGTGCTGGTACTCGACCTATAAATCACTGAAGGAGACATCATGCTGGACAAAGTAAAACAGATCGCCCCCGTCGAGGCGGAGCGCATCGCGAAGTCGCAACAGGACGCGATCCGCTCCATCTACCACCCGCGCCAGGCCGACGTCATCTATCCCGAGATCCCGTCCTTCGACGATCCCGCGCAGGAACGCCGCCACCGCAAGGAGCGGCTGGTCGCCGCCTGCCGCGCCTTCGCCCAGCACGGCTTCGACTACGGCTTCGCCGGCCACCTGACGGTGCGCGACCCCGAGCATCCGGAGCTGTACTGGACCAATCCGATGTGCGTCCACTTCTCGCAGGTGAAGGTGTCGAACCTGATCCTGGCCGACCACCAGGGCCGCGTGGTCGAAGGCGAGTACGCGATCAACCGCGCCGGCTTCGTGCTGCACGCCGCGGTGCACGAGGCGCATCCGGACATCGTCGCCATGTGCCACGCGCACACCGTGTACGGCACCGCCTTCGCATCGCTGGGCCGCGAGCTGGAGCCGATCAGCCAGGACGCCGCCGCCTTCTTCGAGGACCACGTGGTGATCCGCGAAGAAGCGGGCCAGGTGGCGGTGGAAGAAAAGGCCGGCACGGCAGTGTGCGACTGGTTCAAGGGCGTGAAAGCGGCCATCCACCAGAACCACGGCCTGCTGACCGCCAGCCGCCACAGCATCGAATCGGCGGCATTCTGGTTCATCGCGCTGGAACGCTGCTGCCAGCAACAGCTGATGATCGAAGCGACCGGCATCAAGCCGGTGTTGGTGCCGCCGGACCGTTCGCGCTACAGCCGCGAGCACGTCGGCAGCGAATACATCGGCTGGCTGCACTTCCAGCCGATCTGGGACCAACTGAAGAATACGCAGCCCGATATGTTCGATTAAGTATCCCGCTGCTCCATTGTTTCACATGACAGACCACGGATGCGGCATCCACAAGATGCCGCGCTAACCGGGCACGTTCACAACCATATCTGGAGACAAAACAATGCTGAGCTCAACCAAAGTCGCAGTAGGCGCATCGACCATCGATGAGGCTTCGAAAGCCTATTCGAAGGTCGCATGGCGTCTTCTACCATTTCTATTCCTGTGCTACGTCTTTGCCTATCTCGATCGCGTCAACGTCGGCTTCGCGAAGCTGCAGATGATGTCCGATCTCGGGCTGTCCGAGGCCGTCTACGGCATGGGCGCCGGCGTCTTCTTCGCCGGTTACCTCATGTTCGAAGTTCCCAGTAACATCGTCATGCTGAAGGTCGGCGCCCGCAAGTGGATCACCCGCATCATGGTGACCTGGGGCGTGATCTCGGCCGCGATGATGTACGTGTCGACGCCGGCCAGCTTCTACGCGCTGCGCTTCCTGCTGGGCGTCGCCGAGGCGGGCTTCTTCCCGGCCATCCTGCTGTACCTCACCTACTGGTTCCCGGCCGGCCGCCGCGGCAAGGTGACGGCGCTGTTCATGACCGGCATTCCGATGTCCGGCGTGATCGGCGGCCCGCTTTCCGGCCTGATCATGGGCACGATGGACAATGTGGGCGGCTACCACGCCTGGCAGTGGGTGTTCGTGCTGGAGGCCATCCCGACCATCATCCTCGGCTGCATGGCCTGGTTCTACCTCGACGACAAGGTCGCGGACGCCAAGTGGCTGGACGACAGCGAGAAGTCGCTTATCGAGCATGAGCTGAACCAGGACAAGCAGGGCGGCCACCTGCACAACCTGCGCGACGGCCTGGTGAACCCGCGGGTCTGGCTCCTGAGTGCGATCTACCTGTTCTACACCATGGGCCTGTACGGCATCAGCTTCTGGCTGCCGACCATCATCAAGGCCAGCGGTGTCTCCAGTACCTTCGACATTGGCATGCTGACCAGCATTCCGTACGCAGCCGCTACCGTCACCATGATCCTGGTTGGGCGCAGCTCGGACATCCGGCGCGAACGGCGCTGGCACCTGGCGCTGGCGGGCGTCGCCGGTGCGGTCGGCCTGACCTGGAGTGCGGCCTACGGCGACAACACGCCGATCGCCATGCTGGCGCTGACCCTGGCGACGATGGGCATCATCACCACGATCTCGCAATTCTGGCTGCTGCCGCCGGCTGTGCTCACCGGCGCCGCCGCCGCCGCCGGCATCGCGCTGGCCAACTCGGTCGGCAGCGTCTCCGGGATGATTGCGCCGTACATGCTGGGCGTGGTGAAGACCATGACCAACAGCACCAACGCCGGCGTGATCGCGATTGCCGTCTGCCTGCTGGTCGGCTGCGCGCTGACCTTTGCGCTGCCCGCCAAGGCAGTCAACCCGAAATGATGCGGAGATCCTGGATGAAGAAGAAGTTAATCGTATCCGCAATGCTGGCGGCCGCCGCGCCGCTGGCCAGCGCGCAGAGCAACGTGACCATCTACGGCATGATCGACATGGCGGCGGTGCGCGAGAGCGGCGGCGTGGCCGGGCCGGCGACCAAGGTCACCAGCGGCACCACCGGCGGCTCGCGGCTCGGCTTCAAGGGCAGCGAGGATCTCGGCAACGGCCTGAAGGCGGTCTTCCTGCTGGAGAACGGCTTCCAGGGCGACACCGGCGCCATGGGGCAGGGCGGCCTGCTGTTCGGGCGCCAGGCCTATGTCGGCCTGCAGGGCGGCTTCGGCACCGTGCTGGCGGGGCGGCAGTACACGCCGCACTACATGGTGCAGGTGTTTGCCGATCCCTTCGGCTCGGGCTGGGTGGGGGACTCGAAGAACCTGCTTGGCACCACCGGCAACTCGTTCAGCCGGATGGATAACACGGTCAAGTACATCTCGCCCGTCGTCGGTGGATTCAGTGCGGAGCTGGCTGCGGCGCCGGGTGAGGTGAGCGGCAGCAGTGCGTCCGGGCGGCAGTTGGGCGGGTCGCTGGCCTGGACGAATGGGCCGCTGCAGGTGCGGCTTGGCTACCATGACCGGAACAACGATACCGCTACTTTGCACGGTACCGACAATGCCCGCAATACCGTGCTGGCCGCGGTGTATGACTTCGGTGTGGTCAAGCTGCATGGGCTGTATGACTGGAACCGGGGCTTGAACAGTTCGGTCCTGCGCAGCACCACCGAGTTCTTCGGGCGGCCGGCGCGGGCCTCGACCGACAGCCGGGATGCCTTGATCGGCCTGACGGTGCCGTTTGGCGTACATGCCTTGCTGGCTTCGTACATCCGCAAGGATGACCGGACGGGGTTCAATCAGGATGCTTCACAGATCGCGCTGGGATATCGCTATAGTTTGTCCAAGCGGACTGACGTCAATGTGGCGATAGCGAAGATCGATAACCGGAATGGGGCGAGCTATACGGTGGGTAGTGCGATCGAGTCGGGGACCGGTAACAGATCGGCGATGATCGGGCTGCGGCACGCCTTCTGATGTCCCGCCGGGTGGCCGCGCCCCGGCGGGGACAAACGCCTAGTCGGGGAGCTCCGCGAGCATGTCCGCGAGCGCCTTTTGGGAGTGTTCGTTCAGCTTGCGCGCCAGCTCGAGATGTAGCACGGCCAGCCGGTCCGCCGCCTGCGCTTCGAGAACCACAGGCTGCACCAAGCGCTCGGCGGCCTCGTGGAACTGCGCCGCGGTGACATCCAGTTGCGTGCCCAACGCCTGGCGCGCCAGATCGAGCTGTTCCCGGAACACCTGCTCGAATTTCTCGCGCTTGTGGCCGATTTCTCCCGCCTTGCGCTCCGCCGGATTCATCAGCCACTTGAACACGCCGGCGACCAGCAGCACGCCGCCGACGATGGGCGCTGCCGGCGCCACGACCGGCAACACGGCGCTCGCGCCCAGGAAGTAGGCTGCGCCTGTGCCCAGGATGGCGAGACCGCCGACTTTCAGGGTCGTGTCGGCAGCGGTCTCGACGCCGTTCAGGACGCGCGTACTCCAGCGTAAGCCCGGCGCCGCGTCGGCGAGCTGGCTGTGGTGCATGCGCTTGAGCAGGGTGCTGCGCGATAGCGCCATCTCTTCCTGGAACAGACGCAGGTCTTCACGGATCAGGCGAAGCGACTCCTCGCGGCGTGCGATGATGCGGTTGACCCTGCGCTCCAACTCCTTGCCAAAGCTCGATTTGGCGATGCTTTCCCATACGATCGCGCGTTTCCACTGGTCGGTTCCAAGACGCTCGGCAACCTCGCGTTCGAAGGCATTGCCCCCGTCGTGGATGGTTTCTTCGAGATCTTCGTCGAACGTGTCGCGCTCGAATTCGATGCGCGCATCGGCAATCGCCAGGCGCTGGCTCACCTGCTTCTGCAGCGCATAGGCGGACTCCAGGAAGGCGGATGCCATCTCGCGGGTCTTTTCGAAGTCCGCGATGCGCTGGTTGAAGACAGCGATGTCCTGGCTCGTGCGCGCGCATGCCGTGTTCATGCGTCGAGCAAGTTCGGCCTTGTCCTGGGTGCCGTTTTCGTATTCGAGCACCGCCTTGGCGAGCGCCAGGTCGCCAGTGGCACGAATGCACAGGTCAGCGAGGTCCGCGTACTTGCGCCCCTTGAGGATGCGCGTCGAGCCTGTACTGAGCTTGCTCCAGATGCCCTGTTCGTCGGCCGGGAAGGCCTCCAGCTCGCCCGGACGGCATTCGTAGCGCAGGGCGGCAGCCAGGCTCTTCGCCAGCTCCCGGCTGCGCGTACCCTGCAGCGACAAGAGCGCGCGTGCCGCGCCAAAGGCGGTGGCAGCGCTTGCCTGGTCGATGTCGGCGGAAGCGGTGTTGAGTTGAGCGAGAGCGTCCTTTAATGGCAAGGGTTGCTCGATTCCCTCGAGCAGTACGACCTTTGCCAATGCCGAGTCGCCCAGCAGAGATGCCACATCGTTCAACGCATTGAAGTCGGCGATGTTGACGACGCCGTCGGAGCCGGCGATGGCCGCCACCGCTCTGAGGTATGCGGTGGGGAAAGTCGCGTCCCTCGACACGTATTGCAGCAACTCGCCGTGCTGCCCGGCGCCCGGGCGGGCAAACATCTCGAATTTCGCGGCTGGAGGCTTGGTACTCATGGCTTTGCTTGGACGCGATTTGAAGGAAAACGGTCAGGAGCTCTGGGCCGGCGCCAGTTCGCGCCGCTGGCGTAGCCAGAAGCCCACACCCAGCACCAACAGCCAGACCGGGATCAGGTACACCGACACCTGCATCCCCGGCGTCAGGAACATGATCACCAAAATCCCCGCCAAAAACGCCAGGCATAACCAGTTCGTCACCGGATAAAACGGGCTGCCAAACACCGGCTTGAAACCCTGCACCGCCTTCGCCTGCCGAAACCGCAAATGGCTCCAGCTAATCATCGCCCAGTTAATCATCATCCCCGCCACAGCAAGCCCCATCAGCATTCCAAGCGCCTTGCCCGGCATGGCAAAGTTCACCGCCACGCAAATAACGGTAGCCACCGCCGACACGCCCAGCGAAACCAGCGGCACCCCACGCTCATTCACCTTCAGCAGCGCACGCGGCGCATGCCCCTGCGTCGCCAGGCCGTACAGCATGCGGCTGTTCGAGTACACACAGCTGTTATAGACCGACACCGCGGCCGTCAGCACGACGAGGTTCAGCACGTGCGCAACCACGCCGGCATCCAGCGCTTTGAAGATCAGGACGAAGGGACTGGCCCCAGGCTTGATCTGGTCCCACGGATAAAGCGACAACAGCACCGCCAGCGAACCGACATAAAACACCAGGATGCGCCACAGCGCCTGGTTGGTCGCCTTCGGAATCGACTTGGACGGATTGTCCGCTTCCGCCGCAGTGATACCGATGACTTCCAGCCCGCCGAAGGAGAACATCAGCACCGCCATCGACATCACCAGCCCCGAGACGCCATGGGCGAAGAACCCGCCGTGCTGCCACAGGTTGGCCACGCCAGCCTGCGGGCCGGCGCCGCCGGAGAACAGCAGGAAGATGCCGTAGATGATCATGGCGACGATGGCGACCACCTTGACCACGGCGAACCAGAATTCGGTCTCGCCGAAGGCGCGCACGTTGAACATGCTGATCGCGTTGGCGAACACGAAGCAGCCGAGCGCCGAGACCCAGGTCGGTATCTCCGGGAACCAGTACTGCACGTAGATGCCGACCGCGGACAATTCCGCCATGCTGACCAGGACGTAGAGCACCCAGTAGTTCCAGCCGGTCAGGAAGCCGGCAAAGCGGCCGCAGTATTTATCCGCGAAGTGACTGAACGAGCCGGCCACCGGCTCGTCGACCATCATTTCGCTCAGCTGGCGCATGATCAGGAAGGCGACCAGGCCGGCCACCGCGTAGCCGAGCAGGATCGAAGGGCCGGCCATCCTGACCGTCTCGGCCACCCCGAGGAACAGGCCGGTGCCGATGGCGCCGCCGAGGGCGATCAGCTGGATGTGCCGGCTCTTGAGGCCGCGCTTAAGGTGATTTTCGTGGAGCGCCATCGGTACCCGCCTTTGATGATATTGCCTAAAAGACAGGAATAATAATCCATGCGCGGGGAGGCGGGGAGATTTATCCCGCGCACGTAGGGCTGACAGTCTGTATTGACGTGTGCAAAGAATTGTAAGGGCCGGCAACTTTCTCGGCCGTTCAGGTATTCTTCACGCTTCGTTCGTCCGGCAACGCCTACAACAATCAAATGAACCACTCCCCACGAAAGCGCACCGGTGGCGCGTCCCGGCGCCGTCGCGCGCATTATCTGGCGCTTGGCCTGGCCCTGTGCGACCTGGTCGCCCTGCAGCCCGCGATGGCGCAGTCGACGCAGAGCGCACCGGCAGCAAGCACCGGCACCAGCACCGGCACAAGTACGGCAGCGGCCGCGGCATCGACCGGCGCCGCCACGTCCGGCCAGGCTGGCGGCGACGGCAAGATCCAGGCCGTGACCGTGGTCGGCGAGCGCCCGACCAACCGCATCGACCGCCAGGTGTACGACGTCAAGAGCGACGTCAACAGCTCCAACGGTAGCGCCGCCGACGCGCTTGGCAACGTGCCTTCGGTCGGCGTCGACCCGGACGGCACCGTTTCCTTGCGTGGCAATACGAACGTCCAGATCCTGGTCGACGGCAAGCCTTCGGCCATGCTGCAGGGGGAGGGCCGCGGCGGGGTGCTGCAGGCCATGCCGGCCGAGGACATCGATTCGATCGAAGTCATCAACAACCCCGGCGCGGAATTCGGCAACGAAGGCGGCGGTGGGCCCATCCTCAATCTGGTCATGAAGCGTTCGCGGCGTCCCGGCGGTTTCGGCGTCGTCAATGCGAACTACGGCACGGCGGGGCGCTACAACGCACAGCTGAACGGGCAGTACAACACCGGACGCTGGGGCGTGCAGGGCGGCGTCAACGTCCGCCACGACGGCCGCGACTCGACCAGCGAGTCGGAGCGCGACCGCATCGATCCGCGGACCGGCGTCGACCAGCACACGACCACGACGGGCACCAGCACCGGCTTGAACGACATGGCCGGCGCGCGCGGCCAGCTGACCTACAATCTCGGCCAGGACGACACGCTGGAAGCCAACGCCGGCCTCCTCAAGCGCGACAACGACAACGTCAGCCAGAACCACTACGTCATCGCCAACGATGGCGTGCCGTACCGCGATTACGTGCGTACGTCGAAGCGCAGCGGCGAGAATACCAACTCGACCTGGGGTGCGCGCTGGGACCACAAGGGCGAGAAGCTGGGCGAACTGTTCCGGATGGACCTGCGCGTTTCGAACACCGACAACAGCAACGAGGTCACGGCGACCAACGACTACCTGTATTCGGCGCCGCATCCAATCGATCCGAGCATGCCGTTCTCGGGCATCGATGGGACCAGCCTGCAGGATTCGGCCACGAAAATCCGGATCGTCGACTACACCGGCGACTACGAGACCCCGCTCGAAAGCGGCGCCATCGTCAAGCTGGGCTACAAGATCATCGACACCAACAGCCAGTTCGACAACCGTTACTACGATCTCGACCCGGTCACCGCCGCCGCGCTGGCGAATGCGCGGCTGACGAACGCCTTCGAGGTCGACGAGCGCGACGCCGCCGTCTATGGTTCCTACCAGTGGAAAGTGAGCGAGCGCTGGGGCGCCCTGGTCGGCATGCGCACCGAGTACACGCACATGGACCTGGACCAGGTCACGATGGGCTCGAGCGTCACCAACAGCTACATGAACTGGATTCCAAGCGCCTTCGCTACCTACAAGCTGAGCGCCGATACCAATTTGCGTTTCGCTTACGCGCACCGGATCCGCCGCGCCACCGGAAACCAGCTGAATCCTTTCGTGGTCTACCAGGATGAGCTGAACGAGTCGAGCGGCAATCCGAAGCTGAAGCCGGTGCAGACCGACTCCTTCGAGATCGGCTACGAGACCAAGGCGGGCCAGCTGAACGCCAACCTGCGCGCCTACTATCGCGCCGACCGCGACATGATCCGCAGCCGCCAGACGGTGGTCAACGACACCATCCTGCTGACGACGCTGGAGAACGGCGGCAGCAACCGCGCCGGCGGCCTGGAGTTCACGCTGAGCGGCAAGCTCACGCCCAAGCTCTCGATCAACACCAGCGGCAACCTGGCCTTCACCGAGCAGGAACAGATCGACATCACCGGCGCCGAGTACAAACGCTCGGCTTCCTCGCTGACCGTGCGCGGGCGCCTCAACTATTCGCTCACTCCGCAGGACCAGCTGCAGGTGATGGTCAACGCGCAGGGCAAGACCCTGGCGGGCACCGGCTACCGCGAACCGATGGCGACCCTGAACCTGAGCTACAAGCGCAGCCTCACGCCGTCACTGAGCCTGGTGATGAATGTGGCCGACGTATTCCGCTCCCAGAAAACGGAGACGATCACCGATACCGACTACCTGAAGCAGCACTCGATCAC
This sequence comes from Massilia sp. Bi118, assembly GCF_918697865.1. Classification (GTDB taxonomy): domain Bacteria; phylum Pseudomonadota; class Gammaproteobacteria; order Burkholderiales; family Burkholderiaceae_D; genus Telluria. The sequence continues at coordinate 33,790 of NZ_CAKKMV010000020.1, read as the reverse complement.
GCGCTACGCCGGTCGCACCGCCTTCATCGGCCTGTCCTATCACTTCGGCGGCGTGCAGAGCCAGCGCCGCGAAGGGCGTGAAGGCCGTGGTCCGGGCGGCGAAGGCTGGCGTGGCGGTCCGCCGCCGGGTGGTCCCGGCGGCCCTGGCGGCTTCGGCGGCGGCGGCCCGGGAATGTAATTAAACGCTGTGCGGCAAACCAAGATTGCGGTTTGCCGGTACGGCGACGTCGATCAGCTTCGGCCGGGGCAGGTTCAGCTGCCCCATCAGCACGACGAAATCGGCGAGCGAACGGTTCGCCAGGCGCGCGTTGTGCTGCTTTTCCCAGCCGATGGTCGACACCGATTGTCCCTTGTAGTCGTGGCCCGGCCAGATCCGGGTTGCGTCCGGCAGCGCGAACAGCTTGCGCGTCACGCTGTCGTAGAGCGCCGCCGCGCTGCCGCCCTGGAAGTCGGTGCGGCCGCAGCCGTCGATCAGCAGGGTGTCGCCGGTGAACACATTCCCCCTCCAGACGTAGCACATGCTGCCCGCCGTATGGCCGGGCGTGTGCAGCACGGCGATCGTTTCGTCCTTGCCGAAGCGGATGGTGTCGCCGTCGCACAGCTGCAGCTCGGCGGGCGGGATGCCGCAGCCGCTCGGCACCGCGGCCTTGGCGCCGGTCAGCGCGCGCAGGCGGCCGGCCGAGGTCACGTGGTCGGCATGGGCGTGAGTCTCGAGGATGTAGGCCAGGCGCAGGCCCAGGCGCTCGATGTGCGCGAGGTCGCGCTCCCAGTGCTCGTCGACCGGGTCGATGATCGCAGCGTCCTTGTCGCCGGGGCCGGCGATGATGTAGGTAAAGGTCGAGGAGACGGGGTCGAAGAGCTGGATGGGATTCATGCGATGCCTATACAGGTTGCTTGATGGCGCAGTGTGCCATGGTGAGAACCATGCCGCAACCACTGTCATTCCCGCGAAGGCGAGAATCCAGGGTGCAGGCGGGCCGGCGGCACGGTTTGTCGCTGTTCGCCGAACTTAGGTTCCCGCCTGCGCGGGAACGACGAGGGGCAGCGGGAACGACGAGGGGCAGCGGGAACGACGTCAGGTGAAGCGCCTGTACCCGATCCCCTCGAAATAATCCCGCAATCCCTCCACCTTCCCACCGGCATCCGCCAAGCCCACATACCCATCCGGCCGCACCAGGTAAACCGCATTCCGCATCAAGCCAGCATGCTCGTGCGCCCGCTCCCAGTCGAACACGCGCAGCGGCAGTCCGGCCTGGTGGCACCAGCTCGACAGTGCATCGCTGGCGGCGCCGTACACGTGCACCTGCCAGTCCACCGTTCCGGTCGGTGCGAAGTTGTCGATGGCTGCGCCGGCCGCCCAGGGCATGCGATCGCCGCCTTTCACCTTGCCGGCGGCGCCATGGCTGAGCGCACTGCCGTGGTAGTTCAGCATGCACTGCGAGACCAGGCGGAACATGAACTCCTTCACCGCGTCCACGCTGTAGGCCGCGCTGACGAACAGCGGCGCGATCCGCGTGCGGACGAAGTTCGCGAAGTTGCCTTCGGCAGAGACGAAGGTGAATACGCGGTCGGTGGTTTCGACCAGCTTGTGGGCGAAGGCCAGGCGCTCGCTGTCGAAGCTGTCCAGCAGGCGCTCGTCGGCTTCCTCGCGCAGCACTGCTTTCAGTTTCCATGCCAGGTTGATGGCATCGCCGATGCCGGTGTTCATGCCCTGGCCGCCGGCGGGGCTGTGGATGTGGGCGGCGTCGCCGAGCAGGAAGACGCGGCCGTGGCGGAAGTGCTCGGTCAGGCGATGGTGCACTTTATAGGTCGAGAACCAGTTCACCTTCTTCACCTCGACCCCGAGGCCGTGAAGGGCGCGCTCGCCGACGTCGTCGAAAGTCAAATCGCGGTCCGGCGAGATGCGGTCCTCGCGAATGCTGCCGATCAGCCGCGCCTGGCCGTCGGCGGTATAGGAGAACAAGGCGAGGAAGTCGGCGTCGTCGAGCGACAGATGAACCTGGCCGTCGGCCGCAGGGCCGGCCGCGATCACGTCGGCCACATAGAACAGCTGGTCGTAGGTGCCGCCCTCGAAGCTGGCGTTCAGGCCGTGGCGGACCGGCGATTTGGCGCCGTCGCAGCCGGCCAGGTAGCGCGCTTCGCAGGTTTCTTCGCCGCTCGGTCCGCGCAGGCGCACCTGCACGTGATCATCATGCTGTTCGAAGCCGAGCAGCTCGGTCTCGCGTTCGACCCGCACGCCCATGTCTTCCAGATGCGAGATGAGCAGGCGTTCGTGGCGGTCCTGCGGGTAGACCAGGATAAAGGGGTAGGGCGTGAGCCCGGCGCCGGCATCGCCGAAGGTGATGTGGGCGCGGCGCTTGCCGTGCACCCAGAGGTTGATGCCGGGGTTGGGCATGCCGGCCGCCACCACTTCCTCGGCCAGGCCGAGCTGGCGGTAGAGCTCCAGCGTGCGCGCGTGCACCACCACGGCGCGCGAGGTGGTGCCGGGCCCTGGGGTCTTGTCGACGATGCGCACGCCCACGCCCTGGCGCGCGAGCCACAGGGCCAGCACCAGGCCGGTCGGGCCGGCGCCGGCGATGAATACCTCTTCGCGTTTCATTTTCACCTCCTAGGCGGTGTGTGGGTCCCTCCGGGTCGAGCGCCAGGCGGCGATGCGCTCGCTGACTTCGAACACGGCCATCCCGGCGATCATGGCCGCCACGAACAGCAGCGTCGGCCAGCCGCCCACGCCGAGGCTGGTAAGCGCCGGGCCGGGACAGTAGCCGACCAGGCCCCAGCCGACGCCGAACACCACGGCGCCCAGCACCAGCCGGCCGTCGACGCGCGCCGCGCCGGGCATGTGATTGGCGCCGCCGAACACGGTGCGGGCGCGCGCGCCGCCGATGCGGAAGGCGATGGCGGCGACCAGGATCGCGCCGATCATCACGAACACGAGCGAGGGATCCCAGCGCCCGGCGATGTCGAGGAAGGCCAGCACCTTGGCCGGATTGCTCATCCCGGACAGGATCAGGCCGGAGCCGAACAGCAGCCCGGCGATGAAGGCGGTCAGCATGGGCATCTCAGCCTCCGATGATGTGACGCATCACGAAAACGGTGGCGAAGCCGGCCAGCATGAAGCAGGCCGTGGCCACCAGCGAACGCTTTGATGCGCGCGCGATGCCGCACACGCCGTGGCCGCTGGTGCAGCCCGAGCCGAAGCGGGTGCCGAGGCCGACCAGCAGCCCGGACACGGCCAGCAGGCCGGGCGTGTGGTCGATCTGGGCCGGCGGCATGGCCTGCATCGCCAGCCAGATCAGCGGCGAGGCAAGCAGGCCGAGCAGGAAGGCCAAGCGCCAGCCGATATCGCCGCGCGCCGGGCGCAGCAGGCCGCCGGTAATGCCGCTGATGCCGGCGATGCGGCCGTTGGCGAGCAGCAGCAGGGCGGCGCCGAGCCCGATCAGCAGGCCGCCAGCCGTCGATGCCAGCGGGGTGAAGTGTAGCCAGTCGATGCTCATGCTGTTACCTCCTGCTTGCAATAAAGCCGGTACAGCAGCCGCAACACGGCCAGCGCTTCCTCGCTGGCGATGCTGTAATAGATCTGCTTGCCTTCGCGGCGGGTGGCGACCAGGCCTTCCTGGCGCAGCACGCCCAGCTGCTGGGACAGCGAGGGCTGGCGCAGGTCGAGTACGTTCTCGAGCTCGCCGACCCGCTGTTCGCCCAGGGTAAGCTGGCACAGCAGGAGCAGGCGGTCGGAATTGGCGAGGGCTTTCAGTAGCGCGCCGGCGCGGCGGGCAGCCACGCGCATGGCTGCCGGATCGAAGTCTGGCGTGGAACGGATATCGTCTTTCATGACTTCAGTCTATCAAACGATATTATATAATTCAATAGATTATTGCTGGGTCCGGCTGTCGCTGACGCCCGGGATCTCCTGGCTGGCGCGCCCGAACTTGCCTTTCAGGTCGTCCACTCCCGACTGCGGCCTGGCCAGCTTGCCGAGGTCGGCGCGCTTCCTGCGTTTTTCCGCGGTGCGGATTTTCATGCGGGTGTCGCGTTCTTCCTGCAGGTTGGGCAGCATTTCGCCGTCGCGGTTGAAGGACCAGGCCAGCATCGCGGGTCCCAGCGGCAGGCTGTCGCCCTCCTTGCCGTTGGCGCCGGTGTTCCAGACGTGCCAGGTCTTGCCGTAGCTGTTCATCTTCTTTTTCATCAGCTCGTGCTCGGCGGCTTCCGGGATGCCGGGTGCGACCAGCTGGCCGCTCAGGATCTCGCCGTTGTGCGGGTGCCAGAAGCGGCGCTCCTCCTGGGGCAGGGTGTTGAACAGCTTTTCCGAGATGATGTATTCGATGCCGTTCAGGTTGGCGTTGCTCGTGTTGCCGTCGAACAGGGCGCACTGGGCCATGTCCTCGTTCATCTGGTGGCAGAAGTGGTGGGCCTCGACCTGCTGGTCCGGCTGGTCCTTCATCGGGTGGAAGCCGTTCAGGTAGATGTCGAATTTCGCCAGCGGCGCATTGCGCTGCAGGACCCTGGCGCCGGCTTCCAGCACGCGGGTCCTGGGCGCCTTGGCTTCGCCGGCGGGCGCCACCTGCGGCTTCGAGTCCTGGGCTGCGCCGGCCAGGGTTACTGTGGATGCCGATGCGCATGCGGCAAAGAGGGCGGCGGCAATGAGCGTGCTAGGCTGCATGTGGTCTCCTGGTGCGTTCAACAATAGACCTGCGCCCGGCTGGGCGGTTCCTGCGTCAGCCCTCGGCGCGCTTGACGGGTATCACCATGAGCCGGTCGATCCGGTTGCCGTCCATGTCGGCCACCTCGAAGCGCCAGCCTTCCCAGTCCAGGGTTTCGCCGGGCTTGGGGATGTAGCCGAGCTGGTAGAGGATGAAGCCGGCCAGCGTGTGGTAGGCGTCGTCGCCTTCGTCCGGGAATCTCAGCTCGGCGCCGGTCAGGTAGCGGAAGCGGTCGAGGACCATGCCGCCGTCGATGAACCAGCTGCCGTCCTCGCGCCGCACGGCGTCCGGCGCTTCCTCGTCCTCCACCGCCGGCACTTCGCCCACCAGCGCGGTCATGACGTCGGTGAGGGTGATCATGCCCTGGATTTCGCCGTATTCGTCGACGACCATGGCGAGTTCCGCGTGGTTCTTCTTGAGCTGTTCGAGCAAGTCGATCGCGCTCACGGATTCCGGCACGTAGAGCGGCACGTCGAGCTCGGCCTCGATGTCGATCTCCTGCAGCGAGCCCTTGCGGATCGCCTGGCGGAACAGGTCGCGCGCGTTGACGATGCCCAGCACCTGGGAGCGGTCGCCGCGGTAGACCGGGAAGCGGGCGAAGGGGATCTCGGCCAGCCGCGCCAGGTTCTTGGCCAGCGGTTCGCCGAGGTCGAGGAATTCGAGGTCGACGCGCGGCGTCATCAGGGCGCGCAGATGCCAGTCGTCCAGGCGCAGCGCGCGCGCGGCGATGTCGTATTCGGCCTTCTCGAACACGCCGGCGTCGGTGCTCTCCTTGATCATGCCGGTGACTTCTTCCTCGGTGGGCGTTTCGTCCTTGTGGTGGCGCATGCCGAGCAGGCGCATGATGGCGTCGGTGGTCAGCGACAGCAGCTGCACGAAGGGGTGCATCAGGCGCGAGAGCTGGCGCAGCGGACGCGCCACGCGCGAGGCGAGCACTTCCGGATAGAGTATGGCGATGCGCTTGGGGACCAGTTCGCCCAGCACGATCGAGGCGAAGGTGATCGCCACCACGACGATGGTGAGGGCCACCGGCCGGGCGTAGTTGTCGGCCATTCCCATTGCGGTCAGGCTGGGCGCCAGGCGCGCTACCAGCGAGGCTTCGCCGAATGCGCCGTTGAAGATGCTGATCAGGGTGATGCCGACCTGTACCGTGGAAAGAAAACGGCTGGGATCGTCGGAAAGCTTGATGGCGCTGCGGGCGCCGGCGCTGCCGTCGAGTGCCATCTTTTCGAGGCGCAGGCGCTTGGCCGAGACCACGGCCAGCTCGGACATTGCGAAGATGCCATTGAGCAATATGAGGGCAAGAATGATGATGATGTCGGCCATGCAGGTCCTGTTGGTTGTCGGCCTGATCATCGCACGGCGGCAATCGTGCGCCAACTCGCGCACGATTGAGCTCTGCCGTTATTCTCTGTTTTAAGGCTGATTTGGCGAGAAATGCTTGCCAATCCCGGCCCAGCAATCCTGGTAATTCTGCTGCAGCTGCGGCGAATTCAGGGCGTATTCCGTCGCCGCGATCGGCGTGCGGGTCTCGAACATGAAGGCCATGGTGTCCGCCACCTTGTGCGGCTTCGAGGTATCCGCGCTGCTGGCCTTGTCGAAGGTCGCCGCGTCGGGCCCGTGGCCGCTCATGCAGTTGTGCAGGCTGGCGCCGCCCGGCACGAAGCCTTCGGCCTTGGCGTCGTAGGCGCCGTGGATCAGGCCCATGAATTCGCTGGCGACGTTGCGGTGGAACCAGGGCGGGCGGAAAGTATCTTCCGCGGCCAGCCAGCGCGGCGGGAAGATCACGAAGTCGAGGTCGTCCACGCCGGGCGTGCTGGTGGGCGCATGCAGCACCAGGAAGATCGACGGGTCCGGGTGGTCGTAGCTGATCGAGCCGATGGTGTTGAAGTGGCGCAGGTCATATTTGTAAGGGGCGTAGTTGCCGTGCCAGGCCACTACGTCCAGCGGCGAGTGACTGATGGGCGCGGCCCACAGCTTGCCGCCGAACTTGGCGATCAATTCGAACTCGCCTTCGACGTCCTCGTAGCGCGCCACCGGGCTCAGGAAATCGCGCGGATTCGCCAGGCCGTTGGAGCCGATCGGGCCCAGGTCCGGCAGGCGCAGCAGGGCGCCGAAGTTCTCGCAGATGTAGCCGCGCGCCGCGCCGTCCGGCAGGGCTACGCTGAAGCGCACGCCGCGCGGGATCACGGCGATCTCCTGCGGTTCGACTTCCAGCAGGCCGAGTTCGGTGGCGATGGAGAGGCGGCCCTGTTGCGGCACGACCAGCAGTTCGCCGTCGGCAGAGTAAAAGTAGCGGCCCTTCATCGGCTGGTTGGCCGCGTACAGGTGGATCGCACAGCCGGCCATCGCGCCCGGCGAGCCGTTGCCGGCCATGGTGACCAGGCCGTCGACGAAGTCGGTGGGGACGTCGGGGATGGGCAGCGGGCTCCAGCGCATCTGGTTGGGCGAGGGCGCCAGGCCGTCGAAGCCGCCCACGATGCGGGTCTGTGCCAGCGGCACGAAGCTCCCGTGCATGGCCGCCGGGCGGATCCGGTAAAGCCAGGAGCGGCGGTTATGGCTGCGTGCGGCGGTGAAGGCGGTGCCGGAGATCTGCTCGGCGTACAGGCCGTAAGCCACGCGCTGCGGCGAGTTGCGGTGCGCCGGCAGGGCGCCGGGCAGGGCTTCGGTGGCGAACTCGTTGGCGAAGCCGGACATGTATCCCTGGGTCAATGCAATCTCCTGATGATCGGTGTGACGTTTTTGTCACTGTAGAGGAGACCGGCCAATTTTACGAGATGAATATAAAAATGTAGACTATTCAGCACATCAATAACACTATCGAGCGCATGATCGAACCGTCTAGCATCGACCTGAACCTGTTGTCCGTGTTCCAGGAGGTCTACCGCGAGCGCCAGATTTCGGGCGCGGCGCGCCGCCTCGGCCTGACCCAGTCTGCCGTCAGCAATGCGCTGGCGCGCCTGCGCCGTACCTTCGGCGACGAATTGTTCGTGCGTACCGCGCACGGCATGCAGCCGACGCCGCTGGCGCAGCAGATGGCCGAGCCGATCGGCGCCGCGATGGCCCAGGTCGCCCTGGCGCTGAGCCAGCGCAGCCGCTTCGAGCCAGCGACGAGCACGCGCCGCTTCACGCTGGCGATGACCGACGTCGGCGAGGTCTACTTCATGCCGGTGCTGATCGAGCGCTGCCGCGCGCTTGCGCCGAGCGTGGAGATCGCGTCGCGGCGGGCGAATCCGCTGACGCTGAAGGACGACATGGAGACGGGCAGGGTAGACCTGGCAATCGGCGCCTTCGAGGAGGTGTCGGAGGCCTTGTACCAGCGCCAGCTGTTCCGGCAGCCTTTCGTCAGCATGTTCCGCAAGGGGCATCCGCTGGCGGCGGGCGCGGTGGACCTGGCGCGCTTCGTGCAGGCGACGCATCTGATCGTGGACGCGGCCCAGAGCCCCTACGACCGGATCAACGCGCTGCTCGAGAAGGCCGGCGTGACGGCCCAGGCGAGATTCAGGGTGCCGCATTTCACCGCGGTGCCGTATATCGTGGCTGGCTCCGACCTGGTGGTGACGGTGCCGCAGAAGCTGGCGGAAAGCGCGGCGGCGCCGTTCGGTTTGAAATGGATTACGCCGCCGCTGGAGCTGCCGACCCTGCAGACCAACGTGTTCTGGCACCGGCGCTTCAACCATGACCCCGGCGTCCAGTGGCTGCGGGGACTGATCGCGGACGTGTTCGCGGAGTAGTACATAACTAATGAGATAGAGGACAAGACAATGGCTGACCTGTTTGAGAATCCGATGGGCCTGATGGGCTTCGAGTTCGTGGAATTCGCTTCGCCGACCCCGGGCATGCTCGAGCCGATCTTCGAGAAACTGGGCTTCACCAGGGTGGCCGTCCACCGCTCGAAGGACGTGGTGCTGTATCGCCAGGGCGAGATCAACTTCATCGTCAACAACGAGCCGAAAAGCGCCGCCGCCTATTTCGCGGCCGAGCACGGCGCCTCGGCCTGCGGCATGGCCTTCCGCGTCAGGGATGCGCACAAGGCTTACGCCCGCGCGCTGGAACTGGGCGCGATCCCGCTGGAGATCCCGACCGGCCCGATGGAACTGCGCCTGCCGGCCATCAAGGGCATCGGCGGCGCGCCGCTGTACCTGATCGACCGCTTCGAGGACGGCAAGTCCATCTATGACATCGACTTCGAATTCATCGAGGGCGTGGATCGTCATCCGCAGGGACACGGCCTGCAGATCATCGACCACCTGACCCACAACGTCTATCGCGGCCGCATGGCTTACTGGGCCGGCTTCTACGAGAAGCTGTTCAACTTCCGCGAGATCCGCTACTTCGACATCCAGGGTGAATACACCGGCCTGACCTCGAAGGCGATGACCGCGCCGGACGGCAAGATCCGCATTCCGCTGAACGAGGAATCGAAGACCGGCGGCGGCCAGATCGAGGAATTCCTGCTGCGCTTCAACGGCGAAGGCATCCAGCACATCGCCCTGCTGACGGAAGACATCTTCGCCACCGTCGACGGCCTGCGCGCCGCCGGCATCCCGCTGATGGCGGCGCCGCCGGAAACCTATTACGAAATGCTCGAAGCCCGCCTGCCTGGCCACGGCGAAGACGTCGGCGCCCTGAAAGCGCGCGGCCTGCTGGTCGATGGCAAGGTCGAAGACGGTTCCAAACGCCTGCTGCTGCAGATCTTCTCGGAGAACCAGTTGGGGCCGGTGTTCTTCGAGTTCATCCAGCGCAAGGGGGATGAGGGCTTTGGCGAGGGGAATTTCAAGGCGCTGTTCGAGTCGATGGAGCGGGATCAGTTGAAGCGTGGGGCCTTGAAGACGGCGGCGTGATTTGCCGTCATTCCCGCGAAAGCGGGAATCCATGCTGAATGTGGCGAAGCCGCAATGCTGCCGGTTCGGACATCGGTTGCTCAGTATGGATTCCCGCTTCCGCGGGAATGACGTATTGGGGCCGCAGGGCCCAATGTAGCCAAGCTGTATTTTCAGTTCGTCATCGTTCACTACCAAAAGTGTTGTATGCGCACCGCATAGCCGCATTTCCGGTAGTTTTTCACCCCCGATCCGCGCAAATCCGCCGCTGATCCTTCTAGAATTGCCGTGTGGAATCTCTCCACGCCACCCCACACGGACAATCCCATGCATCCAGCACTCCGGCTCGCGCCCTGCGCAGCCTTGCTGCTTGCGGCCGTCATGCCGCTGGCCCATGCCGCCGACGTCGCACCCAGCACCGGCCCCTACGCCGCCGCCATCGAATCCGCCCTCGCACCGGCGCCGCTGAGCGCGCGCGTCACCGTCGCTTCGCAGTACGTTTCGCGCGGCATCCGCCAGAGCTGGGGGCGGCCCGCGCTGCAGGCCGGCATCGACTACGTGCGCCCGGACGGCTGGCGCGCCGGCGCCTGGACTTCCACCGTCGACGACCGCTTCATCGACAACGGCTCGCTCGAAATGGACGTCTACGCCGGCTATAGCCGCACGGTCGGGGACCTCGGCTACAGCGCCCGCGCCACCTGGTACCACTATCCGGGCGCGCGCGTGCCGGGCAGCAGCATCGGCTTCGATTACGGCGAGCTGGCGGCCGGCCTGAGCTGGAAGGCGGTCTACGCCAGATATAACTACACGTTCACCCGCGACTTCTTCGGCGTCGCCGACGCGCGCGGCACCGGCTATCTCGACCTCGGCGCCAGGCACGAATTCGGCCCGGGCCTGCTGCTCAAGCTGCACGCCGGCGATGGCCGCGTGGCCGGCGCCGGCAATGGCGTCTGGAACTGGCGCGACCTCGCGGCCGGCCTCAGCACCCGGCTGGAAGGCGGCTGGCTGGTGGCCCTGAACCTGACCCGCGCGATCGGGGGGGCGGCGGCACCAGCATCTACGACCGCTACAGCACCGGCAACGTGCGGGCCGATGGCCGGCCCTGGGCCGCCAGTGCCGGCCGCCGCGCGATGGTGCTGAGCCTTACCCGCCGCTTCTGATATCCTCGCCGGATCGACCCGATCCGGAGAAAATCTTGCTGCAAGCGTTTGCCGTCCTGCTGGTGTTCCAATGCCTGGGCGAAGGCCTGGTGTTCCTGTTCGGCTGGCCCGTGCCTGGCCCGGTGACCGGCATGCTGCTCCTGCTGGCTGCCCTGGTCGCCTTTCCGCGCCTGCAGGAAGTCGTGGAGAGCGGCGCCAATGAGCTGCTGCGCCACCTGTCCCTGCTGTTCGTGCCGGCCGGGGTCGGCATCGTCGTCGCGGCCTCGAGCGGCAGCGGGCAGTGGCTGGCGATCGCGGCTTCGGTGGTGGCCAGCACCCTGGTCACGCTGGCTCTCACGGCGCTCGTCCTTCAAAGCCTGATGCCGCGCGCCAAGCCGGCGCCGGAGCGGAAGGATGTTTAGTTTTAATGAACTGGGCTTCGAAGAGCTGACCCACTTCTGGGTCTACCTGTCCGCCTCGCCGCTGCTCGGTCTCACGCTGACCCTGTGCGCCTATGTGTTCGCGCACTGGGTCTATGTACGCTGCGGCATGTCGCCGCTGGCGAACCCGGTGGCGATCGCGATCGCCCTCATCAGCCTGGTGCTGGTCGCGAGCGGCATGTCCTACCAGCGCTACTTTGCCGGCGCCCAGTTCGTCCACTTCCTGCTCGGCCCGGCCACGGTGGCACTGGCGCTGCCGCTCGCGCGCCAGATGCCGCGCCTGCGCCGCAGCCTGTTCCCGCTGGCCTGCGCGCTGGTCTGCGGCTGCGTGGCGGCGATCGTGACCGCGGTCGTGGTGGCCGTCATGCTGGGCGCCTCGCCCGAGCTGGCGCGCACCATTGCGCCGAAGTCGGCCACCACGCCGATCGCGATGGCGGTTTCGGAACACCTGGGCGGGATCCCGGCGCTGACCGCGGTGCTGGTGATCGGCACCGGCATCTTCGGGGCCATCACTGCAAGGTTCTTGTTGAACGCCCTGCGGATCGAATCGCATGCCGCGCGCGGGCTGGCGCTGGGCGTGGCCGCGCACGGCATCGGCACCGCGCGCGCCTTCCAGGTCAGTCCGGAGATGGGCGCCTACGCGGGCCTCGGGATGGGCCTGAACGGCGTGCTGACGGCAATCTTCGCGCCCTGGCTGGTGCCCTTGCTGCTGGGGTGGATGGGGCGCTAGGCGGGCGCTGGAACGTATCGCGCGCCAACAGGCGTGTGGCGGCGTATCATTGTTCTCCCAGGTAGTCTGGATCAGGAGAACGTCTTGAATCTCTCTCCACTGCCGCTCGCGGTCTTCGTCGCGGATGCCAGCGGCGCGATCACGAGCTGGAACCGGGCATGCGAAAAGCTCGCCGGCTACACCGCCGCCGAGATGCGCGGCCGTACGCTCGCCGATCTGGTCGAATTCGAGGACAGCGCGGGCAAAAACGCATCGATCCAGGCGCGCGTCGACCAGGACAGCGCAGGCTGCCTGGTGTGCGCGGATGGCCGCCGCGTGCCGGTGCGCGTGACGGTTGCCCCGCAGTCGCTGGACCTCGAACAGCAGGGCAGCTACAGCGTCATCGTGGTGCCGCGCGGGGCCACCGCGCCCTCGCGCTATGCGCTGATCCAGGACCTGCCGGTCAACGACATCATCGAAGGCCTGCCTTGCGTGTTCTATGTGATCGACCAGAGCGGCCGCCTGTTGCTCTGGAACCACCAGCTCGAGGAAGCGCTGGAGATGCCGAGCGAGGACCTGCCGACGGTCGAGGTGAAGTACTTCTTCGACGAGACCAGCCGGGCCGCGATCGTGCAGAAGATCCTGGACGCCTTCGAGCACGGCTCCTCCTGGCACGAGGCGGAGCTGGTCGGCCGCCACGGCAAGCGCACCAGCTACCTGTTCCAGTGCGCGCGCACCAGCGTCGGCAGCCTGCCATGCGTGTTCGGCACCGGGCTCGATATCACCATGCGCAAGGAGGCGGAACACGTGCTGAAGGTGCGCGAGCGCGCCATCTTCGCCAGCGTGAACGCGATCTGCATCACCTGCTGCGACGGCCCGAACAACCGCATCGAATACGTCAACCCGGCCTTCGAACGCATCACCGGCTATGATCTGGCCGAGATCAAGGGCCGCGACCCGCGCTTCATGCGCATCGAAGGCTGTGACAGCGGCGAGCACAAGCGCATCCACGAGGCCCTGCGCAAGAAGCAGAGCGTGCGTTCGGTGCTGCGCAATGCGCGCAAGAACGGCGAGGTGTTCTACAACGACCTGCGCATCGATCCGGTGATGAACGCCGACGGCGAAGTCACCCACTTCGTGGCCGTGATCAACGACGTCACCGAGGCCCGCCACTACGAGCGCCGCCTGCACCACCTGGCCCACCACGACCCCCTGACCGGACTGGCCAACCGTACCCTGCTGCAGGAGCGCCTCAAGCAGGCCATCCAGCATGCGACGCGCAACCACACGGTGGGCGCGCTGGCTTTCCTGGACCTCGATAACTTCAAGCACATCAACGACAACCTGGGCCACGACATCGGCGACGCCGTGCTGCGCGAAACGGCCGAACGCCTGCGCGCCAACATGCGCGAGGAAGACACCGTGGCGCGGGTCGGCGGCGATGAATTCGTGCTGGTGATCTGCGACCAGGGCAGTCCGGAACAGGTGGCCGACCTGGTCGAACGGGTGCGCCGCAGCGTCGCACGGCCGATGCTCCTGGACGGCAAGGAGGTGGTGTCCGGCACCAGCATCGGCGTGGCGCTGTTCCCGCGCGACGGCGGCTCGGTCGACAAGGTGATGCGCGCCGCGGACGCCGCCATGTACCACGCCAAGAGCCTGGGCAAAAACAACTGCCAGTTCTTCTCGACCGAGTTGAACCGCCTGGTGCACGAGCACCTGCTGCTCGAGGCCAGCCTGGGCCGCGCGATCGGCAACCATGAAATGGTGCTGGGCTACCAGCCCAAGGTCGACCTGCGCAGCGGCAGGATGGTGGGCGCCGAGGCGCTGGTACGCTGGAACCACCCCGAACATGGCCTGATGGGGCCGGACAGCTTCATCCCGGTGGCCGAGCAGACCGGCCTCATTGTCCCGCTGGGCGAATGGGTGATCGACGAGGCCTGCGGCGCGCTGCAGGCCCTGCATCGGCAGGGCATCGACGACTTCGTCATCTCGGTCAACCTGTCGCTGCGCCAGCTGCGCCAGCGCCAGTTCGTCGACCGCCTGGCGGACAGCCTGCGCCGCCACGATGTGCCGCCGTCCTGCCTGGAGCTGGAGGTGACCGAAAGCCTGCTGATGGAGCGCCCCGAGGAAGCCAAGGAAGTGATGGCCCACCTCAAGAAGCTCGGCGTGCGCCTGTCGATCGACGATTTCGGCACCGGCTATTCGAGCCTGAGCCAGCTGCAGGCCTTTCCGGTCGACCATATCAAGATCGACCGCTCCTTCCTCTGCAACGTCGACAGCAACGGCCACTCGGTGATTACGCGCGCCATCATCGCCCTCGGCCACAGCCTGAAACTGAAGGTGATCGCGGAGGGCGTCGAAACCCGTGAGCAGATGGTCTTCCTGCGCGACCACGACTGCGACCAGATGCAAGGGTATTACTTCAGCCCGGCGCTCTCGCAGCAGGGACTGGCGGACATGGTGACCCGCGGCGTTACTTTACACGCATAGCGAAGAAGGAGGTGCCCGTCCTCGCGCATTCACGCGAAGACGGGCTTGGCACGGCGGGAGCGCGTGCCGGGGGAGCGCAAACGGCAGGGCCGCTGCGGAAAGCCGCGGGTCTCAGGAAGGCTTGCGGGTAAAGGCGCGCGCGGCGAACAGGGCGCCGGCCACGCCCATGACCACGGCGGCGGTGCTGCCGGAGAAGCCGACCGCGGTGTTCTTCGCGATCTTGCCGGCCTTCGGCGTCACCAGTTCCAGGCGGCGCTTGGTCATCTGGGTGCCCAGTTCCGACAGGCGGTCCTTGGTCATGGTCTGCTCGGCTTCCGGCAGCAGCACGGTTTCCTCGTCGGCCACGTGGTGCTGGACGTCGCGCATCAGTTCGAACACCAGTTCGTCGTGGCGGCTGTCGCGCGGGTCGGTATTGCGCAGTTCATGGATCAGGCGGCGCATTTCCATATGCTCCGGCTCGCTCTTTTCCATCACCTTCTGGTTGGCGGCGCGCGGACGCATCGCCGGGTAGAAGATTTCTTCCTCCAGCGTCGCGTGGATCTCGAGGGCGTCGCAGATGGTCTCGGCCAGGGCCTTCTTCACGCTCGGGCGCTTGTCGCCGGTGTACTGGTGGAAGGTCACCATCACATGCGAGTGATCGAAGCGGATCATGTCGGTGATCGATGGGCTCAGTTTTTTTAGAGAAAACATCATCTTCTCCTGTCGTTGTAGTCGGATAGACAAATGTTAGTGCGCACGCCATGGCCGCCGCGTAGGAGCGCGGCGCATGGCTTTGTCAGCGCAGAAGCCATGGTCCGGACCGTCCAGGCCCGCAGTCGGGAAAACCGTGCCGTCCGCCGCCCCGTCAGGGCAGGGTCAGCTGCCAGTAACCGACGTCGACCCAGGCGCCGAACTTGAAGCCCACCTCGTGGAAGCAGGCCACCTGGCGGAAGCCCAGGCGTTCGTGCAGGGCGATGCTGGCGGCGTTCGGCAGGGCGATGCCGCCGATCACGCTATGGAAATGTCCCTGCAGGCGCGCCAGCAGCGGGCGGTAAAGGGCAAGCCCGTGGCCGCGGCCGCGCTGGCCCGGCGCCACGTAGACGCTGGACTCGACCGAGTTGCGGTAGCCGGGGCGGGCGCGCCATTTGCTCGCGTAGGCATAGCCGCGCAGTTCGCCGTCTTCGAGCAGCACCAGCCAGGGCAGGCCGCCGTCCTGGATGTCGGCGATGCGCCGGGCCATCTCCTCGGGCGCGACCGGATCGGACTCCATCGAGATCGTGGTGGTGGCCACGTAATGGTTGTAGATGGCGGCGATGGCGGCGGCATCGGCGGGCTGGGCATCGCGGAGCGTGAAGGAGGTGTGCATGAGCAGCGACAGGAAAGGAAAAACGCTATCGGATCGATAGAACCAGGCTATGAATGGCGTTTATTGCATTATTACATTGCTATTGGTTTACATCAACTGGATGTCGCTTTCCGTCCTACACGGACACGGCGAACACGCTGATGCCCACTGCCGGCAAGCCTGCGATGATGGGCCATGGCCGGTTGCACAACAGTGCGGCCGGCAGGCTGCGCCGGCAAGGCAGGACGCGTTCCGGCGCGCGAATCCAACATATATAAACGGAGGACAGGCAATGTTTGCACACAACAAACGTCTGCAGTACACGGTACGCGTCAGCGAGCCGAATCCGGGACTGGCCAATCTCATGCTGGAACAATTCGGCGGCCCGCAGGGCGAGCTGGCTGCGGCCATGCGCTACTTCACCCAGGCCGTCGGCGAAGACGATCCGGGCCGCAAGGACATGCTGTTCGACATTGCAACCGAAGAGCTCAGCCACCTCGAGATCATCGGCCACATCGTCGCCATGCTGAACAAGGCCGCCAAGGGTGAGCTGGCCGAGGCCACCGACAGCGCCGCCGAGATGTACCGCAAGATCAACGGCGCCGGCAACGACAGCCATGTGACCCAGATCCTCTACGGCGGCGGCCCGGCGCTGATCAACTCCGCAGGCGTGCCCTGGAGCGCGGCCTATGTCGACTCGATCGGTGAGCCGAGCGCCGATCTGCGCTCGAACATCGCGGCCGAGGCGCGCGCCAAGATCGTCTACGAACGCCTGATCGCCTGCACCGATGACCCGGGCGTGAAGGAGGCGCTGGGCTTCCTGATGACGCGCGAGATCGCGCACCAGAAGTCCTTCGAGAAAGCGCTGTACTCGATGAATCCGAACTTCCCGGCCGGGAAGCTGCCGGGCGACCCGCGCTTTGCCGACACCTATTTCAACATGTCGCAGGGCCCGGGCGAAATGCGCGGCTCCTGGAACCAGGGCGAGAAATGGGACTTTGTCACCGACCGCGAGAAGCAGATGGCGGTGGATGGCGGCAGCGGCGAGGCCGAAGTCAAGCTGCCGGCCAAGGACATCGACATCCTGCGCGCCATGGCCGAGCGCACCAAGTCGGACCCGTCCATCGACCCGCCGACCGGCGCCGAACTGGGCATGGGCAACCAGACCATGGCGGACGGCGCCACCGTGCAGGGCAAGGGCAAGGGCAAGTAAACCCATCCGCGCGGGAAGTGTGACCGTTGGCGCCGCGCAGCATTCCGCTGTGCGGCGCCTGTCGTTGGAAGGACATGCATGAATACACAAGTGATACGCGCGCTGACGCCGCGCAAGGCGATCGGTATCCTGATCTGCGGCCTGGGCTGCGTACTGCTGCTCACCAGACTGTTCGCCGAGCTGATGGATGGCACGACCAACCTGCGCGCCGCGCTGATCGGCGGCGGGACGGCTGCCGCCGCGACCGCGCTCGGCACCATCCCGGTGCTGCTGTCGCAAAATTTTTCGAAGCGGACCTACGACTGCTTCCTCGGTTTCGGCGCCGGCGTGATGCTGGGCGCCACCTCGTTCTCGCTGGTGATCCCGGCGCTTGCCGCCGCCAAGGCGGGCGGCGCCGGCAACTGGGGCGCCAGCCTGAGCGTCGGCGCCGGCATCCTGATGGGCGCCGGCCTGCTGCTGGCGCTGGACCGCCTGATCACCACCGACGGCATCCTCAAGCCGAACGAGCCGGGCGGCGCCCATTCCCGCAGTAACATCTCCCTCAGTAACATCTCCTTCAAGCGCGCCTGGCTCTTCGTCTGGGCCGTGTCCCTGCACAACATGCCGGAAGGGCTGGCGATCGGCGTTGCCTATGCCGGCGTCGACCTCGGCAAAGCGAATTCGCTGGCTACCGGGATCTCGATCCAGGACGTGCCGGAGGGCCTGGTGGTGGCGCTGGCGCTGCGCACGGTCGGCTACGGGCGGGTCCTCTCCACCGCGCTGGGCGTGGCCTCCGGCCTGATCGAGCCGGTGGCGGCGGTGCTCGGGGTCGCCCTGATCGGCATCTCGGCCGGCCTGCTGCCGTTCGCTCTTGCTGCGGCCGCGGGCGCGATGCTGTTCGTGATCGCCAACGACGTGGTGCCGGAATCGCACCAGCACGGCCACGGGACCTGGGCCAGCGTGGCGCTGATCTTCGGCTTCATCTTGATGACGGTGCTGGATACCGCGCTCGGCTAACCGCCCTGGCCCGGTTCCGCCTCCGGGCCTGCATGCGTCGGCTGCGGCAGGCATCGGGCCCGGCTCTCGAGCGCCGCGCGGTGCAGATTGGCGGCATGCTCGAAGCGGCCCGGATGGCCGAACAGCCAGCCCTGCGCATAGCCGACCCCGCGCACCCGCAGGAAGGCCGCCTGCTCGTGGTTCTCGACCCCCTCGGCGATCATCCTCAGCTCCAGGTTGTGGGCCATGCCGATGATGTGGCTGACCACCTGGCTGGTGGGCGCCCCGGTGCCGATCGATTCGATAAAGGAGCGGTCGATCTTCAGGAAGTCGAGATCCAGCGACTCCAGGTAGGACAGGCTCGAATAGCCGGTGCCGAAATCGTCGATCGCCACTTCGATGCCGCGCGCGTGCAGGGCGGCGATCACTTCGCGCGCCTTTTCCTTGTCGACGAAGCCGCGCTCCGTGATCTCGACGATCACGTTGGAGGGCAGGGCGCCGCTGCGCGCCATCATGCGGTCCAGCATGCCGACGATGGCGGTCGAGCGCAGGTCGGCCGGCGACAGGTTGATCGCCACATGAAAGCCGGGATGGCTGGCCAGGAAATGGCCGGCATCGTTGCACACCAGCTCGATTACCCTTTCCGTCAGTTTGCCGATCAGGCCGCTGGACTCCGCCACCGGGATGAAGATGTCCGGCGATACCAGCTCGCCGGCGCCGTCGCGCCAGCGCAGCAGCGCTTCGACGCCCACGCAATGGCCGCTGCGCAGGTCGATCAGCGGCTGGTACTCGAGGAAGAACTGGTTGCGGCGCAGGCCCACGCGCAGGCTCGAGACCAGCGACAGCTGCTGGCGCGCCAGCAGCAGCACCGCGGCGGCCGCCGCCAGGCCGGCGAACAGGCCGGCCGGCACCAGGCGCATGGCGATCTCGCGGGTGCGCGCGTTCAGGTGGGAAATCGGGGTGGCGGCAATGGCGGCGGTCAGGAAGTGCTGCGAGCGTGTGATGGTGACGAGGTAGCGGCCGTCGCTGAAGGTGGCGCCGGTCTCCTTGCCGAGGCGATCGAGCCAGGCGGGATCGATGTGGCCTCGCTGAACGCTGGTGCGGCGGCGCTCGAGGTGCATCATGGCGAGCGAGACGTCGGGTACGTCGGTCCAGATGTCGAGAGGAAGGTCGCGGTGGATCAGGACCGCGTAGCCATCCTTCGCCATCGCGAGCAGCGGGTGGCCGTAGGTGGTGCGGATCGGCACGTCCAGATAGAACTCGACATCCCTGGACGTGCGGAAGCTCATCGCGCCGAGCGGCACAGGGGCCCCGGTCATCGAGGAGCACACCATCACACCGTCGCGCACATAGCCGATCGCCTGCAGGTAGGTCGAGGTCAGGTCGATTTCGCGCATCAGCTCGCGCGCGCCGTTGGAGCAGGGCGGCAGCCCGGAATGGACCAGGGCCTGGATCCCGGCCAGGGCCTGGCGGCCTGTTTCGTCGGTCCGGTGCAGCACGTCGCGCGCGTAGCCCAGCGTGAGGGCAGTCTCGGCGTCGAAGGCCTGGCGCTCGGCCTCGCGCCAGGCCAGCCAGGGCGGCAGGACGAGCGCCGCCAGAGCCAGCATCAGCGTGAGGCCGAACGTCAACTGTCTTCGCATGATGGCCCCCTGGAACGCCAACCCGGCAATGCCGGGCTGGGCCGGCACTGGTTGGGCGATTATAGCGAGGGGCGTAAACACGCAGCGCGCAAAAAAAAGCCCCGGCATCGGCCGGGGCGTAAGCTCTGCTGCTTCCTACTTTAGCCTCAGTTTCGGATCTCCAGCGCGCGGTTCAGGCTCAGCGCCGCCAGCGAGGCGAGCGCGCCCGAGAGCAGGTAGAGGCTGACGTAGCCGAGGCCGTAGTTGGCGGCCAGGCCCAGCGCGACCAATGGCGCGAAGGCGGCGCCCACCAGCCAGGCGAGGTCGGAGGTCAGGGCCGCGCCGGTGTAGCGGTATTCCGGCAGGAAGTTCGAGGTCACGGCGCCGGCGGCCTGGCCGTAGGACATGCCGAGCAGCAGGAAGCCGACCAGGATGAAGGTGTTCTGGCCCGTCACGCCGCCGTCCATCAGGGTCGGCACGAAGCCCGAGAACAGGGCGATCAGCGCGGCCAGGGTGCCGAGGGTATTCCTGCGGCCGAACTTGTCGGCGATCAGGCCGGAGGCCAGCACGCCGACGATCGCGAGGCCGCCGCCCCAGATCTGGACGACCAGGAAGTCCGACATCGAGCGGGTGTCGTAGAGCTGCAGCCAGGACAGCGGGAACACGGTCACGAGGTGGAACAGCGCGTAGCTGGCCAGGGCGGCGAGGGCGCCCAGCACGATGGTGCTGCCCTGCTTGCCGGCCACTTCACGGACCGGCACGGCGTCCAGCTGGTGCTCGTCCAGCAGGTGGGTGTAGTCCGGCGTCGAGATCAGGCGCAGGCGGGCGAACAGCGCGACCACGTTGATGGCGAAGGCGACATAGAAGGGGAAACGCCAGCCCCAGACCAGGAAATCGTCCTGCGAGAGCTCGGCCATCAGGTAGGAAAACACGCCGGCGGCGATGATGAATCCGACCGGTGCGCCAAGTTGTCCCAACATCGCGTACCATCCGCGCTTGTGCTCGGGGGCGTTCAGTGCCAGCAGCGAAGGCAGGCCGTCCCAGGTGCCGCCCAGGGCGAAGCCCTGGCCCAGGCGCAGTACGGCGAGCGCGATGATGGCCCACTCGCCCCAGCGCGAATAGGTCGGCAGGGCGGACACGGCGACGGTGGCCGTGCCCAGCATGAACAGGGCGATGGTCAGCTTGATCTCGCGGCTGAAGTGGCGCTGGATGGACATGAAGACCAGGGTGCCGATCGGCCTTGCGATGTAGGCAAGGGCGAAGATGGCAAACGAGTACAGGGTGCCTTCCAGCCGGTCCGCGAAGGGGAAAAAGACCGCCGGGAACACGAGCACCGAGGCGATCGCGTAGACGAAGAAGTCGAAGTATTCCGAGGCGCGGCCGATGACCACGCCGACGGCGATGTCGCCGGGAGAAATGGCGGTATCGCGGGAATTGATGTTGCGCGCGCCGCTGTGCGGCGCAGTGATGGGAGAAGCGGCTGCGTCGCCGTAAGTGGTGGTGGTGTTCTGCTGCATATTTCTTCTCCTATAGTCAATGACAACTGGGCAATACCCTTCGGGATGAAACGTCAACAACAAAAAAAGTGCGAAGGGTGGGACAAAACGTCCAATCGCCAAACGTGCACCGTTGGCGTTACATTAGCATGTTATTTTTCCCATGTAACGTAAAACACAAGCATGATTCCCAAGACCGTAAGTCGCGGATTGCTTCTCACCCCCCTGTTGGCGGCCCTGGCGGGCTGCAACACGGTGGTGATGAATCCTTCCGGAGACATAGCCAAGCAGCAGGCGCATCTGATCATCGTTTCGGTGATCCTGATGCTGTTGATTATCGTCCCGGTGATGTTCCTCATCATCTACTTTGCCCGTAAATACCGCGCTAGCAATACCGAAGCGGCCTACGAGCCGGACTGGGACCACTCGACCAAGCTCGAACTCGTGATCTGGGGCGCGCCCCTGCTGATCGTCATCGTGCTCGGCCTGGTGACCTGGATCTACACCCACAAGCTCGACCCCTACCGTCCGCTCGACCGCATCGCCGAGGGCCGTCCGATTCCCGCCACCGCCAAGCCGCTGGTCGTGCAGGCCGTGGCGATGGACTGGAAATGGCTGTTCATCTATCCGGAGCAGGGCATCGCCACCGTCAATGAACTGGTGGTCCCGGTCGACGTGCCGGTCCGCTTCAAGGTCAGCGCGACTTCGGTCATGAATGCCTTCTACGTGCCGGAACTGGCAGGCATGGTGTACGCGATGCCGGGCATGGAAATCACGCTGAACGCGGTCCAGAACAAGCCGGTGCAGTCCTTCGGCATCTCGTCCAACTACAGCGGCGCCGGTTACTCGGACATGAAGTTCGGCTACCGCGGCGTGGCCCAGGGCGACTTCGACGCCTGGGTCGCTTCGGTCAAGAGCACCGGTACCGGCAAGCTGGACCGCGCCAATTACCTGGTGCTGGAAAAGCCGAGCATCAAGGATCCGGTCCGCCACTACGGTTCCGTCGACGACGATATGTACTATCGCATCCTGAACCGCTGCGTCGCCGATGGCGTCGTGTGCCAGGACAAGATGATGATGGACGACGCCCGCAAGGCGCGTGAGATGGCGATGAACCGGATGCCCCAACACGCGGCAGCGACCCGCCTGGCCCAGGCCAACAACGGCGAGGTCTGCACCACGCCCGATGAATCTGTGAAGAAGAAGTAATCATGCACGAGCAACTAGACTTAATGAAGTTGATCTTCGGTCGGCTCAGCTGGGAAGCGATTCCCTATCACGAGCCGATCCTGATCGGTACCTTTGCCATGGTCATCCTGGGCGGCCTGGTCGTCCTCGGCGCCATCACCAAATTCAAGCTGTGGGGCTATCTCTGGAACGACTGGTTCACCAGTATCGACCACAAGAAGATCGGCATCATGTACATGATCCTTGGTCTGATCATGTTCCTGCGCGGCTTTGCCGACGCACTGATGATGCGCGCCCAGCAGGCGTTCTCCTTCGGCGATTCGCATGGCTTCCTGCCGCCGCACCACTACGACCAGGTCTTCACCGCCCACGGCGTGATCATGATCTTCTTCGTGGCGATGCCGCTGGTGACGGGCCTGATGAACTACGTGGTGCCGCTGCAGATCGGCGCGCGCGACGTCGCCTTCCCCTTCCTGAACAACTTCTCGTTCTGGATGACCACCATGGGCGCGCTGCTCGTGATGGCCTCGCTGTTCGTCGGCGAATTCGCCCGTACCGGCTGGCTGGCCTATCCGCCGCTGTCCGGCATCCTGGCAAGTCCTGACGTCGGGGTGGACTACTACATCTGGTCATTGCAGATTGCCGGTGTCGGCACGCTGCTGTCGGGTATCAACCTGGTGGTCACCATCGTCAAGATGCGCGCCCCGGGCATGGACCTGATGAAGATGCCAGTCTTCACCTGGACCGCGCTGTGCACCAACATCCTGATCGTGATGGCTTTCCCGATCCTGACCGTCACCCTGGCGATGCTGGGTCTGGACCGCCTGTTCGACACCCACTTCTTCACGAATGAACTGGGTGGCAACGCGATGATGTACGTGAACCTGATCTGGATCTGGGGCCACCCGGAGGTGTACATCCTGATCCTGCCGGCCTTCGGCATCTACTCGGAAGTCGTCGCGACCTTCTGCAACAAGCGCCTGTTCGGCTACTCGTCGATGGTCTACGCGACCGTCGTGATCATGGTCCTGTCCTACCTCGTGTGGCTGCACCACTTCTTCACGATGGGTTCGGGCGCCAGCGTGAACTCCTTCTTCGGCATCACCACGATGATCATCTCGATCCCGACCGGCGCCAAGATCTTCAACTGGCTGTTCACCATGTACAAGGGCCGCATCCGCTATGAACTGCCGATGATGTGGACCGTGTCCTTCATGATCACCTTCATCATCGGCGGCATGACCGGCGTGATGCTGGCGGTCCCGCCGGCCGACTTCGTGCTGCACAACTCGCTGTTCCTGATCGCCCACTTCCACAACGTCATCATCGGCGGCGTGCTGTTCGGCCTGTTCGCAGGCGTGAACTACTGGTGGCCGAAGATGTTCGGCTTCAAGCTGGACCGCAAGTGGGGCGTGTACTCGTTCTGGCTGTGGTCGATCGGTTTCTGGGTCGCCTTCACCCCGCCATACGTCCTGGGCTTCATGGGCGTCACCCGCCGCCTGAGCCACTTCGAAGATCCGTCGATCCACTGGCTGTTCCAGGTGTCGCTGCTGGGCACCCTGATGATCGCCGCCGGCATCGGCTGCATGATCATGCAGTTCGCCGTGTCCATCATCAACCGCAAGAAGCTGCGCGACGTCACCGGCGATCCGTGGAACGGCCGTACCCTGGAATGGGCCACTTCGTCGCCGCCGCCTGACTACAACTTCGCGTTCACCCCGGTCGTGTTCGACAACGACACCTGGGCCGACATGAAGAAGGCCGGCTACAAGCGTCCGCTGAAGGACTTCGTCGCGATCCACATGCCGGCCAACACCTGGGCCGGCCCGGTGATCCCGATGGCCACCTTCGTGCTGGGCTTCGGTATCATCTGGCACATGTGGTTGCTGGTGGCGCTGTCCTTCGTGGCAACGGTCGCCATCACGATTTACCACACGTTCAACTACAAGCGCGATTACTACATCCCTGCGGAAGAAGTGACGCGTACGGAAGAAGCCCATACCCGACTGCTGGAAGCCCATGTCTGACATTAATACCAACACCGTCAGCGCCACCGGCGCCGACATCAGCTCGCGCTTCTATGCGCGCGAGCATCACCCGGAAAACGGCACGCTGCTCGGTTTCTGGATCTACCTGATGAGCGACACGCTCATCTTCGCCTGCCTGTTCGCGACCTACGCCGTATTGGGCCGCAACTACGCAGGCGGCCCGTCGGGCGCCGAGATCTTCGAGCTGCCGCTGGTGGCCGTGAATACCGGCTTCCTGCTGTTCTCGTCGATCACCTACGGCTTCGCCATGCTGGCCGCGCAACAGAAGAACCTGGGCAAGACCCAGCTCTGGCTGGCGATCACCGGCGTGCTGGGCGCCTGCTTCCTGGGCCTGGAACTGTACGAGTTCGCGCATCTGATCCACGAAGGCTTCGGTCCGTGGCGTTCGGGCTTCCTGACCGCGTTCTTCTCGCTGGTCGGCACCCACGGCCTGCACGTGACCTTCGGTATCGTGTGGCTGGTCACGCTGATGTTCCAGCTCGGTAAGCACGGCATCACCGCCGCCAACTACCGCCGCCTCGCCTGCCTGTCGATGTTCTGGCACTTCCTGGACGTCGTCTGGATCGGCGTGTTCACCTTTGTCTACCTGATGGGAGTTCTGCCATGAGCGATCACCACACCCACGCTCACGGCCACGACGACCATGGCCACGGCCACGGCGTGGACCACCACGACCACATGGAAGCCCACGGCAGCCTGAAGGATTACTCGATCGGTTTCATCCTGTCGGTGATCCTGACCGCGATCCCGTTCTGGCTGGTGATGACCCACCAGCTGGCCCCGGGCACGACCAAGGCCGTGATCCTCGGCTTCGCCGCCGTGCAGCTCGTGGTCCACATGGTCTACTTCCTGCACATGAACTCGAAGTCCGAGGGCGGCTGGAACATGATGGCGCTGCTGCTGACCGTCATCCTGCTGTTCATCGTGATGACCGGCTCGATCTGGGTCATGTACCACATGAACGCCAACATGATGCCTAGCATGAGCAACGAGGGTTCGTCCGTGCATGGCATGCACGACATGCAGTAAATGGCAGTAAGCGATCCAGCGGCAGCGGCGAGCGGCCCCGGGCGGGCCCCGCGCCTGATCTTGGCGGCCTTCGCGCTGCTGCTGATCGTTCTCTTCGCGGGTCTGGGCACCTGGCAGGTCGTGCGCCTGCAATGGAAGCTGGACCTGATGGCGCGCGTCGAACAGCGCGTGCACGCCGCCCCCGTCGCGCCGCCCCCGATGGCGCGCTGGGCCGGCATCACTGCCGAATCCGACGAATACCGCCGGGTGCAGGTCGCCGGCACCTATCTCTACGAATACACCACACCGGTCCAGGCGCTCACCGAGCGGGGCAGCGGCTATTGGCTGCTGACGCCTCTGTGCACCACGGACGGCCACGTCATCCTCGTCAACCGCGGCTTCATTCCCGCCACGCCCGGCGAACGCACCCGCTATGCGCCGCGCAAGTCGGAGGCTTATCCCTGCGCCGCGAACGCCGGCGGCGCCGTGCAGCTGGTCGGCCTGCTGCGGATCAGCGAGCCGAAGGGCTTCTTCCTGCGCACCAACGATCCGGCCGCGAACCGCTGGTACGCGCGCGACGTGCCGGCGATCGCCGCCGCGCGCGGCCTGCCGGCCACGCTCACCGCGCCTTACTTCATCGACGCCGCCGCCGGCCAGAACCCGGCCGGTTCGCCGGACCAGCCACAGGGCGGCCTCACGGTGGTCAGTTTCCACAACAGCCACCTGATGTATGCCGTGACTTGGTATGCTCTCGCCTTGATGGTGGCCGCCGCCTGGTGGTGGGTCACGCGCGGCGCCGGCGCTTCGGCAGCCGATCCGGGCAGGGCAGGGAACGATGAGCACGACGACTGACGTACTGAAAAACACCGCCGCCGACGTCGAATACGTCGCCGGCCACAAGAACATGCTGCAGCTGATCGAGCTGCGCTGGATCGCCGTCATCGGCCAGATCACCACGATCGCGGGCGCGATCCTGATCTTCGACGTCAAGCTGCCGCTGGTGCAGATGCTCGAGGTGCTGGCCTGCCTGATCGCCTTCAACGTCGCCAGCCACCTGCGCTGGCACGAGCACCGCCCCGTCACCAACAACGAACTGTTCCTGGCCCTGCTGGTCGACGTCGCCAGCCTGACCATGCAGCTCTACCTGTCGGGCGGCACCACCAATCCCTTCGCCTTCCTGTTCCTGCTGCAGGTGATCCTGTCGGCGGTGCTGCTGGAAGCCTGGTCGACCTGGACCATCGTCGGCATCACCCTGGCCTGCCTGGCCGGGCTGTCGATCTTCGCGCGCCCGCTGCCGCTGCCCTTCGACCACGCGCGCGGCATCTCCAGCCTGTACGTGCAGGGCATGCTGATCTGCTTCGTGCTGAACGCGGCGCTGCTGGTGGTCTTCATCTCGCGCATCACGAACACCCTGCGCGGCAAGGCCGCCCAGCTGGCCGACCTGCGCCAGCGCGCCGCCGAGGAAGAGCATATCGTTCGCATGGGCCTGCTGGCCTCGGGTGCGGCCCACGAACTGGGAACCCCGCTGGCAACCCTGTCGGTGATCCTGGGCGACTGGAAGCGCATGCGCGAATTCAAGGCCAACCCGGACTTGATCGAGGAGATCACGGAGATGCAGGCGCAACTGAAGCGCTGCAAGTCCATCGTCAGCGGCATTCTGCTGTCGGCCGGCGAGGCGCGCGGCGAATCGGCGGTGCGCACCACCATCCGGACCTTCATGGATGAACTGGTCGAGGAATGGCAGGAATCGCGGCCCGTGCGCGAATTCGCCTACGTGAACCGCATCGAGAAGGACTTGCCGGTGGCCTTCGATTCGGCCCTCAAGCAGATGATCGACAATGTGCTGGATAATGCACTGGAAGCCTCGCCCGACTGGGTCGGCCTCGAAGCCAGCGCCGCCGGCGGTACGCTGCAGCTGTCGGTGACGGACCGCGGCCCCGGCTTTGCCCCGGGCATGCTGGCCCAGTTCGGCAAGCCCTACCAGTCGACCAAGGGCCGGCCGGGCGGCGGGCTCGGGCTGTTCCTGGTGGTGAACGTGGCGCGCACCCTGGGCGGCAGCGTGTCGGCCTCGAACCGGCCGCAGGGCGGCGCCGAGGTGCGCCTGAGCCTGCCGCTGAAGGCGATCGCATTGGAGCAAGAGTGAACGAAGAAGAGAACATGCAGGACCAGGACCAGGACGAAGACCATGATCAGGATCGCCTGCTCCTGATCATCGAGGACGACGACGCCTTTGCGCGCACCCTCGGCCGCTCCTTCGAACGGCGCGGCTATACGGTGCTGCACGCGCCCGGCTTCGACGAAGCCCAGGAACTGCTGAAGGAGCACAACCCGAACTATGCGGTGGTCGACCTCAAACTGAAGGGCAACAGCTCCGGCCTGGCCTGCGTGCAGCTACTGCATGCGCATGACGAGGAGATGCAGATCGTGGTGCTGACCGGCTTCGCCAGCATCGGCACCGCGGTCGAGGCGATCAAGCTGGGCGCCTCGCAATACCTGGCCAAGCCCTCGAACACCGACGACATCGAGGCGGCTTTCGGCCATGTGGCGGGGAACACGGAGCTGGAACTGACCAACCGCGCGACTTCGATCAAGACCCTGGAGTGGGAGCGGATCCACGCGGTGCTGGCGGAGACGGATTTCAATATTTCCGAGGCGGCCAGGCGGCTGGGCTTGCACCGGCGGACCCTGGCGCGGAAGCTGGAGAAGCAGCGGGTGAAGTGAGGCCTGCGGCAGATGCCCGTCGTTCCCGCGAAGGCGGGAACCCAAGTTCGTCGCGGGCCGCAAGCAAAAGTGCTTGGCTCCTCACGCTAACTTGGATTCCCGCCTGCGCGGGAATGACGTTTACAAGCTATGGGTGCCCAGTGGCCCCGCAGCGCTTCAAACATTCAAAGCCACCGCCTTGCTATCCACCCCCACCTTCGGCACCGCAATATCCGCACTCTTCGCCAGCTTCACCACCGTCCCCATGAACCCGGACACATCGATCGCCACCTTGGCCAGCATCGGGATCGCATCCTTCACCGGCGTCAGTCGCACCAGTTCCACCGGGTTCATGGCGCTTGATGCCGCGATCGACTTGCCCTGGCGGCCCAGTTCCACCGCCTGCAGCGCGCCGATCGCGAAGTTCAGCAGGGCCTGGCCGATCAGCTTTTTCTTCTCGCCGTCCAGCGCCGCCATGCGTTTTTCCATGCCGCCGGAGTCGATCAGGCGCTTCGTTTCGCTGGCTTCAAGGTCGTAGAGCGCGCGGTAGCGCGCCGCGCGGTCCTTCGGATCCGTCACCGCGGCGATGGCCGCCAGTGCCGCGCGCTTGGCCATCAGCTGTTCTTCGCTGGCGAAAGCGGCGTTGATCGCGGTGACCGAGCGGCCGGCGATTTCCGAGAGTTCCGCGGACTTGCGCACGAAGGTGTCGATGTGATTCGCGTCGACGTCGTAGGCGTCGGCGCCGGCCATCGGGTTCACGGCCTTGCCCAGCATGCCGCCGAGGCTGCTGGCCAGGCCGCCGAGCGCGGACAACTGGGCGTGGGCGGCGTTCATCGCCAGCAGGCAGGCGCCGGCCGCGCACATGGAAACAAGCTTGGAAGAAATGCGGGTCATGGTTGCCTCTTTGCTTTAATCGTTATGGGGAGGTGCGAGGCCTGCACGATAGCGCGCGACGTTTCAGGTTGTTAGCCCCACGAATGGGGTGGCAAACCGATCCGCCACGCGTCTGAGAGGCTAGCCACCGAGCCGGCTGAGTGCGAACGCCGCCAGGAAGCCGGCCACGGTAATCAGGCCGGCAAAGTCGTGCGCCACCTCGAAAGCTTCGGGGATCATGGTATCGACCAGCATCGCCAGGATCGCGCCGGCCGCCACCGCGGTGGTCGCGGCCACGATCTCGCTGGAGAAGTTCTGGAAGACGGTATAGCCGACCAGCGAGGCGAGGCCCGAGGCGAGCGCGATGCCGCCCCAGATGCCGAACACGTAGATGGCGGAGCGCCTGGCCTTCTTCATGCCGGCGGCGCTGGACAGGCCCTCGGGCACGTTGGACAGGAAGATCGCCGCCACTGCCACGGTGCTGACCACGCCGCCCTTCAGCATCGACAGGCCGATCACGATCGATTCGGGAATGCCGTCGAGCAGGGCGCCGACGGCGATCGCCAGGCCGCTGCCGCTGTTCTCCGACTCGGAGGGCTGCTGCTCGCCCGAGCGCTTGCGATGCCTGGCGCCGCGGTGGTTGAGGTACCAGTTGGCTGCCGTGTAGACCGCCGCGCCGCCCAGGAAGCCGTAGGCGGTGGCGTCGAAGCCGCCCTGGCGGTAGGCTTCGTCCATTAGTTCGAAGGAGAGGGCGGAGATCAGCACGCCGCTGCCGAAGGCCATGATGCCGGCGATCAGGCGCTGCGGCACCTTGATGAAATAACCGACCGCCGCGCCGATCAGCAGCGCGGCGCCGGCCACGAAACCCCAGAAGCCGGCCTGGGCCCACATTGGTATGTTGTGCATGCCCCGATGATAACCAGACTGGGCCCAGGGGCAGCGTTCGCTACGGTCGGCGGACTTATGCGACTTTGTTTGCAGCCAGGTCCCATCCGCCCACTGTCGAACCACCCGCGCCGCCGCCAATTTTCTGTTGGGTGTATTTCCATTTTACTTTCGAGAACTTCAGGCTGACGTGTTCGCCCAGTATCGAGCCGGCTTCGATGCCAGGGGCGATCGCGCCAATCAGTACGTTCTCGAGTTCGATCTCGAAATACTTGATCGGCATGCCGTCGCCGTCCGCCCGCATAAATTCAAACTTTGCCTTTGGGATAGTCTTGCCCATGGCGCAGGTCTGCATAAGTATTGGCGAGGACAAGTCGGCCATCTTGCTGAATGTGATTTCCTGAATTTCCACGCGTTCGGCAGTATGGCCGCCGCCAGTCGATGCAGTGGCGCTGCGTGGCTGGAGGATGCCCCAGTTGACGGTGCCGCACTCGATCCAGTCCTTGTGTTTATCGTCGTGGGACTCGCCTTTGATGCCGTCGATTTGCAGGTAGACGTCGATTGCCATGATTCCTCCAAGGTATGTGGAGCTTGCGATGTTCAACCAAGTCCCCTTGAGCTTGCTTGTTTGGCGTCAAGCGATGGAAGAGCTGCAGTGCTACGTTGATCGTTTCGACGATAACGGCGTTCTCCCATGACCGGCACGCCTGTCAATTCTTCAGTGCTCAGTACCGTGGCGCATATGAAGATGAGTCCTGGAGCAAAAGCACGTATGCGCGCTACCGAAAAGAATATCTACAAGTACTACAACGATATGGGAAAGGACAAGGGGCATTGCACCTGGGGTGCGGGGATCCTGGCCCATCGGGGCGTCTGCAGCCCTGAAGAATTAGGGAAGAAGGTCTCTGTCGAAATGGTCGACCAGGAGTTCGAGCGTCGCGTCGCGGATGCGGAGCGCGCCGTGCGGCGGAACATCAAAGTTCCGCTCAATCAATCACAGTTCGATGCGCTCTGTAGCCTTACCTATAACACTGGGCCAACCGGTGCAAGCGGTACTTATGGCTATGTGAATGCCAAGGATTTCGACGGGGCGGCATCGAATATCTCGCGGATGGTAAAGGTCGAAATCCGGGAGAAAGGCAAGAAAAAGTATGTTGTCGCTCCTGGATTAATCAAGCGTCGCGAAGAGGAGAGTGCGCCATTTCGAATTACGCAGGAAGCTGCTACTCAATAAGGGAGACAATATGTTGCTTCAAATACGCGCTCCATCGGCAGGAAATATCCGACTTCTCTTTATGATCGCGGTCTTTAGCCTGGCCGCGTCGATGACATGTTCCGCTCAAGGCGCGGAAAAGCAGAAGCAAAGCGTGTTAGGCAAATGGAAGCTGACTGCAGCACTCGATGGATCGCAAATCACGTCTATCGACGAGCGGGAAGCACGTCAGTTGGTCGGGAAAACCATCAAGATCAGCCAGGAAAGCGTGCAGTTCGGATCGCGGAATTGTCCCCCGCCCGACCTCGATGCCGAGCGTGTCGAGCCTCGGCTATATCTGCGCGAGCAGGCGCATGCGAGTGCTCGAAAGCTTGGTTTGCCAAATCCGGTAACGGTCGTGAATCTCGGCTGCACTATCGCTTTCATCAAAAACCGTGACCGGCTTGTCATCCATTGGGATGGATGGTTCTTCGACGCGGCGCGGCAGAAGTAAGCCAGGTAATGGATAGCTAGCGTGCGAAAAAGCGGCGGCGCCAGAAAAATCCGGCCCGCCGTTTTTAAAGCGATTCTCCAGTCCTATGTTGGCTTACCAGGTATAACCCACCTTACCGTAGAAGAAGCGCCCATTGAAGCCATTCGGCGCCCACACGCTGTACGGCTGGGTGCCGTTCACGTTCAGGTTGCCCAGGGACGTCACCTGCGCCGGATAGCGGTTGGTGACGTTGTCGATGCCGAGCGTCACGCGCCAGTTGCTGGCCACGCGGACGGACGTCGACAGGTCCAGCACCCATTGCGGATCGTAGGTCTGGTCCAGCGCCACGTTGTTTTGCGGGACGGTGAATTTTCCGTAACGCGTCACGTTGGCGTGGCCGCTCCAGGTGCCGCGGGTGTAGTCGCCGGACAGGCTCAGCTTGTCCTTCGGCGAACCGACGGTCAGGCGATTCACGGTCTGGCGGTCCGCCAGCACCAGGCCCGCATTGGCCAGCACGGCCGGGGTGGCGGCGACGTGGCGCACTTCGTTGTCGTTGTGGTTGTAGGCTAGTGTGAAGTCCGCGCGCGCGCCCTGGGCGAGGTTCATCCGGTAGGTGCTGACCACGTCCACGCCCTTGGTGCGGGTATCGACGGCGTTGGTGAAGTAGCGCGCGGCGCCGACGAAGATGCCGCGGTTCTGCAGCGCCGCGTTCAGGCCGGCCGCTGCAGCGCCGGACAGCTGCAGGTTGGACGAGAAGATGACGCGGTCGTCGATGTCGATGCGGTACAGGTCGACGGTGGTGGTCCAGTTGCGGATCGGCTGCCACTGGGCGCCGAAGCTCAGGTTACGTGCGCGTTCGGGTTTGAGCGGCTGGGCGCCGAGGGCCTGGGCGGCGGCGCTGTTGACCGGGAAGGTGCCGGTTTCGATCGGCGTGTTCTGGCCGTTGATGACCAGGAAGTTGGTCGTCGTGATGGTGTAGAACTCCTGGGCCAGCGAAGGCGCGCGGAAGCCGTTCGAGAAGGTGCCGCGCAGTGCGAACTGCGGCGTGAAGGCGTAGCGCGCCGCGACCTTGCCCGAAGTCGTGTTGCCGAAGTCGCTGTAGCGCTCGTGCCGGACGGCCAGGGAGCCGGACAGCTGTTTGGTGATGTCGCCTTCCAGGTTCAGGTAGAGCGACTGGTTGTTGCGGCTGTTCTTGCCGGCATTTTCAGGACGGAAGCCGGAGAAGCCCTGGGCGCCGCCGCCGAAATACGAGTTCGGCTCGCCGGCGCCGATTTCATACGACTCGTAGCGTGCTTCGGCGCCCAGCGCCACCGTCAGCGGGCCGCTCATCCACGACACCGGGATGTCGCGCGCCACGTCGAGGTTGGCGATTTCCTGGGTCGAGGTCAGCTTGCCGGCGTAGAAGCTGGTCTGGCCCGGGTTCGGGAAACCGGCGCTCAGGTTGGTGGTGTTGTCGACGTCCAGGCTGAAGCGGTTGCGGCCGTAGTTCAGGCTCGCGTCCCAGCGCCAGCCGGCGAGGTCGCCGCGCAGGCCCGTCACTAGCGAGGCATCCGTCGATTTGCTGTCCTCCAGCGGCAGGAAGCCTTCCGGGTACAGCGGCGAGCGGCCGGCCAGGCGCCAGGTCGCGGCCGACGAGGTCTTGCGCTCGCCGTAGTTGGCGAAGGCGTACCAGTCGAGGTTCTCGTTGATGTTGTACTGGCTGTTGAGGAAGAGGCTGCGCGGACGGCTGTCCGGGTCGCCGTAGCGCTGGGTGATGGTGCCCTGGCGCGGGCCGGCTTCCGGACGCGGGTCGGGAAAGGCGCGGTTGGTCGGGTTGCGGTTGGCGGCTTCGACGGCCACGCGCACCCAGCCCTTGTCGCCCAGCGCAAAGCCGGTCGAGCCGCGTACGGTGGTCTGTTCGCCGTCGCCCTTGTCGTATTCGCCGTACTGGATTTCCGCCTCGCCGCCTTCGGCGCCTTTCTTCAGGATGATGTTGACCACGCCGGCGATGGCGTCCGAGCCGTATTGGGCGGCGGCGCCGTCGCGCAGGACTTCGATGTGGTCGATCGCGGCCAGCGGGATCGCGTTCAGGTCGACCGGCGCCGAGCCGCGGCCCTGGGTGCCGTTGACGTTGACCACGGCCGAGGTGTGGCGGCGCTTGCCGTTCACCAGCACCAGGGTCTGGTCCGGCGACAGGCCGCGCAGCTGGGCCGGACGCACGGCGTCGCTGGCATCGGCGCCGACCGGGCGCGGGAAGTTCATTGAAGGCAGCAAACGCGAGAGCACGGTCGCCAGTTCGTTCGAGCCGGTACTCAGCAGCTCACGGCTGGAGATGACGTCGACCGGCGATTCGGTTTCGAGGGTGCGGCGGTTCAGCGAACGGGTGCCGGTGACGACCACGGCCTGCACTTCGCCGGCGGCGGGGGCGGGCTGGGCGCTCGTGGTTTCCTGCGCTTGCGCGGCGGGCAGGGCGGAGGCAATCAGGCCCAGCGCGAGGAG
>NZ_CAKKMV010000019.1 GCF_918697865.1 Massilia sp. Bi118 | reverse complement strand
CCCTCCACCCGTTCCGCCACCACCTTCACCACCACCACCACCGGCACCCCCAGCAGCAAGCCCCACATCCCCCACAGCCAGCCCCAGAACAGCAGGCTGACGAACACCGCGGCCGGGTTCATCTTGGCGATCTTGCCGGTCATCCAGGTGGTGACGACCATGCCCACCAGGGTGGCGATGGCCAGCGAGGCGCCGGCCACCAGGATCACCATGCGCAGGGATTCGAACTGCAGGAAGGCGACCAGGCCGGTCGCCAGGGTGATCAGCAGCGGGCCGAAGTAGGGCATCACGTGGGCGACGCCGGCGAAGATGGCCCAGGCGCCGGCGTTCTCCAGGCCGACCAGGCGCAGCACGCCCCACATCAGCAGGGCCAGCAGGCTATTGGTCACGAGCAGCATGAACATGTAGTTCTGGATCGAGGTGTTGATATCCTCGAGGATGTGCACGGTCACCTTCTTGCGTGTCAGCGAAGGGCCGGTCAGCTTGACCAGCTTGCGCTTGAAGGTGTCTCCCGCGAGCAGCAGGAAGAACACCAGGAACACCACCATGGTGGCCTGCG
The DNA here is from genome assembly GCF_918697865.1 of Massilia sp. Bi118. Classification (GTDB taxonomy): domain Bacteria; phylum Pseudomonadota; class Gammaproteobacteria; order Burkholderiales; family Burkholderiaceae_D; genus Telluria. The sequence continues at coordinate 103,082 of NZ_CAKKMV010000019.1, read as the reverse complement.
ATATGAAACTGGCGAGGCCGACCGAGCCGGCCAGCAGCCAGTCCATCACGCGGAAATTGGTGGCGCCGGGCGCGTTGGCGGCCGCTGCCGCCCGGCGCTGCTGCGCCGCTCGCTTGGCACCGGCGCCCGACGCATTGGCGGCCGCCTGCTCGATCTCGGCGGCCGCCGCCTGCACCTGCTGGATAGTCGAGGGCTGGCCGTCCGAGGCCTGCGTGATCAGCCTGGTGACCTTGTGGGTGAGCGAGGGCAGTTCGTCGATGATGTTGAAGAATTCGCCCTGCACGCGCTGGATGGTGAGCGCCATGCCGGCCAGGATCGCGGCCGAGACCAGGGTGGCGCCGATCGCGCGCTTGATGTGCCAGCGTTCGAGCCAGCGCACCACGGGGCTGAGGGTATAGGCGATGAAGATGCCGAGCAGCAGCGGCACGAAGAAATTCTTGGCCCATTGCAGGCCGAATACGAAGGCGACGGTGGCCAGGATGCCGAGCGACATGCCGCGCGCGTTCACGTGCACGGGCAGGCGCAGGGCGCCGTGCGCGGCCCCCAGCTCTTCGCCGGTGGGCGCGCCCTCCTCGCTCAGCAGGCCGGCTTCGCGCGCCGCCTCTTCTGGTGAGCGGGGGATATCCGGCGCGGTCGCCGGCGAAGGCGGCGGCGCGGCGGGGGCATCGGATGGCTTGGCGCTGGTGGTGCCGGGTGGAGCGAGCTGCATATCGTGTCCTGCAAAAGAAAAGGCCAACCCCAGGGCTGGCCGTCGATTCCATTCCAGCCGACGCGCCGGGCGACCGTTCCACGATCGCCCACGCGGCCGGAGTGCGATCCGGCGTCAGCTCATTCTAAGAGTTACTTGACGCGGATGTCGTTCTTCACCGAGCTCACGCCCTTCACGCCACGGGCGATGTCGGCAGCGCGCTGGGCATCGCCCGGCTGGGCGACGAAGCCCGACAGCTGCACCGCACCCTTGTAGGTTTCGACGTTGATTTCGGTGGCCTTGACGTTCGGGTCGGCGGCAAAGGCGGCCTTCACCTTGCCGGTGATGGCGGCATCGTCGAGGTACTCGCCGGTGCTTTCCTTGTTCGGGCCCGATGCGCAGCCGACCATGGTGAAGGCGACGGTGGCGGTGAAGACGGCGGTAGCGATACGTTTGGTCATGTTCATGATGAGCTCCTTGTTGTCAATGCATCACACGGGTGATACGAAGTGGCCGATGCGGCCGGTTGTAAATCCTTGTACTACTTCCTGAATTACTTTCCGAACTGGACTTTGGCATCCGAGACGCACTGGTCTTTGGCGGCGCCCGCAAAGGCGTCGCAGCGTTCCATCGCGACTTTCCAGGCCGCGTCCAGCTTGTCGTCACGCGCTTCGTTGCGCGCTTCGATGGTCTTCTGGTCCGCCTTGGCGTCGGCGCGCGCGGCCACCAGCGCCGCCTTGGCCTGGGCCTGGCAGACGTCCTTGTCATTACCCACGAGGCCGGCGCAGCGCGTCTTGTCGCGGTCGTAGTTGGCGTCGGCGATGCGCAGGCGGGCACGGGTATAGGCCTTCAGCGTGTCCTCGTACTTCGCGCGCGCCTCTTCCTCGGTGCGCACGCGCATGGCCTTGGCTTCGGCCACGCACAGATCCTTCGGATTGCCGGTCACGGCATCGCACTGGGCGCGCGCATTCTTGTAGTTGGCCGCCGCCAGGTCGCGCGCCTGCTGGTAGGCCATCTTCGTTTCCGGCGAAACTTTCCGGATCAGGGGCTCGCCGGCGCGTACGTGCGCGGCGTACAGCATTGCTGCACCGAGCAGCAAGATCGCATGAGGTGGTGCCCGCATTTTGTTCTCCTTGTTTTTAATGCACTGTTGACGTTTTACTCTGCTGTAAGAGAGTGTTCTGTACGGTGCCGAACACTAGTTAAAAGTGTTGTATGGACATGGATGAGTCACAAGTAAAGACGGTGCGTCATCGCACAGACCTCAGGCGTGCCGCTGCTTAATCTGACCCTACATCTTTTGCCAGGAGAACAAGTCATGAAAGCTACCCGCTCTATTGCCGCGCTGGTCGCGGCCGGCGCCATCCTCGGCGGCTGCGCCAGCAGCAATCCAGATCCCTACTACGGCAACAACGGCGGCTACCGCGACGGCTATAACACCAGCTACCGCGACAGCGCCTCGGCCGGCTACGGCACCATCGAATCGATCCAGGTGACCAATACGGAAGGCCGCACCAGCGGCGCCGGCGCCATCGTCGGCGGCCTGGTCGGTGCGCTGGCCGGCAACCAGGTCGGCAGCGGCGGCGGCCGTACCGCGGCCACCGTGGCCGGCGGCGTGGCCGGTGCGGCGATCGGCAACAACGTCGAGCGCAACCGCAACGAAGGCCAGCAGGCCTACGCGGTGAACATCCGCCTCGATAACGGCGAATACCGCACCGTGGTGCAGGACAATGTGTATGACCTGCGCGTGGGCAACCGCGTGCGCATCGTCGACGGCCGCGTCTACCGCTATTAAGACGTGAGCCAGCCAGCCGGCGCATTCTGCGCCGGCTTTCGCTCGTCCAGAGGAAGGAGAATGCTATGAGACAACAACAAGGAAGCTGGCGTGCGCTCGCACTGGCCGGCATGCTGGCCGCCGCCGCGGCGGCCCAGGCACAGACCCAGCCCCAGGCCAACGACGGCAGCACGGTCGCCCCGGCCGTGAAAGCGAAACAGGCCAGCGAAATCCGGCGCGGCGATCCGGCGCGCTGGCACCAGGGCGATCCGACGCAGCAGGCGCGCCTGCGCACCCTGCAGAAGGAAATCGGCGCGGCTTATGCGGAAGCGAAGAAGGCCTGCGGCGAGAACCCGGCGGCCGAGCGCAGCGCCTGCCTGAAGGACGCGCGCGCCACCTACGAGCAGGACATGAAGAATGCGCCGTCCCAGCTGGAGACGGCGCCGCAGGGATCGGTGCAGACCACCGTCCAGACCACCACCCCTGCCTCGCGCTGATCGACGCGCCAGGCGGCGACAAAAAGACGGCGTCCAATCCGAGGATTGCGACGCCGCTCAAGCCCCACCATATTCTGTGAGAATTCGCTTTCAGTATGCCATTTGTTGCGCGCGTTTGCGCTGCATGTACCAAGCGGCAACACCCGCCAGCGCTGCAACACCCAGGGCCGGTTTACCGAGCTTGCGCTTACGGATGAAGCCTAGCACGGTTAGGGCATAAGGAGCCAGCACCGACACGCTAGTACCGGTAGGTTTCAGCAGTGCATCGGCACGCGTGCGCAGGACCCAGGTGGCGTGGTCGAGCACCGAATGGAACATCACTTCGGGACGCGCCGCATGCGAGATCTGGGCGCGCGCGTGCGCCACGCCTGCGCGGTAGAACTCGCCGTCGCGCAGCAGCGCGCGCTTCTTTTCTTCGTGGCTGCGATGATCGTTCTTGTCCATGTCTTTTTCCTTTACATCAGCATGTCGCGGTCGTTGCGCAATTCCTTCATCGTCTCGGGGAAGGCGAGCTTGCCCTGCTTCAGCATGGACAGGCCCTTGGCCACGAGGATGCCGGTGATGACGAGGAAGACGATGAACATGACCAGCAGGATCTTCCAGCCCATTTCGTCCCAGGCCAGGGCGACGATGGTCGCGGTGCCGTAGGCAAGCGCGAACCACGTGGCGAGGATGGCCATCGCGAAGATGGCGACCAGCTCGATCGCGTGGTTGCGCACCTCGGTCATTTCGAGTGCGGCGAGCTCCACGCGCGACACCACCAGGCCGAACAGGTTTTTCGCCAGGCCCGTGATACCACCCATGAGGCCGGGGCCATGCACGACTGTTTCCTTATTTTCCATGGCTGCCCCCGGCTCTTGTTATTTGCGACCCAGAAGGATACCCACCAGCAGGCCGACACCGGCCGCCGCGGCCACGGTGCGCCACGGATTGTCCTTAACGTAGACATCGGCGTTCTTTGCCAGTTCCTTGCCCTTGACCATGGCTTGATCTTTGTACTCGCTGCTCTTGCCCAGCGCCGCATCCAGCATGCGCATGCCGCGCGCGCGCAGTTCGTCGGCCTTGGTGCCGGTCAGCGAAGCGGCCGAGGTCAGCAGCGACTGGGCATCCTTGACCAGGGTTTTCATGTCGGCGCCGGCGTCGTCGAGCTTGCTGTCGATGGAAGCGGCGGTGGCCTTGTTGCGCACGGCGTCGGCGTTGGCGCGGATGGAATCGAGCATGTTGTACTCCTTGTTATTGGTGGGTTGAATGGGATTCGTTATGCCAGCAGGTCGCTCATGTCGTCGGCGTGTTCTTCTTCGACGGCAAGGATCTCGGTCAGCATGTGCCTGGTGGTCGGGTCCTTGTCGCCGATCGCCTGGATCATCTGGCGGTAGGACTCGATCGCCACGCGCTCGGCGATCAGGTCGGCGCGGATCATCGCCTGCACGTCTTCGGAATCGTCGTACTCCGCATGGCTGCGCTGGGTCAGCGTGGCCGGGTTGAAGTTCGGCGAGCCGTTCAGCTGGACGATGCGCTCGGCGATGCGGTCGGCGTGGTCCTGTTCCTGCTGGGCATGCTCGAGGAACTCGGCCTTGATGTGGCCGGTGTTCGGGCCGCTGACGGTGTAGTAGTGGCGCTTGTAGCGCAGCACGCACAGCAGCTCGGTGGCGAGGGCGGCATTCAGCATCGCGATCACCGCCTCGCGGTCGGCGGCGTAGCCTTCGGTCACGGCGCCGTCCTCGAGGTTGGCTGCGGCACGGCGGATTTCCTCGATGTCGAAGCCGTGTCCCAGGTTGCTAGTCGTCTCGTTCATGGTCTGTCTTCCCTTCTTCTCAATAAAGCCAATACAAAATCAACGCGTCGCCGCTCGCGGCGGGATAGGCGCGTTCTCGTTCGACAGCACGATTTCGACGCGGCGGTTCAGCTGGCGGTTGGCGGCGCTGTCGTTCGACGCCACCGGGTAAGCCTCGCCGTAGCCGCGCATCGCCACGCGCTCGCGCGGCACGCCGAGGCTGGTCAGGGCCTGGGCCACGGATTGCGCACGGCGCTCCGACAGGTCCTGGTTATGGCCCGTGCTGCCGGTGCTGTCGGTGAATCCTTCGACCAGCACAGTGCGGTCGGGGTTCTGCATCATGACCTCGGCCAGTTTGCGCACGGTCGCCATACCGTTCGCATTCAGCTCGGCGCGGTCAGTGGCGAACAGGACGTCGCCGATCGTGACCACCATGCCGCGCTCGGTCTTCTGCGCATGCAGCTCGACCAGGATGGCTTCCAGGCGCGCCGAACGCTCGGCCAGCTGGGCAGCCTGCTGCTGGGCCGCGGCGGCCTGGGCCTGGGCGTCCTGGGCCTGCTGCTGGGCGTTCTGGGCCTGCTGCTGAGCAACAGCGATCTGGGCGTTGGCGGCGGCGGCTTCACGCCTGGCGCGTTCGGCCTCGGCGGTGCGGGCTTCCAGCTGCACGCGGTCGCGCTGGCGGCTGGCATTGGCGATCTCGGCCTCGGCCGACTTGGCCTTGGCGATTTCCTGGGCGGTGGCGATGCGCTGCTTGGCCACGTAGGCCAGGCGGTCGATGGTGTCCAGGCTCTCGCGCTTGGCGGCGGCCTGGTTGGCGCGGTCCAGGGCTTCGCTGGCCTGGCGGAATTCCATCGGCGCATAGCTGGCGACCGCCGGGTTGTTGCTGGCGGCAACGTAATCGGCGCGCGCCTCGTCGAGGGTGGCGGTGGTGGTCGGGACGGTGCTGCAGGCGCCCAGCAGCACGGCGCAGGCGAAGACCGCCGATTTCAGAAACGTCGATTTCATCGTGCTTCCTTTCTTCTTGTGTGTGCCGAAATAGTTATTGCTGATCGGAATTCGCGCGGTCCACTTCCTGGCGCAGCACGCGCAGGTCTTCGTTCAGCGCATTCGAGGCCGCGGTGGCCTTGGCCGAGGCAGCCTTGGCCTGGGCCAGCTTGGCATCGGCCTGGGCCTGCACCGCGAGTTCGCGCGCCCGCTTGTAATCCTTGGCGGCCAGCGCCTGGTTGGCCTGCATCATCTTGCTGCGCGCAGCGGAAATCTCTTCGGGCGCCAGTTCCGGTGCGCCGGCCGACACTGCGTTATCGACGGCGTTGTGCGATACCGCGACGGCAGCCGTGGCCGGGGTCTTTTCCGGGCTCGCGCAGGCGGCCAGGCTCAAGACCGCGGCAGCCGCGCCAACCCGCACCAGCAGGTTCATCGATTTCATGTCCATCTGTGTTCTCCCATTGAAGAAAGATTGTGTTGGTAACGTTATAAGCCTCTTGCTTGAAGAGATCGGTTCGCTGCCGCACATAGGGCGGCGTTGACGCAAGGCCTGTCCCGCTACGGTGCGGCACCGCACATTGATCGGAAGACCTTTACGTTAATCTGATCTCAACACACTCCCACCAGAAGGATTGCCATGACAACCCAACAGCATGAGGAGAACAAGCCGGCGGACGAGACGAACCGCGGCAACGCATCCGGCAGGCACAAGGACAAGCGCCCGAAGTCGCGCGCCTTGAAGGCCGTGCTCTGGATCATCGGCATCCTGATCGCCATCCCGGTCATCGCCATCATCATCCTCCTGACCTTCGACTGGAACCGCGTCAAACCCTGGCTCAACGCCAAGGTCAGCGAGGCCATCGAGCGCCCCTTCGCCATCGCCGGCGACCTCTCCGTCAAATGGGAGCGGCCCTCCGAGAGCATCGTTCCCGGCCAGCGCACCTGGCGCGACCACATTCCCTGGCCGCACCTGTACGCGAACGACATTCACGTCGGCAATCCGGTCAACATGCAAAAGGGCGATACCGCCAGTGTGCGCCAAATCTCGTTTTCGCTGAATCCCTTTCCGCTGCTCAGCCACACGATCAACATTCCGGTGCTGCGCGTCGACGGTCCGCGCCTCGAGCTGCTGCGCACCGACGCCACACACTACAACTGGGCGTACAAGCACGAGAAGAAGGAATCGAAGTGGGAGCTCGATCTCGAGCGCCTGGTGCTGGCGAAAGGCGTCATCCACATCAAGGATGCGGTCACCGACGCCGACATCACGGCCGACGTCGATACCATCGCCAACGACCCGACCTACGGCATAGTCTTCAAGGTCCACGGCACCTACAACGATGCGCCGGTGACAGGCGGCGGCAAGCTAGGGGGCGTGCTGACCCTGAAGGAGAACATGGATGCGCCCTTCCCGATCCAGGCCGACGTGCATTCCGGCCCCTACGCGCTGGCGGTCCAGGGCACGGTCACGCGGCCCGCGAAACTGGCCGGGCTCGACCTGCGCCTGAAGCTGGCAGGCCCCAGCCTGGCGCGCCTCTATGCCTTCACCGGCGTGGTGCTGCCCGAGACCCCAGCCTTCTCGACCGAAGGCCACCTGACCGGCTCGCTGGGCGACGGCAAGGACGGCAAGCAGAGCAGCTGGACCTACGAGAAGTTCAAGGGCAAGGTAGGCGAGTCCGACATCAACGGCAGCCTGACTTTCCGCACCCAAAAGCCGCGCAACAAGCTGACCGGCACCATCCATTCGAAGCAGCTGCGCTTTGCCGACCTGGGCCCGCTGATCGGCGCCGATTCCAATGCCAGCAAGCGCGAACGCGGCGTGGCCGCGGTGCAGCCGAATAACAAGGCGCTGCCGGTCGAAAAATTCCACACCGAAAAATGGAAGGTGCTGGATGCCGACGTGCGCTTCAGCGCCGACCGCATCGTCAAGACGGCCCAGCTGCCGCTCAACAAGCTGAATACCCACCTGACCATGGACAATGGCGTGCTGAAGCTGCGGCCGCTGGACTTCGGCCTGGCCGGCGGCACCGTGAGCTCGAACATCACGCTGGACGGCAGCGGCAGCGCCGGCAAGGATGCGATCAAGGCCACGCTGGACGCCACCGCGCGCCACATCGAGGTCAAGCAGCTGTTCCCGCAGATCCAGAAGATCCAGCAGGCCACGGCCGGCGACATCTACGCCCAGGCCAAGCTGACCGCCACCGGCGATTCCGTCGGCGAGATGCTGGCCAAGTCGAACGGCGAAGTGAAGGGCCTGGTGAGCGAAGGCGTGGTCAGCAAGCTGTTGCTCGAGGAAGCCGGCTTGAACGTCGGCAACGTCATCATCACCAAGCTGTTCGGCGACAAGCAGGTCAAACTGAATTGCCTGGCCTCCGACCTCGACGTCAAGAACGGCGTGGCCTCGACCAATACCTTCGTGCTGGACACCGAGGAAGCGATCGTCGACATCAACGGCTGGGTCAACCTGGGCAACGAGCAGATGGACCTGCGCGTGAAGCCGGAGACCAAGGCGCTGCGCCTGTTCACCCTGCGCACGCCCTTCTACGTGCGCGGCACCTTCAAGAATCCGGACCTGCAGCTCGACAAGAAAGTACTGGCCATGAAGGGCGGCGCCGCGGTCGCACTGGCCGTGGTGGCCGCGCCGGCCGCCGCCCTGCTCCCGCTGATCAACACCGGTCCGGGCAAGGACAGTCCCTGCGCGGCGCTGCTGGCCGAAGCGAAGGCCAAGCCGCAGGCGCCGCCGCCGGGCAAGCAAAAGCGTTGAGTGCGGTAGTGTGAGATGTCGTACAGACCTTGCTTTTGTGCGTTGTTAATCTGGTATCACTGCATCACGCAACAAAGCAAGGACGCAAGATGAAGCAATTCGGATGTACCGCGACGCTGCTGGCCGCCTTGGTGCTGGGATTGGCGACTGTCTCGGGATGTGCCGCAACCGGTAGTTCAGCCGGCCAGGCCGTCGACGACGCCGCCATCACGACCGGAGTCAAGGCAGCTATCAACGGGAATCCGAAGCTCTCGGTGTCCGAGCTGGATGTGGAAACCGAGAGAGGAGTCGTCCAGCTGAGCGGGTTCGTCAGCTCGGCGGTCGACGTGGCAGCAGCAGCGGACGCTGCCAGAACCGTCAGGGGTGTGAAATCGGTCAGGAATGACCTGCGCCTCAGGTAATGAAACCCACCGTAAGGAGATCAACATGAAAACCATCAAACAAATCGTCGTTACCGCTTCGCTGGCTACCGCTGCCCTGGCCCTGACCGGCTGCGCAGGCATGTCGAACCAGGACCGTAACACCGCTGTCGGCGCAGGCGTCGGCGCAGTGGCAGGCTCGGTCCTGACCGGCGGTTCCGCTATCGGCACCGTGGGCGGCGCAGCCGTCGGCGGCGTGATCGGCAACCAGACCAGCAAGACGCACTAAGCTGTCCACGCAGGGTGGGCACGCCGTGCCCACCCTGCAGCAAAACGCCCCGTTTCGACGGGGCGTTTGCTTTTGGCATGTGGGCTCGGAGAGCCCCTGCCTGCCCTACACGAACAGGGGAGCCGCAGCCGAAACGCCGGCGCCCGCCCCCGCCTCGCGAACGATCTCGTAGCAGGTGCAAGCCGCCTGCGCCAGGCCCTCGGGATCGAGGATCTCGATATTCCCGCGGCTGTAGTCGATCAGGCCCTGCTGCTGCAGCGCGCTGGCGGCCTTGGTGACGCCGACCCGGCGCACGCCCAGCGCGTGGGCCAGGAATTCGTGGGTGAGGTGGAAGCGGTCGGACTGCAGGCGGTCGCGCGTGACCAGCAGAGAACGCGCCAGGCGCGCTTCCAGCACGTGGTAGCGGCTGCAGACGGCAATCTGGATGGCCTGGGCCAGCAGCGTGTCCGTGTAGCGGTAGAGCACCCGCTGCAGGGCCGGGCTGCGCGCGAATTCGCTGCGGAAGAGATCGGCGTCGATGCGGCTGGCGCTGCCGGCGCGCTGGACCACGGCGCGCACCTGGGTGGTGTCGTGGCCGAGGGCGACGGTGGCGCCCAGCATGCCCTCGCGGCCGACCAGGCCGACCTCGAGCGTCATGCGCACTTCCGCCACGGCCATCATCGAGACCAGGCAATCGTGCGGGAAATAGATGTGGCGGATGGGGTCGCCCGGTTCGCACAGCACGGCCCCCAGCTCCACCTGGACCTGGTCGAGCGCCGGCAGCATGCGCGCCAGGTCTTCCGGCGGAAGCGCGGCCAGCAGCAGGTTGGCGTTATGCTCGGCGACCATGGGTGCAGCAGGAGAATTCATTGGACCCTCGCAGTAGGACGCCAGGAAAATTGCGGCTGGCGTCGCAGTATCATTTGCTAACAACTTTTGGTCAGCGTAGCGGCGCGGGCAGGGCAAGTATGTACGGTGACGCACGGAACCGGGTGTTGTTGACAGGGACAATGGCTTCACCAGACTGAAGAAGAAAAGGACGCCCTCATGAACACGCACCCGACACCACCGTCATCCCCGACCCGCAGGGGCCAGCATCCGCTCCTGATCCTGGCGGCGCTTGCCGTCATCCTGTTCTGCGCGGTCGGCACCGCCGCCATCATGGGCTGGCTGCCGAGCTCGAAAGGACGCACCGCGAACGGCGGCCTCAGCGACGCCGAGCGCGCCGCCCTGTCCGCCAGCCTGCAGCAGCCGGGCGCCCCTGCGCCGGGCAGCATGGCGCCGGGCGCGCTGCCGCCCGCCTACCCGGCCCAGCCGGCCGTCGGCAGCTATGTGCCGGCCACGCCTTCCTCGACGGCACCGCTGCCGGCCATGCCGCCGGCGACGATCGCGCCGACCACCGCCAGCACCTATCCGCCGGGCTACGTCGCCCAGGGCGGCACGACGGCCTACGGCAGCAGCGCCGCCGGCTCGACCGCGGCCGGCTACGACGAACCGGCCCCGGTGCGCGAAAGCCATCCGAAGGCCAGGACCACGACCCGCGTGGCGCAGGCCGAGTCCTCGAGCAACTGGTGCGGCAACTGCGGCAACGTCGAATCGATCCGCCAGATCACGACCCGCGCGCAAGGCAGCGGCGTCGGTGCGGCCGGCGGCGCCATCCTCGGCGGCCTGCTGGGCAACCAGGTCGGCAGCGGCCATGGACGCCAGCTGGCGACGGTGGCCGGCGCGGTCGGCGGCGCCGTGATGGGCAACCAGGTCGAAGGCAATATGAAGGCCAGCCACAGCTACGAGATCCGGGTCCGCCTGGACGACGGCACCCTGCGCACCTTCCACCAGCAGAGCGCGCCGGCATGGCGCACCGGCGACCGCGTGCGCATCGTCAAGGGCGCGCTGCGCGCCGCCTGAACATGTCATGCGCATACCCGGCCATGCAGGCCGGGTCGTTTCGAACGGGGCTGTGGCCCCGTTTTTATTTTCTTTTTCGCAATGTGCGCCAGCGCACGGAACGCGGCCCTTGGGCGGTCAAGAATCAGAGAAAACCACACGAAAGGGAGTCCAAATGAACAGCATCGCATGGATGGGTATCATTCTCTGGGGTCTGCTTCTCACCGCCTTCGGCCTGGTCAGCGCCGGGCCAGCGCCCCAGCCCGGCAGCGCGGACATCGCCGCCCACGACGTGTTCTTCCTGATCAGCGGCGGCCTGCTGACCTGCCTCATCGGTTTCATCGGTTTGACGGGCTTCATGGGCTGGGTCCCGGGATTGCGAAAAGAACAAAAATCCGCGGCCTAATGTACGTCAACGTACGGAGCACAGCCACGGATCCCGAGATACTGAATTCACGGCACAGACATCGCCGGTTCAAACAGAAGAGGACACTATCATGCTCTACACTATCGCTGTCGTACTCATCATTCTTTGGCTGCTGGGCCTGGTAACTTCCTATACCGTCGGCGGCTTCATCCACATCCTGCTGGTCGTTGCCGTCATCATGATCCTGGTTCGCCTGATCAGTGGACGCGGCATATAAGGCCCGCCGCGCCTTATCAGCAACACTGTCCGATCCGTTTCGCGGTCGTGCCCCAATCAGCGGGTGCGACTACGAAACGGATATTTTTTTTGAAGGAGGACATCATGCGTAAACACACGACCTTCATCCGCTCCACCCTGTGCGCGACCGCACTCGCGGTGGCCGCCGGCGGCTGCGCGGACATGAATGCGACCCAGCGCGGCACCGCCACCGGCGCCGGTGTCGGCGCCGGGCTGGGCGCCATCATCGGCGCCAGCACGGGCGGCGGCGGCAGCGGCCGCGCCACCCGCGGCGCCGTACTGGGCGGCCTGGCCGGCGCGGTGGCCGGCAACATCTGGTCCAAGCATATGGAGCAGCAGCGCCAGGCGATGGAGCAGGCCACCCGCGGCACCGGCGTGCAGGTCTCGCAGACCGCCGACAACCGCCTCAAGCTCGAGATCCCGAGCGACATCTCGTTCGACACCAACCGCGCCGACATCAAGCCGAATTTCCGGCCCATCCTCGACCGCTTCGCAACCACCCTGAACGAGAACCCGGCCACCTACGTGACCATCATCGGCCACACCGACAGCACCGGCGGCGACGGCATCAACCAGCCGCTGTCGCTGGACCGCGCCGCCCACGCGCGCGACTACCTGGCGGCGCGCGGCATCGATCCGAACCGCATCACCGTCGAAGGCCGCGCGGCGCGCGAGCCGGTCGCCTCGAACGACGATCCGGCCGGCCGCGCCCGCAACCGCCGCGTCGAAATCTACGTCAACGAGCCAGCCCGCGCCGGCTGATGCAGCGCCGGGCGCCGCCCTCCCCCGGCGCGGCGTCCGGTGAGTATGCGTGACAATTGCGGCCTTATTGCAGCGCAGCGTCAACGACGCGCCCGAAACCGGCAATCCCGCTTCGGCACAAGCAAAATCGGTGACGCCGGATTACCTTCAAGGCATGTACATTTGTATGCATTAGTTTTACTTATGCATATACAGAAATATTGTCACCTCTGCATAGCACCATTCCTGCTGTTTATACCCGTTGTATTGATCACACAAAATCACGTATCCAATTTGACTTTTTCTCATCAGAAATGGTTTGATCGTCCCCCTTGGCAGGAATATATACCCGCCGAGGTTGACAAAGAGAAGCCCCGGCTTCGAGATAAAGCATTGGAGAGATTTTGACTAAGCAATTCGCAGTTAAGCACAGCGTCCTCGCTGTCGCCCTCACCCTGGCAGCGCCAGGCTTCGTATTCGCACAGGCCGAGCAGCCCGTGACCCAGAAGGTCTACGTGACCGGCTCGAACATCAAGCGCGCCGACAAGGAAGACTCCTCGCCGATCACCGTGATGACCGCCAAGGAAATCACCGCCACCGGCGCCAACACCGTTGCCGAACTGCTGCACAACATCCCGGCTTTCGGCTCGGGCACCTCGAACGACATCACCGACGGCGGCTTCTCGAAAGGCGTTTCGACCGCCTCGCTGCGCGGCCTGGGCTCGTCCTCGACCCTGATCCTGCTGAACGGCCGCCGCATCGCCGCTTCGGCCTACGCCGACCCGAACAACGGCAAGTCGACCGTCTATGACCTGAACAACATCCCGGTGTCGGCCATCGCCCGCGTCGAAGTGTTCAAGGATGGCGCTTCGGCCGTGTACGGCTCCGACGCGATCGCCGGCGTGATCAACTTCATCACCAAGGACGACTACCAGGGCGCGCAGATCTCGGCCTCGACCTCGGCCAACGACAACGGCGAATTCAACCGTAACAACATCAACGGCGTGATCGGCTTCGGCGACCTGGAAACCGACCGCTACAACGCCTTCATCAGCTTCGACGTCGCCAAGCGCGGCCACACCGGCATCAAGGATGTCAACGACATCGAAAAGGACCAGCTGTCGAAGATCAACAGCCGTCTGAACGGCTATGGCAGCTACGCGTCGGGCAACCCGTTCATCTTCCGTGAACTGACCGCCGGCGCCGCCAACTTCTCGACCAGCGCCGCCAACGGCAAGTACGTCGTCAACAGCACCGCTGGCTGCCAGGGCAACGTCATCACCGGCGGCCCGCAGTACAACATCGCTTCCAGCTCGATGCTGTACAACCGCCAGTTCTGCAACTACGACATCTACGACAACTACGAAGCGCAGTCGAAGGGCACCGACGTCAACCTGCTGTCGAAAGTCACCTTCAAGATCAGCGACAGCGTCACGTCGTTCACCGAAATCGGCTTCTCGCGCGTCCAGCGCGAATACGTCGGCCTGCCGAAGACCATCTCGTCGACCGCACCGACCACCGTGTTCCGCGTCAACGGCCTGCCGACCAGCTACCAGCTGCTGCTGCCGTCGGGCCACCCGGACAACCCGTTCACCGGCTACCGCGCAGCGGCCGTGTTCCGCTTCGCCGGCACCGACGCCAGCGGCGAGAACGTCAACAAGGCCTACCGCTTCCTGACCGGCCTGAAGGGCACCACCGGCGCCTTCGACTGGGAAACCGGCTTCCTGTACAACCGCACCGAGCGTGACGATCTGGGCCATGGCTACCTGTACCGTCCGGTCGTCGACCGCATCGTGACCGAGAACCGCACCATCGCCGCGACCATCGCCGACCCGAACGCGGTCCGCGACGTCGACAACCTGGGCTTCTCGCAAGTCGCCCAGATCGACGCCAAGGCCTCGACCACCTTCGGCAAGCTGGCCGGCGGCGACATCGGCTTCGCCTTCGGCGGTGAAGTCCGCCAGGAAAAGATCGGCCTGAACTCGGATCCGGAACTGGCTGCCGGTAACATCATCGGCCTGGCAAACTCGGTCATGGACGGCCGCCGCATCGTCAAGTCGGGCTTCGTCGAACTGCGTACGCCGTTCACCAAGACCTTCGAGATGGACTTCGCCGGCCGCTACGACAAGTACCCGACCGCGAAGAGCTTCGTGCCGAAAGTCGGCGCCAAGTGGGAAGCCACCGACAAGATCACCTTCCGCGGCTCGTTCGCCAAGGGCTTCCGCGCACCGGCGCTGTCGCAGGTGTCGCCGGGCGGCGTGCAGTCGTTCAACAACGGCTTCGTCGATCCGGTCCGTTGCCCGGACGGCGTGAACCCGCTGCCGGGCGCGGACAAGCTGGATTGCTCGCGCAGCATCTCGGCAATGTCGACCCCGAACGCCAACCTGAAGAACGAAACCTCGAAGAGCTACTCCTTCGGTTCGATCATCAACGCGACCAAGAACCTCGACATCCTGATCGACTACTACCGTATTCGTAAGGAAAACGAGACCGCCCTGCTGTCGGCAACCTTCGTGGCCGAGCACCCGGACCTGTACCCGGGCCTGGCGATCCGCGACAGCAACAACCTGGTCGACGCGACCGGCAAGGTGATCCCGAATTCGGGCCAGCTGCTGGCGATCAACCGCACCTTCGTGAACCAGGGCTCGACCGACACCTCGGGCATCGACCTCGAAGTCGCACACCGCCTGAACCTGGGCGAGAACGGCCGCCTGTCGACCCGCCTGAACTACACCTACGCGCTGACCTACAAGCGTTCGGAGCGTCCGGGTGAAGTCTCGACCAACGTGGTCGGCACCAACGGCGGCCTGTCCGACTGGGCGACCTCGGTGGGCGATATCCCGCGTCACCGCCTGAACCTGGTCACCACCTGGACCCGCGGCGAGCACGCGGCAACCCTGTCGGCCGACTACGTGTCGTCGGTCTCGCTGATGCGCCGTACCGACAACACCACGACCTACCCGGTTCCGTTCTGCTACTACGGCACCAACACCGTGCCGGTGCCGAAGGGCGTGTCGACCGGCGGCCTGCCGAACTACCTGTACTCGAACCCGGATTGCAACGTCGACGAATGGCTGACCTTCGGCGCGTCGTACTCGTACACCGGCTTCAAGAACTGGACCCTGTCGGCCAACATCAAGAACCTGCTGGATACCAAGGCGCCTTACGATCCGCGTTATCCGAACGAAGGCTTCAACACCCAGCTGCACAACGGTATGGGCCGCTACTTCCGCCTGACCGCTTCGTACAAGTTCAAGTAATCGCTGTCTGAACCCCGTATGAGTGAAAGCCGCCCCGCGCAAGCCGGGCGGCTTTTTTCATTCCTGCGGTGTATGCTCGGCTGACGCTTTTACCGGGAGCTTACATGGCTGAAGAGAAGATCCGCATCGTTGGCGAGACGGTGCTCGCGGACGACTACTATCCGCTGAAGAAAGTGAAGTACGAACAGCTGCGCAGCGACGGCGGCCGGCAGGAACAGGAGCGCGAAGTCTACGACGCGGCCTCCGGCGCCGCCGTGCTGCTGTACAACCGCGAGCGCCGCACGGTGGTGCTGACACGCCAGTTCCGGCTGGGGGCGTTCTTGAATGGCAGCGACGGTTTCCTGCTGGAGGCGGCCGCCGGCGTGCTGGAGGGCGCCGCACCTGCCGACCGGGTCATTGCCGAGGCGCGGGAAGAAACCGGCTACGAGATCGGGCATGTCGACCCGGTCATGCAGCTGTTCGTCAGCCCGGGTTCGCTGACCGAGCGCATCCATTTGTTCGTGGCCGAATACGATCCTTCGCGGCGCAGTGGCGAGGGCGGCGGCAAGCCCGAGGAAGGCGAAGACATCGAAGTGGTCGAAATGGACTTCGACGATGCGCTGGCGCTGATCGACACCGGTGGCATTATCGACGCCAAGACCGTGCTGCTCCTGCTGCACCTGGAGCGCCGGGTACTGGGCCGGCACGAAGCCTCCTGAGTCTTCTTTCCCCCCATCGGTGGTGCTGCCGGGGAACCGGCGCGTCCGCCACAATGCATCCCATTACAGGAGAACATCCCCATGATGAATACCCTTGCCGTCTTGTCCGGCGCGATTGTCCTGGCCTGCGCGGCCCTGCCGGCCGGCGCCCAGACCATGAAGCCGGGGCTCTGGGAGCTGAGCAACACGGTCAGCTCCGGCGGTGGCCAGATGCAGTCGGCCATGGCCGAGATGCAGAAACAGCTGGCCAGCATGCCGCCGGAACAGCGCAAAGCCATGCAGCAAATGATGGAACGCAACGGCGTGCAGATGAACATCGGCGCCGGCGGCGCGCTGACGACGCGCATGTGCATGACGAAGGAAATGATCCAGCGGAAGGAATTCCCGGTGCAGGAAGGCGACTGCAAGCAGAAAGTCACCCAGCAGTCCGCCAGCAAGATGAAGATCGTCTTCAGCTGCAGCAGGCCGCCCACCAGCGGCGAAGGCGAAATGACCCTGGACAGCGACACCAGCTACCGCGCCAAAATGCACATCAAGGGCACGGACGACGGCAAGCAACAGGTCGTGGACATGGACGTCGCCGGCAAATGGCTGAGCGCCGACTGCGGCACCCTCCGTCCAATCGGTATCCCGCAAGCGAAGTAGCAGCAACGACCCCCACGGGATTTCAGCCGGGACTGGCGCAAGCCGATCCCGGCTTTTTTTATTTAATTCGGGGTCAGAGCACTTTTTCGATTTAATTCGGGGTCAGAGCACTTTTTGAGGAAATCTCCCAACTTCAAAAGCCGCGCCGGCTGCCGCGGCCCGATGCGGGGCGTTCGCGCTCCCAACACAAACAGTTCGCTGCAAATCAATTGATCAAAAAAGTGCTCTGACCCCGAATTTACAGCGAAATGTGCTCTGACCCCGAATTATTGGCTCAGGTGGTTTCGGTGTAGGCCATGTAGAGGTCACGTGCTTGTTTTGCTACCGGACCGGCCGGCAGTTCGCGCGACTGGTAGCGGACGCAGGGTGTGACTTTGCCGTAGTTGCCGGTGCTGAATATTTCGCGGGCCGTTTCCAGCTCGTCCGGGGATACGGTGCGTTCTTCGACCGTCACGCCTGCCTCCGTCAGCAGCGCGATCACGCGGGCGCGGGTGATGCCGGCCAGGAAGGTGCCGTTCAAGGCCGGCGTGACCACTGCGCCATCCGCGGTGACCAGGAACAGGTTCGAGGACGCGAACTCGGCCACGTTGCCGGCCAGGTCGAGCATGATGGCATTGTCGAAGCCGCGGGCACGGGCGTCGCGCAGGGCGCGGGCGGTGTTGGCGTACAGGGCCGAGGCCTTGGCGTCGGTCGGCGCCATGGTCGGCTGCGGGCGGTGCAGGTCCGACAGGCAGGCCGAGAAGCCGGCGAAAGGCGGCAGCGGCGCGTCGAACAGGGTCAGCGCGAAGCCGGCCTTCTCAGGCACCGGGATCAGGAAGCCCTCGGACGCGAACACCAGCGGACGGATATATAGCTCGGCGTCAAGCGGGAACCGCGCCACGCCTTCGCGCACCAGCGCTTCCATCTGGTCCACCGACAGCGGACAGGTCAGGCCCAGCTTCTCGGCCGAGTCGATCACGCGCTGCAGGTGCGGGCGCAGGTCCGGCAGGTGGCCGCGCAGGGCGCGCGCACCGTCGAACACGGACGAGCCCAGCCACACGCTGTGGTCCATGGCGCCGAACAGCGGCGTATTCCCTTCGGCCCATTCGCCGTTATAGTAAGTCAGATACATCTTTTTCTCCCTATGTGGACTCCATCAGTGTAACCCGGCAGGCGCGCCACCGCAGCGCCCGGCCCCGCTCAGTTCGGTGGCGTACACAGCGCAGGGGTGTCCGCGAGTACACTAGCTTTTATGCTCGACATCCTTGAACGCCTCGATCCCGACAGCGACCGCATCGACCTGCTGGTCGACCTGGTCGACAAGCTCCGCCCGCGCCGCGCGCCGGACGCCGCCTATGCGCGCGCCCAGGTGCGCACCCTGACCCAGCTGCTGAAGGGCGATCCCGCCCACGCCTGGGCCCTGCGCCGCTACATCACCACCCTGCTCGAAACACGCCGCCACACCAGCCTGTACTCGGACGTCGGCATCCTGTCGAACGACGGTTTCTTCACGGAGCTGAAAAAGCGCATCGCCTACCGCATGCTGCCGCCGGCCCTCGACGAGATCTACCTCTCCGATACCTTCGACCGACTGCTGTGCCGCGAAGACGATTACCTGTGGATCCGGGCGGTGCCGAACGCCGACTGGCTGGAGCTGTTCGACACCGTCTCGAACGCCCCGCCGCCGCTTGACGCGACCCCGGACCGCGCCCGCCACGTCACCCTGCTCGGCCTGCTGGACGCGATCCGCACCCTCTCCTGCCGCGTCTGCGCGCTGGGACTGGAACCGAAGCTGATCCACGCCCACATGGAAATCGAGGAAGTCGACTCGCCCTTCCTGATGCAGAACATCGAGGCCAACAACTACCTCGACCAGTACGGCCGCCTGCTGGCCGGCGAACTCGATCGCATGGAAGACGCGCGCCACCTGCTGGTGATGCTCGACCAGTGCGAAGAGGTGGTGCTGAAAGTCAGGCGGCGCGCGCTCGCGGCCGGCACCAGCGTCTCCCTCACTTATCTGCTGCTGGCGATCACCCAGAGCGTCGACCGCCTGCGTAAGCTCCTGTTCCTGGTCGATACCAGCGGCGAGCTGCCGGCCGCGCCGACGGTCGACCTGCTTGCGCTGGCCATCGAATCCACGCCGCCGGCCGAGCCGACGATCTCGCCGCGCCGCGCCGCCGCGATCGACCTCGCCCAGGAGCTGGCCGAAGCCCACAACACCAAGTACCAGGTGCGCGGCCTGGTGCGCGACAACATCGACCTGCTGGCGCGGAACGTCACGGAAAACGCCAGCCGCACCGGCGAGCATTACATCGCCGAGGAGCGCAGCGCGCTGCGCCAGATGTTCAACGCCGCGGCCGGCGCCGGCTTCATCATCAGCGTCATGGCGGTCATCAAGATCCTGATGTCCTACATGCACCGCGCGCCGCTGATCGAAGCCGCCCTGTACAGCATGAACTACGCGTTCGGCTTCATGCTGATCCACGTGCTGCACTTTACGGTCGCCACCAAGCAGCCGGCGATGACGGCCGCGCGCATCGCCGCCGCTTTGCACGAAAGCGACCAGAAAAGCAGCAGGTACAGACAGGCCGACGCCGACAGCATGGCGGCCCTGGTCAACAAGGTGTTCCGCACCCAGGTGGCGGCGGTGCTGGGCAACCTGGCCACCGTGATCCCGATCTCCTTCCTGCTGGCGCTCGGCTACTGGTACCTGACCGGCCACCACCTGGTCAATGTGTTCAAGGCCCGCCACCTGATCGAAGACAGCCACCCCTGGCAATCGCTGGCCCTGCTGCATGCGGCCATCGCCGGCGTCTGGCTGTTCGTCTCCGGCCTGGTGTCCGGCTATTACGACAACAAGGCTTTATATACCCGCATGTCCCTGCGCGTGCAGCAGCTGCACACGCTGCGGCGCCTGCTGGGCAAGGACCGCCTGGCGCGCTTCGGCCGCTACGTCGAGGACAATCTCGGCGGCCTGATGGGCAATGCGGTCTTCGGTCTCCTGATGGGGACCACGGCCATGGTCGGCTTCCTGCTCGGCCTTCCGCTCGACGTGCGCCACGTGACCTTCTCCTCGGCCAACTTCGCGATCGGCTTCGTCGGCCTCGACTATAACGTCGACCTGGAGACCGTCGGCATCACCCTGCTGGGCATCGCCCTGATCGCCATGGTCAATCTGCTGGTCAGCTTCGGGCTGGCGCTGTGGGTTGCACTGCGCGCCCGCAAGATCCGCTTCTACCACGGCTTCGCGCTGCTGCGTGCGCTGGGCCGGCGCCTGCGCATGGCGCCGCTGGACTTCTTCATCGGCCCGAAAGCCGATTTTCTGAGCGAACAACCAAAAGGTGTCGAATGAGCTCTCCCCCCAAGAAAACCCGGCTGGCCTGGCAATCCTGGATCGCCGCCCTTTGTGTGGGGCTGACCCTGATCGCCTGCAAGTCCCTGCCCGAAGTCGACCCGGTCGCACCGAACAAGGCCACGCCCACCGTCGCCGGCACGAAAGGCACGCTGGCGCCGAGGCAGGTGTCGGCGCTGGTGTCGAAGCGCTGGGCCAACGCCTCGACCGATCTGAAATCGATGGCGCTGCTGGAGGAACAGGCGACCGGGGTGCCGCTCATCGCCGGCAACCGCGTGACCCTGCTGTTCGACGGCCCCGCCACCATGCGCGAGATGATGGCCGCGGCGCGCGCCGCCACCAGCTCGATCAACCTCGAGACCTATATCTTCGACCAGGACCAGGTCGGCAACGAATTCGCCGACGTGCTGATCGAGAAGCAGCGCCAGGGCGTGGCGGTCAACATCATGGTCGACGCGGTCGGCGCGATCGCCACCCCGGCCGCCTTCTTCGAGCGCATGCGCGCGGCCGGCATCCGGGTCCTGATCTTCAACCCGGTCAATCCGGCCAAGGCCAAGGGCAACTGGGACCTGAACAACCGCAACCACCGCAAGCTGATGGTAGTCGACGGCCGCGTCGCCTTCACCGGCGGCATCAACATCAGCTCGACCTATGCCAACAGCTCGCTGTTCCGCTCGAAATTCAAGAAGGAGACCGCGGACGGCGCCAAGGTCGGCTGGCGCGACACCCACGTCAAGATCGAGGGCCCGGCCGTCGCGCCGCTGCAGTGGTCCTTCGTGAACCTGTGGGTGCAGCAGGAAGGCGGCGAACTGCCGAAGGCCGAGTACTTCCCCACCCTGAGCGCCGCCGGAGACAAATTGATCCGCGTCCTGGCCGGCAATCCGGCAGGCGACTCGGACATCTACAAGGCGCTGGTGGTCGCCATCCAGGAAGCGAAGAAGAGCATCCATATCACCTCCGCCTACTTCGTGCCCGACCAGCAGATCGTCGACGCCCTCGCCGCCGCCGCCCGCCGCGGCGTGGACGTCAGGCTGGTGCTGCCCGGCGTGTCCGACCACAGCATGATCCGCTACGCCGGCCAGGGCTTCTATGACCAGCTCTTGAGGTCCGGCGTGAAGATCTTCGAGCTGCAGGTGGCGGTGCTGCACGCGAAGACGGCCGTGATCGACGGCGCCTGGTCGACCATCGGCTCCGCCAATATCGACCGCCGCAGCTTCCTGCACAATTATGAGTTGAACGTGGTGGTGATGGATCCGGCCTTTGGGCTGGCGATGGAGAGCGCCTTCAATGAGGATTTGCGGGATTCCAAGGAAGTGACGCTGGAGCGGTGGAAGCACCGGCCGTGGATGGACAGGATACGGGAGTGGGCGGCGCGGCTGGGGGAGTATTGGATCTGATATCGTCGTCCCCGCGAAGGCGGGGACCCAAGTTTGCATGCGTCACGTCTGCTCGTCCAACTTGGAGGGAATAATGCCGGGGGCATTATTCCCGCCTTCGCGGGGACGACGAGCAAACACTCAAATCCCCGCCGCCAGCATCCCTTCGTTGACCTCCGCCCAGATATTCCCACTCCGGATAAACTTCTCGGTCGCCAGCAACTGAAACTGCTTGTGCACCGAATCCCAGCCATACCGGTCCACCTCGATCCTCGAGGGCTCGGTCCTGATCACATTGAAGGAATTGACCTCGCCCCTGCCCCGGGTCGAAGTCGCGGTGCCGGCCTGCACCACCAAAGCCGCGTACTCGCTGATCTTGTAGCGCGCCATGGTATTGCCGGCGTGGCTCTTGTGCAGGTGGCCGGCCATCAGCAGGTCGACGCCGCTCTCGGCGAAGGCGTCCATCGCCATGTGCGCGCGGTCGACCAGGTCGTCCTCTTCGGTGCAGCCTTCCGGCAGCTCGAAGGGGTGGTGCGTGACCACGACCCGCACGACCTCCTTCGGCAGCCCGGCCAGGGTCTCGCGGATCTTCGCCACCTGCTCCTTGTTGACGCGCCCGTCCTTGATGGTGAGCGAGCGCGCCGTGTTCACGCCCAGCACCGCCACCTCCTCGTCGATGTAGACCGGGTCGAGGTCGTCGGTGATGTAGCGCTTGTAGCGGTCCAGCGGCAGCACGAAGCGGCGGAACACGTTGTACAGCGAGATGTCGTGGTTGCCGGGGACGATGATCTGCGGACCGGGCAAGGTGTCGAGCCAGGCCTTGGCTTCCTCGAACTGCTCGCTTTTCGCGCGCTGCGTCAGGTCGCCGGAGACCACCACCACGGTCGGCGCGATCTTGTGGACCAGGTCACGCAGCGGGTCGAGGAGTTCAGGGTCGACGCGGCCGAAATGCAGGTCAGAGAGGTGAACGAGTGTGCGCATGGGGGTCAAGCTCCTTTCCCGAAGTCGTTGTAGTTGTAGTTGATTCCATTGTCGCAGCCGGGACCAGCACCGTCAGTGCGCCAGGCCGCACCCGGTAGCGCAAGGGCGTGTCCATCTGCGTGACTTCACCGTCGGTGGCCACGTGGAGGCGCTTGTGATGGGTGTCGATCTCGAAGCCCTCCGCTTCCAGCACGTCGAAATCGCGCTCGCTGCCCAGCTTGCCCAGCAAGGCGTCGACGGCAAAGCGCAGCAGGCCGAGACGGGTCGGATGCTGGGCCACGTACAGGCTCAATAGCCCGTCGTCGAGGCGGTCGCGCTCGCCGATCGCCAGGCCCTGCATGGTGTAGCGGTTGTTGCCGATGAAGACGAAGGGCGTGCGCCGCGCCAGCGTCTCGCCCTTGACCGTCAGGCGCATCGACAGGAAGGGATAGCGGCGCAGCGCGGCCAGGCTCGCCCACAGCGCCGCCGGCCACTTGCCGCGGCCCAGGCGGCGCTGCTGTTTCTCGCGGTCGCGCACGATGTCCGGATACAGCCCGAGGCTGGAGTTGTTCAGGAAGATGCGGCCGTTCACCTCGCCGACGTCGACCTGGCGCGGCACGCCGCCGGCCAGGTTGCGCACGGCCTCGTCGAGGTCGAGCGGGATGCCGAGGTCCTTCGCGAAATGGTTCAAGGTACCGAGCGGCAGCACGCCGAAATGCACGCCGCTGCCGGCCATCACGGAGGCGACCGCGTTGATGGTGCCGTCGCCGCCGCCGGCCGCCACCATCCGCGCGCCGTCCTCCAGGGCGCGGCGGGCCGTGGCGATCATCTCTTCGCCATCCCTGGCCAGCACCAGTTCGGCGTCCAGGCCAGCCTCGCGCAGTCTGGCGCGCAGCTCCTCGGCGGCCTGGTCGTCATGGCCTTTGCCGGCGCCGCCGTTGACGATCACGGTGACGGGCTTCACGACTGCGGCTCCTGCCCGCGCGCCCGCGCGATCCGGCGCCGATGCAGGGTCGACACGGCCGTGATGCAGACCGCAAGCCAGGCCGCGCCTTCCGCGCTGGCCGCCAGCACGTCGGACAGGTAGTGCACGCCCAGGTACATGCGCGACAGCGCCACCAGCATCACCATCGCCACGCAGGCGGCGACGATGGCGGCGCGCGCCGGCCAGGTCCGCACGCGGCGCACCAGGTAGCAGGCCAGCAGGCCGTAGAACACGGTCGCGGCCGCCGTGTGGCCGCTGGGGAAGCTATACGTGGACAAGGTCAACAGGGGATCCTCCAGGCTGGGCCGGGCGCGCTGGAAGATGTGCTTGAGGGCGACGTTGAGCAGCATCCCGCCCGGCACGGCCGCCAGCACCACTACCAGCCAGTAGTGCGCCTTACGGTACCAGAACCAGGCCGCCAGCAGCACCCCCATGACGCTGGAGCCGACGATGCCGTTCCAGTGCGTGATGAAGAGCATGAGTTCGGTGAAGCCGGCGGTGGCGCGCTCGCGGAACCAGTGCGCCAGCTGGACGTCGATGAGGGTGATCTTGTCGCCCTCGACCACGTCCTCGGCGATCTCGCCGAAGGCCAGGGCCGCCAGCAGGATCAGCGCCACGCCGACGGTGAAATGCAGGCCCATCTCCCCTTCTGGAGAGATGCGCGCGGCGAGGAATTTATGCAGTCGGGAGGCGGGATTCAGCATGCCGCTCCAGATGGGGCGCTTTGGTGAAAATACAACAGTTGCGAAATAGAACTGGGTTTTCGTACAGTAACTGTGGATTTATACAGTACTTGTGTTATTCTATCTTCACTGCAACACAACTCTGACCAACATAATTCGATTAAGGGATCGTCATGACTACTCTGAACAGCTCCTTCGGCATGGAATACGCACCGACTCCGTTCCTGGTCCGCCTCGGCCGCCGCGAGATTCTGGTTACCCGTGATTTCCGCAAGCGCTTCTATGCAGTCAACCCGATCATCGAATTCGACACCGGCGTCGTGCCGGGCCACCTGGAAGTGCTGCTGTTCCGCCGCTGGCTGCTGATCCTGTCGAAGGCGCACTGAAAAGCGCCGCATCAAAAGTCGTATAAGGTTCATCGTTTTAATTCGTTTTCTTTCGCTGAGCAGGAACCTACTCTAGGGCTTCCTCACTGCTCCGAAAGAAAACGATGTTTCATAAAAAAATCGCCACCGCGCTGGCCCTGTTTGCTGTCCTGGGCCAGTCCGCCGCCTACGCCGCGGACATCACCCTGCTGAACGTCTCCTACGACCCGACGCGCGAGCTGTACCAGGATTTCAACCAGGCCTTCGCCCGCCAGTGGAAGGCAAAGACCGGCGACAAGGTCACCATCAAGCAGTCGCATGGCGGCTCCGGCAAGCAGGCGCGTTCGGTGATCGACGGCCTGTCCGCCGACATCGTCACGCTGGCGCTCGCCTATGACATCGATGCTATCAGCGAACGCGGCCTTATCGCGCACAACTGGCAGGGCCGCCTGGCGCATCGCAGCGCCCCGTATACCTCGACCATCGTGTTCCTGGTCCGCAAGGGCAATCCGAAAGGCATCAGGGATTGGGGCGACCTGGTCAAGCCGGGCGTCTCCGTCATCACGCCGAATCCGAAGACCTCGGGCGGCGCCCGCTGGAATCACCTGGCGGCCTACGGCTACGCCCTGCGCCAGCCGGGCGGCAATGACGCCAGGGCGCGGGATTACCTCGCCAGGCTGTACAGGAACGTGCCGGTGCTGGATGCCGGCGCGCGCGGCGCCACCACCACCTTCGTCGAGCGCGGCATCGGCGACGTCCTGATCGCCTGGGAAAACGAAGCCCTGCTGGCGGTGAAGGAACTCGGCCCGGACAAGTTCGAAATCGTCGCGCCGTCCGTCAGCATTTTGGCCGAGCCGCCGGTGGCGGTGGTCGACAAGGTAGTCGACAAGCATGGCACCCGTGCCGTCGCCGAAGCCTATCTGCAATACCTGTACAGCGCCGAAGGCCAGCAGATCGCCGCCAGGAATTACTACCGCCCGGTGGTCGAGCCCTACGCCAGGCAGTACGCGGCGCAATTCCCGAAGGTCAAGCTGTTCACGATCGACGAGATCGCCGGCGGCTGGACTGCGGCGCAGAAGACGCACTTTGCGGATGGCGGGGTGTTCGACCAGATCTATCAGCCTGGCAAGAAATAATAGTTGACCCGTCGTCCCCGCGCAGGCGGGGACCCAAGTTCTGCATGCGTTTCGTTAGCGCGAGCAAACTTGGGTCCCCGCCTTCGCGGGGACGACGGCATTGGCGCGCGGGGACGACGGCCTTGGAGCGCGCGGACGACGTTTTTGACGCGTGCGACTTGAAATCCCAGACATGGTCACGATTGTCCTCTTCACAAGCTAACCAACGGGGGCATTCATGTCAGTGCAATTACGCAAGATCGACGAACAGGTGATGGTCATCACCGGCGCCACCAGCGGCATCGGCCTGACCACCGCGCGCATGGCCGCCGAGCAAGGCGCCAAGCTGGTGCTGGCGGCGCGCAACGGCGAGGCGCTGGACCAGCTGGCGGGCGAGCTGCGCCGCAAAGGCACGCAGGTCGCCACCGTCACCGCCGATGTCGGCAAGGCCGAGGACGTGGCCCGCATCGGCAGCACGGCGATGGAGCGCTTCGGCCGCATCGACACCTGGGTCAACAATGCCGGTATCTCCATTTTCGGCCGCAACGAGGACGTGGCGCTGGAAGACATGCAGCGCCTGTTCCAGACCAATTACTGGGGCGTGGTGCACGGCTCGCTCGAAGCGGTCAAGCACATGAAGGCGCGCGGCGGCGGCGCCATCATCAACCTCGGCAGCGAACTGTCGGAACGCGCGGTGCCGCTGCAGGGCCTGTACTCGGCTTCCAAGCACGCCGTGAAAGCCTTCACGGACGCCCTGCGCATGGAGCTGGAAAAGGAAGGCGCGCCGCTGGCCGTGACCCTGATCAAGCCGGCCGCGATCGACACCATGTTCACCGTGCACGCCAAGAACTACATGGAAAAGGAACCGGCGCTGCCGCCGCCCATCTACGCGCCGGAAGTGGTCGCCAACGCGATCATCTACGCGGCCCAGCACCGCAAGCGCGACGTCTATGTCGGCGGCGCCTCGAAGGCGATCGCCTCCAGCGGCTTCGCCATGCCGCGCGCCCTCGACAAGTTCATGAACGCATCGATGTTCAAGCAGCAGCAGTCGGACGTGCCGAGCTCGCCGAACCGCAAGGATGCGCTGCACGAATTCGATCCGCGCAACGAACTGCGCCAGCGCCAGGGCATGGACGACAAGCACCACGTGGCCGAATCCAGCGCCTACACCTCGGTCTCGCTACGCGCGAACAAGATCATGCCCGCCCTGCTCGGCGCCGGCGCCCTGTTCGCCGCCTGGAAACTCATTCAGAGCCCGAGCTTGCGCCGCAACCACCTGCGCAGCGCCTTCTGAACGCACCGGATTCGAAAGGAACGATCATGACAGTCAAACTCAAGAAGCTGAACGAACAAGTGATGGTCCTGACCGGCGCGACCAGCGGCATCGGCCTGGTGACGGCGCGCCAGGCGGCCGAGGCCGGCGTCAAGCTGGTGCTGGCCGCGCGCGATGCCGATGCACTGGACACCCTGGCGCACGAGATGCGCCAGCGCGGCGTCGATGCGATCACGGTGGCGGCCGACGTCGGCAACCCGGCCGACGTCGAGCGCATCGGCCAGGCCGCGATCGAGCGCTTCGGCCGCATCGACACCTGGGTCAACAATGCCGGCATCGGCGTCTACGGCACCCTGGAGCAGACCCCGCTGGAGGATATGCAGCGCGTCATGCAGACGAATTTCTGGGGCGTGGTGCACGGCAGCCTGACCGCGGTCAAGCACATGAAGATGCGCGGCGGCGGCGCCATCATCACCGTCGGCAGCGAAGTTTCCGACCGCTCGGTGCCGCTGATGGGCACCTATGCCGCCTCCAAGCACGCGGTGCGGGCCTTTACGGAATCGTTGCGCATGGAGCTGGAAAAGGACAAGGCGCCGATCTCGCTGACCCTGGTAAAACCGGCGTCGATCGCTACGCCCTTCCCGGCGCATGCCAAAAACTACATGGAGCACGAGCCCGACCTGCCGCCGCCGATCTACGCACCGGAACTGGTGGCCAAGACCATCCTGCACGCGGCCGTCAAGCCGGAGCGCGACCTGTTCGTCGGCGGGCGCGCCAAGCTGATGTCGGTCATGGGCAATGTGCTGCCGCGGCCGCTCGACGGGCTGATGCGGGCCGTAGCCTTCCGCCAGGAGCAGCAAATGGACGTGCCGAACAATCCGGACCGGAAAGACGCGCTGTATGCGCCCGACCCGGCGCGTGAGCTGCGGCAGCGGAGCAATCTGCCGCACAAGACCAGCGAGCGTAGCGTGTACCAGGCTTATCAGTTGCGGTCGACGCCGGTGAAGGCGGTGATCGTCGGTGGGGCCTTGCTGGCGGCGTGGGGGATGATGCGGCGGCCGGCCGCGCGAAACGTTTGGCACGCGTGATGTAAAAAACCGGGCATGCGCCCGGTTTTTTACGTTCGGCAAAACTTCGCCGACTATTTCCCCTTCGGCGGACGCGTCCCCAAAAAATCCACATCCTCGTCGGTCAAGGGCAAATCCGGAATCGACTCGATATGGTCGGTATCGATATCCGCGCCATCCTTGATGTTCAGATCGCGCCCCGCCGCGGCGCGTTCGCCCGTGCCGCCGAAGTCGCTGTCGCTCTCCAGGTTCGGGTCGCCCATGTCGGCGCCAGCAGTGTCGTGGACGTAGCCTTCCTCGTTGTCCGAGGTCGTGCCGCGGTCGAGGTCCAGGATCTGGTCATCGTCCAGGTTGCTTGCGAAGCCGGGGCCGCCGACCACGTCGCTGCCGCTGTCGGTCACATCGCTCGGGCCGAGGGCATCGACGCCGTGGCCTTTGCCCAGGCTACGGTCTGGTGCGCCGGGAAAGTTATCCGGGTCTAGTGTGCTCGAGCCAGTCATAGTTCCTCCAATTGAATGCAAAAAATCATGGGGTCAGGCTACCCCAATTTCAAAACGCATGGCGCATGCCGATATTCACTGCGGAACTGCCGTTCGGGTGGGCGATCAGCACGCCATTGCCCTTGGTCGTGACGGTGTGCGAGAGCGCCGCGTAGAAGTCGGTCTTGCGCGAGACGACATAGCTGGCGCCCACCGCGATCTGGTTGGCGTCGCGGTTGGCGAGGTCGCGGTCGTTCTTGTGGATGAAGGACGCCAGGAAGGTCGTCGAGCGCGTCATCGGCACCGCCACGCCTACCAGGGTGTCGCGGCTGTCCGTCGACGAGGTGCTGGCCACGCCGGCGCCGTAGGGATTGTCGGGGTTGTACAGCGGCGAGCTGCCCCAGCCGCGATTCGCCGCATAGGCCGCGTAAGCCGTGCCCCAGCGCATGCGCAGGTTGGCGGCGATCAGCGAGTTCTTCGCATCCATGTTGGCGCCGGCCAGGTCGTACAGGTGGACCTGGGCCACGTGCCGGTTCTGGTGCGCGGCGCGCAACGCGAAGGCGCCCATGTCGATGCCGACCGTCATGCCCCAGGCGCGGTCGCCCATGGTGTCGCCGCCGAGGGTGTCGACGGTCCAGGAACTCCCGGTCGACAGGCCTGCGCGGCTGGTGCTGAAGTAGCGCACGTTGTCGTTGGTGCGCATGCCGTTCTGCAGCAGCAGATTGCTGGCGCGGCCCGCCGTGCCGGTGTGGAAAGGGTCGCCGACGTCGGCCAGCGACAGGTATTCGAGGTTGTACTGCCGGCCCAGGGTGAAGCCTTCGATGCCGCCCAGGGGCGAACGGCCGAGCTGGCCGTACACGCGCCGCGGCGGCGTCGCCCAGTCGGCGCCGCGGGTCGAGGTCGGTACGCCGGTGAAGACGGCAACATCGTGCCCGCCCGCCGGCGTCAAAGCGGTCTCGGCCGGCTGCGCGGAAGATGCGGGCGGATCTCCGGCGGCGGCCGCGTCCTGTGCGAACGCGAGTCGCGCGGCTCCACAGAATACGATGGCGATGATGGACGGCGTTTTCATGATCAATTCCTCTGTACGCCTACAGTAGCCGGTCTCGACTAGTCTACTCTGTCCAAAATCGCACAGATACATACTCAAGTTGGCTCGACTTTTTGTCGGCGAAATCCGACGCTACAGCCACGATCCGGTTTAGAATTGCTCTACAGCTGTAACTAAACTACAGGAAAACGACCACAATGAGACAACTCACCCGTACCCTTGCTACAACCGTCCTCGCCCTCAGCGGCGCTTTCGCCTACGTTCACGCCGCCGCCGCGGAACCAGCGAGTGTACCTGCGCCGGTGAAGCACGTGGCCTGGTCGAAGAACGCCAACATCTACGAAGTGAATATCCGCCAGTACACGAAGGAAGGGACCTTCAAGGCCTTCGCCGCCCACCTGCCGCGTTTGAAAAAGATGGGCGTCGACATCCTGTGGCTGATGCCGATCCAGCCGATCGGCGAGAAGAACCGCAAGGGCACGCTGGGCAGCTATTACGCGGTGCGCGACTACACGGCCGTGAATCCGGAATTCGGCAACCTGGCCGACTTCAAGGCCCTGGTGAAGCAGGCGCACGGTCTCGGCATGAAGGTGCTGATCGACTGGGTTGCCAACCACACGGCCTTCGACAACCGCTGGACCGTGGAGCACAAGGACTGGTACCTGCTGAACGACAAGGGCGAGATCTTCCCGGTCACCTACACCGAAGGCGCGGAGCCGGAATACTGGACCGACGTCACCGGCCTCGATTACCGGAATAAAGCCCTGTGGAAGGGCATGACGGATGCGATGGCCTACTGGGTGCGCGAGACCGACATCGACGGCTTCCGCTGCGACGTCGCCAGCAAGGTGCCGACCCCGTTCTGGAACCAGGCGCGCGATGCCCTCGACCGCATCAAGCCGGTCTTCATGCTGGCGGAGGCCGACAAGCCCGAGCTGCAGGAACACGCCTTCGACATGAGCTACGGCTGGGACACCAAGGACTTGTTCAAGGACATCGCCAAGGGCAAGAAGGACGCGAAGGCGCTGAAAGACTTCCTCGAGCATCCACCGAAAGCCTACCCGCCGGGCGCCTACCGGATGCGCTTCACCTCCAACCACGACGAGAACTCCTGGGCCGGCAGCGACGCCGAACTCTACGGCCCGGCCTTCAAGGCGATGGCCGTGCTGGCCGCCACCCTGCCCGGCATGCCGCTGATCTACGGCGGCCAGGAAGCGGGCCTGGACAAGCGCATCGAATTCTTCGAGAAAGATCCGATCGTCTGGAAGAACTATCCGTACGCGGACTTCTACGCCAGCCTGCTCAAGCTCAAGCACGACAACCCGGCGCTGTGGAACGGCCAGTACGGCGGCGGCATCGAAGTGCTGGAAACCGGCAACGACAAGGTCTTCGCCTTCCTGCGCAAGCGCGAGGGCAATGCGGTGAAGGTCAGCGTCAACCTGTCGAACGCGGCCCAGACCTATGCGCTGCCGGGCGGCAAGCAGCAATCGCTGGCGGCCTGGGATTACCGGATCGAAGCGCCCGCCTCCAGCCGCTGATCGCCTTCACCACGCCACGGATCGCCCGCCTTTACCAAGTAGTGGGCGACCAGGTAGCGCCAGGGCAGCACGAAGGGAATCAGCAGCGCGAACACGCAGGCGAAGGCATTCGCCTGCGTGGCCTCGTCCATCCCGCCGCCCAGCCACGCCGGCAGCCCGACCGTCCCCAGCCACACCATCTTCCACACGAATTCCCACAGCAGCACCGGCAGCATTTGCAGCGGATAGCGCAGCCCGAAGATGGCCAGGGTCCAGAAGGCGATCAGCATGCAGTTGACCACGCCCTGCATCAGCTCCCACGGGCCGCGGTGATGCAGGATGCCCGGCCAGATGAACATGCCAAAGCCGGCGACGATGAACAGGTACATTGCACGCAACAGGTACAGCCGGAACAGGGATACCTTGACCATGACAATCTCCTTGCGGGTTAATCGATCTGTTTGAGAATCTGTTCGACGCTGGCCGTGCGCGACTCAAGCCGCGCCAGCGCCGCGCCGATCGCCGCCAGCTGCGCCGCCGTCTCGGCCTGGGTTTGCGCGGCCTGGGCCGCCAGCTGGCGATAGGCGTCGTCGTGCGCCAGCTTTGCCCTCGCCTGCAGCACGTTCGCGACATACTTGATGAGGACCACCAGCAGCACCGTCACCAGCGGCAGGCACAGGGTCAACAAATAGATTTGGGGGTCCATGGCAAGCTCTATCCTTCCTTATTGTTCAAGGTCTTGACCGCTTCCGCGATCAGGGCCGGCGTCAATGGCAGATCCAGGTCCGCCACCTCGAAATAATTCAATGCCTTGCCGTCCGCCGACAGCTCCATCCGGCTGGTGACCAGGCCCGCATCCGCCAGCTTCTGCAGGTGCAGATGCAGCAGCGGACGGCTCAGGCCGATGTCCCGCGCCAGCTGGCTGACGTAGTTCCGCCCACCCGTCGCCAGCGCCGCGACGATGCGCAGCCGGTGCGGATTCGCGAGCGCCGCCAGCATGGCCAGCAGGCGGTCTCCGTCGATTGGTTTGGTTTTGTCTTTCACGTGTCAATAATTCCTTACACGTGAAAACAAGTCAAGCGATTTTTGGCCGTCACAGGCTGGCGGCGATTCGTCCCACGGTGCTTGTCCGGCCCGCCAGCCGCATCGCATAGTTGCCCCATGACCAAGACAAGCACCGCCCTTTCCGCCGCACTGCTGCTCGCCTTCCACGCCAGCGCCTCCTCGCAAACCCAGCCCATGCAGCAGGTGACGATCAGCGCCAGCACTGTCGACCAGCGCGCGCAATCGACGACTACCGCCATCGTCATCAAGCGCGACGAGATCCTGCGCCAGGGCGACGCCAGCCTCATCGAGGTGCTGAAGCGCCAGCCCGGCATCAGCATCGACGGCGCACCCGGCAAGCCGGCGATCCGCATGCGCGGGCTGGGCGCCGGCTACGTCGCCATCCTGCTGAACGGCTTGCCCGCGCCCGGCGGCTTTTCGCTGGAGACGATGGATCCGGAGCTGGTCGAGCGCATCGAAATCATGCGCGCACCCACCGCCGAGACCAGCGGCCAGGCAGTGGCCGGCGCCATCAACATCGTGCTGCGCAAGCCCGGCAAGACGGGTACGCCACAAACGGAGCTGAAAGCCGGCAGCTTCGTCGCCGACGGCCGCCGCCTGTCGCCCACCCTGAACGCCCAGCATTCGGGCCGCCTGGGCCCGCTGGCCTACTCGCTCACGCTCGCTTACAGCCACAAACAGGAGATCTATCGAGGCGTGGCGACCGAGGAAAGCATCGCGCGCCCGCTGCTGCGCCACCTGGCCTGGGCCGACCGCCAGATCAACGATCGCCTGGAACTGACGCCGCGCCTGGACTGGCAGCCGACGGCGCGCGACACCCTGTCCTCGCAAAGCTGGGTGCGATGGAAGCGCATCGACAACGCCAAGTTCGAACGCGAGGACACGACCGTCGGCGAGTCCACCAGCTTCCCGCGCGGCGTCAGCAGCTACCGCGCGCGCTCACCTGTGCAGGGCTATGCGGACCTGTCCTGGATCCGCAAACTGGACGCCGGCGCGCGCTTCACCGCCAAGCTGTCCGGCTATTCGAAATCGATCGAGGCCGATTTCCTGTACCGCGGCATGGACGCTTTCGACACCTTGCGCGAGACCCACCACGTGGACTCCGGCCAGCTCGAGCGCGGCCTGAACCTCAACGGCAGCTACCGCCGGCCCATCTTCAAAACGCATGCGCTGGCCCTGGGCTGGGAACTCGGCCGCACGCAGCGCGAGGAATTCCGCCGCGAGCACCAGGCCGACGCCGGCGGGCGCCCGCTGCTGGACAGCGACGAAGCCTTCCAGGCCACGGTCAGGCGCAGCGCCTTCTGGATCCAGGACGAGTGGGACCTGAGCGAGGCCTGGTCGGCCTACCTGGGCCTGCGGCGCGAAGACCTGCACACCTCGGGCGAAGGCAGTGCGCACGCCGCGGTCGACGTCGATGCCGGCGTCTGGAGCCCGATCTTCCAGACCCTGTTCAAGCCGGGCGGCGCCGGGAACAAGGGCAGCCAGTTCCGCTTCGCCCTCAGCCGCACGTATAAAGCGCCGGACATCATCCAGCTCATGCCGCGCCGCTACACGGTGGACAACAACAACAGCGCCACCAACCCGGACCAGCAGGGCAACCCGAACCTGCGCCCGGAACTGTCGCTCGGCGCCGACCTGGCATGGGAGCACTACTTTGGAAAAGAGGACATGCTCAGCGTGAGCGCCTTCGCCAAGCGCATCCGCGACATCACGCTGGACCGCGTGTTCGAGCAGAACGGCGTGTGGATCGTCACGCCTTCCAATGTCGGCGCGGCCAGCGTGCGCGGCCTGGAGTTCGAGGCCAAAACGCATCGCGGCGCCCTGGCCGCACGCATGAATGTGGCGCGCAACTGGTCGCGGCTGGAAGCGGTGGCGGGGCCGGACAACCGCATCGCCGGCCAGCCGGCGTGGAGCGGCAACCTGGGACTGGACTACGCGGCGAGCCAGGCCCTCGACCTGGGCGGCACCTGGACGTATCGCAGCAGCTTCGCATCGCGCCAGGGCCCTCTGCTGGCCGACTACGGCGGCCCCAAGCGCCAGCTCGACCTGTATGCGCTGTGGAAGCGCGACGCCCGCTCACGCCTGCGTGTATCCGTGTCGGACCTTCTGCATCCGAACTACCTCGGCCGCAGCGTCTATGCCGGCGACCCGGACCTGAGGACCAGCTACGTGTACCGCAACCGCACCGTGTGGCGCCTGCAGTGGGAGCAGAGCCTTTAAAGCCCGAGCTCTTCTGCCACCTGGGCGCGCAGCAGGTATTTCTGGATCTTCCCGGTGACCGTCATCGGGAAGCCCGGCACGAAGCGGATGTAGCGCGGGACCTTGTAGTGCGCGATCTGCCCTTTGCAGAAGGCGCGGATCTCGTCTTCGGAGGCGCTCATGCCCGGACGCAGGACGATGCAGGCGCACAGCTCTTCACCGAATTTTTCGTCGGGCACGCCGACGCACTGCACGTCGAGCACCTTCGGATGCCGGTACAGAAATTCCTCGATCTCGCGCGGATAGATGTTCTCGCCGCCGCGGATCACCATGTCCTTGGCGCGCCCGACAATGGCCGCATAGCCATCCTCGTCGATCACGGCCAGGTCGCCGGTATGCATCCAGCCGGCGGCGTCGATGGCTTCGCGCGTCTTCTCCTCGTCGCCCCAGTAGCCCAGCATCACCGAGTAGCCGCGCGTCAGCAGTTCGCCCTTGACGCCGCGCGGGACGATGCGGCCTTCCGCATCCACGATCTTGACCTCGAGGTGCGGATGCACGCGGCCGATCGTCGCCACGCGCAGCGCCACCGGGTCCCCGGTCGAACTCTGGAAGCTGACCGGCGAGGTTTCCGTCATGCCGTAGGCGATCGTGATCTCCGCCAGGTGCATCTTGTCGATCACGCGGCTCATCACCTCCGCCGGACAGGGCGAACCCGCCATGATGCCGGTGCGTAGCGTGGACAAATCGACGCTGCCGAAGTCCGGATGGTCGAGCAGGGAAATGAACATCGTCGGCACGCCGTGCAGGCCGGTGCAGCGCTCGGCCTGCACCGTCTTTAACACCGAAGCCGGCTCGAAGCTCTCGCCCGGGAAGACCATGGTGGCGCCATGCGTGACGCAGGCAAGGTTCCCCAGAACCATGCCGAAGCAGTGATACAGCGGCACCGGAATGCACAGGCGGTCGCGGTCCGTGAGCTTCATCGCCTCGCCGACGAAGAAGCCGTTATTCAGGATGTTGTGGTGGGTGAGCGTGGCGCCCTTGGGCGAGCCGGTGGTGCCGGAGGTGAACTGGATGTTGACGGGGTCGTCGAACTGGAGGCTGGCTTCGATGGCTTTCAGGCCGGCCAGCTGCAGCTGCGTCGCTGGTTTCGTGAGATCGTCGAAGTTCCACATGCCTGGGGTCTTGTCCGCGCCCAGCCTGATCACATGGCGGAGGTGCGGCAAGGCGCTTGCGTTCAAGGCGCCAGGCTGGCTGGCGGCCAGTTCCGGCACGACGTCCGCCACGATGCTCAGATAGTCGCTGGACTTGAAGGACGGCGCCAGGATCAGGGCCGCACACTGCACCTTGGCCAGCACGTATTCCAGTTCCGAGCGGCGGTAGGCCGGATTGATGTTGACCATCACCAGGCCCGCGCGCGCAGTGGCGAACTGCACCAGCACCCACTCCGCGCAGTTCTGCGACCAGATGCCGACCCGGTCGCCGGGACGCAGGCCCAGCGCCAGCAGGCCGGCGGCCAGGCTGGTCACCCGTTCGTTCAGCGCCGCGTAAGTCCAGCGTACCTGCTGGTGCGGCACGACCAGGGCTTCGTTGCCGCCGTATCGTTCCGCGACATCGGCGAGGAAGCTGCCGATCGTCTGCCCGATCAGCGGGACATCGTGGGCGCCGTGCACATAGCTTGGTTTGTTCATGACTTCATCTCCGCAAGGCAGTAAAGGCCGCCGGCTCCCACTCGCGCAGCGCCAGCAGCAGGCCGCTGCCGCGGCGCTTGGGCAGCGGCGAGGCCAGGCTCTCCTCGTGCAGCTCGGCGAAACGGGCACGCAGCTGCCGCAGCTCGGCCTGCATGCGCGCCAGCGCGCTCTCCGTCAGCATACCGTGCGTGAAGGCCAGCGACTGCTCCGGTTTGTCGAAACCGCTGTCCAGGAAATCGTCCAGGCCCTCGGTGCGGAAGTAGCGGCGGATCGGCCCATCCGGCAGCCAGTCGAAATCGCGCGCCACGTTGAGGCGGATGCGGTTGCCGGGCATGAGCGCGATCAGGTGCAGGCGGTCCAGGTGCAGCAGCTTCTGCAGGCACTCCGCCTCGGTCAGCTTGTAGACCGCCAGCATGTCCTGCAGGGTCCAGTGGTTGAGCGCGCAGACGGCGACCAGGAGCAGCCGTGTGTCCGACACCAGTTCCTTTTCCTGCGCCGCTGTCAGCGTGCGTACGCGCGTTTCCGTCACGGCGGCTTCCTGCGCCAGTTCGGCCAGCGTGAAGCCGAGCATGTTGCTGATTTCGACCAGGCGGTCGACGCCCAGCGTATCCGAGGTAAGCAGGCGCTTGACGCTTGCTTCCGACAGCTGCAATGCGCCGGCGACATCGCGGTAGGTCTTGCCCTGCAATTTCAGCTGGCGCTTGATGGTGGTGAGGAGTTGGGAAACTTCGGACATTGCGGTAGGGTTTCTTCTATGACAATATACGGTGTCAGATTACACCATAACAACATTGGAGACGCCAGATGGATTTTGCCGAATACCTTGCCTGCGATGCGACTGCCCTCGCCCAGCATGTGGCGCGGGGTGAGGTGCGGCCGGATGAGCTGCTGGATCTGGCCCTGGGCCAGCATCGCCGGATGCATGGCGATGTGAATGCCGTCGTGCGGCTGATGGAATCCGAAGCGCGTGCCCAGCTGAAGGCCGGTTCGCCGAACGGCCCGTTCGGCGGCGTGCCCTTCCTGCTCAAGGACGGTGTGCAGGATTATGCCGGCATCCCCACCACCTATGGCAGCCGTTCGATGGCCGGCGTGGTCCCGTCCAGGCACGCGCACGTGGTCGAGCGCTACCTGAAGGCTGGCCTGGTCATCTTCGGCAAGACCAACCTGCCCGAGTTCGGGATCCGGGCGGTGACCGATCCGGAGCTGTTCGGGCGCACGAACAATCCCTGGGATTTATCGCGCACGCCTGGCGGGTCCAGCGGCGGCGCGGCGGCCGCTGTCGCTGCCGGCATCGTGCCGATGGCGGCAGGGAACGATGGCGGCGGGTCCTTGCGCATTCCGGCGGCCTGCTGCGGATTGTTTTCCCTGCGTCCGTCGCGCGGCCGCATATCACCCGGCCCGGGGATCGGCGAGGTGTGGTTCGGGGCCTCGAGCGAAGGCGTGATCTCGCGCAGCGTGCGGGATTCGGCGCTGGCGCTGGATGTGCTGCAGGGCGCCGAGCCGGGAGATCCGTTCGTGATCGCGCCGCCCGCCGAACCCTATGTGCAGGCGATGCTGCGTGAGCCCGGGCGCTTGCGAATCGGTTTCACGTCCGCTTCGCCGATCGGGACGGAGGTGCATCCGGAGGCGGTTCTTGCGGTCGAGCGGGCGGCCAGGCTGCTGGCCAGTCTCGGCCATCATGTCGAGGAAGCCGCGCCGCAGATCGATGGGGCGGCGCTGGCGCGGAGCTATCTGCACCTGTACTTCGGGCAGATTCCGGCGGCGGTGGCGCAGGCCAGGGAGCTGGGTGGGAAGGCGGACGATCTGGAGCTGATGAACCGCATTCTCGTCACCCTCGGCTCGAGCGTGTCCGCCACCGAACTGACGACGCAGCTGAACAAGTGGAACGAGTTCTCGCGTTCCCTGGCGGCTTTCCACGCGCAGTACGACCTGCTGCTCACGCCGACCCTGGCCGCCCCGCCGGTCAAGCATGGTGCCGGCGATCCTTCGGGCTTCGAGAAGTCCTTGTTCGGCTTCCTGCACGGCACCGGCATCATGGGCCTGCTGGCGAAGATGGGGCTGCTCGACGCCACCGTGCAAAAGATCGCCACCGACAACCTGCGCTATGTGCCTTTTACCCAGCTGTCGAACCTGACCGGCACGCCCTCGATGAGCGTGCCGCTGCACTGGAGCGCGGATGGCCTGCCGCTGGGCGTGCAGTTCGTCGGCCCCTTCGGCAGCGAGGACCGGCTGCTGCAGTTGGCGCACCAGCTCGAACAGGCGCAGCCCTGGTTCGCGCGCCTGCCGGCCTCCGTGACCGGCAGCTACATTTACTGCCCGCGCTCCACGGTCTCGGGCAGGAACCAGGGCAGCGCCATGCCGATGATGTAGATGCAGCCGAAAGCCATCGCGGTCGGGGCGATGCCGCCGAAGGCCTTGATCATCGAACCGGCCGCGATCGGGAAGAACCAGGCCACCAGGCGCGCCGAGTTGAACACGAAGCTGACCGCGGTCGAACGCACCGAAGTGTTGAACAGCTCCGACGGATAGATGGCCAGCCAGGCGAAGGCGCAGCCCAGGGTAAAGAAGCCGTTGATGGGCGAGAACACCAGCACCTGCAGCGGCGTCGTGGCGAAACCGTAGATCAGGAAGGTCGTGACCAGGGAGCCGGCAAAGGTCAGGAACAGGAACCAGCGACGGCCCATGCCGTCGGCCATGAAGCCCGAGACCATGTAGGCGACGATCGCGCCGACCGTGTACAGCAGCGACACATAGGAATCCCAGTGGAAGCCGCCGCCCTGCGCCGCGGCGAGGGTACGGGTGTATTCGGTCAGCCAGCTCGACACCGCCCACCAGCCGGCGATGCTGACGACGGACAGGATCGAGGTCAGGACGATGCGGCGCACCGCTTCGCGTTCCGTGAACAGCTGTTTCAGGGTGAAGGGACGCTTGCCGCCCTTCTCTTTCGACGCCTTCGACGCTTCGGTCGCGCCCCATTGCTCGTTCTTGACGGCGGCGATCCACTCTTCCGATTCATCGACGTCCTTGCGGATGTAGAGCACGAACAGGGCCGGCACGGCGCCGACCAGGAACATGATGCGCCAGGCGTCCACGCCGAGCGGACCCACCAGCTGCAGCAGATACCAGATGAAGGCGGCCGCCAGCGTGCCCCAGCCGAAGCCGGATTGCAGGAAGCCCGCACCTTTCGCCTTCGCTTCCGGCGGCCAAGTCTCGGCCACCAGCGCGATGCCGGTGCTCCATTCGCTGCCCATCGCCAGGCCGGTGATGAAGCGCAGGGCGCACAGCATGGCGATGCTGTCGGAGAACGCGGTCATCCCGGTGAACAAGGCATACAGCAGGACCGACCACATCATCACCGTCTTGCGGCCGACATAATCGGCCAGCACGCCGCCGATCAGGCCGCCGATGCCCCAGCCCAGCAAGGTAATGCCGATCACCAGGCCAGCATAGAAGGGTTTCGAGGCCGCCTGCTCCGGCGTCATCAGGGACGCCAGCAGCGGCGACAGCACCACCACCAGCGCCAGCGCTTCATAGCCGTCGAAAATCCAGCCCAAGAAAGCGCCCTTCAGGGTCTTCCAGTGCTTCGGGGTCAGGCGCGCATTCCACTTGCCTTGCGCCTGCGCGAGTTGCTGCGTTTGGGTTGCTTCCAACATCATCGTCTCCTCTTCCGAATTCGGAATGTTTATTTTCTGAGCCAGTGTTCCTGCGCGAAGCGGCGGCTTTCGAGCGCTTCAATTGCGGCTTTGTTTTCCGCCAGGATGCGGTCGATCTCATCCAGTCCCTGGCGCAGCGTGGCCTTGTGGCGCGCCTCGATCCCGAAGCCGTGGTGTTCGACATGCGCGCCATCCTCCACGCTCAGCTGCTGGGCCTCGAGGTCGATGCAGACCTGCAGCCGGGGGTTCGCGGCCAGCCGCGCGAACAGGCCATCGACGGCATCGGCGGGCAGCCGCACCGGCAGCAGGCCGTTGCGGATGCAGTTCCCGTAGAAGATGTCGGCAAAGCTGGGCGCGACCAGGGCGCGGATGCCGTACTGCTGGATCGCCCACACCGCGTGCTCGCGGCTGGAACCGCAGCCGAAGTTCCGGCGCGCCAGCATGATCTGCGCGCCTTCGTAGGCCGGCTGGTTCAGGGCGAAATCCGGATTCGGCGGCCGCCGCGAATTGTCCTGGCCGGGGGCGCCGGGCTCGCGGTAGCGCCAGCTGTCGAACAGGTAGTCGCCGAAGCCGAGCCGGGTGATGATCGCCATGTACTGCTTCGGCAGGATGGCGTCGGTGTCGACGTTTTCGCGGTCGATCGGCACCAGGTTCGAGCGCAGGGTGTCGAAGGGCTTCATTGCAGTTCTCCCGGCAGGCAGAAATGCCCGGCAATGGCCGTCGCCGCCGCCACCGCGGGGCTGACCAGGTGGCTGCGGCCGCCATGGCCTTGCCGCCCTTCGAAATTGCGGTTCGAGGTGGACGCGCAGCGCTCCCCGGCCGACAGGCGGTCGTCGTTCATGCCCAGGCACATCGAGCAGCCGGCGTCGCGCCATTCGAAACCGGCGTCGATGAAGATGCGGTCCAGTCCTTCGGCTTCGGCCTGCTGCTTGACCAGTCCGGAACCGGGCACCACCAGCGCCTGCTTGATGTTGCCGGCGACGGTCTTGCCGCGCACGACCTGGGCTGCTGCACGCAGGTCTTCGATGCGCGAATTGGTGCAGGAGCCGATGAAGATCTTGTCCAGCCTGATGGCGCGGATAGCCTCGCCGCCGCGCAGGCCCATGTAGGCCAGCGCATTCTCGGCCGCCTTGCGCGCGGACGGGTCGGCGATGCTGTCCGGGGTCGGCACCGTTTCGTCGATCGAAGCCGTCATCGCCGGGGTCGTGCCCCAGGTCACCTGCGGCGCCAGTGTGCTCGCATCGAAGCGCAGCTGCCTGTCGTGGACGGCGCCGGGGTCGGACTTCAGCGTCTTCCAATAAGCGGCGGCCGCGTCCCACTCGGCGCCGCTCGGCGCCAGCGGGCGGTCCTTGAGATAGGCCAGCGTTACTTCGTCGACGGCGATCAGCGCGGCGCGCGCCCCGGCTTCGGTCGCCATGTTACAGAGGGTCATGCGCGCTTCCATGCTCAAGGCCGAAATCGTGCTGCCCGAGAATTCCAGCACGTGGCCGGCACCGCAATCGGTGCCGAAGGCGCGGATGATCCCCAGCGCCAGGTCCTTGGCGAACACACCGTCCGGCAGGGGCCCGTCCACCTGGATGTTCAGCGACTTGAGCTTGGGCATGGTCAGGGTCTGGGTCGACAGCACCTGCTCGATATCCGAGGTGCCGACGCCGAAGGCCAGCGCGGCGAAGGCGCCGTGGGTGGTGGTATGCGAGTCGCCGCAGGCGATGGTGGTGCCGGGCAAGGTATCGCCGAGTTCCGGCGCCACCACATGCAGGATGCCCTGGCGCGGGTCCTGCAGCGAAAAGTAATTGACCTTGAATTCGGCGCAATTCCCCTCCAACGCCTCCAGCTGCTGCTGGGCTACGCGGTCGTGCATGCCAGCCTGCCGGTTCTTGGTGGGAATGTTATGATCGGCCGTTGCAATGACCGAATTCGGACGCCACAGCATCCTGTTGGCAAGCCGCAGCCCATCGAAGGCCTGGGGGCTCGTCACTTCGTTGACGAGGTGCTTGTCGATATACAGCAGCGCCGACGATGCGTAATCCGCGACGACATGGCGCTCCCA
This sequence comes from Massilia sp. Bi118, assembly GCF_918697865.1. GTDB lineage: Bacteria > Pseudomonadota > Gammaproteobacteria > Burkholderiales > Burkholderiaceae_D > Telluria. The sequence continues at coordinate 61,228 of NZ_CAKKMV010000019.1, read as the reverse complement.
GATTTTCTCGAACAGTGTCTTTTGCTTGGGCATTCGGATGTCTCCTGTCTGGTGAGAAGACTAACAGGGTGCATCCTTGACGTGGAGTGATGATTCGTCAGCGGAGCTATCGCAATTCGGCAAATCACTGGATACCAATGCGCTACGACCTGGATACCTTGCGCCTGTTCGTGCTCGTCGTCGAGCACGGCAGCATCTCCGCCGCCGCCGAGCCCGGCAATGTGGTGACCTCCGCCATCAGCCGCCGCCTGTCGGAGCTGGAAAATGCCGTCGGCGTCGCCTTATTGCGGCGCAAGAGCCGGGGCGTGGAACCGACTGCGGCCGGCCTGACCGTCTACAAGCACGCCAAAGCCATCCTCGGCCAGCTACGCCAGATGGACTGCGACATCAGCGAGCACCACGCGGGCGTTTCCGGCAGCGTGCGCGTCTGGGTGAACATGACGGCGCTGTGCTATTACCTGCCCCCGCAGCTGAATACCTTCATGGCGCAATACCCGGGCGTCTCGGTCGAACTGGTGGAAAAGCTGAGCGATTCGATCGCCCATGCCGTCAAGGCAGGCGAAGCCGACCTGGGCATCTGCGCCCCCTCCGGCAGCATGCCCGGCGTCTCGGAAGCAAATTACGTGACCGACCAGCTGGTGCTGATCGTCCCGCGCGCCCACAAATTCGCCCAGCGCAAGCGCATCGCCTTCGAAGAAACGCTGGACGAAAAACACATCATGATGCAGAGCGGCGCCTCGATCCACACCATGTCCCAGGCCGCCGCCCAGGTGCTCGACCGCCGGATCCAGCAGTCCGTGCTCGTCACCAATTTCGAGGCCATGCGCAATATGGTGGCCGAAGGTTTGGGGATTGCCCTCATCCCCGAGATTGCCTTGAGAGGCGTGGACAATTCGCGCTTCTGCGTCGTGCGGCTGACCGACAAGTGGTGCGTGCGGAAATTCAAGATTCTCTGGAATGCGCATTTGCCGCAGTCGCCGGCGGCGACGCGCCTGTTGAAGCATTTGCAGAGCGATGGCGAGTGAGAGCACTTATTTCTTGTCGAGCGTCTCGCACACGACGCAGGCGATGCCTCGCTTCATGTTGCGATAACGGGTTCCGATAAAGAGGGCGGATGCGATTGCTGCCCAGATCAGTGCCGATGGCCAGGCGCGGGCGAAGGTTTCGTCGCGCATCAGGAGGTCGATGACGAGCAGGAGGCCGAACATGGAGACGACGGCGAACAGGTACTGAACGATCCAGTGCGATGGTTTGGGCATGGCCTTGGTCCTCGGTGGGTTTTTCACGGTGTGTCAAGCATGCTTTACATCGTAGGTTAGGTAATTTGCGATGTCAAGTGCCCTTTACATCGCATCCTGGACTCGCCAAGCTGCGTTTCCGGACTGCAATATGCTGTAGCTAAACAATCATGAACAGCCGGAGATGGCCTCTATCCCTCACTACGAACAGCATGCGCCTCGACTGGTCGAACAATACGAGTCGCTGTCTTTTCAAGAGGTCCACGCAAGCCTCCTCGACATGCTGCCGCCGCCAGGCGCAACGGTGCTGGATGTCGGCGCCGGCTCCGGCCGTGACGCGGCCTGGTTCGCGGCGAATGGATACGACGTGGTCGCCGTCGAGCCGTCCGAGGCCATGCTCGCCCATGCGCGAAAGTTGCATCCCTCGAGCCGCATTCACTGGGTGCCCGACAGCCTGCCGGACCTTGCGAACGTTCGGCGCCTCGGCCTGAGCTTCGATCTCATCCTCCTCTCCGCCGTCTGGATGCACATCCCGCCGGCGGCGCGTCAGCGCGCCTTGAGGAAGCTGGCAACGCTGCTGGCGCCAAATGGACGCATCGCGATCAGCCTGCGGCTTGGCCCGCCCGACAGCGAGCGCGCCATGTACGAGGTCTCGTTGCCGGAACTCTCGAACCTTGCCCAACAGTTCGGCCTCCGCATCGTTCGCACAAACGATAGCCAGGACCAGCTTGGCCGGAGCGAGGTGTCGTGGACCAACGTCGTGCTGGGTCTTCCTGATGATGGTCTCGGCGCCCTTCCCTTGCTGCGGCATCTGATCCTGGTCGACGAGAAGGCCTCGACGTACAAGATTGCGCTCCTGCGTGTCCTGGAGCGCATCGCCGATACCGCGGCGGGCCTGGCCCGCTACGAGGCGGACTCCGTGGTGGTTCCGCTCGGCCTGGTGTCCCTGTTCTGGATGCGCATGTACAAGCCGCTAATCGACAACGCGCTGCCGCAAATGCCGCCGTCGCGGCTGGGCACGGGCCCCGGCTTCGTTACCGACAGTTTTCTCGCCCTCCGGCCCATCACCGCAGTCGAGCTGCGCATCGGCTCCGTGTTCAGCGGACAGACGGCGAAGCACCTGCACCGGAGTCTTTCGGAGATCTCTCAAGTGATTCGCAACATGCCGGCGAATTACCTTCGATGGCCGGCCAGCGACAATCCGATCTTCGAAGTCACCCGCCGCCGCATGGTGTCCACGCCCGCCCAGCTGCAGATCGACGAAGCCTTCCTGTGGAGTCTCGGTGACTTCCGCATTCCGCTCGAGATCTGGCAGGCGCTGACGCATTACAACGTGTGGATCGAGCCGGTGCTGGTGTCGGAATGGGTCAGGCTGATCGAGTCCTACTGTAACGACGGGCGCCCGGACATCCGCGCGCTTGCATACTCGCTGCTCGCCTGGGTGGATCCGGTGCGTGACACCAGCTTCGCCAGGGCGGCGGTCGATCGCATCCGCGCAGCCGGCAAGCCGGTCTACTGCGTGTGGTCCGGCGCCCGCCTGCGCGACGTGTACGACGTCGATCACTGCTTCCCTTTTGCTGCCTGGCCTTGCGGGGATGCGTGGAACCTGATGCCGGCGGCGCGGCAGATCAATATTCAGAAGTCGAATCGGCTTGTTACCCAGGCTGCGCTTGAACGGGCGAGCGAAACGATCGGCGAGTGGTGGCGCGAAGCCTTCCTTACGCAAGGCGAAGGCTTGCGCCGCCAGTTCTTCCTTGAAGCTTCACAGACCCTGCCGATACTCGTGAACAGTCCGGAACCGGCTGACGTTATCGATGCGATGAAGGTGCACCGTATCCGGCTGAGCAAGGATCAGGGGTTGCGGCCTTGGGAACCGGCCAGTTTCACAGGTCGCAAACCACCAGCGGTGGAGGTAGCGGAACCGCGCTGTCGACAGACATCGGGCTAATCCCTGCAGTTTATGCGGTGATTACGCTGAATATTCGTCGCATCACAAAGAACAAAGAACAAAGCCCCAACAAATGGGGCTCTAGTTCAGTATTCTTGGCGGAAGCGGTGTCCGCCAACTCCACTATGAGGATTTCAATTAATTAAGGCCTACCCACATGCCAACCCCCTTCGACATGAGCTTGATCAACGCCCTACTCTCGACCGACAATTTCGAGGGCATCGTCGTTGTAGCACTTCGCCTCTATGTGGCCCTTTATCAGAGCGCGATTCGCCCAAAGGATATTGGGCCACCGCGCGTCCCATGCTTTGTAGGCATCCCAAGAAGAGCCATACATAAATTTGTTCGACATACTATCCATAGACTTTAAAACGGCTTTGAGGTAGATGGCTTCAATTGACGTGCCGGGGAGTTCGAGAATAGTGCCTAGGTGGCAGAGCCATCGTGCAAGATGTTGATATTGCTCCCATGCCCCCGTAGCACCAGTTAGCCCGATCTTTTTTTTAATTATTTCCCCTAGAGCCGCTACGACATCGTCGTCGTTGATGCTCCGCCCTATAGCGGCAACTGAAGCAGTTACTTCATAAAACGATTGCTCTTGGCCAAGGTAGCTATCCTCATAAGTATCGCCATTTTCGAGCACCTTTTTTATTTTTTCTATTGACGGAACTGCACACTTTTTCGCTGCTGCCATCTGGTTTGTAAGCTTTTCGAAAAACACATGTATTTCCGTGGAATCGATTACTCGAATCCCGTAGCAATGCGCGTAGTACTCTTTTAAATATCCAGCAACTTTCCCCCTGGACACCAGAAAAAGATTTCCACCAATGACGTGACTGCGAGAAAAACGCTTGTAGTCGTTTATGATTGTTTTTAAATTTGTGTCGGCTAATGAATACCCAAGAATTACTACTGTATTTTCATGCAAAACGGTGCTTAGTTTACGGGAAAAATATGTTTCACCTGTCATAAAACGGAAATAATCATCCGAGGTTACCACCATATTGAGCGGCGATTCAACAGAACCATGAACATGAAATACTTTGACGGGTGTTGATGAACGTGGAATCGGAAAGCCAGGAGAAATCGATTGGCATCGCTCCGCCCCTGCAAGGTCTTCGGCAAGCAAATCGTAGTTCGTTGTTACTACACGAAGCGGAGTGGTCTTAAAAAACTCTTCAATTACCGCGTTGTCACCGACGCATTCCAGCTTTGATATCATTTCTGCTATATCATCGTGAAGCACTTTCCCGCGCTTCGCGAATTGCAGAGAAATGACCTGTGCGGCTTCCTCAAGACTTAGAGGGTTCTCTCCGTCTTTGGGAAATAGTGCAGAAATGATCTCAGATCCGTTAGGAAGGAGACCGCATGCTTGCTCTAGAAGCCCTTGCCAACTTGGAGCTTTATTTTCTGTGACCGCCTTTGAGAAGCCGGTTCCAGTAAAAAGACAGAGACGATTTGTAACTGCAGCGTATGCTATTTCAAAATAAGCGTTCAATCTGTATCCTTATGTAATTTCTTTTTTTTTGCAGCTTAAGCCCACTCCGCGCTCAGTGTCTCCGCCTGCTGCATAACCAAGGCAACAGCCGCCTCCTCCTTCACGGGCGGATATTTGTACTTGCGTAGGATTCGTTTTACGAGCAGGCGCAGCTTGGCGCGCACGCTGTCGCGCACTGCCCAATCGACGCTGGCATTCTTACGCAGGCTGTCGGCCAACTCGTGGGCGATCTTCTTTAGCGTCTCATCCCCCAACTCGCGCACGGAGTCCTCGTTTTCAGCGAGCGCATCGTAGAAAGCCAGTTCATCGGCATTCAAGCCAGCGTTGGCGCCCCGCTCGGCTTCCTCCCTGAATTTCTTCGCCATGGCGATCAGCTCTTCCATCACCTGCGCCGTCTCGATCGACCGATTCTGGTACCGCTTGATCACGTTGGTCAGCATCTCGCTGAACTTGTTGTTTTGCACAACGTTGGTGGCGAACCGGGTTTTGATTTCTCCTTCAAGCAGGCGCTCTAAAAGCTCTACGGCCAGGTTGCGCTCGGGCAGGTTGCGCACCTCGTTGAGAAAGTCATCATCAAGGATGCCAATGTTCGGCTTTTCCAGACCCGCCGCATTGAAAATGTCCACGACCTCATTCGACACTAGCGCCGAGCCAATAATCTGCCTTACGGCTAAGTCGCGCTCTTCGTCCGTACGCTTCTTGGCGCTGATTTCCTTCTTGGTCAGTAACACCTTGACCGCTTGGAAGAATGCAACCTCGTCACGCACGGCCTTAGCCTCATCAAGCGTGCAACACAGGGTAAATGCCTTCGACATAGCGAGAGCCGTATCGCCGAATCGCTTCTTGCCGTCTTCCAGGCCGAGCACATGGTTCGCGACCTTGGCCAGCATGCCGTGTCCACCAGTCAGGAAGCCGCTATAGTCGATTTTGTGAAGCATGACGCGCAACACATCCAGCTTCTCCTCCAGCACGGCGTAAGCCTCGTGCGCATCGACAGTAGGACGCCCTCGGCCATTGCTTGCTGTGTACTCCTTGAGCGCCTGTTTCAGGTCGCTAGCGATGCCGATGTAATCGACCACAAGCCCACCCTGCTTGTCGCGGAACACGCGGTTGACGCGCGCGATCGCCTGCATCAGGTTGTGCCCCTTCATCGGCTTGTCCACGTACATTGTGTGCACGCACGGTGCGTCGAAGCCGGTCAGCCACATATCCCGGACGATCACCAATCGCATTGGATCACCGGGATCTTTGAATCGCTTCTCCATCCGCTTCTTGACCTGCTTCGAGTAGATATGGGGTCGTAGCAGCGGCTTGTCGCTGGCGGAGCCGGTCATCACGATCTTGATCACACCCTTTTCCGGGTCGTCGTCGTGCCAGGCAGGCCGTAGCTCAATGATCGCGTTGTACAAGTGCACACAGATGTCCCGACTCATGGCCACTACCATTGCCTTGCCCGTCTGGGCCTTGTCACGCTCTTCGAAGTGATGGACTAGGTCGGCGGCAATCTGCTTGATGCGTGGCTCGGAACCCACAACTTTTTCTAGTGCGGCCCAGCGGCTCTTGAGGAGCGCCTTCTGGTCGTCCTCCTCATCTTCCGCCAACTCTTCCACTTCGTCGTCGATGACATCGAGGGATTCTTCTTTTAGCCCCAGCTTCGCTAAGCGCGACTCATAGTAGATCGCCACCGTCGCGCCATCGTCGCGGGCCTGCTGCATGTCATAGATGTGGATGTAGTCGCCGAAGACCGCCCGCGTGTCGCGGTCTTCGCTGGATACCGGCGTGCCAGTGAACGCCACGAAGGTGGCATTAGGAAGCGCATCCCGAAGATTCTGCGCATAGCCGACCTGATACCGCTCTGAGTACTGCGCTGGCGCCTCTTCGACGGCTAATTGCGATGCTGATACCGCCCCCGTGGCGAGCAACTCAGGCTTTAGCTTGCGGGTCTTCAGCTTCGCTTCAAAGCCATACTGCGTTCGATGCGCCTCGTCAGCAATGACAACAATGTTATGTCGATCAGACAGAAGCGGGAACATGTCTTCGTCCTCCCCCGGCATAAACTTTTGGATGGTGGCGAATACGATTCCGCCCGAGGGTCTGTTCGCCAACTTCGCCCGCAAGTCCTGCCTCGTCAATGCCTGAACAGGTTGCTCGCGCAGGAGATCTTGCGACAGGGAGAACACGCCAAACAACTGGCCATCGAGATCGTTGCGATCGGTGATGACCACAATGGTCGGGTTCTCCATCGTGGTCTCCCGCATCACTCGCGCGGCGAAGCAGGTCATGGTGATACTCTTACCCGATCCTTGGGTATGCCATACCACGCCACCCTTTTGGGTTCCTCCAGGGCGCGATGCGGCAACTACCTGCATGATCGCAGCGCGCACGGCGTGAAACTGGTGATAGCCGGCGATTTTCTTGATTAGTGCCCCGTCATCCTCAAACAGGACGAAGAAGCGAAGGAAGTCGAGCAGATAGACTGGGGCCAACACTCCGCGCACGAGCGTTTCAAGCTCATTGAACTGTCCTAGCGGATCGAGCACGACGCCGTCGATAGTGCGCCACGCCATGTACCGCTCGGCGTTACTGGACAGCGAACCCATGCGGGCTTCGGTGCCGTCCGCGATCACGAGCACCTCGTTGTACTGGAACACGTCCGGTATTTGCTCCTTGTAGGTCTCGATCTGGTCATAGGCCCTCCAAATGTCCGCGTTCTCGTCGGCTGGATTCTTGAGTTCAAGCAGCACCAACGGCAGGCCATTGACGAATAGGATAATGTCGGGGCGCCGGGTGTGCTTCGGCCCTTTAATGGAGAACTGATTCACCGCCAGCCATTCGTTTGCCGCGACGTTAGCAAAGTCAATTAAGCGGACGAAATCGCCGCGCGTCTCGCCATTGCGTTGATACTCGACGGGCACGCCGTTGACTAGCATGCGATGGAACAGTCGATTCGCTGATATGAGCACAGGATTTTCTAAGTTTAATACCTGTTGCAGCGCATCCTCGCGGGCGGCATATGGTACCGATGGGTTGAGTCTGGCGATGGCCCCGCGCAGCCGTCCAACCAGCACGACTTGAAGGTAATTGCTACGCTCGGGGGCGTTGCCGTCAACCGCGATATCGGGGCCATATACATGACTGTATCCGGTGGCGCTCAGCCATGCCAATGTTTCTTGTTCGAGTTGGTCTTCAGTCATGGGCAAGCCGCTCAATGGCGATTATTGTTGATGGGAATTAGGCTGCGCGCTTTACTTGGTTAGCGGCTTCAGGCAGACGCAACTGGCCCGAGATCAAGCGCGGGAGCAGCGTGTCGCGAAGAGTGGTTAGTGTTTCCTTTAAGGCTTCGTTTTTTTCGATCTTTAACAGACAGGGGCCAAGAATTTCATTGGCCATTTTCTGTATTAAAAGCGGAGGAAATAACATCTCAACCTTCCTAAGTTCACTCTGCCGAATACCTACTACGGTTGTACCTGTCGCCCTAGCACGCAGACGTTCTTGAGTCTCACTTGACGTCAGCGAAAAATATAAAAAAGATGAAAAACAGTTCCTTGGATTTGCGCGCATCGCAAATACCCGCTGACTGATGCAGAAATTATGATTCTCTGCAAGATACAGTAGCTCACCAAGTGGTGCTTCGGATGTCATCAAAACATCGCCAGGCGCAAGTTTATCTTTCATCCACAAATCGAACAATTCACCATCAACAAAATTCATGGCCTGTTTTTCTACCAATCTACCTCTTTTTATATTTTTGGCAGACACCGCGGGAATGCCTGAACGCGACCAATCGCGGCCTAGCTTTTTTGGGGTTTTACCTCTGTAATCTATGATCATGGCAGTTGCTTGATCAATTGTGCCAATAGACCACCCCTTCGGTACCAGCCCCAATTTCGATTCTTCGAAGCTATTGGGAAACAGCGCGGCGGTTTCAGCATCCATTCCTTCCGGCTCGCGGCCCTCCTGCTTGGCACGCACTGGATCGAAGTCCACGAACCAAGATTTGAACAGGGTTTGGGCGATTTCTTCTAGTGTGGCATTCGTTTCGCGCAATAGAGTGATTCGATCATCAAGTGCGCCGAGAATATTACTTGCATATAGCTGAGCCGGCAGTGCGGGAACTGGGATTTTGACTTTGCGAAGTTCAACTTGGCGAATTCCTTGGACTGTCGTGCCGGTTGCCCTTCCAAGAACATCGGCCCTGACTTGACCTGTTTGTAGAGCATAATAAAGAAAGCGACCGTCAATGATGCCCTGATGAGGCCGAAGCGCGAATAATCGTTGACCCAAGCACCAGTCTTTGTCGCGGTTTAAATAGGCAAGTTCGCCTAGGGGCGCTTCTGATGTCATGATCACATCGCCTGCGCGCAGTGGAGTCTTCATCCATTTTGTGTAAACGGACGCATCCACAAAGCGAGGCGCATCAGCACCTAAATCGATTCGTCCATCTTTTATGAGCTTCGCCGAAATAACTCGGTGGCCACTTTCAACGAAATCTCCTCCTAGCTTGAGTGGCGTAATGCCCCTTCGGTCTATGATGTCCTCAATAACTTCATCTATTCGCAACCAACTAACTTCAGAAGTCATATCCGAGCCCCCCCAGCTGCCGGCGTATCAATAGATCGAGCTCCATCCCATGAGCCATCTGCTCGCCCAGCATCTCTGTCAATCTTTGCATCTTGTCACCGAATGTGCCATCGTCATCGTCGACGGCTTCAGCCCCAACATAACGCCCCGGCGTCAACACATGTCCATGCTCGGCGATCTCGGCCAGCGCGACGCTACGGCAAAAACCCACCACGTCCTGATACTCGCCTGCGTCTAATTCGCCGCGCCATGCAGCTACGGTCGCAGCGATCTTGTCAATCACCTCTTCCGTGAACTCGCACTGCACGCGGCTGATCATGCTGCCCAGCTTGCGCGCGTCGATGAATAAAACCTCGCCGTTACGTACCCGCTTCTCCTTGACCAGGAACCACAGGCAAGCCGGAATCTGGGTGTTGAAGAAGAGTTGACCCGGCAGCGCAATCATGACTTCAATCTTGTCGGCCTCGACCATGGCACGGCGAATGTCACCTTCACTGTTTTGGCTGGACGACATTGAGCCGTTGGCGAGCACGATGCCGGCCCGCCCCGTGGACTTAAGGTGGTACAGCATGTGCTGAAGCCATGCGTAGTTAGCGTTGCCCTGTGGGGGCGTGCCGTAGACCCAGCGCGGATCACCTTCTAGGCTGCCATGCCACCAGTCCGATATATTGAATGGCGGGTTAGCCAGCACGAAGTCGGCGCGCAGGTCGGCATGCTGATCGCGCACAAAAGTGTCAGCCGGCTCTTTTCCTAGATTGAAGTCGATACCACGGATGGCCAGATTCATCGCTGCCAGCCGCCATGTCGTGGGGTTGGCTTCCTGTCCGTAGATCGACACGTCGCCGATCTTGCCGCCATGCGCCTCAATAAACCGCTCGGACTGCACGAACATACCGCCCGAACCGCAGCACGGGTCGTACACCTTGCCGTGATGTGGCGCCAGCACCGCCACCAAGGTCTTGACGATCGACGCAGGCGTGTAGAACTGGCCACCGCGCTTGCCTTCCGCACTGGCGAACTGTCCCAGGAAGTATTCATATACCTGTCCGAGAAGATCGCGAGCATGATTTTTGGCCGTGTCGCCAGACTCTCCAAAGCCAATGGTCGAGACCAGATCGACCAACTCACCGAGCTTTCCGTCCGGGAGCTGTACCCTGGCGTACCGCTTGTCGAGAATCCCCTTCAGCTTCGGATTTTCTGCCTCGATCAGCGAGAGGGCATCGTCAATGCGTTTGCCGATGTCGGCTTGCTTAGCTTGGGAGCGCAATGTCTCCCAGCGCGCCGCCTCGGGCACCCAGAATACGTTGACCTCTTTGTAGTAATCGCGATCCTCCAGCTCATCGGCGAGCATTTCAGCGTCGACATCGTGGAGAAAATAGTCGTCGGCGGGGTCGGCAAAGCGCGTCGTCAGCTCATCGCGACGGGTCTGGAACGTGTCGGAAATATATTTGACGAAGATTAGGCCCAGCACGATGTGCTTGTACTCAGCGGCGTCCATGTTGGCGCGCAGCTTGTCTGCTGTTGCCCAAAGGGTTTTCTTGATGTCTTCAATCATGTAGGGATGCGTGGCGCTTTAATTCTTGACGGCCACAATCTTATCCCATCTTATGCAGTACCAAAATGCAATATTTGCATTACAAACCGGCTTTCTCCATCAGGTCGCGTACTGTTGTATCGAGAGCAGCCGCCATTCTGACAAGGTGCAGCAAGCCCGAGTTCTGCTCACCGCGTTCGATCGCACCGAGGTACGAGCGGTCGATACCACTTCGATGTGCCAACTCCTCTTGTGAAATGCCGCGCACTGTCCGCGCTACGCGAACAGCGGCGCCGAACGCGACAAGGGCAGCGTCTTTCGAGTGAGGGGAACTAATTGGCATAGGCCAATCTTCTGGGTAAGATTAGCCTCTTTCCACGGGCAATCTTCCCCAACAAGACTTATTTTCATTCAATGAAAAGAATATTTATTTTAGGTGCAACTTTGCCAAGTTTCTTATCCTTTGCGCGGTACTGGTCGGTTGCGCCTCTACCACTGGCATCGTCCCGACCGGGAACGACACCTTCATGATCTCTCGCGAGGGCAATAGCCCGGCGGCCTCCCTAGGCAAGATTAAAGCCGCCACATTCAACGAGTCCGGGGTGCGTTGCACTGGCCGGGGCAACAACGTCAAAGCGATCAGCGAAACCGATACGCCACGCTTCTTTGGCCAGTTCCCGCAGTCCACGCTGCACTTCACTTGCGTTTGATCTGCCCCCGTCGGCGCCCGCCGCTTGCAGCCTCACGACACCTATGAACCTAAGACTCAGCCCTATCAGGACAGCGTTCCTCAAAATGATAATGGCCAGGTATGGCCCGATCTATCTGCTGCGCGGGCCGTCTGGTAGCTGGCACACCTGCTGGTCCAATGACGCCCACGACGAGCTGGCAATGGAGTCTTACCTCATCGACGATGGAATGGACGGCCCCTCTTGCTTTTCCACTAGGCGTGAAGCATTGCGAGAAATACTGAGATCGCTCGACAGCGAGATCGAAGCCGGCGGCGTGGGGTACGTCGGAGAACGGCAACGGGCTAGGGATAGCTTAATCCTGAGCACGAACGAAGAAGACCCGTCAGCGGTACCGAACGAGTTTTCGGGCACGTTGGCCGAGACGCAACTCATCGAAGCTTGGATGGGTTCAGATCGATACGAGGCCCATGTGAAGGCCACAGCGGCGAAGCGACATGCGGCACATGTAGCTGCCTGTGCAGAGCAAGGACGGCGCGAACGAGTGTTTGAGCAGATCGTCATGGTCTTCGGCAATCAGGTCGTGGAAGAGATAAACGCTGCCATCAAACGCGCGTGGCTCGAACAACCGCCCAGATCGCGACGAACCGCCCATGGCCAGAAGGCAGGCGAAGTAATGCCTATGCCACAGCTTGCCATCGCGTCCGGTCGCGCGGCCTTCTACAGTCCAGGTCGGGCCAAGCCCCTGCCGGTAAGGACACCACTCTCCGCGCCCGACATGAGATACGGGCACAAGAATCACTGGCAGCATCCTACGTGGGTGGACATCGTGATACCAGCGGTTGCTCAGATTATCGACAGGTTTGAACAGGATGCTCCGGTCGCGCCACTTCGCGTTAGCAAGGGCGCCGAGTTACCATAGCCTCATGACTCGACTATCTGCTCCGACCCTCTACCAATGCCCTGCCTGCGCAGGGTACTTTACCCGCTCGGTTCTTACGTTCTTGCATTTTTACGATGACGTACCGGACTGGTCAGATGGGATGAACGGGCAATGGTGGGCGGGAATCGGAGCGCCTGTGGGGCGGTGCCCAACTTGCACCAAAGTCGTTTGGGTCGACGACGCCAAGGCCGTGATGCCCACCCCTCGGAAGCCTCGTCCAGTCGGTGCCGTGGCCCGCTTGTGGCACCGAATGACGGGTGACAGCAAACGGCGACTCCGCGATGAGCGTGACTGGATCGCGCTACCCCGAGAGATCAAAGAAGCCGACTGCATTAATGGTCTACAGAGCGCACGAGACCTCCTAGACGCCTTGGCGAGTCTATTACCTGACGCGGGGGATCGAGAGATTTATGTGCGGCGGCGACTCTGGTGGGCTTCTAACGATCACCATCGCCTTCGTTCAGATGGGACACCGACTGCATCGCAGCCAACCGTGGCGCCGGCCGACGCGCATACTAACGCCCTACGGCTGCTGGAACTGTTCGAGACTGATCCCTCTAAGCAGGTAGAGCGCGGCGAGCTGTTGCGGCAATTGGGGCGATTTGATGAAGCGGTCGCGGTGTTGAAAACAGTGAAGCCCGATGGTCATTCGGAAGTTAAGGCCAGCAAGATTCAGCGATTGGCCCAAGCGGGACATACTAAGCTGACGTCGCTTTAGACAGTCCAGCAAATGCCCCGTTAGGGTTACTGATTGCTTGTCGGCCCGCACCAGCGGATTCGGACGATGTTTGGCGTCGAAAAAAATTTCGGCTTTTTCTATACCCCGCCGAGTTTTGACGGGGTGGCCGATCAACTAGCAAGGTAGGCCAGGTAGCCTTTGCCCCCCGCTCGTCGCGCATTAAAATGACAATGGTCGGGAACTTGCCGAAAATCGTGAGGATCGCAGCCATCTTGGCAAGGAAACGCGCGATTTGGCCGGCGCATCCCGCCTCGTAGCCAAGACCATAGATGCTACATGGAGGTTGGCCTGATTTGGTCCGCCGCACGGTTTCGTCAGCCGGCAATCGTGCGTACGTTGTGCGGCCTTCGGTTTAGTCATCCATTACTTAGCATCCGGCGCGCTGCTGACGTGCAGCCAATGAATGTGCCGCAAGTCGGTCCGGATTTTCGCGTCACGCGCTCTTGCGCGCCCTAGTCTTGCGGAAGTCGCCATGGATCCTCCACATAGTCTCTACGTGCGACTCGAACTTGCCGCCAATCTCGATTTGGGCGCCCTCGGCTTTCGCAATCAAGTCGGCATTCACACCAAAGTCGTCGTCGTAGCGCAGCGTCAGCGAGAAACTGTTCATTCCTCCTTTAAGACGCGATTCTGCGATTGCTTGCCACAGAGGCTCATGCGGATACCAAATCAGGTCTTCTGGCACGCTCGGCGAACCGGAACTCTTAAAAGACGCCTCAAACAAGACTTTGGAGCGCGCGCCCGCGTTCCCCTTTGTAGTTAGGCCGACTGTCGCTTTTTCTTCAGGCACCGGAACATCGACCTTCCCAACTACTTCGCGGGACCAGCCATGCTCATGTTCGACGACGAGGCTTGTGGCCCCAAGCGCCATGAGCAAGCGCCAAGCTTCGGCAAATTTCTGCTCGAACGCCATCCGGTGGAAGCTCGCCGCAGGCAAATAATGTAGGGGTGCTTTCGGATGAATTACATATAGTGTGCGGAGCTTGATATGCCCTGGAATTGTCAAATTGGCTTGCTTAAACTCACGGCTAGTCGCGTATTGGACATCTAGTCCAGCGGCCTTGTCCGAAAGCGCGTCGATCGCGCGCTCGACCGGAATCGACCAGAGGGGGCCGAGGATAAGGCGCCTAGCAACCCGGCCCACCTTGCGGGTAGTCGTGCTCGCCTGTGGGCCGGTCGCCCGGCACTTACGGCGCTCCGCAACTTCATTTTCAGGATAGATGACGATCATCGTCCGCTCTTCTGGTGGTAGCGCGGCAAGGTTAATAGTCTGGAGGGGCGAGTTCATTCTGTTTTTGGAAACTAAAGACGAAAGCTGATGCTGCCATAGAAGTTTCTTCTACGCAACGACTGGCGGCAACCTAGATTGTTCGTTTCGTTGGGTCAGGTAGGGGCCGCCGGGGTTGCGCAGCCCAAGACATCTGCTAGGGGTATCGATTATGCTCGCTTCGGACGCCCAATTTACTGATGAGTTTTGTTAGTCGTATCGCCGCTTTGGCTCGGCCTCACCACCGTCAACACTGTCGCCCGCGACACACCGTAGAGCTTCGCTAGCGCGCTTACGCTCTGTTTGTTCGCATAGCCTTGAGCCATCGCTTTGCGCTGCTCTGGCGTCGTTTTGGACGGCCTGCCGAGCACCTTTCCTTCTGCCTTCGCTCGGGCCAGCCCCGCCTGGGTACGCTCAACGATCAAATCCCTCTCCATTTCCGCGACCGCGGCAAGCATGGTCAGCATGAGCTTACCAGCGGGGGATGTCAGGTCGAGCTTCCCGAGCTGGAGGACAACGACCTCGACACCGAGACCAGCCAGCGTTTTAATGGTAACGAGGACATCCGGGGCATCGCGGCCAAGACGGTCAAGCTTAGATACGACGACGACGTCGTTCTTTCTCAATTTCGCCAACATGTCGCTGAATTGCGCGCGCTGCGATGCGTGCGCTTTACCGCTTACTACGTCAGAAAACCAGTACTCAACTGCGTAACCTGCGCGTTCGATCTCAAGCCGTTGGTTGTCTGCTGTCTGTTCTGCTGTTGACACTCGCCCATATCCAAACACCGCCATCGCCGCCCCTAATAGTGTTGAAAAACCTCATCAATATATATCAACATGTTGATATATGTAAATGCTATTTTTTTGACAGTTTTTTTTGGAGCAGACAACAGGTGTTCGAAAACGGCCGTTTATCATCAGTAACTCGTCAGGTAGGATATTGTTTTTTGGTTGAGGTAGAAGATGAAGCTGACAGCACTAGCAGTCGAGAATTACAAATCTTATCTTGAGAAACAGAGCGTTTTTGTCGAGCACGGGTTTAATATATTTCTCGGTGGAAACAACGCGGGAAAGACAACAATGCTGGAGCCTCTCGATATCGATACGACAATACATATCCCACATCGATCTATTAAGAATCTACGTGAGTTCGGCACAGAGCCGGCTGGCTGGTCAACGATGTCTATCACTTTAGAAATCGAGGCTTATGAAATGCGAGACCCGCAAAGCCGAATTCTCAAAATGCCTATTCCTGAAAGTTGGCGCGAACGTATACATGGACATTCAAATCCAGTGGATGGAATAACGCAAGCACTCACGGCAAATTCCAAAGTAGAACTGGTCTATAGCTTCGGAGCGGGGCGCCACTCATTGAGTACAACAAGTGCCTTGGGTACAAATTTTATTGATAGCGCATCAACCTCTTCAGTTCTTACTCTTACGCTCGATGCCCCCGACGATCGAAATTTAAAATACAAGGACCTCAACAACATGGGCGGAGCCTTTAATGGCGAGACAATAGCGATGTTGAAGAGATTAACCAATTCTTTTTATCGGTTCTCAGCCCATCGACGTCCTGCTGGACGATGCGCCGAAACCCCACATCCAGTTGTGTTGGCTCCTGACGCGGCCAACCTCGCATACTGTTTGAATGTGCTTCAATCAATGGATGCGCATGGGCATCAAATTCTATGCGAATGGATTAATAGGATTTTTCCTGCTGTTCAATGGGTTCAAGCATCGCCAAGGCCCGGTAATGTATTTGAAATTGAGTGTTTGCCACTTCCGCCATCAGCAAGACGCCCTGACCTTGCGGTGCCCTTAGATAAAATGGGCAGCGGCATCGGCAACGTAATTGCGATGCTTTACGTCGTTCTGACTGCTCGCATTCCGCGAGTTATTGCAATTGATGAGCCAAATTCATTCTTGCATCCAAAAGCGTTGCGAGAACTGCTTCAGATTTTTGCGGTTGAGGGAAAGATCCATCAGTATCTTTTAACCGCTCATTCTGCCGACGTTTTGACTGCAGTAGTCCCAAGTCTAGTAACGACGTTTGAGGTAAATAATGGCGCAACAGTAATACAACAGGTAAAAGGCGGTGAATTGGCAACGATTCGTGAAGAGCTCTCTGATCTAGGCATAAGGATGACGGAATTACACGGCCGCGACAGAGTTTTATGGGTAGAAGGCCAAACCGAAGAATTAGTTTTGCCGAATTTGTTACGTAGCTTCTGTCCAGAAGTAGCACCAGGGACAGCAACTCTTCGGGTTGAGCATACAGGAACATTCGAAAAGAAAGGTGTAGACCCAAAAGAAGTGGCCGCACTTTATAGTCGCCTCACTACTTCGACTGCCCTTGTTCCTCCAATGGTAGCCATTTTGCTCGACCGAGAAACACGTAGCAAAGCTGAATGTGCACGTTTGAGCAAGTCATCTAATAGTGTGCTACGGTTTTTAGATGAGCCAATGCTTGAGAACTATGTTTTACATCCTCATGCAATTGTTCATGCATTGAAAAGCCACGGGGAATCTCCGAACGCAAGTGACGTCCAACATTCTTTAGTCGAGTTATTAAGCTCGTCAAAGGGACATGTTGACGGAGCTAAAGTTTTGAAATCAATTTTCGAAAAATTTACCGACGCCAGAACGGAATTCAAAAAAACTAGGGATGTGCCCTTTATGATCAATTGGTTACTTGAGAACGAGCCAGATTTTTTAATGCCACTAAAAGAATTCTTAAGAAGCCTTTTCAATCTTCCGCAAAAGAAATTGGCTAATTGAGCTCTTGAAGACTCGAGGCAAAACAATCAGGAAGTCATTGGCGTAACTATGAAAATCAAATATTGATAAACAATAATGGGAAAGACAATAAAGATTTATCTTCCGGACGAAAGCGCATCAGGTATCCGACATGCCGAGATCACGAACTGGAGTGGCCAGGCTCTTGCTTGTCCACGCTCACGCTTCCAAGAGTTGCGCGAGTGGCCAGAGGTTCAGCGCCCTGGGGTTTACTTTCTTTTTGGTGTGGACGATGAGACTGGTAGTAACGCTGTGTATATTGGTGAGGCAGAGGTTGTAATCGATCGGTTGTCTTCACATATGACCGGAAAGGATTTTTGGACGGAAGTTATCGCTTTTACAAGTAAGGATGAAAACTTGACGAAAGCGCACGTTCGATACCTAGAGTCCCGCTTAGTTGCAATCGCTAAGCATGCAGGTCGTTATCGGATGACTAACTTTTCGTCCCCTCAGTTGCCATCGCTTCCACGTTCAGACCGCGATGCGATGGAAGAATTTCTTATAGCAGCGCGAATGTTGATGGGCGCGCTGGGGCATAAAGTCCTTGATACCCTCGTTTCTCAACCATTGGGTCATCAAGCTCCTGTCACAAAACCAGACGCTCAGTCGCAAAACGTTTTGGTTGGCGACATTGAAAGCATGCAAATATCAGATAAGCCGCCGATTTTTTATCTCCGGGTGGCGGATGTTGATGCTCGAGCTATACGTACCGATGAGGGCATAGTGGTGTTAGAAGGTTCTTTCGCAACAAATACCACATACAAAAGCATGACTAGCAGCATGGCGGCACTAAGGCAGACTTTGGTCGAGTTAGGTACGCTTGCCTTAGATGGTGCGAAATTGAGGATGACACGAGATCATCTCTTCAAGAGCCCATCACAAGCTGCAGGGGTGCTAGCGGGCTACTCGATCAACGGACGGGAATACTGGAAGCTGGAGGACGGAACGACTTACGCGCAGTTTGAAACACTGCAGTCAAAGCTGCTACTTAAAGACCTCACAAGCAAATAAAGTAGTCACACAACGTAAAAAGTGGGTGTGAGCAACTTAAAAAAGCTGCCCACGCTTTGGCGTGCACAACAATACGTAGGCTGTCAGATACGCACCAGCGAATCCCGGACGTTCTGATAATCGGCAGAGGTTAGGCGCTCGACACGCGCCGCTAAGCTGAGGTACCGTTTGCGCCATGCAAAAGGCTGACGTGCTGCCATAGGTTCGCCAGGCTCTGCCCCCATCTCCCGCAACAACTTCAATCGCGCGATCCGCACTCGATCTGCCGCTGACGCTGCAACATTCGTCCGGTATCGCAGCGTATGACAGTGTCGGCACGCCAGCTCATCGCCTCGAAAGTAAAGTGATTGAAAATTCCCTTCGTGCGCGCGAGGACACTTTAGGAGGGGGCGTACGCGGTCTTTTAAGCAGTGGACGGTCACGATGTCGACGATCCATGATCGGCCGCCTAGAAAGACCGCTAATCGCGTCTCGGTGAGCATGGCTACAGTTCGCACAACTCCATCGTCGAGCACAACCCGAGAGTCACCCGTTGCTTTCACTGTTCGCATCAGTTTTGGCAGGTTCAGCTCGAACGCATTCTCAAGCAGTGGTACTCGGGCTGCCTTGGCTTTTTTCATTGAGAACACCTAAAAGAAAAGCGAACCGGACGTTTGCACGCACGGTTCGCTTTGGTCGCGTAATGCTGCGGTCTTAGTGCCCCGCTTCCCTCGGCTGGATTTCCATGTACATCGTCCCGACGACAATGCCGATCGGTTTGTCCAGTTCGCCGAACAGAGCAGTTTGCGTGGCACGGAGAGCGCCTTTCTCGACCTTGAGCGGGTCGTCGAAGGCAATCGTTGCATTACGATCAATGCCCACGCGGATAGCCTCGATCAATTCGAGGTAACCCAAATGGCGTTCCGTACTGAACGTCACCTGGCTGAGTACGCGGTTTTTGCGCAGCCCTTCATAGCCGTTCAAGCTCGCATCGATTGCGACCAGTGCCCTTGCTTCCTCAGGCGTCAGGCACACGATGCCCTGATTTGCTCGGTGTTTGGCCTGTCGTTTGATAGTCCACGTCCAGCCTTTGATAATGTCAGTGTTCATAAATGTTCTCTTATTTAATACCTAGCTATTACACAGTAGCCAGAGTAATTCGACCTTTTTTTGATCCCAGTTTTTCCCGAATTAAGAAAAACCGGGAATGTACGGGCGCCCATATTGATCCCGGACTTTCCCACCTCCCCTATAGGGGGAGGGGGAAACCGGGAAGGGCTGAGCGGAATATAGTCGGTCAGTAGGTCGGTAGATTGGTCGGCAGGTAGGTCTGTGGGGCTAGGCAGTACGTCTATCGTTTGGGTACCAGTGCAAAATCCTCTCGCGGTGCCGTGTTATTGCCCCAAGGCCGGCAGGCGCACGATGTGGGTCTCAGTCAGTTCAACCATGCCATGGCCTGCGAGTGCCTTGACAGCATCTTTGGCACGTTCTCGTTTGTGCTTTGGGTCGACGTCGATAGCATCGGAAATCGCGTCATACGCTGCGGCATACATGATCGTCCTGCCGTCGGCAGCATTGTTGAACATAATGCACAGCACGTCGCGGGCAGTCTGCTGATGTCGCCCGAGCTTCTTGGCGCCTCGTTGCGCGATGGGCGGAGCGATGGACACCGCCACGCACGACGTGATGTCGTCGCCGTACTCGTCCTGGCCCACCGTGACTTGTTCGAGCCGGAAGCCGTGCAGCGTGCCGGTGACATCATCCTTAGACTTGGCGACCGCCCAGCTCAGGCCCTGTCCAGTAACAACCCCGATAACGCAATCCATCGCCGCGAACAGACTGGAGTGGCCGCGCATGCCCTTGCTTTCGTCTTTGCCGGTGTGATGCACCAACAGCACCATCCCGCCCGTCAACTGCTGCAGCGCTTTTGCATTGGCGATGATCACCCCCATATCTTTCGACGAGTTCTCATCGGTACCAGGGGCGGCGCGGTTGAGCGTGTCCAACACAATCAAACCATCCGCACCACCAGCGTCACGGACAGCGCGCGCCAGTCCTTCGACGTCCGATGCCGAGGTGATGTCGAACTGCTGCGTAATGAACCGCAAGGCGTCCGGCATTTGCCGCGCTTTGTATTTTTCCCAAGCGGCGATACGCTTGCCCATGCCCCCTTCCCCCTCCAGCACGCAGTAAGTAACAGGGCATTGCGTGATTCGCATGCCGTACCACTCAGACACACCGGACGCTACCGATGCGCCCAAGTCCAGGGTCAGGAACGACTTGCCAGAACCGCTCGGGCCATACAGCGCAGCGAGACCGACCTGCGGCAACAGACCGCGAACCATCCACTTAACCGGTTCTGCTTGCGCGAGCTGTGCCGCAGTCAGCATCTTAAAGCGATGTGCGGACGTGTCGTCATTGGCCGATTTCTCCGTCAGCTGCAAAACCCGGCTGAGGTCCACTACCTGCCGCGAGAATTTCTTCACGGCGCTGTCTACCAGCCTCGGGATTTCGTCCATACGGGCTTTCCAGCGATCGTCGTGAGGGCCCTGAGAGGATTGCATGAGGCCACGCAGGTACGACACGACTACGCCCGGTTGCGTGCCGGAGGCAATCAACGAACCAGCCATGTCACGCAGGCTGTCGTGATAGACCTCACCACTGATCACCTGGCGCATCCAGGCGCCATGACGATCTTCCTGCACGCCGTGGGCAGTCACGCAGAGCGACTTGCTGACCGTGCTTGCGCGGATCGTATTTGCGAGGTCGGCGAACCCGTTCAGGCGGACGAGCGGCCCGTATTTCAGCACATGCCCGGTCACGGTCAAGAGCCTGCGGTCGGAATACAACTCGACCTTCAGCCCATCCAAATTGCCGTTAACTCCCCTTTCCAATTTTTCAGCGTAGCCAAATCCACGCAGCCCGGTGCCCGACGGCGACACTTCGATGTACTCGACGCCAAGCTTTTTCATCAAGGTCATCGCCGCCATCGATGGCTGACCGTTGACCATGCATTGGTCAATGTCGACCCCGACGATACCGTCACCGTTCAGAACGAATGCAATTCCGGTGTACCCCCCTTCCTCGAAAGCAGCCTCCGCTTGAGCGAAAGTACCCCAAGTGTTCGGATCGGTCGAACTGCCCCGCACGTTCAGCAACGTCGGGCAATACGGCACTTTCCGGGGCTTCCCACCGTTCATCGACTCTGCCTTCCAAGTGAGCCAGCGTGCCAGATTCTTGAGTTTTCCCGGGATGTTATCGAATTGGGGAGCGAGGAATTGGTAGCTCGTATCCTGTTCGCGTGCAACGACGCCGAGCGACGCCGGACCGTTGTCCAGCATGTCGAACGCCGCCCCCTTGTTCGACACGCCGTGCGCCCGCATGCCTGCGAGGTCAGCTCGGTCCGATGTCAGATGTGCCGACGCCTGGGGCGCGTCAGCAACCTGAACGGAACCGGAGATTACGCGCATGCCGAGCCCTTGCGGGCGCTCTTCTGGCCCTTGAGTTCGCAGCGCGCAGACTGTGCGGCACGCCACGCAATGTGGCGAGGCGACGAGGCGGCCTGAGCGTTGAGCCAGATGTCCAGGTCACTGACGAGCCAGCCGACGGCGCGGGGGCCGAGGGAGATCGGCGGAGGGAATTCGTTCCGCTTGATTTTGTCGTAGATGCTGCTGCGGCCGAGACCGGTCAGCTCCTTGACAGCTTTGATGCGCAAAATCATGGCCATGCTTTGGATACACTCCTTCTTGACTAAGAGGTATCCAGCTTAGTAGGCCAAAAATAATTCGACCCAGAGAATTTAGGTCTCAGATATACCGGGATTGTTCGTTAGGGGCCAAAGAGCATTGCACGCTCTTGATCATCCGGCAGCGGCGTTGTTGTCTGGCGAGCTAAGCCGCCGCCTGATGAATGGTGCTAACCGATGCCGCAACGGGAACAACAGCACAGAAGTCGCTCCACGCTTGCATTAGCACGACACGCTTCGCCAACAAATCGCCGCGCTGGTACGCCTCTTCGACCTTATCCGGCAGCTTGTGCGCAAGGGCGTGCTCACATACTTCCCGCGAGAAGAAATTGCCCACTGATTCAGCACACCACATGCGGAACGTCGAGCGGAACCCATGTACCGTAATGTCCTTTCTGCCCATACGCTTCAGCACCGCAGTCAGGCTCATATCAGACAACGGCGTGTCGGCCTTCCGCCCAAAAAACACCGCATCTCCTTCGCGCGGCATGGCGCGCAAGAGCGCCTTGGCCTGGGTCGACAATGGAACACGATGTTCCTTGCCTGCCTTCATCCGTTCCTTCGGAATCGTCCAGACTCCGGCTTCCAGATCGACCTCCGACCAGACCATGCCACGCACTTCGCCAGAGCGAACAGCTGTCAAGATCGCGAACTCAACAGCACGCGCGGCGATGCCCTCTCGCTCTCGCAAAGCCAGCATGAATTCGCCGAGTTCCTGCCAAGGAAGCGACGGGTGGTGGACGACGGGGGCAACCTTGTTCGGATCGGCCAGCAATACTTCCAAGTGCCCGTTCCAGCGTGCCGGGTTATCACCTTGGCGGAATTTGCTTACCGTGGCCCAATCGAGGATGCTTTCGATACGTCCTCGCAGGCGACTAGCAGTCTCCGTCTTCGTCGTCCAGATAGGGCTGAGCACTTTCACTACCAGATCGGTGTCGATGTCTGCAACCGAAAGCGCCCCGATGACCGGCGAGGCATAGGTAGCGAGCGTGTTCTCCCACTGGCTCGCGTGCTTTGCGTTCTTCCAGTCGGTGCGCTTGACGGCGATGTACTTCGCAGCGCATTCGTCGAAAGTAATCCGCTTGGCGCGCGCCAATGTTTGCGCGTTTTTCACCGTACGGCGCTCGTCGATCGGGTCCTTACCGTCGAGCAGGAGAAGACGGCAGTCTTTTGCTCGAGCCCTGGCGTCCGCCAAGCTAACCGTATGGAGTGGCCCCAGCCCCATTTCACGCTGTTTGCCCGAAACCGTGTACCGAAAAATCCAGCTCTTCGTGCCGGTCTTGGATACCTGAAGCCAAAGTCCCGCGCCATCGCCGTAATAGCCGGGCTTAGTCAGCTGACGCACCCCTAGCGCAGACAATTTTTCAGTCACGACCGCCACTTACTTACCCCCATCTCTACCCACACGCAATGAGCGGATTTTAACGCATTTCCGTGGAACAATCTGGACTATTTTTGGGGCTTTGCTCTATGAGAAGTGGACGAAAAAAAACCCCATTGCTGGGGTTTTGATCATGTACTGGCGGAAGCGGTGAGATTCGAACTCACGAACGGGTTCCCCCGTCGGCAGTTTTCAAGACTGCTGCCTTCAACCACTCGGCCACGCTTCCTGGGGAACCGCATTATACATAAATCGTTGCCGTACAGGCAGCTCAAGCCACCAGCAACCAATTCTCCCGCAACGCCTTCTCAAAGTCATACGCCGCCATCGGCTTGCCGTACAGGTAGCCCTGCACCTCATCGCACCCCGCCTGCCGCAGGAACTCCATCTGTTCCAGCGTCTCCACCCCCTCGGCGATGACGCGATGCCCCAGCTTGCGCCCCATGCTGATGATGGTACTGGCAATCGCACAGTCGCTGACGTCGGAAGGGATACCGGTAGTGAAGGACCGGTCGATCTTCAAGGTATCGATAGGGAAGCGCTTCAGGTACGAAAGAGAAGAGTAACCAGTCCCGAAGTCGTCCAGCGACAAAGCCACGCCCAGCGCACTGATGTGATCCATGATCCCGATAACATAATCGATATCATGCATCAGCGTACTCTCGGTAATCTCCAGCTCCAGCCACGACGCATCGATGCGATACCGCTTCAAGGTATCGGCCACCCTGCCCGGCAGCGAAGACGTAAACTCGCGCGCCGACACGTTCACCGCCAGCCGGAACGGCGGCAAGCCGGCCCGCTGCCAGATCGCCGCCTGCGCGCAGGCCTGTTCCAGCACCCACTCCCCCACCTGCACGATCAAACCGGTGGTCTCGGCCAGCGGAATGAAGTCGGAAGGCGGGATCATGCCGCGCTGCGGATGCATCCAGCGCACCAGCGCCTCGGCGCCAACCAGACGTGAGCTGCCGATCTCGAATTTGGGCTGGTAGTGCAGCAGCAGTTCGCCGTGGCCCAGCGCGTGGCGCAGGCCGGTTTCGATCTGCATGCGCTGCTGCATGCCCTCGTTCATGTCAAGGCGGTAGAAGGCGACGTTGTGGTCGGGGTTGTCGACGCGCTCCTTGGCGCGCTGCATCGCGATGTCGGCCATGCGCAGCAGGGTTTCGGCATCCGTGCCGTCCTGCGGATAGACGCTGATGCCGATGCTGGCGCCGACGCGCAGGTCGTGGCCGCCGATCAGGAATGGGGCCTCCAACACCGCCTGCAGTTTCTGCGCCACCGTGGTGGCTTCGAAGTGCTGGCGCACGTCGAACAGGCCGATCGCGAATTCGTCGGCGGCCAGGTGCGAGACCACGTCTTCGTCGCGCAGGGTCTTGCGGAAGCGCTGGGCGACCTGGCGCAGCAGCTCGTCGCCGACGGTGCGGCCGAGGGTGCCGTTGATCAGCTTGAAGCGGTTCAGGTCGATGTACAGCACGCAGGCCGTGCCTTCGTTGCGCTGGGCGGACATCAGGCCCTGGTCGACCAGGCGCGCGAACAGGGTGCGGTTCGGCAGGCCGGTCAGCTCCTGGTAGTAGGCCAGGTGGTGCAGGCGCTCCTCGGCCAGCTTGCGCTCGGTGATGTCGGTCAGGTAGGCGATCAGGCCGACCGGGTTGTCTTCGAGGTCGCGCAGCGGCGACAGCGACAGGCTGGCCCAGAAGATCTCGCCGGACTTCTTGCGGCGCCGGACTTCCATCATGCGGCCGCCCTGCTCCGCAAAGGCGTCCGGGAAGTCCGCGCCCTCCTCGCCGCTGCCGTCGTCCACATACAGGAACAGAACGTGCCGCCCCACCGCTTCCACCGCCGTGTAGCCGAACAGCTGCTCGGCGCCGCGGTTCCAGCTGGTGATGTAGCCCATGCGGTCGGTGGTCAGCACGGACTCGTGGATCTGGTCGAGGATCTGCGACTGGTGCGCCAGCTGGGCCTCGACCTGGGCGTAGGCGTGGGTGGTGCGCTGGGCCAGGCCGTGCATCTGCAGGAGCGTTCCGGTGAGGGTCGCCAGGGTGTCGAGCTGGCGCCGGTCGGCCTCGCCGAAGTTGCGGCCGCCGAGCCGGTAGTGGCCGAGTACATCGCCATTCAGCGTCACCTGCGCAGCCAGCAGGCCTTCGCCCGCATCGCTCGCTACGGCGCCGGTTGCAAACACACCCTGCGGCGCCGCCAGCAGTTCGCCGGCGATGCGTCCCAGTTCCACGTGCAGCGCGTCGCCGCGCAGGCCGAGTACGGCCTGGCAGACGGCGGCGCTGCTGCCGGCGATGTCGAGTAGCGGCGCGGGCGGCAGCTTAGACATTGCGCGCCACCTGTATCGCCCAGTGATAGGCATAGAGCTGGGCCTGCCACCAGGACAGGCTGTCGATGCCGGCGCCGTCCAGCACCGCGCGGACCGGGCCGGGCATCTCGCACAGGCGCAGGCGCTGGCCCAGGCAGCCTTCGCGCGCCAGCAGGGCCGCTTCGACCTCGTCCGGCAGGTTCAGGTCGCGCACCAGCGCGGCCATCGGTGTGCGGAACAGGCGGTCGAGCAGCGAGAACACGCCGGTCATGAAGGCCAGGTCCTGTTCGTCGCGGTCGCCGCCGTCGCGCTTGCAGAGTTCTTCCAGCACGGCGCCGCGGCGGGCCGCGACCGGCAGCAGCAGGTTGGGCGGGCCGTCCGGGTCGTGGCGCGCGTACAGCAGCAGCTGCAGCCAGCGCTGCAGCTGGCGCCGGCCGATGCGGCTGATGGCCTGGCCGAAGCTGGTGATCTGCAAGCCGCTCGAAAACGCGGCTGAGTTGACCAGCTTGAGCAGGTGGTAGGACAGCGCCGGATCCTGCTTCAGCTGGGCTTCGAGTTCGTGCGAATCGGCGTCGCGCGAGAGCAGCGCCAGCATGGTCATCAGGCGCCGGCGCGTGGTGCCGTCGTCGTGCTGCTGCGGGTCCCCGGCATTGGCGCCGGCGTCGTCGAGCGCATAGCCGCCCGAGAACCAGCTGAAGCCCGCGTTCTCGCAGGCGCGCAGGGATTCCAGTGTGTCGACGCCGCGCGCCAGGTGCGGGCCGAACAGGGCCGGCAGCGAGGCCGGCGGCAACGGGAGGGCATCGCCACCCACGAAGCGCGCCACGCTGCGCAGCGCCATCGGTGGCGCCATCCCCTCGGGCAGCGGGCCGTCCAGCAGCACGCGGTAGCCGTCCAGCTGCAGGCCGGCCAGGCGCTTCGCCACGTTCTCTTGCGCCAGCGAGCGGGCGTCGACCGCCAGCACCACGCGGTTCGGCGGCAGCAGTTTCAGTATGGGGGGCGTCAGCAGCGCCGGGGAGTCCAGCAGCAGGATGCAATCCAGGGGCGCGACGGCCGCCAGCAGGTCGGGCGCGCCGAACATGGCCTGCAAGGTGGCGTCGTCGAAGCTGCCCTCGGCCGCGCGCAACAGCAGCGCAACCCATTCGTTCTGCGCGTTGGCCACGGAACGGATGTCAACCAACGGGAACGGGGCGGCAGCCATTAGGTATTAATGTTTATGCATGATTGGTCAATTCATCAATAGTAGTGCAGACGTTATCGGAAAGCAACTCAAATGTTTCCGCATGGATACACTTTATCCAACAATATTTACAATGCGTGCTGGACCGCGAATTTGATGAGCTCGGCCTGCCCTTCGATGCCCAGTTTGCGCTTGATGTTCAGGCGGTGGGTCTCGACAGTACGCACCGACAGGTCGAGCGCGCGGGCGATCTGCTTGTTCGATTCGCCGTTGGCGATATGGCGCAGCACTTCCTGCTCGCGCGTGGTCAGCTGGTTGTCCGGCATGCTTGGACGGGCCAGCTGGCGCGCCACCGGGGCGCTGTAATAGATGCCGCCGGCCATGACGGTGTCGATCGCCAGCACGATGTCCTTGCCCGGCGCATCCTTCAGCACGTAGCCGCGCGCGCC
The DNA here is from genome assembly GCF_918697865.1 of Massilia sp. Bi118. GTDB lineage: Bacteria > Pseudomonadota > Gammaproteobacteria > Burkholderiales > Burkholderiaceae_D > Telluria. Next base: position 33,949 of record NZ_CAKKMV010000019.1, on the reverse strand, counting down.
GGCCTGCATCGCCTGGCTCACGTATTCGAGCTTGTCGTGCATGGACAGGATCAGCACGGCGACTTCCGGGTGGCTGCGGCCCAGCTGCGCGGTGGCCTCGATGCCGCTGCCGTCGCGCATGGTAATGTCCATCAGCACCAGGTCGACCTGGGCGCCGGCGACCATCGCCAGGGCCTCTGCGCCGGAGCCGGCTTCGGCCACCACGCGGAAGTGCGGCACCGCCTCCAGGCGCGCGCGCAGGCCGTCGCGTACCAGGGGGTGGTCGTCGACCAGCATGATGTGGACGGCTTTTTCTATCGTGTCAGTCATCGTGGTTCCAGTGGCTCAGGTCGACGATCGCGCGCACCGTGGTGCCCGCGTTCGATGAGGCGATCTGGAGCGCGCCGCCGATCGCGTCGAGCCGCTCCATCATGTTGCGCAGGCCGATGCCGCGCTGCGGGTGCACGGCCACGTCCTCCGTGTCGAAGCCGGCGCCGTCGTCGGCCACCGCCAGCGTCAGTTCGTGGCGGCGCCGTTCCAGGGACAGCGAGATCGTCGATGCATGCGCATGCCGCTCGATATTCGTCAGCGCTTCCTGGGCGATGCGGAACAGCACCGTGCCCACCACCTGCGGCAGCTTTTCGACCTTGCCGGCCGCCTTGAACGACACCGGCATGCCGCTGTGCTGGCTGAATTCCCCGGCCAGGTGCTCCAGGGCGGCGCCCAGGCCCATATCGTCCAGCAGGGTCGGCCGCAGGTCGTGCGAGATGCGCCGCACTTCGCCCAGCACCTTGTTGAGCTCCTCGGCGGTGCGCTCGAAGCTGGCGCGCGCCTGCTGTTGCTGTTCGGGGCTGCCGGCCAGGCGGATCACGCCGGCTTCGATCTGCAGCTTGATCGACACCAGCCACTGGCTGATGCCGTCGTGCAGGTCGCGCGACAGGCGCGCACGTTCGGTCTCCTGCGAATCGACCACGCGCTGGGCCAGCACCTTCAGCTTGGCGTCGGCGACCCGCGATTCGCTCACGTTCAGCGCCAGCCCGGAAGCGCCGATCGCCAGCGCCGCAAGAATTGCCAGGCCGGCGATCCACCACATCGTGGTCTCGATATTCCGCGACTGCTGGGCGTCGACCTTGGCCAGGGCGGCGTCGACGTCGTCCAGGTACAGGCCGCTGCCCATCATCCAGCCCCAGTCGGCGATGGGCACCACATAGCCCAGCTTGGGCGCCGCCACGCCGCTCGAGGGCTTGGCCCAGTTGTAGCGCACCAGTCCCCCGCCCTTCTTTGCCACCGCGATCAGGTTCTGGATGGTCGGCGCGCCGAACTGGTCGTGCAGGTTCCACAGGTCGCGCCCGACCAGCTCGGGCTGGCGCGGGTGCATCAGGTTGCGGCCGTTCAGGTCGTAGACGAAGAAATAGCCGTCGTTGCCGAAGCTGAGCGAGGCCAGCACGCGTTTGGCTTCCTCCAGCGTGGCCGGGTCCTTGCGGCCGGTGCTGGTGAGGTGGGCGATGGCGTGCGAGGCCAGCTCGACGTAATGCTCGAGCTCGGCCTGCTTGGTGGCCAGCCAGGCTTGCTGGATGGTGGCGCGCTGCTGCTGGGCCAGGGTCACGGCCTGCTGCCGGATGAACAGGGCAATCGCGCACAGGGCCACGATCAGCGGAGCGATCGCAAGAAAGATGAACTTCTGCCGTAACTTCATTCCGTGCGCATGGATTTCGTCGTAACATGAAATTGTACGCCTGATCACGCGCCCGGCCCTACGTAGTGGTACGGAGGGGCCTGCGTAATCATGCGCTTGTTGTCAGCAAGGCGGTGCAAGATACTCACCGGTAGCTTGTCAGTAATGTACGCAATAAAAGCATTTACAGAATAAGCAATCACTTGGAGGAGTCACCATGAATCGTCTTACAAGCCGGCTCGGTTGGGCCGCGCTTTCGCTGGCGGGCGCCATTTCGCTCGCCTATGTCGCGTTGAACCGCGGCGAATCCATCAACGCGGTCTGGGTCGTGGTCGCCGCCGTGTGCGTCTACCTGATCGCCTACCGTTTCTACAGCCTCTATATCGCCGACAAGGTGATGGGCCTGGACGCCCGCCGCCAGACCCCGGCCTACAAATTCAACGACGGCCTCGATTTCGTGCCGACCAACCGCTACGTGCTGTTCGGGCACCACTTCGCCGCGATCGCCGGCGCCGGCCCGCTGGTCGGCCCGGTCCTGGCCGCGCAGATGGGCTACCTGCCCGGCATGCTGTGGATCCTGTCCGGCGTGGTGCTGGCCGGCGCCGTCCAGGACTTCATGGTGCTGTTCCTGTCGATGCGCCGCGACGGCCGCTCGCTGGGCGACCTGATCAAGTCCGAAATGGGCGAGATCCCCGGCGTCATCGCCCTGTTCGGCACCTTCATGATCATGGTCATCATTTTGGCCGTGCTGGCGCTGATCGTCGTGAAGGCCCTGACCAATTCGCCATGGGGTTCCTTCACGGTGATGGCGACCATCCCGATCGCCCTGTTCATGGGCATCTACTCGCGCTTCATCCGCGTCGGCCGCATCGGCGAAGTCTCGCTGATCGGCTTCGTGCTGCTGATGGGGGCAATTATCGGCGGCCAGTGGGTCCACGATTCGCCGACCTTGGCGCCGATGTTCACCTTCACCGGCGTGCAGCTGACCTGGATGCTGATCGGCTACGGCTTCATCGCCTCCGTGATTCCCGTGTGGCTGCTGCTGGCCCCGCGCGACTACCTGTCGACCTTCCTGAAGATCGGCACCATCGCCGCGCTGGCGCTGGGCATCGTGTTCGTCGCACCGATGCTGCAGATGCCGGCGCTGACCCGCTTCATCGACGGCAGCGGTCCGGCCTGGTCGGGCAAGCTGTTCCCCTTCCTCTTCATCACCATCGCCTGCGGCGCCGTGTCCGGCTTCCACGCGCTGATTTCCTCGGGCACCACGCCGAAGATGATCGAGAACGAAAAGCATGCCCGCTTCATCGGCTACGGCGGCATGCTGATGGAATCCTTCGTCGCCATCATGGCGCTCGTCGCTGCCTCGGTTATCGATCCGGGCGTCTACTTCGCGATGAACAGCCCGGCCGCCCTGGTCGGCACCACCGCCCAGACTGCGGCTGCCGCGGTATCGAACCTCGGCTTCGTGGTCACGCCTGAAATCCTGACCCAGATGGCCAAGGACGTCGGCGAGAACACCATCATTTCGCGCGCCGGCGGCGCGCCGACCCTGGCGGTCGGCATGGCCCACATCCTGTCCAACGTCATCGGCGGCAAGGCCATGATGGCCTTCTGGTACCACTTCGCGATCCTGTTCGAGGCCCTGTTCATCCTGACCGCGGTGGACGCGGGCACCCGCGCCGGCCGCTTCATGCTGCAGGACCTGCTGGGCGCCTTCATGCCCTCGTTCAAGCGCACCGAGTCGCTCCCGGCCAACCTGATCGCCACCGGCCTGTGCGTGGCCGCCTGGGGCTACTTCCTGTACCAGGGCGTGGTCGATCCGCTGGGCGGCATCAACACCCTGTGGCCGCTGTTCGGCATCGCCAACCAGATGCTGGCCGGTATCGCGCTGACCCTGGGCACCGTCGTGCTGTTCAAGATGAAGCGCGGCCAGTACGCCTGGGTCACCATCGTGCCGACCATCTGGCTGCTGATCTGCACCCTGACCGCCGGCTGGCAGAAGATCTTCGACCCGAACGTCAAGGTCGGCTTCCTGGCCCACGCGAACAAGTTCCAGACCGCGCTCGACCAGGGCCAGGTGCTGGCGCCGGCCAAGAGCCTGGACCAGATGAGCCGCGTGATCTTCAACGACTATGTCGACGCCACCCTGTGCGGCTTCTTCATGTTCGTGGTGGTCGCCGTGCTGCTGTTCGGCATCCGCACCGCCATGCAGGCGAACCGCGAAAGCCGTCCGAGCGCCAAGGAAACCCCGTATGTGCCGGCCGAGCCGGCGGTCGAGGCCTGATCATGTTCAGCACGCTCGCACAGGCAGGCAAATACCTCGGGCAAAGCATGCGCCTGATGGTCGGCCTGCCGGAATACGACACCTATGTGGCGCATATGGAGAAGACCCATCCGGATCAACCCATCATGAGTTACGAGGAGTTCTTCCGCGAGCGCCAGCAGGCCAGGTACGGCAACGGCAAACGCGGCGGATGCTGCTGACGCCGGCGCCGTAAGGCATCATCTTCGAAGGGACGCTACATGCGTCCCTTTTTACTTTGATGCACCACAAATGCGGGGAACAAACGCTCCCCTATAGTCCCTTCTTGCGGGAAAGCTCTTTCCCTATGGATTTGCCGACTATGCCGACATTCGAGCGTTCCAGCCTCAGCCATAAACTGACGACCATGTGCCTGCTGTCGGCCGCGAGCGCGCTGCTGATCGCGTTCGCCGCGTTCGCGCTGGCCACCGTGTCCGAGCATCGCCGCAACGAGACGGCTGGCCTGAGCGCGCTGGCCCAGGTGCTTGCCCGCAGCAGCCAGGATGCGCTGCAATTCAACGACCGCAAGCTGGCAGCCCAGATCCTGTCGGCGGCCCAGGAAAGGCCGGCGCTGCAGTCGGCCGTGCTGTACGACCGCAAGGGCCGCCCCTTCGCCAGCTGGCGCGCGGAAGGCAGCGAAAGCGTCCACCTGGACTCCCTGCCCGACCTGGGCCAGAACGCGCTGGACGAGGCGACCCTGGCCGCCAGCCGTCCCTGGCTGCCCAGCATGCGCGTCTACCGCCAGGTGACGCCGGACGCCAGCGGCCAGCCTGCCGGCGTGGTGATGGTCGAAGCCGACCAGCGCCCGGTCTGGCTGCGCCTGGCGCGCGCGATCGGCGCGATGGCGGTGGCGCTGGCGACCGGCATGCTGGTCTCCTGGATCCTGGCGCGGCGCGTACGGCGCAGCATCGCCGATCCGATCGCCAAGCTGATCAACACCGCGCAAAAGGTCGCGGCCAGCCAGAACTACACGCTGCGCATCGCCCACCAGCGCGACGACGAGCTGGGCGCGCTGATCGACAGCTTCAACAACATGCTGGCCCAGGTCGAGGGCCGCGGCCAGGCCCTCACCCACCACCGCGACGAGCTGGAACGCCAGGTCTCGGTGCGCACCGAGCAGCTGGAAAAGGCCAAGAACGCGGCCGAAGCGGCCAGCCGCGCCAAGAGCGCCTTCCTGGCCACCATGAGCCACGAGATCCGCACCCCGATGAACGGCGTGCTGGGCATGGCGGAAATGCTGTTGGGGACGGATCTGAGCGAGACCCAGCGCAACTACACCCAGCTGGTCAAGCAGTCGGGCGAGCACCTGCTGGTGATCATCAACGACATCCTCGATTTCTCGAAGATCGAGGCCGGCAAGCTCACCGTCGAGTACATCAACTTCAACTTGTGGGACCTGCTGGACGACATCCACACCGTTTACACGCCCCAGGCCGAGGCCAAGAACATCGCCATGCACTTCGATATCGCCAACGACATCCCGGTGGCGATCTGCGGCGACCCGAACCGCCTGCGCCAGATCATGGCCAACCTGCTCGGCAATGCGATCAAGTTCACCAACGAGGGGCGGATCCTGGCGCGGGTGCGCATCGCCAGCGAGGACAACCAGGCCGTGATGCTGCGCTTCGAGGTGCACGACACCGGCATCGGCATCTCGCGCGAGGCGCGCGGCCGCATCTTCGAAGCCTTCTCCCAGGCCGACGACTCGACCACCCGCAAGTTCGGCGGCACCGGGCTCGGGCTGGCGATCTCGAAGCAGCTGGTCGAACTGATGGGCGGTGCTATCGGCGTCGACAACGCCCGCCCGCAAGGTTCGGTGTTCTGGTTCACGGTGGCCTTCGACAAGCGCCGCGTCGACCCGGACGCGCCGGGCGACCACCAGCACACCATCGACGGCCTGCGCGTGCTGGTGATCGACGAAAATGAAACCACCCGCGTCGGCCTGGAGCGCCACCTGGCCGCCTGGCACGTCGAATGCGACGGCGCCGACAGCGCCGACGAAGCCCTGGAGCGCCTGCACGAGGCCGCGCGCGAAGGCCGCCCGTATGACGCCGCGGTGCTCGACATGGAGCTCGAACAGGTCAGCGGCCTGCTGCTGGCGGCGTCCATCAAGAGCGAACCCGCCACCAGGCCCACGCGCCTGATCCTGCTGTCTCCCGAAAAGCTGGCCGCCGACCCGGTCCAGCGCCGCGAGGCCGGCGTGGCCTACCAGCTGATCAAGCCGGCGCGCGCCGCCGACCTGTTCGCCTGCCTGGCGACCCGGCCGCGCGGCCAGGTGGCGCCGGCGCCGCGCTTCGTGCCGCCGAATCCCCTGCACCAGGACGCCGGCCGTCCGCGTGCGCGCCGCGTGCTGCTGGCCGAGGACAACCCGGTCAACATCGAGGTCGCGCGCGCCATGCTGGAAAGCCTGGACCTGCGCGTCGATTGCGCCCGCAACGGCGCAGAGGCCCTGCACGCGGTGCGGGCAGGCGCGGATGCGGGCCAGTACGACTGCGTGCTGATGGATTGCCAGATGCCGGTGATGGACGGCTTTGCCGCCACCGCCGCGATCCGCCGCGAGGAGCGCGAAGCCGGCCGCGGACGGGTGCTGCCCATCATCGCGATCACCGCCAACGCGCTGCAGGGCGACCGCGAAGCCTGCCTCGCCGCCGGCATGGACGACTACCTGTCCAAGCCTTTCAGCCAGCAGGACCTGGCCGCCGTGATCGGCCGCTGGATGGCGCTGCCGCTGGCGGCCACCGTGCACCACGACGACGAGCCGCCGCGCCTGCCGCGCGAATCGGTCGAGGTGATCCAGCGCGACGTCATCAACCGCTCGGCGCTGGAAAAGATCCGCATGCTGTCGCGCGAGCGCGGCGACGCCCTGGTGCAGAAGGTGATCAACGCCTACGTGGACGACACGCCGCAGCAGCTCTCGACCCTGCGCCGCGCGATCGACGTGATGGCCACCCACGACGTGCGGCGCATCGCCCACACCCTGAAATCCGCCAGCGCCAACGTCGGCGCCGAGGCCCTCGCCGCCCTGTGCAAGGAAATGGAGCACCTCGGCCGCGCCGATACCACCGAAGGGGCGGATTCGCTCCTGACCAACATGGAACAGGAGTTCGAGGCCGTCCGGGACTCGCTCACCGCCCTCCTTGAGAAGGAAACCTGACATGCCAGCCCCTTCCTCCAAACACCGCGCGAACCGGCCCGGCGTCGTGCTGGTTGCCGACGACGATCCGGTGATGCGCCTGCTGATGGTCGAGATGCTGGATGGCGTCAACCTGGACGCCATCGAGGCCGAGGACGGCCTGCAGGCCGTGCAGCTGGCGCGCGAGTGCGCGCCGGACCTGATCCTGATGGACGTCGAGATGCCGCACATGGACGGCTTTGCGGCCTGCCGCGCGATCCGCGATTCCGAGAACGGCGCCACCGTGCCGATCGTGATGGTAACCGGCGGCGACGACCTCGAAGCCGTCACCAATGCCTACGAGGCCGGCGCCACCGACTTCGTCTCCAAGCCGATCAACTGGCCCATCCTCGGGCACCGCGTGCTGTATGTGCTGCGCGCCAGCGACGCCATCGTGCGCCTGCGCATCGCCGACGCCCAGAACCGCGCGGTGCTGGCGGCGATTCCCGATACCTTCTTCCGCATGGACCAGGGCGGCGTCTATCTCGACTACGAACCGGGGCGCATCGGCAACCGGCGCGAGAATGCAAGCCGCGAGGATTTCGCTGCCGACGAATGCGTGGGCAAGCATGTGAGCGAGGTGCTGCCGCGCGATATCGCCGAGCGCATGCTGGAGCAGGTCGAAGTCGCCCTGCGCATCCGCCAGGTGCGCTCGGTCGAATATGAGCTGATCCGCTTCGGCCAAGTCCAGCACTACGAAGCGCGCCTGGTCGCCACCGGTCCGTCCGAGGTGCTGGGCCTGGTGCGCGACATCAGCGAACGCAAGCGCGCCGAAGAGCAGATCCGGCGCCTGGCCTATTGCGACAGCCTCACCGGCATCCCCAACCGCCAAGCCTTTCTGGAGATGCTGGAACGCGAGCTGCAGCGCTCGAAGATCGGCAACAAGAAGTTCGCCGTGCTGTTCATGGACCTGGATGCCTTCAAGCGCATCAACGACACGCTCGGCCACAACGTCGGCGACCAGCTGCTGCAGCAGGTCTCGGACCGCCTGCGCGACACCATCCGCCCCAGCGACCTGCTGTCGCGCGGCGATTCGCTCACGCGCGAAGGCTTTGATCCGCATCTGGACCAGGGCAGTAACCTGGCGCGCCTGGGCGGCGACGAGTTCACGATCCTGATCCCCGACCTCGACCGCGTCGAGCATGCGCTCAACGTCGCCCACCGCGTGAAGGATGCGATGCGGCGTCCCTTCATCATCGAGGGCAACGAGATCTTCGTGACCGCCTCGATCGGCATCTCGCTGTTCCCGGAAGACGGCGACGATTGCAACTCGCTGCTGAAGTTCGCGGACACCGCGATGTACCACGCCAAGAACTGCGGCAAGAACAACGCCAAGCTGTATTCGTCCTCGCTGACCATGCAGATCATGAGCCACGTGAAGCTGGAAGTCGGCTTGCGCAAGGCCCTGCAGAACGATGAACTCTACCTGCTGTACCAGCCGCAGCTGGACGTGCGCTCGTCCGAGATCGTCGGCGTCGAGGCCCTGGTGCGCTGGCGCCATGCCGAGCGCGGCATCATCTCGCCCACCGAGTTCATCCCCCTGGCCGAGGAGACCGGCCTGATCGTGCCGATCGGCGAATGGGTGCTGCGCACCGCCTGCAGCCAGGCCCGCGCCTGGCAGAAGCTGACCCGGCGCCCGGTGCGCATGGCGGTCAACCTGTCGGCCAAGCAGTTCAAGGACGAGAACCTGAGCCAGATCGTGCTCTCGGCCCTGCACGATACGGGGCTGGACCCGCGCCTGCTGGAACTCGAGCTGACCGAGGGCACGCTGATGGACGACGCCAAGGCGACCCTGGCCACGCTGGAGCAGCTGCGCGGCATCGGCGTCTATTTGTCGATCGACGACTTCGGCACCGGCTATTCGTCAATGAACTACCTGAAGCGCTTCGACGTGCGCGCGCTGAAGATCGACCGCAGCTTCATCAGCGGCCTGCCGCAGGATTCCGAAAACGCCGCCATCACACGCGCCATCATCGCCATGGCGCATGGACTCAAGATGGTGGTGGTGGCCGAGGGGGTGGAGACCGGCGAGCAGCTGGTGCTGCTGGAGGAGTATGGCTGCGACCTGGTGCAGGGCTTTTACCTGGGGCGGCCGGCGCCGGCGGATTCGGTGACGGGGATGCTGCAGTCTTTGTGGGTACCGGTGGCGGAGAAATAGGATCCTCGTCATTCCCGCCATCCTTTCATCGTCGTTCCCGCGAAGGCGGGAACCCAAGGCTCGCGTGAATAGTGAGGCCACAGGCAGCACCACGAACTTGGGTTCCCGCCTGCGCGGGGACGACGGAGGGACCGCGGAACGACCTTAGCGGGAAAAAACCAGCGTATGCTCAGTCGGCCCCGGCAACAAGGGCGTCGCCCTCCCGTTCACCCAATCCTCATGCCCCGACAGGAACCACGGCGACAGCGGATGCCCGCTCTGCCCCCCAGGCATGTCGAACAAGCCCTCCTCCTCCCGTCCCGGCGACACCGTCAGCCGCTCCGACTGCCCGAACTTCGGCCCCGCCACGCGCGGCATGTTGGCGTCGCCGGGCAGCTGGTCCGGCGGCGCGCCCAGCCAGCGCTTCAGGAAAGGCAGCGCCATGCTGATCGGGTGCGCAATGGCCGCCGTGTTGCGCTTGCCCCAGGTGGCCTGGGCCAGCGGCGTGCCGTCCTTCGTCACGTCGGCTATCGTGCGGTCGATCGCGGCCAGCTGCAGGTCCTGCCAGCTGGCATAGCCCGGCGGCAGCCAGGCGGCCGGGCGCTCGTCGAGCAGGCGCGCCAGCACCGCGCCCCAGCGCGAGGTGGCGCTCAATACGCTGGCCTTGGGATCGAGCTTCTCCATTTCGGCATTCGCGCCGGCGAACACCAGTTCGTACAGCGACCAGCGGAACTGCTGCGCCAGGCGGTAGCCGACGGAGGCGGTGCTGGCGTGGCCATCCCAGCTATCCTTTAAAAGCCGCCGGAACTCGGCGCGCTCCGGATGGCTGGCGACGCCGCGCTCGTCCAGCGCGGCCAGTGCGCGCTGGCGCCAGCCTTCCACGTAGAGCGCGCGGTCGTCGAGCGCGGCGCGGAAGGCCGCCGGCACATCGGTCTTGCCGCCCAGCTGGCGCACGCCTTCGCCCAGCTGGCGCGCACGGGCGCCGAGGTCGAAGCCGCCGTCGCCGAGCAGCTGCGCCTCCGCGCCGGCCAGCTGGCGGCTGTTGGCGGTGACCAGCTGGCCGCCGGCCGGATTCACCACGCGCGGATGCTCACTTGGCGCCAGTAGTTCCTGCCAGCTCGGCACGGCGCCGTCCGCGTTCAGGGGAAAGGACACGGCCAGGCCACGGGCGGCTTCACCACGCTGCGGCAGCGCGCCGGCGATGGTCCAGCCGATGTTGCCGCGGTCGTCGCCGGCCAGGATGTTCTGCGCCGGGATGCCGTCGGCGGCTGCCGCTGCCAGGGCTTCCTCCAGCGTGGTCGAGGTTTCCAGCTTCAGGTGCTCGAGGTTCAGCGCCTGCGGCGAATGCGCGACCCAGTGGACGGCATACAGCGCACCGCCGGCCTCGCGGATCGGACCGAGGCTGGTCTCGCGCACCACCAGGCGCTCGGCCGGCCGGCCTTTCACCAGGATGGTCTCGGCATGCTCGGCCGGCGTCTCCCAGCCGGCGGGCGTCTGCACCTGGCCGGCGCGCGCAGCGTCGGTGTTCAGGCGCACCAGGTCGAGCGTGTCGGCATAGCTGTTGGTGAAGGCCCAGGCCACGTGGCCATTGCTGCCGACGATGACCAGCGGCGGCGCGCCCGGCAGGCTCACGCCCACCACGCGCCGCTGGGCGCCGGTCGCATCCGGGAAGCGCAGCGCCAGCCGGTACCAGATGTTCGGCAACTGCAGGCCCAGGTGCATGTCGTCCGAGACGATCGCGGCGCCGCTGGCGGTGCGCGTGCCGGCCACCGCATAGTTGTTGCTGCCGACAGCATCGGTAAAGGCTATGCCGGCCACCTGGGTTGGGGGCAGCGCTTCCTTGCGGCCCCACCAGTCGGGCGCCGCCGCCGGCACCGGCGCCGGCGCCGCGGACAGGTCGGGGGCATCCAGCGGCGCGTCCCAGCTGCTCGCCTCCGGCATCAGGAAGGCGCGCTGCTCGGCAGTCGTATGCTGCGCCAGCCAGCCGCGCGCCAGCTCGCGCGGCGCCTGGTTGCCTTGCAGGTCGAAGTACATGGCCCACACCACCAGCATCGAATCGGCCGGGGTCCAGGGCCGCGGCGCGGCGCCCGTCAGCGCGTATTCGAAAGGCCGTGCGCCCAGCGCGTTTACGCCATCGTTGACGCCGGCGGCGTAGCGCTCGACGAACTGGCGCTGCGCCGGCGTCATGCGCGCCAGGATGTCTGCGGCACGGGCGCGGAAGCGGTGCAGGCGGTGCGCGCGGTCGAGCGGCAGGGCCTTGGGTCCGAACAGCTCGGCCAGCTCGCCGGCGGCGCTGCGGCGCAGCAGGTCCATCTGGAAGAAGCGCTCCTGGCCGTGCACATAGCCGGTCGCATAGGCGAGGTCGAGGCGGTTGGCGCCGCTGATGGTGGGCACGCCCCTGGCGTCGCGCGTGACGGTGACGGCGCTGGTCAGCAGCTTTGAAGCCACCTTGCCGTCGAGCTGGGCCAGGCTGGCGCGCAGGAAGAGCCAGGCGCCCAGCAGGGCCAGCACCAGCAACGCGGCAAGCAGCAACAGAGTGCGTCGCCCCCAGATCAGCCATGCCCGTCGCGCCATGCTCGTCTCCCCTTTGGAAAACGTGGATCTTGCCAGAAATCTTCCTGCTCAGCGAGTCTTGCGCGCCCGCCGGCACCCGGCCTCACGCGTACGATTGAACACAAGCAGGCACGCCGCGGCCGCCTGCGTTATTCTTGACCCAAGGCGCATAGCGCCGTCTACCCGGAGGCCACCATGTCCTTCTCAAAACGTCGACTACCATCCCCCGCCGCTGCCGGCGCCCTGCTCTGCCTGGCGCTGGCCACGACAGCCTGCAGCACGCCGCAGGAACGCGCCGCGCAAAAGCAGGCCGAGATGGGGAACCTCATGCAAATCTACGGCCCCGCCTGTTCGCGCCTGGGCTACGCCGTCGATTCCGACCAATGGCGCAGCTGCATCCTGAGCCTCAGCACCAAGGACGAGATGCAGCGTTATGGACCGGGCCCGGGCTGGGGTCCGGGCTACTGGGGAGGTGGCTACTGGGGCCGCCGCTGGTGACGCCGCCGGTCACGCTTTCTTCCCCGGCCAGGCGCCGTGCGCACTCGGCCTTGGTGACGGCGCTGCGCCGCGCCAGCAGCTTTTCCAGCACGCGCTGGGTATGCCGCATCAGCTCGGGATAGCGCGCGTCCGGCGGATGCAGGCTGAAACGGACCAGGGGCGAGTCCGCCAGCATCGCCGCGGTGGCGTCGGCGACTTTCGGCGACAGCCAGCGGCCGCTGCGGTTGCGCGCCGCGTACACCATCGACGGCGATTTGATCACCGGCCCGCCGCGCAGGCAGTGGAAATGGCTGAAGGTGGTCGTGTAGGCGAAAGGCGCTTCGCGCAGCGCCTGCCAGGCGCCTTCGCCCAGCAGCCAGGCCGGCGGCACGAAGCCGGAGGGCGTCCAGCCGCGTTCGGCAAACCAGTCGAGTCCGAGCGCCAGCCGGCGCCGCGCTTCATCCAGGCTCAGGGCCGCGAACTCGCCTTCGCGCCGCGTGTACACGTTGCGCAGGAAGCGCGCGCGCAGGCCGCCGCCGTTGGCCTCGGTGTCGAGGTGGCTGTAGCCGTGCAGCGCCAGTTCGTCGCCGCGCGCCAGGGCCGCACCCAGCCCCGCTTCCATCGCCGCCGAGCGCTCCGGGCGGAAGTGGTAGTGCGGGACCACCAGCCAGGTCAGCGGGATGTCGGCGACGGCGCGGATCGCCTGCACCAGGCGCAGGCAATCCGGCCAGGTGGCCGGCGCAACGTCGTGGATCGACACGCACAACATCTGCGCCTTGTCGGGCTTGGCCTCAATCGGTGACACAGATGCCCTCCGGCGCGCGCCGGATCGGACGGTAGCCGCCCAGCAGCTTGTCATAGCGGCCCAGTACCTGCGGCAGGATCTCGTTCCAGTCGTAGCGCCCGGCGGCCTTGCGGCGCGCGGCCTGACCCATGCGCGCCATGTCGCGGTAGTAGATGGCTTCGATGGCGCCGGCCAGGCTGTCGACCTTGTCCGGCTCGGCCAGGATGCCGGTCTCGCGGTCGACCAGTTCGGCCACGCCGCCGCGCCGGGTACCGACGATGGGCAGGCCGCAGGCCATGGCTTCCAGCACGATCAGGCCGAAGGTCTCGCAGTCGCCGGGATGGACCAGCATGTCGCAGCTGGCCAGCAGGCGCGCGAGCTGGCGCTGGTCGCGCTTGAACGGGATGATGGTCATGTTGTCCGCCAGCGGCAGCACGCCGCCGCCGCCCACCAGCACCAGGTGGTAGCGCGCGCCCAGCTTGCGCACCGCCTCGACCAGCACATGCAGCTTCTTCTCCGGCGTGAAGCGGCCGGCGTAGACCAGCAGGCGGGTGTCCGGATCGAGGCCCAACTGTTTGCGCAGGGTATCGTCGCGGCACTCGGGGTGAAAGACGCCGGCGTCGATGCCGAGCGGCTGGTGCACCGCGCCGCGCACGCCGATCTCCTCCAGCTGCTCGACCATCACGCGGCTGGGCGCCATCACCAGGTCGAACTGGCGGTACAGATTGACCAGGTAGCGGCAGGTGCCGCGCGCGATCCAGCGGCCCAGGCGAGGCCGCACCAGGCGCGGCAAATCCGAATGGTAGAAGGCGACGGCGGGAATGTCGTAGCGCTTGCGCATGCGCAGCGCGGCCCAGGCGCAGTGGCCGGCGTCGCCCGCCTCGACCAGGTCGGGGCCTGCGGCTTCCAGCAGGCGCGCCGGGCCGGACACCGAAAGCGGCATGCGGAAGCCGTGGAAGCCCGGCAGGTTGGCGGCGGGAATGCGCACCAGCGCCGGTACGGCATCATCGCAAGTCTCGACATTGGGGCTGAGGATGGTGTGTTGCACGTGGCTGCGGCGTGCCAGCCATTGCGCCTTGGCATTCAGGTAGGTGCTGACGCCGCCGCCTTCGGCCGCGTAGAACATCGTGATGTCGACAAGGTGCATGCTCGATTCCGGTCAAACTACGGTCAAATGAGGCCCACAATAGCAGCGGACCCGGCATGCCGTTTGCGTACCGTCAACCGTGAACCGCTACCGCAAGGGAGTCCCTTGCGGGAGGCTCATTATGCACTTCGCCTGTCGAGCATGGCGCGCGCAATCGTGCCCGCGTCCACGTATTCAAGTTCCCCGCCGACAGGAACCCCGCGCGCCAGGCGGCTGACCTTCAGCCCGCGTGCCTTCAGCATCTCGCTGATGTAATGGGCGGTGGCCTCGCCCTCGTTGGTGAAATTGGTGGCCAGCACGACCTCGTTGACGACGCCGTCGGCGGCGCGGTTGACCAGCTTTTCGAGGTGCAGGTCGCGCGGGCCGATGCCGTCCAGCGGCGACAGCCGGCCCATCAGCACGAAGTACAGGCCCTTCCAGGTCAGGGTCTGCTCGATCATCAGCTGGTCGGCCGGGGTCTCGACCACGCACAGCAGCGCATGGTCGCGCTCGGGGTCCGAGCACAGCTCGCAAACCTCGAGTTCCGAGAAGGTATTGCACATGGCGCAGTGGTGCACCGCCTCGACCGCCTGGTAGAGGGCGCGCGACAGCATGGAGGCGCCTTCGCGGTCGTGCTGCAGCAGGTGGAAAGCCATGCGCTGCGCCGACTTCGGTCCGACGCCCGGCAGGCGGCGCAAGGCCTCGGTCAGGAAGTCGAGCGATTTGGACATAATGGATCCCGGGTTCCGGTGAAGCGCGTTACGCGGCGCGGAAGGCGGCCAGCGCCTCGGCCGTCATGGTGGGCACGAATTCGGTGATCTCGTAGCTTGCCACGCCGGCCTGGTGGAAAGGATCGTCGCGCAGCGCGGCGTCGAGCTCGGCGCGGCTGGCGGCATGGGCGATGATGATGCCGCCGTCGCGCGGTTCCTTGCGCCCCGACATCAGGAACAGCCCGCGCGCATACTGCTCGGCCAGGAAGGCGCGGTGCGCCGCCAGGTAGCCGTCGATGCGCGCCAGCGGCACCGTATAGGTCAGGGCAATGATGAACATCAGAACGGCATCTTGAAGCCCGGCGGGATCGGCAGGCCGGCGGTCAGGCCGCTCATCTTTTCCTGGGTCGTGGCTTCGGCCTTGCGCACGGCGTCGTTGAAAGCGGCGGCGACCAGGTCTTCCAGCATGTCGCGGTCGTCGCCCAGCAGCGAGGGATCGATCGCGACGCGCTTGACGTCATTCTTGCAGGTCATGACCACCTTCACCAGGCCGGCGCCCGACTGGCCTTCGACTTCGATCAGGGCCAGCTGGTCCTGCGCCTTCTTCATGTTGTCCTGCATGGACTGGACCTGCTTCATCATGCCTGCGAGCTGGTTTTTCATCATGGTGGTGTTCTCCAAAAAAGTCGGTGAAACGAAAGAGTATCAGGTGCCGATCGGACGCACCGAACCGGGCACCACGAACGCGTCGAAGGTGCTTTCCAGCGCCTGGATGAAGGGGTCGGCGCCGACCGTTTCCTCGGCTTCGCGCTGCAGCTGCTCGCGGCGTGCGCGCGCCTCGGCGCTGGCGGTGTACCAGACCGGGCCGATCTCGGTGTCGATGTTCACGCGCACCGCCGGGAAACGCTCCTGCAGGGCCGCGCACAGCTTCTCGCTGTTGCCGCTGGCGCGCAGGGTGTCGACCGGCACGCGCAGGCGGAAGGTGGCGGACGAGCCGTCCGATGTACAGCCGATCAGCTCGGTCTGGAAGGCCAGCTGCTGGGACACGCCGCGCAGCGGCAGCGAGGCTGCCAGCGCCGGCCAGTTGCCGTCCCAGCCGATCGCCGGCACCGGCGTGATCACGTAGGCATGCGTGGGCGCGCTCGGCGCCTGCGCGCGGGCGGGCGGCGGCGCCGTCACCGCGGCCGGGGCCTCGGCGGCGACGGCGGTGTCGTCGGAGAATTCGGTGACCCAGGATGGCGGCTCATCTTCGGCCACCGCCTGTTCATGGCCTTGCTGCCGGGCCTGTGCCTGAGCTTGTGCCTGCGGCTGCGCCTGGCGCATGGCCGGCTGCGGCTGGGCGGCGGATTGCGGCTGCGGGCGCGCGGCCGGCTGGTCCCAGGGCGCAGGTGAAGACGAACGCGCGGCTGCCGGCGCGGCGCTGGCCATCGGGGCCGGGCCGGGGGCCGGTGCTGCCGGCGCGGGAGCCGGGGCCGGCGCGGCCGCCTGGGCAGCCGGCGCTTCGGACGGTCCCGGACGCGGCCTGCCGCCGCCGGTGGTCATGCGCGTGGCGGCGCGCGCCGCTTCCAGCGCGGCATTGATGGCGGCGCGGGCCGGGCTCAGGGCAGCGCCGCCGGCCGGCTGGGGGGCCGCCGGCGCTTGATGTGCTTGCGGCGCATGCTGTGGCGCCGGCGCAGCGGGTGCGGGTACGGATGCAGCGGCGGCCTGCGCAGCCGGACGGGCCGGTGCGGCCGCAGCCGAAGCAGCCGCCGCGGCCGGACGCGCGGCCTGGGCCTGCGGCATGGCGCGCGCGATCGACGCGGGTGCCGGGCTGGCAATTTGTTCCGCCCCGCCCTGTCCCGGGCGGAAGGCCAGCATGCGCAGCAGGGTCATGGTAAAGCCGGCGTACTCGTCCGGCGCCAGGCCGATCTCGTTACGGCCGTGCACCACGATCTGGTAGTAGAGCTGGACTTCCTGCGGATCGAACACGGTCGCCAGGCGCTGGATGTCGGCCAGCTCGGGCAGGTCTTCCGGCACCGCGGTCGGCACGGTCTGGGCCAGGGCAATGCGGTGCAGCAGGGTGCCAAGGTCCTGCAGCGCGCCGTTGTAGGACAGGCTGCGGCTGGCCATCTCGTCGGCCACGGCCATCAGGTCGGCGCCGTCCTGGCGCGCCAGTGCATCCAGCAGGCGCACCAGGTAGGACTGGTCGAGTGCGCCCAGCATGCCCTGCACGGCGTCGAGCGTGACGGCGCCGGCGGCGTAGGCGATGGCCTGGTCGGTCAAGGACAGCGCATCGCGCATCGAACCGTGGGCGCCTTGCGCCAGCAGGCGCAGGGCCGGCTGTTCGAAGCCGACGCCTTCCTGGCCGAGGATGTTTTCCAGGTGGCCGACGATGTGACCCGGCGGCATCTGCTTCAGGTTGAACTGCAGGCAGCGCGACAGCACCGTGACCGGGATCTTTTGCGGGTCGGTGGTCGCGAGGATGAATTTCACGTGCTCGGGCGGTTCCTCGAGCGTCTTCAGCATGGCGTTGAAGGCGTGGTTGGTGAGCATGTGCACTTCGTCGATCATATAGACCTTGAAGCGCGCATTGCTCGGCGCATACACCGCCTGCTCCAGCAGCTGGGCCATCTCGTCGACGCCGCGATTGGAAGCCGCGTCCATCTCGACATAGTCGACGAAGCGGCCGGCGTCGATTGCGCGGCAGGGTTCGCAGACCCCACACGGCTCGGCCGTGATGCCGCCCTGCCCGTCCGGGCCGACGCAGTTGAGCGACTTGGCCAGGATGCGCGAGAGGGTCGTCTTGCCCACCCCGCGGGTGCCGGTGAACAGGTAAGCGTGGTGCAGCCGCCCGGTACGCAGCGCATGGGTCAGCGCACGGACGACGTGCTCCTGGCCAACCAGCGTTTCGAAGTTCCGGGGACGGTATTTGCGGGCGAGGACTTGATAGGACATACCGGGATTTTACCGTAGACCGGGGCTGCCGAGCCAATATTCGACGGCCTCGAAAAATTCCCCTACACTCATGTTTTTATTTCAATATAGAAAAAATGAAAACACTGCTCGCTGCATCCCTGCTGTTGTCGCTCACGCTGCCCGCCGGTGCCGCCGGCGAGCGTGAATGGCTGTCCTACCGGAAACTGGTCGAGACCGTCAAGGCCGACAAGTTCTACGCCCTGCCGCCGGGCGAGCGCGACAAGGTAATCCTGTACGCGCGCCTCAAGCCGGTCAACAAGGCCATCGCGGCGCCGGACGCGAAACTGGTGCTGGTGGACGGCGCCAGCCGCACGCCGCTGCCGCTCGACGCGGCCGGCCGCATGCGACTCGTGCCGAACCAGCAATGGCTGGCGGACGACGCGAAAATCTGGACCAGCCTGCCGGCGGGCGAAAAGATAAGCATAAGCTTCGACATCGGCGCCGTGCTGCCCGAGGCAAGCCAATGGAACTACGCGAGCGTCATGGGCGCCATTCCGCAGTCCAACGCCGGCATCGGCAAGGTCGCGGGGATGCTCAGCATGTTCGTGCCGACCATGACCTCGATCATCTTCAAATTCGACAAGCCGGCCCAGATGGTCATCAAGGCAAAGGATGGCGAACGGCGCTATGCCAGCGATGCGAAGCACCGGGTGCGGCTGAAGCTGGACAAGGACCTGCTGAAGGAAAACCCGCTGGTAACGCTGTCGGAGCAGCCTTTCGAGGCCGAGATCGACGCGGATTGAGGATCCGGACGACAAACGCGGACCGCGCAAACGAAAACAGCTGCCGAGGCAGCTGTTTTACATGAATGAGGAGGCGAGCCTGATCTGCGGCACTTGCGGTGAACGGCTTTGGCTGCTTCGTTCCCGACCTGACCAGGTAAACCATGCCACAATGCGCAGGGGCCCGCCAGCGCTCATTATAACCGAGCATGCGGCCGCCGGGCAAACCTTCGGCAGGATCGCTGTCTGGCGGACCCGGCACACATATATATAGTGTGCATACCCGGCGCGGATGCCCTCCCCGCCTTACAGGCCCAGCTGCTGCCAGATGTCGTCCACGCGCGCCTTCACTTCCGGCGCCATCACGATGGGCGTGCCCCATTCGCGATTGGTCTCGCCCGGCCACTTGTTGGTGGCGTCGATGCCCATTTTGCTGCCGAGTCCGCTAATCGGGGACGCGAAGTCGAGGTAGTCGATCGGCGTGTTGTCGACCAGGACCGTGTCGCGGGTCGGGTCGACGCGCGTCGTGATCGCCCAGATCACTTCCTTCCAGTCGCGCACGTTGACGTCCTCGTCGACGACGACGATGAACTTGGTGTACATGAACTGGCGCAGGAAGCTCCAGACACCCATCATCACGCGCTTGGCGTGGCCGGCGTACTGCTTCTTCATCTGCACCACCGCCATCCGGTAGCTGCAGCCTTCCGGCGGCAGGTAGAAGTCGGTGATCTCGCTGAACTGTTTCTGCAGCAGCGGAATGAAGACTTCGTTCAGCGCCACGCCCAGCACGGCCGGCTCGTCGGGCGGTTTGCCGGTATAGGTCGAGTGGTAAATCGGGTCGCGCCGCATGGTGATGCGGTCGACGGTGAACACCGGGAACCAGTCCTGCTCATTGTAATAGCCGGTGTGGTCGCCGTACGGGCCTTCCAGCGCGTGCTCGAAGCCGCTCGGGTGATTTGCATCTGGATAGATATGGCCTTCCAGCACGATCTCGGCGGAGGCCGGCACCCGCAGCTCGCTGCCGATGGCTTTCGTCAGCACCGTGCGCTGGCCGCGCAGCAGGCCGGCGAACTGGTATTCGGACAGGGTGTCCGGCACCGGCGTCACGGCGCCGAGGATGGTTGCCGGGTCGGCGCCCAGCGCCACCGCCACCGGATAAGGCTTGCCCGGGTTGGCGATGGCGTGCTCGCGGAAATCGAGGGCGCCGCCGCGGTGCGCCAGCCAGCGCATGATGAGCTTGTTCGGCCCCAGCACCTGCTGGCGGTAGATACCCAGGTTCTGCCGCTTCTTGTGCGGCCCCTTGGTAATCACCAGGCCCCAGGTGATCAAGGGTGCGATGTCGCCCGGCCAGCAATGCTGGATCGGCAGGCGCGCCAGGTCGACGTCCTGGCCTTCCCACACGATTTCCTGGCAGGGTGCACCCTTCACTTCCTTCGGCGACATGTCCCAGACCGCTTTCACGAGCGAGCCCAGGTCCATGATGTCCCTGAAGCCTTTGGGCGGCTCCGGCTCCTTCAGGCGCGCCAGCACGTGGCCGATCTTCCTGAGCTCGCTGACGTCGTCCGCCCCCATGCCCATCGCTACGCGCTGCGGCGTGCCGAACAGGTTGCCGAGCACGGGAACTTTATGGCCAGTCGGGTTCTCAAACAGAAGAGCTGGCCCACCTGCCCGGAGCGTCCGGTCGCAGATCTCGGTCATCTCGAGGTTCGGCGACACCGGTACTGAAATACGTTTTAATTCGCCAATCCCTTGCAACTTGGCAATAAAATCTCGCAAATCTGAATAGTTCATCTAGTTTTTAATTCTTTTTTACATCTTTTGAGCAAGGCTAACAATCGGCGGCAAGTGGTTGATTTGCCAAAGAATTGATGAGCTAGGCAAGAAAAGTTAGATTTAAAAGTAATAAAAGCCTATCGTGCTAGTATTGACTTGATATAAACCAGCTTCTACAATCCGGCTACCAAGTGAGACAGGCCCGTCCAAGACGTGATTCTAGCCGGTCTCATTCTTTCACGGGGTCGGGGCCCCAAATGACATTTTAGGAGTGTTTTCACTGGGCGTCTGCCCAACCTAACCCCGAGACAGTTGTTAGCCACTGGGCACCTCCACTGCAGCGCTGCCCAGCTGTAGCAAGCAATGACGGCGTTCCTCGCCCGCTACGAGCGGCGACGGACGGTTTTCTGATGCACGGCATTAGGTACCCAAAAAAGCAGCGCTTGTGCGCCGCATGGGGATGCTTTTTCCGCGACAAAGGAGAGACGATGATCCATCGCTTCATCGGCACGAGCGCAAAGCTTGTCCAAAACATGGCCAGCCAGCCAGTCACGTGGTCTTCCGTGACAAAAACGGTACGCGGTCTGGTAACGACCGCACAACATACCCTGACCGTATTCGGTCTATCCGCAGTTGCAATGCTTGCCCTGCTGTACAACCGCCCCGATCTGGCAAAACGGGTGTCGGATTTCCTGAGCCCGCAACAAAGCGTCCAGGCCGCGGCCGCCCCTGCCCGCGCCCAGCTGGTCGCCAAGGGCAGCGACGCCGTCGAGATCAAGAACAGCGACGACAAGCAGGCCGTGCGCGCCACGCGCCAGCAGAAGTACGTGACCGAATGGCTGTCGCGCCGTTACCGGGTTGCCGGTGATGCCGCCAACATGCTGGTCGCCACCGCCTACAGCACTGCGCACGAGATCAAGCTCGACCCGCTGCTGATCCTGGCCGTGATGGCGATCGAATCCGGCCTGAATCCGTTCGCGGAGAGCCCGATGGGCGCGCAGGGCCTGATGCAGGTGATGTCGAAGGTCCACAGCGACAAATTCGAGGAAGTCGGCGGCTCGAAGGCCGCCCTGAATCCGGTTGCCAACATCCGTGTCGGCTCCCAGATCCTGAAGGATTACGTGACCCGCACCGGTTCCGTCGAAGGCGGCCTGAAGACCTACGTCGGCGCCGCCGCGTTCGAGGACGACTCGGGCTACGGCCACAAGGTGCTGGCCGAATACCGCCGCCTGAAGCAGGTGGCGAGCGGCAAGAACGTCCCGATCTACACCCCGTCCACCCCGGCGCCGCAACTGGTGCAGAAAGCCGCCCCGGCGCCCGCCAAGGCCGACACCACCACCGTCGACGCCGCACACGGCGCGAGCGAGACTGGCGAGACTGTCGCCGGGCTGTAAGCACACCTATCGATCCCTGGTCGAAGGCCACTGTCGGCGAGAGCTGCGGTGGCCTTCTTTTTTGGCCGTAAAAAAACCGCCCTGGTCTCCCAGGGCGGCTTTCACTTATATATATGATGTGAACTAATCAGCGCTTCGCATCCGCCGCCGCCTCATCCGGCCGCAGCTTGCCCGCCATACGGTCCAGCACGCCATTGACGTACTTGTGGCCGTCGATGCCGCCGAAGGACTTGGCCAGCTCGACCGCCTCGTTGATCACGACGCGGTAAGGGATCTCGATCTTGTTCTTCAGCTCCCAGGCGCCCAGCAGCAGCACCGCGTGCTCGATCGGCGACAGCTCGGTGATCGGGCGGTCGACGGTCGGGGTCAGGGTTTCGCGCAGCTCGACCGACTGGGCGATCGTGCCGTTCAGCAGCTCGGTGAAGTACTCGCTGTCAGCCTTGTCGAAGCCGTGGGCCGAGCGGATGTGCTTGGCGACCGTGGAGGCCGGCTCATTGT
Organism: Massilia sp. Bi118; assembly: GCF_918697865.1. GTDB lineage: Bacteria > Pseudomonadota > Gammaproteobacteria > Burkholderiales > Burkholderiaceae_D > Telluria. Next base: position 11,692 of record NZ_CAKKMV010000019.1, on the reverse strand, counting down.
TCAGCAGCCACTGGTACAGGCCCTGCAGTGCGAACTCGCGCGCGCGGTGACGCGGCGTGCGGTTCTTGTTCGGGTTGGCGTGCGTGCTCTTGTCAGTCGTATTCATGGCTTGATGCTCACTCTTCCTCGGCCTGCAGCTCGTCCAGGCCGAGCAGCAGGTTGGCCATCTCGACGGCGACGCGGGCGGCGTCCGTGCCCTTCTCCGCCATGCGCGCTTCGGCCTGCTCGTCGTTTTCGGTGGTCAGCACGGCGTTGGCGATCGGCATGCCGTAGTCCAGGCCGACGCGGGTGATGCCGGCGCCCGACTCGTTCGAAACCAGCTCGAAGTGGTAGGTCTCGCCGCGGATCACGGCGCCCAGGGCGACCAGGGCGTCGAACTGCTGGGTTTCAGCCATCTTTTGCAGGGCCAGCGGGATTTCCAGGGCGCCCGGCACGGTCACGTGCAGGATGTCCTCGTCGGCCACGCCCAGGTGCTTCAGTTCCGCCAGGCAGGCCGACAGCAGGCCATGGCCAACGTCGGCATTGAATCGCGCCTGCACGATTCCGATGCGCAGGCCTTCACCCTGCATATTGCTTTCAAAAGTTCCTACCGTCATGGCTGCCTCTTTTTCTGTTTACTGTAAATGAATAATTGAATGGTACCGCGCGGGCTGTCCAGCCCGCGCCTGATTCGTTCAAGCCTCTGGCTTGGCCAGATAGCCGGTGACTTCGAGATCGAAGCCAACCATGGAAGGCATCTTGCGCGGATTCGCCAGCAGCTTCATCTTGCACACGCCGACCTGTTTCAGGATCTGGGCGCCGATACCGTAGGTGCGCAGGTCGAGATTCGCCGCGCGGCCGGCCGGGCGCGCCGCCGACTTGTCCTCGAACTGGCCGAACAGCTGCTCGGCCGTCTCGCTGCAGTTCAGCAGGACGATGACGCCGGCCTCCGCCGCCTTGATCGCCTGCATTGCCGCCGACAGGTTCCAGGAGTGCGAGGTGGCGCGCGTGTCCAGCAGGTCGAGGATGGACACCGGCTGGTGCACGCGCACCAGGGCTTCCTTGTCGCCCTGCGGCTCGCCGTGCACCAGCGCCAGGTGGGCGCAGCCGCTCGGCTTGTCGCGGAAGGCGACCAGGCGGAAGTCGCCGTGCTCCGTCGACAGCTGACGCTCGCCCACTTGCTGGACCAGCGACTCGGTCTGGCTGCGGTAATGGATCAGGTCGGCAATGGTGCCGATCTTCAGGCAATGCTCTTGCGCGAACTCGAGCAGGTCCGGCAGGCGCGCCATGGTGCCGTCTTCCTTGATGATCTCGCAGATCACCGAAGCCGGACTCAAGCCCGCCATCTCGGTCAGGTCGCAGCCCGCTTCGGTATGGCCGGCGCGCATCAGCACCCCGCCCTTGACCGCGCGCAGCGGGAAGATATGGCCCGGCTGCACCAGGTCTTCCGGCTTCGCGTTCTTCGCCACCGCCACCTGGATGGTGCGGGCGCGGTCGGCCGCCGAGATGCCGGTGGTGACGCCTTCGGCCGCCTCGATCGAGACCGTGAAATTGGTACCGAAGGAGGTGCCGTTCCGGGTCGTCATCATCGGCAGCTCGAGGCGGTCGCAGATCTCTTCCGACAGGGTCAGGCAGACCAGGCCGCGCGCATGGCGGATCATGAAGTTGATCGCTTCCGGCGTCACGTGCTCGGCGGCGAGCACCAGGTCGCCCTCGTTCTCGCGGTCTTCCTCGTCGACCAGAATGACCATGCGCCCGGCGCGCAGTTCCTCGACGATTTCCTGGGTAGTGGAGATGGGCATGCGAAATCCTGTGCTGAAACCCGTTATTTTAATGGATTTGCCAGTCTTTCACCGGGCCGGATGGCGGCAATATCTGCCGGTCGCGCCCCCTGCCGGCCAGGGTCGCACCATGTTGTTGCATTCTGACAACGACCGCCGCATCCATCCTGCACTGCGCCGGTGCAAGAATGGTGTTCAGCAATAACTGTGCAACACGATGCACAGGGTAGAATGGTTTTTTATTGCTCAACCGGAGCACCTGCGCATGACCGCCCGCCTTGCCCGTAACGCCCTGATTTCCGCCATTTTGCTGGCCTCGTCCCTGGCCGTCGCTGCGCCGCTGGACCTGAACGCCCCGCTGCCGGTCGCGCCCCAGCTCAAGGTCGGCAAGCTGCCGAACGGCCTCACCTATTACATCCAGAAGAACCGCAAGCCCGAGCACAAGCTGGAGCTGCGCCTGGTGGTAAAGGCCGGCTCCATCCTCGAGGACGAAGACCAGCAAGGCCTGGCCCACTTCACCGAGCACATGGCCTTCAACGGCTCGACCCATTTCAAGAAGCACGAACTGGTGTCCTACCTGCAGTCGATCGGCGTGAAGTTCGGCGCCGACCTGAACGCCTACACCTCCTTCGACGAAACCGTCTACGTGCTGCCGGTGCCGGCCGACCGGAAGCAGGATCTCGATAAAGCCTTCCAGGTGCTGCAGGACTGGGCCCAGGGCCTGACCCTGAACGACGCCGACATCGACAAGGAGCGCGACATCGTGCTCGAGGAACTGCGCCTGGGTAAAGGCGCGGGCGACCGCATGCAGAAGGTGCTGATGCCGAAGATGTACAACGGCTCGCGCTATGCCGAGCGGCTCCCGATCGGCAAGGAAGACACGCTGCGCAGCTTCAAGCCGGACGCCCTGCGCCGCTTCTACCGCGACTGGTACCGTCCCGATCTGATGGCCGTGGTGGCGGTCGGCGACATCGACCCGGCCCTGGCCGAGCAGCTGATCAAGCGCCACTTCGCCGGCCTGAAGAACCCGGCATCAAAGCGCCCGCGCAGCTACGCCCAGATCCCGCCGCGCACCGGCACCGAAGCGGTGGTGGTCACCGACAAGGAAGCCGGGCCGGCCTCGGTCCTGATCCGCTATCCGGTCACGCCCTTCAGCGAGCGCGCCACCATCGGCGGCTACCGCGAGCAGCTGATCGAAGGCCTGTTCGCGGGCATGCTGAACCAGCGCCTGTCCGAACTGGCGCAGCTGCCCTCCCCGCCCTTCATGGGCGCCAGCAGCGCGCTCGGGCGCCTGACGCCGCGCTACCGCTCCTACAACGCGGCTGCCGCGCTGGGCGAAAAAGGCGCGACACCGGCCATCGACGCGCTGGTGCAGGAAAACGAACGCGCCCGCCGCTTCGGCTTCGGCGAGGCCGAGCTGGATCGCATGAAGAAAGGCGTGATGCGCAACTACGAGCGCATCTACAACGAACGCGACAAGACCGATTCGGGCGCCCACGCCGCCGAGTACATCCGCAACTTCCTGGAAGGCGAATCGATCCCCGGCATCGAGAACGAATACCGCTACGTGAAAGAGCTCCTGCCCGGCATCACGCTGGACGAAATCAACGCCTACGCGCGCCGCACCATCCCTGCCGATTCCGGCAAGCTGGTGATCTATACCGGCCCGGCCAAGCAGGATGCGCCCGTGCCGACCGGCGAGCAGCTGCTGGCCGCGGTCTCCGCCGCCGAGCGCCGCGACGTGCAGGCCCACGACGAGAAGGCCGTGGCGGCGCGCCTGATGGACCAGCCGCCCGCGCCGGGCAGCATCGTCGGCGAGAGCCGCGACGAGCACCTCGGCACCACCCGCCTGGTGCTGTCGAACGGCGTCAAGGTGATCCTCAAGCCGACCCGCTTCCGCAACGACCAGGTCCTGATGAGCGCCGCCCGTTTCGGCGGCCAGAGCCTGTTCGACACCGAGGACATGTACAACGCCCGCTATGCCGACTCGATCGTCGCGGCGATGGGCCTGAAGGACTTCTCGCCGCTCGACATGCGCAAGATCCTGGCCGGCAAGGCGGCCGCCGTCAGCGCGGGCCTCGGCAACAACACCGACGTCGTCGCCGGCACCGCGGGCGCCACCGACGTCGAGACCATGCTGCAGATGGTGTGGCTGAAATTCGCCGGCGTGCGCCGCGACGAAGACCTGTACAAGTCCTATCTCGGCAAGCAGATGGAACTGGCGCGCAACCGCGCCTCCCAGCCCGGCGCCCATTTCGGCGACGTGCTGATGTCGACGCTGTACGGCGACAACCCGCGCGCGCCGCGCGCCCTGCGCCCCGAGGACTTCGCCAGCATCAACCTCGACCGCGCGATCGCCATCTACCGCCAGCGCTTCTCGAGCGCGAAGGACCTGACCTTCATCTTCGTGGGCAGCTTCGACGTCGCCGCCATCAAGCCGCTGCTGGCGACCTACCTGGCCAGCCTGCCGACGCCGGACATCCCGGTGGCGTACCGCGACCTCGGCATCCGCCCGGTCAAGGGCGTGGTCAAGAAGGAAGTGAACAGCGGTTCCGAGGACAAGAGCACGGTCTCGCTGACCTTCACCGGCGCCACAGAGGTCAACGAACTCGAAGAGCTGCGCCTGTCCGCGCTGACCGAGGTCATGAACATCCGCATCATCGACGTGCTGCGCGAGAAGCTGGGCCTGATCTACGGCGGCGGCATGGAAGCCTCGATGACGCGCATTCCCTACGCCCACTACACGGTGGGCGTGACCCTGCCGACCGGGCCGGACAACGTCGACAAGGTGGTGAAGGCGACCTTCGACGAAATCGAGCGCATGCGCACCCAGGGGCCGGACCAGGCCGACCTCGACAAGGTGAAAACGAACTGGCTGCAAACCTACCGCAAGTCGCTGCAGGAAAACGGCTACTGGCTGGCCGCGCTACAGACCTCACTGACCGAAGGCACCGACCCGGCCACCATCCTCACCTTCGACAAGGAAGTGCAGAAGCTGAGCGTGGCGGATCTGAAGCTGGCGGCGCAGCGGTATCTGAAGCCGGATAATTATGTGCAGGTGGTGCTGAATCCGGAAAAAGCGGCTGCGCAAGTGGCTGCGGCGGGTAATGCGCAGAAAGCGCCGCAGTAAAAAAAGCCGGCGCGAGCCGGCTTCTTATAGGCTAGGCACTCCGTGCCCACGCACTGCATAGTCATTTCAAATACTTGTTGAACCATCCGATTTCGCGCGCACGCAGGTCCTTCTGGTGCTCCGGCTTGCGGAAGGCATGTCCTTCGCCTTCATAGATTACCAGCGTGGTCGGCACGCCCATCGCCTTCAGCCCGTGCCAGAACTCCATCGACTGCGCCGGCGGGCATTCCACGTCGCGCTCGCCCACGTAGATCAGGGTCGGCGTCTTCGCATCCTTGATCGATTCGATCGGCGAGGCGCGGCGGTAGACGGCCGGATCGTCGTACATGGTGGCGCCGAAGAACGGGACCATCCACTGGTCGATGCCGTTCTGGCCGTAGTAGCTGATCCAGTTGGCGATGCCGGCGCCGGCCACCGCGGCCTTGAAGCGCGTGCTGTGGGTGACGCCCCACATGGTCATGTAGCCGCCGTAGGAGTGGCCCATCAGGCCGAGGCGGTTGCCGTCCACCGGCGCCTGCCTGATGGCGGCGTCGACGCCGGCCAGGATGTCGCGCCAGTCGCCGCCGCCGAAGTCCTTGCGGTTGGCGCTGGTGAAGCTCGAGCCCTGGCCATAGCTGCCGCGCGGGTTCGGCATGAACACGAAATAGCCCTGCTTGACCAGGTCGCGCACCAGCGAATTGCCACCCTCGCCGCCAGAGATGTAGCGCGGTGTGCTTGCTGCCGCCGGGCCGCCGTGCACCTGCACGATCATCGGATGCTTCTTGCCGGCGTCGACCTGGCGCGGGCCGACCAGCCAGCCCTGCACCTTGTAGCCCTCGTTGGTCCAGCTGACGCTCTGCGCCGACACGACCGGGGCGAAGGATTCGTTGTCGCGGGTGATCGCGTTCATCTCCGGCAGGCGGCCGGCGACGATACGCGGGGCGTGCTCGTAGTCCTCGTGCACCGAAGCCGCCACTTTGCCATCGAGGCTGAACACGAAGCGGCCGTCGCGCGATGCGGAGGCGGAGACCGGCCCTTTCCACAGCACGCGGCTGCTGCGCGCCGCCGGGTCGATCGCCACCACGCCGGCGTCGGCGCCGGCCAGCACGGATGCCATCACCTGCTTGCCGCGCCAGGCGATGCCGTTGAAGGTGCCGGCAAAGCCCGGGGTCACGTCGACCGGCTCGCCGCCATTGATCGAGACCGTGTAGACGTCGCCGCCGACCGAGCCGAAATCGCTCATCAGGCCGCCGATGAAGGCGACCGTGCGGCCGTCCGGCGAGACGTGCGGCATGTTCATCTGCATCTTCGGCGCGGCCAGCACACGGAGCTTGCCGGAAGCAAGCTCGACGTGGCCCAGGGTCGCGATCCACCAGTTGTTGTCGCCGTTGCCCTTGGCGCTGGTGACGACGAAGCCCTTGCCGTCCGGAGTCCAGTCGTATTCGTAGATGAAGGTGTCGTTCGGGGAAACCAGTTGATAGTCGCCGCCGCTGCTCGAGACCACGGCGATGCGCTGCTCGTCTTCCTGCTCGGCCACGCCGATCTCGCCGATCTGGCGCGCACCCGCTTCCACCGCGCCGGTCAGCTTTTTCGCACCGACGGTGGCCAGGAAGGCCAGCTGGCGGCCATCCGGCGACCAGCGCACGGTGTTCGCGACGCCCTTGACACTGGCGACCGCGCTCAGCTTGCCGTCACGCAGCACGTTGACGGTCGCAACACCGGCCTTCGGGTCGGTGCTGATCAGCGCCATTGCGCTGCCATCCGGCGACCATACCGGCGCCTCGATGCGGCAGCCGCTGCAGTCGGATTGCTGGAAAGTCGAGACGATCTTGCCGGTGGCGGTGTCGCGCACGACGATGCGCGGGCCGTTCTTCGCCTCGCCCTCGACCGCTTCCAGCGCGGCCAGGCGTTCGCCATTGCCGGAAATCGCCAGCGAGCGGTAGCTGTGCATGCCCTCGGCCGAGCTGATGCCGGCCGCGGCCAGCAGCGCCAGCAATACCAATGGCTTCACGCCACGCATCCTCGTGTTCATCCTGGTCCCCTTTTGTTTTATTCTGTAGTAAATACAGGCGAGCGAATGCCCTGCCTACTGATGGTGTTGCCAGCAGGCAGTCTACGCCAATTGATGGGGAAACGGAGGAAATTTGTACGGCCGAGGCCGGCCGTACGCTGTGCTTACTACGCCTTGGTCGCTGTCAGCATGCGCTCGACGTAGCGCGCGATTACGTTCAATAGCATCACAACCCGCTAGGTTGCTGAGCTTTCCATTGGCAGTATGCCAAATACATTCAGATATACCGTAAATGGTTGAGTTCGCATATTTGCTTACCGCTGTCACTCTCGTCATTGAGGGGCGCTACACTGGCTCAAGGGTGCATCCTGCCGCTAGACGAAGCGCTGGGTGAGCGTCAAAATACGCAGCCCAAGAACGCATCGCCTGATCAGCCAAGGAGTACATGCACACGACCTTTCCGTCAACTTCTGCCTCTAGCCGGCTCAGCCGCTGGTATGCCCCTTCAGGGCCAACTTCAATAGTGAAAGTCATACTAAAAGGGCCAATATCCGTTTTAGGCCAAGTCAGAGTCCGATGCTTCAGTCTGTTACAGAGATCATGAAGCATTCGCAGAGGCTTTGATTGGTTGATATAGGCGTCAACATCATCGCGGCGTAGGTCATACCTGGGGTCGGACTTTATCCAATCCTTCAAGTGGAAGCAGACTTCGAAGAACACGTAGGCCTCGAACTCCACATTCGCGCCAGCGTCAGTCGCCGGCAGTCGCTGAAGTGTCGTTCGAAGTTTCCGATAGTGATAATTGACACGCGCAATATGGTATTCCATCGCTAAATTGTACGACACCTCTGCCTTCCGGCTAAAACGCGGATAACTCGGTTACCACGGGCTAATGCCGAGCGTAAGCCAAGCTAGACCACGTTTTTAAGTGCGTAGCAATCGGTTTCGCAATCACCAGCGCGAAGTGTCCCCCTGGTCGTAAGCATGTACGCGCGTGATATGAGGGTGTCAGAGTGCCCAGCGCACCTGCGGGAACTGCACGGCACAGATGTGTTGCCGGATATGATTTCGACCACCTCGATATCCACCGGCCTACCGCTAAACCCAAGCATCTGGCACAAGCCCCTTACCGCGCCACTCCTCCACGAGATGAACGTTTTTCAGCCCTCCCCAAACCTCCTCGTCCGCATGGTCGAGAACAATGATTTGAAGGCGTCCCATTGTTTTCTTGATGATGTCGTCGAACAGTGCGAAGACCTTCCTGACCGCGACCACGTCTTCATTCTTCCACGTGGGATCGAGCTCGTCCTCGGTCACCTTTCCTGTGCGACGTGCAGGGAAATAGACCTGACTCGGCTGATCGTAGATCAGTAGCGCGGGAACAGGGTGTTGCGGCAAGCGCAAGAAATATCCTTGTAGCGCCAGACTAAGGGCAATGTGATATGCCAGCCAGTTCGCGCCGCTACCAATCTCCCAAAGGAAGTCGTCACGCGTTTCTCGGATTACTTTCACGCTGAGGTCTTGGATGACAAGGCGAATTGGTGCGTCTGGCCATTCACCGTCGAGCTGCGGGATTAGTCTGCCAGAGATGTTCTGGATAGTATCGAGCGCGTTCTCCAGCTTCCTTCCAATCTCATGTTCTGACACCAGTTTGGCAAGCTGTCCGACCTCAGCCCGCAACATCGAAATCTCTTGGTTCAGTTCAGAGGACGTGTCAGCAGCGTCGTACAGCCTGAGTGCCTCTTGCAACCGCCCTTGGAATCGGGAAATTTCCTCGCCTCGCGTAGTGACCTTCCGAGCCTCATCAGACTGTCCTTCTAAGGCGCGAATTTCCGTCCGCACAGCGGCCAAGTCGCTGAGGACAGTGTCTACCGTCTCACGTTGGCGCAGCGTCTCTTTTCCAAGCGATTCAGAAACTTCCGGGTAGGACCGTAGCCTTAACTCAATGCCTTCCAGCGCTTGGCATAGCTGGTCGACTCGCGAACGACCCGCCTCACTAGGCTCAAGGACCGCTGCGGGATGCTGTGACGCAAGCTCTCGAATCCAGGTCGACAAGCCCAAGCGGTCTCGCTGAATGCGGAGACCATCACGGTACTCGTCGCTACTTTCGTCAAGGCGGCGCAGTTCATGGAGGCGTTGACGGGAATGATTAAGGGTCATCGTCAGCTTCGACTCGATCGCCCGCAGTTCGGCGAGTCTGCTCATGATAACGTCCATCGACGCTAACGTGGGCGTTGCTGACCGCGTGTCGCTGCGAAGCGCCACTCGCATCAGATCGACGGTCGCTGGCCAGTCATCCGGCACCACCGTTTGCGTGGGCAAAAGTCCATATTCAATCGCCAGACGGGCCCATGCGAAACCTTCACGCTGCCAAGCTGCACCTGTATCCTGACGTGCTTTAAGTTCGCCCTCTTTGCGACGAAGAAGCCGCGATAGCCGGTCAAGGTCGTGCCGGGCCAGAAGCAGTTCAGGGCTTATCGCGCCGAGCACGTAAGGGAAGATGGTCTTCAGCTTTTCCCGGTGCTCAGTCGTGTCCGCCTTAAAGAACAGCACATCTGGATTGGCAACGATATTCTGTGGCTGGAACAGGAAGGCCATCAGGTCACGAAAGCTCACACGCGACTTGAACCGCTCATCTGCGCCGGCCTCGAACTGCAGATTCGACAGACCAGAGAGCCGGTTCAATACGGCTTTCACATACTCGACATTGTGATTCTTCTCAATGATGATTGACGGGACCTCGACGACCGGGCCTTCTAGGAGCAGCATTTCTCCGGATGCTTTTAGGCCACCGGGCTCCCTTCGAGCTAGCAGCTTCTGCCCTTCGAGTGTATCGACCAAAATGCCAAACCATGAGCACGAATCTCGAATTACACCGACGGGAATGGCACACTTTTCCGAACCCAAGCAGTAGTCAATGACTGGGATGACCGACGACTTCCCTGTCTTAGAGGCGCCGCTGATGACGTTCACCATGCCCGGCTCGAACTTGACCACCCTCGGCTCACTGCCTTTTCGCGGCCACAAAATGACTTTCAACAGTTGGAAGTGCATTAGAACCCTATTTTCAATGTATGGGCGACCTGTTGGTCGGAGAGGCCAGAAAACCAGTATCCAATCTTTTCACTGGCAGGTGAGATTCGTCGAATTCGCTCAGGAAGCGTTGGAGCCACCAACTCATTGTGGGGGCTGAATGCCCGGATGGTTGCGGTACTCGGTTCGATGCGAACCAACCTAGACTGCTCAGCGACGATGAGTGATTCAAGCGTCAGTTGACGGAGTGCCAAAGCACGACCGTGTACCGCCAAAAGATCTTCGCGATGCTCGCCAAGTTTGCCAGCGAAAAGATACAAGCCGGAAGCTTTCTGCGTGCTAAGCACGGTAGCCAGAGTCGGCGCGTGAAGTACCAGCGGCAAGAGCAAGAATGCAAGAGGCAGAGGTGCAGCTTGTCCATCACGCTCTTGGAATCCAAGACCGAATCTCCAAATAGCGTATGCCGCGAGCGCCTCGTTTTGCACGAGTGCGGCCTCACTGAGACGTGGTGCTGGAGCTCTGTCTGTCACTTTTTGTCCTCTTTATTCAGAAGCGTCTTGTGCTCCGGATGCCAACCCAGTTCTTGCCTGTCTGCCAGATCGTTAAAGCCTCCATGAGTGAAATGCCCAGGTACTACTCGACTGTCGAGCGGAACTTCCATAACAGCACAGCGGCTATAAACGATCCTTCCTTGAGCCTCCTGAGTCTTTTCTGCGTAAGTGTCCCGGACTTCGCTCTGAGCTGCATCGTGCTTGCGCAGTAAGGTACCCTCCCAGTCCTCAAAGGTGCCGTTAAAGACGAGGCCTTGTTCTGCCCACTTCACCTTGTCGCCAGACATACGCATGAGGTCGCTGACCGCTCGAAGCTGTTGCTCTTCGGACGCCTGTATCAGCTGCAGTTGTCGCACGAAAACCGGACGATTCGTCAGTAAAGCCTTTGCGGCGTCTTTGGATGGAGCGGCCGTGAAAGTCGGTAGATAGCCTGCCATGTTGTTCTGCTGGACAAAGGCGTGGAAGTTTCTTTGGAACTCCGCCACAGCTACCACCGCCGGGACCTTCCTGCGAATGCATTTGTCGGCAGCCTCCTTGGCCTGGCCAATCGCCGAGGCGCAGATCACGTCAAGCAATGCCTCTGGGATCGTGGGCCTCAACAGTTCACGAAGAGGTTCTAATGGGTCAGCATCGGCGGCAAAGACTGTGGCCTTGCCGACAACAGCTAGGCGTAGGGCATTAGGTGCATTGATAAACTTCTGAACATGCGCTATGCATTTTGGGGCATTGGCCTTTTTCTTCAGCTTGTCCTTGACCTGTTTGACAAGCGCCTCAATAGCTTTTTCGTCGGCTGCGGTGTGCATTGCCGTACTCAATTTGCCGGGCTTCGGAGGTGTCACGTAGAGCTTGAAGGATGTTTTCGCACCATCCACCTTCTGCGTTTCCACCGCGTCAAACCAATTCGCGACCGTCTTCCAAAGGTCATCCGACCAGTCAGAAATGGGGTTGTGTGCGAGAGCACTTTTGCATTGCTCCAATAGCAGCGTGCCGTCGGCGTAGTGGACAGCAACATCATCCAGATATTCGAGGGACACGCTCGCATCACGTGGACTGCTCAGAAGGTAGTAGCATAGCCGCACTGGTTGCAACGCGAACCCAAGATATGAACCGCCCCGGCTTTCGTGGAGGCCGGTTAGTGTGAGTCAGGCCGAGATGGCTTGACTGCTCAGTTGCTTATAATAGTTTGCCTCAGCTTCGGCCGGCGGTATATAGCCGAGCGGCTCCAGCA
>NZ_CAKKMV010000018.1 GCF_918697865.1 Massilia sp. Bi118 | reverse complement strand
CTTCGAGCCACCTGTTGTCGACCCCGAGCCTTTTCGAACGTGTCGAAAAAAGGCCCGGACACTACAACCGAGACAGCGACGTAGACTTTAACGAAGAGGTAACGAACTATCTTGGACAGCAGTGCGCGAAGGCGGGGATCCAAGTTCGTCGTGTAACGCTAGCGGTTGAAGCCGAAGGCATGCTGGCAAACTTGGGTTCCCGCCTGCGCGGGAACGACGTATTAGGGCATGGCGTGCCGATCGGTTAAGATTGCAGGAATTACCCTGGCCGCCCCATGACCCAAAGCTTCTTCCAGACCTTCATCCTGCTCCTGCTCGTGACCGACCCCTTCGGCAACGTGCCCCTGTTCGTCACCGCCCTCAAGGACGTCGCCCCGGAACGCCGGCCGCGCATCGTGCTGCGCGAGTGCGCGATCGCGTTCCTGCTACTTTTACTTTTCATGTTCTTCGGCCGCCACTTCCTGGCGGCGCTGCAGCTTACCGACATCTCGCTGCGCATCGGCGGCAGCGTGATCCTCTTGATCATCGCGATCCGCATGATCTTCCCGCATCCCGACGGCGTGCTGGGACGCAGCGAAGGCGGCGAGCCTTTCATCGTACCGTTGGCGATCCCCGCGCTGGCCGGCCCGTCGGCGCTGGCCACCGTGCTGCTGTTCAGTTCGCAGACGACGCAAGAGGTGATGGTGCACGTGGCCGCGCTGGCCGCCGTCGGCGTGGTCTGGCTGGCCGTGTTCCTGGCGGCGGAGCGCCTGCAGAAGGCGCTCGGCGCCCAGGTCATGACCGCCTTCGAACGCCTGATGGGCCTGATCCTGACGGCGATGTCGATCGAGATGCTGCTGGGCGGCGTGCGCTCCTTCGTCCAGACCCTGAAGTAAAGCGCGCCGCATGCGGACCTCGATGCACCTGCCGCAAGGGATGCTGACCGAGGTCCTGCACGGGATCGGCTTCATGTCGACGCTCGACGAAGCCTGGCCGCCCGCGCAGCCGCACCTGAACCGCTTCCCGGCGATGGTCTATTGCAGCATCACGCTCATCCTCGATGGGGCAGTCGCGCTGCCGACGGAAGAGGGCAGGCCGCGCGCCCTGTCCGGCCTGCTGGTCTCGGGGCCGCGCACCCGGCCCGTCACCTCGGTATCGCTGGCGCCGGTGCGCTCGCTGTCCGCCATCCTCTACCCCGATGCCTTTCACCTGCTGACCGGCCTCGCGCCGGCAAGCCTGCAGGACCGCGACGAGCCGGCCGCCGGCTGGCTGGACGCCGACTGGGAAGCCTGGCCGCAGGCCTTGTGCGAACGGGCGGATGACGAAGCTGCGCAGGCCGCGTGGATCGAAAGTTGGCTGGCCGCGCGCTGGCAGCAGAAGCGCGCCGACTGGGACCCGGGCCTGGGCGAGAGCCTGCGCGGCATCGCCAGCCACGAGGGCGTGGCCGAGACGGCGCGCACGCTCGGCGTCGGCGAGCGCCAGGCCCAGCGCCGCTACCGCGAACAGATCGGCGTGACGCCGGCCCAGGCGCGCCGCCTGCAGCGCATGAACGAGGCCGTCTACGCACTGCGCGACCCGGCCGCCAGCAAGGACACGCTGGCCGCGCTGGCAGCGGAGCTGGGTTACGCCGACCAGGCCCACATGGCGCGCGAGCTGCGCGAATTGACCGGCTTGCCGCCATCGCGCCTGGAAGCGCATATCGCGTCGGACCGCGATTACTGGGCATACCGGCTGTAAGCCCGCGCATGTCGGATTTGTACAAGCCCAGGCCCGCCTGAGCCGCCGACAATCCTGCCTTCGATACGAAAGGCAGGCCATGAAATTCCTCTTCCTTACCTACGGCACCGATGGCGACACGCGCCCGCTCGCGGCCCTCGCCAAAGAACTGATCCAGCGCGGCCACGAGGCCAGGCTGCTGGCCGACCGCGCCAGCGCGCCGCTGGCGCTGGCCCACGGCATTCCCTTCACGGCGCTGGCCAGCGACATCCGTCAGGCCGTGCTGCCCGGCGGCGAACTGGGCGCCGTGACGCAGGGCCGCGCCGACCTCTCGCGCGTCACGCGCGCCTGCGCCCGCATCGCGCGCGAGCACACCGATGCATGGATGGCCACCGCGGCGCAGGAAGCGCGCGGCTGCGACGTGCTGGTATTTTCCGGGCTGGCCAGCTATGTCGGCCTGGCGGTGGCCGAGGCGCTGCGGATTCCCTGCATCGGCGCGGGGCTGTGGCCGATGACGCCGACGCGCGAGTTCGGCGCCGCCTTCCTGCGTCCGCGCCGGCTGCCCGGCTGGGCCAACCGCCTCACGCACCGCTTCTTCGGCGCGCTGTCGTGGGCGATGTTCCGGCCGGCCGTCAACGCCGCCCGCAAGCAGGTCTTCGGCCTGCCGCCGCGGCGCCGCATGTGGAGCGGCTACCCGGTGCTGTACGGCTGCTCGCCGGCGCTGGTGCCGCGGCCCGCCGACTGGCCGGCCGAGGTGGACGTCACCGGCGCCTGGCAACTGGGAGCGCAGCAGGCCTGGCAGCCGCCGCAGGACCTGGCCGACTTCCTGGCGGGCGGCGATGCGCCCGTCTACGTCGGCTTCGGCAGCATGGCGGGGCTGGATCCGCAGGCACTGCTGCAGGCGCTGCGCCGCCTGGCGATCGAGCGCCGCGTGCTGTTCTATCCAGGCTGGAGCGGCGTCGACACCGCAGCGCTGCCGCCAGGCGTGTTCGTGCTGGGCGATACGCCGCACGACTGGCTGTTCCCGCGCATGAGCGCCATCGTCCACCATGGCGGGGCAGGGACCAGCCATGCGGCGGCGCGCTCTGGCGTGCCCTCGGTGGTGGTGCCCTTCGCCGGCGACCAGTTCTTCTGGGCCGCACGCCTGGCGCAGGCCGGCGTGGCGCTGGCCTGTCCGGCGCAGGAACTCGGCCGCGCCGACCTCGCCGGATTGATCGCAGGCGCGACGACGCCCGCCATGCAGGCGCGTGCCCGCCAGCTGGCGCAGACGATGGCGAAGGAGGACGGCATCGCCGCCGCCGTCGACGCCATGCTCGGCGGCGCCGCGAGCGTGCCGTTGCCCTAGCGACGGGCGCGGTGTAAGCTGCGGCGGCACCCGCAACCACCATGAAAGAACAATATGAAAAAGCTGCTTACCGTTTGCACCCTCGGCCTGGCCCTTTCCTTCACCCTGAGCGCCTGCAAACGCAGCGAAGCGCCAGCCCAGAGCCAGGGCGCCGCCCCGGCCGCAAGCGCGGAGGACAGCTCTGCGGCCGAACTGAAGAAGATCGATACCGTGACCGGCACCGGCAAGGAAGCGACAGCCGGCTCCACCGTCACCGTCCACTACACCGGCTGGCTGTACACGCCGACCGCGGAGAAGCAGCACGGCGCCCAGTTCGACTCGTCGGTCGGACGCGAACCGTTTACCTTCAACCTCGGCGCCGGCCAGGTCATTCCGGGCTGGGACCAGGGCGTGCAGGGCATGAAGGTGGGCGGCAAGCGCACCCTGATCGTGCCGGCGTCGCTGGGTTATGGTGCGCAGGGCGCCGGTCCGATCCCGCCGAACGCCAACCTGATCTTCGACGTCGAACTGCTCGACGTGAAATAACACCGGCATCGTCGGGAAGGGCTGGCGCATGCTTGCCGGCCCTGCTTGAGCCACGTGTAAATATGCATGCTGGTTTTCGCTCCGAAACAATTGTGTCCTATTGGAAAACAATAAAAGTCGAGAAACTTTACAATTCTAGGCCGTAAATACTTTACGAAATTCAATAAGGTTCTGATTCCTTAGGGAATTTTATTTCTGGCACGTTTCCTGCTCATCCGTTCGGGCGTACGTTACCGCACACAACCGAGCTCTTATAAAAGGAAACGAAATGCCGACACGGAAAACCATCTACCAGAAACTGTTCGGTGCTGCCGCCTTCATCGTTACCGCGATGGCCGCCGGCACGCAGGCGCAGGCAGCCGTCATCGGAACGACCGGCTCCCTGAAGCCGCTGATCGTTTCCGGCGCACTGCCGGATACCCCGGACAAGCGGATCGATCCGAACGTGGCCTCGTCGCCGTTCTCTGGTGTGGTCAGCATTAACATTCGCTATGCCAACGCCGCCGGCGAGACGGAGTCCTACATCTGCTCCGGCGCCCTGGTGGGCAAGCGCCAGGTGATCTCGGCCGGTCACTGCGTCGATACCAACGGCAACGGCGCCCTGATCGACATCAACCGCCCGGGCAACGACGTGCGCGTGGTCTTCAATAACCACGGCGACGACTACCAGCTGATCGGCGCCTCCAAGGTATCGATGAATCCGGATTACAACGGCTTCGGCAAGTGCCCTGCCGGGGTCAACTCGTTCTGCACCAACGACGACATCTCGGTCATCACGCTGAGCAAGGATGCCCCGGCCGACGCCAAGATCTACAAGGTCTCGACTTCGCCGATCAGCGAGGGCACGCACATCATCATGGCCGGCTACGGCACCTCGGGCGACGGCACCAACGGTTATTACATCGACCCGGACTTCTTCATCAAGCGCACCGGCGAGAACTACGTCGACCTGTTCGACCTCGACGACGAGCAGGGCTTCGCTGCCGGCAACCAGGAGGTCTACTACGCCGACTTCGACGGCGCCGGCAAGGACTTGTTCTGCGAGCAGTTCGGCATCTGCACCCCGCAGCTGGCGAACGACAAGGAAGGCAACATCGGCGGCGGCGACTCCGGCGGCCCGTCCTTCATCATGCGTAACGGCGAGCTGATGCTGGTCGCGAACAACACCTTCGGCGGTATCTGGAATGACGGCGACGTCGACGGTTCCTTCGGTACCTACTTCGGCGGCATCGTGCTGGGCAGCTATACCGACTACCTGCGCGAAGCCACCGGCGGCAACATCACCTTCGTGCCGGAACCGGGCAGCCTGGCGCTGCTGGCGCTGGGTGGCGGCTTGCTGGGTGGGCTGCGCCGTCGTCGCAAGCAGTAAGTTTTCTGCGCTAAAAAAAAGCGGCCTGCGGGCCGCTTTTGTTAACTTGGCCCCCCGCCTTCGCGGGGGCGACGGTTGAGGACGCGGGGGCGACGGTGGAGGCGCGGGGCCGACGTCCGGGCTTACTTGCCCAGAATCGACACCACATTGTCCGCCCCCGGCGCCCCGAACGCCTGCTGCTTCAGCACATGCAGCTGGTCCCGCACCTGGGCCGCCTTCTCGAACTCGAGGTTCTTGGCATGGTCGACCATGAGCTTCTCGAGGCGCTTGATCTCTTTCGAAATCTGCTTCTCGCTCATGCCCTCGATCTTCGCGGTCTCTTCGGCCTGGGACATGTTCTTGGCCGCGGCAGCGCTGTAGACGCCGTCGATCATGTCCTTGATCTTCTTGTTCACGCCCTTCGGCACGATGCCGTTGGCTTCGTTGAAGGCGATCTGCTTGGCGCGGCGGCGTTCGGTTTCGTCGATGGCTTTCTTCATCGAGTCCGTCATCTGGTCCGCGTACAGGATCGCCACGCCGTTCAGGTTACGCGCCGCGCGGCCGATGGTCTGGATCAGCGAGCGTTCGGAACGCAGGAAGCCTTCCTTGTCGGCGTCCAGCACGGCCACCAGCGAGACCTCCGGCAAGTCCAGGCCCTCGCGCAGCAGGTTAATGCCGACCACCACGTCGAAGGTGCCCAGGCGCAGGTCGCGCAGGATCTCGACGCGTTCCACGGTGTCGATGTCGCTGTGCAGGTAGCGCACCTTGATGCCGTGGTCGCCCAGGTATTCGGTCAGCTGCTCGGCCATGCGCTTGGTCAGCGTGGTCACCAGCACGCGCTCGTCCTTGGCGATGCGGTCGTTGATCTCGCCCATCAGGTCGTCGACCTGCGAGCGCGCCGGGCGCACGATCACCTGCGGGTCGACCAGGCCGGTCGGACGCACCACCTGCTCGACCACGTTGTCGGCCTTTTCCTTTTCGTAGTCGGCAGGCGTCGCCGAGACGAAAATACACTGCCGCATCTTGCCCTCGAATTCCTGGAACTTCAGCGGCCGGTTGTCCAGCGCGGACGGCAGGCGGAAGCCGTAGTCGACCAGGTTGGTCTTGCGCGAACGGTCGCCGTTGTACATCGCGTTGAGCTGGCCGACCATCACGTGCGACTCGTCCATGAACATCAGCGCGTCCTTCGGCAGGTAGTCGATCAGCGTCGGCGGCGGTTCGCCCGGCATGGCGCCGGACAGGTGGCGCGAGTAGTTCTCGATGCCCTTGGTGAAGCCGACTTCGGCCAGCATCTCGAGGTCGAAGCGGGTGCGCTGTTCGAGGCGCTGTTCTTCCAGCAGCTTGCCCTGTTCGCGGAACTGTTCGAGGCGGTCGCGCAGCTCGGCCTTGATCGAGTCGACGGCGCGCAGCACGGTGCTGCGCGGGGTCACGTAGTGCGAACCCGGATAGACCGTAAAACGCGGGATCTTCTGGCGCACCTTGCCGGTCAGCGGATCGAACAGCTGCAGCGATTCGATCTCGTCGTCGAACATCTCGACGCGGATCGCGAGTTCCGCGTGCTCCGCCGGGAAGATGTCGATGGTGTCGCCGCGTACGCGGAAGGAGCCGCGCGAGAAATCCATCTCGTTGCGCGTGTACTGCATCTGGATCAGGCGCGCGATGACGTCGCGCTGCGCGACTTTATCGCCGGCGCGCAGGGTCAGGATCATCTTGTGGTATTCGTTCGGATTACCGATACCGTAGATGGCCGAGACCGTCGCGACGATGACGACGTCGCGGCGCTCCATCAGCGACTTGGTGCACGACAGGCGCATCTGCTCGATGTGCTCGTTGATCGACGAGTCCTTTTCGATGAACAGGTCGCGCTGCGGAACATAGGCTTCCGGCTGGTAGTAGTCGTAGTAGGAGACGAAGTACTCGACCGCGTTCTGCGGGAAGAACTCGCGGAACTCCGCGTACAGCTGGGCTGCCAGGGTTTTGTTCGGCGCAAAGATGATCGCCGGACGGCCCGCGCGGGCAATCACGTTGGCCATCGTGTAGGTCTTGCCGGAACCCGTTACGCCGAGCAGCGTCTGGTACATCAAGCCGTCGTCGATGCCGTCGACCAATCCCTGGATCGCGGTCGGCTGGTCGCCGGCGGGCGGGAAGGGCTGGTGCAGCTTGAACGGCGAGTTGGGATAGGTGATGACGGTGGGCGCGGGGGTGTTAACGACCGATAGTTCTGCCATGAATTCAGACCTTTGCTAGAATGGGACTCCGCCTGCGGCACTGCAACAATTAAGCCGCTGTCTATACAACCGCTGCGAACCCAGCCGACAAACCAGAGTTTATCACGATGAATTCCACAGCTCCTGCCAGCATCTTCGGCGCCATTGCCATGGCCCCCCGCGACCCTATCCTGGGCATTACCGAAGCCTTCAATGCAGATACCAATCCGGCCAAGATCAACTTGGGCGTCGGCGTCTACTACGATGACAACGGAAAGGTGCCTCTGCTGGAATGCGTGCGCAAGGCGGAAGCGATGCTGATGGAACAACCGGCGCCGCGTACCTACCTGCCGATCGAAGGCCTGGGTACGTATGACAAGGCTGTACAAGAACTCGTATTTGGGGCCGACAGCGCCGTAATTCAAGAGAAGCGTGCAGTTACCGTGCAAGCCCTGGGCGGTACCGGCGCGCTGAAGATCGGCGCCGACTTCCTGAAGCGTTTCTCGCCGGGCTCCGAGGTCTACATCAGCGACCCGAGCTGGGAAAACCACCGCGCCCTGTTCGAAAGCGCCGGTTTCAATGTCAACAACTACGCCTACTACGACGCCGCCACCCATGGCGTGAACTTCGAAGGCATGCTGGCCGACCTGCGTAACATGCCGGAAGGCGCGATCGTCGTGCTGCACGCCTGCTGCCACAACCCGACCGGCGCGGATCTGACCGCCGACCAGTGGGGCGAAGTGATTGCTGCGGTGCGCGAAAACGGCCTGATTCCGTTCCTGGACATGGCTTATCAGGGCTTCGGCTCGGGCATCGCCGAAGATGGCGCCGTGGTGCGCCGCTTCGTCGACGCCGGCGGCCCGCTGCTGGTGTCGAACTCCTTCTCGAAGTCGTTCTCGCTTTACGGCGAGCGCGTCGGCGCGCTGTCCGTCGTGCTGTCGTCCGCGGAAGAGGCGGCCCGCATCATGTCGCAGCTGAAGCGCGTGGTGCGTACCAACTATTCGAACCCGCCGGTGCACGGCGGCAAGGTGGTCGCCACCGTGCTGTCTACCCCGGAACTGCGCCAGCTGTGGGAAGAGGAACTGGCCGGCATGCGTGTGCGCATCAAGGCAATGCGTGAAGAGCTGGTCAAGAAGCTGGCCGAGAAAGCCCCGGGCCGCGACTTCGACTTCGTGCGCAAGCAGGTCGGCATGTTCTCGTACTCCGGTCTCACCAAGGAGCAGGTGGGCAAGCTGCGCGAGGAATCGATCTACGCCGTGGACACCGGCCGCATCTGTGTTGCTGCGATGAATTCGAAGAACATCGATCGGGTCGTTGACGCCATCGCAAAAGTTCTCTAAACTCTTGGCTCTTCCGATTCGGCATGCATGAATCGGAAGAGCAAGTAGGCAATTCCCTGATAGCTCAGTCGGTAGAGCGACGGACTGTTAATCCGCAGGTCCCTGGTTCGAGTCCAGGTCGGGGAGCCAAAGTTTCAAGCCTCAGCGAGGCATGCACGGTTGGGAAGGTTGCCCTGTGCAAGTCGCGATGGGGAAGCTATAATAGCAACATCAATTCCCTGATAGCTCAGTCGGTAGAGCGACGGACTGTTAATCCGCAGGTCCCTGGTTCGAGTCCAGGTCGGGGAGCCAGAATTTAGAAAAGGCCGCTTGTTCCGCAAGCGGCCTTTTCGTTTGACGACGCCGCTTGTGCGCTCTGCTCATTTGATCTAAGATTTCTGCTCAAAGGAGCAAAAATCATGACGATGGCTGCGCAGCAAGTTCTCCCGGAGTCCGACGATGAGGGCAAGAGCCGCTGGCTCAATTTTCGCGCGCTCTATCACACCACCCCCGTCGATCGTATCGACCTCATCCGCAGCGGCGTGAACGCCGCCGACTTCAAGACCTTCGTCAGCCGCCTCGACATCCAGCAAGAAAAAGTGTTCACGATGCTGGACATCGCCACTGCCACCGTCAACCGCAAGGCCAGCCGCAACGAATCGCTGTCGCGCGAAGACAGCGAAAAAATCGTCGGCATGGCCAAGCTCATCGGCCAGGTCGAAGCCATGCTCGAGGAATCCGGCGATCCCGCACTCATGCAGGATTTCGACGCCGCGCGCTGGCTCACCCACTGGATGGAAGAGCCGATCCCCGCGCTCGGCGGCGCCTCTCCCGCCGACTACATGGACACCATCGAAGGCCAGGAAATGATCTCGCGCCTGCTCGCGACGATGCAGACCGGGGCCTACGCTTGATCAGCGTCTGGCGTATCGCCACCGATGCGCCTGGCTACACCGCAGACGACCTGAGCGGCGCCGGCGCCAAGCTTTCCGGCGGCCGCTGGAACCGTCCCGGCAACGCCATGCTCTACTGCGCCAGCAACATCTCGCTGGCCGTGCTCGAAACCTTCGTCCACCTGAAAGCCGGCGGCCTGCCGCTCAACCGCTACCTGGTGGAGCTGGCGATTCCCGACGAGGTGTGGGCGCGGGCGGACGCGCTGCTGCCGCCGGCGGTCGGCTGGGATGCCATCCCGGCGGGCAAGACCAGTCTCGATGAAGGCGACCGCTGGCTCAAGGCGAACACCAGCGCGCTGCTGGTGGTGCCCTCGGTGATCGTGAGCGAAGAAAAGAATGTGCTCATCAACCCGCTGCATCCGGACGCTGCGCGAATCGTCGCGCACAAGCTCAGGAAGTGGACTTACGATCCGCGCCTGATGCGCTCAGTGATGCGCTCAGTGAAGCGCTGATGCGCTGGACGATGATGAACAGGTGCTTGTGCGGCAGCTGGTCGAATTCGAGATGCCGGCAGATGCATCCGGCTTCCTCGATGACCGCCAGCAGGCCGGGGATCCCGAGCGTGCTGTAATAGACTTCCGGCCCCATCGTCGAATCGACGTGGCAGTCCGCGGCATCGAGGCCGCCGGCGGTGAAGAGGAAGACGCCGCCGGTGTCGAGCGCATGCATCAGCTTCAGCATCAGGGCGCGCTGCTGTTCCAGCTTCACGTGCCAGATGCTGTCCCAGGCGGAGATGAAGCGGTAGCTGCGCTGCGGCTGCCACTCGCAGACATCCGCGTGGTGGAGCAGGGCGGCGGGGTCGGCGTCGCTGGCCAGATCGACCATGCGCTTCGAAATGTCGACGCCTTCGATGCGCAGGCCGCGATCGCGCAGCAGGCCGTTGAAGCGGGTATTGCAGCCGCAGCCGGCGTTCAGCGCCCAGCCGCCGGCGCCGTCTTCGAGAAAGCGCAGCGCCTGCGCGTGCTGGCGGATGCCGTTGCTCTGGCTGAAGCGTCCGTCCAGCCAGCGTTCGGCAATCTCATCGTAGGCCGTTGCGACCGCGTGGTCCATCTCAGGCTTTGCCCGGCACCGGTTTGACTTTACTCGCCGCTTCCAGCGCACGCTGGCGCGCCGTGTCGACATCCGGCGCCGTCGCCAGCGCCACGCCCATGCGGCGTCGCGCGAAGGATTCCGGCTTGCCGAACAGGCGAATGTCCGATCCAGGTACGCGCAGCGCCTCGGCCACGCCCTCGAAGGCGATGCCGCCTTGTTCCAGCTGGCCGTAGATCACGGCGGAAGCGCCCGCCGAGCGCAGCTCCGGATTCACAGGCAGGCCGAGGATGGCTTTCGCGTGCAACTCGAATTCGCTCTGGATCTGGGTGGCCATGGTCACCATGCCGGTGTCGTGCGGACGCGGGCTGACTTCCGAGAACCACACCATATCGCCCTTCACGAACAGCTCGACGCCGAACACGCCGCGGCCGCCCAGGCTGGCCGTCACCTTGCTGGCGATCTCGCGCGCACTCTCCAGCGCGCGCGGGCTCATCGCCTGCGGCTGCCAGGACTCGACATAGTCGCCGTGCACCTGCTTGTGGCCGATCGGCTCGCAGAACTGGGTCGCGATTTCGCCATTGCCGTTCGTCGCGCGCACGGTCAGCAGCGTGATCTCGTAATCGAAGTCGATGAAGCCTTCGACGATCACACGGCCGGCATTTGCGCGCGCGCCGCTGGCCGCGTAGTTCCAGGCGTTTTCGACGTCGGCCGCGCTGTCCAGCTTCGACTGGCCCTTGCCCGAGGATGACATCACCGGCTTCACAACGTTAGGAAAGCCGATTTCGGCGCAGGCCTGCTTCAGTTCTTCGAGGCTGCTGGCGAAGCGGTAGGGAGACGTCGCCAGGCCCAGCTCTTCGGCGGCCAGGCGGCGGATGCCTTCGCGGTTCATGGTCAGCTGGGCGGCGCGCGCGGTCGGGATGCAGGTGATCTTGCCCGCCGCTTCCAGCTCGGCCAGCTTGTCGGTGGCGATGGCCTCGATCTCGGGCACGACCAGGTCCGGCTGCTCGCGCTCGATGAGGGCCGCGAGGGCGTCGCCGTCGGTCATGTCGATCACGTGGGCGCGGTGCGCGACCTGGTGGCCGGGCGCGTTGGCGTAGCGGTCGACGGCGATCACCTCGATGCCGAGGCGCTGGAGGGAGATGATCACTTCCTTGCCGAGCTCGCCGGAGCCGAGCAGCATGACTTTGGTTGCGGAAGGGGAGAGGGGCGTGCCGAGGATAGGTGCAGTGGTCATGGGGGAAGCTTGATAAGCGTGCTGGGAGACTTGCGACTATAGCAAACCCAAAAAAAACTTGCCGGATTGCTCCCAGCGGTTATAATGCGAGCCTCAATTCCCTGATAGCTCAGTCGGTAGAGCGACGGACTGTTAATCCGCAGGTCCCTGGTTCGAGTCCAGGTCGGGGAGCCAGAATCAAGAAAGGCCGCTTCACTGAAGCGGCCTTTTGCTTTTCCAGGCCATGCCCATGCTCTCCTTGAATGATGCCGCACTGATCGCCGAACACGCTTTTGAAGCCGATGCGGGAGGCTGGCTGCATCCGGCACAGCAGGCCCTGATCATTGACCGCGGCTGGCTGCGCATGCTGGCCCCGCGCGCCGTCGGCGGCTTCGAACTGGCGCTGCCGGAAGTCGTGCGGCTCGAAGAGTCCATCGCCCGCGTCGACGGCAGCATGGGCTGGACCGTGACGCTGTGCGCCGGCGCCGGCTGGTTCGCGGGCTTCCTGGCGCCGCGGCTCGCGCGCGAGATCCTGGCTACGCCGAATGTCTGCCTGGCCGGCAGCGGCGCACCGACCGGCTATGCCGACCGCGAAGGAGAGGGCTGGCGCATCGATGGCCTGTGGGATTACGCCAGCGGTGCGCCGATGGCCACGCACTTCACCTTCAATGCGGTGCTGCGTCAGGATGGGCAGCCGCTGCTGGACGCTGCCGGCAATCCCCGTATTCAGGCTTTCGTGGTGCCGGCCGCGCTGGTGGAGATCGTGCCGCGCTGGCGCAGCATCGGCTTGCGCGCGACGGCCTCGCACGCCTACCGCGTGTCCGGCCAATGGGTGCATGCCGAGCATGGTTTCGAGATCGATCCGGCGCGGGCTTGCTCGAACGGTCCGCTGTACCGTTTTCCTTTCATGGCGTTTGCCTTCGTCACGCTGGCGGCGAACGTGGCCGGCATGGCATCGCACTTCGTCGAGCTGGCGGAGGAGTGCATTGCGCATCGGCGGAATCGCTTTGGCGGGCAAGGCGAGCCGCTGATCGAGGTGCCGGCTGTGCGTTCGGTGCTGGCCTCAACGCGCGCTTCTCTCGACGACGTCCGTGCACGCTTTTACGCACATCTGGATGCGACCTGGACGAAGGTGACTGAAGGCGCATCGGTCAGCGCTGAAGAAGCGGCGCAGATGCAGGCGCTGGCCATGGAATGGGTGAACGCATCGCGTCGCGCCGTCGATGCGCTGTACCCCTACTGTGGCCTGTACGCAGCGCGCGAGGACAGTCCGATCAACCGCGTCTGGCGCGACTTCCACACGGCGTCCCAGCACGCCTTGCTGCTGCCGTGCGCGTGCTCTGGTCAAACGGCAACTGAGCCGTTATAATTGCTGTCTCAATTCCCTGATAGCTCAGTCGGTAGAGCGACGGACTGTTAATCCGCAGGTCCCTGGTTCGAGTCCAGGTCGGGGAGCCAGAATATGGAAAAGGCCACTTCATCGAAGTGGCCTTTTGTTTTCATGACCGAATCCGCTTAACTGATGAGTGCGCCACTCGTAGCGCGAATGCATATACTCAGCAGTACAGGAAATCATTTCGGGAAGAAATCATGAACAGACGCCGCGACTACAAAACTGCCTTGCTGATCGACGCCGTGTGCTACTCGGCGTCCGCCGAAGTCCGCTCGCATGCGGCAGACGGGCTTGCCGAGCGCCCCCTTCCGCGCGATTTCGCCATACGCATCTTCCAGGAGCCGGCCAGGCGCCGCCATAACCCGTCCAGACAGCCGGCGGCGTCTGCGGCATAGGGTATTTGGGGCCTCGCCAGCAGACCTCCCCCAAGCCTCCTATAATCGGTCTTTTGTCGCAGGCCGAGCATGAAATCTCCAGTAAATACAAGTACTTACGAGCAACCCGCGACTTTACTGGACGGTCTCGCCGGCAGCCAGCTCATCTGGGCAGTCATCGTCCTCTCCCTCGGCGTCGGCATGTCCGCGCTCGACACCGCCATCGCCAACACCGCGCTGCCGGCCATGGCCCAGCAACTGCACGCCAGCCCGGCGGATTCGGTCTGGATCGTCAACGCCTACCAGCTCGCGATGGTCGCGACCCTGCTGCCGATCGCGGCGCTGGGCGAGACCATCGGCTACAAGCGCGTGTACATCGCCGGCATGGCCATCTTCACCGTGGCCTCGCTGGCCTGCGCGCTGGCGTGGTCGCTGCCGGTGCTGATCGTGGGGCGCCTGTTCCAGGGCCTGGGCGCGAGCGCGCTGATGGGCGTGAACTCGGCCCTGATCCGCAGCGTGTATCCGACCCGGATGCATGGACGCGGCTTCGGCAACAATGCGCTGGTGGTCGCGATCGGCTTTGCGCTCGGGCCGAGCCTGGCCTCGATCATCCTCAGCGTCTCGTCGTGGGAGTGGCTGTTCGGGATTAACGTCATCCCCGGCATCCTCGGCTTCTTCCTGGCCCGCAAGGCGCTGCCCGAGACCACGCGCGCCAGCCACAAGGTGGACGGCGTGGCCGGGCTGTACAACGTGGCTGCCTTCGGCATGGCGATCCTGGCGCTGGGCGACGCCGCGCACCGCGTCGGCATGCGTACGCTGCTGCCGGAAACCGTGATTGCGCTGTTCTTCTTTTTCCTGCTCATCCGCCGCCAGAAGGGCCACCCGGCGCCGCTGCTGCCGGTGGACCTGTTCCGGCTGCCCTTGTTTACGCTGTCGACGCTGACCGCGATCTGCACCTTCGCGGCGCAGGCGCTGGCCTTCGTCGCGCTGCCGTTCTACTTCGAGAGCCAGCTGGGCCGCTCGGCCGTGGAGACCGGCTTCCTGCTGACGCCCTGGCCGGTCATGGTCGGCATCATGGCGCCGGTCGCGGGGCGCCTCAGCGACCGCTATTCGCCGGGCCTGCTGGGCGGCGTCGGGCTGATGATCCTGGCAGCCGGGCTGGCCCTGCTGCTGGGCATGCCGGGCGATCCGTCGGCCTTCGATATCGGCTGGCGCATGGCGGTGTGCGGCCTCGGCTTCGGCTTCTTCCAGGCGCCCAACGTCAAGGCGATCATGGGCAGCGCGCCGGCCTCGCGCAGCGGCAGCGCCAGCGGCATGGTGGCCACCGCGCGCCTGATCGGACAGTCGACCGGGGCGGCGCTGGTGGCCTTCTGCCTGACCATGTTCCACCTGCGCGGCACCTGGTACGCGATCGCGATTGCGGCGGCGTTTGCCGCGGTGGCCAGCATTGCGAGTTTTTCGCGGCTGGTGGTGGCTGCGCCGGGGCGTTGAAAGCTGCTAGCATGAGCTGACGAAGCGCGCGCAAACTTGGGTCCCCGCCTTCGCGGGGACGACGATTGGGGTTCAGCCATGACTCAAGTATTCAAAATCGCCGCCATCCCCGGCGACGGCATCGGCAAGGAAGTCCTGCCCGAAGGCCTGAAGGTGCTGGCCGCCGCCAGCGAGCGCTTCGGGCTCGAGCTCGAGGTCACGCAGTTCGACTGGGCCAGCTGCGACTATTACCTGCAGACCGGCGACATGATGCCGGCCGACTGGAAGGACCAGCTGGCCGGCATGGACGCGATCTATTTCGGCGCGGTCGGCTGGCCGGCCACGGTGCCGGACCATATCTCGCTGTGGGGTTCGCTGCTGAAGTTCCGGCGCGAGTTCGACCAGTACATCAACCTGCGGCCGGTGCGCCTGTTCGAGGGCGTGCCCTGTCCGCTGGCGGGCCGCAAGCCCGGCGACATCGACTTCTTCGTGGTGCGCGAGAACACCGAGGGCGAGTACACCAACCTGGGCGGCATCATGTTCCCGGGCACCGAGCGCGAGACGGTGATCCAGGAGTCGGTGTTCACCCGCCACGGCGCCGACCGCGTGCTGCGCTATGCCTTCGAGCTGGCCAAGGCGCGCGAGCGCAAGCATCTGACGGTGGCCACCAAGTCGAACGGCATCGCCATCAGCATGCCCTGGTGGGATGGCCGCGCCGACGCGATGCATGCCGAGTACCCGGAGGTCACGGTCGACAAGCAGCACATCGACATTCTCACCGCGCGCTTCGTGCTGCAGCCGAACCGCTTCGACGTGGTGGTGGCCTCGAACCTGTTCGGGGACATCCTGTCCGACCTCGGTCCGGCCTGCACCGGCACCATCGGCCTGGCGCCGTCGGGCAACCTGAACCCGGACCGCACATTCCCCTCGCTGTTCGAGCCGGTGCACGGCTCGGCGCCGGACATTGCGGGGCAGGGCATCGCCAATCCGATCGCGATGATCTGGTCGGGTGCGATGATGCTGGCTTTCCTGGCCGCCGGCGCCAACGTGCCGCGCTGCTACGGCCAGGCCCACGACGCCATCCTCGCCGCCATCGAAGAGGTGCTGCGCAGCGGGCCGCGCACGCGCGACCTGGGCGGTGACGCCGGCACGGTGGAAGTGGGCAATGCGATTGCGGCGCTGGTCCGCGGCTGAAACAGATCTTTAAACCGCGGCGCCCGCCACGATATGGGGAGGATGGCGCGCCGCTTCCGCATCCCCGATGATCCCGAGCCGTCCACGGCCTCCGCCGGGGACGCGCCTTGTCCCCTGTGTGGCCGGCCGCTGGGCAGTGAGAACATCGACCGCCACCATCTGATTCCCAAATCGCTCAAGGGCAGGGAGCAGTTCGCGATCCACAAGGTGTGCCACCGCAAGATCCATGCGACCCTGTCGGAAAAAGAGCTGCTGCGTGCCTATCACACCTGGGAAGCCCTGCAGGGGCATGAGGACATCCGCTCCTTCATTGCCTGGGTCGCGAACAAGCCACCGGCATTTTACACTCGCACTTTCACGTCAAATAAAAAGAAGCGGCGCTGAAGAAGGGTATTTACAATATTTTCGCTGATGATCGCGCAAATTCGGCAAAAAAACTTCGCTTCCTCGTAAGAATTCATGCTTGGCGATTGTTCCTGGGTGTAAAATCAAGTCTTCTAATTTTGCAATTCGGTTCATCCCCTTCATCTCACCGCTTTGCAATGACCCAAGACGATTCCAGCCGCTGTTCCGTTCTCCTCATCGACGACGAGTCCTTTTCCGAAGACATCATCACGCATGGCCTGAAAGCCTGTGCCCCGCATACGCTGCGTTATGCCAGCAATCCGGAGATGGCGGTCGATCTGGCAAAGGAAATCGGCGCCACGGTGGTGCTGGTGGACATGCGCATGCCGGAGATCGACGGTCTGGAAGTCACGCGCCGCCTGCGCGCCGACAAGGACACCGAACACATCCCCGTGATCGTCCTGTCGTCCGAGGACGACCCGGACATCAAGGCCAAGGCCTTCGCGGTCGGCGCCAACGACTACCTGGTGAAGTGGCCGGATCCGCGCGAGCTGGTGGCGCGCGTGCGCTACCACAGCGACGCCTTCATCGCGCGGCGCCAGCGCGACGACGCCTTCGTCTCGCTGCGCCTCAGCCAGGAGCAGCTGGCGGCCAGCCAGTCGGCCCTGTTCCAGGCCCAGAAGATGGAAGCGATCGGCCAGCTTACCGGCGGCGTGGCCCACGACTTCAACAACGTCCTGCAGATCATCGGCGGCAACCTGCAGCTTTTGAAGCTGGTCGGCGGTTTGAACGATGCAGGGCGCGCGCGCGTCGACGTCGCCCTGTCCGGCGTCGAGCGCGGCGCCAAGCTGTCTTCGCACCTGCTGGCTTTCGCCCGCCGCCAGCCGCTGCAGGCGGTGGTGGTCAACCCTGGCCACCTGCTGCGCGAGATGGACGACATGATGCGCCGCGTGCTCGGCCCGCGCGCCCGTGTCGTCACCGAGATCGAACACCGCCTGGGCAGCACCCTGGTCGATCCGAACCAGTTGAACAACGTGTTGCTGAACCTGGCCATCAATGCGCGCGACGCCATGGCCGGCAGCGGCACGCTGACCATCCGCGCCGCCAACGTCGGGCCGGACAGCGCGCTGCTGCCGCCCTCGCTGCCGGCCGGCCAGTACGTGCTGATCGAGGTTGCCGACACCGGCACCGGCATGCCGCCGGAAGTGCTGGAGCGCGCCTTCGAACCCTTCTTCACCACCAAGCCGACCGGGCAGGGCACGGGCCTGGGCCTGTCGATGGCCTATGGTTTCGTGAAGCAGTCGGGCGGCGAGATCGTGCTGAAGAGCGCGGCGGGCAAGGGCACCAGCGTGCGCATCTACCTGCCGCGCAGCGAAGGCGAACCGGCGCAGGCCGAGGACGTGGCCGCGGCGCCGCTGCTGGGCGGGCCTGAGACCATCCTGGTGGTCGAGGACGAGGAAGACGTGCGCAGCGCCACCTGCGGCATCCTGTCGGCGCTCGGCTACCGCGTGCTGGAGGCGCCGGATGCGGCGGTGGCGAAGGGCATCGTCGAGAGCGGCGAGCAGATCGACCTGGTGTTCAGCGACGTCATCATGCCGGGGCCGGTGAGCAGCCTGCAACTGGGAGAAACGGTGCGCACGCTGCTGCCGCGGGCGCAGATCCTGTACACCTCGGGTTATGCGGAAGGCGTGCTGGCGCACGAGGGGAAGATGGAGGCGAACGTCAATCTGCTGCAGAAGCCTTATCACCCGGATGCGCTGAGTGCGCGCATCAGGCACCTTTTGCGGCACCGGTGACATCGTGGGCACCCCGTGCCCACGCATGACTTATTTGGTCGGGCGGATGTACTTCTGCGAACCCGGCGGCGGTTCGTTCAGCACGGCCCAGAAGATCCCGAGGTCCGCGATCGCGCGCACGAATTCCGTGAAGTCCACCGGCTTGACCACGTAGGCGTTCACGCCCAGTTCGTAGCTATTCACCACGTCCTGTTCTTCGCGCGACGAGGTCAGCATCACCACCGGCAGCGCCCGCAGGCCGTCGGTGGTGCGGATCTCCTTCAGCACTTCGAGGCCGTCGACCTTCGGCAGCTTGAGGTCGAGCAGGGCGACGGCCGGGCTGCCGACCGGGCGCTGCGCATATTCGCCGCGGCGGTGCAGGTAGTCGAGCGCTTCGGCGCCGTCGCGGACGACGATGACCTGGTTCGCGAGCTGGCTCTTCGACAGCGCAATCAAAGTCAATTCGAGGTCGTTCGGATTGTCTTCGACGAGCAGGATGGGCTTGAGCATAAGTTCTATCTGGTCCTGATTAATTATTCGTGACGTTTTTAGGCAAGGCGAAGGAGAAGGTCGCGCCTTCGCCCTGCTTCGAGTCGGCCCATACCCGGCCGTTGTGCCGCTCGACGATGCGGCGGACGTTGGCCAGGCCGATGCCGGTTCCCTGGAAATCTTCCATGCGGTGCAGGCGCTGGAATACGCCAAACAGCTTGTGTACATAGTCCATGTTGAAGCCGGCGCCATTGTCGGCCACATGGATGATGGTTTCGTCCGGCGTGTCTTCGGCGCTGATGCGGATGACGGCCGGGTTCCGCTGGCCGGTAAACTTCACGGCGTTCGACAGCAGGTTGAACAGCGCCAGGTGCAGGAAGGTCGGATCGGCGTGGACCAGCGGCAGCGGCGCGATGTCCCACTCGATGTTGCGGCCGCGCGTTTCCAGCGCCAGCTTGTCGATGCAGGCGGCCACCAGGTCGCCCATGTCGACATCGGTCGGGCGCAGCGAGGCGCGGCCCATCTGCGAGAAGGACAGCAGGTCGTCGACCAGCTTGCCGGCCAGGCGCGCGGCGTCCTTGATGTTCTTCAGGAAGCGCTGGCGCTGTTCGCCGTCCTCGCTGCCGCTGGACTCGATCAGCAGGTCGGCAAAGCCGACGATGTGGCGCAGCGGGGCGCGCAGATCGTGCGACACCGAGTACGAGAAGGCTTCGAGTTCCTTGTTCGAGCGGGTCAGCTCCCCGGCCAGCTCGGCCATCTGCTCGGCGCGCTCGAGGGCGATGCCCAGCAGGGCGCTGCGGAATTCCACCGCCAGCTCGATCTCGGCGCTGTGCCAGGGCACGCTGGCGCCGTGGATGGTCTCGCGCCAGGCGGCGAAGCTCGTCCGCGGCGACAGCTGCAGCGGCCGGCCGTCCACCGCGGCCTGCACCAGCTTGCCGTGCGGGTTGCCGGCCCATTCGATGGTGTGCACGAACTCGGGACGGAACCACAGCAGGTAATGCTTGTGGATGCGCGAGATCGGCATCGCCAGCAGGCCGCTGGCGTTGCGGATCATCTTGCCGGCCTCCGGCCAGTTCGCGGACAGTCTCTCGGTGTGATACACCTCGCCGTGGTCATGCACCGCCAGCCAGTCGACCAGTTCGAGGATGTGGTCCTGTTCGGGCGCGTCGCCGAAGCTCAGCACGCGCTCGTCGACGACCACGGCGACCCCGGTGGCGCGCGCAAAGCGCAGCAGATCGGGGAAAACGCTGGCCAGGTTCTCGACGAAGTCGCTGCCCTGGGTCAGGCCGGCCAGCATGGCCACCATGATGCGGCGCACCTCGAGGCGGAACTGCAGCTCCTGGGCGTCTTCGCGCGATTCGATGCACAGCGCCAGCAGCTGGCCCAGCTGCTCGCAGGCCGTGCGCTGCTCGAAGGGCACCGGCGACGGGCCTTCGTTGTGGCAGGAGATGATGCCCCACAGCTTGCCCTTGACCATCAGCGACACCGACATCGAGGCCAGCGTGTTCATGTTGCGCATGTACTGCAGGTGCACCGGCGAGACGCTGCGCAGCACCGCGAACGACAGGTCGTTCGGCTTGCCCGTCACCGGGTTGTTGCCCGGGATGAGCGGGGCCGGCGTGTAGTTGGCGTCCTGGATCAGGCGGATCGGCTGCAGCGCGTACAGCTGGCGCGCCTGGGCCGGGATGTCCGAGGCCGGGAAGTGCTGGCCCATGTAGGAGGCATAGTCGTCCTGCTTCGCCTCGGCCATCACGTGGCCATGGCCGTCGCGGTCGAACTGGTACACCAGCACGCGGCCGAAACCGGTGACCGAACGGACGTGGTGGCAGGCCAGCCGGGCCAGCGACTCGATGCTCTCGGCGCCGTTGACCTTCTTGAGGAAGTCGCCGATCAGCGAATACAGGTGGCGGAAGTCGGCCGGCGCAGGGCGCTCGGTCGGCTCGAATTCGAGGATGGTCAGCCCGTCCCACTGGTGGGCCAGCACGTCGAAATGGCGGCCGTTCCCGGTGGTGACCGTGCCCACGTAGTAGGGGCGCTGGCCCAGTTCCGTCTCCAGCTCCGGCGCCAGGCGCAGGGCGGCGGCTTCGCCGATCACCTCGGCGAGCGGGCGGCCGATGGCGTCCTGGGCGCCGTAGCCGGCCCAGTCGCCAAGGTTGGCGCTGGCCTGCAGCACCTCCATGCCGGCCGACAGGGTCAGCAGGAAGCCGTGCGGCTGAATGCTGCCGGGCGTGCGAATCGGCTCCCGGTCGCAGGCGGACAGGTCGAGTTCGGGAGCGTGAGGAGCCGGATTCATGTGTATGTGGGCGGATCGGAATCGTAAATTGAAACTTCGCCATTTTACAATGAAACGAAATGCGGGCTCCCGCCGGGCTTTTTGCCGATATTGACGATGCGGCGATATTGCAACATTTCCCGGGTGCTAAAAGTGTGAAATCTGTTGCCGCGTGTGCCGACAGGGCGAACTGCAAGCGTGTATGATTTATATGGATTTGGATCAATGAATTCCAAAGGCTCGACACGAGCAATCAGCCATGAGCGAACACATGCAGCAAAAGAAGCTTCTGTCGGATGAACGGCGCTACCAGTACCTGATCTCCGGGATCAACGATTACGCGATCTACATGCTCGACCCGCAGGGGCACGTGAGCAGCTGGAACGCGGGCGCCAACCGGTTCAAGGGTTACGTGGCGCAGGAAATCCTGGGCGAGCACTTTTCACGTTTCTATACCGCCGAAGACCGCGCCTCGGGCCTGCCGGCGCACGCCCTGAAAACCGCGCTCGAGCAGGGCAAGTTCGAATCCGAGGGCTGGCGCGTGCGCAAGGACGGGACCCGCTTCTGGGCTCACGTGATCATCGATCCGATCTACAACGAGGAAGGCGCGCTGCTCGGCTTTGCCAAGATCACGCGCGACGTCACCGAGCGCAAGCAGGCCGAGGACAAGCTGCGCGAGAGCGAGCAGCGCTTCCGCCTGCTGGTGCAGGGCGTGACCGACTACGCGATCTACATGCTCTCGCCGGAAGGCATCGTCACCAACTGGAACTCGGGCGCCGAGCGCATCAAGGGTTATACCTACGACGAGATCGTCGGCAGCCATTTCTCGCGCTTCTATACCGCCGAGGACCTGGCGGCCGGCGTGCCCCAGCGCGCGCTGTCGACCGCCGCCGCGGTCGGGCGTTTCGAAGCCGAAGGCTGCCGCGTGCGCAAGGACGGCACCCGTTTCTGGGCCCACGTCATCATCGACGCCATCCACGACGACGAGGGCAAGCTGGTGGGCTTTGCCAAGATCACCCGCGACCTGACCGAGAAGAAGCGCACCGCCGAGGCGCTGGAGGCGGCCAACGCCGCGCTCTACCAGGCGCAGAAGATGGAGTCGATCGGCCAGCTCACCGGCGGCATCGCGCACGACTTCAACAACCTGCTGTCGGTGCTGTCGAGCGGCCTGGAAGTGCTGGCCCTGCAGCGCGGCGGCCAGGGCGGCGACAGCCGCACCGTCGACAGCATGCGGCGCGCGGTCGACCGCGGCGCGCGCCTGACCCAGCAACTGCTCGCCTTCGCGCGCCAGCAGCCGCTGCAGGCCGAAACCCGCAGCCTGAACCGCATCATCACCTCCTTCGAGCCGGTGCTGCGGCGCGCCGGCAATGCCGACATCGAGTTCGAAGTCGACCTCGAGCGCAAGGCGCACAGCGCAACCATCGACAGCGCGCGCTTCGAATCGGCGCTGCTGAACCTTGTGGTGAACGCGCGCGACGCCATGCCGGACGGCGGCCGCATCGTCATCGCCACGCGCAACGTCACGCTCGGCCACCACGAAGCCGGCAGCCTGCCGGCCGGCGATTACGTGCGGGTGTCGGTCAGCGATACCGGCACCGGCATGCCGCCCGAGGTGGTGGCGCGCGCCTTCGAACCCTTCTTCACCACCAAGGAAGTGGGCAAGGGCACGGGCCTGGGCCTGTCCCAGGTCTACGGCTTCATCAAGCAGTCGAACGGCGACGTCGTGATCGAGAGCCGGCCGGGCGAGGGCTGCACCATCGCGATCTATCTGCCGGCGGTGGTGTCCGAGGCCCAGGAAGACCGCCGCGCGCACGTCGAGCGCGTGCTGATCGTAGAGGACGAGCCGGACCTGATGGACGTGGCGG
This sequence comes from Massilia sp. Bi118, assembly GCF_918697865.1. Lineage (GTDB taxonomy): Bacteria > Pseudomonadota > Gammaproteobacteria > Burkholderiales > Burkholderiaceae_D > Telluria. The sequence continues at coordinate 88,179 of NZ_CAKKMV010000018.1, read as the reverse complement.
CCTCGCTGTTCACCAGCATGGGCTATGACGTGCTGACCGCCTCCAGCGGCCGCGAGGCCATGGACATGCTGGAGCACCGCGACGTCGACATCCTGTTCACCGACGTCGTCATGCCGAACGGGATGGACGGCCTGCAGCTGGCCACTTACACGCGCGCCCATTATCCGGACACCAAGATCATGCTGGCCTCCGGCTATCCGCTGCCGGCCCTCAAGCAGCGCCACGGCCAGGACCTGAACGACTTCGCCTTCGTCAACAAGCCTTATCGCCTGGCCGATCTGGCGCGGACGCTGCGCTCGGCGATGTGATCACAACCCGAAAATGATGTCGCAAATCCGGTCATACAAGGGATCCGCCGACGGCCCCGAATTCGGCCAGTTCAAAATATCGAAGTGGTCGTAGCCCTCGTAAGTGCCGAGGAAATTCCAGCTCCCTTTGACGGCGCGGCCATCGTAGTCGCGCACCGGATGGCCGGCGGGCGCGCGCATGCTGACCGTGTTGACCACGCCGTCGCTGGCGAACCAGCTGCTGTCGATGCGTACCCGGCCCAGCGCCGACTGCGTATAGGAACCCATGCCCGGCTGCGCCAGCGAGCCGACGATCAGCTCTCCCGCGAACAGTTTGAAGTAGGGGATCATGTCCTCGCGCGGGTACTGGAACTGGCTGCTCTGGACCGGTGCGATCGCGCGGTCGCTGCCGTTGCAGCACCAGGCGCCGGCCACCGTGGCCTGCGTCCCCACCGAAAAATAATAGACCGAGGGCGAGGTCAGCGCCCAGCGGTTGAATTCGCGCGCGCCGTCCGGCGCCAGCTCCCAGTGCGCCAGGCGCTTGTCGAGGATGTCGCGCAGCGGGCTGCGCAGATTCGGCAGGACGTCCAGCACCGCGTCGCGCAAGGTGGTCCCGTTGTGCGGCGCCGAGATCGTCACCACGCTCTTCACCCAGCCGGTCTTGCCGCCGCGGTAAAGCTCGCCGCCGCCTTCGTCGCCATCCGGCGAACCGTGCTCCAGCAGCTGGATCAGCGCGCGGATCGTGGTGCCGCCCTGGCTGTGGCCGATCAGGTGGACCGGGTGCGCCGCATCCCATTGCGGATAGAAGGCGAGGGGATAGCCGTGCGGATTGTTGTCCGGATCGGCGGCCCAGCATTTACCGGCGGGCTGGCGCGGCTGGCCGGGATAGCCGTAGCGGGCGACGTGGGTGGCGCCGTAGTCGACGCAGCCGCCCTTGATCTGGGCGTACAGCTCGGCGGCGCGGTCCCAGTTGGAGCTGATCGCGCCGACGCCGGCGGTGTAGACCGCGTGCGGACCCTTGTAGAGCTGCATGCGCGCGGCGATGTCGTGGTAGCCGCCCCAGTACAGGAAGCCGCTGCCGGGATAGGTGTCCGGCCCGAAGCCGAGGAAGCCGTGAACCAGCACGACCGGGTAGTTATTGGCGGCCCCGGCCGGCGCGGCGTTCAGCAGGCAGGCCAGGGCCAGGAGCGCTCGGGCGCTGAGGTGTTTTATTGACGGCATGCAGGGCTCCCTTTTGGGTGGCGGGCTCTACATTGTCGTTTTGGTATTGGCGCTACAGGTTGAGCTGCCATAAACCGTCGTCCCCGCGCAGGCGGGGACCCAAGTTGCTGGTAGCTCGAAAAACTTGGGTCCCCGCCTTCGCGGGGACGACGGTCTCGCGTGTGCGGGTGCTAAGTGATTAGTTGGTAGTTGCTACCGTCCCACCCAACTGCGTCGTCCCGGCATTATCGGTAGCCGGCGCTGGCGTATTCGACGCCGTCACCGCCGCCTTCTCGGCCAGGTCCGGGTTCCACACCACATGCTCGTCCACCGAGTACAGGCGGCACGGCTTGTCGCTCTTGGCCGAGCAGGTCGCCAGGGCGCGGGCTTCCGGGTCTTCGCCTTCCTCGGCCCAGCACCAGGCGCCGCTGCTTGAAACCGCGAAGGCGCGCGGGGTCATTTTGGTGAGATAGTCGGCGTAGGCGCGCTTGCCGTTTTCGCTCAGGAATGGTACGGCCTCGACATCGTCGACTTTGGCGAAATTGGTCGGCTGCGGCAGCGGCGGCTCGGGCACCTTGTAGAGCACCTTGGTCGGCATGCCGACGCGTTCCAGGAACTGCATGGTGTCGGCCAGCCAGACCTTTTCGCCGTCGCGGCTGGCCAGCATGCCGTGCGAATCGCGCTTGAAGGCCGCGTATTCGACCAGCTTCGCCTTGCCGCCGGCCTGTTCGAAGGCGTCGTGCATGCGCGCCACCAGTTCCGGGCCGAACAGCGAATCGTTCTGGCCGTACATCCACAGGCTCGGGACCTTGTTCTGCGAACCGTATTCGGCAAAGGCCGAGACCAGGGCCGAGCGCCAGCCGCAGCCGTTGCTGTCGTCGCGCAGGCCGCCGGCAAAGTTGATCAGGCCGCGCACGCCCGGCAGTTCCTCGGTGCCCAGCGCCATCGTCGCCAGGCCGCCATAGGACTGGCCGGCGACCACGATGCGGTCGGCGTCGATCCATTTCTGTTCGCGGGCGAATTCGAGAGTGGCGCGGATGTCCTCGGCCTGGATATAGCCGTTGGCCGTCATGTCGCAGCCGTGGTCGCGGTAGCGGCCGGTCGAGTTGGCGAAGCCCTGGCGCATCGGCACCATCACCGCGTAGCCGCGGGCCACGAAGGCGTGGGCCATGTGATAGAAGCGGTCGCGCGGCTGCAGGTTCGGGTGGCCCGGATCCTTGCCGTGGTTGATGATAATTAACGGGAACGGGCCCGGCCCGTTCGGCTGGAACACCGTCGTCTCCAGGCGCGCCTGGTGGTTGCGGCCGGCAGGGATCAGGACAATGTGCTCGTTGATCCGGTAGTCGAGCTGCAGCTCCTGCTCGACAGAAAAGCCGGGCAGCATGGCGAGGACGACAATCGCCGCGGACGTAAGTTTGCGAACAGATGCGGGTGCTCTAAACATGGAAGACTCTGGAAACGGGGCTCACGGATGTGTCCGTTTGGAACCAATTGCTTAGTGGAATGAGTTGATTCTAAGCACTGTAATTTCTGAGAGCAATATCCGTTTAACCAATTCGCGCATTAAATCTTCGCGTGTGGCCACATTTGCCAGAACAGGCAGATAATTTGTATGTCCAACGATTAGGTGGCCTATGGTTACTCTCGAGGAACGGCTGAGCGAGCACCTCAGTGAACGATTCACGCAGGCTCTGCAGGCCGGCGGGCGCGCGTGGCAGAAGGCGCTCGAGCGCCAGCTCAAGCCTTGCGGCCTGACCGCGGCCAGCTGGAGCGCCATCGCCGCGCTGGCGGAAATGCAACGCGCCGGCGCCGAGGATGCGCATCCGCCCTCGCAGACCGCGCTGGCCCAGCAGCTGGGTGTGGACGGCGCGACCCTGGTCGCCACCATCGACCGCCTGGCCGCGGCAAAACTGATCGAACGGATCCCCAGCCAGCGGGACCGCCGCGTCAAGCTGGTGGTGCTGACGCCGGAGGGTCGCGAGCTCGAGGAAAAGGTGAGGGTGCAGGCCGACGCCTTGCGGCGCGAAGCGCTGGCGCGCCTGGACCCGGGCGAGGTCGCGCTGGCGGTCGGCGTGCTGGAGCAGCTGCAGCAGGTGCTGGAGAACGCATGAGCGACAAGTACGCCCCGCGCGAATGGCACCCCGACGAGCGCCCCACCATGCCCGGCGGCCCCTCCTTTCCCGCCCACTCGACGCCGCGCCGCATCGCCTTCTTCCTGGTCGGGACCCTGGTCACCATCACGGGTGGCCTCGGCAATGCGCTGGTGACGGTCAACCTGGTCAATTTGCAGGGCACGCTCGGCGCCTTCGCGGCGGAGACCACCTGGCTGCCGACCGCCTACGTGATGACCAATATCTCGATGAACCTGCTGCTGGTGAAGTTCCGCCAGCAGTTCGGGCTGCGCGCCTTCACCGAGTTCTTCCTGGTGCTGTACGCGCTGGTGACCTTCGCCCACCTGTTCGTCAACGACCTCGGCTCGGCGATCGCGGTGCGCGCGGCGCACGGCATGGTCGGCGCGGCGCTGTCCACGCTGGGGCTGTACTACACGCTGCAATCCTTCACCAAGGCCTGGCGGCCGCGCGGGATCATCATCTCGACCGGCGTCTCGCAGCTGGCGCAGCCGATCGCCTATCTGTTCTCGACCCGCCTGCTGCAACTGGCCGAATGGCGCGGGCTCTATGTGTTCGAGCTGGGCCTGACCCTGGTCACGCTGGGCGCCGTGCTGTGGCTCAAGCTGCCGCCCGGCGACCGCTTCAAAGCCTTCCGCCCGACCGACTTCGTCACCTTCGCCCTGTTCGCGCCCGGCATGGCGCTGCTGTGCGCGGCCCTGAGCTTCGGCCGCGTGCTGTGGTGGACCCAGGCGCCCTGGATCGGCGTGGCGCTGGCGGTGTCCATCGTCCTGATCCTGGCGGCGGTCGCGGTCGAGCACAATCGCAAGAACCCGCTGCTGAACCTGCGCTGGCTCACCAACGGCATGATCGCGCGCCTGTTCATCGCCATGATCCTGGTGCGCGTGGTGCTGTCCGAGCAGAGCGTGGGCGCGGTCGGCTTCCTGCGCATGGTGGGACTGAACAACGACCAGCTGCAGACCCTGTTCCTGGTGGTGCTGCTGGCGACCATCCTCGGCATCGTCATGTCGGCATTGACCTTCAATCCGCCGCACCTGATGGCGCCGCAGGTGATCGCCTTGCTGATCATGGCGCTGGGGGCCTGGATCGATTCGCACGCCACCAGCCTGACGCGCCCCGAAGAGATGTACGTCAGCCAGGGCCTGCTGGCCTTCGGCGGCGTGTTCTTCCTCGGCCCGCTGCTATTGACGCTGCTGGGCACCGTGATCACCAACCCGGCCAACCTGATCACCTTCTCGGTGCTGTTCGGCCTGACCCAGAACCTGGGCGGCCTGCTCGGCTCCGCGCTGCTGGGCACCTGGCAGGTGATGCGCGAAAAATTCCACTCCTCGAACCTGGCCGACCAGCTCAGCAGCCTCGATCCGCTGGTGGCGGCCCGCATCCAGCAGGGCGGGGCGGCGTATGGGCGGGTGCTGGCCGATCCGTCCTCGCGCACGCGCCAGGGCATCTCGATACTGAGCCAGACCGCCACCCGCGAAGCCAACATCCTCGCCTACAACGACGTGTTCCTGGCGATTGCCGTCCTCGCCACCGCGCTGGCCGCCTGGATTTTCGGACGCGCGCTGTGGCTCAAATACGTGGCCCCGCTGCCGCCCGCCGCGCCGCCGCCCACCGCACCGACCGCCGCGGTGCCGGCGCCGGAAACCGTCACCGATTCGCCGATCGCCAACGCCGCCGGGGAAGCGCCCGAGCCGACCGTCGACGGGACGACCCGCCCAACATGATCTTTTGAAACGACATCACCATGGCCGAGACCACCAGCACCCCCGCCCAGAAAAAGTCGAACCGCCACGTCATCGTCAGCGGCGCCCTGTTCGCGCTCATCGCGCTGATCGGTGTCCTGATCGTGCTGTATGCCTGGGACCTGCCGCCCTTCCGCAGCACGGTCGAGAGTACCGAGAACGCGACCGTGCGCGGGCAGGTCACCATCATCAGTCCGCAGCTGTCCGGCTACGTGGTCGAAGTCGACGTCCAGGATTTCCAGAACGTGAAACAGGGCCAGCTGCTGATGCGCATCGACGACCGCATCTACCAGCAGCGCCTGGCGCAGGCGCGCGCCCAGCTGGCGGCCCAGCGCGCGGCGCTCGCCAACTTCGCCCAGAGCCAGAAGAGCGCGGCCGCCACCATCGCCCAGAACCAGGCGGCGGTGGCGAACGCCGGCGCCCAGGCCCAGCGCGCCCAGGCCGACCTGCGCCGGGTCGAGGAGCTGGCGGCCGACGGTTCGCTGTCCGCGCGCGAACGGGATGCCGCGCGCGCCGCGCATGCGCAGGCGGTGGCGCAGATCGCGCAGTCGCGCGCCGCGCTGGAGATCTCGCGCCAGAACCTGCGCACCGTGGACGTCAACCGCGCCTCGCTGGAAGCGGCTGTTTCGAATGCCGAAGCAGCGGTGAAGCTGGCGGAAATCGACCTTGCGAACACGCGTATCAATGCGCCGCGCGACGGCCAGCTGGGGCAGGTGACTGTGCGCCTGGGCGCCTTCGTCAATGCCGGCGCCCAGCTGACCGCGCTGGTGCCGCAGGCCATGTGGGTGGTGGCGAACATGAAGGAGACGCAGATGGCCGGGGTGAGACTCGGCCAGCCCGTTACCTTCACCGTCGACGCCCTGAACCACGCGAAGATGCGCGGCCACGTCGAGCAGATCGCCCCGGCCACGGGCTCCGAGTTCTCGGTGATCACGCCGGACAACGCGACCGGCAACTTCGTCAAGATCGCCCAGCGCATCCCGGTGCGCATCAGCATTGACCCGAACCAGGAACTGTCCGCGCGCCTGCGGCCGGGCATGTCGGTGGTGGCCAGCATCGATACCGGAGCGCCGGCCGCCGCGCCGAAAGGGCAGCAGCGATGAACAGGGCGTTTCGTTTGCCGCCGCGTCTGACCCTTATGGCGGGTGCGGCTGTGCTGTTGCTGTCCGGCTGCCGCATCCCGGTGCAGGAGCGCCCAAGCTCCACGCTCGAGGTGCCGGCCAGCTGGCGCGCGCCGCTGCAGGTCGGGTCCAACGCCGCCGTCGAGCAGGCGTGGTGGCGGGCCTTCGGCGATCCGGTGCTGGACAGCCTGGTGGCGCAGGCGCTGGCGCACAACGGCGACCTGCGCACGGCGCGCGCGCGGCTGCAGGAATACCAGGCGCGCATCCGCGTGGCCCGCTCGGCCTCGGCGCCCAGCGTGTCGGTGAGTGCGGGGCCGACAAGGGCGCGCGCCATCGGGCCGCTGGGCACACCGGTCGAATCGACGGCGATCACCGGCAACGTGCAGGCGGCCTACGAGTTCGACCCCTGGGGGCGCCTGGCGTCGGCCACCGAGGCGGCGCGCTTCGACTATGCGGCCCAGCAGGCGGCGGCGGATGCGGTGGCCTTGTCGGTGGCCGCCAGCACCGCGTCCGGCTACCTGAACCTGCGCGGACTGGACGCCCAGCTGGCGCTGGCCCGCCAGACCCTGCAATCGCGCGAGCAGTCGCTGGCGCTGGCGCGGCGGCAGTTCGAGGTCGGTTACAGCTCGCGCCTGGAACTGTCGCAGGCAGAGGCCGAGTACCGCAACACGGCGGCCGTCGTGCCCCAGCTGGAGCGTGCCATCACCCAGCAGGAGAATGCCTTGAACCTGCTGGTGGGCGCCAGTCCCGGCCCGGTGGCGCGCGGCGCCGAATTGACGGCGCTGCGCCCGCCCGGCATCGCCCCCGGCCTGCCGTCCGAACTGTTGCGCCGCCGCCCCGACATCGCCCAGGCCGAACGAACCATCGCCGCCGCGGACGCCAGCCTGGCCGCCGCGCGCGACCAGATGCTGCCTTCGCTGCGGCTGACGGCATCGGTGGGCGGCTATGCGCATAACCTGCCGGACCTGCTGGGCTCCGGCACCATGCTGTGGAGCGTGGGCGGCAGCGTGCTGGCGCCGATCTTCGACGCCGGCCGCCTGCGCGCCCAGGCCGAGATCTCGGCGTCGCTGCGCGACCGCGCCGTGTTCGCCTACGAGTCCGTGGTGCGCAACGCCTTCGCCGAGACCGAGAACGGCTTGTCGGCCGTGCAGCGCCTGCGCGAACAGCTGGAACAGGCCGAGGCGCGCCGCGTCGCCACCGCCGAGGTGCTGCGCATCGCCCACAACCGCTACCGCAACGGCTATTCGTCCTATCTGGAAGAGCTGGATGCGCAGCGCAATGCTTTCAGTGCCGAGACCAGCGTGCTGCAGTTGCGGGCGAGCTGGCTGGCGGCGCATGTGGACTTGTATCGGGCGCTGGGTGGAGGCTGGAGTAGGGTGGGGTCAATCAGTCCGGGGGACTGATTGACGGGCCTACCATGTGTGGATCGGTGATAAACGGTTTTCACCATTTTGCAGACAAAGGAGACAGGCATGATCAACATCGCAATCATCGTGGGCAGCACCCGCCCCGGACGCAAGGCGCTGGACGTGGCGCGCTGGGTGATGGAGTGCGCGGGCACGCGCGGCGACGCCGCTTTCGAACTGGTCGACATCCAGGACTTCCAGCTGCCGCTGCTGGACGAGCCGGTGCCGCCCTCGATGGGCCAGTACTCGCGGCCGCACACAAAAGCCTGGGCGGCCAGGATCGCCCAGTTCGACGGCTTCGTCTTCGTCACGCCCGAATACAACCACGCCACCTCGGGCGCGCTGAAGAACGCCATCGATTACCTGTACAAGGAGTGGAACAACAAGGCGGCCGGTTTCGTCGGCTACGGCAGCGCCGGCGGCTCGCGGGCGATCGAGAACCTGCGCCTGGTGATGGGTGAGCTGATGGTGGCCGACGTGCGCGCCCAGGTCATGCTGTCGCTGTTCACCGACTTCGAGAATTTCACGACCTTCAATCCGGCCGAGCACCACGAGCGTTCGGTCGAGGCCATGCTCGACCAGGTGGTGCAGTGGGCCGGCGCCCTCAAGCCGCTGCGCAAGGACGATCCGCCGGTACCTGTGCCGGACAATATGCCGCCGCGCGGGGAGCGCGTGGGCGGCAGCTACTGAACTGCTTGCACGAGGGGCGCGGGTACAATCGCGGCCCATGACGACGACCGAATCCCGCCGCGCCACCTGCGCCGCCTGCCTGCGCGCGCAGAGCGCCTGCATCTGCCGCTTCGTGACCCCGCTGGACAGCCAGGTCGAGCTGCTGGTCCTGCAGCACCCGCTCGAGGTGCACAACGCCAAGAACAGCGCCCGGCTGCTGCATCTGTGCCTGCCTTCGAGCCGGTTGCTGGTCGGCGAGGCTTTCCCTGCCGTGGAGCTGGAGACGGCCCTCCATGCGGACGGGCGCACGCCGCTGCTGCTGTATCCGCGGACGGCGGGCGAGGCCGAGCTGGGCCTGCCGGCGCCGCCCATGCTCGATCCCTCGCTGCTGGCCGCGCCCGGCAGGCTGCGCCTGGTTCTGCTCGATGCGACCTGGCGCAAGAGCCGCAAGATGCTCTACCTGAATTCCTCACTGCAAGCCCTGCCGCGCCTGGCCCTGCAGGACTTGCCACCCTCGGCTTATCGGATTCGCAAGGCCCATGCCCCGGACCAGCTATCGTCGCTGGAAGCGGCCGCCTATGCACTTTCGCAACTCGAAAACCGGCCTGAACACTACGCACCGTTGTTTGCTGGCTTCGCCGGCTTTGTGGAACAACAATCCCAGCGATTTCGCGCTTGAACCTCCAGTAAAGCGGGTGTACGATACTGTATATCCATACAGTACTCGGGAGCGCCATAGTGAATCGCCAACAAGCTTGGGCTGAAGACGTGGAATTGCAAGGGCAGGTCATGATCCCCCCGCGGCCGCTGACGCCGCACAAGGGCCGTGGCGCCGTGTCCAACCTCCAGGGCCGTTACGAAGTCCACGGCCGTGAGCGTTTCGACGACGGCTGGACGGTCCCGGGACTGAAGACCGATGAAGCGGCGCCGCCGAAGACCATCGTTACGGATGAGTTCGCCAAGACCATCCTGACGCGCAATGCTTCGCCGGACATCCCCTTCCATGTCTCACTGAACCCCTACCGGGGCTGCGAGCATGAAATGTCGACTTGAAAAGAGCAGGTGAGACTGACGGGTTTCATGGGGCGAGGACGGCTAAATTTTTTGATTCCCATACTATTTCTCGACAATTAGATTTGTTCATCCATTCCGCTCGGCATAAAAAACTACTGGGCTGAGCTATTGCTCTATGGAATGATTGTGTTTATGCTTGTGCTACTATCGGATTTGGCGCATGAACACATTTTTGGACAATGAAATAGTCTTAATGACGCATGATGGAAGTCATGCAGAACTCAAAGCGGGCCAGCCAGCGCTCTTTCTGGAATCTGCAGGGAAAGCCACCCTTTTTGAGGAGCCGACGCGCTTTCTATGGGATCGGTATGTTTCGGCCGGAAGCACCCCAAGCGTTCATACGTGGTCCAAAGCTGCCTACTCCTTGAAGAGTTGGTTTCAATTTCTCCAGGCCATGGGAAAGCATTGGCTCGACGCCAGTGCGGAGGATCGTCGATCGTATCGCGACGCCTACCTTTCCAGTATTTCTCCGCGCACTGGTAGACACTATCGCGCCCAAGGCGTTTCAGATTCAATGTCGGTTGTCAGAAGCTTCTATGCGTTTGCGCGACGCAAAGGGTGGTATGCAGGGGACATTGATGGCTACGTTGAGGAAGTCGTAGCAAATATTGAAATCGATCGTGATGCCTTTGCGCATACCCGATCAGTGAGTCTGCCGAGAGCGAAAGATCGTGATTTACCTAAAACGCGTCCCAATGTGGTCATTCACCCGTTGATGGTGCGTGATCTGACCAACCTCCTCAATCATGTGGGACCGCAGGCTGCAAATCGTCAGGCCGATAGGCGAGCAGCACGAGATAGACTTATCTGCGATCTAGGGTGGGTAGTTGGACTTCGCTTATCTGAAGTCATATCGCTTACTACCTTGCAATTTCTCAGTTTAAGTCCTGACTTGAGTTCACCCTATGCGGATCTTAAACTTATCGTCTGCGGAAAAGGCAGCAAGACCAGGCAAGTGGCGATTCCTACTTGGCTAGTCGTCGATGCGATTGAATATATTAATGGTGAGCGTGCCGAAGCCTTGCGTGCATGGAAAGGACGACCGCGCAGTGCGCCGATTCAATTACTGCTTGGACGTCTTGAGTCCCCTAGGCGCGGACAGCCGATTTCTAATGACGCTATTCAGAAAATGATGCGTGAAGCGTGCATTTCGCTCGGCTTTGTGGAGACAGTGGAAAAGGTTAACCCCGAGACCGGAGAAGTGTTCCACGACAAGGTGCCGAAGCACAGTTATCACGACCTCAGACATACTTGCGCTGTCTTAATGTATCACGCCGAAGTGGCGAGCGGGAACCCGGAGCCTTGGAAGAAGATTCAGGCCCAGCTTGGTCACTCCCATTTAAGCACAACAATTGACACCTATTTGGCTCATGTCGAGATTTTTACTGATCGCCCTGGACTTCTAAATGTGCGTAGGCTGATCGGCCTATGAAAGGACGACAAACTTTGACCTCATCTAAATCTCTCAATGCATCCAATAGAAAGCTGTCTGCCGCGGCAAGTGTAGTTGCTCAAACCCTTTCTAGGGCTAAGGGAGGCGAAAATCGCAACCCATTCATTCAAGCTCGTGTTAAGAATGATGTTAATCCGAAAACAGGGAAAATTTCTCTGATTGCAATATTCCCCAGTGCGAGGGGTGAAATACCAAATAGGAACGACATAAGTTTCTTGCTTGATTTTCCTAACCTGAAACCGATGTTTCAGGATGCTTTTCTTACGGCCGGGGCCACACGGGCGCCGAGTTCACGCTCCGACATGTTCAGGACCATCAGGCGCGGGTTTTTTGCCTTTCTACGTGATTCGAAGCTGGCACATATTCACCCAAGTGATATTGGTGATGAGGTGCTCGTCGGATTTAGAGAGTGGTTGTTGCATCCCTCATCTGGAAAGCCACTACACCCGAAAACCGTAGGGAAAACACTAGGTGTGGTGCGAATCTTTCTCGAAGCTGTAGAAACCGGCCAGTGGGTTGCAGAAGCCCGACGCATAGCAGAACGTGTACCGTTCGGCGTCGTCGGAGTCAGGAAGACACTTCAACCGACTGAAGTTCTCTCCTTGCACTCGCTTTTGCAAATCATGCACAGTGCGGAGAAAGAGGTGCTTGAAATACAAGCACGATGGGATAGAGGCAGGCGTTTGATCGTTGAGGGGCGCGAAGGTTTAGAGTCGCCTAGTCGGCAACTACAACATAACATGAACGACTACGCTGACCTTGCCGTCTGCTTGGCTGAAATCGATGCCATGTTTCCAAATGTTGTTCCTGACTTAGGCTCGATTGCTAGGGAAAATAAAAGGTTGGCTAATGCAATTGTACATATTCACACGCAAAGAAAAGTATCGGGTTTCTTTCAGCCGACTCCACGCGATTTGGTGCCGTTTGTTATTCTTTTGACGATCTGCACCGTCTTTAATCCGGACACGGTCTTGACGTTAGAATGGTCATGCATAAACCGCGACAGAGACCGAGCTGGCACGCCGGCGGTCGAAATTGTGGGTGTCAAGGGGCGAGCTTCAAGCGACTTGGTGCGACTCCTCGATCCAGCGGGTAGCGTTTCTCAATCGCTAAGTCTTCATCGTTTGCTTGATTGTCTCAATGAGATATGCGCGCGCATCAGGCCTACGGTAAATAAGGAGCACGCCGACAGACTGTTTGTTTATGTTCCGGAGGTGCGAGGCAAAGCTCCATGTAGCTTCGGTTCGTACAGAGGCGGGAATGACGTCGCGTCGGCCGATATTACTTGGCGATATAATTTAAGACGATTTATTAACGAGAACCAACTCCCATACTTCTCGCTCGGGCAGTTGCGGCCTACTATCATTGACATGGTCCAGATGATTGATGGTGGATTGGAAGCGGCGCAGAAGGTTGGAAACCATCGCAATCCGATAACGACTTGGACACACTATACGAGTTCAGGTGTACGTAATCGCTATCGGGAGAGAATCGGACAAGTGATCCTGCTTCGTGAACGTTGGATAACTAGTGGTGGCGACATCGATCCCCGGAGTTTGGAGCGCGCCCAAGATAAGGGAGCTGCCACTCCCGGTTTCATTTGCCTTGATCCATTCGATTCTCCTCGGCCAAACCAACAACCCGGTAAATTGTGCGCAGATTATGGTGCGTGTCCTGGCTGCCCATTAGGCGGTGCACGTCCTTACGATCCCACAAGCGTGGCGTATTACTCAGCCTTAGAGCAGGCGATCTTTAAGAGTCAACCTAAAATGAGCGCAAAAACTTGGTTGGAGCGATGGGCTCCTATCTTGGCGGATCTACGTGCGTTGTTAGCTTTGGTCTCTAACGAAGTTTTGGAAGAGTCTAAAAAAATTCGTATTGCTTTACCTTTGGTTGGTTAGTATGACGTTAAAAATCAATTCGTCTCAACCGACTAAGAATGTTTGTGCGCCGACCAAACTGCATGAGCTGACTTATGCCGAGTTGTGTAAGTTGCAGGTCACAAAATACAGTCTGTTCGAGGACAATAAGTGGTTTGAATACAATCCTACGCCGGGGGTCGGTAAGTCCACAAGCACGATCAACTGGAGCATGAAGCTGCATGACGATTCGCGGCTGACTGAGCCTCAGCACAGTAAGCGGCTTCACTGGGCCAAAGTACTTGTGTTGGTTCGACTAAAAGTGCCCGCGACAGGCGGTCCACCAGCTCCTGGTACTTTGGGAACGATTCAGTCATCGCTCAAGTGGCTTATTTCTTGGATGGTTAAGGAGGGATACAACGACCCATCCGAATTGACAAGCGCTGTTTGCGATCATTACTTGAATGACTTGCCGAGCTTCATTTCAGAAGTCTTGGACAGCGAGGTATTTGGCGAGTCTACAGTTAGGGTCGCGTTGCAGCCGTTGTACGATCTCTGGAACGAGCGAGTAGCTTTGACAAGGATGGGTATTCGATCGCTATCTAGTCACCCGTTCCTTGGGCACGGCGCTGCGAAAATTGCTCGGGAAATAGCAACTGAGGCTATGGGTTGGATAAAACCGCTACCCGATGAGGTGGCAATTCCGCTCTTAAACAAGACAACGTGGTTCCTGGGAAAGCCTGCCGAAGACGTTATTCGCCTACTCGACGTTGTACGCGATCCGGACGAGGGAGGTATTGTGATCGTTGATAATGGTAGAGGTGGCACGAGGACTCAACTTGGCGGTAAGGGCGAACAGGCTCGGCGTCGCAGGGCGAGCGTATTTATGGCTAACTTTCGGTTCTCTACTTTAGAAGAGGATTCTGAACCGTGGCACCGGCCGCTCGACGTTAAGACAACGGGAGAAACTGGTAAATCGAGTGATGCGCAAATCAAGCTGCGCAAATTGTTCGAAGCTGTTCGCGACGCGTGCGCAATCACCATTCAAGCTATGTCAGGAATGCGAATGTCAGAGTTACTCGGAATTCAAGCTGGCTTTGATGACGTAACAGGGTTGCCGACGGGGGTGCGTATCGATGAGAGTAGTACTGGGTTGTATGAATGGTTTGTAATTCGCACTGTACTGTCTAAGACGGAAGCCGGTTTGCCACGGGAGGTGGACTGGGTTTTAGGCATGCGCCCTAAGGGGACGCACGAACTACCTCACGCGATACGTGCTCTTGTAATTCTAAACAGGATTTACGAGCCTTGGAGAGCTAACGCTAAAACGGATAGACTCATTTTGGCATCGAAAAGCGGTGAAACCCTCCAAACAAAAGTGAATAAGCTTGGCGCAATGCATGCGGGTAAAATGCACGTGGCAATGAAGCGTTTCATTTCTAACTGGGTTGATCTGTCGGGGCTGCCGGATGAGAGTCTACACAAATCTGAAGATAACGACTTGATCCAATGGCGCGAGAGTAAAGGAATGATTTTTAGATCCCACATGCTTCGCAAAACCTGGGCAAACTATACCTTGGCATGCGACTCGCGCTTGCTGCCGGCAATCCAGATGCAGTTCCACCACCTCAGCTTGGCTATGACGGAAGGGGGGTATATTGGCAAGAACCCGCTCCTAGTCGAGTCGCTTAATTCTGTTTCCCGTCAGAAGCGTAACAGCATAATTTTTGAAATGGTGATTGGAAGGTCTGCATTCGCGGGGAGGATGGGGGAACAGTTGGAGGCTGCGACAACAATATTGCGTGAAGCGATCGCTAATCTTCCGACATCTGAGAAGTGGCAACATGTGGTGGAATGGGCAGACGCAAGTCAGTTGCAAATGTACTTCTCGCCTCACGCAACTTGCTGCCCAACTCGCACAAGCGAAATGCGCTGTCATGACACAGTGCAAACGCCTGTTTGGGTCCGAAAAGAGCCGAATACCGCAACACGTGAGCCGAGCCTTTGCGCAGGCTGTGCATGCGCGATCATGGATAAGAGCCATGAGCCATTCTGGGTGGATCGCTACGTAAACAATTGGGTTTCCATAAAATTAAACGAAGCTGCCGGGGTGAGTTTGGTCGATTTCCGAGTTATTCAGTTTCGTGCAAACCAAGCTGGAAGCATTCTTCGAAAATTTGATGTGGACCTAGAAGAGTTGGATGTGCGCGTAGCAAAAACAGTGGAAGAAACGTATGCCTCAGCTTAAAGCCAAAGCACCTGCGATTGATCCTATTGAGCAGGATTTTCTCGATGCAATCAAGCGTCTTCAAGACGGTGAGCCGAAACACAAGAAGTTGAAGGAGCAGAAAACGAAAGGCGTCCTTAAAGTTAATGTGAGCACTGTAGCGCTGGAGGCTGGTCGAGCACGTACTCTTATTGCGGTTGAGACGGGTTGTCGGTACCCACGGGTAAGGGAATTGATAAAGCAGATCAAGGGCGGAAGGAATACTTTGCCGACGACGCATACTGAGCTTATCCAAAGGCTGCGAGCGGATAAGGCGGAACTGGCGGCTCAAGTGAAAAAATATCAGGCGGAAGCCATGGCGCATTTTCAAGCCCGCGTCAAGGCTGAGGAAGAGGCGGCTCGGGAGCGTGCTGCTGCATCACGAATGCGCAAAGCAATTGCACAACAAGGCAAGGTGGCGCATTTGTTGCCGACAGAGCAATAGTGGAAAATTCGCATGGCGAAGCAAAATTAACGAATTATTCACAAAGACAAGCGTTGCTAATTTCCGGGAATTCAACTGGGTCACATTTTGCTTTGTTGGTGAAATTTCGATGTGAGAAATAGAAGCTGCTCGCGCAAATTCAATCGAAGGCTTAGATGCTCTCTCAAAGTGCGACTGGGTAAGATCAGTTAAGATGTCATCCCTGTTCATTTGATTTGGAAAAATCACCGTGATGTCGTAAGTTTTCGCTCCATATGTCTAGCGGTTATATGTCGGGCGAAGCTGGCAACTAGTTGAAATACATCGCCAAGCTATTATAGAAGGCTAGGGGCTGGTTGGTCTATGCAATGACTCTCGAAAAGCATAGCGCATTGCCATGGCATCATTTAACGCATGATGTTCCGGAAGCATATTTTTTACATGAAATTCGTGTCGTAAGAACTCATTGATGTTCCTGTCGACATTGCGGAAGCGGAGGAATTGCGGAGGATATCCGTCGAAGATAGTTCGGAACAAGATCTCGTCATATTGCGAATCAAAACAAAGCACGATCTCAACACCCGTCCGTACTACAGTCAGCCAATTTAGGATGCGAACATGTAGCTCATCAAATTTGCAGTAATCCGCCGAATTTTGTTTAAGAAGAGGTATCACTACTTCGTGTACGAATGGGCTAACCGAAGTAGTTGAAAAAGGGACTTCAGCGTAAAAATCTTCTCCAGTAGAAGCTGCCAGCCCAAGACTGATCAGTTCAGGCGATTCGAAGCTAGTGAACTCCGTGTCTAGGAAAATCAAATGATTAGATGACATGCCTATGTTTTATTTAACGGTTTAGGTTCTCGGTAAAGAGAAGAAACTAGGGATTTTCAGATTATGACTGAAAATTCAATTTGGAAAGGGCCCGAGCCTTGAGTTTGTTTGTGGATGAGGTGTGGGAAAAGCGCTAGCTAATTTTTCGTGTTCTTTGCAAAGAGCAGGATTTGTTATATTTTCGACCAAATGGCCACAGACGGAACAAGAAAAAAAACTGCGATTTCTCAGAGCAAAGACGCGAGCGTCGATAGTCTGGGCCTTTCTCTCGCTAAGCTCACAAGCGAAATCAAAGTTTAGGATGAGGCAACTCGATTCATTAAGAATACTGTGAAACTGTAGGCTGGCGAGTTCATACTCATCGCAAATCGCTTCCAGTAGTAGACAAAACTCATCTAATAACCTGTGCCATCCAACTGGAATGGTAGGCGACACTTGAGGGTACTTCCCACAGAAGACTTTGGGGTGCGCTTCCACTAAGTTTTTGATCATTATGGCGAGGACGGGTCTTCCGGCTGATGAGACGATCATGTTAAAAAGCTTACATCATAAGGCTATCCAAAAATTCCCACAATAGTGGGAAGACAAAGCTTAGCTGGTATCCCACTGTTCCCTCCCATCAAAGGGGGGAGCGTGGAACAGAACATTGCACTAGTTTTTGGAAAAGTGCTGCGAAAATTGAGATTGGCAGCAGGCTTGACTCAGGAAGAGCTTGGCTTCAAGGCAGGGCTACAGAGAAAGTACATCTCTTTGCTTGAACTAGGCGCGCAGCAGCCTACGCTTACTTCCATTTATAAGCTGAGTTTGGCCTTAAACATCAAGCCAGGGCGGGTTCTGGACATGATGGACGTGGATCAAGGTGAAGCGTGAGCGGACGCTCCTCGAAAGGCCAGCCGTATGATGTCACATACTAGGCGTTCGATGGTGACACGGCAGGTTGTAGACTTGTATGCTTTGCACCCTTTGCTAAAGCGTTCATAGCTGACCGGCTGCGGCTACGGCCAGGAATCAGATCAGCAGCGATTACGCTCGTTGCCGTCCATCCAGTGGTAAGCAGGCGCTTCAACAGCCCTTCGATTTCTTGCTTGATGTGGGCAGGTTGACTGATCAGTCCGGGAGGACGCTTGCCGGTTTCGAAGTCAACGTACCTACCGAATTTGGAAGCAATCACGATCGGGTTGCGATTTAACATCATGGGGATAATGTCGACGGAAGGCGCGATTCCAGTGGAGTCGCTTGGGCACGGATCAGAGACTGCTAGCGCAACCGGGATCGCACTCTTATAATGTGTAAATCTGCTATCGACCAATGCGCTATCCTCGCCGAATCCGCCTCCTGAGCGCCGTTGTCGCGCTGTTGAGCCTCCTGTTCATGCAGGTGGCCCTGGCGGCTTACGCTTGTCCAAATCTGAGTCCCGCCAAAAACACACCGATGCTGGACAGTTCCGGCCAGGCGATGGTGGATTGCGTGGAGGCCGACAAGCAAAGTCCCGCGCTGTGCTACGCGGACACGCATAAACAGACCGTCTCGCTCGAGAAGCCAGCGAATCCCTTGGTGATGCCTTTCGTCGCGACCGGGTTTGCGCTGTCCCTACTGTGGCCAGAGGACAGGGGCGCGACGCCAGCCCCTCCTTTGGTCTTCCTGCACGCCACCGGCACATCGCCACCGATAGCGATACGCCACTGCTGTTTCCGTCTATAGCCTTCAGTTGCCGAGTCATCGTTCCGCCACGCTAAGCACGTGGCGGTGCCGTTCTTCGCACTCTGGAGCTATTACATGCATTTCCTTCACCTCACCAGGAGGCGCACCCCGTGTCGCCCCGACGTGTTCGGCTCGACGCTTGCGCTCGCAATGCTGTTGTGCCTTGCCTTACCCAATGAACAGGCCACGGCCGCAAACGCAGGCCTGACGCTGGCGGAGGCTCAGCAGCGCGCCCTGGAGCGCTCGCGCTCACTGCCAGCACAGGACGCCTCCATCGCAGCTGCCCGAGAACTCGCGGTCGCCGCGGGGCGCTTGCCCGACCCGGTCCTCCGCGCCGGCATCGACAACCTGCCGGTCAGCGGTTCAGACCGCTTCAATATCGGTTCCGACTTCATGACCATGCGCAGGATCGGCGTCACGCAGGAACTGACCGGGTCCGACAAGCGGCGCCTGCGAGCGGCACAGCTGGACCGGACGGCGGATAAGGCCACAGCGGAAAAGGAAGTGGCCATTGCCCGGATTGAGCGCGAAACCGCGCAGGCCTGGATCGACCTGTATTTCGCGAAGCAGATGGCCGACCTCGTCCGGCAACAAATCACCCAGGCGCAGCTGGACCTGGATGCGGCCGAAGCTGCCTACCGGTCCGGCAAGGGTAGCCAGGGCGATGTGTTTGCGGCCCGCGGCCGCATCGGCGCGGCCCAGGATAAGGCGAGCGAATTCGATACCCGTGTTAGGACGGCTCGCAGCGTGTTGACGCGCTGGGCCGGTCCCGACGCCGATACCGCGCTGGTGGGTTTGCCGGGTATGGACCAGGTCAGGCTCGATCCGGGGTCCCTCGACAGCCAGCTCGCGCACCACCCCGACATCGCTGTGCTCGACCGCCAGGAAGCGATCGCGCGCGCGGAAGCCCGGCTTGCCGAGGCAAACCGGCATCCCGACTGGTCGGTCGAGGTGTCACTGCAGCATCGGGGACAGGGTTATTCGAACATGCTGTCCGTGGGGGTGTCGGTACCGCTTCAGTGGGACAAGAAGAACCGCCAGGACCGCGAACTCGCAGCAAAGATCATGCAAGCCGACCAGGTCAGGGACGAGCGCGAGGAGGTGCTGCGCGCTCATGTCGCGGAAGTGCGGGTGATGCTGGACGAGTGGCGCAGCGGCCGTGAGCGCCTCGCCCGCTACAAACGCGAACTCGAGCCCCTCGCCGCCGACCAGAGCGCGGCCGTTCTCGCCGCCTATCGTGGCGGCACGGCCGCCCTGGCCGAGGTATTGGCCGCGCGGCGCAACGAACTCGACATCCGCCTCCAGGCGTTGCAACTCGCGGCCGAGACGGCAAACCGCTGGGCGCAACTGAACTTTCTTTATCCATCGGGCCGCAGTATGCCGCCTTCCATGAATCAGCCGGAGGCAAGGCCATGAACCGTCGCATCATCATTGCAGTCATCGGCGCGTTGCTCGTGCTCGGGTTGAGCGGCGCCGGTGCGTATCGCCTCGGTATTCGGGCGGGCGCACGCGATGCAGTTCCCGCTGCGGCCGCCGCTCCGGGAACCGATAAAACGGGGCGGCAAGTCCTGTACTGGCACGATCCGATGGTGCCTGGCCAGAAGTTCGACAAGCCCGGCAGATCGCCTTTCATGGCCATGGATCTGGTGCCGGTCTATGCCGATAAAGCCCAGGCGGAAGGCGGCGTGGCCGTCAGCCCGGGCGTCCAGCAGAATCTCGGCATCCGCGTCGCCGAGGTCCGGAAGGGCTCCCTGGCAAGCACACTGGATGCCGTCGGCAATGTCGCGTTCAACGAGCGCGATCTCGTCCAGCTGCAGGCCCGCAGCAGCGGCTACGTGGAAAAGCTGTTCGTGCGTGCGCCGCTCGATCCGGTGCGCAAGGGCCAGGCGTTGCTCCAGCTGTATGTGCCCGACTGGGTGGCCGCACAGGAGGAATACCTGGCCATCAAGCGCATGCCGGCCGGTGGCGATACCGCGGGTCTGCTCGATGCGGCGCTACAGCGAATGCGCCTGGTGGGCATGACCGAACAACAGGTCAGGCAGGTGAGTGCACGAGCACAGGTCAGCCCGCGCATCACCGTCACGGCACCGGTCGACGGGGTCGTCAGCGAGCTGGCGGTACGTGAAGGAATGGCAGTCTCGCTCGGGGCCCCGCTGTTCCGGATTAACGGCCTACGCACGGTCTGGGTCAATGCCGAGGTGCCGGAGAGTGCGGCGGCGCAGGTCCGGCCCGGGATGCCGGTACGGGCCACCAGCCCGGCTTTCCCTGGAACGGAGTTCAGCGGCAAGGTGGAGGCATTGCTGCCGGATGTGAACACGGCCACGCGCACGCTGAAGGCTCGGATCGAGCTGGCGAATCCGGGCGGCAAGCTGGTGCCGGGCATGTTCGCGACCATCCACATGGCGCCGGCGCAAGGCCGTGAAACGCTGCTGGTACCGTCCGAAGCCGTGATCCAGACCGGGACCCGCACCGCCGTGATCACGGTATCCGATCAAGGGAGGTTCGCGCCAGTGGAGGTCGTCACAGGTGCCGAGGCGAACGGACAGACCGAGGTCGTGAAAGGACTGAGCGCAGGCCAGAAGGTGGTGGCCTCGGGCCAGTTCCTGATCGATTCGGAGGCGAGCCTGCGCGGTACCCTGCAGCGCCTTGGCGGAGGCGGCCCCGCCGAATCCAACCCCGCCATGCCCACCATGCCGGCGAAAACCCCCACGCATCGCGCCACCGGCAAGGTGGAGCAGATAGCCAGCGACGAGGTGACGATTTCCCATGGACCGGTTCCCAGCTTGAAGTGGCCGCCGATGACCATGGGCTTCGTGCCACCGGCCGGCGGTCTGCCGAAGGACATCAAGGTCGGGGATGCCGTGCAGTTCGAATTCCAGGCCTCGGATGACGGGACGTTCAAGGTCGTCTCGATTTCCCGCGCATCGGGCGGCGCCGTACTTGGAGACGGCAAATGATCGCGCGCCTGATCCGCTGGTCGATCGTCAACCGCTTCCTGGTGCTGCTGGCGACCGTCGGACTCGTGGCCTGGGGCATCTGGGCCGCGCAGCGCACACCGGTCGACGCGCTGCCCGACCTGTCGGACGTGCAGGTGATCATCCGGACGACCTATCCAGGCCAGGCGCCGCAGATCGTCGAGAACCAGGTGACCTATCCGCTGACCACCACCATGCTGTCGGTCCCGGGCGCACGGAGCGTGCGCGGCTACTCGTTCTTCGGCGACTCCTTTGTCTACATCCTGTTCCAGGACAGGACCGACCCCTACTGGGCCCGTTCGCGAGTGCTGGAATACCTGAACCAGATCCAGTCGCGCCTGCCGCCGCAGGCCAAGCCGGCGCTTGGGCCGGATGCGACCGGTATCGGCTGGGTCTATGAGTACGCGCTGGTCGACCGCACCGGCAAGCACGACCTGTCGCAGCTGCGCGCCCTGCAGGACTGGTTTTTGAAGTACGAACTGAAGACGGTACCGAACGTGTCCGAAGTCGCGAGCATCGGCGGGATGGTGCGCCAGTACCAGATCCAGCTCGACCCCGACAAGCTGCGCGCCTACGGCATTACGCACGCCACCGTGGTCGATGCGGTACAGAAGGCCAACCAGGAAGCCGGCGGCTCCGTGCTCGAGCTGGGCGAGGCCGAGTACATGGTTCGGGCGTCCGGCTACCTGTCCTCCCTCGACGACTTCCGGCACATTCCGCTGAGGACCGGCGCTGGCGGCGTGCCGGTAACGCTGGGGGACGTCGCGCGCGTGCAGGTCGGTCCGGAGATGCGGCGCGGGATCGCGGAGCTGAACGGGGAGGGCGAGGTTGCCGGCGGCATCATCGTCATGCGCTCGGGGAAGAACGCGCTCGAGACCATCGGTGCCGTGAAGGCGAAGCTTGCCCAGCTCAAGGCCAGCCTGCCGGCGGGCGTGGAGGTCGTGCCGACCTATGATCGCTCGGGTCTGATCACGCGCGCGGTGACGAACCTGGAGCACAAGCTGATCGAGGAATTCATCGTCGTCGCCGTGGTCTGTGCGCTGTTCCTGTTCCACCTGCGCTCGGCACTGGTGGCCATCGTCTCCCTGCCGCTGGGTATCCTCGCCGCTTACACCATCATGTATTACCAGGGTGTGAACGCCAACATCATGTCGCTGGGCGGCATCGCGATCGCGATCGGAGCGATGGTCGACGCGGCCGTGGTCATGATCGAGAACGCGCACAAGCACCTGGAAGCCTGGAGCCACCGGCATCCCGGCAGGAAGCTCGAAGGCGCAGCGCACTGGCAGGTGATCGAGCAGGCGGCCGCCGAGGTCGGGCCGGCACTGTTCTTCTCGCTGCTCATCATCGTGCTCTCGTTCATTCCCGTGTTCGCACTGGAGGCGCAGGAAGGAAAGCTGTTCGCGCCCCTGGCATACACCAAGACTTACGCGATGGCAGCAAGCGCCGGCCTGGCGGTGACGCTGATTCCGGTCCTGATGGGTTACCTCATCCGCGGCAGGATTCCCAGGGAAGAGGCAAATCCGCTCAATCGCTTCCTGATCCGGGCGTACCGGCCGCTGCTCGATGCCGTGCTGCGCCACCCGAAGGGCACGCTGTTTGCCGCGGCCCTGATCGCCATCGCGACGATCTGGCCGGTCAGCCGGCTCGGAGGTGAGTTCATGCCGCCGCTGGACGAAGGTGACCTGCTATACATGCCGTCGGCGCTGCCGGGCATCGGCGTCGGCAAGGCCGCGGAGCTGCTGCAGCTGACTGACCGCCTGATCAAGACGGTTCCCGAGGTCCGGACCGTGTTCGGAAAAGCGGGCAGGGCGGAAACCGCGACCGATCCAGCCCCACTCGAGATGTTCGAGACCACGATCCAGTTCAAGCCGCGGAACCAGTGGCGCGCCGGGATGACGCCGGACAAGCTGGTCGAGGAGCTCGACCGGGTCGTCAAGGTGCCGGGCCTGTCCAACGTCTGGGTGCCGCCGATCCGCAACCGCATCGACATGCTGGCGACCGGTGTGAAGAGCCCGGTCGGCATCAAGGTGGCCGGGACCAGCCTGCAGGAGATCGACCGCGTCACCGGTGCGATCGAGGCTGCGGTGCGCAAGGTGCCTGGCGTCTCGTCGGCCCTGGCCGAGCGGCTGAATGGCGGGCGCTATATCGACGTGCAGATCGACCGTGCAGCCGCGGCCCGCTTCGGCATGAACGTGGCGGACGTGCAAAGCGTGATTTCCGCCGCGGTCGGCGGCGAGAACATCGGCGAAACGGTCGAGGGATTGCAGCGCTTTCCGATCAATGTGCGCTACCCGCGCGAGGTGCGCGATTCGCTGGAAAAACTGCGCGATCTGCCCGTGCTCACTGGAGCGGGCGCCCAGATCCGGCTGGGCGACGTGGCCGCCATCCGCATCAACGATGGGCCGCCCATGCTCAAGAGCGAGAATGCCCGACTGTCGGGCTGGGCATATGTCGACGTCCGGGGACGTGACCTGAGGTCGGCGGTACGGGACATGCAGCAGGCTGTCGCGAAGGAGGTTCGGTTGCCTGCAGGGTATTCGATCTCCTGGTCCGGTCAGTTCGAATACCTGGAACGCGCCGTTGCGAAGCTGAGGGTGGTGGTGCCGGCGACGCTGGCCATCATCTTCGTGCTGCTGTACCTGACCTTTGGCCGCTTCGACGAGGCTGCGCTGATCATGGCGACCCTGCCGTTCGCCTTGGCCGGCGGCGCCTGGCTGTTGTGGCTACTGGGGCATAACCTGTCCGTGGCGAGCGGAGTAGGCTTCATTGCGCTGGCTGGTGTTTCGGCCGAGTTTGGCGTGATCATGCTGCTGTACCTGAAGCATGCCTGGGAGGCGCGCCTTGCGGAAGGGAAGGGAAGCGAGGCCGACCTGGTCGAAGCGATCCGCGAGGGCGCCGTGTTGCGCGTACGGCCGAAGGCGATGACGGTCGCGGTGATCATCGCCGGCCTGGTGCCGGCCATGATCGGGGCCGGGACCGGGTCGGAGATCATGCAGCGGATCGCCGCGCCGATGGTTGGGGGGATGATTACGGCGCCGGTGCTTTCGATGTTCGTGGTGCCGGTGGTCTACTTGCTGATTCGGCGACGAGGCTTGCGTCAACAGTCAAGGATCAAGCAGGCTGTGTCGGAAGGAGCAAGTTGACGTCCGACACGCAAGAGCCATGGCTCTGCTGCGAGATCGCCGATTTCGGAACCCATTGACCTTGCCATTATTGGAAGGTTTACGCTTCCCTGAACTTATCCCTCAGGAGGGCTATATGGTTGAGTTTCAAGTGAACGGTATGTATTGCATGTTTTGCGCCTACCGGCTGAAAGCGGCAATCCGGGCAATCGACCCCTGCTTAAAAGTCGGCATCGATTTGAAAACCAGCAGGGTCAGTGTCGAACGGCCGACGGACGTAGCAACAGTCGAGCGAGTATTGAAACGTCTTGTCTCTGATCGCGCGGATCAGGCTTGACCTTCCTATCATGGGAAGGTCTACATTGTAGCCAGAGCAATCAAACAGGAGGAACGCCATGTACACGCTCAAGGTAGAAAAGATGTCCTGCGGCGGCTGCGCCAACCGGGTGACCCGTACCGTGCAGACCTTGGATCCGGACGCAAAAGTTGAGGTGCTGTTGAAAGACAAACTGGTCCGCGTGGAAAGCGCGAAAGCACCAGATGCAGTCGCCGTTGCGATTACCGCTGCCGGCTATCCGGCAACCCAGGTGGCGGCGGTCTGAGTCCGGGTGCGCCCAATGTGAGCTTTGAATAACGAATCCACAAAGGCTTCGATATGAACGACCAGTCGCATCACGATCACGACGGCCACGAACATCATCATGACCATGGCACTGGTCACGGTGTTCACCACGCGAGCGGAACCGGTGACAAGCCGTTCACCGATCCGGTCTGCGGGATGAAAGTCGGTCCCGACCTCGCCAAAGAAATTCCGCACGAAGGGCAGACCTATCATTTCTGCAGCACCAGGTGCATGGACAAGTTCCGGATGGCGCCCCAGCAGTACATAGGCTCCGCTGCCCATGAACCGCTGGCGAGCGCGCCGGAAGGCACGATCTACACCTGCCCAATGCACCCAGAAGTTCGGCAGCCGCAGCCCGGCAACTGCCCGATTTGCGGCATGACGCTCGAGCCCATGCTTCCGTCCCTGGAAGAAGAGGAAAATCCGGAGTTGGTGGATTTCAAGCGCCGCTTCTGGTGGACTCTGCCGCTGACAGTCATCGTGACCGTGCTTGCGATGGCGGGGCATCGTATTTTCCCGGACGGTCTGGCTGGGCAAAGCTGGATCGAGCTCGTGCTGAGCACTCCGGTCGTGCTGTGGGCGGGGTGGCCGTTCTTTACGCGCGCGGTGCAGTCGATCAGGAATCGCAGCCCCAACATGTGGACGCTGATCGGGCTCGGCGTAGCCGCGGCCTACGGCTATAGCGTGGTTGCGACCGTGGCCCCGGACATGTTCCCACAAACCTTCCTCATGCATGGGCGCATCGGGGTGTACTACGAGGCGGCCGCAGTCATCATTTCCCTGACCCTGCTGGGTCAGATCCTCGAGCTGCGGGCACGGTCGCAGACATCCGCTGCGATCAAATCGCTGCTGGGTCTGGCGCCGAAGACGGCGCGCCGCATCAATGCCGATGGCACGGAAGAAGACATTCCGTTGACCCATGTGCACGTCGGCGATGCGCTGCGTGTGCGTCCGGGCGAAAAGGTGCCGGTCGATGGCATTGTCCTGGAGGGCGACAGCGCGGTCGACGAATCCATGTTGACCGGCGAGCCTGTGCCCGTGACCAAGCGCCCGGGTGACAAGGTGATCGGTGCCACCATCAATGCCAGCGGCAGCCTGGTTGTGCGCTCGGAAAAAGTGGGCTCGCAGACCATGCTGTCGCAAATCGTCCAGATGGTCGCCCAGGCACAGCGTTCGCGCGCACCGATGCAGCGCCTGGCCGACGTGGTGGCAGGCTACTTCGTGACGATTGTCGTGGCCATTGCCTTGCTGACGCTGCTTGGTTGGGGGCTCTTCGGGCCGGAGCCAAGCTGGGTATACGGCTTTGTCAATGCCGTCTCGGTGCTAATCATTGCCTGCCCGTGCGCGCTCGGGCTGGCGACGCCGATGTCCATCATGGCGGCCACTGGCCGCGGCGCCACGCAGGGCATCCTGTTCCGTGACGCGGCGGCCATCGAGAGCATGCGCAAGATCGATACCCTCATCGTCGACAAGACGGGGACGCTCACTGAAGGCAGGCCGGCGTTCCATTCGGCTGCCGCAGTGTCGGGCGGGGACGAACAGGAGGTGTTGCGGATCGCCGCCAGCATCGACCAGGGCAGCGAACACCCGCTAGCCCATGCGATTGTGGCCGAGGCGCGAAGCCGCGGTCTGATCCTGGCTAAGCCCGAGTCCTTCGAATCGTCCAGCGGCATCGGCGTGCGTGGAGTTGTCGAGGGCAAGCGCATTGCCCTCGGAAATACCGCGCTTATGGACATCGAAAAGGTCGACTGGAAGCCACTCACGGCCCAGGCGGAAAGCTGGCGCCAGGAAGGTGCAAGCGTCATGTACCTGGCGGCCGATCGGCAGCTCCTGGGGCTGGTGGCGGTATCCGACCCGGTCAAGCAGACCACGCCGGAAGCGCTGGCAACGCTCAAGGAGGCTGGCATCACGGTCGTCATGGCGACCGGCGACGGTGTCACGACCGCCAGGTCGGTTGCGGCCAAGCTTGGCATCCCGGAAGTCTACGGCGAGGTCAAGCCGCAGGACAAGCTGGCACTGGTGGAAAAGCTGCAGGCGCAGGGGAAAACGGTTGCGATGGCAGGGGATGGCATCAACGACTCCCCCGCACTGGCCAAGGCCAATGTCGGTATCGCGATGGGTACCGGAACGGATGTCGCCATCAACTCGGCCCACGTCACCTTGGTCAAGGGCGACCTGCGCGGCATCGCGCGGGCGCGCCTGCTGTCGCTGGAGACCGTGCGCAACATGCGGCAGAATCTGGCCTTCGCTTTTTTCTAC
Source organism: Massilia sp. Bi118 (assembly GCF_918697865.1). GTDB lineage: Bacteria > Pseudomonadota > Gammaproteobacteria > Burkholderiales > Burkholderiaceae_D > Telluria. Next base: position 61,036 of record NZ_CAKKMV010000018.1, on the reverse strand, counting down.
AACGCGCTCGGGATTCCGTTGGCCGCAGGCGTGCTTTATCCGTTCACCGGTCGCCTGCTATCGCCGATGATTGCGGCGTTGGCGATGAGTCTGAGCTCGGTATCCGTGATTACCAACGCGCTTCGCCTGCGCGGTACGGCGAAGTAGCTGCAGGCGCCCGATCGCTTACTTGTAGTGCTTGTAGACCGTCGTACTGCCGTCGTTGCGGACCAGTAGCACGTCGTACGGCATGCGCGTCGGTCCCTCCATTCCAGGAGAGCCAGGCGGCATGGCCGGCACGGCCAGCCCCTTCGCTTTCGGCTTCGCAGCAAGCAGCCGCTTGATCTCGGCGGCTGGCACATGCCCTTCGATCGCATAACCGCCGACAACTGCCGTGTGGCATGAGCCGAGCCGATTGGGAATGCCCATTTTCTCGCGGGTGTCGGATGGATTGGCGACATCGTGCGCATTGACCTTGAATCCGTTGGCCCGCAGGTGCTTGACCCATTCTTCACAGCAGCCGCAGGTTGCGGTCTTGTAGACCTCGACGGCCTGGGTTGAGGCGCTGGCGAGCATCGGCAGCCCGATCAGGGCAGCGACCGCGAGATTTCTGAATTTTCCGATTAACATAATCCTTCTCCTAAGTGCTGGCGCCGACGGATATGGTCGGCTGCCAGCGTCAAATCAACTATCAGTCAGCTGGAACGTCCTACATCTATTCGCCCGGGGGCGATGTCGATGCAAGCCAGGCCGCCAGAACGACGACCGCAAGCAAGACAAGCGCTTCGATCCAAAGTATGCGCTTGAACCGCATCGGTAAAAGCTCGGGGGCGGCATTTCCTGCGGACTCGCGCGTGAGCCACGGCGGCATCACGACAAAGCGATTGATCCCACCCAGCATCGCCGCAACGCCTACGAGCAGCAGCTTCGCTACAAGCGTGTTGCCATACGGGTTGCCGACCAGGTTTTCGAATCCGTCCAGGTTGCGCCAGCTTGCGTACAGGCCCGTGGCCAGGATGCCTGTAAGCGCGAACGTCGCCGAGCTGGATAGGGACGCCACATAAGCTGCCCGCGCGCGTCTGTCGGCCGTGACCATGTTTTCGGTTGCCCTCAACATGACCCCGCCAGCAAGGAACACTTCACCGACCCATAGGCTGATCAGGCCGAGGTGGATCCAGTCCGCCAGCAAGGGCAGGCTGAAGTCGCCTTCGCTGGCGGCGTGGCTGACCATGCCGCGCGTGTACCAGAATACGGCAAGCGACGCCAAAGTCAGCAGTGCAGGCACCTGGTTCCGATCGCCGCGCATGCAGGTTCCGACGGTAGCCATGGCCAGCCCGAACATCCCAATGGACCACGCGAGCCCAAGGTGTGTCGAGGTCAGCATCGACCAGGTGGCGCCAGCCGCTTCGGTCACGGGGACCTCGGCCATGGCCGCCGATTCCAGCCACAACAGCACGGCGTTCGCGGCCAGAGCGACCACGACACCGATCAAGGCAGTCTTGCGGACGGACTGGCGGCGCGCGTCGGCCCAGCTGGATGCGTCACGACTAATCCACAAGCGCGAAGCGCTCGCTCCCGTGACGAGGGCTACTGCGAGGTTCAGAAGGGCAGTGATGAGGTGCTGGACAGCTTGCAGGTCCAGCCCCATCACTTGACCTTGAACGTGACTTCGCCCTTTGCCTTGTGACCGTCGTGGGTCATCGTCGCCCACTGGATGTGATACTCGCCCGAGGACAGCGGCGGGAGCGGCGCCGTCATGACGGTGGGATCCGCCTTGTCGACGGTGGTCGCGGTGACTGGGATTTCGTTATTTTGGGGTCCCATCACTTTGATTTTGCTGAACGCAGGCTCGAGCGCTTCGTTGAACTTGAGGCGCACCTGCTTCGGTGCATCGCCGAGTGTACTGCCGGCCTGAGGGTCCGACGATTGCAGTTTGGCGTGTGCGAATGCGGCCGAAGTTACGGTGCTTGCGAAAGCGAAAGTGGCCAAGGCCAGGATGCGTTTGATGGACATGTTTTTATTCCTGATTCGGTGGTTAGGTCGGGGTATGGATGTGTGGCGTTCTGCCCGCAGCGCCGACAGAACGCCTGCAGCTTTAGTTGGCAGCTTCCAGTTTGGTCACCGTGAAGGCGCCGTTGATGCGCTCGACGCGCAGCCGGATCTTGTCTCCAGCTTTCACCTGGTCGAGCATCGCTGGATCCTGCACCTTGAAGGACATGGTCATACCAGGCATGTTGAGATTGGTCAGCGGGCCATGTTGCACCGTCAGCTTGCCGGTGTCTTTGTCGACTTTCTTGACCTCACCATCGGTTAGCGCATTCGCATCATCCTGCGAAGCGGCAGGCGCGGCGTGGTGCTGGCTGTGGTCCTGCATCTGCATCTGTGCAGAGGCACTGGCCGCTGCCAGCGTAAGGCCGGCGGAAACGATGAGGGTGCTGAACAGGGAAGACATACGAGTCATTTGATACTCCAAAACAGTCAAAATTTAATTGCAGTGGACGCGCGACGGCCTTTGCCGGTCTGACGCAGTCCGTTTCAGTTACAGATAAAGAAGGGCTGTGTACGCTGAAGTGCCGGCGACGAAGGCGTAGCCAGGTAGGTCCGTGCCTTGACACGAACGAAGCGTTCAGCAGTGTGAAAGGTCAGACGCGTGGAGGTCGCTCTAGGAGCGCAAGGTAGACCGATGGCAAGAGATGCCGGTCAAATGGAATGGTCGTCGACGAAGAAGCAGTTGCCGGCAGCACGGCAAGAAACGAAGGCGCCATCGACAAGCAGGAGCCGCATGTCGCACAGGTAGCACACTTGCCGGCCTGATGATGAGACGCGGGATGATGATCGGCCTGTATGTCCGGACCCGCGTGCTCGTCATGGGCGTGAGTACTGGACATGTCGACGTCGTCGGTCATCGATTCGTGGTCGTGACTGTCCTGTGCCGCCACTGGCGCCACACAGAAGGACATCGTCGCGGAAGCGAAGCCTTGGAGCGGCACCGCCAGCAACGTCATCCAGACGATCAAGACTTTCAGGATGGCTTTCACAGGTCGATTCTAGCATATGCGAAAGTATCGGCAATCCCATCGGCAGGTAAGCTTCGAACGTTGCGATGCCGTATCGTGCGGACATGTCATTTTTGCATGTGCTAGATTGATTACATGCGCCCATTCGTTCGAGTCCTCATGCTATGGATACTGATCGTGTCGCTGCCCATGCAGGGCATCGCCGCCACGATCACATCGCCATGCAGAATGGCGCATACCACGTCGGCAAGCCCGGAAGCTGCGGTCATGGATGACTGCGACGAGCATGAGATGGCGATGTCGATGACCCAGTCGACCGCACAAGCGCACGCGAGCGTCGCCGCAGATCATGACATGCCCTGCGATAGTGGCGCCCACCAAAAGCATTCTTCCTGCCGGGCGTGCAGTGCCGGCTATATCGGCGCCTCGGCGCCCCCGCCGTTCGCAGTTGCTGGGTTTCCAGCAGAGCAGTTTGCAACTGACTCCGTTTCCCCAATCTCCTCCTTCACGGGCTGGATCCCATCCCGCATAGAGCGACCGCCACGCGGTTGACTTCCCAGGTTGGCTGAACGCTCTCCCGGCATCCGTCGGAGACGTCGCGCATGCGGGATGCACGCGACATGCCATCGATCGATGCCTGCCAGCCATTCATCTTCATTCGAATTTCGATATCGACGAAACACGCGCGGAGCCCGCACGCTTTAGGCGCGCGAAGGCCGCGTTCGCCACGTAGCTGCGCAGCGAGGTTTGCTGCGAGTGCGCCTGCGTGCGCGACGCGGGCCCGTACTGCGGCAATTGTTTCATCACTTCATCTAGGGGAATACTTCATGCAGCAACGTGTTTTTGAGGAGAGCGCCGTGAACTGGTGGCGACGACGGCTCCTGCAGGGCGCAGGGGCCGCCGCCCTCGCCGGGCTGGTCCCAGCCAGACTGCTGGCAGCCGGTCAGGCCGCGCAGCCGATCTTGCGCGGCACCGAATTCGACCTGGAGATCGTGCCGTCGCCGGTCAACTTCACTGGCGCACCGCAGGTCGCCACCGCGGTCAACGGCCAGGTTCCTGGGCCGGTCCTGTACTGGCGCGAGGGCGACACCGTGACGCTGCGCGTGACCAACCGGCTGCCGGTCACGAGTTCCATTCACTGGCACGGCATCCTGGTGCCGGCGGAGATGGACGGCGTGCCCGGCATCAGTTTCACCGGAATTCCTCCGGGCCAGACCTTCACCTATCGCTTCCAGGTCAAGCAGAGCGGGACCTACTGGTACCACAGCCATTCCGAATTCCAGGAGCAGAGCGGCCTGGCCGGTTCGATCGTGATCGAGCCGAAGAACGGCGAACGGGTGAAGGCGGACCGTGACTACGTCGTCATGCTGTCGGACTGGGTCGATGGCGATCCCGCCAAGGTCTTCGCCAAGCTCAAGAAAATGAGCGACTTCTTCAACACCAACCAGCCGACCGTCGGCCAGTTCCTGGACGACTTACGGAAGAACGGCCTCGGGGCCGCGCTCGACAAACGCAAGATGTGGAACCAGATGCGCATGTTGCCGACCGACTTCAGCGACGTGACCGCCAGTCGCAACCTGGGCGTGAGGATGGCCTACCTGATCAATGGTACACCTACGGACAGGAACTGGACCGGCTTGTTCCGTCCGGGTGAGAAAGTGAGGCTGCGCTTCATCAACGGCTCGGCGACGACGATCTTCGACGTTCGCATTCCGGGCCTCAAGATGACGGTGATCGCCGCGGACGGACAGGACGTCGAGCCCGTGCCGGTCGACGAATTCCGGATTTCCGTTGCCGAAACCTATGACGTGCTGGTCGAGCCAACCGGCGACCAGGCCTACACCATCTTCGCGCAGTCGATCGGGCGTTCCGGCTTCGTGCGCGCGACGCTGGCACCGCGCGCGGGCATGTCTGCCCCGGTGCCCGAGATGGATCCGCCCCAGTGGCTGGCCATGCAGGACATGATGGGCGCGATGGCAATGGGGAGCATGGGCGGCATGTCGGGCATGGACCAGGCGCCCGGCAAGGGAGGCAAGACGCCGCATGACATGCACTCGATGGAGGGCATGCATGACATGCCGGGCATGTCCCACGGCGGGATGGGCGAGGGCCACGGGCAGATGCAGATGCCGATGCCGATGCAGCACGCCGGCCATGGCGGCGGCCACATGATGCCAATGGCCCAGGGCATGCCTCCGAAAGTCACCCACGCCCGCACCGAGTATGGCCCGGGTGTCGACATGCACGTCGATATGCCTCGCACCAATCTTGACGACCCCGGTGTCAATCTGCGCAACAACGGGAGGCGCGTGCTGACCTATGCCGACCTCCACACGATCGGCGGACCGGTCGACGACCGTGAGCCGACCCGCGAGATCGAATTGCATCTGACCGGCAACATGGAGCGCTTCATGTGGTCTTTCGACGGCCAGAAGTTTTCGGAGTCCAAGCCCGTCCACTTCAGGCACGGCGAGCGGTTGCGCATCGTGCTGGTGAACGACACCATGATGAACCATCCGATCCACCTGCATGGCATGTGGAGCGAGCTCGAGTCGCCGAGCGGGGAGTTCCTGGTCCGCAAGCACACGATTAACGTGCAGCCGGCCCAGCGCGTCACTTACCGGGTGACGGCCGACGCCCCAGGCCATTGGGCTTACCACTGCCATCTTCTTTATCACATGGAAGCAGGCATGTTCAGGGAGGTGGTCGTTTCATGAAAACCGCAACGACGAAAACTGGTGCAGCGGTCGCGCTGCTGATCTTTGGCCTCGTGGCGGCGGACGCGGCATCGGCTCAGACGACCGAGCCGCCGAAGGAGGGCGGCACCGGCCAGGCATCCGGCACGGGCCAGTCCAAAACGATGGAAGGAATGGATCACTCCCAGATGGACCATTCTCAGATGGACCATTCTCAGATGGACCATTCGCGGATGGACCATTCCCGGATGGACCACACGCAGACGGAAAAATCGCAGATGGACCAGTCCGGGATGGATCATTCGCAGATGAATCATGCGGGTGACGATCAGGTGCAGGGCGCCAAGCCTGCGCCGCAACAGGGCAAACCAAGCATGGACCACAGCATGGGACAAGCGATGGGCGGCATGGACGGCATGGGCGGAATGGACCACGACATGAAGATGGGCCCGATGCAGGGCGGCAGTCCACCGCCCGACGCACGCGACCCGGACGCCTATGCCGAAGGCACGAGCTTCGCGCACCTGCCTGGCAACGAGATGAACGACGAGATGCGCTTCGGCCGGATCCTGCTCGACAAGTTCGAATACGCGAAGGGTGACGGCGAACACGGCCAGAACCTCGACGCCGACGCGTGGTACGGGAACGACTACAACAAGGCCTGGTTCAAGGCCGAGGGTGAGCGGCGCGGAGGGCACCTGCAGTCCCTGCGCACGGAAGCCTTGTGGGACCGCACCTTCGCGACCTTCTGGAGCACCCAGCTCGGCGTCCGCCACGACAGCGGCGGCGGCGATTCGCGCAATTGGCTGGCCTTCGGCGTGCGCGGCCTGGCGCCGTACTGGTTCGATACGGAAGCGACCGCCTACTGGTCCGGTGGAAGGCTTGCCGCGCGTTTCAACGTGCGCTACGAACTGCTGTTCACGCAGCAGCTGATCCTCGAACCCGAAGTCGAGGCCAACCTGTACAGCCGCGCCGATCCGGCCAGGGGCGTGGGCAGCGGGCTGTCCGATCTCGAACTTGGCCTGCGCCTGCGCTACGAGATCCGGCGCCAGTTCGCCCCGTATGTCGGCGTGACCTGGGCGCGCAACTTCGGCGACACCGCCGACTATGCGCGGGCGAGGGGAGAACGAAACAAGAGCACGCAGATCGTTGCCGGCGTGCGGATCTGGTTCTGATCACTAAGCGGGGCGGCCATGACCATCCCGCACTATCCATAGGGACGTCTTGAAAGGGTATTTTCAACCATTCAAGGAGAACGTCATGCAACAACAGTATCAATCATGTATCGATGCCTGCAACGCCTGCGCCGACGCCTGCGACATGTGTTCGACGGCCTGCCTGCAGGAGGACGACGTCAAGATGATGGCGCGCTGCATCGCACTCGACATGGACTGCGCACAGATCTGCCGGCTGGCTGCCGCCTTCATGGCCCGTGGCAGCGAATTCGCCGGCGCGCTCTGCCAGCTTTGCGCCCAGGTCTGCCAGGCGTGCGGTGACGAGTGCGCCAAGCATCAGATGCAGCATTGCCAGGATTGCGCGGCCGCTTGCCGGCGCTGCGCCGAGGAGTGCCGCCGGATGGGATCGGCCGCGGCGGCTTGAGGATTTGCGTTCGCGATAACAATGCCTTTCCCGCAGGACGCGGGAAAGGCGCATACGAAAGGAACTGCAAGATGAAATCCAGTCTGTCCCTCACACGGAAGCTGCTTGCCGCATGCGCCGTGACGATGGCGGCTTCCGCCGCACATGCAGACATCACGGTCTTCACCGACCGCGCTGCCTTTCTCAACGCGGTGTCTGGCTCGGCCACCGACACCTTCGACGACCTGGCCATGACGGAAACCGACAGCCCCCTGAGCCGCCTGGCCGGCGGCTACACCTACCAGGTAAGTGCAGGACTTGGCGACGGCGGCTTTTACCCCTCTGGAAGTGGCAGCGATATCTGGCTGAGCGGAACGATGTCCAGCGACGTCATCACCTTCAACGCGTTCTCGTCCGGGGTCTTCGGCTTCGGTGGAGACTTTTTCGGAACCGATTCATTCGGCGCCTTCATGCCGGACCGCACCATCGTGCTGAGCGCGGTGTCCGGTGCGGACAGCGAGACATTCACGCTGTCGAATGCTTCACAGGACTCGTTCGTCGCCTTCCTGTCGGATCGTCCGCTCACCTCGGTGTCCTTCCAGAACATGGAGGACGACGGCACCGTGTACTGGGCAGCGGCCAACAATGTCGTTCTGGCCGTGCCCGAGCCGGCGACGTGGTCGATGCTGTTGGGCGGACTGGGCGTTGCTGCCTTGGCTCGCCGGCGCAGCCTCACATTGAAGCAGGCAAAGACTGTGGCTTGAGCCTCGCATCACAACCACACAGGAGAGAAAGATGAAACGCACTAATCTGTATTTCACGCACCCTGCAATGCCGGTATCGCGCTGCCGCACCCTGGCCACGCGTGCACTCGCGGGTTTGGCGCTCGTGGCGATCACGGGCACGGCGTCTGCGGACGGCCCGGGCCGCGGCTCGACCGCAACGTTCGAGAAGAACTATCTCGTCTTTATCATCGACCACCATTATTCGGCATTGCGGATGACCGAGCTCGCAGCTGGCACGGATACTCAGCGCAATGCGCCTGTCAGCAATCCTGGCGAAGGGACCTCGCCGACACCTGGCTACGGCGCCACCGTGGCCAAGGCGAGCGATGACCAAATACGCTCAATGTCGCGCCAGGCCAACCGTACGCAGCGCGAAGAAATCATGAAGGCACAACGCTTTCTTCAGGATTGGTACGGAATGCAACACCAGCCCCAGCTCACCGCGGATGGTCAAAGGATGATTGCAAATCTCGAGAGTACGCCGGCCGGCGCGCAGTTCAACCAGGTATTCCTGCGCACCTTCAGCAATCACCACCTGAGCGCGTTGGCGCCAAGCCTGCACTGCCAGGTCAAAAGCGATATCGCGCACACTCCCCTGCATCGTTACTGCGAGAACATCGTGGTGGCCCAGAAGAACGGAATCAACGATATGAGGGAAATGCTCTGCAAAAAGTTTGGCGATTGTGGTTTCGTGCCAGCTACCGGAGACAGACGGAAGGATCAGGATTTTTGAAGCACTCGTTTCTGGTCGGCGGCAGCATGCAGCGCCGGGCAATGTCTCCGGCGCTGCTTACATCAATCAGTTCAAAAGGAGAAACCCATGGATGAATCGCACCCACATCGACAAGATCATGCAATGGCAACAATGAAGTACACGACATTCGCCCAGATGATCGGGGCGGGAACGATCATCATGTTCGGTCTGATGTATCTGAACACCTATTCGATCGACCATATCTTCTTCAGTGAAACACGGGCATTCATGGCGCTCATCATGGGCGCCACGATGGCGATCGTAATGCTCGCGTTTATGTGGAAGATGTATCCGAACAAACGGGTCAATTTGGGTATTCTCGTGGGAAGCCTCGCAGTATTCCTTGTGTCGCTATGGCTGGTGCGCAGCCAGGCGACGGTGGGCGACGTGGCCTATATGCGCGCCATGATTCCGCATCACTCCATCGCCATCCTGACCAGCGAGCGCGCAAACATCACCGACCCGAGGGTTCGCAAGCTGGCAGACGGCATCATCGCCGCACAAAAGAAGGAAATCGGTGAAATGAAGGAGTACATCCGGGATCTGGAAACAAAACACTGAGGCGGCCGGCGTGGACGGCGCGCCAACAGGCGAATTACGTCGGCGCTCCGCCATACTGTCCCTGTGCCTTGTCCTAGTGTTCCGAATGCCCTACAGGTTTGCGCACCTGCAGCTCGACGTCGGGCTTGCTGGTGGCCGGCATCAGGCTGCGTCCGGCGTCGCTGTTGCGTGCAGGCTCAGGCAACTGACCAGTCCATTCGTAGGCGACCGTACCCGCCGGATGCTTGTACCAGCCGGGATCCGAGTAGTCGCCACGCTTCTGGTCCTTGCGCACCTTCAGCACGGTGAACATGCCGCCCATCTCGACGCCGCCGAACGGCCCGTCACCTGTCATCATCGGCAGGGTGTTCTCCGGGATCGGCATTTCCATGCCGCCCATCGACCCTCCCTTGTCGCCCATGACCATGTAGTCCGGCACGATCTTGCTGATCTTTTCGGCGATGCCGCGGTGATCCACGCCGATCAGCGTCGGCACGCTATGGCCCATCGCATTCATCGTGTGGTGTGACTTGTGGCAGTGGAATGCCCAGTCGCCCGGGTCGGTGGCGATGAACTCGATCGCCCGCATCTGGCCGACGGCGACGTCCGTGGTCACCTCCGGCCAGCGCGAGCCGGGCGGCGTCCAGCCTCCATCGGTGCCGGTCACCTCGAACTCATGGCCGTGAAGATGGATCGGGTGGTTCGTCATCGTCAGGTTGCCGACACGGATGCGCACACGTTCGCCCTGGCGTACCGGCATCGTGTCGATACCCGGGAAAACCCGGCTGTTGAAGGTCCAGAGGTTATGGTCGAGCATCGTGTTGACCTTCGGCGTATAGCTGCCCGGCTCAATGTCGTAGGCGCTGAGCAGGAACACGAAGTCGCGGTCGACGGCAAAGCGCCCGATGTCCTTCGGGTGCGTCACCCAGAATCCCATCATGCCCATCGCCATCTGGGTCATCTCGTCGGCGTGGGGGTGATACATGAAGGTACCCGGGCGCTTCGCCACGAACTCGTAGACGAAGGTCTTGCCCGGCGCGATACCCGGCTGGGTGAGACCGGTCACGCCATCCATGCCGTTCGGCAGGCGCTGGCCGTGCCAGTGCACGCTGGTGTGCTCGGGGAGTTTATTGGTCACGAAAATGCGCACCCGGTCACCCTCGACGACCTCGATGGTCGGGCCCGGGGACTGGCCGTTGTAGCCCCACAAATTGACCTTCATGCCGGGAGCGAACTCGCGCACCACCGGTTCGGCAACCAGGTGGAACTCCTTTACGCCGTTGTTCATCCGCCAGGGCAGGGACCAGCCGTTCAGGGTCACGACCGGGTTGAACGGACGCCCGGTGGCGGGTGGCGGCGGCACATGGGTCTTTGCATTGTCCATGACCATCGCTTCGGGCAGCGATGCTGCGCCCACACGGCTGACTGCGGCAGTGCTCACCGCGACGGCGCCGGCGCCTTTGAAAAAATCTCGACGGGAAATCATTGTGCTGTCCTTGAATCAGTATTGCCGCCTGCATTCATGGCGGTCTGAAGATTGGTGTCGGCGATCCAGAAATCGCGCTGCGCCGCGATGGAGGCGTTGACGGCCGCAAGCTGTTCGCGCGATTCGGCAAGCAGTTCAAAGGTGCTCGCGAGCATGCCGTTGTACCGCAGCAGCACCTCGTCGGCGATCTGCTTGCGAAGAGGGACGACCTCGTCGCGGTAGTGGCGGGCGATGTCGTAGGCAGTGCGATAGCTCGCATAGGCCTGGCGCACTTCGGAGCGCGCTTTCACGGCGATGTCGTCGGTACGGTGGACCGCCTGCATGTACCTTGCCTGTGCCCGCGCCACGCGCGCGCCGCCCCAGTCGAACAGCGGCAACTCGAGCGATACCTCGTAGCCGTTCTCGCGGGGCGCGCCGGTCGTGCTCTTGTTGGCGTAACCCGCATCGAACACGTTGATGAAACCGGTCGCTTTGGTCAGGCCGAGCGCCTGTGCCGTCGCCTGCGCATCCTGGCGCGCGATGAGGACGTCGAGCCGCTGCGACAGCGCGGTCGCTTCGGCATTGGCCGGCTGGTCTGGCTGCGCGGGCAGCTCAGGCAGCCGGTCAGGCAGGGTGAATGCGAGGGAAGGGCCCCACAGGCCCAGCAGGCGGACCAGCTCCTCGCGTGCGGTCGTGGCCTGCAGGCGCGCTTGTGCCTGCTGGGTCAACGCGTCCTGGTAGAAGGCGCGCTCACGCGCGGCGTCGAGGGTGCTCCAGTTGCCCGTGGCGCGCATGCGCGCGGCAAGCTCGGCGGCCGCCTCGGCCGATCCACGTACCTTGTCCGCGAAGCCCGCTGCCTGCGCCGCAGCCACGGCCGAGTAATACGCCTTGCGCGTGTCGGCCGCCAGGTTCACAGCCTGCATTGCCGCCTGCAGCTTGGCTTGTTCGAAGCGCCGGCGTTCGATGCGGGTGCGGGCCGGCAGGGTCACGAGCGCTGCCAGGTCGAAGGACAGCCCACGGTCGATTTCGGTCTCGCCACCCCCGCGCACCCGACCAAAGCTGAAGCCCGGGTTCGGCAGACGCCCAGCCTGGACGAAGTCGGCTTCGGCGATCGCGAGCTCGGCCAGGGACGCCTGCAGGCCCTGGTTGTTGAGCAGGGCAATGCGTACCGCGGCGTCGGCGGTGAGCGGCTTGGAAAGCAGGACGGTCACTTCGGCCCGCGAGTCTTGGTCCCGCTTCAACGGTGCCGGCTGGGCGATGCGTTCCTGCGTCATCCGGGCGAAATCATCGAGTCCGCCATCCTGGGAAAAGCTCGCGCAGCCTGCGAGCAGCGCGGCGCTAACCGCTGCGGCCAATCGACGCAGGTCACGTCGTACAGGTGAGTTCACTGGTGCGCTCCTTTGTGTTCGTGGTTGCCGTGCATCGGTGCCGGCGCGGAGACCTTCTGGGATACGCCAGCAGTGGACTGTTCGCCGGATACGGGAGCTTCTGCTTCCTCGCCGAGGACCACGCGGTTAGCGCGAGCCCAGCGTTTATCGGGCGGTTGCGGCGCTTCCTTCGACGCGACGACATTGGCGAAGACGGATTGGTACTGCAGGGGCGCGACAGGCGTATTCGCGTCGGCGGCGGACGGCAAGGTCTGCTGCGCTTGCGCGCAAGCGAGCAGCGACACGCCAGCTGCGAACAGCAGCAGGTTTGAAAATTTCATGGTTTGTATCGTGTTGATTGAGGGCCGCACCAGGCAGCCCGGATGCGCGCCGTCAGCGCGCTCGGAAAATCAAACGAGATTGAAGCGAGGTGGTCGCTCGAGGGCGGGAGGGACGAAGGACGTCATCGCGGCTTCCGCAAGAGCGTGCAGCGAGGAAGAGAACGGCGGTGCGTGGAAGGTCGGCAGTAGTCCTGGAGGCGCGCCGGCGCCAACGCAGCAACTTGCGCAAGCGGCGCACTTGGCGTGTGACGAAACCACTGTCTTGGAGTCAGCCTCAGTGCAGTGCTCTCCATCTGCTTGCACGGCGGCCCGATGGTGCTGGTGGCCGGTCGTGACCACCGTTTCGTGCGCGGTCTGTTCAGGCTGCCCGACCGCCATCGCAGCGCCGCCCTGCAGGGACAGCACCGTGATCGAAAGCCACAGCAGAAGGCGAAAGATCGTGCGCATCATCCAAGCATGGTACCGCAAATCAAGAGAATGCATCAAGGCAGCGCTTTTGGCGCTTCGGACCGGATAAGACCAACAAGGCCCTGCAGGCGTCAACTGCACTTGGGACTAGTCAGGACATCAACAATGGTTGGGTTATATCGTTATTTGGGTTTGTTCACACAGCGAGGCTGTCATGCCGAAAATCACCATTCTCGAAAAGACGAATTTGCAGGAAGACTGTTGGCACTCGATGTTGATCTCCCTGTTGAGGGGACTCGCAGCGCTAGTAGTGGCCGCAGCACATCTGCGTGCCCAGATGTATCCCGGCTTCAGCGAAGTGGCGAATCCGCCATTGCTGTTTCAGGGCCTGGCTTTCGGCGCCGGATTTGCTTACCTGGCCGTGATTGTCTTTTTCGTGCTCAGTGGCTGGCTGGTCGGCGGAAGCTTTCTCAACAAACTGGACTCGGACCGGGCGTTCCAGAATTACACTATCGACAGGGTCTCGCGGCTGTGGGTCGTGCTTGTGCCGACTTTCCTGGTCATGTTGCTTGCAGGTGCTGCCGTCGGCGCCCTCGATACGGCGCGCGTGTCGTTTTCGACGTCCGAGCCGTACTCGATGAGCGCCTTTTTCGGGAACATGATTGGGCTGCAGACAATTGTCGTTCCTCCATTCGGCGGCAACTTCCCATTATGGAGCCTGGCCAATGAAACCTGGTACTACGTGCTGTTCCCGCTTCTAGTGCTGGTGTTTCGAGGCAGGACGATCGCGACGCGGGCCGCGGCGGTGTTGGCGATCGGGGCCATTTTCCAGTTGGTGCACGGCGGCATATTGATTTATTTTTCGATATGGCTGTTAGGCGCTGCGTTCTCACGGGTGAAGATCGAGGCGGGCCCGCTATGGCGCTGGGCCTTGCTGTTCCTGTTCGTCGGCAGCGCCGTCGTCATCCGGCTGAAGGGTAAAACCGATATCACGCCGGAAGGCTTTCCGCAGTATCTAGTTTTCAGCCTGCTGTTCGTACTGTTCCTGTCGAGCATGCAGTTCAATCGCCGCCTGGGGCCCAAGCTGGACTGGCTGGACCGGACCGGACGGTTCTTCGCGAACTTTTCATTCACCTTGTACGTGCTGCACGTGCCACTGATCCTGTTGATGGGGCATCTGCTCGCGTCAATGTTGGGTCTCGGCCAGCTCTCTCCTTACCGGCTGTCCCATTACCTCATGTATGCCAGCATGTATTTGGTGCTTGTTGTCGGCGCTTACCTGTTCTATCTGCCTTTTGAGTCGAACACGCCACGTGTGCGTCAGTGGCTGAAGATGCAGCTATTTGCACGTGTTCGTGCAGTTCGGACGTGATTGGGAATCCAGTTGCCGTCCATGACGCCAAAGTATCGAGGTAGGACTGGCGAAAATCTTGAGGTGCTTGCCCATCTCTGGTGTAATGTCGGGCTTGTAATTTCGATCTATAAGGAGCCTCGATGCGCCGACTGTTCTGCCTCGCCTTTTTTGCTATGACATCACTTCCCGTCTTCGCCACCAGTCCGACCGAGGTCGTTGGGGAGTACCATGCAGCGGTCGCCAGCGGTGATACCGCAAAGGCGCTGTCGCTACTCAGTCCCGCAGTCCAGATCTTCGAGAGTGGTCATGTCGAGCAGTCCAAGGACGAGTACGCAGGGCACCATCTTCCCGCCGATGTCGCATTCGCAAAGAACACAAGCCGAAAGGTGGTAAAGGGAAGCGAGCGGATTGCTGGCGACATGGCCGTCGTCATTCAGGAAACCGAGACGCAAGGCACGTATAAAGGTTCGGCGGTTCGTTTGTTTGGAACCGAGACCGCAGTGCTCGAGAAAAAAGGCGACACCTGGGCAGTCACCCACTTCCATTGGTCGTCGCGCAAGGCAAAATAGGGGAAATGGCTACAAATGCATGCGCCAGGAGATTTCGACAGCCTGACAATTCTTCTTGCGTTCGTTGCATCTGCTTGCGTTCTGGTCGCGGTGCTATCTTTCCTTGCATGGCTTCGATGGAGCGATAAGCGCAAACCTCGCAAGGACGGAGGTCAGCGAAAGCTGACTCGTCCGGTACGGAAGAATCGGCGGAGCTAGAGGAGGAACTTTTTATTCGGCTTCCGTTCGAGGGGACAGCTGCGGTTTCGGCAGTTCCTTCGGCTAGACGATGGATTCATTCGCTGGTAACGGTGGGGTTGTATCGCTGAGCTGCTTCAGGATTTCGCACTGTCCCGCAGGGCGCGCCGAGTCGCATGTCTGCCGCAGCTTGGAAAGCTGATCGTGCAGAGCTTGCAGCTCGGCAATCTGCCCGTTAATCGAGAGCATATGTCGATCAACCAAGTCATTCACCCCGCCGCAGGGCTGATCCGGGTGATCTTGAAAGCCGAGCAAAGTCTGCACTTCATCCAGCGACATTCCCAAGGAGCGGCAGCGCCTGATGAAGTGCAGGCGCTCGGCATGGGCGGCATCATATATCCGATAGTTTGCCTGTGACCTGAGTGGCGGGGGGAGCAACCCTTTTTGCTCATAGAACCGTACAGTCTCCGGCTGACACCCCGTCAGCTTCGCCAGCTCACCAATTCGCATGTTCATGTACATCTCCGCTTGACCTTGTAGTAGCTACAGGGATTCTAATACGGGGCATAGATGTGGAGGTGCTTATGTCGTCTTGCTGTTCTGGATCGTGCAGTTCCCAATCGCCGCCACCCGACAACCGCTATCGCAAGGTTCTCTGGGTGGCGCTGCTCATTAACTTTCTGATGTTCGGCGTCGAGCTGGTAAGCAGCCTGAAGTCGGGTTCCGTATCCCTGCTGGCGGACTCTGCCGACTTCCTTGCGGATGCCGGCAACTATGCTGTCTCGCTGTTCGTGCTCGGGATGGCCACGATCTGGCGTTCGCGTGCTGCGTACGTCAAAGGCATTGTCATGGGCGCATTCGGCGTGCTCGTGCTGGCGCGGGCACTCTGGATTGGCCTAGGCAGCCACGTGCCGGAAGCAGAAACCATGGGCATGATCGGCATCCTGGCTCTTGCCGCAAACGGTGTGGTCGCGTTTTTGCTGTATGCCTTCCGAAATGCTGATGCCAACATGCGTTCGGTCTGGCTTTGCACGCGTAACGACATGATCGCCAACCTGGCTGTGCTGCTGGCGGCGATCGGGGTCTTCGGCACCAAAGCTGGGTGGCCCGATATCGCAGTTGCCAGTATCATGGCTGTGCTCGGCCTTTCGGGAGCGCGCGATATCATCGGGCGCGCCCGTTCCGAATTGCGTGGCTTGAGCACTTCAACGTCATAAGACCATCACATGCGCCGCTGGGTCATCATCATCCTGCTTCTTGTCTATCCGCTCCAGGTCGCCCTAGCAGCGGCGGACAAGTGCTGCGTGACGACACCCGCGGGCGTTACCCATCACAGCGACGGGCAGGCCGGCGCCATCGCTGCTGAACCCATATTCGTAGCCGACGACGACAGATCGGCCTTGGCAGACCCTCACTGCCCAGCCTGCATGTTCGGACACGTTCTTTACCTTCCGTCGGATTCCGTCGTCATACCTGGTGAGCGTCACCACGCTTCGACGATCGCGTTCGACCCTCCATTCCTGACTGCTCCGCCAGTCGCCCGGCTCGAACGGCCCAAATGGTCTGCCGCCGCTAACTAGCGCGCAGATTTTCCACAAGCGAGCCGGGTGGCTCGCGTGTCCCTGCGCGCCTGATCTCACCATTTTCAGGAGCAGGAATGACTATCCAACCCAAACGACTATGTGCCCTGGTCGTTGCGGCCGCATTGGCATGGAGCTGCAGCGCAGCCGAGCCCATGCGCGTGGCCCCAGGCACACCATCATCTATCGATCTACCGACGGCGATCCGTCTAGCCCTCGATCAGCCGGCGGTGCGAGCTGCCGCCCACGAGGTGTCGGCGAGCGAAGCGACGGTCGACCAGGCTGGCCGCTTGCCGAATCCGGAGCTGGAATATCTTCGTGAAGGCCAGCAGGCCGGGACGCGGACGACCACCGTCCAGATCAACCAGCCAATCGAACTTGGGGGCAAGCGCCAGGCCCGCGTCGCACTGGCCCAGGGCGCAGTAGGTCTGGCAAAAAGCGAGCAGATGGTACTGCGCCAGCAGGTGCGGTCCGACGTCATCGCAAGCTATTACGAGGTGCTGGTCGCTCAACAAAGACAGGAGCTTGCACGCGCCCTGAGCGAACTGGCCCGCAAGAGCGTCGAGGTTGCCGGCAAGCGCGTCGCGGCTGGAAAGATCTCCCCAATCGATGAGACCAAGGCTCGCCTTGCCGCGGTCGATGCGGCCACTGAACTGAACCAGGCCACGGCGCAGCTTGTCGTTGCCAGGACAAAGCTGGGTGCCTTGATTGGCAGGCCAGCCGAATCGGTCATCCTGAGGGAGCCGGCGGACCAGCTCCCTCAGGTGAAGCCGCTCGAAACGTTGCTTTCTCAAGCCAAGGATGCCACGTCGGTCCAACGTGCCCGCAGCCAGCTTGCGGCCCAGGAGGCGCAAACCAGCGTGGAGCGTGCGGCGCGCGTGCCTGACCTGACGCTGTCCGTGGGCAGCCAGCGCGATGACCAGGTCGGCCGGCGCCAGGCCGTCGTTGGCCTGTCAGTACCGCTGCCGCTCTTCAACCGTAACGAGGGCAACCTCAGGGCGGCGCTACGGCGTACCGACAAGGCGCGAGAAGAACTCGCGGCCGCTCAAGTAAACGCCTCATCGGAGCTCGCTACCGCCTACACCCGCTACGAAGTGGCAAGGAACGAGGCCATGCTGCTGCGGCAGGACGTGATCCCCAATGCCAGGTCCGCCTACGAGCTGACGCTCAAGGGCTTCGAGTACGGCAAGTTTCCCTTCCTGGAGGTGCTCGATGCGCAGCGCACGTGGTTCCAGGCGCAATCACGCCAGTGGAACAGCATGCTAGAGGCCTATCGCGCCTATGCCGACATCGAACGAATCGCCGGCACCGCGGAACAAGATAACCGAGATACGAAATGACCAAGAAACAGAAACTGTCGATCGCGCTGATGTGCGTGATCGCTGCCGTCCTTGCCGGCCTGATGCTGTGGCGACAGCCGGCAGCCCCGGCCGCGCAGGAGACTGCGGAACACAAGGAACACAAGGATTCGCATGGCCATGACGACAGGCATGCCGAAGAAAACGAGGCGCCGGCTGATGCCAAGGATGAGCGCAGTATTGCGATGACCGAGGCACAGATCAAAGCCAACGGTATCGCCATCGACACTGCCAAGCCAGCCATGATCCAGGAACGCCTGCACCTGCCCGCGCAGATCAAGGTCAACGCGGAGCGGACCGTCGCGCTGGCGGCGCCTGCGCAAGGTATCGTGCAGTCGGTACTGGTGTCGCCAGGTGCTACGGTCAAGAAGGGACAGGCGCTTGTCGCGATCCAGAGTCCAACCGTGGCGCAGTGGCGCGCAGAGCTGGGCAGCGCCCAGCAACGCCTGAACCTGGCCAGGACCACCTACCAACGCGAAAAAACCTTGTGGGAAGAGCGGATCTCCGCACGCCAGGATCTCGATGCCGCGCAGACGGCGCTGAAGGAAGCAGAGATCGCTGTACAGGCGGCGCGGCAGCGGCTGAGCGCCCTCGGCATCGCGGTGCAGGAAGAAGGGGTGTCGAGCATCGTGACCGTCCGCGCACCGCTGGATGGTGTCGTGGTCGAAAGACCGGCCGTGGCTGGTCTGGCAGTCGACGAAACCAAACCACTGCTCACGATTGCCGACCTGTCCCATGTTTGGGTCGAGGCCGCTGTTCCTGCGGACAGCCTGCCGCAAATCGGTACTGGCATGCCGGCGAAGGTCAGCGTCAATACGCTGTCGAACGCGCTCGATGGAACGGTGTCGTTCGTCGGCCCCATCCTCGGCGAAACCACGCGCATGGCCACGGCCAGGATGTCGCTGCCCAACCAGGGACTGCGGCTGCGCCCCGGCATGCTTGCCACCGTCGACCTGATGGGACCGCAATCGAGCGTTCCCGTGACGGTTGCCAGTGACGCCGTCCAGACTATCCATGAGCACAACGTCGTGTTCGTCCGCACCAGCACAGGTTTCCGGGCGCAGGACGTTACCATCGGGCGCTCGGACGGCAAGCGGACCGAGATCGTGAAGGGACTGCCGGCTGGCACCAGCTACGCAGCCGGTGGCAGCTTCCTTCTCAAGGCTGATCTCGGCAAGGCCGAAGCCGAGCACGACGACTGAGCAGGGCAAACATGTTCCAGAAACTCATCGAACTTGCCATCGCTCGCCGCTGGCTCATCGTCTTCGCCGTGTTCTGCCTGGCCGGACTGGGCGTCTACAGTTACCAGCGCCTGCCAATCGACGCCGTGCCGGACATTACCAACGTCCAGGTGCAGATCAACACTAGCGCGGCGGGGTATTCGCCGCTGGAGGTCGAGCAGCGCATCACCTTCCCGATCGAGACCGTGATGAACGGCTTGCCACGGCTTGAGCAGACCCGATCGCTGTCCAAGTACGGACTGTCTCAGGTCACCGTCGTGTTCAAGGAAGGCACCGACATCTACTTTGCGCGCCAGCTCGTGAGCGAGCGGCTGCAGGAGGCCAAGGCCAGGCTGCCGGCCAACGTCGAGCCATCCATGGGCCCGACCGCTACTGGACTTGGCGAGATTTTCTACTGGACGGTTGAAACGAAGGAAGGCGCCCTCAAGCCGGACGGCAGCCTGTACACGCCCGCGGACCTGCGCGAGATCCAGGACTGGATCGTGGCGCCACAGCTGCGCAGCGTTGCCGGCGTCACCGAAGTCAATACCATCGGCGGCTACCTGAAGGAATACCAGGTTGCGCCGGACATGGCCAGGCTGACGAGCCATGGCTTGTCGCTCGCCACACTGGTCAATGCGATCGACCGCAACAACGCCAACGCGGGCGCCGGCTACATCGAACGGGGCGGCGAGCAATTCGTCGTGCGCACGCCAGGCCAGGTGAAATCGATCGAAGAGATCCGCAACATCGTGCTCGACGTCGTGCAGGGCGCACCGATCAGGGTGCGCGACGTCGCCGATGTGGAACCCGGCCGCGAGTTACGCACCGGCGCCGCAACCGAGAACGGGCGCGAAGTCGTGCTGGGCGCGGTCTTCATGCTCATCGGCGAAAACAGCCGGGCGGTGGCGGAGAACGCGCGCCGCAAGCTGGAAGAGGTGAATCGTTCGCTTCCCGCCGGCATACAGGCGCTGCCGGTGTACGACCGCTCGGTGCTGGTGAACAAGGCGATCGCCACGGTCCGCAAGAACCTGGTCGAAGGCGCCTTGCTCGTCATCGCGATCCTGTTCCTGTTCCTCGGTAACCTGCGCGCCGCCCTGATCACGGCACTGGTAATTCCGCTGACCATGCTGATGGTGTTCACGGGCATGGTCAAGGCCGGGGTCAGTGCGAACCTAATGAGCCTTGGTGCACTCGATTTCGGCATCATCATCGATGGCGCCGTCGTCATCGTCGAGAACTGTATTCGCCGGCTCAGCCTCGCTCACACCGCCGTTGGAAGAGAGCTGACCCGGGAAGAACGCTTTGCCGAGGTAGCCGCCGCCGCGGCCGAAGCCCGGCGCCCCCTGCTGTTTGGCCAGCTGATCATCATGACGGTGTATCTGCCGATCTTCGCCTTGTCAGGTGTCGAAGGGAAGATGTTCCACCCGATGGCGATCACGGTGGTGATGGCACTGGTCGCGGCGATGATCCTGTCGGTGACCTTCGTTCCGGCGGCAGTCGCACTGTTCGTCAGCAAGCAAGCCGCCGAGCATGAAAACAAGATCATGCATAAGGCGCGTGACCTGTATCGGCCGATGCTGGAATGGGTGCTTCGTAACCGGCACGTTGCCCTCACGTTTGCGGCGCTGAGCGTGCTTCTATCCGGCCTGCTCGCGACCCGGCTGGGAACAGAGTTCGCGCCGAACCTGAACGAAGGGGACCTGGCGGTGCTCACTATGCGCATCCCCGGGACCAGCCTGCAGCAGTCGGTGACGATGCAGCAGCACCTCGAAAGCACGCTGCTCAAGCAATTCCCCGAGATCGAGCGGATGTTCGCGCGCGTGGGCACGTCCGAGGTGGCGACGGACCCAATGCCGCCCAATGCCGCCGACAGCTACATCATCCTGCGCCCTGAGAACCAGTGGCCGGCGCCGCGCAAGTCGCATGCCGAGCTGGTAGAGGCGATTACCGAAGCGGCCAACAAGGTTCCCGGCAATAACTACGAGTTCTCGCAGCCGATCCAGCTTCGCTTCAACGAGCTTATCTCGGGTGTTCGCAGCGATATCGCCGTCAAGGTGTTCGGCGACGACACGGAAACCCTGACGGCAACCGCGCAGCAGGTCGCCCAGGTGGTGAGCAAGCTGCAGGGGGCGGCCGAGGTCAAGGTCGAGCAAACGGAAGGATTGCCGGCGCTGACCCTGTCGGTCGACCGGATCAAGGCGGCGCGTTATGGGCTGAACGTCGCCGACGTCCAGGAGGCTTTCAGTACGCTTGTAGGCGGCCGCGACGTCGGCATGATGTTCGAGGGCGACAGGCGTTTTGCCATCACGGTGCGCTTGCCGGAAGGCGTACGGAACGACATCGACAGCTTGAAGCAGTTGCCGATCTCGCTGCCACCGCAGGAAGGCCGGGCAGCCAGTATCCCGTTGTCCGAGATAGCCACCCTGAGTTTCGTCCCGGAAGCGAACCAGATCAGCCGAGAGAATGGCAAGCGACGGATCGTCGTCACCGCCAACGTGCGAGGGCGCGACCTGGGCTCCTTTGTTACTGAACTCAAGTCCAGTCTGGGGAAGGTAAAACTGCCGGCGGGAATCTGGATCAACTTGGGCGGCCAGTTCGAGAATCTGCAGGCGGCGAGCCAGCGTCTTGCCCTCGTCATTCCCGCCGCGCTGGCGATCGTGTTCGCGCTGCTGTACCTGATGTTCAACAGCATCAGGGATGGATTGCTCGTGTTCAGCGGCATCCCGTTCGCCATGAGCGGCGGCGTACTCGCCTTGTGGCTGCGAGGGTTGCCGCTGTCGATCTCCGCTGCGATCGGCTTTATCGCGCTGTCCGGTGTGGCCGTACTGAACGGGTTGGTCATGATCTCGTTCGTGCGCTCGCTCAGGGAGCAGGGCTATACGCCAGAGCATGCCATGCACGAGGGGGCTCAGGTGCGGCTAAGGGCGGTCTTGATGACGGCACTGGTTGCTTCGCTCGGGTTCCTGCCAATGGCTTTGGCGACGAGTACCGGTGCGGAAGTCCAGCGGCCGCTGGCGACGGTGGTCATTGGCGGCATCCTGTCGTCGACGGCGCTGACGCTACTGATCCTGCCGGCGCTTTATACCTGGGCCTATAGGCGCACGAAGGCATGAGTTTTGTTCGGGGCCGGCTCGCATAACCGGCCCTGAACAATTGCAGATATACGAGAGATCAGAAACAGAGCGTCCGGCTTGGGCTTGGTAGAGTTGGGCGATCCTGCAGCTAATCCTAGTGGAGGAGATTGATGGGCCAGCCGGAAGACTTTCATGGGCAACTGCTCATCGTTTCAATTGTTGTCGCGGTCTGCGGTGTGGGTGCATTTCTTGTGTTTCTTGCATGGCTGGGCCGTAACAGAAAACGTAAGCATCACGGCAGGGGCCGAGCAGACAAGAAGTCTTCATTGGCTCGAAGGAAGCAACGCCGCTAGCCCGATCGATTGATTGGACGGCGAGGGTAGTGATAACAACGGAAGGAGCAAATGATGGGTTCTGGACACTCGCACGCCGTCAACGTGGGGCAGAGCGAACGGCCACTATGGGTCGCCTTGGGGCTGACGACGGTCTTTCTCATCGCCGAGGTAATCGGCGGGCTCCTGACCAATAGCCTGGCGCTACTCTCGGATGCGGCGCACATGTTCACCGATACAGCGGCTCTGGGGATATCGCTGGCGGCGATCCGTATCGGCAAACGGCCGGCTGACAAGCTGCGCACTTTCGGCTACTACCGCTTCGAGATCCTGGCCGCGGCGTTTAACGCCATCCTGCTATTTCTGGTCGCGATCTACATCTTGTACGAGGGCTACCAGCGCCTGCGGCATCCGCCGGAGATCCAGTCGGGCATGATGCTGGGCATCGCTGTGCTGGGCCTGGCCATCAATCTGATCAGCATGCGTATGCTCAGCGGTGGCCAGGAACATAGTTTGAACGTCAAAGGGGCTTACCTTGAGGTGTGGAGCGACATGCTGGGCTCCATCGGCGTCATCATCGGGGCGATCGTCATTCGTTATACCGGATGGGGCTGGGTTGACTCGGCAATCGCTGTCGCAATTGGTCTCTGGGTGCTGCCGCGCACCTGGACGCTGCTTAAGGCCAGCATGAACGTCCTGCTCGAGGGAGTGCCTGAGGGAGTCAAACTGGCGGATGTACAGGCGGCGATTCTGTCGGTTCAAGGCGTCGCATCGATTCATGACCTGCATGTATGGGCGATTACGAGCGGTAAGCCGAGCCTCACTGTGCATGTCGTGGGTAGCGAAAACCCTGCATCGTGGCCTGCGCTACTCGATAGGATTCGTGATGTTCTCGAGGAGAAGTTCGACATTCACCACAGCACTGTGCAAATCGAAGACACGCCATGTGAGCAAGCGAGGGAGGGACACACGTATGGTGCGGAAGTGGCTGTGGCTGGACATGCTCATTGATTATTTGAGCCTTTATCGGTGCGAATCGGGCTTCGAGGAGCGTATAGCTGATTCTGGCCCGATTGCTGGCTTGCGGGCCAGGCAAGCAAGACCCAAACGTGGGCTGTTCTAACTATCTCACCTTCGGGGGCCTCAGCGAGCGCATCCTGCCGGAGGTGCTGGCCAAGGTCAACCGCCTTCGGAACTCTAGGAAAGTGTTGTCATCAGCAACACCGATGTTCAAAAAAGCCGTACGTTAGCCACAGCAGGGGCGCTCCAGTTGAATCGGCGGGCACTTGACCGTGCCGTATGAGCAAAAGACGCAGCAGTCACCAGCCTTTGGCCGCAGAACGACGGCACAGCCTTCGCACTCGTAGTAGAACTGGCATGCATCAGTCGGCATGGTTTCTCGTTTGCTGTGCCCGCAGTCCGGACAGGTCAGGGTCGACTCTAAAATTGCCTCGGTCATCGCGTCACTTCCTGACAGTCGAAGGGAATCCTGCGTCAGCCGTCGCTTTGGTCAGCATGGCGACGTTGGCTTTGTCCGTATCCAGGTGCACGGTGGCCGTCTTGTGCTCGAAATCGATTTTCACCTCACTTACGCCAGGAACTTGTTCAAGCGCCTTCTTGACCGTAATCGGGCACGCGGCACAGGTCATGTTTTGCACGTTAAGGGTAAGCATTTCTGAAGTGCCGGCGAAAGCCGATCCGCTCAGTAACACGGATACGACGAATGTAGAAATACGCATCGGGAAATCCATTTAATAGAACAGTGGGGCGTACAAGGGAAACGCCAGCAGTAGTACGACGGGGGCGGCAACGAGCCAGAACATGATGCGCTGGTTCCTGAGGACACGGTCGGCGGCGCAGGCGTCCCCAGGCGCGCAAGCGCGCCGACGCAGGTACAAGTTGTAGAATGCAGCTCCTAAAAACAATACTGTCAGCGCGGTGAGGTAGGGGCTATAGGGCTCGAACGCAATCAGGTTAGATGCCCAGCCGCCGCCGATGCCGAGCAGCAGGAAGATGAGCGGACCGGCGCAACATGCCGAGGCGCCAAGCGCCGCCAACACTCCTGCAGCCAACGATCCCTTCGTTCCAATTGCCATGCTCGCTCCAAACAGGTTTTACTCAAAAAACAGGATAAACTCCGTACACATATACGGAGTCAAGTGCATGACAGAGAAAATGACCATCAGCCGATTAGCAGGCGCCGCCGGTGTGAATGTGGAGACGGTCCGGTTCTATCAGCGAAGTGGACTGATCGATGAGCCGGCGCGGCCGTACAGTGGCTACCGCACCTATGGGAGCGAAGATGTACGCCGGATTCGATTCATCAAACGGGCACAGCTCCTTGGCTTTACGCTCGATGAAATCGCGAGCCTGCTCAAGCTGGAAGGCTCGCAGGCCTGTGCCAGTACCCGCGACCTGGCAGCAATGAAGCTCGCTATGGTAGAAGCTAAATTAAGCGATCTGCTCGCAATGAAAACGGCGCTCGCAACGATGGTATCGCGCTGTGACAGCGAGCAACCGAGTGCAAGTTGCCCAATAATCCAGGCACTGATCGATGACTGATTTCTGCTGGAATCAATTGGAAGCCGACCACGGTGCTGCGGCGAGGCTTACTCGTCTTTGTCGAGGCTCGACATTTGCTGAAAGGACTCTGCGACCTTGCTTAGTACTGGGCATGCAAGGCTGAAGAGTCCAGATAAACGGAAGAAAACATCAATGATTTGGAAGACCGGCCTGTTGTTCATTGCTACAGCTATCGCGGAAATTGTCGGCTGTTTTCTGCCGTATTTATGGCTCCGTAAGAACGGCCCGATCTGGCTACTTGTCCCGGCGGCGGCAAGCCTGGCGCTCTTCGTGGGGCTGCTGACTTTGCACCCGGCAGCCAGCGGCCGCGTGTATGCGGCATATGGCGGCGTCTACGTTGCCACTGCACTGGTCTGGCTACGCGTGGTCGACGGGGTGAAGCTATCGACCATGGACTGGGCCGGCGCAGCAATCGCCTTGTTTGGCATGGCGATTATTGTCTCCGGCTGGTCTAGAGGATGAGGCTCGGCCGCAGATAAGAGCTCTGCCGGCGCCAACCCGGCCCCAGCAGTTCAAATTTTTTCGATCTGCCGGTTGATCGCCTTGAGCGCACGCTCGTTCCGCTCGCTGTAGCGGTCGGTCAGATAATCGGTTCGTCCTCGCATCAGCAGCGTGATCTTGAATAGTTCCTCCATTACGTCGACCACCCGATCATAGTACCCCGACGGCCGCATCCGGCCTTCGTCGTCGAATTCCTTGTACGCCATCGGCACCGAGGACTGGTTCGGGATCGTGAACATGCGCATCCAGCGCCCCAGCAGACGCAGGGTGTTCACCACGTTGAAGGATTGCGAACCGCCGCAGACCTGCATCACCGCTAGCGTGCGTCCCTGGCTCGGCCGGATTGCGCCCATCTCCAGCGGGATCCAGTCGATCTGGTTCTTCATCACCGCCGTGATCGCGCCATGACGCTCCGGGCTGCACCACACCTGGCCTTCCGACCACAGGCAGAGTTCGCGCAGCTCGACGACCTTCGGATGCGTTTCCGGAACACTCCCCACTATCGGCAGTTCCATCGGATCGAAGATCTTTACCTCGGCGCCGAAGTGCTCAAGGATGCGCGCGGCTTCTTCGGTGAGGAAGCGGCTGAAGGAGCGTTCGCGCAGCGAGCCGTACAGCATCAGGATACGAGGCGGGTGGCTCAGGTCGCCCACCGGCGCGAGCTTCTCGAGCGCAGGCTGGTCCAGGAGCTCCGGCTTGATATTGGGGAGATTAGGGATTTTGCTCATTTGATTCGCTTTCCTTGTTCGTCGACGACAGCTTCACCGTCCTCTTTCGAGAACGCAGCACGTTGAGGCGCCGGCAGGATGTCCAGCACGACTTCAGACGGGCGGCACAGGCGGACACCGACGAAAGGCCTGTTGATGAGAATCGGATGCGCGAGCATTGCGTCGATCAGCTGCTCGTCCGTCGTCGCGGGATCATTCAGGCCGAGCTCCATGAATGGCGTGCCTTTTTCGCGTACGGCGCCGCGAACCGGCAGGCCCGCGCGCTGAACCAGGTCCACCAGTGTTGCTCGGTCGGGCGCGTTCTTCAAGTATTCGATCACGGTCGGCTCGATGCTGGCATTGCGGATGAGTGCCAGCGTGTTGCGCGAGGTTCCGCAATCGGGGTTGTGATAGATCGTGACGTCTAGTGCCTTGTCCATGTTCGGTCCTTTCTCAGCTCAGGCGCAGGGCGAGCGCGCTCAGGGTCACCAGGAGGATCGGCAGGGTCAGCAGGATACCGATCCGGAAGTAGTAGCCCCAGGAGATCTGGATATTCTTCGCCGACAGCACGTGCAGCCACAACAGCGTGGCGAGGCTACCAATCGGGGTGATCTTCGGGCCGAGGTCGGCGCCGATCACGTTCGCATACACCATCGCCTCACGCACAACGCCCTGTGCCGTCGTGGCGTCGATTGCCAGCGCGCCCACGAGCACGGTCGGCATATTATTCATGATCGACGACAGGATGGCAGTGATGAAGCCGGTGCCGAGCGCTGCGCCCCAGATGCCGTGTTCAGCGCAGCGGTTGAGCAGGGCAGTCAGGTAGTCCGTCAGGCCGGCGTTACGCAATCCGTAGACCACTAGGTACATCCCCAGCGAGAATACGACGACCTGCCATGGGGCGCCGCGCAGCACTTCACGGGTGGAGATCCGGTGCCCGCGCGCAGCGACAGCCAGCAGCAGCACTGCGCCAACCGCGGCCACGGCGCTGATCGGGATGCCGGCTTCGTCAAGCCAGAAGAAACCGACCAGCAGCATGCCCAGCACCCACCAGCCGGTGACGAAGGTGGCACGGTCGTGGATGGCCTCCTCGGGGCGTTTCAATTGCGTCAGGTCGTAATCAGCGGGAATGTCCTTGCGGAAGAACCAGACCAGCGCGGCAAGTGTCGCGGCCACTGACACCAGGTTCACCGGCACCATCACTGCGGCGTAGCGCGCAAAGCCAATATTGAAATAGTCGGCCGAGACGATATTCACGAGGTTCGACACGACCAGCGGCAGGCTAGCAGTGTCGGCAATGAAGCCGGCCGCCATTACGAATGCCAGCGTGGCTTTCGGCGAAAACCGCAAAGCGACCAGCATGGCGATGACGATGGGCGTCAGGATCAGCGCGGCGCCGTCGTTCGCGAACAGCGCGGCCACGGCCGCACCCAGCAAGACAAGAAGCACAAACAGGCGCCGGCCGCTACCGCCGCCCCAACGCGCCACGTGCAGCGCAGCCCACTCGAAGAAGCCTGCCTTGTCGAGCAGGAGGCTGATGATGATGACGGCCACGAACGCACCGGTGGCATTCCAGACGATATGCCAGACGGTCGGGATGTCGCTGACATGGATGACGCCCGCGAGCAGGGCCACGGCTGCGCCCGCGGCGGCGCTCCAGCCGATACCGAGGCCGCGAGGCTGCCAGATGACGAAGGTGAGGGTTATCAGGAAGATGAGAAAAGCGATCAGCACGGAAGTCTTTCAGGGAGCGACAGGCACAAGGACAAGCCGGGCAATGGCCCGGCTGACGTAACGGAAGGTGGCGTTCAGGCGCCGAGTTGGCCGATGCGGTCGAGTTCGGTCTTGAACTTCGCGCGGTCGGATTTCAACTCCTCGAGCGGCAGGGCGAGGAAGGCTTCGATACGTGCGCGGAGGATCGCGTAGGCCTTTTCGAAGGCGGCGTCGATTTCCTCTTCGGTACCGACGACGTGGCTCGGGTCTTCGACACCCCAATGCGTACGAAGCACCGGGCCGAGGTAGGCCGGGCAGGTTTCGCCGGCAGCGCTGGCACACACCGTTACCACGAGGTCAGGGGTGACGGGCAGATTATCCCAGGACTTGCTGTAGTAGCCTTCCGTGGAAATGCCTTTGCTGGCCAGGAGGGCAAGCGCCTTGTCGTTCAACTTGCCGGTCGGTTGGCTGCCTGCGCTGATGGCGTGCCAGCCAGTTGGAGCCAGATGGTTGAAGACGGCTTCACTGATGAGCGAGCGGCACGAATTGCCGGTGCAAAGAAAAAGTACGTTCACGGTAGACCTTTGGTTTAGAGGAAATAAGCGTAGAAATTAGCTTGTCTGGCTGGAAGCGATGGACTCGCATCCCGAGCCATTCGTTGGCGAACAAGGATTGCCGCCACAGCAGTTCTCGGTCAGGAAGCCCAGCAGCTGATTCATCGTGTCGAAGTTCGCTGCGTAAATGATGAAACGGCCTTCCTGGCGCGGAATCACCAGGTTGGCGTGGGTAAGTTCTTTCAGATGAAAGGACAGCGATGAGGGAGGCGTGCCGAGTGCCTCGGCAATCTTGGTTGCGGAAAGTCCTGCAGGGCCAGCCTGCACGAGCAAGCGAAAGGTTGCCAGCCTTGATTCCTGGGCGAGGGCGGCAAGCGCGGCAAGTGCGGGTTTCGTATCCATGATCTCATCCAAATATTTGATAATTCCAGTATAGTGGAATTGATGCCTACACGGCAAGCCTTCACAAGAGCGGCACTTCCAAGCGACCGATGGCAGCCAGCTCGTTCTGGATCGCCAGGCGCGACAGGGTCGCAAATGGAAGCATCGAAAAGATGTCGAGGCGATTCTTGATCTCGCGGCATGTGCGGGCAAAGACTTGGCGATGCTCCTGGTCGCTCCCCACGAATGCTGCTGGATCTTCGAAGCTCCAATGCGCCGTGATCGGGTGCCCTGGCCAGCGGGGACACGCCTCGCCAGCGGCCTTGTCGCATACCGTGATCACGAAGTCCATGTGCGGAGCATCGGCAACTGCGTACTCATTCCAGCTCTTGCTGCGCAGGCCGTCGACGGGGAAGCCGAGCCGTTCAATCTGCTCGATCGCAAAGGGATGCACCGCGCTGCCTGGATGGCTTCCTGCGCTGTAGGCACGAAACCGGGCCGCACTGGTCGCGTTGAGAATTGCCTCGGCAATAATGCTGCGCGAGGAGTTACCGGTGCAAAGAAATAGTACGTTGAAAACCCTGCTTTCAGTCATGGTGGTCTCGACCTGTTCGGTTGATTGATACGACACTTCCAAATATATCGAAATATCTTGACCGTTTGATGACATGAGAGATATTCTATATTCGTCGATTAACGAATTAGCGGTTGAGGAGCGCGTCCGGATCTATCGTTGCGCCTGCTCATTCGTAATTCGACGAAATAGGAATGCCGAGGTTTGGCTGCGGACCAATAGAACTTTGCCTGACTAGATGAGGAGAACAAGAATGAATAGCAACGAAGAACAACAACTGCCTGTGGCGGTGCTTGGAGCTGGCCCCGTAGGCCTTGCGGCGGCTGCGCACTTGATCGAGCGGGGTCTGACGCCGCTGATTCTCGAAGCTGGTCCCGAGGTGGGCGCCAACCTCGCCACCTACCGCCATGTGCGCTTGTTCTCGCCCTGGCAATACAACGTCGACAAGGCGGCCCGCCGCCTCCTGCAGCAGCACGGTTGGACTGCGCCGCCGGACGACGGGCTGCCGACCGCCGGCGAACTACTTGACGCTTACCTCGCTCCGCTCGCAGCGATGCCTGCAATTGCGGCCAAGCTGCTGCTGGGGCAGCGCGTCATTGCCGTCACACGCGTCGGCTTCGACAAGGTCAAGACCAAGGGCCGTGAGGCCGCACCCTTCTTGATCCGCACAGAAACGGCGGACGGGACACGGCAGTACCTGGCCAGTGCCGTCATCGACGCTACCGGCACCTGGTCGCACCAGAATCCCTTGGGTGCCGATGGCATCCCCGCGCTTGGCGAAACGGCATTGGGGGCGCGAATCGACTACGGCATGCCCGATGTGCTGGGCAGCGCGCGCGAACGCTTCGCGGGCCGGCGCGTGCTGGTCGTCGGGGCCGGGCACTCCGCAGCCGGAAGCTTGCTCGCGCTCGCGCAACTAGCCGAGGAATATCCGAAGACCAGCATCGTGTGGGCAACCCGCGGCAGCAACCTTAGCCGGGTGTTCGGCGGCGGCGAAGCCGATGGCCTGCAGGCACGTGGCCAGCTCGGGATGCGTTTAAAGGCCCTGCGCAACTCCGGCGGGCTGGAGTTGCGCCAGAACTTCCGGATCGAACAACTGGAAGAAGTCGACGGCCGGATCCGTGTGACCGGAGAGCCGGTCAGTGGCGCCACGCCGGTGATCGACGGGATCGACCGCATTATCTGCGCGGCCGGGGCCCGACCAGACCTCGCGCTGACTCGCGAACTACGCCTGCGTCATGATCCATGGCTCGAGAGCACCGATGCGCTGGCGCCCCTGATCGATCCGAACGAGCACAGCTGCGGCACCGTTCGTCCGCACGGACACAACGAGCTGGCCCACCCGGAACCCGGCTACTACGCCGTCGGTGCGAAGAGCTATGGCCGCGCCCCTAATTTCTTGATGGCGACAGGTTACGAGCAGGTTCGCTCCGTGGTTGCAGCGCTTGTTGGCGATATGGCTGCGGCCGACGACGTGCAACTCGACCTGCCGGAAACGGGCGTGTGCAAGACACGGCTGGCGTACGAAGATGGCGCATCCGAGTCGGCAGTATCCTGTTGCGGTGTCCCGGAGGCTCAGGCCGCTAGCTGCTGCGTCCCAGCACCGTCTCCGTCCGGCGCTTGTGGCTGCAGTGCGCCGGCCAAAACCAGCTGCTGCGCCTGATCGAATGAACTGCCGCCGGTGCGAGCCGGCGGCGCGAACCTGGAGCCTCACGTGCATCAGTCCTCGAAGACTATCGGCATCCTCGCCGTCACCCAGATCGTGTCCTGGGGATCGCTTTACTACGCCTTCACCATCCTGGCACCCGGCATCCAGCGTGACCTGGCGCTCGCGCCGGAACTCGTGTTCGGCGCCTTTTCCTGGGCCTTGCTCGTTGCGGGATTGGCCTCAACGCCAACGGGCATGCTGCTGGACCGCTATGGCGGACGCTACGTGATGGCGACTGGTTCGGTCCTGTGTACTCTCGGACTGGTTTGGCTCAGCCGCTGCACCGGTGTCGCATCCTACTATGTCGCCTGGACGCTGATTGGCGTGGCGATGGCGCTCACGCTGTACGAGGCCGCTTTCGCCACGCTCAACCGCAAGCTCGAGACGGGGTCCAGAAAAGCGATTTCGACCTTGACGCTGTTTGGCGGTTTCGCCAGCACAGTGTTCTGGCCATTGACCGCCAAACTGCATACGATGCTCGGCTGGCGCGACACCTACCTCTGGTATGGGGTCATACAGCTTGTAATTTGCGTGCCGCTGCATCTCTGGCTAGGCACCGATCCCACCCGCGGCAAGTTGAGGGATCCAGAAGGTGCGCCCCGGAGCCATACCCTGGCGGAAGCTTTGCGGCACCAAGCGTTCTGGATGCTGGCACTGGCATTCTCGGCCAATGCATTCATTTTCTCGGCCATGTCGGTCCACCTGATCCCGTTGCTCGGGCACCTGGGCGCATCCGCGACGCTGGCGGTCATGCTGGCCACGCTGATCGGTCCGATGCAGGTTGCTGGGCGTATTGGAGAGATGACGCTCGGGCGGAATACACCGCCGCAAACGGTCGGCAAGTTGACGTTCTCCATGCTCCCCGCCGCCTTGCTAGTCCTCGTGCTGTTTGGTTCGCAGGCTTGGGCGGCCGCCTCTTTCTGCGTGCTTTACGGTTTGAGTAACGGCATCCTGACCATCGTGCGTGGCTCGGTTCCTCAAGCGCTGTTCGGCCGCGAGAACTATGGCGCAATCTCCGGTGCGATGGCAGGCCCGTCGCTCCTTTCGAAGGCGGCTGGGCCCCTGGCCGCGGCAGCAATCCTGCGATACGACAGCGGTCCTTTGGTATTGCTGTTCGTGCTGCTTGCCATGTCTGTCGCTTCGCTTGCGTTCTACCTTCGAGCGGTCGCCGCCGAACCATCGCGGCAGTACGCCAAAGCTTTTGACAAGAGTGTCTCCTGACGTCTATTCTGCGTTCGCCAAACAACGAACAAACCCTATGTCCAAACCCTGCTGTCCGCCAACTACTCCTCGCGCACGTGATACGGAAATCGATGCTGATGACCTGGCACGCATGTGCAAGGCACTCGCGCATCCTGCACGTATCCAGCTGCTCCGCCACCTGATCGATTATGGCGAGTGCTACTTCGGGAAGCTGACGGATGTATTGCCGCTGGCGCCGTCGACGATTTCCCAGCATGTCACGATCCTGAAGGAAGCCGGCCTTATCGAGGGCTCGTCGGATGTGCAGCGAGTCTGCTACTGTGTCAATCAGGAGCGGCTGCAGCAACTGAAGCTTGCGATCGGAGAGCTGTAGGGTAGGGGAGAACGTGCCTCCTCTTGCTCTTACTTGCTGAGCTTGAGTTCCCAGTATCCCACGTCGATCCAGCGCTCGAACTTCATGCCGACCTCGCAGAAGTGGGAGGCCTTGTAGAGTCCCAGCTTTTCGTGCAGCGCGATGCTATCCTCGTCCGGTAACGCGATACCGCCAATCACCAGGTGAAGTTCGCGTTGGCGCAGTTCATCCAATAGCGCGTTGTAGAACATGTGACCCAGTCCTCGCCCAGTGAATGCCTGGTCCAGGTAGATCGTACTCTCTACCAAATAGCGGTACGCCGGCCGGGTCCGCCACTTGGTGGCGTAGGCATATAACCCACGATCTTGCCATCGACTTCCAGAATCAGCCAAGGCAGACCGGCAGCGCGAACGTCAGCGCTTTGCCCCCCCGAGCTGTCGAACCGAGCACCGAATCTATCTCCATGGTCTTGACAAATCGAAAATTCATGTTCGTTTTGTCGTTGACTTCGCACACGTAGTGCTAAAGGTGGTTGCGTTCACTGTACGAGTTAGCTACACTCCACCGTATAACTGTATGGATATACAGTACTTTGGAGCTAGCGCTATGAACATGGCAAATTTCAGCGAAGTTCGACTGCAACCGATTCATCTAGTGAAGGGGCGAGGGGCTACAAGCAACCTCCAGGGACGGTACGAGGTAGAAAAACGAGAGCGCTTTTACGACGGCTGGGCTACAGAAGGTACGGATTCGTCTGAAGACCGTCGGCTCAAGACAGAGGTTACTACGGAATTTGCTAAGAGCATTCTTTCCCGCAACTCTTCTCCTGACATCCCATTCAATGTTTCTTTGAATCCATATAGGGGATGTGAGCATGGCTGTATTTATTGCTTTGCTAGGCCCTCGCATAGCTACCTTGGCCTATCGCCCGGGTTGGACTTCGAAAGCCGCATTTTCGCCAAGGTGAACGCCGCTGATCTATTGCGCCGCGAGCTGGCCAAGCCGGGCTACGTGCCCGAAAGCATCGCCATCGGCGTCAACACCGACGCCTACCAGCCATGCGAGCGCGATCGCCGCATCACGCGCGAAGTGCTTGAGGTGCTGGGCGAGTGTAACCACCCGTATGGCCTGATTACCAAGTCCGCGCTGATCGAGCGCGACATTGATCTGATCGCGCCAATGGCGGAGAAGGGGCTGGCCGGAGCGGCTATCACCATCACTACGCTTGATGGCGAAATCGCGCGCACGCTCGAGCCACGCGCGGCAGCGCCAGCGCGCCGCCTGCGCGCGATCCGCACCCTGACCGAGGCCGGCATCCCCGTCAGCGTCAGTGTGGCGCCGATTATCCCGTTTATCACAGAACCGGAAATCGAACGCATTCTCGAAGCCGCCAAGGACGCCGGCGCCGTCGGCGCGCACTACACGGTCTTGCGCATGCCTTGGGAAGTGAATCCGCTGTTCCACCAGTGGCTGTATGCCCACTTCCCAGAGCGTGCCCAGCGAGTGCTGAACCGCATGAAGGACATGCACGCTGGCAAGGAGTACGACAGCGACTTCGGCAAGCGCATGAGCGGCGAGGGCGTGTGGGCCGATTTGATCCGTCAGCGCTTCACTAAGGCCGTCAAGCGATTGGGCCTGGATGGCTTCAATGGCCGCTTCAGCAAGATGGACGGCGCACAGTTCCGCCGCCCGCTGGTGGTGCCGTCGGCAGCCGCATGTCAGCGCCGGGATGAGGATGTGACCCAGTTGGACTTGTTCGGCGGCGCGCCGGCGGTCGAGGGCGGCGGCAAGCCAGCCAGCCGCAAGACCAAGGCGAGCCCGCAGCTGGATTTGTTCTGAACCGGGACCGCTATATTAGGCCAGTACGTGTTGGGCATTAGTGCTCAGTGGATTTTTGGCCGAGAAGGCAGTGCGGATAGATACTGCGGGAGAAGACGAGCATCTACACCGTTGCTCAGGTTCGCGTTCCGTCGTTTTTCTCTTGTAGTGTCTACGCATACTAAGCCTTTGAACACGAGCTAGATTTCGTCATAGTCAAATTGAATGTTTGTCAAGGCCGCCGTAGGTGCATAGGTGTTGTACCTTCCGCGCGGCCGCTCGCGTTCTGAAATAAGATGTAGATGTTTGCGTGCACGAGAGCAGGTTACATAAAGCAATTTTGTGGCGCTTTCATGCTGTTCCGGGTCGTTGAAATGGGGAACCATGCCTTGCAAAAGTCCGTAGGCAACTACAACATCGAATTCGCCCCCCTTAACGCCGTGAATTGTCGAAATTGTGATGCCACTGCGCTCCGCAAACACCTTTCTAAAAGTCTCGATGTCCCGAATCGACTCGGCTCCTTGTTGCGCGATCCTGTCGATGCGTGCCTCTGAACTTTCAAAGAACGCCTGATGATGTTCGGCCAGCGTTTGGAGTAGGCGATAGTCAATCTCCAACCAAGCGATGATCGCATCAAAATACTCGGACAAGTAGCGCAACCCGTCGTTTTGCGACGAATGAAACGCATTGGACGCTCGTAACAACGCCTTGGCACAAATTGTCGATGTTGGAGCTCCGGCGACGTTAAGGTCCCGAAGCACTTCGTTTGCCCAGCGTAGCCGCTTGACATACATTCTAGGAGATGCCTGAGTTAAGCCAACGCGCGCGAGCTTGTACCAAAAATTTTCGGGGTCGCGCGCAAAGGGAACCATACCAGGGCCGTCAAATTCATATTGCGGCATGGCGGCGATTAGCCGACGTGTCAGTGACGCCAAAGGCATCCATTGTGGCGCTAGAATGCAAATCTCGTGCTGACGAATACCGGCGTCCTCAATGCTGTGCGTCACTAGCCGTGTGATCTTATCAAGAAGGTTCGCTTGCGTCGTCAGGAAATCATAGGTAACCAAACTTGAAAAATCCCGGCCTGGGCCAACAGCAGAGATTTGAGTCCGGTGCAGGTTGTAGTTTTCAAAGTAAGTAACAATGCGCGCCGAACTGCGATAGTTGCCGGCGAGGGCTCTCAAATCCAACGTCAGCCCTGTGAGATTGGCGAAATCCTCAGGGGTGATCGAATAGCCACCTAGCGAGCTATAGATCGCCTGATTGGGGTCGCCAACCACAAAGGAGCGAACTTCACCATAACCGGCGCGCAAAATAGTTCCAATAATGACGTACTGAATTTCTTTAGTGTCTTGGTACTCATCTACTAAGATTAGGGAGAAAATGGAACTTAGTATCTTGGCAATCGATGGCTGGGTAGTAATGAGCTCACATGCACATTTCAAGATTAGTTCGAAGTCGATTAGGCGACGCTCCGCGAGTCTAGCCTGGTATCTTGCGACAACATCAGCAACATGAATTCTCTTATGTGGGTCGCACGAAACTTGCAAAGCCTCTGACGTATAGAAATAGTTGCAGTCATAGATGGTCACGCCGCGGTTCTGATCACGCAGCAATTCCTCTAGAATGGTTTCCCCATCGTGGGGACTGATTACGCCAAAACCATGCGCTAGAAGTGGATGATAGATAGCATATGGTCTGAGTATCCATTCAAGGCAGAACGCATGAATTGTGCCGATCCATAAGTGCTGTGTATCAACCCCTAGGCTCTCGATCCTGTCACGAATTTCATCTGCTGCGCGGTTGGTATAGGTGATTGCAACGATCCGTTGCTTGTCACTTGTCATTCGACTCAATTCATAAGCGATTTTATATGTTAAGGTTCGCGTTTTCCCGCTGCCAGGGCAGGCTGTCAGAAAAATATTTCCTGGTGCTAAGACTGCGGCTTCCTGCTCAGGGTTGAGATCTCCCGAATTCCATACAAACATGGCTAGACCTTAGCTAGGATTGGCAAGATTGCATCATTCGGCAGTTTCCCAAGTACCTCTGTACGCAGTCCCGCGAGATCGATCACGCCTTCCTCGTATTGAGAAATACTGCTCGTGAGGGACGTGAGTTCCGCGGCCTCTAAATTAGGGTCTAAGGAGCACTTGGCGCGATACCGCAAGATTTTGGCAAGCACATTACGGCTGGGCGTGCCATGTGCGAACAGGATTGCGTCTGCGATGTACTCAGGAATGACAACTTCGTGATCGATGTATCGTCCGAGCAGAATAGCGAACCATCCTTTCTTCGTTTTTTTAGCTAATTCCAGCGCAGCCCATCCAGAAATTGCGAGATGTGGCTCTTCAATCCAGTCGGTCCAACGTTCGATAGCAGCTTGCTGATGATATATCTCGGGTAACGCGCGGACTATGGGCTGCCTGTTCCCAGCAGCCACAAAGTCAACTTCAAATGTGTGTGGCGCGAAGAAAAGCTCGACATACGGGTTACCTGCAGCGAATCCGGTAAGTCGGTCGAATCGTCGATTCCCGTCTTCGGCCGATGCAATCGCGTCTCGCTTAGTTTTTGCCAATTCCGGGTCATCAGCGGGATTGGGCGTGACGTCGAAGAAAGTCGCATCACGATCGGTGATAATGCTACAGCGCTTACGAATTCTGTTGACATGGAAGAGATTGGCCACATTCTCGAAGCCCGTACTGCGAATATTGATTAGACTCACTCCAAGCTCATCGAGACTAAGTCCAAACACTGCTTTGACAAGGATCGGTATGAGAATCTCTTCAGCATCGCCCTCGACGAGTACAACACTCTTCGCGAACAGCAAACTGCATCGGACTGCATCCAAGTAGCGTTGGACGGCATCCTGTTGCTTTATCGTTAGCCCGTGTGCTGGCTGATACACCTCACAATAGTTACCGGTCCTTCCCAGGATATTGACATTGCGGATGTTGCTTACCTCGGAAATTTGCGTCGAGTGCGTGGAGAATATGACCTGTGTGTCTGGATACTTGAGGCGATCAAATAGCGTTTTTTGAATATGCGTATGAATGTGTGCCTCAGGTTCTTCGATGAGCAAGAAGTTGGCAAAAGATTGCTTGTCGCGCTGATACTTGAACTGAAGAAGCTTAAGAGTCAAGAAGATAAGATTTGCGCCACCGAGGCTTAGTTCATGAATGGCATCTTCATGGGCTGCATCGGTTTCGCCAACGAAGAGTTTCAGGGATTGAAAAAGTTTTTCCGCCTCGGCCGGAAGGTCTGATCGGATTGAGAGAGACGCCGGCGCATAGGCGTCACCAGCTGCATCATTGATGGTGCCATGAATGTCGGAACGCATGGCCTTGACTTCAGTCAGGAGTTCGATCGACTCGTTGAGCTGCGTTACTTGTGTCACGATAGGATCGAATTCGGCATGGTCGATTTCCCCAGTTTTGGAACGGAGTAACGCAAAAAGTGGATTCGTCCTAGTATTGTGAAATTCGGCAACCACATCTCGAAGCGCCTGAACGTATGTAAAGCAGACTTCCCGCTGGATGGCGAGGCTGTGGGGTAACCTAACACCGATTGCCGGAGCCTCTAAAACTGGTGGGAACTCTACCGTATCAAAATTGCCAACTAGAGCGCGATACACCGCCGGGTCGGTAAAGTCGGCTATGCTTTTTCCGGTGAGGATTGGCTCATAGTCGAGGACCGTGATTGATTCCCGCAATTGGAGAAGCGCATCTTGGTCGCCGGCCGCCAACTCAGCGAATGCTTGTCTTACTGATGCTTTTGGCCGGAAGATCAGGTTCAAGGTCGCTCGCTCCACCGGGTCCTCCCCTAGCACGCCAGTTTGGTGCACGAATAATGCCTGAATCGCCTCATCATCAGACACTTCGTCGAACTGCAGGCTGATAATGATCCAATGGCCACGCCAGTCGACAAGTCCGCGGTTGAAGTCGCGCTCTTCCAATCTCAGAGCAGAGCGAGCCATATTCTCGTCAAGTAGCAGTCGAATTGCGCGAAACACATTGGTTTTACCCGAACCATTTTCGCCGATGATTGTATTTAAGTTCTTGTTGAAGTGAAAATTTGCGCATGCAAAATTTCGGTAGTTCACCAGTTGCAGTCTTGAAATGTGCATTGGTGGGCCTCTTTCACTGATTGTTGTAATGAAATTATGGCATATCTTGCAACCTTTTAAGTTGTTTTTTGGAAATTTTCTTGTCTACTTTTCAGCGGGGTCACATGTGAGAGAAGAAGACGTATGGATGGCTATACCGGTCGCTTTGGCAAGCCGAACGCTTACAGTTCCGCCGGCCACTGGTCGTGCACCGGCAGCCGCGTGCCAGCACAGAAATGACGATATGACCCAGCCAGACCTGTTCGGTGGAGCGCCGGGGAGCGAGGGTGACGGCAAGTGTCTTGCTGCTGGCAGGCTCTATGTCGAACGCAATTGTTCATGAACAGTAGGTCGGATATAATATTGACTTAAGTTCATGTATATAAAGAGGAAGTAGAGTAGCTGCGAACAAAGCGAGGCGACATAATGCGCGGCTGCATCTATTGCTTCGCCCGTCCGTCGCACAGCTACCTCGGCCTGTCACCGGGGCTGGACTTCGAAAGCCGCCTGTTCGCCAAGGTAAATGCGGCCGACCTGCTGCGCCGCGAACTGGCCAAGCCCGGCTACGTGCCCGAGAGCATCGCGATCGGTGTGAACACGGACGCCTATCAACCCTGCGAGCGCGAGCGCGGCATCACGCGCGAAGTGCTGCAGGTGCTGGGTGAGTGCAATCATCCGTATGGCCTGATCACCAAGTCGGCGCTGATCGAGCGCGACATCGACCTGATCGCGCCGATGGCGGAGAAGGGCCTGGCGGCAGCGGCCATCACGCTCACGACCCTGGACGGGGAGATCGCCCGTACGCTGGAGCCACGCGCGGCCGCGCCCGCGCGCCGCCTGCGCGCGATCCGCACCCTGACCGAGGCCGGTATCCCGGTCAGCGTCAGCGTGGCGCCCATCATTCCCCTCATCACGGAACCGGAAATCGAGCGCATTCTCGAGGCTGCCAGGGACGCCGGCGCCGTCGGCGCCCATTACACGGTGTTGCGCATGCCGTGGGAGGTCAACCCCTTGTTCCATCAATGGTTGTACGCTCATTTTCCAGACCGTGCGCAACGCGTGCTGAACCGCATGAAAGATATGCATGCCGGTAAGGAATACGACAGCGACTTCGGCAAGCGCATGAGCGGCGAAGGCGTGTGGGCCGACCTTATCCGCCAGCGCTTCACGAAGGCGGTGAAGCGGCTGGGTATGGACGGCTTCAATGGCCGCTTCAGCAAGATGGACGGCGCGCAGTTCCGCCGGCCGCTGGTCGTTCCCTCGGCCGCCGCCTGCCAGCGCCGGGACGAGGACGTGACCCAGCTGGACCTGTTCGGCGGCGCGCCGGCGGTCGAGGGTGGCGGCAAGCCGGCCAGCAGGAAGACCAAGGCAAGTCCGCAGCTGGATTTGTTTTGACGGTCCGGTGCTCCGGCGCCGGCAGTGTCTTGTAGCCGGCGCCGCCGTCGGCTAGGATGGCGCTCTCATCTTTCTGGATGGCAGGTTTTTCGATCACGGGATGCATATGGAAGAGCAGGGCAGCAGCACAGCAGGGCAGGTCAAGCGGGTTGTCTTCGTCGGCGCGGAATCGACGGGCAAGTCGACCTTGTGCGAATATCTCGCGCGCCAGTACGGCAGCGTCGCCGTCCCCGAGATCGGCCGCTACATCTGGGAAGACAAGCAGGGCCAGCTGAACGCCGAGGACTACGTCGACATCGCCCTGCGCCACCGCGAGGCCGAGGACGAGCAGATGCCCTATGCCCGGCGCTACCTGTTCGTCGATACGAATGCGCTGACCACACTGCTGCTGGGCCTGGAATTCGGCCAGGTCACCGAGCCGGTACCAGCCGAGCTGCTGCGCTGCGCCGAAGAGTGCCGCGAGCGCTACGCCCATACCTTCGTCTGCGCGGACGACATCCCCTACGAAGAACAATCGGCGCGCGAGAACGAAGCCTGGCGCGCCCGCATCCACCAGCTGGTGCTGAAAGACCTGGAGGCGCGCGGCATCCCCTATACCCTGGTCAGCGGCAGCGTCGAGGAGCGCGCGCTGCAGGTGCGGCGCGTGATCGAGGGCGTCGTGTAAGCTGGGGGCATGCCCCAGGACCTCATCGTCGCCACCAGCAAGCTGCTCAGCTACGTGCTGCGCCACCGCCCCGACAGTATCGGGCTGGCGCTGGACGCCCACGGCTGGGCCGACACCGGCGAACTGCTGGCCTGCCTGGCGGCGCATGGCAAGCCGGTCGAGCGGGCGCTGCTCGAGCGCGTGGTCGCCGATAACGACAAGCAGCGCTTCGCCCTCAGCGAGGACGGCAGCCGCATCCGCGCCAGCCAGGGCCATTCCATCGCCGTCGACCTGCAGCTGAGAGAGGCGGAGCCGCCCGCCGTGCTCTACCACGGCACGGCCAGCCGCTTCCTGAAGGCCATCCTGGCGTCCGGGCTGAAGGCCGGGGCGCGCCACCACGTCCATCTGTCCGCCGATCTGCAGACCGCCACCCGCGTCGGCGCCCGCCATGGCTTCCCAGTCGTGCTGCGCGTCGATGCGGCGCGGATGCATGCGGACGGCATCGCTTTCTACCAGTCGGACAACGGCGTCTGGCTCACTGCCGGCGTGAAGCCGAAATACCTCAGCCAGGCTCCTTTGCCTACCCGCACCGGATAGTCCGGGTGTTGTTGTTGCGCCATGTCAGCACATGGCATCAAAAAAAGTTTCCATTTTTTATACCTTTCAGGGCAATATCCTTGTATGTTAGCCGTGCAAATCAGCATCCGACGGACCCTGCAAGATGCCCAGCCCTGTCCCGCTCTATAAATATCGCGCGCTGCTCCTGTCGCAGAGTTTCTTCATCAAGGACAACGCGGCCGAGCTGCGCCTGCACGCGCACAAATACGACTTCGACATGGCTTTCTTCAGCGAAGTCAGCCAGTTCGTGGCGGCGGTGGAGGGCGATACCGGCAACGGCCTGTTCGTGATCGACCTGGACGCCCTGCACAACATGCAGTCGGACATGCTCGACAGCCGCAAGACCCTGATGCTGGGCGAGCTGCTGCAGCGCCTGCCGGCCGGCAAGGAATACGTCTACCTGCAGAGCAGCCGCCAGGGCGGGCGCTACCTGCTGCAGCAGAAGCTGGTCGATTGCCACTGCCTGGCCTATGCCGAAAAGCCGATCGCCAACGACGTGCTGGTCGACAAGCTGTTCAAGCTCTTTGTCCAGCAGAAACGCGGCGACCTGGTGCGCCTGATGCATCTGGGCGACATGAGCGGCATGGACGAGGCCTGCCTGCACAAGGCGCGGATCGAGTTAATTGAACATGACCAGGCCCAGACCCTGCACCTGCGGGTGCGCGAGCTGCAGCCCGACCTGGTGCTGGTCAGCGATGCGGAGTTCGCGCGCACCGAGTCGCTGGCGTGGGTGCTCAAGAAGAACATCGAAGCCGATCCGGTGCGCGAAATCGTCCTGCTGCAGCGCCAGCCCGATGCGGCCCTGATGCAGCGCGCGCTGGCGAACGGTTTCGACGCCGTGCTGCCGGCCGGTGACGCCGAGCTGCTGTGCGCCCAGCTGATCAACCGGGCCAGCAAGATCCGCGTCAGCAAGGATTTGATTTCGAAAGACCGCGCGACCGGCCTGCTCAACAAGGTCGGCCTGCAGCAAAAGGCCCAGGAACTGATCCGCCAGGCGGCGCGCGAGGAGCGGCCGCTGGCCTATGGCGTGATCGACATCGACAAGTTCAAGACCATCAACGATACCTGGGGCCATTATTTTGGCGATATCGTGCTGAAGCGCCTGGCGGTCTGCCTGGCCTCCCACCTGGGCGAGCGCGACCTCCTCAGCCGCTTCGGCGGCGAGGAATTCGTGGTCGTGTTCTGGGATTGCACGGTGGAGGAGGGCTGGGCCCGGCTGGATGCGATGCGGCGTGCCTTCGGCGCCTTGCCTTTCGAAGTCCGCGCCGGCGACGTGCGGCGCTTTTCCTTCAGCGGCGGCATGGCCGCCTATCCGGCCTGCCAAACGGAGAATGCGCTCTTCCTGCGGGCCGACGCCATGCTCTACGAAGCCAAGCAGGGCGGGCGCGACCGCATCTGCCCGCCGCCGGTCGCCCAGGCGGCAGCTTAATTCTTCTCAGCGTTCGTTCGTCACGGCTGCCAGCAGTTCCATGGTGTCCGCCGCCCCCATCTTGCGGGCGGCATCCAGCATCGAGTTGCCGTCGGCATCCAGGCGGAAGGGATCGGCGCCGCGCGCCAGCAGCAGTTGCGCGATGTCGGTGCGGTTGAACATGGCGGCGAACATCAGCGCCGTCTTGCCGTTCGGGCCGGCAGCATCCACCTGGGCGCCGTGCTCGAGCAGCAGGG
Organism: Massilia sp. Bi118; assembly: GCF_918697865.1. Lineage (GTDB taxonomy): Bacteria > Pseudomonadota > Gammaproteobacteria > Burkholderiales > Burkholderiaceae_D > Telluria. The sequence goes on along the minus strand of NZ_CAKKMV010000018.1, from coordinate 17,922 downwards.
TGGCGATCTGCAAATCCCCTTTGAAGGCGGCGCCGTGCAACGGAGCCTGGCCGGCGTCGTTCATGATTGCCGGATCGGCGCCATGTTCGAGCAGAACTTTCGCCGCGTCATGGTGTCCGTGGTAGCAGGCCAGCATCAAGAGACTGTCGCCGCGTTCGTTGCGCAGGTTGGGCGGCAGGCCTTGGCACAGCAGGGTAGCCAGTTCGCCGGCCTCGCCGGCGCGCGCGTAGCCGAATACGCGGCGCACGAAGGCCAGCGTGTCGTCGTCGAGGTCGCCAGCCGAGGGCGGGCGGGGCGCTTCCTGCATCCTGGTCTCCGAATCGAATCCGGAGACCAGCTTAGCGCAAGAACGCAGCCAGATGGCGCTCGATCTCGAACACGTGCGCGTCGAACTTGCCCAGTTCGCGCAAGGCCTTGGCCAGTTCCAGCAGGTATTCGCTGTTCGGGCCGCTCGGGCCGCAGGACGACGCGATCTGGCGCGCAATGTCGCGCTCGCTGGCCGGGCCCAGGTAGGCCGCGTTCTCGTGGGTGGCGATGTAGACCAGGCCCTCGGCCGCGCTGCCGTCCTCGAAATGGATGCTTGTCGCCAGGCGCAGGTAGCCGTTCTTTTCGCGGTAGTCGAGGTGGGCGAATTCCTCGGGCGTGACCAGGTAGGCCATGCCGTGGCAGACGGCATCGGTTTCCGGGACCAGGGTCACGACGCGGCCGGGCGCGGTCTCGGTGCCGCGGTGGTCGTGCGAGCCTTGCCAGAAGCGCCGGCTCCAGCCGCCGATGTGGGCAGGACGGCGCTCGAGGAAGGGGAAATCGGCCTTGAAGATCAGGGAGCCGTAGCCGAACAGCCAGACGCTGGCGTGGCTGTCGAAGCGGCCCATGGCCCGGTTGATATCGATGGTGTTATGGGACATGCCCATATTCTAGCGGCTGGCGCGGCAGTCCGCTGCCGACGTACTCGGCCAGGAAGGCAACAAAAGCCTCGGCCGCCGGTGACAGCGAACGCTGGCCGCGCGTGTAGACGAAGAAACGGCGCGTCAGTACCGGGTCCACCAGCGGCCGGCTCAAGAGGCCATAGCGCTGCACCAGCGCCGCCGCGTAGGGCATGCTGACCGTGACCCCGAGCCCGGCCGCCACCATCGCCAGCGCGGTGGTCATGAAATTGACTTCGTGTTCCGGTTTCAGGGTGGCTTCGCGCGGGGCTTCGCCCATGTCGGCCAGCAGGCGCTCGGTGAACTGGCCGCGCAGCGAGATGAAGGGATAGCCGGCCAGGTCGCCCCAGGCCAGGCGGTCGCGGCCCGCCAGCGGATGGCCGGGCGGGATCACGGCCTCGAAGGGCATATCCAATAACAGGCGCGCCTCGAGCTCAGGCGTCTCGTCGCGCTCGGGGGCGATGCCGCAGTCGACTTCGCCGGACAGCACCCGCGCGGTGACGTTCTCGACGCCGCTGTCGGCCAGGCTGACCTTGACGTCCGGGTGGCGCTCGCGCCAGGCGGCGATCGCCTGCGGCAGCAGGGTGCAGGCCATCAGCTGGGGCGCGGCGACCCGCACGATGCCCGTGCGCAGCTGCGCATGGTCGGCGACGTTGGCCAGCGCGCGGTCGAGATCGTCGATCATCTGGTTGAATAGGGGATAGAGCTCGTTACCCATATCCGTCAGGGCAATCCGGCGCGTACTGCGATCGATCACGCGGGCGCCCAGCGTTTGCTCAAGCTCCTTGATCAAACCGGACAATGCGGATTGTGTGACGTGCAGGAACTGCGCCGCAAGCGTAAAGTTACCGGTCTTGGCCACGGCGATGAAGGCGCGCATCTGGCGCAAGGTTGGATTCATCAGATAATCCGATAAATGAGGCGAAAAAAACTGTTTGTATGATAGTCCGTTTTCATTTTTAATTGGGGCATCATTCAATCGCTGAGGAATTCATGAAACTCGCCACCCTGAAAGCCGGCGGCCGCGACGGCACCCTGGTCGTCGTCAGCCGCGATCTCGTCACCTGCCAGGCTGTACCGAATATCGCGCGCACCCTGCAGGCCGCGCTGGACGACTGGGACCGCATCGCGCCGCAGCTGCAGCAGGTGTACGAACAGCTGAACCAGGGCCTGGCCCAGGACGCCGACTCCTTCCTGGAAGAAGAGTGCGCCTCGCCGCTGCCGCGCGCCTACCAGTGGGCCGATGGCTCGGCCTACATCAACCACGTCGAGCTGGTCCGTAAAGCGCGCGGCGCCCAGGTGCCGCCGTCCTTCTACCAGGATCCGCTGATGTACCAGGGCGGCTCGGATTCCTTCGTCGGCCCGCGCGACCCGATCGCGGTGCTGTCCGAGGACTGGGGCGTCGATCTCGAAGCGGAAGTGGCGGTCGTCACCGGCGACGTGCCCATGGGCGCGAGCCCCGAGCAGGCGGCGCAGGCGATCCGCCTGGTGATGCTGGTGAACGATGTCTCGCTGCGCAACCTGATCCCGAAGGAGCTGGAAAAGGGTTTTGGTTTCTTCCAGTCGAAGCCGGCCAGCGCCTTTTCTCCGGTGGCGGTGACGCCGGACGAGCTGGGCGATGCCTGGCGCGACAGCAAGCTGTGCCTGCCGCTGCAGGTCACGCTCAACGACGCGCCCTTCGGCCGGCCCAACGCCGGTGACGACATGACCTTCAGCTTCGCCCAGCTGGTCGCGCACGCCGCCAGGACGCGCGAGCTGGCGGCCGGCAGCATCATCGGCTCGGGCACGGTATCGAACAAGCAGGGCGGCCTGCACGGCTCGAGCATCGCCAACGGCGGCGTCGGCTACTGCTGCCTGGCCGAAGTGCGGATGTACGAGACCATCGAGCAGGGCGCGCCGCAGACCTCCTTCCTGCGCTACGGCGATACGGTCCGCATCGAGATGCTGGATGCCAGTGGCGCGAGCATCTTCGGGACCATCGATCAGGAAGTGGTCCACTACCACGGGGCGCAGAAATGAAGCTCTATACCTATTTCCGCAGCTCGGCCGCCTACCGCGTCCGCATCGCGCTGAACCTGAAGGGTTTGACGTATGAGGCGGTGCCGGTGCACCTGCTGCGCGGCGGCGGCGAGCAATTACAGGAATCCTACCGCGCGATCAATCCGAGCGGCCTGGTTCCAAGCTTCGAGGACGCCGGCATGACGCTGACGCAGTCGGTCGCCATTCTCGAGTACCTGGAAGAAGCCTACCCGAAAACGCCGATCATGCCGGCGGACGCCATCGGGCGCGCCCGCGTGCGCGAGCTGGCGCAGATCATCGCCTGCGACATCCACCCGGTGAACAACCTGCGCGTGCTGCGTTACCTGGTGCGCGATCTGGGACTGTCGGAAGAGCAGAAGACCGAGTGGTACCGCCACTGGCTGGTCGGCGGCCTGGAGGCGCTGGAGCAGCACCTGGCGCGCGACCCCGCCGGCGGCGCGTTCTGCCACGGCGACACGCCGACCATCGCCGACTGCTGCCTGGTGCCGCAGGTTTTCAATGCGCAGCGCAATGGCATCGATATCGCCGTCTATCCGGCGATTGCGCGCATCAACGCGGCCTGCATCGCGATGCCGGCCTTCGTCGCGGCGCATCCTTCGAACCAGCCGGACGCCGAGTAATCTGCGCCCGGGCTGGCTGGCGTGATCAGTGACGGGTCTGCGAGCCGATCATCGAGCGGTCCGGCTCCGACGGCGTCGACACCTCTTCGAGCGCGTGGTCGATGCCGGCCGAGTGCTTGGTCGCCATGTCGCCCATCGAGACGATGCCGACCACTTCCTGCGACTGCTCGTCGACGACCGGCACGCGGCGGATCTGCACGTCGCCCATCTGGCCCAGCACCTCGTCGACGGTCTGGTTGGGCGAGCAGGTGCGCACGTCGGTGCTCATCACGTCGCCGACGCGGGTGCTGCCCGGGGCCTGGCCGGCGGCGGTGGCGCGCACGGTGATGTCGCGGTCGGTGATCATGCCGACCAGCTTCTGGCCATCGAGCACGGGGATGGAGCCGACGTTCAGCTCATCCATCATCTGGGCGGCGCGCTGTATCGTTTCCTGCGGCGAGATGCTTTGCACGTCGCGGGTCATCACATCCTGGATCGTTTGCATGAGGGTCTCCTGTCGGTTGCAAGATGCGGCTGATGATGCACCGATTCGCGAAAGCCGGACGCCAGTTTGACGCGCGGAACAGTCCGCAAAAAAAGCCCGTGCGCGGCCTTGCGGACGGCCCGGTCGGCTACAATCTGCGTCCTTTTCAGCTTGCCATTCCAGCCATGCCGAATACCTCGATCCCCGCTCCCATCCTCGATGCCCTGGACCTGGCCGATGCCTCCTGGCGGCCGCATCTGGAAGCCGGCCTGCGCGCCATGATGGAGGCCGACCCGGCCTACCTGCCGGCGCTGGCCGTCGACGATTACCTGCCGAACGGCGGGCGCCTGTTCGCGGCGTTTTCCTTGCCGCTGCAACAGGTCCGCTACGTGCTGGTGGGGGAGGGGCCGTATCCGCGCCCGGAAAGCGCGACCGGCGTGTGCTTCATGGACGGCGCGGTGGGCGATTTGTGGTCGGACACGGGCCTGTCGAAGCCGGTCAACCGCGCGACCTCGCTGCGCAACTTCATGAAGATGCTGCTGGTGGCCGACGGCCGATTGAACGTAGCCGATACCGGCGGCGCGGCCATGGCGCCGATCGCCAGGGCGGCGCGCGAAGGCGCATTCATCCAGACCCTGCCGGCGCTGCAGGACAAGCTCATCGCGCAAGGCTTCCTGCTGTTGAACGCCTCGCTGGTATTCCGCAAGCACGTTGCCCCGGTAGTCGACGCCCGCGCCTGGCTACCCTTCCAGCGCGACATCTTCGCGGCCCTGGGGGAGTGCAAGGAAAAGCCGACCCTGGTCCTGTGGGGCAAGATCGCCGAACAACTGAAAAAAGTCCCCGAAACCGACGGCTTCCCGCAAATCCACGCAGAACACCCCTACAACCTCAGCTTCATCGGCCACCAGGGCATGCACAAACTCTTCGGCCCGATGCAACTGCTGCAACCCTAAATTCGGGGTCAGACCACTTTTTTGATCAATTGATCCTCGGAAGCATGTCATGAACAGCTGGCATGGCGGCAGAGGGAAGACAGGTGATGGGCAGGGCGAAACTTGTGCAGCGGCTATTGCACAAAAAAGTGCTCTGACCCCGAATTTGGAGAGCTGGCCACTTTTGGGGCCTCCAAGACAAACCCCGTCGGATGCGCTATACTTGACTAATTCAATCAACTAATCAGGTTTTAGTTCTTGCTCATGCAGGAAATGCACTTGAAGACGTTGAAGAGAAGCAAGATTTTACCACTGTCTGGAAACCAACCCGGGGTTGTGATGCGTCTGACCACCAAAGGCCGTTTTGCTGTTACTGCGATGATCGATCTTGCCCTGCGCCAGGGCAAGGGTCCCGTCACGCTGTCGGGCATCAGCCAGCGCCAGGCCATTTCGCTGTCCTATCTGGAGCAACTGTTCGGCAAGCTGCGCCGGCACGAGATCGTCGAATCGGTGCGTGGCCCGGGTGGCGGTTACAGCCTGGCGCGCAGCGCCGACAAGGTGACTGTGGCCGACATCATCATCGCCGTCGATGAGCCGCTCGACGCCACCCAGTGCGGCGGCAAGGAAAACTGCCACGGCGCCGATGCCGCCAGCGGCACGCGCTGCATGACCCACGAGCTGTGGGCCACGCTGAACGCGAAGATGGTCGATTACCTCGATTCGGTCACCCTGCATGACCTGGTCGAGCAGCAGAAACAGAAAGAGCAGAAGGAACAGAACGTGGTGGTGATGCACCGCCACGCGCCGGCCGAGAATACCGAAGCAACGCACAGCATATTGAATGGAGTGAACTGATGAACGCGCCCCTGGACAAAAAAATCGAGCAGAGCTTCCAGACTGCACCGCACTTCCCGATCTACATGGACTACTCGGCCACCACGCCGATCGATCCGCGTGTCGCCGATGCGATGATTCCCTTCCTGCGCGAGCAGTTCGGCAATCCGGCCTCGCGCAGCCACGCCTACGGCTGGAGCGCCGAAGCCGCCGTCGAGGAAGCGCGCGCCAATGTCGCCGCCCTGGTCGGCGCCGATCCGCGCGAGATCATCTGGACCTCGGGCGCGACCGAATCGAACAACCTGGCCCTGAAGGGTGCCGCCAACTTCTATAAAACGAAGGGCAAGCACATCATCACCGTGAAGACCGAGCACAAGTCGGTGCTCGACACCGTGCGCGAGCTGGAACGCGTCGGCTTCGAGGCGACCTACCTCGAGCCGCAGGACAACGGCCTGGTCTCGCTGGAACAGCTGGAAGCGGCGATCCGCCCGGACACCATCCTGGTCTCCGTGATGCTGGTGAATAACGAGATCGGCGTGATCCAGCCGATCGCCGAAATCGGTGAGCTGTGCCGCAAGAAGGGCGTGATCTTCCACTGCGACGCCGCCCAGGCCACCGGCAAGGTCCACATCAACCTGGAAGCGCTGAAGGTCGACCTGATGACCTTCACCGCCCACAAGACCTATGGCCCGAAAGGCGTCGGCGCCCTGTACGTGCGCCGCAAGCCGCGCGTGCGCCTGGAAGCGCAGATGCACGGCGGCGGCCACGAGCGCGGCCTGCGTTCGGGCACGCTGCCGACCCACCAGATCGTGGGCATGGGCGAAGCCTTCCGCATCGCCAGGGAAGAGATGGACGCCGAGATCGCGAAAGTGAAGGCGCTGCGCGACCGCCTGGCCAAGGGCCTGATGGAGATCGAAGAGGTCTACATCAACGGCGACATGGAACACCGCGTGCCGCACAACCTGAACGTGTCCTTCAACTTCGTCGAAGGCGAATCGCTGATCATGGCGGTCAAGGACCTGGCGGTGTCGTCGGGTTCGGCCTGCACCTCGGCTTCGCTGGAGCCGTCCTACGTGCTGCGCGCACTGGGCCGCAGCGACGAACTGGCGCACAGCTCGATCCGCTTCACCATCGGCCGCTTCACCACCGAGGAAGACATCGACTTCGCGATCAACCTACTGAAATCGAAAGTCGGCAAGCTGCGCGAACTGTCGCCGCTGTGGGAAATGCACAAGGACGGGATCGACCTGAATTCGATCCAATGGGCCGCACACTAATTTACGAATTCTAGGAGAACCACCATGGCATATTCCGACAAAGTCCTCGACCACTACGAAAACCCGCGCAACGTCGGCTCGTTCGACAAGAACTCCGACGACGTCGGCACCGGCATGGTCGGCGCCCCGGCCTGCGGCGACGTGATGAAGCTGCAGATCAAGGTGAACGAAGCCGGCGTGATCGAAGACGCGAAATTCAAGACCTACGGCTGCGGCTCGGCGATCGCTTCGAGCTCGCTGGTGACCGAATGGGTGAAGGGCAAGTCGCTGGACGAAGCGCTGTCCATCAAGAACACCCAGATCGCCGAAGAACTGGCGCTGCCGCCGGTGAAGATCCACTGCTCGATCCTGGCAGAGGATGCGATCAAGGCGGCTGTGGCCGATTACAAGCACAAGCACGCAGCCGAAGAAAAAGCCGCGTAATTCGTAGGGTGGGCTCCCCGAGCCCACGCACAACGTTCGCGTCATATCGGGCGTCGCGCGTGGGCACAGGGTGCCCACCCTACGATGTAGCAAACCGTAGCAACCGAAACAGCTGGAGAGAACTGAACATGGCAATCACCCTGACCGAAAAAGCCGCGCGTCACATCACCCGCTACCTCGAACGCCGGGGCAAGGGTGTCGGCTTGCGTTTCGGTGTGCGCACGACCGGCTGCTCCGGCCTGGCCTACAAGCTGGAGTACGTCGACGAGCCGGCGGCTGAAGACAATATCTTCGAGTCGCACGGCGTGAAGGTCTTCGTCGACCCGAAGAGCCTCGCCTACATCGACGGCACCGAGCTGGACTTCGCGCGCGAAGGCCTGAACGAAGGCTTCCGCTTCAATAACCCGAACGTCAAGGACAACTGCGGCTGCGGCGAATCCTTCCGCATCTGACGCTCAGTAAAGCCGGTACGATGCAGAATCACTTCGAGCTGTTCCAGCTGCCCGCCCAATTCGACGTCGACCAGGACGCGCTGGACGCAGCCTATCGCGAAGTCCAGGGCCGCGTGCACCCGGACCGCTTCGTCAACGCCAGCGACGCCGAAAAGCGCGTCGCGATGCAGTGGGCGACCCGCGCCAACGAGGCTTACCAGACCCTGCGCAACCCGATGCTGCGCGCGCGCTACCTGTGCGAGCTGAATGGCGTCGATCTGCAGACCGAGTCCAACACGGCGATGCCGATGGACTTCCTGATGCAGCAGATGGAACTGCGCGAGGCGCTGTCCGATGCGCGCGCGTCCAAGGACGCCGAGGCGCTCGACGAGTTGGATGCGCAGGTGCGCGGCGAGAAGAAAAGCCGGCTGGCGCAGGTCGGCAAGTTGCTCGACGCCGGCGATTTCACCCAGGCGGCGCAGGGCGTGCGGGCGCTGATGTTCCTCGATAAGTTCGCGGACGAGCTGCACTACGCGTTCGAAGCGCTGGAAAATTGACGGCTTTGGTGGGCACGGGGTGCCCACCCTACGGGAAACGCCGCCGTTCGTAGGGTGGGCACACTGTGCCCACGCGACAATAAAAACAACCCAGGTAACACGACCATGGCACTACTGCAGATTTCCGAACCCGGCATGTCGACCGCGCCGCACCAGCACCGGCTGGCGGTGGGCATCGACCTGGGCACCACCAATTCCCTCGTCGCGACCGTCCGCTCCAGCATTCCCGAAGTGCTGAGCGACGAAGACGGCCGCGCGCTGCTGCCATCGATCGTGCGCTACCTGCCGAACGGCCACGCCAACATCGGCTACAAGGCGCAAGCCCACCGCACCACCGATCCGAAGAACACCATCGTCTCCGTCAAGCGCTTCATGGGCCGCGGCCTGAAGGACATCGCGCACGCCGAGAACATGCCCTACGATTTCGTGGACGCTCCGGGTATGGTCCAGGTCAAGACCGTCGCCGGCGTAAAGAGCCCGGTCGAAGTCTCCGCGCAAATCCTCGCGACCCTGCGCCAGACCGCGGAAGACGCCCTCGGCGACGAACTGGTCGGCGCCGTGATCACCGTGCCTGCCTACTTCGACGACGCCCAGCGCCAGGCGACCAAGGACGCTGCCCAGCTGGCCGGCCTGAACGTGCTGCGCCTGCTGTCCGAGCCGACCGCCGCCGCCATCGCCTATGGCCTCGATCACGGTAAAGAGGGCGTCTACGCGGTCTACGACCTGGGCGGCGGCACCTTCGACATCTCGATCCTGAAGTTGTCCAAAGGTGTCTTCGAGGTGCTGTCGACCGGCGGCGATTCGGCCCTGGGCGGCGACGATTTCGACCAGCGCCTGTTCTGCCACATCACCCAGCAGGCCGGCCTCGCGCCGCTGTCGGATGAGGACACTGCGACCCTGATGGTCAAGGCGCGCCAGGCCAAGGAACTGCTGTCGACCAACGAAGAGACGACGGTCGAGGCGATTCTGAAGTCGGGCGAAATCGTGCAGGTGACGATTCAGGCGAAGACCTTCGCCGAGATCACGCAGCCGCTGGTCGCCAAGACCATGAACGCGGTCCGCAAGGCCATGCGCGACGCCGACGTGTCGGTCGAAGACGTCGACGGCGTGGTGCTGGTCGGCGGCGCCACCCGCATGCCGACTATCCGCCGCGCAGTGGGCGACTATTTCAAGACCATCCCGCACGCGAACATCGACCCGGACAAGGTGGTGGCGCTGGGCGCCGCGATCCAGGCGAATCTGCTGGCCGGTAACCGCGCCGCCGGCGACGACTGGCTGCTGCTGGACGTGACCCCGCTGTCGCTGGGCATTGAGACCATGGGCGGCCTGGTCGAGAAGATCATCCCGCGCAACTCGACCATTCCGTGCGCACGCGCGCAGGAGTTCACGACCTTCAAGGACGGGCAGACCGCGCTGGCGGTGCACGTCGTGCAGGGCGAGCGCGAGCTGGTGTCCGACTGCCGTTCGCTGGCGCGCTTCGAGCTGCGCGGCATCCCGCCGATGGCGGCCGGCGCGGCGCGCATCCGCGTGACCTACCAGGTCGATGCGGACGGCCTGCTGGCGGTGTCGGCGCGCGAGACGCGTTCGGGCGTCGAGGCGCACATCACCGTCAAGCCGTCCTACGGACTGGGCGACGACGAAGTCGCGCGCATGCTGCAGGATTCGTACAACTCGGCGCAGGTCGACATGGTCGCCCGTGCGCTGCGCGAAGAGCAGGTCGAGGCCGAGCGCATCCTGCTGGCCACGCAGTCGGCGCTGGATACCGACGCCGAGCTGCTGAGCGGTGAAGAACGCGCGGCCGTGGCGACGCTGGAGCAGGGCGTGCGCGACGCGCTGGCCCGTTCGAACGACGATGCGGTCGGCGTCGACGAGCGCCAGAACAAGCTGCACGACGCGGTGCAGGCGCTGGCCCACGGCACCGAGGATTTCGCGGCGCGGCGCATGGACAAGAGCGTCAGGAAGGTCCTGGCAGGGAAATCGCTGGATCAGGTGTAACGGCCACAAGCCCGTCATTCCCGCGAAGGCGGAATCCAAGTTCTGCTAGAGCTGACGAAACGCCGGCAAACTTGGATTCCCGCCTGCGCGGGAATGACGAAGCAAGAGCAAACAATATAAACGAGGTAAAGAAGTGCCACAAATCGTCATCCTCCCCCATCCCGTCTTCTGCCCCGAAGGCGCCGTGCTCGATGGCCAGACCGGCAAGTCGATCTGCGACACCCTGCTGGAAAACGACATCGAGATCGAGCACGCCTGCGACCGCGTGTGCGCCTGCACCACCTGCCACGTGATCGTGCGCGAAGGCTTCGATTCGCTGAACGAGCAGGAAGAGAAGGAAGAGGACATGCTGGACAAGGCCTGGGGCCTGGAGCCGAACTCGCGCCTGTCCTGCCAGGCCATCATCGCCGATGAAGACCTGGTCGTCGAGATCCCGAAATACACGATCAACCACGCAGCCGAGAATCACTGATCACGGAGTGTAGAACCATGAAGTGGACCGACGTCACCGCCATCGCCGAAGCACTGGTCGAGAAGTACCCGGACGTCGACCCCACAACGGTGCGCTTCGTGGACCTGCATAACTGGGTCGTCGAACTCGATGGCTTCGACGACGACCGTACACGCGGCGGCGAGCGCGTGCTGGAAGCCATACAAACGGCCTGGATAGATGAAGCAAGTTAAAAAAGACAGCGCGGGCAAGAAGCCTGCGCCGACCGTGTATGAACTCCTGCCGGAAGTGAAGCCCGGGCAGTCGATCGAACTGCTCAAGGAGCTGCACATCCTCACCCGTGAGGGAAAGCTCAATCAGGACAGCCGGCGCAAGCTGAAGCAGGTCTACCACCTGGTGCAGTTCATCGAGCCGCTCGTCAACGACGTGCTGGCGCAGCAGGGAGAACAGAAGCAGGGCGTGAGCCTGGTCGACCACGGCGCCGGCAAGTCCTACCTCGGCTTCATCCTCTACGACCTGCTCTTCAAAGGGAAGCCTGCAGGCGAGGGCGGCCACATCTACGGCATCGAGACCCGCGAAGAGCTGGTACAGAAATCGACCGAGCTGGCGGCGCGCCTGGGCTTCGAGGGCATGTCCTTCCTGAACCTGTCGGTGGCCGAGTCCACCGGTTCGGGCAAGCTGCCGCCGACCATCGACGTGGTCACCGCACTGCACGCCTGTAATACCGCGACCGACGACGCAATCGACTTCGCACTGAAGAAGAAGGCGAAGCATATCGTGCTGGTGCCTTGCTGCCAGGCCGAAGTGGCGTCCGTGCTGCGCAAGAACAAGGGCAAGGACCTGGGCCGCAGCGCGCTGACCGAGATCTGGCGCCACCCCATCCACACCCGCGAATTCGGCAGCCAGATCACCAACGTGCTGCGCTGCCTGCAGCTGGAGGCGCACGGCTACCAGGTGACGGTGACGGAACTGGTGGGCTGGGAGCACTCGATGAAGAACGAGCTGATCGTCGCCACCTGGAAGAATCTGCCGCGCAAGCGGCCCGCCGAGCGCCTGCAGCAGGTGCTGGCCGAAGTCGGCCTGGAAGAGATGGCCGAGCGCTTTTACGTATGAAGACCGAGACTGAGTGAGACCATGAGCGAACGACACGAACACTGGATCGACCTGCGCAGCGACACCGTCACCCAACCGTCGGCTGCCATGCGCGCCGCCATGGCCGCGGCCCCCGTCGGCGACGACGTGTATGCCGATGACCCGACCGTCAACCGCCTGCAGGACTATGCGGCCGAGCTGTTCGGCTTCGAGGCCGGCCTGTTCGCACCCTCGGGCACCCAGACCAACCTGATCGCGCTGCTGGGCCACTGCGGCCGCGGCGACGAATACCTGGTCGGCCAGGAAGCGCACACCTACAAGTACGAAGGCGGCGGCGCCGCGGTGCTGGGCAGCATCCAGCCGCAGCCGATCGCCAACCAGGCGGACGGCAGCATTCTACTTTCCGACATCGCGGCCTATATCAAGCCGGACGACATGCACTTCGCGCGCACGCGCCTGTTAGCCCTGGAAAATACCATCGGCGGCCGCGTGCTGCCGCAGGATTACGTGCTCGCCGCGACGAAGCTGGCGCATGACAAGGGCCTGGCGACCCACCTCGACGGCGCGCGCGTCTGCAACGCCGCCGTCAAGAACGGCATCAGCCTGCGCGCGCAGGTGGCCGGCTTCGACACCGTCTCGGTCTGCCTGTCGAAAGGCCTGGGCGCGCCGGTCGGTTCCGTGCTGCTCGGCCCCAAGGCCTTCATCGAGCAGGGCAAGCGCTGGCGCAAGATGCTGGGCGGCGGCATGCGCCAGGCCGGCGTGATCGCCGCGGCGGCCCAGTACGCGCTGGAGAACAACGTCGAGCGCCTGGCGGAAGACCATCAAAATGCGGCTGACCTCTCCAGCGGCCTGGCCCAGATCGAACAGCTCAGCGTGACCGCGCCGCAGACCAACATCTTCTATGTCGAAATCCCGGAGGCGTCCGTGGCCGCGCTGCGCGAGCACCTGGCCAGACACGGCATCCGCGCTTCGATCGGCGCCCACACCCGCCTGGTGACCCACCTGGACGTGAGCCGCGACGACGTGCAGAAGACCATCGCCGCCTTCAAGGATTTCTTCAAGTGAGCGACGACGGTATTCGCCTGGCCAAGCGCGTGGCCGACATCGCGGCGTGTTCGCGCGCTGAGGCCGAGCGCTACATCGCCGGCGGCTGGGTCAGCGTCGATGGCGAAGTCGTCGACGAGCCGGCCACGCGCGTGCTGCCTGCACAGCAGGTCGCGCTGCTCCCCGGCGCCACGGCCGAGGAACCGCAGCCGGTCACCATCCTGCTGCACAAGCCGGCCGGCCTGCACGGCAAGGCGGCGCTCGACTCGCTGCAAGCCGACACGCTGTTCCAGACCGGGCACGGCCAGCGCTTCCTCAAGCGCCACCTGAGCAGGCTGACGCCGGCGATGCCGCTGGAAGTCATGGCCAGCGGCCTGGTGGTGTTCAGCCAGGACTGGCGCGTGGTGCGCAAGCTTACGCAGGACAGCGACCGTATCGAGCAGGAATACGTGGCCGAGGTCTCGGGCGCGATCGCCGAGGATGGTCTCGCGCGCCTGAACGCGGGCGGTACCCCCAAGGCCCCGATCAAGGCCAGCTGGCAGAGCGAGGCGCGGCTGCGCTTCGCCGGCAAGGGCATCGTGCCCGGCCAGATCGAAGCCCTGTGCGCCAAGGTGGGCTTGCAAGTGACCGGCCTGCGCCGCCTGCGCATCGGCCGTGTCGCACTGAGCGGCCTGCCGGCAGGGCAGTGGCGCTACCTGCGCGATATCGAGAAGTTCTGAGCGCGCGTTTCTGAGGATCCTCAGTCCGAACCGGCAGCCTTGATCAGGTTGTCGCGCAGCCGCGCAATCGCCTTCTGCAGCACCGGGAACTCTTCGGGCGTCAGGCCCGAAGCCTCCACTGTGATCTTCCCGAATCCCAATCCCTTTTCGCGCAGCGCCCGCCCGGCCTCGGTCAGGGAGATGCGCACGTTGCGCTCGTCCCTGGCGTCGCGCGCGCGGGTCAGGTAGCCCATCGCTTCCAGGCGCTTGAGCATGGGCGTGACCGTGCTCGGTTCCAGGAACAGTTTGTCGCTCAGGCTCTTCACCGTCTGGCCATCTTCCTCCCACAGCGCGATGATGGTCAGGTACTGGGTATAGGTCAGGCCGAGCTGGTCCAGCACCGGCTTGTAGACCCGCGAATAGGCCAGGTTGGTCGAATACACCGCAAAACACATGAAATCGGCCATCCGGGCCGCCTTGGCGCTGCTGTCGTTCTGCTCTGCCATCATCCCTCCGTAAAAATACTTATCGCAATAATCGTTATCGTACTTGAAAAGGCCAAAAAGCGGTGCTAGACTTCAGCTCAATTAGTTATCGCGATAACGATTATCTTGATAAATAAAGGAGAAGCGAAGCATGAAGCTCTACGACAACGAGATCTCATCGGCGGCATCCCGGGTGCGCATCGCGCTGGTCCTGAAGGGCGTGACTGCCGAACGTATCCCGGTTGCCATCCTCGGCGCCAAGGCCGAGCAGCGCAGCGCCGGCTACCTGTCCGTGAATCCGCAAGGTCTGGTGCCGGCCCTGCTGACGGACGAGGGCGAATGGCTGACCCAGTCGCTGGCCATCGTCGAATACCTCGACGAGCGCTATCCCGAACCGCCGCTGCTGCCGCGTGAGCCGGCGGCCCGTGCCCAGGTACGGGCGATCGCGCTGGCGGTGGCTGCCGAGATCCATTCGCTGGTGACGCCGCGCGTTGCCGGCCTGCTGCGCACGGCGCAGGGGCTGGACACGGAAGACATCGACGTCTGGAAGCGACATTGGGCAGCGGAGGGAATGGATGCGCTCGAAGCCTTGCTGGCGCGCCGTCCGGCCGGACGCCTGAGCAGCGGCGACATGCCGACCCTGGCCGACGTCTTCCTGTTCCCGCAAGCCGTGAATGCCGAACGGGCAGGGCTGGCGCTGGCGCGCTGGCCGCACATCGCCGCCATCGTCGACGCCCTGCGCGCCATCCCGGCCTTTGCCGGCAACGCACCCGCCATCCCCCGCTAACCGAAACGGAGTCCGCCATGCTCGAATCCTTCAACACCTTCCGCCGCCGCCTGCTCTCGCTGGGCGCCCTCGCCATCGCTCTCGCTGCAGGCCAGGCTGCCCTGCCGGGTAGCGCCCAGGCACGTGAAGGCGCCGCGCCCGCCGCTTTCGGAAAGGTCCACCAGATCAAGGCCGGCTTGCTCGACGTCGGCTACGTCGAAGTCGGGCCGGCGGACGGCAAGCCGGTGATCCTGCTGCACGGCTGGCCCTACGACATCAACAGCTTTGCCGAGGTGGCGCCGCTGCTGGCGTCCCAGGGCTACCGCGTGATCGTGCCGCACCTGCGCGGCCACGGCACGACGCGCTTCCTGTCGAATGACACGCTGCGCAACGGCCAGCAGGCGGCGGTGGCGCTCGACATCATCGCGCTGATGGATGCGCTGAAGATCGACAAGGCGGTGCTGGCCGGCTTCGACTGGGGCGCGCGCACCGCCGACATCATCGCTGCCCTGTGGCCGGAGCGCTGCAAGGCCCTGGTGTCGGTCAACGGCTACCTGATCAACAACCTCGAACGCAACCGCCTGCCGCTGGCGCCCGAGGCCGAGCGCGGCTGGTGGTACCAGTACTACTTCGCCACCGAACGCGGACGCACCGGCTACGAGGTCAACCGCCGCGCCTTCAACCGCGTGATCTGGAAAACCAACTCGCCGCGCTGGGCCTTCGACGACGCCACGTATGAACGCAGTGCCGCGTCCTTCGACAATCCCGACCACGTCGCCATCGTCATCCACAACTACCGCTGGCGGCTCGGCGTCGCGCCGGGCGAAGCGCGCTACGACGAGATTGAGCGCAAACTGGCGGCGGGACCGTCGATCGCGGTGCCGACGATTACGCTCGACGGCGATGCCGACGGCGTGACCCCGGCCACCGACGGCAAGGCCTATGCCGCGCGCTTCACCGGCAAGCGTATCCACCGCATCGTGCCTGGCGCCGGCCACAACCTGCCGCAGGAAGCGCCTCGCGCATTCGCCGACGCGGTGATCGACGCCGACCGTCTGTGAAGGAGGCGCCATGAACGCCATCGAATTCCCGCTGGCCGCGCTGGCCGGCCTGGCGACCGTCGCTTCGCCCTGCGTGCTGCCGGTGCTGCCCATCCTGCTGGGCGCCGGCGCCGGCGGGCGGGAGCGCAGCCGTCCGTTATTGATCGTGGCCGGTTTCGTCGTCTCCTTTTCCGGCTTCGCGCTCGCGCTGGGCGCGGTGTCGAGCAGCGCCCAGCTGGCGCAGGACACGCTGCGGAACCTGGCGTTGGCCCTGCTGGCGCTATCCGGCCTGCTGCGCCTGTGGCCCGAACCCTGGGACCGGCTGGTGGCCTGGTCGCGCGGCGTGCTGGAGCGGCTGCGCGGCACATCCGCAGCGGCCGTCGAACGCGAAGGGCAGGGTAGTGGTTTCGTACTCGGCCTGTCGCTGGGCGCGGTATGGACGCCCTGCGCCGGCCCGGTGCTGGCCTCGATCCTCGCGCTGGTCGTGCAGGCGCGCGAGCCGCAGCGGGCCGCCGCGCTGATCGCCTTGTATGCGCTGGGCGCCGCCATCCCGATGCTGGGCCTGATCCATGGCGGCCGCGTGGCGGCCCAGCGGGTGCGGGCGCTGGCCCGGCATGCGCTGGCCCTGCAGCGCGTGTTCGGCCTGCTGGTGATCGCCAGCGCCGCGCTCATCTGGCTGCAATACGACAGCCTGCTGGTCGCCCGTATCGCTTTTCTCTTCCCTGTCGTGAAAGGACTCTGACATGCGCTTTGCTCTCCCCATTATTGCCGCCGCGGCTTTCGTCGGCGCGCCGGCCTACGCAGCGCCCGCACCGGAATTCGCGGGCATCGATAACTGGATCAATAGCGCGCCGCTGAGCATGCAGCAGCTGCGCGGCAAGGTGGTGCTGGTCGACTTCTGGACCTTCGACTGCGTCAACTGCCTGAACGTGCTGCCCTATGTGAAAGGCTGGCACCAGAAGTACAAGGACCAGGGGCTGGTGGTGGTGGGTGTGCACACGCCCGAGTATGCGTTCGAGCGCAAGCTCGACAGCCTGCAGACGGCCGTGAAGCGCAACGGGATCGCTTTCCCGGTGGCCCAGGACAACCGCTATCTGACCTGGAGCGCGTACCAGAACCGGTTCTGGCCGGCCTTCTACCTGGTCGACAAGAAAGGAGAGCTGGTGTACAGCCACTTCGGCGAGGGCGACTATGCCCAGACCGAAGCGCAGATCAGGAAGCTGCTGGCGCAGTAGCGGCAGCGGCGCCGGCCTTCGGCAGCTGCACCAGACGGGTGCCGGCCAGGCGGTCGTGCAGGAACTGGCGGTCCTTGTCGAGGAAGGCGGTGAGGGCCCAGCCCAGGATGCCGATGGCGTAGAGGGCTGCGATCTCGCCCTTGCCGTGCAGGTCGAATAGCGTACGCACGGCAAACGCGGGCACGAACCAGCCCCAGGCCAACAGGTAGCGCAGGGCCGCTGTGCGCAGCGGCACGCGCGCGTCGGCGCCGGACACCAGGCAGAGACGCCAGGTCTTCATCGCCAGTGTGTGGCCGCTATTGGTCCAGTTATAGACGAAGTAGGCGCCGATGGTCAGGAACAGCACGGCCATCTGACCGTAATGGTAGAGCGGACCGTGGCGGTTCTGGGTGGCCAGCATGAACAGCGCCGTCGTCAGCGCGGCCACGGCCAGCAGCAGGAAGCCTTCGTACACCATCGCCAGCAGGCGGCGCTTCACGCTGGGAGTGCCGGACAACGCGGCAAGGGAAGCTGGCGAAAATGCGGTTTCCGGCATGGTCTGTTCTTACTCAGGCGTTGTTCGGACTGATGCCCCAGTTGGCCGGCACCGGTTTTTCCTGTTCGGGCGGTTTCGGCT
>NZ_CAKKMV010000017.1 GCF_918697865.1 Massilia sp. Bi118 | reverse complement strand
AGGCGGTTTCCTGCAGCATGGTCTTGTCGGTGACCAGCGGCAGGAGCTGCTTTGGCATCGAAGCACGCGAAAGCGGCCACAGGCGGGTACCGGCGCCGCCGGAGAGGATGACTGGATAGATTTTCATAATTTATGTGTTGAGTTTCTAAATCGATCGTTCCTGGCGCTTGCACCAGCACAGCGTGACAGGTCAAACTTGCAAGTGTAATTGAAAATGCCGACGGGAAATGTCATCATTTTCCACACTGTTGCACAGCAGGAGACAAGTTTGAGTGTTCAAAAATCGGCCCGTTTCCCAAAGCTGGCGTGTTCGGAAATCCCTACCCAGAAGAAATAAGCCGATTTCCCCATCCTTTTCCCCCGATGGTTTCCTGACGGCATCGTCAATAATCCTATCCGTGAATGGGCCAATGTGCCCACCGAACCGATAGCAACCGACTGACGTAACACCTGCCTGCAAGAGCGGAGACCAACGATGAACGTGAAGAAATTTACAGCCCCGACTTCCCGTGAGGCCCTGCGCAAGGTGCGCGATGCCCTGGGACCGGACGCGGTCATCCTGTCGAACCGCCCGGTGGATGGCGTGGTAGAGATCCTCGCACTGGACAACGACGACGTCGCCTCGCTGGCCTCGCCGTCGGCCGAATCGGAGATGGCGGCCCCGCGCCCCCAGCTGCACCACATGGACGATCTCCCGCAAGCGGCCGCCCCTGCAGCTCCGGCCGCGCGCACCCTGCACGAAGCCGGCGCACCGCGCCCTTATGACGCTCCGGCAGCCCGCACCTTCAGCAACATCCAGGCCGAGCCTGCACCGCGCGCCCCGGCGGCCCGCCCGGCCATGCCGTCCTTCCAGGATTTCGAAGAACCGGCGCCGGCCCCGCAAACCTACGTCAACCGCCGCGCACCGCAGCCGGAAGCCCCAAGTTTCGACATGGCCGCGATGACCGCCATGATGTCGGCCGCCATCGCCCAGGCCAAGGAATCGGCCGCCGCCGAAATGCAGGGCATGATGAGCGAGCTGCGTGCCATGCGCGGCATGATGGAAACCCAGTTGTCCGAGCTGTCCTGGGGCAGCACCCAGCAGCGCGAGCCGCAGAAGGCCGCCGTGCTGCGCGAGATGCTGGCAGCCGGTTTTTCGGCCAGCCTGTCGCGCTACCTGATCGACAAGCTCCCGGCCGGCAAGGATGCCGCCGAATCGCTCCGCTGGATCAAGACTGTCCTGGCGCGCAACATCACCTCGATGTCCGACGAAGATGCGATCCTCGACCGCGGCGGCGTGTTCGCCCTGGTCGGCCCGACCGGTGTCGGCAAGACCACCACCACCGCCAAGCTGGCGGCGCGCTGCGTGATGCGCCACGGTCCGGAAAAGCTGGCCCTGATCACCACCGATGCCTATCGTATCGGCGGCCATGAGCAGCTGCGCATCTACGGCAAGATCCTGGGCGTGATGGTGCACTCGGTGAAGGACGAGGCCGACCTGCGCATCGCACTGAAAGAACTGCGCAACAAGCACACCGTGCTGATCGACACCATCGGCATGTCGCAGCGCGACCAGATGGTGACGGAACAGGTGGCCATGCTGACGGAATCGGGCGCCAACGTGCAGCGCCTGCTGTGCCTGAATGCGACCTCGACCAACGAGACCCTGAACGAAGTGGTGCGCGCCTACCAGGGCACCGGCCTGGCCGGCTGCATCATGACCAAGATGGACGAAGCCGCGTCGATCGGCAACGTGCTGGACGTGATCATCCGCCAGAAGCTGAACCTGCACTACATTTCGAACGGCCAGCGCGTGCCGGAAGACCTGCACCTGGCCGACCGCGCCATGCTGGTCGACCGCGCCTTCCGCACCAAAAAGGACGCTGCCGCGCAATTTTCCGACGCCGACCTGCCGCTGATGATGTCCGGCCTCGGTAACCTGAACAACGACCGTTCGCTGCGCGAGGTGTACGTTGGCTAGTTTTGATTTCGACCAGGCCGAAGGCCTGCGCCGGATGCTGGCGGGTCCGAAGCCGCGCATCGTGACCTTCCTCTCGGCAACCGCGCAGGACGACAAGGGCGCCATGCTGGTGAACCTCGGCGCCTCGCTGGCGCAGAGCGGCAATGACGTGCTGATCGTCGACGCCTGCGAGCACGACTACGGCGTGGCCCAGCGCCTGGGCGTGGACCGCGGTCCCGGCCTGCTGCAGGTAGCGCGCCAGGAGTGCGCGCTGAACCAGGTGATCCATCCGGCGCCGCAGGGTTTTTCGGTGGTCAAGATGAACAGCGTCGTCCCCGCGAAGGCGGGGACCCAAGCTTGGGTTCCCGCCTCCGCGGGAACGACGGTATCTCATGACGAAACCCGCCGCCTGGCAAAAGCTTTCGACGTGCTGGTGAAGCAGTCGGCCGGCAGCATCGTGATCGTCGACGGCGAATTTTCCGACGATGGCAGCTTCCCGGTGCCGATCATGGAATCCTCGGAGATCGTGGTCCAGGTCTCGACCGGCGCGACGTCCATCACCAACGCCTATGCGCTGGTCAAGCGCTTGTCGCAACACCTGGGGCGCCGTCCTTTCGGTATCCTTGTCACCGGCGCTACCGAAGCCGAGGCGAAGGTGGTATACGATAATATGTCATCTGCGGCAACACGTTACTTGGCAGTAACGCTGAGTTCCATGGGCTCGGTGCCTGCCGACGAATACCTGCAGCGCGCCGCGCGCCTGGGCCGTGCGGTGGTCGACGCCTTCCCTCTGGCGGGCGCATCGGTGGCATTCCGCCGCCTGGCCGGACGTTTTGCAACGGGCATGAGCCGCGCAGCATAATAAACAGAAAGAACATGTACACGGCCAAAGGGAAAGCGGACAAGAATCATTTGCTGACGGAGCATGCGCCGTTGGTGAAGCGTCTCGCCCACCAGATGAAGGCGAAGCTGCCGCCATCCGTCGAAGTCGACGACCTGGTACAGGCGGGCATGATCGGCCTGCTCGATGCGATCAGCCGCTACGAAGAAAATCACGGCGCCCAGTTCGAGACCTATGCGGTGCTGCGCATCCGCGGCGCCATGCTGGACGAATTGCGCAGCAGCGACTGGCTGCCGCGCTCGACCCGCCAGAACATGCGCAAGGTGGAGCAGGCGATGTCGGCGCTGCAGCAGCAGCTGGGCCGTCCGCCGAGCGAATCCGAGATCGCGAAAAACCTCAAGCTGTCGCTGGCCGATTACCAGGAAATGCTGGGCGATTCCGGTGGCCACCAGCTGGTCTATTACGAAGACTTCCATGACGAAGACGGCAACGACAGCTGGCTCGACCGCTATGCCGTCGACGACGACGATCCCCTGCGCGCGCTGCTGGAGACCGACTTCCGCCAGGCCGTCATCGACGCCATCGACAACCTGCCGCCGAGGGAAAAGATCCTGATGGGCCTGTATTACGAGGAAGAACTGAACCTGAAGGAGATCGGGGCGGTGATGGGGGTGTCGGAATCGCGCGTGTCGCAGCTGCACAGCCAGGCCGTGGGCCGCCTGCGTACCTATCTGCGGGAGCTCGCGTGGACTTAGCCAGCCTGCTCGGGCTGGCGCTGGCGATTGCCGGCATCCTGGTCGGCCATACCCTCGACGGCGGCAAGTTCTCTTCGCTGGTGCAGCCGGCCGCGTTTGCGATCGTGGTGGTCGGCACCTTCGGCGCCGTGCTGCTGCAGACCAGGAAATCCGCCTTCATCCGCGGCCTGCGCATGCTGCGCTGGGTGTTCTCGCCGCCACCCGACCGCCGCCAGGAGCTGGCGCGCGAAATCCATTTGTGGAGCCTGTCGGCGCGGCGCGACGGCCTGCTCTCGCTGGAACAGTACATGGCCAAGGCCGATCCCTTCATCCAGAAGGGCCTGCGCCTGGTGGTGGACGGGATCAACCCGGACAAGCTGCGCAGCCTGCTGTTCACCGAAATTAACACTTACGAGATGCGCGAGCGCCAGGCCGCCCGCATCTGGGAATCGGCGGCCGGCTATGCGCCGACGGTCGGCATCCTCGGCGCCGTGCTGGGTCTGATCCACGTGATGGAAAACCTGAGCGACCCGTCGCGCCTCGGCGCCGGCATCGCGGTCGCCTTCGTCTCCACGGTGTACGGCGTGGGCCTGGCCAACCTGCTGTTCTACCCGGTCGGGAACAAGATCAAGAGCATCGTCGCCGAGCAGGTGCTGCAGTACGAGATCCTCACCGACGTCTTCCACGACATCGCCACCGGCGACTATACCCGGGTGCTCGAGGAACGCATCGCCTGCCTGACGGCGCCGCACTGAGGCCCGGCTGCTCATGACGCGCCGAAAACGCTACGTCGAAGACACCGAGAACCACGAGCGCTGGCTGATCTCCTACGCCGATTTCATCACGCTGCTGTTCGCTTTCTTCGTGGTGATGTACGCGGTTTCGGTGGTCAACGTCGGCAAGTACAAGGTGCTGTCGGATGCCCTCGGCGACGCCTTCGGCGGACGCGGCGCGGCCACCAGGATCAATACCTCGGTCGATGTCGAGCCGCTGCCGCTGGCGAACATCATCGCGCGCAAGCGTGCGGAGGAGGCCAGGCGCGACCGCATACGCCTGGACCTGCTGGCCCGCAAGCTGAACAGCGTGCTGGCCCCGCTGGTCCATAGCGGCAAGGTGCGCGTCACCCAGAATGCGCGCGGCATCACCGTCGAGATCAACGCCAGCGTGCTGTTCGACGAAGGCGATGCCGGCCTGGTCGGCAACGCGAAGGAAACCCTGGGCACCGTCGCCGGCCTGCTGAAGGACGACAGCCACGCGATCGAAGTCGAGGGCCACACCGACACCACACCGATCGCCAACGCCGCCTTCCCCTCGAACTGGGAACTCTCGGCGGTGCGCGCCAGCACCGTGGTGCGGCTGTTCGTCGACAGCGGCGTGGCCGAGCGCCGCCTGGCCGCGGTCGGCCGCGGCGCAAACCAGCCGATCGCCTCCAACGATGACCCCATCGGCCGCGCCCGCAACCGCCGCGTCGCCGTCACCATCCTCGCGGAGTAGGGTGGGCGGCTCCGCCGTCCATGCCGCCCACGCACGCTTGGCATTTCCCCCACCACGGTTCACAATCGTCCCAACCCGACAGGAGCGAGCAATGAACGTGCATGCAAGCCTGAGCATCGACGCCAGGCACGAAAAGGTGCTGGTAACTTTCAAGATCGAGAATCGCGGCGAGCGCCGGATTGGCGTGCCGCGGGAGATCGCTGTTGAAACGGAACTGACACGCCGCTTGTTTGAGCTGCGCCAGCATCCTGGCGACGCTGAGGTGTTGTATCTGGCTCGGACGGTCAAGCGAGTACCTCTGGGCCTGGACGACTACGTCGAACTGGCACCGCATTCGGCACACACGCATACGATCGACATCACGCGTGCTTTCGCCTTCCGGCCGGGAACAAACACCTATGTGATTCGTTACGAGAGCACTGCGCTGGAGGATGTCCGCCGGCTCGACACTGCTGTCGGGTTCACGACCGCGTCGGTGATGTTCAGCCACACCGAACGCTGAAGCCCATGTCGGATTTTGTGATATGCGACGGTTCCAGGCCTTCAAATTCGAACTGAGACTGACCGGCGATTTGTCGCGCGACATGCGCCGCTTCGCAGGGGCATGTCGCTTCGTCTTTAATAAAGCGCTGACATTGCAGATGGAACGCTTCGCGAAGGGTGAGAAGAAAATGGGCTACGCAGACCTATGCAAGCTGCTCACCCAGTGGCGCAATGGCAAAGAGACACCATGGCTGAAGAACGCACCGGTCCACCCGTTGCAACAGGCGCTCAGGGATCTGGAGTGTGCCTATACCAATTTCTTTGCCAAACGGGCTGCCTTCCCTCATTTTAAAAAGAAAGGAAAAGGGGAGAACTTCCGCTATCCAGATCCGAAGCAAATTAAGCTCGATCAGAAAAATAGCCGTATCTTCTTGCCCAAGCTGGGCTGGATACGCTACCGAAACAGCCGAGCTGTGCTTGGAAAAGTGAAAAATGTGACCGTAAGCCATTCGTTCGGCAAATGGTTCGTCAGCATTCAGACAGAGCGCGACATTGAACAGCAGACCCCCGACGGCGAAGCAGTAGGCATTGATATGGGAATTGTTCGCTTTGCCACGCTGTCGGATGGCTCGCATATTGAGCCGCTTCACAGTTTCAAGCGGCACGAAGACACGCTTCGCAAAGCACAGCAGGCGATGAGTCGAAAGAACAAATTCAGCAATAACTGGAAGAGAGCAAAGCTCCGCGTCCAGCAAATTCATGCCCGAATTCGTAACGGCCGCCGTGATTTCCTGCACAAGGCCTCGACAAAGATCAGCAATAACCACGCGATGGTGTGCGTCGAGGACTTGAAAGTACGGAACATGTCTAGGTCAGCGGCAGGAAATAGCACGGACCCGGGAACAAACGTTCGAGCAAAGTCTGGACTGAATAAATCAATCCTCGACCAAGGGTGGTTCGAGTTCCGGCGTCAACTCGATTACAAGTTGGCCTGGAACGGTGGTCATCTCATCGCGGTGCCGCCAAGGAACACAAGCCGCACTTGTCCCCGTTGCAGCCATTTGTCGCTAAACAATCGGCGGACTCAGGCGCGATTTTTGTGCATCTGGTGCGGTTTCGAGGAAAACGCCGATGTAGTCGGTGCAATGAATGTATTAAGGGCGGGACACGCCCGGTTCGCCTGTGAAGTGAGCGGTGCGGTAATGCCGCCAGCAGCAGGAACCCACCGAAGCGAGCAAATCGCGTAAGCGAAGGCCGCCGTAGGAATTCTCCCTTTCGCAGTCTCGATACGATGAGTGGTTACGAAAGGGCTGGAGGATGTCAAAAGGTGCTGGTGACTTTCAATCGCCTGTCGCTACGGACGCCGCCCGCAGATGCCCATCAACGCAAATCCAAACGCGGCGTGTTCTCCCCAAAATACTCATGCGAATCCGCATTGTTGACCGCCCTGGCCGGATCGGTCCGCGCCAGGTCCCCGGCTGCCTGCTGCCCATAGGCCAGGTCGTCGGTGCCGGCGACCACGGTGAAGTGGCTCATCTCGTGCACCAGGGTGCCGCCCTTCGAATCGGTCCCTAGCGGCGGCGCGCTCCAGAAGGCCTTGCACACATAGATCTTGTAGGGCTGGTTCGGATACACATAGGCGTACCAGGACTCGTTGCAGCCGCAGTCGACCGTTACCGGCTTGCTGGCGAAGGCCTCCTTGATCGCCTGGAAGTGAGCGGCCACCGTGGTCGAGCGCGCCGGATCGGCGGCGCCGAACCAGCTGGTATAGCGCGCGCCCAGGGACTTGGCCTGCAGGTAGACGCCGGCATCCTGCGCCATCGCCTGCGCGGCCTGCGCGGCGCCGGTGATCGCCTCCTGCTGGGCGTTCGAGCAGCGGCTGAAGGACAGTCCCGCGCCTTCGGGCGTGCCGGTGGCGGTGTCGAGGGCGCCGCGCGGCAGGCGCCCGTCGATCCACACCGAGGCAGGCGCCGGCTCGGGCAGGGCGGTGGCGCGGACCGGCAGCGCCGACTGGCCATTCGTGGCGCCGGTAGTCACGCGCGCGACGCCGGGACGGCTGAACAGCTGCGTAGCGCCGTCGCGCCAGCGCACGCTGTAGGCGCCGGTGATGCCCATGTCGTACAGCGCCGAGAGCTCGATCCGCACACTGCGCGAGGCGCCCGGCTTGAGGGCGACATAGTCGGCGGGGACGGGCGCGGGGCGCTTGACCTGTATGCCCAGGTAGCGCACCGGCAGGCCGTCGCGCGTGACCTCGAACAGCGGTGCTTCGACGGTGCCGAAGGGCGTCTGCCACTTCAGCAGATATTGCGTGGCCGCGGTGGCGTTTGTGACGGTGACGTCGACGACCACGTTGTCGCTCTTCGCCAGGGTCTGGCGTTCCGGTGTGACCCTCACCGTGAGCTCGCCGGCCGCGGCCAGCGCGGCGTCCGTGTTCACCATGGCGCCCACTGCCAGCGCCACTCCCATGATTGACTTCCGGTCCATATCGTTCTCCCGAGGCTGTCCAAAACTCGGTTGTAGCAAGCCAGAGGCCAGCAATATTGCCGCTTCGTAAGAAACCACGCCGGTCGTGCAGCTTTAATGCAACAAATGGTGAGAATTGATTCTCCGTTACAAAGAATTGCGCGCTTGTACAGACAACCGTTGTTAGAATGAAATGATGCTGGAAGACCACAAGAGTTTCACGAAGGAATAAACTTCCCCGATCGCTCATGCGCCGCCCGAACAATGCGCGCGCGCTGGCCCACACGATGCGCCCCACAGCACCCGGAACCCTGCGCCTACGCCTGCCGCAGCGGCCGCCGCATGATCGCTTGCGGCTACCCATGCGGGCGCCACCATCGAACAATGTGCTTATGAGCGGATCAGACAATTCAGCCGACGCCATCGCCTCGCGCAAGCGCTTCCTCGAGCTGGGCAAGAACGACATGCTGCAGGTTATCGACGGCATGCCGGCCGGACTGCTGGTGGTCGACGAGCAGCGCCGCGTCCGCGCCATCAACAGCACCATGAGCGCCATGCTCGGCATCCCCGACGATGCGCTGGCCGGCTTGCCCTCCCTCGAATCCCTGATCCCGGCGGTGGAACTGGGCGAGCGCGTGACGGCGGCGCTGGAGACCGGCGCGCCGCAGGATGCGGTGGTGGTGCCGGTCGACGGCCACGCGGACGGCGTGCGCTGGTTCGAATTCAACATCCGCCGCACCTCGCAGTCCGGCGGCGTCCAGCTGCTGCTGATCGGCCAGGACGTGACCTTCCGCCGCCAGGCCAGGCAGCGACTGCAGGAGAGCGAGGAATTCTTCCGCCTGACCTTCAGCCAGGCCGCGATCGGCATCGCGCTGCTGTCGCGCGAAGGGCGCTTCCTGCGCGTGAACCGCAAGCTGTCGCAGATCGTCGGCTTCAGCGAGATCGAGCTCCTGCAGCGTTTCTTCCACCAGGTCACCCATCCGGACGAACTCGATGAGGACAAGGCCCTGATGCGGCGCCTGGTGGCCGGCGAGACGCGCGACGCCCGCCGCGAGTCGCGCTACCTGTGCAAGGACGGCCGCACGGTGTGGGTGGCGCTGAGCGCGTCGACGATGCGCGAAGCCGCCTCCGGCCAGCTGCGCCTGATCGTCGCGGTGCAGGACATCTCGCGCCGCAAGGAAGCCGAGGAAGCGCTGCTGCGCATGGCCACACACGACACCCTGACCGGGCTGCCGAACCGCCTGCTGCTGCAGGACCGGCTAGCGCAGGCCATCGCCCACGCCCAGCGCGCGCGCCGGCAGGTGGGCGTGATGTTCATCGACCTGGACCGCTTCAAGCACGTCAACGACAGCCTCGGGCACGAGGCCGGCGACCAGCTGATCGTCGAGATCGCGCGCCGCCTGTCCGCCGTGCTGCGCGAGAGCGACACCGTGGCGCGCCAGGGCGGCGACGAATTCGTGGTGGTGCTGGCCGACCTGGCCAGTTCCGACGACGCCGCACTGGTGGCGGGCAAGCTGCTCGAGAGCCTGTTCGAACCGCTGTCGCTGGTCGGCCACGAGGTGTTCCCGTCGGGGAGCATCGGCATCGCCATGTATCCCGGCGATGGGCGCGACAGCGAAGCCCTGCTGAAGGCGGCCGACAGCGCGATGTACCGCGCCAAGGCCAGCGGCGGCAAGCGCTACGACTTCTACGCCGACGAGATGGCGGCCGAGGCCCAGGCCCACCTGCGCATCGAGCACGGCCTGCAGCGCGGCCTGCTGCGCGGCGAGTTCGTGCTGCACTACCAGCCGCAGGTCGACGCGGTCAGCGGCCGCATCGTCGGCGTCGAGGCCCTGGTGCGCTGGCAGCCGGAGGGTGGGGCGATGGTGCCGCCGAACGACTTCATTCCGCTGGCCGAGGAGACCGGCCTGATCGTGCCGATCGGCGAATGGGTGCTGGGAGAAGCGCTGCGCCAGCAGGCGCGCTTTGCCGCGCTCCTTGGCGGCGCACCGCCGCGCATGAGCGTGAACATGTCGGCGCGCCAGTTCCGCGAGCAGGACGTGGCGGGCAAGGTCGAGCGCCTGCTGCAGGAAACGGGCTGCGAGCCGTCCTGGCTGACGCTGGAAATCACCGAGAGCGTGCTGATGGAGAATCCGTCCGCCGCCGCCGCGACCATGGCGCGCCTCTCGAGCATGGGCGTGCACCTGGCGGTCGACGATTTCGGCACCGGCTACTCGAGCCTGGCCAACCTGAAGCGCTTCCCCATCCACTGCCTGAAGATCGATCGCTCCTTCGTCTCCGACATCGCGGACGGCGCCGGCATCGACGGCGATGACGCGGCCATCGTCAAGGCGGTGATCGCGCTGGCGCAGTCGATGAAGCTGGAGGTGATCGCCGAAGGCGTGGAGAGCGCCGCCCAGCTGGACTTCCTGGGCGCGCACGGCTGCAAGCGGATGCAGGGGTTTTACTTCAGCCGGCCGGTGACGGCGGAGGCGGTGGAGGAATTACTGAAGGCGCAGCACTGCTGACGTTGTTCCCGCCACTACCTCGTCGTTCCCGCGAAGGCGGGAACCCAAGTTTGTTGAGTAGACGCTGCGTTTGCTATGGACGATTCGACGAACTTGGGTTCCCGCCTGCGCGGGAACGACGTTAACCGACCAGGTAGCGCTTCGACGGCCCGCTCGGCGCCGTATGCCCGCCCGGTCCATACACGCCGGCGCCGCCATTGCCCGCCGGGCGCAGCGCGTTCAGCATGCCCTGGGTGTGGGCCATCTGCTTGTTGACCAGCATGCCGTTCACGCGGTTCAGCTCCTTGGCTTCGCGCGTCATGGCGAGGAGGTGGTTCCACTGGCTGCGCAGCTCGTCGTTGCCGCCGACCGCCAGCCAGGGCTCCATGCCGGCCTCGAGCGCGGGGAAGCCGGCCGCGCCAAGCGCCCTGTGGCGCAGGCGCGACAGCTCGGCCATCTTCTGGGCCAGCTGCAGCTTCTTCGGGCTGAGAGAGGAGAGGCCATCGGCATCCGCACTGACCAGGAACTGCTGTTCCGTTTTCATCAGCTCCACGATGGTGCCGATCAGTTGCTGTTCGTCGCGCAGGGTTGCGCCGGGGGATGCTATGGCCATGTAATGTCTATCGTTTGCGGGAGTGCAGCAGGTCGCGTACCGTTTCCAGCAGGCCGTCCGCCACTTTCTCCGAATTTACCTGGAACTGGCCATCGGCGATGGCCGCCTTGATGCGCTCGACTTTCTTGGAGTCGAACACCTGATTCGTGCTGCCGGCAGCCAGAGCCTGGCCTTGCTGGGACAGGCGCACGGTGTCGGTGGCGGCAGGCGAGGTCGCTGCGGCAGTCGCCGCGGCCGCGTTGTCGGCGGTCTTTGCGGTGGCTGGCGGCGTGGTATTCGCCTGCACGCCTGGGTTGTTCTTGAGGGTATCGTTGATTTTCACAGCATCATCCTTTGCAGGTCGGAACAGAAAGCCCGGGATCTGCTTGGGTTATCGGCCTAGCCAGCGAAAACTTTAATTCCTAATACTGAAGTACTCAATCAAAAATAAATGGGTTTTTGGCTGCCAGAACCGGCGCGTTGCTGCGTTGGCTCCTGCTTGCAGTGCTCGCACTGCGGCGCACTCGCCGCCTTGCACCGCATCCGGTTCTGTTTGCCAAAATTCCCATTTATTTTTGCCTGAGCACTTCTTAAAAAGCTACCTCGACCATGCCGCCGGCCTTGGCCGTGCCGCTGATCACCGTGCCGGATGCGGTGCGCACCTGCACCACCTGGCCTTCGCCGGCGGTGCCGATCGCACGGCCTTCGGACGACACGGAAAAACCATTGCCGTTCAGCACCAGGCGCACCGCCTGGTTCTGCTGCACCACTGGTTTGCTTTTCAGCGTGTCCAGGCGCAGCGGCGTGCCGGCGGCCAGCGAGACGGTCGGCGTGCGGCCGATCGCCTGCGCCATGTCGGTGATGATTCCGTTCGGCATCGCCGCGATGTCGCCTTTTACCAACATCAGCTGGCCTTGCTCGACCGGCTGGCCCTGGGCCAGCGGCACCGCCGCCGCCACGTACTCGGCTTTGACGTTCACCTGGGCCTGGATGAAGATGGTCCAGACGGACGGGGCGCTGCAGCGCACGCCCACCGTCGTCTTGCCCCAGGCGCGCGCGCCCGGCTGCAGAAATGCTTCCGGCGCAGGGCAGCCCGCCAGCGCGGTGCGCGGATCGACCGCGCCGACTTTCACCGACACCTCGCCCGGCAGGCCGGCCGCCTGGGTCAGGAGGAACTGTTCGGCCACGGCGCGCAGCGCGTTCGCGTCCTGGCGTGCCGGCACGCCAGGCGCCGCCTGCGTCAGCAGCGGAATGAGCGAGAAAGCGGCAAAAAGAGTACGGATAAGGCGTTTCATAAATGGGAAATCCTGTTCGACCCTGCCATCTTAGGCTTCTTGAATCCGTACTGAAACTTGGAATAGCCCTGTTTTGGGTCCCTTTATTGCCCGATTGGAAGAGTCGGTGGGCCCGTATGATCGATCCTGTCCAATAAGACCTTAGCCTCTGGAGGCGACATGATCGGCAAACTCGACGACTACCTGCGTTTCAACGAAACCGCGCTGAGCCTGCGCTCGCAGCGCCAGGAGCTGCTCGCCTCGAACATCGCCAACGCCGACACGCCTAATTACAAGGCGCGCGACATCGACTTTTCGAATGCCCTGCAGGGCGCGCTGGCGCGCGGCACCCAGCAGCAGGGCGGCATGGCGACCACCAACCAGGGCCATATCGCCAACGGCCCGGTGGCCGCGGACGGCAAGGCGCTGGCGGACGGCACTCCGGTCCTGTACCGCAACGTGTCCCAGGGCGCGGTCGACGGCAACACGGTCGACATGGATACCGAACGCACCCAGTTCGCCGACAACGCGCTGCGCTACGAAGCCGGCATCACGATGATCAACCACCAGATTCATAACCTGCTCGCCGCCATCCAGGGAGGCCAGTAATACATGTCGCTCTTTAATGTTTTCAACGTCGCCGGCTCGGCGATGAGCGCCCAGTCGGCGCGCCTGAACACCACCGCCAGCAACCTGGCCAACGCCGACAGCGCCACCAGCGCCACGGGCGAAGCCTATCGCGCCAAGCAGGTCGTGTTCGAGGCCGTGCCGGTGACCAACGGCTCCACCGCCGTCAAGGTGCGCGAAGTGGTCGAGGACCCGTCGCCGATGAAGCAGGTGTACGACCCGAAGAACCCGCTGGCCGACGACAAGGGCTATGTGACGATGCCGAACGTGAACGTGGTCGACGAGATGGTCAACATGCTGTCGGCCTCGCGCTCCTACCAGACCAACGTCGAAACCATGAATGCGGCGAAGACCATGCTGCTCAAGACCCTGACCATCGGTCAGTAAGCACTGAAAGCCCCTAACTATGACCACTGTTAACACCAACGCCGGCTCGACCAACACCATCAACGACCTGATGTCGGTGATGAACCCGAAAGCCGCCGCCACCAGCGGCGACAGTGTGCAGGCCGACACCGACAAGTTCATGACCCTGCTGGTCACCCAGCTGAAGAACCAGGATCCGCTGAATCCGCTCGACAACGCCCAGGTCACCAGCCAGCTGGCGCAGCTGCAGACCGTGACCGGCGTGAACAAGCTGAACGAGACCCTGAACACCCTGAAGGCCAGCTACCAGAGCACGGAAGCGATGCAGGCGACCAACCTGATCGGCCGCGGCGTGCTGGTCGAGGGCAGCAACGTGACCCTGTCGGGCAGCAAGGCGATCCTGGGCGCGGAACTGGCCAGCGACGTCGACAGCCTCAAGGTCGTCATCAGCGACAAGAACGGCAAGGAAGTGCAGACCATGGACTTGGGCGCGCAGAAGGCCGGTGTGATCCCGCTGGCCTGGGACGGCGTCCCCGATGCCGACAACCTGGACAGCAACGGCAAGCCGGTCACGCTTGCGGACGGCAATTACACCTTCCAGATCGTCGCCACCAAGGGCGGCGAGAAAGTCACCGATGCCAAGGCCCTGGCCTTCGACAGCGTGGCTTCGGTCACCACCAACAGTACCGACGGCGTCAAGCTGAACCTGCCCTCGAAGGGCGGGGTCACGCTGGCAGACATCAAGCAGGTCCTGTAATCAACTATTTAGGAGCAGAACATGTCTTTCCAACAGGGCCTGAGTGGCTTGAACGGCGCCGCGAAATCGCTGGACGTCATCGGTAACAACATCGCCAACGCCAGCACCGTCGGCTTCAAGGGTTCGACCACCCAGTTCGCCGACGTTTACGCGCGTTCGCTGAACGGCGCGGGCGGCAACCAGGCAGGTATCGGCGTGGCCGTCGCCGGCATCGCCCAGCAGTTCACGCAAGGTAACATCGAGACCTCGGCGAATCCGCTCGACATCGCCATCAACGGCGCCGGCTTCTTCCGCACCGAGTCCTCGGGCCTGATCCAGTACACCCGCAACGGCCAGTTCTCGCTCGACAAGAACGGCTACATGGTGACCCCACAAGGCGCCAACCTGACCGGCTATGGCGTCGGCCCGAGCGGCAAGATCCTGGCCGGTTCGCCGACCCCGATCCAGATCAGCACCGCCGACCTGAAGCCGGTCGCCACCACCAAGGTCGATACCTCGCTGAACCTGGATTCGCGCGTCGAGCCGCCGTCGAACTACCCGTTCAACGCCAATGACCCGACCACCTACAACAAGCAGACTCCGGTCGACGTCTACGACACCCTGGGCAATGCGCACGTGATGTCGATGTACTACGTGAAGACGGGCGCCGGCAGCTGGGACGTGTACGTCGGCAGCGACGGCACCGAGCTGACCAACGTGAACGTGGCCGCGGCGGGGCAGAGCGACGCCGGCGTGAGCGCCGCGCGCGACGCCTGGCTGACCGCCACCAAGGCCGTGCCGCCGGATGCGGCCGACGTCGCCGCCAAGCTGAAGGACTACGGCGACAAATCCTCGGCCGCCGTGGTGGCCGCCGCCACAGCCGCCGGCGCCAGCGCCGCGACCATCGCCGCGATCCAGACCGCCGCCACCAGCGCGGGCGGTACCGCCGGCTACACCCCGGACCAGATCGACAAGGACATCGCCGCCGCCGTGTCCGTACCTTCGGTGCCGGTCGGCCACCTGAACTTCGACACCAACGGCGCGCTGTCGGCCACCCTGATGAGCCCGCAGACCCTGCCGCTGACGGTCAACCTGCCGATCTACCCGCCGACCGGCGCCAAGGACAGCCTGGCCATCAAGCTGAACTTTGCCGGCACCAGCCAGTACGGCGCCGACACCAGCGAAAAGAAGACCACCCAGGACGGCTACACCGCCGGCCACCTGCAGCGCTTCTCGGCCGCCGCCGACGGCACCATCCTCGGCCAGTACAGCAATGGCCAGACCAAGCCGCTGGGCCAGATCGTGCTCGCGAACTTCACCAACCCGGGCGGCCTCGAGCCGCTGGGCAACAACGCCTTCGCCGAGAGCGCGGAATCGGGCACCCCGCTGGTCGGCACGCCGGACACCGGCAGCCTGGGCGTCCTGCAATCCTCGGCCACCGAAGCCTCGAACGTCGACCTGACGGCCGAGCTGGTCAACATGATCACCGCCCAGCGCGTCTATCAGGCCAACGCACAGACCATCAAGACCCAGGACTCGGTGCTGCAGACCCTGGTGAACATGCGCTAAAAAATAATTCGGGGTCAGAGCACATTTCGCTGGAAATTCGGGGTCAGAGCACTTTTTTCAGCAATGTGCTGGTGGCAAAAATAGCGGGGCGCTCAAGGGCGCTGCACTAGGACGGCCGCTTGTTTTAATGCCCGAGAGATCTATCCAAAAAAAGTGCTCTGACCCCGAATTTCGATAAAAAAGTGCTCTGACCCCGAATTTAGGGAATACATATGGACCGGTTAATCTATACAGCAGCCAGCGGCGCCAAGCACATCATGGAGCAGCAGGCGACCACGTCGAACAATCTCGCGAACCTCAGCACCACGGGTTTCCGCGCGCAGTTCGATACTTTTCGGGCGGTGCCGGTCCAGAGCGAGGGCTTGCCGACGCGTGCGTTCGTGGTCGATAACACCACGGGCGCCGATTTCTCTGCCGGTCCGCTGCAGGTGACGGGGCGCGATCTCGATGTCGCGATCAAGGGCAGGGGCTGGATCGCGGTCCAGAACGCAGACGGCACCGAGTCGTACACGCGCAACGGTTCCCTGCAAATCAGCCCGAACGGCATCCTGCAGACCGCCAACGGCCAGACCATCGCCGGCGAGGGTGGCCCGATCACGATTCCGCCCGACGTGACCGTGGCGGTGGGCGCCGACGGCACCATTTCGACCCTGTCGACCACCACCACGCCGGCCGCGCCCACCGTGCTGGGCCGCATCAAGCTGGTGAATCCGAACGAAGCCGACCTGGTGCGCGGCGACGATGGCATGTTCCGCCTGAAGGACGGCAGCAGCAGCCAGGCCGACCCGGCCGTGACCGTGGCCGGCGGCGCCCTCGAGGGCAGCAATGTGTCGGCCGTCGACTCGATGGTGAACATGATCTCTTTGGCACGTTCCTTCGAAACACAAATGAGCCTGTTGAAGAACGCCGAGAATAACGCGACGAAAGCCACCCAGATCCTCGCTTTGACTTGATTGCTGCTGGGACATAATTTCATGGTGGGCGATGGAGTTCCGTCGCCGTCAGGAGAACTCCACCATGATCCGTTCGCTATTCATCGCCAAAACCGGTCTCGAAGCCCAGCAGACCAACCTCGACGTCATCACCAACAACCTCGCCAACGTCAGCACCAACGGCTTCAAGAAGTCGCGTGCGGTGTTCGAGGACCTGCTGTACCAGAACGTACGCCAGCCCGGCGCGCAATCCTCGCAACAGACCCAGCTGCCTTCCGGCCTGCAGATCGGCACCGGTGTGCGCACCGTCGCCACCGAGCGCATCCACACCCAGGGCAATCCCCAGCAGACCGGCAACTCGAAGGATGTGATGGTCAACGGCGCCGGCTACTTCTCGGTGCTGCTCCCCGACGGCAGCCAGGCCTACACCCGTGACGGCTCCTTCCAGTCCGACGCCAACGGCCAGCTGGTGACCTCCAGCGGCTACGTGCTGCAGCCGCCGATCACCGTGCCGAACAACGCCCTGAGCCTGACCGTGGGCCGCGACGGCACCGTCTCCGTGACCACCCCGGGCCAGACCGCGCCGACGCAGATCGGCACGATTCAGCTGAACACCTTCGTGAACCCGGCCGGCCTCGAATCGCGCGGCGAAAACCTGTACGTCGAAACCGGCGCTTCCGGCACCGCCAACGCCAACACCCCCGGTACCAACGGCGCCGGCGTCCTGATGCAGGGTTATGTCGAAACGTCGAACGTCAACGTGGTCGAGGAAATGGTCAACATGATCCAGACCCAGCGTGCCTACGAGATCAACTCGAAGGCGATCACCACTTCCGACCAGATGCTGCAGAAGCTGGCACAGTTATGAAAAAGATGGTTAAGAAAACTTGGAGCGAGGCACTGCCTCGCGCCTTCGCGGGGGCGACGGTGGTAGCGATCGCGGCCCTGATGGCCGGCTGCGCCGCCACCCCGACCTCGATCGTCAAGGGCCCGACCTCGGTGCGCCCGATGATCGCCGATGCCGGCGCCCCGACCGAAGGCGCGATCTACAATTCGAGCACCTTCCGTCCGATGTTCGAAGACCGCCGCGCGCGCCACATCGGCGACATCCTGACCGTCAGCATCGTCGAGAAGACCTCGGCCAACAAGAGCGGCGCCAGCACCGGCAACAAGTCGGGCAGCGCGGAGTTCGGCCTTCCCGGCCCGCTGCAGGGACGCCTGGGCACCGACATCAAGACCAGCACCGCCACCAAGTACGCCGACGGCGACACACAGACCGCGTCGAACGCCTTCACCGGCACGATCGGCGTCACGGTCTCGGAAGTGCTCGCCAACGGCAACCTGATCGTGGTCGGCGAGAAGCAGGTCGCGATGAACAAGGGCGTCGAATTCATCCGCTTCTCTGGCATGGTCAATCCGGACACGATCCAGCCGGGCAACGTGGTGTCCTCGACCCTGGTGGCCGACGCCCGCGTCGAATACCGCACCAACAGCCAGATCGACCGCGCCGAGATGACCTCGATGATGTCGCGTTTCTTCCAATCGATGTTGCCGTTCTAATTGCCTAAATTCGGGGTCAGACCCCGAATTTAATCAACTGACTATGAGCATGAATTTCAAACTGATCGCCTTGTGCGCCGCCCTGCTGGGTCCGCTCCTGTCGACCCCGGCCCACGCCGAGCGCCTGAAGGACATCGCCAGCTTCGGCGGCGTGCGCCAGAACCAGCTGTCCGGCTACGGCATCGTGGTCGGCCTCGACGGCACCGGCGACCAGACCACCCAGACCCCGTTCACCGTGCAGTCGATTATGGCGATGCTGCAGCAGAAGGGCATCAGCCTGCCGGCCGGCACCCAGCTGCAGCTGAAGAACGTGGCGGCCGTGATGGTCACCACCTCGCTGCCGGCCTTCGCCCAGCCCGGCCAGACCATCGACATCACGGTGTCGTCGATGGGTAACGCCAAGAGCCTGCGCGGCGGCACGCTGCTCATGACGCCGCTGCAGGGCGCCGACGGCCAGGTGTACGCCATGGCCCAGGGTAATGTGCTGGTCGGCGGGGCAGGGGCGTCTGGCGGCGGCGCATCGACCCAGGTGAACCAGCTGGCGGTCGGCCGCATCTCGGGCGGCGCCACCGTCGAACGCGCGGTCGCCTCGAACCTCGGCGCCGACAACCAGGTCAAGCTGGAACTGAACACCACCGACTTCGCCACCGCCAGCCGCGTGGTCGAAGCGGTCAACGACAAGTTCGGCCCGGGCATCGCCACCGCGCTGGACGGCCGCGTGATCCGCGTGCGCGTGCCCTCGTCGAGCGACCAGCGCGTGTCCTTCCTCGGCATGCTGGAAAACATGGACGTCAGGCCGGCCGAAGCCGCCGCCAAGGTGATCCTGAATGCGCGCACCGGCTCGATCGTGATGAACCGCGCGGTCACGCTCGACACCTGCGCCATCTCGCACGGCAACCTGACGGTGACCATCGGCGCCGATACGCAAGTCAGCCAGCCGGCCGCCGGTTCGCGCGGCGCCACCGCCGTCACCCAGACCCCGACGGCATCGGTGAAGAAGGACGCTGGCCGCGTGATCATGCTGAACAACGGCGCCTCGCTGGCCGAAGTCGTGAAGGCGATGAACGCGATCGGCGCGACCCCGCAAGACCTGCTGTCGATCCTGCAGTCGCTGAAGGCCGCCGGTTCGCTGCGCGCGGAACTCGAAATTATCTAAAGGCCCCATCATGCTCGGTTCGACCTCTGACCTGTCCGGAAAATTCGCGCTCGATACCAACAGCCTCGGCGACCTGAAACAGTCCGCCAAGGCCGGTTCGCCTGAAGCCTTGCGTGGCGCGGCGACGCAGTTCGAATCCATGTTCGTCAACATGATGATGAAGAGCATGCGCGACGCGACGCCGCAGGACGGTCCGATGGACAGCCAGGAGACCCGCACCTTCACCACCATGCTGGACCAGCAGATGAGCCAGAAGCTGGCCAAGCGCGGCATCGGCCTGGCGGATGTGCTGGTGCGCCAGCTGACGGCGCAGCAGAGCGGCGCGGCGCTGGTCAAGGAAATGCAGTCGGGCGCGCTGGGCATCGGCGGTGCGCCGGGTTCGAACGCCTCGCGCCTGAAGCTGGACGCCGACAGCATGTCGACCGACAGCGCGGCCGCCGTGTCCGGCATCAAGGGCACGGCCCGCAGCAGCACCGACAGCGGCAAGCCGGCCCACGTGCGCGCCTTCCAGGACAAGCTGGCCGACGCCGCGGAGGAAGCCGAGCAGGCCACCGGCGTGCCGGCCAAGTTCATGATGGGCCAGGCCGCGCTCGAAACCGGCTGGGGCAAGCGCGTGATCCGCAACAGCGACGGCAGCTCCAGCAACAACCTGTTCGGCATCAAGGCCGGCCCGGGCTGGAAGGGCAAGGTCGCCACCGCCGTCACCACCGAATACGTGAACGGCAAGCCGCACAC
Source organism: Massilia sp. Bi118 (assembly GCF_918697865.1). GTDB lineage: Bacteria > Pseudomonadota > Gammaproteobacteria > Burkholderiales > Burkholderiaceae_D > Telluria. Next base: position 101,092 of record NZ_CAKKMV010000017.1, on the reverse strand, counting down.
CCGCGTCGAGAAATTCCGCGCCTACGCTTCGCATGCCGAGGCGTTCAAGGATTACGCGAAGCTGCTCAGCAATAATCCGCGCTACGAAAAAGTGCTGGCCCACGGCGGCGACGCCAGTGCCTTCGCCCACGGCCTGCAGCGCGCCGGCTACGCCACCGACCCGCAATACGCGGCCAAGCTGTCGCGCATCATCAAGCACTCGCTGGCGTGAGTGAAATGACAACAGTAAAGTTTTGGTGTTTTTTGCCGAAAACTACATAACAAGGGGCCTCGAAAACCGTAGCGAGCGGAAGCAATTTTGGTCGAGGAGCGGAGCTGTACGAGTAGTACAGCGAGCACCGCAGACCAAAATTGCGACGCGCAGTAGGTTTGCGAGGCCCCGGTAGACAGGAAGAAGAGAATATGTCCCTCCTCAGCATCGGCAAGTCCGGTCTTTACGCCGCCCAGGCGGCGTTGTCGACGACCGGCCACAACATCACCAACGCCAACGTGGCAGGCTATAGTCGCCAGACGGTGGTGCAGGAGTCGGCCATTGCGATGGGGAGTTCGGGCAGCGGTTTCATCGGCACCGGCACCCAGATCGCCCAGGTCAAGCGCTATTCGGACGAGTTCCTGAACGCCCAGGTGCGCACCGCGCAGGCGTCCAGCAGCGGCCTCGAAGCCTACGAAGCCCAGATCACCCAGATCGACAACCTGCTGGCCGACACCACCTCCGGCCTGTCGCCGGCGCTGCAGGACTTCTTCTCGTCGGTGCAGAACCTGACCGGCGACCGCGCAGGCGTGCCTTCGCGCGGCGCCTTGCTGACCTCGGCCGATACCCTGGCCGCGCGCTTCCAGAGCATGAACGGCCGCCTGGACGAGATTCGCAAGGGCGTGAACACCCAGATCACGTCCAGCGTCACCCTGGTCAACACCTACGCTTCCCAGATCGCCGAGCTGAACGACCAGATCGGCAAGCTGTCCGCGGGCGACAACCTGAACCTGCCGAACGACCTGCTGGACAAGCGCGACCAGCTGATCATGGACCTGAACAAGCAGGTCAAGGCGACGGTCCTGCCGGGCGATAACAACAGCCTGACGGTCTCGATCGGCAACGGCCAGCCGCTGGTGGTCGGCGCCGACCACTTCGAGCTGGCGGCCATGAATTCGCCCACCGACCAGACCCGCGTCACGGTCGGCTACGTCACCGGCAGCAAGATCTCGCCGCTGCCGGAGAGCGCGCTGTCCGGCGGCGCCCTCGGCGGCACGCTGGAATTCCGCAGCAAGTCGCTGGACCTGGCGCAGAACTCGCTGGGCCGCATCGCGCTGGGCCTGGCCCAGACCTTCAACGACCAGCACCACCTGGGCCTGGACGCGAACGGCAATCCGGGCAAGGACTTCTTCACCATGGCCGCGGCCGAGGTGACCAAGAACGTCAACAACAACCAAACCAGCACCACCAAGATCTCGGCCAGCGTCAGCGACGCGACCCAGCTGACCACCAGCGACTACAAGGTCGACTTCGACGGCAGCAACTACAACGTGACCCGCCTGTCGGACAACAAGAAGACCGTCATCTCGCCTTTCCCGCAGACCGGTCCGCAGACCATCGACGGCCTGAACTTCTCGGTCAGCGGCGCCGCCGCGGCCGGCGACAACTTCCTGGTGCGCCCGACCATCAACGGCGCCGCCGGCCTGAAGCTGGCCCTGACCGACGTCTCGCAGGTCGCGGCCGCCGCGCCGATCGCCACCAGCGTCCCGCTGACCAACAAGGGCACCGGCAAGATCAGCGAAGGCTCGGTCGACAAGAACTACCTGGCCTCGCCGCTGACCGCCAAGGTCGACATCAAGTACGACGGCGCCAGCGGCAACTTGACCGGCTTCCCGGCAGGCCAGGCGGTGACGATGACGGCGGGCGGCGTGACCACCACCATCGCGGCCGGCGGCAACGTGCCCTTCAAGGACGGCGCCAGCTACACGGTGGCCGGCATGAGCTTTACCCTGAACGGCGCGCCGGCCGACGGCGACACTTTCGGCATCGAGCGCAACACCGGCACCGGCGACACCCGCAACGCCGGCCTGCTGGGCGACCTGCAGTCGAAGAACATCCTGGACAACGGCACCGCGACCTACCAGTCGGGCTACGCCCACATCGTCAGCGCGATCGGCAACAAGACCCGCGAAGTGCAGGTCAACGGCGAGGCCGCCGCGGCCCAGCTGGAGCAGGCCGGCAAGGCGGCGGACAACGTCTCGGGCGTGAACCTGGACGAGGAAGCCGCCAACCTGCTGAAGTACCAGCAGGCCTACCAGGCGGCCAGCAAGATCATGCAGGTGGCCGACACCATCTTCAATTCGCTGCTGCAGATCGCTCACTAAGCGCTCACTAAGGACTAGACCATGGCCATCCGCATCAGCACCAACGCGACCTTCAACGCCGGCACCACGCAGCTGAACACGCTGCAGAGCCAGATCGCCAAGACCCAGATGCAGCTGTCGACCAACAAGCGCAACCTGACCGCGGCCGACGATCCGATCGCCGCCGCGCGCGCGCTCGAGGTGACGCAGTCGCAGTCGATGAACACGCAGTTCTCGACCAACCGCAGCAACGCCAACGCGTCGCTGTCGCTGGTCGACAAGACGCTGTCGGACGTGACCGGCCAGATCCAGGACATCCAGTCCCTGATCGTCACCGCCGGCAACGGCGGCTATTCGCAGAGCGACCGCGCGGCGCTGGCCACCGAGCTCGAAGGCCGCCTGACCGACATGATCTCCATGGCCAACACGGCGGACGGCACCGGCGGCTACCTGTTCTCGGGCTACAAGTCGACCACCCAGCCGTTCTCGCAGACGCCGACCGGCGCCGCCTACCAGGGCGACCAGGGCCAGCGCACGCTGCAGGTGGGCTCCTCGCGCAAGATGGCGACCAGCGAGACCGGCAGCGCCATCTTCGAAGCCATCCCGACCGGCAACGGCAAGTTCACGACCGCCGCCGCCGCCACCAACACCGGCGCCGGCATCGTCTCGCCCGGCTCGGTGGTCGACAGCACGGCCTACACGGGCCACGACTACGCGATCAAGTTTGCCGTGACCGGCACCCCGGCCGTCACCACCTACACCGTGACCGACAACACGGCCTCGCCGCCGACCGACGTGCTGGCCAACCAGCCGTATACCGAAGGCGCGACGATTGCCTTCGGCGGCATGTCGATGGATATCAAGGGCGTCCCGGCCGACGGCGACAGCTTCAGCGTCGAGCCGAGCGAAAAGCAGTCGGTGTTCACCACCATCACGGACCTGATCAAGACCCTGCGCTCCCCGGCCGACGGTTCGAGCGGCAAGGCGGCCCTGGCCAACAAGCTGAATACCGCCAGCTCGAACATGAAGAACGCGCTGGACAATGTGCTGACGGTGCAGGCCTCGGTGGGCGCGCGCATGAAGGAAATCGACAACCTGAACAGCACCGGCGACGACCTCGACGTCCAGTACCAGACCACGCTGGGTAATCTTCAGGACCTGGACGTGGTCAAGGCGATCTCGCTGTTCGCGCAGCAGCAGCAGACGCTGCAGGCCGCGCAGATGTCCTTCAAGACGATGTCAGGCCTGTCGCTGTTCAACTACATCAGCTGACGCATCAAGGTCGAGATCGAGGCCGAGCTCCGACAGGATCTCGTCCTTCATCTGCTGCAGCTGGGCGTTCGACAGCCGGCGCGGATGCGGCTGCGTGACCTGGAAAGTGCGCTGGATCGTGGTCGGGCGCTGCGACAGCACGACGATGCGGTCGGCTAGGTAGAGCGCTTCCTCGACGTCGTGGGTGATCAGGATGACAGTGTGGCGCTCTTCCTGCAGGATGCGCAGCAGCTCGTTACGGATGCGCAGGTTCATCAGCGCGTCCAGGGCCGAGAAGGGCTCGTCCATGTACAGGATCTGCGGCTTGACCACCAGCGCGCGCGCGATCTCCACGCGCTTGAGCATCCCACCCGACAGCTCGCGCGGGTAGGCGTTCTCGAAGCCCTTCAGGCCCACCATCTCCGCATAATGATCCGCCAGCGCGCGCTTTTCCGCCGGCGTGCCGCGGTTCAGGCCGAACATCAGGTTCTCGCGCACGGTCAGCCACGGGAACACCGAGCCGTGCTGGGAAATGACGATGCCTTGCGGGCCGGGCCCGCGCACCTCGACACCGTCGATGCGCACCGCGCCGCTGTCGGGCAGGGCGAAGCCGGAGATCATCTTCATCAGGGTCGACTTGCCGCAGCCCGAGGGGCCGACGATGGCGACGAATTCGCCGTCCTTCACGTTCAGCGACAGGCCGGCGATCACCTGCAGGGTCTCGCCCTTCCGGGTGAAGCCCTTCTTGATATCGTCGATGACGATCTTAGCGTCCATAGCGCCACCTTACCGAGTTGAGTCCTTCGAGCCGGCGCATGCCCACGTCCAGCAGCAGGCCGATGATGCCGATGATGACCATGGCGGCGATCACCAGGTCGTAGCGGTTGCCGGCATTGCGCGCGTCGATGATCATGAAGCCCAGGCCCGAGCTGCGCACGATCATCTCGGCCGCCACCACCACCAGCCAGGCCACGCCGAGGCTGATGCGCATGCCCACCACGATATCGGGCAGCACCGCCGGCACCACCACCTGGCGGAACATCTTGCGGCGCGAGACGCCGAAGTTGGCGGCGGCGTCCAGGTAGCGCCGCTCGATCGTGTGCACGCCGTTCGCGGTCTGCACGATGATGGGGAAGACGGCCGACAGGAAGATCAGGAAGACCGGCGAGACGTCGCCCACGCCGAACCACAGGATGGCCAGCGGAATCCAGGCGATCGGCGAGATCGGGCGCAGGATCTGGAACAGGGGATTCAGGGTGTTGTAGACCGCGCCGACGCGGCCCATCCACAAGCCGACCGGCACCGCGACCAGGGTGGCGAGGATGAAGCCGGCGGCCACGCGCTTGAGCGAGGCGCCGATGTGCTGCCACAGGGTGCCGTCGCGCGCCAGTTCGAGGGTCCCGTCCAGCACCTGCTGCGGGGTGGGGAAGATCACGGTCTGGGTCGTGACCACGGCGTAGTGCCAGAGGCCGACCAGGGCCACGATCAGCAGCAGCGGCGGCCAGGTTTTATGCAGCTTGTTTTGCGGCTTATCCATGGGCTTTCCTTAGTTTCTTTGCTAGCTGGGCCAGCCGCCATTGCAACCGGGGCAGGCCGGGTGCGGGATAGGGCTCGACGATGACCTTCATCGAGCCGCTGGCGTGCGCGGTGCAGTTGAATTCGTTGACGGACACCGTATCGAAGGGCAGGCGGAAGTCCTGGCCCGGCATGATCAGGACCGGCCCAAACACCTGCGGCACGCTGTCCTTGTTGCGCAGCAGGAGGGTGTCGTCGACGCCCAGCGTAAGGACGATCTGCTGCGGCAGGATGTCGACCAGGTCGCCGGCCATGCGGCGTGCCCAGGTGCCTTGCGGGATCTCGAACAGCGCATCGCGGCTGCCGGCGGCGAGCGGCGCGAAGGCCGCCCAGGCGAGCAGGCCGGCCACGCAGGCAGCCGGCAGGCACCACAGCAAACGCAGTCGCAGGCGTTTCATTCTTCAGGGCCCGAGCAGGATCGCCAGGTCGTGGGCGATGTCGGCGGCCGGCCGGCCAAAGGGCATCATGGCGCGCTGCCTGCCCTGGCGGTCGATGAAGTAGAGGTAGGACGAATGGCTCATCGAGTATTCGCTGCTGCCCTTGACCGGGTGTTTGGCGGCGCTGATGCCGTAGTCCTTCAGCACCTGCGCGATCTGCGCTTCGCTGCCGGTGACGCCGGCGAAGCCTGGGTCGAAGTTGGCCAGCCAGCTGCGCAGGCGTTCGGCGGTGTCGCGCGCCGGGTCGACCGTGACGAACAGCACCTGCACGTCCTTGCCGCGCGCGCCCAGCAGCTGCTTCGCCTGGGCCAGCGAGGCCAGCGAGACCGGGCACACGGCCGGGCAATGGGAAAAGCCGAATTCCAGCACCACCACCTTGCCGCGGTAGTCGGACAGCTTGAGCGGCGTGCCGGTGGAGGAGGGCAGGGCGATCTCGGGTGCGGGACGCGGCGGGTCGAAGACGCCGCCTTTGAATTGCTCGGCCGAGGCAGCGCCGGCAAAGAACAGCAAGGACAGGAGCAGTGCTTTCACAGGATCAGCTTCAGCGGTTGGAGGGACTTCACAAAACTGTCGTCCACATAGCGTTCGTAGGCGATCGGCTTCTTGAGCGTGCGCGCTTCCAGCGACAGCTGCATCAGCTCGTCGAACTCTTCGCGGATCATGCGCAGGTCGCCGTAGGTGACGCGGTCCTGCGGGTTCTCCATCACGAACTTGATGATCTTCGGGTTCTGGTTGAAGAAGGCCTTGCCGCCGGCGATGTCGGCGGCCTTGTCGCGGTTGGCCGGGCCCTGGTCGAGCCAGGTGCCGGCGGCCTGGATGTGATTCACCAGGTCCTGCACCACCGGCCTCTGGGTCCGGATCACGTCATCGCGCACCGTCAGCACGCAGCAGATGTAGTTGCGCCACTCGTCGCGCGTCATGGCCAGCGGCCGCGCATAGCCGGCGCGCTGGGCCGAGGCGCCGAAGGGCTCGCCGGTGCAATAGGCGTCGACCGCCTTCGCATACAGCGCGGCCGGCATGTCGGGCGGATTCATCTCGATGATTTCGACATCCTTCAGCGTCATGCCTTCGCGCGCCAGCATCTTGCGCAGGAAAAGGTAGTCGACGGCGAAGCGGCTCGGCACCGCGATGGCCTTGCCGCGCAGGTCGCGGAAGCGCCGGTAGCTGGAGTCAAGGCGCACCATGATCACGGCGCCGGAACGGTGGCCGAGCGAGACGATCTTCATCGGAATGCGCGAGTTCACCAGGTCCATCACCAGCGGCGCCAGCATATAGGCCGCCTGGATCCGGCCGGTCATCAGCGACTCCTTGATCTCCGGCCAGCCGCTGTACTTGTGATAGACGAAAGGCGCCGGCCCGAGCCCGGCGCGCGCGTTGGCGTTCGCCTTGGCGAGGCAGGCGATCGGCAGGGTCAGGTTGCAGGTGACGGGCAGGCCGCCCACGGCCAGCGGCGGCGCGGCATCCTGCGCGGATGCGGCGAACGCGGCGGACGATCCAAGCGGCAGGGCCGCGGCGAGTGCACCTTTCAGGAGCTGGCGGCGGCGCAGCAGGTGCACGGCAACAGGATCTGCGTGCGGCATGGTTGAGTAATGGTGGATGGAAATATTTTCCGATTGTACACCACCAGATGCGGCCCTTGGAGGTCGCGAAGGCCGAGGATAGACGCTACAATGGCATTGCAATTATGCAATATAAGTGGTCGACCTGGTCATATGAAGAATGTAAAAGCAGCAGTGGCAGAGCATCTCGGGTATGTCGGCATGACTTTCCTCGTTTTCTTGGGCCTGAACTGGCTCAACGAACTGTTCTTCCTCGGGCTCGAGCACAGCGATGGCATCAATTGGGTATTCATCCCGGCCGGCATTCGTCTGCTGGCTACCCTGCTGTTCGGGCTTGCCGGTTTTGAAGGCTTGCTGCTGGCCGGCCTTTATCTGAACTTTTACCATTTCGATTTTGCCAGCGATTTTCGCGCATGGAGCGGCGCCGTGGCTGGTGCGCTTGCACCTTACCTTGCAACGCTGTTTGCAAGACATTGGTTCGATTTGCGGGCGCGCCTGCAGGGGCTGACCGTACAGCGGCTCGTGTTCACCGGCGTCCTGTGCGGCTTCATGAGCCCGATCTTTCATCATGCGCTCATGTGGGTGCTGAGCGGCGTCGTGGACTGGCCCGGGCTTGCGGTCATGATCGCCGGAGATACCCTGGGCATCCTTGTCGTGCTGACGATCGCCAAGGGCGCATTCGCGATGGCGGATCGTTACCAGCCTGTCGATCGGCTTATCCGCCGCTGGACGTCCTGAGCGTTTTTTGCGCGAGGTCGAAGGCAGAGGCCAGACCCAGACCCGCCAGGCCCCAGACCACGGCGGCCACGATTTCGAAGGTATTGCGCAGTTCCGGATGCGGGACGGCGAGAACGGGCAGCAGCAAGGCGCGGACCAGGCACACCGTGGCCATGCCGGCCAGGGCCAGGCGCTGCAGCGGCGGCGGCCGGACCAGACCGATGGCGGAAGCGGCGTAATACCCGCACGCGCCCATGAGACCGGCGATGACAAGGCTGCCGACAGGCGCCAGCCACGTACCGGCCCTCGCCGAGGCGACGACGCTCGGCGGCGCATTGAAGAAGACGAACCAGGAATCGCCTGCAAACAGGGCGCCGACATGGATGACCACGCCCGCTGCCGCGATCAGGATGGCGGCAAGCACCGCTACGCGCTTCGAAATATTCATGACAAAAAGTCTAGCAGGGTGGGCCACCTCGAAAAAGCGCGCTTTTCCACGTGCATCGGTCAGGCGAAGTGCTCCGCATCCGCCGGCGGCACAATCCACGCATGCATCCGCTCCTCGTAGACAGAGACGGTGGGGGCCGGAAAGCCCGGGTCCGCGAACGCGCCGACGGGAATGGCGATAAACGCGGGCAGGTCCTTCGACTCGTAATACACCGTCGCGCCGCATTGCGGGCAAAAGTGAAAGGTGGCGCCGCCGCCTTCATCGCCGGGGCGGAACCAGGCGCCCGAATTCCCGGCGATCGTCACGTTCTCGCGCGGGAAGCGCGCCTGCTGCGCGAAGGGACTGCCGGTACGGCGCTGGCAAGCCAGGCAATGGCAGATCGACACACGGACCGGATCGCCGGTGACTTGCGCCGACAATTGTCCGCAGCTGCAGGATGCAAATCGCGTCGACATGTTTTCTCCATCGGATAAGAGCAGCAATGAATTTACTTGGTTTTTACACCAGCTCGAATACACTGTGGAAAATTAATCTTCTCGGCAAGCCATGACCACCGACGCCATCGCCATCCGCGCCCGCTTCAACCCGCTGATCAAACCCTTCCTGGTCATGAAGATCGGCCTCACGATGATGTGCACGGTGGTCGGCATTCCGCTGGCCATCATCTGGTTCCTGGGCGCCGGCCGCTGGTGGGCGCAGCATTATTTCGACCGGCTCGAATGCCATCTGGGCGAGCGCAATCTACGCTTCCGCAAGGGCATCCTGGTCACCACGGAAAAGACCATCCCGCTCGAGAACATCCAGGACGTCACCTTCGTCGAAGGGCCGATCCTGAAGCATTTCAATCTCAGCACCCTGAAATTCGAAACCGCGGGCCACAGCGTGGGGCAGGCCTCGGACATGCACCTGACCGGCATCATCGACGCCCAGGCCTTCCGCGCGCAGATCATGCGGGCGCGTGAAACCTTGCGTCATCCGCCGCAGGAAAAAGGGAGCGACGAGCAGCTGCTGGTGCTGCGCTCGATCGAAGCGAAACTCGGCGAGATTGCGGACCTGCTGCGCGCGAAACCTTGAGGGATCAGGGAGCAGGCACGATCGAAGCCGGCGGCGCGGCCGGTGCCGGCTGGCCCGGCCGCTCGCCACCGCTGCGCGGGATCCTGCGGCTGGCTTCGATGCCCTGGTTGAACAGGTTCTGCAAGGGCGTGTTCAGGTAGGGCAGGGTCAGGCTGATGATCAGAAAGCCCGCGCCCAGGGTGATCGGGAAGCCGATGCCGAACAGGTTCAGCTGCGGCGCGGCGCGGGTCAGGATCGCCAGCGCGATGTTCGTGATCAGCATGGCCGCGACGATCGGCATGGCGATCTGCAGGCCGGCGGAGAAGATGCGGCCGCCCCAGCGCACCATTTCGAGCGGCGCCGCCAGCGACATCGGGGTGCCGGAGATCGGCAGCGTGAAGAAGCTCTCGACCAGCGCCTGGATCAGCACCAGGTGGGCGTTCATGGCCAGGAAGGCCATGGTTGCAACCAGCGCCAGGAACTGGCTGATGGCCGAGTTGCGGCCGGCCGAACTGGGGTCGTAGAAGGTGGCGAAACCGAAGCCCATGGTGTTGCTGGCGACTTCACCCGCGAATTCAACGGCGGCGAACACCAGGCGCAGCGCAAAGCCCATCGCCGCGCCGATCAGCATTTCCTGCGCCAGGATCAGGATGCCGGCCCAGGAGGTCGGATCGACCGCGGGCAAGCTGGGAATGACGGGCGCCACGATGGCCGCCAGCAGCACGCCCAGGCTCAGCTTGATCAGCATGGGCACGCCGGTATTGCCGAACACCGGCGCCGCCGCAATCAGACCGAGGATGCGCGTCAGAGGCCACAGCAGGCCCCCGATCCAGGCGTACAGTTCCGTTGTCGTGAATGAGATCAACCGATCATGCCGGGAATGCCGGTGAAGATATTCCGCATATAGTCCGTCATCACGGTCAGCATCCACGGACCGGCCAGCACCAGGGCGACGAACACGCCGACCAGCTTGGGAATGAAGGACAGGGTCTGTTCGTTGATCGAGGTGGCGGCCTGGAAGATGCTGACCACCAGGCCGATGATCAGGGCCACCAGCAGCAGCGGCGCCGACACCATCAGGGTGACTTCCATGGCCGTGCGGCCCATCGCGATGACGCTTTCCGGAGTCATGCTTCCATCCTTAATTGAAACTTTGGGACAAGGAGCCCAGCAGAAGCTGCCAGCCGTCGACCAGCACGAACAGCATCAGCTTCATCGGCAGCGAGATCACCGCCGGCGACATCATCATCATACCCATCGACATCAGCACCGAGGCCACTACCATGTCGATGATGAGGAAGGGGATGAAGATCGCGAAGCCGATCTGGAAGGCGGTCTTCAATTCGCTGGTGATGAAGGCCGGGATCAGGACCCGCAGCGGTACTTCTTCAGGGCCCTGCAGCGCGGGCGTGCGCGAGATCTTGACGAACAGCGCCAGGTCCGACTGGCGGGTCTGCTTCAGCATGAAGCCTTTCAGCGGCGCGGCGGCCTTGTCCATTGCCTCGCCCATCTGGATTCTGTTTTCCTGCAGCGGCACGTAGGCTTCGGTGTAGATGCGGTCGAAAGTCGGGCCCATCACGAACAGGGTCAGGAACAGGGCCAGGCCCACCATCACCTGGTTCGGCGGCGCGGTCTGGGTGCCGAGCGCCTGGCGCAGCAGGGACAGCACGATGATGATGCGGGTGAAGCTGGTCATCATCAGCAGCGCCGCCGGGATGAAGGTCAGCGCCGTCATCAGGAGCAGGGTCTGGACCGGCAGCGAATACGCGGTGCCGCCGCCCGGCGCCGGGCTGGTGGTGAAGGCGGGAATGGCTGGCGCCGCGATGGCGGCTGCGGCCGCGGCCAGCGACAGGACGATCAGGCCGGCCGCCAGCAGGATTCTTGGTTTGCGCATTTACTTACGTTTGTCGATGGTCTGCTTCAGCCAGTCGGCGAAGCTGTTCGCTGGCTGCGTCGCAGTTGTTTCTCCTTGCGCCAGCGTAGCACCGGTCCCGGGGATGTCGGCGCTCTCTTGTTTCGGCATGGTCGCCAGCGCGTTGACGCGGCCGGGCGAGGCGCCCACCACGATCCACTGGTTGCCGATTTCGACCACCAGCAGGCGCTCGCGCCCGCCCAGGCTGAGCGAGCCGACCACGCGCAGGCCGGCAGCGCCGCCCATCGCCTTCGGGCCGTAGCGCTTCAGGAACCAGGCGAGGGCGCCCAGCACGCCCAGCACGACGATGAGCGCGAACAGGGTCTGCAGCAGGCTGCCCGTGGCCGAGCCGGACGGCATCGTCACCGGCGTGGGTGCGGGAGCAGGACGGTTGGCCGCGCCGCCGCCGACGGTGGTCTCGGGCGCAGTCGGGCTGGCCGGGTTCAGGACCGGGGCGTTGGCGCCTGGGGCGGGGACGGTGGCCACGGGAGCCGCCGTATCGGCGGCCGCGGGTGCCGGCGCAGCAGCGGCCGGCGTGCTTGCGGTACTTGCGGCGCTGGCCGGGGACGTGGCCGCAGCAGGCGCCTGCGCGCTCGCCGCCAGCGGCAGCGAAAGGAAGAGGAGGGTCAGCAGGCGCGCGCTTGTCGTCATTTATTCAGTTTGCGGATACGCTCGGATGGCGTGATGATGTCGGTGAGGCGGATACCGAACTTGTCGTTCACGACCACCACCTCGCCCTGGGCGATCAGGCAGCCGTTCACGAGCACGTCCATCGGTTCGCCGGCCAGGCCGTCCAGTTCCACCACCGAGCCCTGCGCGAGCTGCAGCAGGTTCTTGATGGCGATCTTGGTGCGGCCCAGTTCCACCGTCAACTGTACCGGGATATCGAGAATGAAGTCGATATCGTTGGGCGTGTCCGGGCGCGCGCCCTTGTTCGAAAAGTCCTGGAATACGGCGGCGCTGGCCGCCTGCTGCTGGCTGGCAAGCGCAGCGGCTTCCGCGGCGGCCTGCTCGGCAATCGCCGCGCCCCAGTCGTCGTCGAGTGCGCTCTGGTCGTCTTGGGTGTCGGACATGGAAGTTCTCCGGTATGCGGTGTACGTGTTACTTGTTGAAGGTTTCGCTGTTGGCGATCAGGCGCTCGACCTTGAGCGCGTACTGGCCGTTGGACACGCCGTAGGTGCAGTCCATGACCGGCACGCCGTCGACGGTCGCCTGCAGGGTTTCCGGAACCGAGATCGGGATCACGTCGCCGACTTTCATGTTCAGGATTTCGTCGAAGTTCGCCTTGCCGTTGCCGAGCACCGCCACCAGTTCAACTTCGGCCACCTGGATCTGCTGCGTCAGCAGGCGGATCCAGCGCTTGTCCACTTCCAGGGCCTCGCCCTGGATGCTGGAGGTCAGCGCGTCGCGGATCGGTTCGATCATCGAGTAGGGCATGCAGAAATGAATCTGGCCCGACACCGAGCCGAGCTCGATGGTGAAGGTGGACGATACCACGACTTCGTTCGGGGTGGCGATGTTCGCGAATTGCGTGTTCATCTCCGAGCGGATGTACTCGAATTCGATCGGGTAGACCGGTTCCCAGGACTTGGCATAGGCCTCGAACACGATGTCGAGGATGCGCATGATGATGCGCTGTTCGGTCTGGGTAAAGTCGCGGCCTTCCACACGGGTGTGGAAACGGCCGTCGCCGCCAAAAAGGTTGTCGACCAGCAGGAACACCAAGCCCGGATCGAAGACCATCAGCGCGGTTCCGCGCAGCGGCTTCATGTGGATCAGGTTCAGGTTGGTCGGCACCACCAGGTTGCGGATGAATTCGCTGTACTTCGAGACCCGCACCGATCCAACCGACACTTCGGCGCTGCGGCGCAGGAAGTTGAACAGACCGACCCGCAGATACCTGGCGAAACGCTCGTTGATGATCTCGAGCGTCGGCATGCGGCCGCGGACGATCCGCTCCTGCGTTGCCAGGTTGTATGTGCGGACTCCCGAGGTGTCTTCAGGAGCCGCGACATCGTCCTGATCGCCGTTGACCCCTTTTAGGAGGGCATCGACTTCTTCCTGTGAGAGAAAATTATCGGCCATGCTGCTTTACTGGTAGATAAGGCTGCTTACTGAATGATGAACTCGGTAAACAGGACGTCCGAGACTTCCTGCTCGTCGCCGTGTTCGTCGAACGGTGTTTTTACCACGGCCAGGATTTCACCGGCCAGCTGTTGCTTGCCTTCGACCGTGTTGATCTCCGAAGCTTTCTTGCCGGACAGGAGCAGCAGCACGCGGCTGCGCACCTTGGCCATGTTAGCCTTGATCAGCTCGGCCTGCTCGGCGCCGTCGACCTGCAGCGTGAAGGCGACGCGCAGGTACTGGTCGCCGTTTTCCGGCTGCAGGTTGACGGTAAAGGGCTCGATCGGCAGGTACTCGGGCGGATGCTCTTCCTTTTTCTTCTTCTTGCTGCTGCCGTGGTCCTTCTTGGCCGGCTCGGATGCTTCCGCATCGCCGCTGCCATGCATGAAATACCAGCCGGCGCCGCCGCCCAGGCCGAGCACGAGCACGGCCGCGCCGATCAACATGAACAGTTTGCCCTTGCCGCCTGCCGCCGGCGCCGCTGCTGCTGCGTCCGCTTTCGGATCAGCTTTCATTTTTGGATTCGCTTTCAAGATACCTCGGTCCCGCTGTGGATCGTCCCGTCATTATGTCATTATCGGGAAAAAGTGAGCAGAAGCAATTGTGGAAAAGAGGGAGGAACGGGCGCTATCTCGTTGTTTCTTGACGGTTTTGATGGCGATGTGATCATGATTGGCGCCGATTCGGTGCGTGGGGTTTTGAGGCCGGGGGCCTCAAAACGAAGGTGCCCACCCTGCGGCGACATGCTCGTATCACGTTCGCATTACGTAGGGTGGGCACTCCGTGCCCACGCAAACATTACGCAAACGTATCGACCATGCCGCGATCGCCCAAGGTTGCCGTGCGCGTTACCGTACGTGGTGCTGCGTCATCGTTGGCATTGCCGCCATCGCCACGGCCGCGATTATTGCCGCCAAAGCCGCCGCTGTTGCGCGCAGCCTGTTCCTGCGCCTGGCGGTTGTCCGGCATGCCGGCATTGACGCTGGCGTTGTTCAGCGCGATGCCGCTTTCGCTCATCATTTCGCGCAGGCGCGGCAGGGCGTCTTCGAGGGCCTGGCGGACTTCTTCCTGGTTGGCCGAGAAGGTCACGCTGGCCTGGTCGTTGCTCACCGACAGCACCACCTGCAGCGGGCCCAGGTCCGGCGGGTTCAGGGTCAGCGAGGCGGTCTGCTCGTCGTTGCCGACCATGTAGACGACTTTCTGGCCGACCTGGTTTTCCCAGGCTTCGGTGCCGACCCGTGCGCTCAGCTCGTCGGCAGCGGCGGCGGCGGCCTGCACGGCTTCCAGCACGGCCGGCTGGGCCTGGGCGAGGGCGCTGACGGCGGCGGCCGGCTCGCGCGCGGCGGCGCTTTCGCGGGCCTGCTGCAGGGCCAGTGCGGCGCTCAGTTCGCTTGGACTGAGTTGCGATTCCGCCTGTCCCTGGCCCGGCGCTGCGGCGAGTGCCGCGCGCAGGTCGGCGCCCAGCTTCGCGCCCGCATCCGTGGCGGCCTTGTCGTCCGCGACGATGCCGGCGCCGGCGGCGGCCAGGGCCGGGTTGCGCAGGGCCGCGGTGTCGCTGAAGGCCTTGCCGGCGGTGGTGGCGATGCCGGAACCATCCTTGGCCACAGCCTTCATCGCTGCCTGCAGGGCCGCCAGCTGGGCGGTCTCGCCGCGCTTGCCCTTGCCGCCGGCGCCGTTCAGCGCGTCGAAGGCCTGGCTGGCGGCGCCCTTGGCGGCATCGGTTTTCGTGTCCTCGGCCGGCTTTTGCAAGCTGGCCATCAGGGCCAGCATGGCGCTGGCCGGGTCGGACGCCTCGCCGGACTGCTCGTCGGCGGCGTCCTTGTCGCTGTCGGCCTTGTCCGCGTCCTGCGCATCGTCGGCCTTGCCGGCGGCGGCCGGCTTCGTCGCATCGTCCGGTTTGGCCGCCTGCTGCGGCGCGGCGTCGTCGGGCTGGGCCGGCTTGTCGGCGGCCTGCGGCTTCGGCGCTTCCGCTTTCGGGGCGGCCGGCGCCGGGGCAGGCTGGCGCATTTCCATTTCGTTCGACAGCATGGCGCCGAACTGCGCGGCGTCGCTGTTGGCGGCGGCGCCGTTGCGCTGGGCCGGGGCCGCGGCGTTGGCGTTCAGCTGGATATTCAGGGCATTGGTTTGCATCGTCGTCTCGTCAACGTTTCGTTCAGCTTTGCGCGCGGCGTGCCGAGCGGGCAGCGAAATCGTCCATCATCTTCTGGTCGCGCTTGGTCTCGATCGCCAGGGCCTGGGCCGCCGCGCGTTCGCTCAGGGTGCGGTAGGAGAGGCGCTTGCGCTCGCTCTCCTGCAGGGCCGTGCGTTCGGTGTCGGCCTTGTACTGCGCATGCTTGATCACTTCCTTCTGGCCATTCACCGCGTTGTCCAGCTTGCCCATGAAGGCCACGAAGTTCGCATAGGCGAAGGGCGTGATGCCGTTCATCTGGGCCTGGTCCAGCTTGTCCGCATAATCCTGGCGGTAACCTTGCAGCATTTGCAGCTTCTGCTCCGCTTCCTCGACCGCCTTCAGGGCGGCGCCAAGACGCTTGGCGCGGTCGTCGGACTCGCGTTGTGCGAGGTCGATCAGGGTTTCGAGTGCGGATTTGATGGCCATGGTGACTCGCAGTATAGCTGTCGTTGCCGCCAATCAATCAGCCGAACAGAGAGGTCAATTCCCCCAAACTCTGCAGCATGTTGGTGTTTTCGTGGATTTCCTGGCAAAGGAATTTCTCGATGCGCTCGTGCAGGACGATCGCCTTGTCCAGCGTCGGGTCGGTGCCGGCCACGTAGGCGCCCACGCTGATCAGGTCGCGCGAGCGCTCGTAGCGCGAGTACAGCTGCTTGAGCGTGCGCGCCGCCTGCTGGTGCTCGCGCGAGGTAATGCCGTGCATCGCACGTGAAATCGACTGTTCGATGTCGATGGCCGGGTAGTGGCCCGCTTCGGCCAGGCGGCGGTTGAGGACGATGTGGCCGTCCAGGATACCGCGCGCGGCGTCGGCGATCGGGTCCTGCTGGTCGTCGCCCTCGGACAGCACGGTGTAGAAGGCGGTGATCGAGCCGCCGCCTTCGTGGCCGTTGCCGGCGCGCTCCACCAGCACCGGCAGCTTGGCGAACACCGAGGGCGGATAACCCTTGGTGGCCGGCGGTTCGCCGATCGCGAGGGCGATCTCGCGCTGCGCCTGGGCGTAGCGGGTCAGCGAATCCATGATCAGCATGACATTCTTGCCTTCGTCGCGGAAGTGCTCGGCGATGGCGGTGGCGTAGGCGGCGCCCTGCATGCGCAGCAGCGGCGGCGAGTCGGCCGGCGCCGCCACCACACAGGAGCGCGCCAGGCCTTCTTCGCCGAGGATCTGCTCGATGAATTCCTTCACCTCGCGGCCCCGTTCGCCGATCAACCCGACCACGATCACGTCGGCGGTGGTGTAGCGCGCGATCATCCCCAGCAGCACGGATTTGCCGACGCCGGTGCCGGCGAACAGGCCGAGACGCTGGCCGCGGCCGACGGTGAGCATGGAATTGATGGCGCGGACGCCCACGTCCAGGGTTTCCGAGATCGGCGAGCGCTCGAGCGGGTTGATGGGGCGCGCGTTCAGCGGGCCCATCTCAAGGGTGGCCAGCGGGCCCTTGCCGTCCAGCGGGCGGCCGGCGCCGTCGACCACGCGGCCCAGCAGGCCCCAGCCCACCGGGAGGTGGCGCGCACGGTCCATCGGGCGGCGGCGCGGGTGATCCACGCTGCCGGGCTTCGGCACGCTGGGCTCGACCGGGAACACGCGCGAGCCGGGAATGACGCCTTCGACGTCGGATTGCGGCATCAGGAACAGGCGCTCGCCTTCGAAGCCGACCACTTCGGCCTCGATGCGCGCGCCGCTCGCCACCGGGATGGTACAGGCGCTGCCCACGGCCAGCTTCAGGCCCACGCACTCCATCACCAGGCCGGCCACGCGCGTGACGCGGCCCGAGACCTGCATCGGCTCGACGAAATCGAGCACGTTGCCGCAGTCCTTCAGGTAGGACTTCCAGCGCGCGGTGTGGCGGTCAGTCACCCAGCCACTCCACGTTTCGGCCCAGCGCATGCGCCAGGCGCTGCCAGCGCGAGGCGATCTGGGCGTCGATCTGGTTGCTGGCGGTGTCGATGCGGCAGCCGCCGCGCGCGATATTCGTGTCCTCGACGATGCGCCAGCCGGTCTTTTCGAGTTCGTGGCCGATGCTGCCGCGGACGATCAGGGCGTCTTCCGGATTCAGGATCAGCAGGGCAGGCTGCTGCAGGGTCGGCAAGTAGTCGACCGCTTCGCGCACCACCGGCAGGATCAGTTCGGGGCGCACCTCGAAGGCGGTGCGCACCATATTTTTTGCCAAGTGCAGCGCCAGTTCCAGCACGTCCGCGGCGATGGCTTCGTCGGCCTCGGTGACGGCGTGGCCGAAGCTGACGGCCATCTCCTGCAAATGGGTCAGTTCGGATGCGGCTTCTGCACGGCCCAGGGCCAGGCCGTCTTCATAGCCGCTGGCGTGGCCGGTGGCCAGGCCGGCTTCATGGCCTTCGGTATAGCCCTGCTGGCGCGCCGCTTCGCGGATCGCTTCCAGCTCTTCCTCGCTGATCATGGGGGCGGGCGGCGCTTCCATTGCGCGCTGCGCCATGCGGTGGGCTTCGGCTTGCGCGCGGGCCTGCGCGGCCGCTGCTTCGGCGGCCTGGCGCTCGGCCACGGCGCTGGCGCGCTCGTCGCCGAAGGAGGTCATTTCCCAGCGCTTGAACATGGGCTGGAAGTCTTTCGAGTTCACCATCAGACGAACGAGTCCTCACCTTTGCCGCCCAGGACGATCTGGCCTTCGTCGGCCAGGCGGCGGACGATCTGCAGGATCTGCTTCTGCTGGGATTCCACTTCGGACAGGCGCACCGGCCCTTTCGATTCGAGGTCTTCGCGCATCATCTCGGCCGCACGCTGCGACATGTTCTTGAATACCTTCTCGCGCAGATCCTGCGAAGCGCCTTTCAGCGCGATGATCAGCATCTCGGACTGCACTTCGCGCAGCAGCAGCTGGATGCCGCGGTCGTCGATGTCGATGATGTTATCGAACACGAACATCTCGTCCATGATCTTCTGCGCCATGTCGTTGTCGTAGTTCTTGATGTTCTCCATGACCGAATTTTCCTGCTCGCCGCTCATGAAGTTCAGGATTTCGGCCGCGGTGCGCACACCGCCCAGCGAGGACTTCTTGATGTTCTCGTTACCCGACAGGAGCTTGGTCAGCACGTCGTTCAGCTCGCGCAGCGCGGCCGGCTGGACGCCGTCCAGGGTCGCGATACGCAGCACCACGTCGTTGCGCAGGCGGTCGGTGAAGTATGCCAGGATCTCGCAGGCCTGGTCGCGCTCGAGGTGGACCAGGATGGTGGCGATGATCTGCGGATGCTCGTTGCGGATCAGTTCCGCCACCGAGGGCGAGTCCATCCACTTCAGGCTTTCGATGCCGGAGGCGTCCTTGCCGCCCAGGATACGGTTCAGCAGCACGGCGGCCTTGTCGTCGCCCAGCGCCTTGGTCAGCACCTGGCGGATGTACTCGTCCGAGTCCAGGCCGACGGTCGACTGCAGGTCGACGCGCTCGCGGAAGTCGGTCAGCACCGCCGTCACTTCTTCGTGCTGCACCGCCTTCATCTGCGCCATCGCCGCGCCCAGCTTGAGCACTTCGCGCGGGCCCAGGAAGCGCATCACTTCCGCCGCTTCCGATTCGCCCAGGGCCAGCATCAGGATGGCCGCCTTGTTGATGTTGTCTTTGTCCTTGTCGCTCATGTCTTATTCGGCGCCCAGCCATTCCTTGATCACGTTTGCCACGATGCGCGGGTCGTTCTGCGCAAGGGTCTTGGCCATCTCCAGGTTGCTCTTGTAGACGATGACCTGCTTCTGTTCTTCCGCTTCGCGGGCGATGCGGGCGATTTCCTCGTAGTCCGGTTCCGGTTCCGGCTCCGGCTCTTCCGGTTCCGGTTCCGGCGGCATCTCGACCGCCTCGTCGAATTTCTTCATCACCGGCTTCAGGACCGGGCGCAGGATGCGGTACCAGAGGAACAGCAGCACCAGCGCGATGAACACCCACTTTGCCACGTCCTTGGCCAGCGGCAGGTTGTTCTTGTCCTTCCACCAGTCGACGGTTTCCTCGGCCGGCTTGTCGACGCCGTCGAACGGGGCGTTGGCCACGTTCAGGGTGTCGCCGCGCGCCTGGTTGTAGCCCATGGCCTGCTTGACCAGCTCATTGATCTGCGCGACTTCGGCGGCGGTGAGCGGCTTGACCACGACCTTGCCGGTCTTCGGATCGATGCTGCGGCGGTAGTTGACCACCACGCCCACGGTCAGGCGCTTGATGCCGCCCATCGGCTTCTGCTCGAAGCGCAGGGTCTTGTCGACTTCGTAATTGGTGGTGGCGTTCTTGCTGGACGGGCCAGTCGTGGTTTGCTGCTGGCCCGCTGCCGGGGCGCCGCCTTCGATCGGTGCCGTCGCCACGCCCGGCGGCTGGTTCGACAGCGCGCCCGGGATGCCCGACGGGTTCTGCGAGCCGGGGCCGGTCTGCTCGGAAGTCTGCTGGCTGCGGATCGCCTGCGGCTCCGGCGGCGAATTCGGCTTGTACATCTCGGCGGCGGTATCGACCTGGGCGAAATCCACTTCAGCGGTCGCCTCGGCGCGCACATTGGTCTGGCCGACGATAGGCGCGATCATCGACTCGACCTGCTTGACGATGTTGGCCTGCAGGGCTTCGACGTACTTCAGCTGGTTCGGATCGAGCTGCTTGCCGTTTTTGGCGCTGGTGTCGGAGAGCAGGGTGCCGTTCTGGTCGACCACGGTCACGTTGGACGGGGTCAGTTCCGGCACCGAGGAGGCCACCAGGTGCACGATGGCGCTGACTTGCGCCTGGTCGAGCGCGCGGCCCGGCTGCAGGTTGAGCAGCACCGAAGCGGTGGGCTTCTGCTGGTCGCGCACGAACACGGAGGGCTTCGGCATCGCCAGGTGCACGCGCGCCGACGCCACCGCCGACACGGCCTGGATCGAGTTCGCCAGCTCGCCTTCGAGCGAGCGCTGGTAGTTGACCTGTTCGACGAACTGCGAGGTGCCCAGCTTCTGGTTCTCGAGCAGTTCGAAGCCGACGTTGCCGGCGCGCGGCAGGCCCTGGGACGCCAGCTTCAGGCGCACGCTGGGCACCTGCTCGGCCGGGATCAGGATCGCGGTGCCGCCTTCGGAGAACTTGTACTTGACCCCCATCTGGTCGAGCGAAGCGGTGATCGCGCCGCCGTCGCGGTCGCTGAAGTTCGAGAACAGCACCTTGTAGTCGGGCGCCGAGCTCCACAGCCAGATCGCGGCAACGACCGCCAGCGCCAGGGCAACGGCGGCGCCGGCCACGACTTTCTTGCCCATCGGAGTTTCCCAATACTTCGGCCTGGGTTCGGCGTGGGCGCCGAGGTCATCGTCGAGGAGTGGTTCCGCTGCTGTTGCCATGGTGGTTGGTCGGGGGTGTAGGGTAGTTGAACGCCATTATGAAGCCGTAGGGCAACATTCAATACCGGGAAAAGGAGGGTGTTTACGGCGCTGCTCGACGCCAGTCCTTGCCGGGGCACTGCTATTCTGACAGCCTGAATGAATGTTTTCATTTGGGGTCAGAGCCCGGTTCACGCGAATGGGCTCTGACCCCAACTGACTAGAAAGAGGCGGACATGAATATCGGCGGAATCGACAGCAGCCGCATCGAAGCGATGATGGCGCAACTGAAGGCGGCGGCCAGCAAGCCGGCCATGCCTTCGGGCGGGTCTGCGGCGTCGGCGCTGTCATCTGGCGGTATTGGCGGCATCGGCGGGATCGGCAGCCTGGGCAAGCCGGGCGGCGCGGAAGGCGTCGAGTCCTCGTCCAAGGTCAGCTTCTCGGACGCGCTGAAGGCCCAGCTGGACAACGTCAGCAAAGCCCAGGACAACGCGGAAGACATGGGCAAGAAATTCGCATCGGGCGACGATTCGGTCAGCCTGTCGGACACCATGATCGCCATGCAGAAAGCCAGCATCACCTTCCAGGCCACGGTGCAGGTGCGCAACAAGCTGGTGTCGGCCTACCACGACATCATGAACATGCAAGTCTAAAAATTCGGGGTCAGAGCACTTTTTGTGGCAACTAACCCTAGGTAACAAAAAACAAGCCGCCTTCGCTGCTCCCACCGGGACGCATGCGAAGGCGGCTTTGTTTATTGCCGAGGCAGAATTGATCAGAAAAGTGGTCTGACCCCGAATTCATGACCCCGAATTTAGACCAAACCGGCCAGGCGGGCGTTGCGTTCGCGTTCCAGCTTGGTGATGTAGCGCTGCACCGCGGCCAGGTTGCCGCGCGAAATGTCGACGAACTGGCAGCCGAGGCGGCGGTTGGTTTTGTTGTTCAGCAGCGTCATGTCGAGCGAATTGCGGATCTGCAGCGAGGTCATGACCGGGCCGATTTCCGGCAGGTCGAGGCGGCAGCCGGCGAAGGTCTCGCCGATGGTCGTGCCCAGGATCTGCTTGTTGTCCAGGATCGCAATGCCGCCGCAGCTGATGTCGGCCAGCGGGAAGGTCTCCAGCTTGCCGCCCAGTTCGGCGGGCATCGGAATGGTCACGCGCACCGGGTTGCTGACCGGGGTCGCCATGCGGTAGAACTCGCGGCGCTGCAGGCGGATCAGGTGAGCCGGGATGTCGGCCCGGATCGCGGTGCCGCCGTCGTAGCTGATCTCGCGCAGCGCGCTGGCGCCGAACAGGATGCGGATCTTGTCGAGCGAGGTCTCGCAGCGGACCTCGCCGGCGGCGACGATGCGCTCGATCTGGTCGCGGCTGACCGGACGGTCCAGCACCACGGTATTGGTATCCGCGTCGACGTCTAGGATCGAGGTGACGCAGACGTCGGCCTCGCCCTTGATCAGCACGCGGACCAGCTGGTTCTTTTCGGAGATCTGGCGCAGCAGCGCGACAATTTCCCTGCGCGACTCGACTTCGTAGTCGTGCCAGGCTTCAAGTTCGGCTTCAGTGATTGCTTGCATCTGTTCCAACCGGTGATTCTTCTGGTTGCAGGAGTCGCGTCGTGTCCGGAGGCGGGGGTAGGGCCTGGCCAGGAGCTTGCGCTGACTCAATATAATAAAGCCATGCCAACAGTTCGGCAATGGCGCGATACAGGGCGGGTGGAATTTGCCGGTCGAGGTCGACTTCCATCAGCAGCGACACCAGTTCTTTCGACTCGTGCACGAACACGCCGGCATCCCGCGCGCGCCCGATGATCTGCTCGGCGACCAGGCCCTGGCCCTTGGCCACGACTTTCGGCGCCGCGTCGCCGGCGCCATAGGCCAACGCGACCGCGTGCTGACGCCGCGTATTGACGTCCTTAGCCATGGCCGTGGATCGCCAGGGTGTTCAGAGGCGTGCCGGCCGCATCCAGCGCATCCGCGAGGCGCCCGCGCCCGGCCTCCAGCAGGTCGCGCGCGGACGCGGGCGCATCCAGGCGAATGTGCAGCTGGCCGCCGGACAGCACCACCTTCGCCGCCACTTCGCCCAGTTGGCCGAAGCGCAAGGTCAGGCTGCTCTGCCAGCTCGACGGCGCGTCGCCACCCTCATGCGAGCCAGGCTCCGGCTGCGCCGAATCCCGCTCGATCTCCCAGCGCATTTCCTGCCCCGGCCAAAGCTGTCCTTGCCAGGCCATGCGCGCCTGCTCGTGCGCGTTCAGCTGCAGATTGATCAGCTGGGCGGTGTTCGGGTCCGAAGGCGGCGCCATCCCGCGCGCCTGCGGCTCGGCCGCGAGCTCGGCCTGGGTGCGCGTTCCCTGCGCCCATTCGGCCACATGGGATTCGTAGAACAGGCCACTCTTTTCGATCCCCTGCCGCAAGGCCGCGGCGATCTGGCCGGCGTCCGCGCCGGGCGCACCCAGCAGCGGCGTGCGGCCGATGGCGGCGGTCTGCGGCGTGTCGCTCGCCAGGGCCGCGGCGATCACATCGCCCAGCGCCTTGCCGGCCTTGCTGAGCGAGGCCCCGGCGCCGCTCTCCGCGCCCAGCGCGGCCGCAGGCAGCTGGGCGCGCGCGAGCAGGGCGGCGGCGCGCGTCAAGGCGGCCGCCTCCTTGCCTTCCACCCAGGCGAGCGGCGATCCCTGCAAATGAGCGCCTTCCGGCAGCGCCGGCCCGGCTTCGGCAAAGGCCTGCTCGCCCTGGGCGGTGCTCAGCTGGAAGGTGGGACGCGGATGCACGGCGACCAGGGTCAGCGGCACCTGGGCGCCGACCTGCACGTTGGCGGGCAGCGGCATGCGGGCCGCCATGTCGGCCACCCGCACCACGAAACTGCCGTCGGAGAGCTTGCCGAGGACCTCGGCCTGCAGCGACTGGCCGAGCTGGGTCGCCATGGCGCGCTGGAAGGCCTGCTGGCGCGGGTCGGCAATCGTCTGGACCGGCCCGGTGCGCGCGACGGGGCTCAAGGAAAGCTGGTCGCGCGGAATCATGGCAGGTCTTAGACGCCGTAAGCGCGCGCAATGCGGCGCTCGGTGGCGTTATTGTTCATCAGTGCCGACAGCTTCGCCATCCACGGCTGGGTCAGGTCGCGGATCTGGCGGTCGCTGGCCAGCATCTTGCGGATCGCGTTCACTTTGCGCACGCGTTCCGGCGCGGCGAGCGGCTGGCCGTCGCCGCTGGCCTTCAGCTGGCGCACGCAGGCATTGCACTGCTGCTCGAGCTGGACCACGCGGTCCCAGTCGTTGGCGGTGGCGGCAAGCAGCATCTGGTCGCTGATGCCGGCCATCGCTTCATAGACCGATACGATGTCTTGTCCGGTCATCATGGTTCAGGCACCCGCGAAGGCAGGCGCCGGCTGGGCTGCCGGGGCGGCCGTGGCGGCCGGCTGGGCGACCTTGTCGCCGATCGCGACCCAGGCTTCGCGCAGGTCGGAGAGCAGGCGGTGCACTTCCTCGATGGCCGGCACGTCGTTCTTCAGGTTGGCGTGCAGCAGGCGGCGGCTCATGTAGTCGTACAGGGCGTCCAGGTTGGCCGCGATTTCGCCGCCGGCGTCCTTGTCCAGCGAAGCGCGCAGGCCGTTGTCGATGATCGTGATCGCCTTCGAGATCGCCGTGCCCTTCGCCGCGATATTGTTCGCGGCGATGTTGGTCTTGGCGCTCAGCAGCGCCACCAGCGCGCCGTCGTACAGCATGACGATCAGCTTGTGCGGCGAGGCCGAGGCGATGCCGGTCTCCAGGCCCACGTTGGCATAGGCGTTGACGCCGCGTTTCATGGTTCCAAACATCTTGGTTCTCCGATAAATCAGTGATTAGCCCGCATTGGCCGAGATGGCCGCGAGCTGCTGGGTCAGGTAGCTCTGGGTCGTCTGCATCGAGGAGAGCATCGAGTCCAGGGCGGTAAATTGGGCGCGGTAGCGGGCTTCGATCGCGGTCAGGCGCGTGTTGAAGGTGTCCGTCTGCTTCTGGATCGACTTCACGGTGGCGTTCAGGCCGTTGGTC
This sequence comes from Massilia sp. Bi118, assembly GCF_918697865.1. GTDB lineage: Bacteria > Pseudomonadota > Gammaproteobacteria > Burkholderiales > Burkholderiaceae_D > Telluria. The sequence goes on along the minus strand of NZ_CAKKMV010000017.1, from coordinate 76,226 downwards.
TTGCCGGTCACCATGCCGTCGGTGCCGATGAAGCCTGCCGCCAGCGTATTCAGCTGGAAGGCGTAGCCCTGCGAGAAGCTGATGCTGCCGCGGTCGCCGGTGGCGCCGCCGTTGACCTTCAGCTGCAAGCCTTCGACAGCCGAGCCGGCCATCGCGGTCAGGGTCTGGCCGTTGCCGGTGGCGGCCAGGCCGCCGATGGTGCCGGCCACGTTCAGGCCCTTGGCCGGGGTGGCGGCGCCGAACAGGTCCTCGACCTTGGTCCCGGTGACGCTGGCGATCGCGATGTTCGAGGTGTCGCCGTATTTGCTGGATGAGATCGACAGCTTGCCGTCGGCGTCGACCGAGGTCTCGACCGTGTCGCCGGTGCCGGCGAAATCGCTGTCGCCGTTGATGGCCGAGCGCAGCATCGCAGCCAGCTCTTTCTGGTTATAAGTGCCGGCCGGGATCGCGATGTTCTGCACCTTGCTGGCGGTAACCGGATCGGTCTGGTTCAGGGTGACGGTCCAGGTGGTGTTGGCGGCGATCGTGGTGCTCGCCGCCAGCGCGTTTTCGGATTTCAGCGCGCCCTGGGTCGCCATCTGCGATATGTTGACCGCGTAGTTGCCGGCCTGGGTCTTGGTCGAGTTGCTGGAGACCGAGATCAGGCCGTCGGTGGCCTTGCCGACCGCCGCGAAGACGCCGGCGATGTCGTCGTACTTCTCCGTCATTGCCTTGCTCAACTTGCCGGAGTCGAGCGCCAGGCTGCCGTCCTTCTGGAAGGCGATGCCAACCTGGCTCAGGGTGGTCAGGCCGCCTCCCAGGCCCTGCACGGCCTTGCCCAGCGCGGCGCGCAACTGACTCTGGATGCCGCGCGCGGTGGCGTCGCCCTGCAGCGGACCGGCGGTCTTGGTATCGGCGTTATAGGCGGTCAGGCTCGAGATCGTCGAGTTCAGCGTGTTGTAGGCCTTGACGAAGCTGTCGATCGCGGTGCGCACCGAGGCGGTGTCGCGGGTCACGTTCAGGGTGCTGGTGCCGATGTCCTTGACGCTGATGGTCAGGCCCTCGACGGCGCCAGTGACGTCCATGCTGTTGCTGCTGACTTCGATGCCATTGACGTTCAGCTTGGTGCTTTGGGCCGCGCTGGTCTGGGTCAGGCCCTGGGCGCCGGCCGGATCGTAGCCCAGCAGGCTGGCAATGGCCGGGTCGGGATCGAGGCCGTCGGCGCCGGCCACGCCGATCTTCATCGACGAGCTGGCGCCGGTCTTGTTCGAAGTAACGACCAGGTGGTAGGGCGAATCGCTGCCGTCCGAGATGATGCTGGCGGTGACGCCCACATTCGCCTTGTTGATGGCGTCGCGGATGCCGGCCAGGCTCTGGTCGCCGGCTTCAAGGGTGACGGTGCCGCTGGCCTGGGCGCCATCCTGGGTGAAGCTCGAGCCGACGTAGCTGCCCTGGGTGCCGGCAGTGAGGCCCGCCAGCGACGGGTTGCTGCCGCCGACCAGGATCGAGGTGCCCGAGGACGAGCTGAGGCTGACGCCAGCGGTGGCGGTGAAGGTGGAACCGTCGTTCGCGGCGGTGGCGGCGGTCTGCAGGCCGCCCTTCACACCGGCCCCGGTGACGGTTTCGGTCACGGCGATGTCGGCGCCGTCGGCGGCCGAGAAGCGCAGGGTGCCATCCGAGGCCTTGCCGGTGAAGGTGATGCCGGCCGCCGCCAGCGCCTGGGTGGTCGGGTTGGTGCCGGTGAGGGCAGTGTCGATGTCGCCCGCGGCCAGCGGGCCGCCGGTGCCGGTATCGTCCAGGGACGCGAGCTGGACCCCGCCGACGGTCAGGGAGTAACTACTGCCCGCCGTGGCCGTGACGGTGCCGAAGCTGGTCGCGCCTGCGCTGCCGAACATGTCGGCGGCGGTGCTGGTGGCGCTTGCCGTGGCGGTGACGCCGGTCTTGTCGGTCTTTGCATTGATGGCCGCCGCCAGTTGCTTGGCGCTGCGGGTATTGCCGTCGGTGGCGATGGCGGTGCCGTTCAGGGTCAGCGAACCGGCCGCGATGCCGCCGCTGGACACCCCCGCGCCGAGCGCGGTGCCGCTCACGCCGAAGCTGCCGCCGCCGACGCTGCCGAACTGGAAAGTCAGCACGGTCTTGGCGCCGGCGCCGATCATGGCGCTGGTGCTGGCCCGTCCGGTCGTGGTCAGGCTTTGTGCCGAGGCCAGCTGGGAGACGTTGATCTTGTAGTTGCCCGGCACGGCCGTGCCCGAGGCCGAGCCGCTCAGTACATCGGTATCGCCGGCCGTGACGCCGAGGGCGCGGAAGGTCGAAACGTTGCTGAGGGAGGACAAGGAGCCCTGGAAGCTGCCGATTGCGGCGCTGAGCTTGCCATAGGCGGTGATTTCGGACTGTACCGCAGCCGACTTCTTGGCGTAATTGGCCAGCGGCGCCGACTCGGCCTGCATCAGCTTGCTGACGAGCCCGTCGACGTCAAGACCTGATCCGATACCTGATGAACTGAGTCCCACGTGGCCTCCTCGAGAAAGGGATAATGTAAGTCATTAACGGCCGCGCCAATTCGTACTTGAGAGTGGGAAATACTGCTTTATTCCAATTCAGAACGCTTGAGCAGTGTTTCGACGCTTGATTCGATATAAAAAAGAAAAGACCGCTGCGCCTTGCGGCGGAAGCGGTCTTGTCATGAATGCACGGGGCCGGTGCAGCCCCTGCGTTCAAGCGGTCTGCCGGATCAGCAGGCCGCGCATCTTGTCCAGCGATTTGGCGATTTCGAGCGCCTCTTCCGTGGGAATCTGGCGCACGACTTCCTTGGTGCTCTGGTCGATGACCTTGACCACGATGTCCTTGCTGTCTTCGTCGATCGAAAATTGCAGGCTCTGTGCCGAGGCCGGCATGGAGTCGTTGATCTTCTTGACGGCGGCGTCCAGGTCTTCGCGCGAGGCCTTGGCGCCGGTTGCCGGGGCCGGTTTGGCCACGGCAGACACGGCGCTTGCCTGCTCGGCCTGCGCTACCTGGCGCTCTTCGAGCTTCGTGGTGACGGGTGTACCAACTGGCGGAATATTCATGGTGAATTATCTTCCCTAGCGAAAATTCCTCGGCTGAATTTCTTCAGCCGAGGAATCGGTTACACCACTACGGTGAGTTCAGCGATTAGCCACGCAGCAGCGACAGGACACCGTTCGGCAGCGAGTTCGCCTGGGCCAGCATCGAGGTACCAGCTTGCTGCAGGATCTGGCCGCGGGTCATGTTGGCGGTTTCCGAAGCGAAGTCGGTGTCGGTGATGCGGGACTTCGATGCCGACAGGTTCTCGGTGGTCGATTGCAGGTTCGAGATTGCCGAATCGAAGCGCGACTGCAGTGCGCCGTACTGAGCGCGCTGGCCGTTCACTTTCGACAGAGCCGCGTCAGCGATCTTGATCGCTTTCTGGGCGCCTTCGAAGGTGGTGATGTCCAGCTTGGCAACCGAATCCAGCGACGATGCCTTGGTGGTGTTGGTGCCGCCACTCAGGTTGAAGCCGGTCGTCGCGGTCTCTTTCAGCGAGAAGCTGCTGTCCGAGTCGAAGGTCACGCGGCCTTGTGCGACGGCTGCGGTGTTGGTCGAGTTCAGCTGGAACGCGGCGGCGGTCTGCTTGGTGCCGTCAGCCTTGTAGTTCTTCATGTCGACGTCGCCGCCGCTCTTGTAGCCGAGCTTGATGTCCGAACCGTTCGAGTTGGTCAGCTTGATGCCGCCTTCTTTCGAGTCGTACTGGGCGGTCACGCCGGTCTTGGCCGACTGGGCGTTGATGGCGTTGACTGCCGACGCGTAGTCGGTAGCGCCGCTGCCGCTGGTGCCGACCGAGAACGACACGGTGACTGCATCGGCCGACGCATTGTCCGAAGCCAGGGTGAACGAGTACGAACCACCGGTCATCGACAGGTTGACGTCCGACTGGGCGCTGGCGGTCACGCCGGTCTTCGCGGTGTTGTTGTTGATGTCGGCAACGATCGACTTGGCCGACGACGAGGTCGTGGTGCTGATGTCGACCGAACCGAGCGAACCCGAAACGGTCACCGAGCCTGCGGCGGCGGCCGAGCTGGCGGCGACGTTCGCGCCATCCACTGCCACGGTGTTGTTGCCGTAGGTGTTGGTCTGGAAGTTCGAGCCGGTCATCGAGATCAGCTGGTTGGCGTTGGCGCCGACCTGGAAGTTCGCGGTGCCCATCGTGCCGTCCAGCAGCTTCTGGCCGTTGAATTCGGTGGTGTTGGCAATGCGGCCCAGTTCCGAACCCAGTTGGGTGACTTCAGTTTGCAGAGCCTGGCGGTCGCTGGCCGAGTTCGACGAGTTCGACGACTGCACTGCCAGTTCGCGGATACGCTGCAGGATGTTGCCCGAGCTCGACAGAGCGCCTTCGGCGGTCTGTGCCATCGACACGCCGTCGTTGGCGTTGCGGGTCGCCTGATTCATGCCGCGGATTTGCGAGCTCATACGATCCGAGATCGCGAGGCCGGCAGCGTCGTCCTTGGCGCTGTTGATACGCAGACCCGAGGACAGGCGCTGGATCGAGGTGTTCAGGGAAGCGGACGAGGAAGCCAGGTTACGCTGCGAGTTCAGGGATGCAACGTTGGTATTGATTACGGATGCCATGGTGTTTCTCCAGACTTGGTCTTGCAATTGTGTGGCGACGTGCCACTCGATCACTTTGGTGTGCCACGCTGTTCCGTGACATTCACACCGCTGTTGAAGCAGGTAACGTACTGCTGTGGGAAAACTTTATGGTGGGAAAGCGAAAAATTTGCGTGTGGCAATGTCCGAAAGATGTATGGACGTGTTCTTGGCGGCGTTGATCGCGGGAACTTTAGGGTCAAAAAAAATAATTTATTTTCCTAAATGACGTCGTCCCCGCGGAGGCGGGGACCCAAGTTTGTTTGCGTTTCGATAACACACGCAGAACTTGGGTCCCCGCCTGCGCGGGGACGACGGTCTTACGGCTAACTACGACGATTTACAGCCAGCTGATTATTCGGCGACCACCACCCGGTTCTTGCCGCTGGTCTTGGCCTGGTACATCGCGCGGTCGGCGCGCAGCATCAGCGCCTGCTGGTCCTCGTTCTGGTGGCGCAGCGCCACGCCGCAGGAGAAGGTGATCAGCATCTTCTCGTTATCGTGCAGGAAGAAATGCCTGGTGAGCTCGCGTTGCACCCGCACCATCGCCGCGGCGGCCGCTTCCACATTGGTCTCGGGCAGCAGGATCAGGAATTCCTCGCCGCCGAAGCGCGCGATCACGTCCATCGAGCGCAGCGTGTCCTTGACCACTTTGACCAGGTGGCGCAGGGCCTTGTCGCCGGCCAGGTGGCCGTAGGTGTCGTTGAGCTTCTTGAAATTGTCGAGGTCGAGCAGGGCGACGCACAGCGGCGTGCCGCGGCGGTCGGCGCGCGCGCTTTCGCGTTCGAACACATCGTCCAGGCCGCGCCGGTTCAGGCTGCCGGTCAGCTGGTCTTCGCGCACCAGCTCGCTCATATGCTGCAGCTTGGCTTCCAGTTCCTTGATGCGCGACTCCGCTTCCTGCACCTCCTGGTGCGCGGCCACCATGCGGTCGCGCGAGGCGAGGGCCTCGGCCTGCACCGAGCGGGTCTCGCGCAGCACCTCTTCCAGCACCACGTTCAATTCTTCGATGTTGGCGGCGCCGCGGATGCGCTCCGAGAAGCCGCCGATCTTTTCCTGGTAGTCGCCGGTGGAGGCCGCCACCGAGCCGAGTCGGTCGATGAAGGTCATCATCATGTTCTTCATGGTCAGCTTGACATCGGCAATGCCGTGCTTCAGCTGGCCCTGCTTGTAGATGACGTCCTTCAGGCTGCGCGTCGCGTCTTCCAGCGCGCGCTGGTCGAGCGGGCCTGCAATCAGGTCCTGGACGGCGGCGATCTGGCCGCGCATCCAGCTGTCGTCGTCGAGCAGCTCGCTGACGTTCTCCAGCAGCAGTTTGAACAGGCGCAGCAGCAGCTCCTGCTGCTCCGCCGTGCCGCCGCTCTTCAGTTCGATCTGGTAGCAGAGTTCCTTCAGGCGCGCGCCGATGTCATGCAGCGCCGCCTCGTCGTGCGCGCCCTTGACGGCCACGCCCAGCGATTCGGCCTCGCCCGCCAGCGGCGACCCGGCCGGCAGCAGGGTGGCGACCGCGAAGGCGAGGGTGCGGCTGAGGAGGTCGCGCAGCTGCCGGGTATCGTCGGGTTCGACGCCCAGCGCCATCACCGGATGGGTGTGGCGGCGCAGGTGCTTTTCGGTCAGTTGCGACAGCGTCTTCGAGTAGCCGTCCCAGTCGCGCTGCTTGACCGCGCGGTTCAGGCGCGAGCCGATCTCCGCCAGTTCGCCGGGTGTGTCGGCCAGGCGGAAAGCGAAGCCGGACAGCACGAGTTCCGCGCCCGGATCGACCCCGGGCGCCGCCGCGGCGGCAGGCGCGATCAGGCCGGCGATTTCGTTATAGATTTCGCGGTAAGCGTCGGGCGTGGGCGCGATGCGCCGGGTAGCGAGCCGGCGAAAGGCCTCGCGGGCGATTTCCGCCGGGTTCTGTGACGAGCTGGACATGTTTGGACATTGCTACTTCGATTTTTATGTTCGCCATGTTATCGCTCTTCCTTGACTTTGATCGATAGAAAAAGCGCCATAAAACCGCTTAGTTATTCGGAACGTATTGACGCTGCAACAACTCAATCGATTAATTGATTGCGGATGGCGTAATGGGTGAGTTCCGCGCTGGTTTTCAGGTTCATTTTTGACAACAGGCGCGAGCGGTATTCGCTGATGGTCTTGACCGACAGCGACAGCTCCCTGGCGATCTCGCTGACCGTCTTGCCCGAGGCGATCATCATCAGCGTCTGGTATTCGCGGTCCGACAGGTTTTCGTGGGCCGGCTTGTCGTGGTCTTCGCCGATCTGGGCCGCCAGCACCTGGGCCAGCTGGGCGCTCACGTAGCGCTGGCCGCTTGCCACCTGGCGGATCGCGTTGACGAGCTCGCGCGGCGCGCTCTGCTTGGTCAGGTAGCCGGAGGCGCCGGCCTTCAGCGAGCGGATCGCGTACTGGTCCTCCCTGTGCATCGACAGCATCAGCACGGACAGTTCCGGCTTGTCGTCCTTGATCTGCTTGAGCACTTCGATGCCGTTGCGGTCGGGCAGGGAGATGTCGAGCAGCAGCACGTTGCAGCGGGACTTGCGGAACAGCTTGATGGCGTCCAGGCCCGTTTCCGCCTCGCCGACGACGCTGATGTCGCGCTCCTCGGCAAGGATCTGTTTCAGTCCTGCACGCACGATGGCGTGGTCGTCGGCAATAAAAACGCGGATGCTGGCTTTTTCGGTCATGCTCGGGTGGTTTCGGGTTGCCGGGACGCCAAGGGTGACGCCGCCAAGCGGATCTTGACGGCCACCATCGTGCCACCTCCCGGTGCCGGCGACAAGCTCAGCGTGCCGCCCAGGGCCTTGGCGCGCTCCTTCATGCCGCGCAGCCCGAAGGATTGCGGCTTGAGGCGGTCGGCCGGGGTGATGCCGCGGCCATTATCGCAGATGGTGAGGCTCAGGTGCTGGCGCTGGCGGCGCAGGGTGACGCTCACCCGGGTCGCGCCGGCGTGCTTGGCGATATTCGTCAGCGATTCCTGGAAGATGCGGAACAGGGCGCTGGCATGGTCCGGGTCGAGCTCGCTCTCGATGTCCTCGATATCGTCGCCGTCCGCACGAAAGACGCAGGCGATACCCATCCGCGTTTCGAACTCGCGCGCCTGCCATTCCAGCGCGGCGACGATACCCAGGTCCAGGGTCGACGGCCGCAGGTCCAGCGAAATCCGGTGCACCGCCTCGATGGTGCGGTCGACCAGGCTGTCCAGGTAATCGGCTTTTTCCTGCAGGGCCGATTCTTGCGGCAGGCGCGCCGCCAGCATCGCCAGCGCCATCTTGATGGCCGTGAGGTTGCCGCCGAGGTCGTCGTGGATCTCGCGCGCGATGCGGGTGCGCTCCTGCTCCTTGACCTGGGCGCTGTGCTCGGTCAGCTCGGCCAGGCGTGCGCGCGAACGCTTGATTTCTTCCTGCTCCAGCTTGCTGGCGGTGATGTTGGTCATGATGCCGTCCCACTGCATGCCGCCGCCATCGAGCGGGATCGGGGTCGCGCGCAGGTTGATCCACTTGACGTCGTTCCAGGTATCCTCGATGCGGATCCGGCCTTCCCAGTTCCACACGCAGGCGCAATCGATCGAGGCCTGCATCGTCTCCTGGTAGCCCTTGCGGTCCTCGAGCAGGATCAGGTGCTGGAAGCGGGCCGGGTCCTGCTGCAGCTCGCTCACCGACAGCCCCAGCAGGGCGGTGCAGCCTTCGCTCAGGTAAGGAAAGGCGGTGCTGCCGTCGGCGTTCAGCACGAACTGGTAGACCAGGCCAGGCGTATGGTCGACCACGGCGTTGAAGCGCGCCTGGTATTCCTGCAGCGCGGCGCTGGCGGCGTGCGCCAGGGACTGGTCGTCGCCGATGGCCAGGAACAGGGTGCGGCCGTCGCGCACGATGCGCAGGAAGCACAGCTTTACGGGATAGCGGCTGCCGTCGGCGCGTACGAAGCGGGTCGATACGCTGACCTGGGCGCCGATCTCCGGGCCCAGCGAGGCCAGCAGCTCTTTCAGCCCGGCGGCATCGAGTCCCGGCGCGAGGTCGAGCGGCGTCATGCCGTTCAGCCGGGCCAGTTCATAGCCGAGATTCTGGCGCGCCGCCTGGTTGACGTCGACCAGTTGCAGGGTGTCGGCGTCGACCAGGTAGATCTCGGTGGTGGCGGCCTGCATGGCCGGCGCTAGTTTGGTCTCATTGTTCATGTTATTGATCCATCAGCGGCGCCTTGCGCGCCATTGGACGACGAAGCGGCGCAGCACCCGCGACACACGGCTGGCGTGGCGGTTGCCGAAGGGCGCCGCGGAACGCTTGCCTGCTACGCGCCGCACGAATCGAAAACGCCACTGGCGCAGTGTGCGCCGCGCAGCGCGCAGCGCTTCACCGGCCTGCAAAAAAGCCCGGCTGGCGCGCAGCCGGCCGACCCAGCGGTTCTTCAGCGTCATGAACCAGCCGTGGCAGCGCGCAAACCAGCCCAACGCCAGCAGGGTCGGGAGGGTCAGCGCGTAGATCCGGGCCACCACCAGGGCGCCGCCCAGCTTGGCGATCACGATGGTGGCGATGCCGGACAGGGCGTGGCCATGCGCGATCGCCATCAGCGCCAGCAGCTTGACCGGCAGGAGCAGCAGCCCGGGCAGCACGAACAGGCACAGCGCGCCCCAGGGCGGCAGCAGGCGCACGCGGCTTTCCAGCGCCGCCAGCAGCGGCCACCGCGCCAGGCCTGCGCCCAGCCGCGCGCCCACATCCCAGCACCACTCTTCGAGCAGCAGGAGCAGGGCGGCCAGGTGCACCAGCGGCGCGAACAGGCGGGTGCGCGCATTCGTCGTGGCTCGTGTCATGGCTGAATGATACGGGAAAAGGAGACGCTCGCCGCCGCAGCCGTGCCGCATATGCATCACGTTTGTGCGCTTGGAGATACAATAAGACCCATGAACAAGGCGTTTGTAAAAGAGTCCGACAACGAGGACGATGATGAAGCCCTGGCGCTGGCCCAGCAGATCCCGGCCGGCTCCAAGAACTACATCACCCCGGCCGGGCACAAGGCCATCAAGGATGAGCTGCTGCAGCTGATCGACGTCGACCGGCCGGAAGTCGTGCGCGTGGTGCACTGGGCCGCCTCGAACGGCGACCGCTCGGAGAACGGCGACTACATCTACGGCAAGCGCCGCCTGCGCGAAATCGACCGCCGCATCCGCTTTCTCACCAAGCGCCTGGACTCGGCCTTCGTGGTCGATCCGTCCGTCCATTACGGCAACGACCAGGTCTTCTTCGGCGCCACGGTCGCCTACCTGAACAAGGCGGGCGAGGAGCACACCGTCACCATCGTCGGCATCGACGAATTCGATCCCTTGAAGGGCAAGATCAGCTGGGTGTCGCCGGTGGCGCGCGCGCTGACCAAGGCGCGCGAAGGCGAGGTCGTCATCCTCCAGACGCCGCTGGGCACGGACGAGCTGGAAATCCTCAGCGTCGACTATCCCGAACCGATTACGGACTGATTGTCATGAAACACCCCACCGAGACCGCGCGCGAGGCGGATGCGCTCGCTGCGTTGCGCGCGGCCACGGCCAGCCGGCACGAGGCGCTCGACAGCGGCTTGCCGATCGGCGCGCTTGATGCCTCGCTGGGCGATTACGCCTCCCACCTCGCCATGCTGCGCGCCTGGCTGGCGCCGCTGCAGGTCTGGCTCAGCGGTTTTACCGACGGCCCCCAGTTCGACCCGCATTTCGACCTCCCTGGCCGGCTGGACCTGATCGCGCAGGACCTGGCCGAGCAGGGCATGCCGACCGCGCCCGCTGCGGCGGCGCTTGCCGGCGACTGGCCGGCCGCCGCCAGCCCCGCCTGGCGCTGGGGCGTGTGCTACGTGATCGAAGGTTCGCAGCTGGGCGGCGCCGTCCTCTACCAGCGCCTCCATGAGCAGCTGGCCCCGCATCCGCTGCGCTACCTGAAGGGCCTTGATGCCGGCCCCGGTCCGCGCTGGCGCGCCTTCATGCAGGCGCTGCGCGAGCACGTGCGCAGCCCGGAGGAGATTGCCGAGGCCAGCGCCGGCGCCTGCGCGGCTTTCGACAGCATCCTCGCCCTGGGCCTGCACAAACGCCAGCAATGCAATAAAGCGTGAAAATCTTTCCTATCGGCATGACATAGAATGTCCTGACAGGGCCGCAGCCGTGGCCGGATTCCGGGAAGGACGCTTCATGAATATCGTCGACGTGCCGCAGGATCACCTGCACTGGCCGGCGCGCTGCTGCCGCTGCGCGGGCGGCCACCTGCTGTGGTACGGCCTGGCGATCGTGTTCGGCGCCATCGCCTGGCTGCTGCTGTCAAAGAACAATGGTTCGGCGGCGGCGGCGGCGGCGAACCGCGAACTGCTGCTGATGCTTGCCGCGATCGCCTGCGCCGTCGTCGGCGTGCGCAAGAAGCCGATCAAGGTGCTGCGTCTCGACGACGAAAAGGGCACTATGCGCATCAAGCTGTACAACGAGACCATCGCCACCGAGTTGCGGCGCAAGTCGGTACTGGCCAGGCATGGTGCGGCGCAGGAGGCGGCGAAGCGCTAGGGCGGGGGACTATACTGCCTTCATGCACCTGTACCGCGAATTCCCGCCGCATCCGGCCCTGGCCGGCCACGTTGCCTGCCTGTGGACCAGCCATGCCGTCCCGAGCGGCGCGCCGGTGCGCCACCGCGTGCTGCCCGATAACTGCATCGATATCCTGTGGCAGGACCGCGCGCCGCTCGGCTTGGTGGCCGGCATGATGTCGCGCCCGCACCGGGTCGAGGTGGCGGCGCCGGTGCTGACGGTGGCGGTGCGTTTCCTGCCCGGTGCGGCGCGTGCGTTTTTCGATGTGCCGCTGGATGTGCTGCAGGATGGGCATCCTGGACTGTCCGAGCTGTGGCCGCGCGACGAGGCCGAGGCGCTGGCGGCGGCGTTGTGGGAGCGCTCCTTATCGCTTGAGCAGCGCCTGGCGGTGATCGAGGACGCGCTGCTGAGGCGCTTGCGTTTCGATGACGCGGAGCGTGCCGGCCGGCTGGTGCGCACGGCCGTCGGCTTGATCGAACGTGCCGGCGGCGTGTTGAAGGTCGAGGCGCTGGCGAGCACGCTGGGCGTCTCGCGCCAGCACCTGGCGCTGCACTTCCGCGAGCGGGTCGGCCTGAACGCCAAGACCTTTGCCATGGTGTGCCGCTTCAGGCGCGCCAGCGCGGCCCTGCGTGTTGCATCCGGCGCGATCGACTGGGCCGGGCTGGCGGGCGAGTGCGGCTACTACGACCAGTCGCACCTGATCCACGAGTTCCAGCAGTTTGCCGGCGAGACGCCGGAAGCGTTTGCGCGGCCACAGTCCAGCCGGCCCGGCTAGAATGCCGGCATGGCCAAGAAAACCCCCATCTTCCCCGGTCCGCGCACAGGGCGCGGCCAAGTCCTCGCGATCCTGCTGTCCAACGCCGACCAGGCCGGCGCCGAGCCCCTGCGCGGGCGCGTGACCCTCGCCGCCATCGTGCGCTCGCTGAAACGCAAATACCACTGGCCGATCGAGACCAGCAGCTTCCCGTCGAATGCAGCGGATGGGCGGGCGACCTGGGCCACCGTGTACAGCCTGCCGGCCGAGGTGATCGCGAAGGCGCTGGACGGGCGCGGGCGGGACTGGTTGCGGAGCAGCCTGGGATCGGCTACACCGGATCTTTGAACAGCTTGTCTGCGTAGCACCAACCCCAGGTTTCTCCCGGCTCGTCGGAGCGGATCACCGGATGTCCGGTGACGTGGTAATGCCTGGTCGCGTGCTTGTTTTTCGAATCGTCGCAGCAGCCGACGTGACCGCAAGTCAGGCAGACGCGCAGGTGCACCCAGCTGTCGCCGGTTTGCAGGCATTCTTCGCAGCCCTCGGTATTGCCCTTGCGGGTGGCGATTTGATGGAAGTGGGCGCAGTCCTGGCTCATAGAGGCTCCTGATCGAAAGTAGTCACTGCAGAACTTGGCGCAACACAGCCAGGACTTGAAGCCCTGGATAGTGATTGCGGTCGGGATAAGCCCCCCGATGATAGTAGCTCCAATAACTTGTCGCGCGGCGCTCGAGTGTCGCCAGATAGTCCGGATTTTCCAACGCAAATGCGCCAAGCGTGGCAGCGTCGCGCGTGACGATGCCCCTGGCGACATCGTCCGCAATCTCGACAACATATTCGCCGGCCACTTGAAGGAGATAGGGCGTCACCCAGGCCTCGTCGCTGGCAAGAAGCTCCTTCAGACAATCCTGGCGCAAGTAGCCGTCGTAGTGCCGCGTTCCAAGGCACGCAATGATGAGCCTGGAGACCCCGTGGGAATTGCCTAGTTCGCGGCGCAATACCTCAGGCCTGTAATAAAGCCGATATGGGATGAGGAGGATTTCTCGATCCAGGTTGACCATGAACGCCTGGCGTAATGAACGCATTTCTCCCGCATCGAGCAATGCGACGGCTTCCCGAACGGCGGGACGCAGCCTGGACGGAAAGGCCAGGGATTCGTCGCATCTCGTTTCGCAAGTAAAGAGAAACATCGAAAACCTCGGGTCGAATAAGGGCGAACGAAAGCCAGTGTACGAGTGCTATTGCTGAAAAAGCAAACAATCTGCGCCAGGCCGTGACAGCCAACTTCGCATTTCCCGCACCAGATCATCCAAATTTCCTGATGTTTTTATAAATTCCACCGCTATACACTTTGTTGGTCGTTCATAAACACAACGGCCTGCCAAGACAGTGTGCCTGGGCAGAACTCATGGAAAGGGAATTGAAATGAACAGGTTGCCATTGAAGGTGATCGGTATCGTCGTCGCACTGATCCTCGTGGTATCGCTCGCGCCATTCGGCACCGTGCCGGCGGGACACCGGGGCGTGATGACGACGTTCGGCAGCCCGAGCAGCGAGGTGCTGAGCGAAGGCATCCACTTCCGCATTCCGCTGGCGCAGAAGCTCAACCTGGTCAACGTCTCGATCCAGAAGGGTGAGGGCGACGGCGACGCCGCTTCGCGCGACCTGCAGATCGTGCACACCCGCGTGGCGCTGAACTACCACGTGCAGCCATCGGCCGCCGTGACGGTGTTCCGCGACCTGGGCAACGAGCCGGGCACCCGTATCATCATCCCGTCGGTGCAGGAAGCCGTGAAGGCCGTCACCGCGCGCTTTACCGCCGAGGAGCTGATCGCCAAGCGCACCGACGTGCGCGACCAGATCGTGGCCCAGCTGCGCGAACGCCTCGGGCGCCACGGCATCGTGGTCGACGAGTTCTCTATCGTGAACTTCAACTTCTCGCGCTCCTTCAATGAAGCGATCGAAGCCAAGACCACGGCCGAGCAGCTGAAACTGAAGGCGGAACGCGACCTGCTGCGCATCGAAGTGGAAGCCAAGCAGCGCGTTGCCCAGGCCCGGGCCGAAGCCGAATCGCTGGCCATCCAGCGCCAGCAGGTGACGCCGGAACTGATTCGCCTGCGCGAAATGGAAAACCAGCGCCATGCCATCGATAAGTGGGACGGCAAGCTGCCCAATGTGTCGGGCGGTGCAATCCCCTTCATTAACGTCAACGGCGCGAAGTAAGCGATGGGAGCGGTCATGAAATTCGATATTTATGGCCGCTTCCGGGTCGAAGTCCGGCGCGAAAACGAAGAATGGATCGTTTATCGCGCCGAACTGGGGAAGCGCACAAGACTGATCGATGTGATGATTCCGCCGGATGTGGCGGCGCCGGAAATCGCCACCTGGCTCGACGACGTATTCCATGAATACGCCGGCATCGGCCAGATGGTGGACCAGCTGGCCGATTAATGCGCCGAGAGCTTCATCAGCACAAGCCCGCTGACAATCAACACCGCGGCACAGATGCGCATCGGGCCGATCTGTTCGCCCAAAAACACGATGCCGACGATGAAGGCGCCGATCGCGCCGATGCCGGTCCAGACCGTATAAGCCGTACCCAAAGGCAGGCTGCGCATGGCGACGGACAGCAAGCCGAAGCTCGCCATCATCATGACGACGGTAATGAGGGAATAAGTGAGATGGGTGAAGCCATTCGACAGTTTCATCGAATACGCCCACACGACTTCGAACAGTCCGGCGACGATTAACAAGATCCAGGCCATGGCGGCTCCCTTGAAAAACGGGCCGTCCCGAATGTGTTCCCGGATGGGGGCGGTCGTCCGCCTGGTCCCGCATTGTAGCCCACCTTCCATTTTTCCAATACTGCGCCCCGGCGGGATGGCATGATGTCGCTTTGACAGGGATATCAGGAGACCATCATCATGATCAAGGGATTGCGTACCGTGAAGTACCCCGTGGCCGACCTCGACAAGGCCAAGGCCTGGTTCACCGAGGTGTTCGGCGCGGCGCCTTATTTCGACCAGCCGTTCTACGTCGGCTTCGCCATCGGCGGCTTCGAGCTCGGCCTGGTGCCGGACGGGACGCCGGGCACGGCGGGCTCGGTGGTGTACTGGGGTGTGGACGATATCGAGGCCGAGGTCGCGCGCATCGTCGGGCTGGGCGCGACGGAGCACGAGGCGATTCAGGAGGTGGGGGAGGGGATCAAGGTGGCGGAGTTGAAGGATCCGTTTGGGAATGTGCTGGGTTTGATCTACAACCCGGTGTTCGATCTGGCTGCGGTGCGGTGAGTGATACCGTCGTTCCCGCGGAGGCGGGGACCCAAGTTCTGTCCGCGTTTCGGTAGCGCTTGCAAACTTGGGTTCCCGCCTTCGCGGGAACGACGATCAGGTCCGCTCGCGCTCGACCCGGTTCACCCCCGCCACGCGCCGCAGGTTGCGGATCAGGTGGGCCAGGTGCACGCGGTCCTTCACCTGGATGGTGAAGCGCAGCTGGGTCATCATGTGTTCGTCGTCCTCGTCCATGCCCACATAGGTGATGTTGGCGTCGGACTCGCCGATCTCGGCGGCGACTCTGGCGAGGATGCCCTTCTCGTTGTTGATCAGAAGACGGATGCGGCAGTCGAAGCGGCGGTTCAGCTCATTGCCCCACTCGACGGGGATCCAGCGGTCCGGTTCCTTGTTGCGCAGGCGCTTGGCTTGAGAGCAGTCGCCGGTGTGGACCACCAGGCCCTGGTCGCGGCGCAGCTGGCCCATGATCTGGTCGCCGGGGATCGGCAGGCAGCAGGGCGCCAGCTGCACCGACACGCCTTCGCTGCCGTAGATCGTGACCGGATTGAGCTCGGGGCCGCCCGGGCTGTCCTGGGCCGGCACGGTGTCGACCGCGCCATCCATCAGGCCGAAGATGTGGCGCGCCACCAGCGCCGGCATGCGCTTGCCGATGCCGACGTCGGCGTACAGCTCGTCCATCGACTTGGCCGAGGACTCGGCCAGCAGCTTCTCGATGGTCGATTGCTGCAGCTCGCCCTTGATGCCCAGTTGCGCCAGCGCCTGCGACAGCAGTTCCTGACCCAGCTCCACCGATTCGTTCAGGTTGATGGTGCGCAGGTAGTGGCGGATCGCGGAGCGCGCCTTGCCGGTGCGGACAAAGGACAGCCAGGTCGGGCTGGGCCTCGAATCCGGGTCGGTCTCGATCTCGACGATGTCGCCATTGCGCAGCTCGGTGCGCAGCTGGGCCGGCTCGTGGTTGATCTTGACCGACACGGTATGGTCGCCGATGCCGGTGTGGATCGAGTACGCGAAGTCCAGCGGGGTGGCGCCGCGCGGCAGGGCGATGATCTTCGACTTCGGCGTGAACACATACACCGAATCCGGGAACAGGTCGACCTTGACGTGCTCGAGGAACTCGGCCGAGTCGCCGGTCTGCTGCTGGATGTCGAGCAGCGACTGCAGCCAGGCGTGGGTACGCTGCTGCAGGTCCGACATGTTCTGGTCGCCGGTCTTGTACAGCCAGTGCGCCGCCACGCCGCTTTCCGCGGTGCGGTGCATTTCCTGGGTGCGGATCTGGAATTCGACCGGGGTGCCGTAGGGGCCGATCAGGGAGGTGTGCAGCGACTGGTAGCCGTTGATCTTGCGGATCGCGATGTAGTCCTTGAACTTGCCGGGCATCGGCTTGTACAGGGCGTGCAGGGTGCCGAGCGCCACATAACAGTTCGGGACGGTGTCGACGACCACGCGGAAGCCGTACACGTCCAGCACCTGCGAGAACGACAGGTGCTTGTTGCGCATCTTCTTGTAGATGCCAAACAGGGTCTTCTCGCGGCCGTAGACTTCGGCCTGGATGCCGGCCGCGGCGAGCGTGTTCTTGACCGCGTCGAGGATCTTCTTGACCACTTCGCGGCGGTTGCCGCGCGCGGCCTTGATCGCCTTCGCCAGGGTCTGGTAGCGCAGCGGGTACAGGTGCGAGAAGGACAGGTCCTGCAGCTCGCGGTAGATGTCGTTCAGGCCGAGCCGGTGCGCGATCGGCACGTAGACTTCCATGGTCTCGCCGGCGATGCGGCGCTTCTTGGCGGGCGCCATCACGCCCAGCGTGCGCATGTTGTGCAGGCGGTCGGCCAGCTTGATCAGGATGACGCGCACGTCGGACGCCATGGCCAGCAGCATCTTGCGGAAGTTCTCGGCCTGGGCCTCGACCACGCTCTGGAATTCGATCTTCTCCAGCTTGGACAGGCCGTCGACCAGGTTCGCGACCTGCGGGCCGAAGCGCTCGAGCAGCTCTTCCTTCTTGACGTCCTGGTCCTCGATCACGTCGTGCAGCAGCGCGGCCATGATGGCCTGGGCGTCCAGCTTCCAGTCGGCGCAGATCTCGGCGACGGCGATCGGGTGGGAGATATAGGGTTCGCCCGACTTGCGTACCTGGCCGAGGTGCATCTCGTCGGAGAAGCGGTAGGCTTCCTTGACCTTCTTGAGTTCGGCGGGCGTGAGGTATTCGGCCAGCTTGCTGGCGAGGTGGGAAATCGACGCGACGCCTGGAGCAGGCGCCGGTTCGGCTTCGTGCGGCTTGCTTGCGGACCGGCTGGGCCGGCCCTTGGTGGTGCCTGAGTGGATGGAATCCGGTGGGGACAAGGTCATACTCTAAGAAATCAGCCGCTGTATGGGGACAGCATAACAGATTGGACCAAGGGAGGAACCGAGCTCAGGCACTAGAAATCAGTTGGGGTCAGATCCTACCCGTAAAGTGCGGGATCTGACCCCAAAAATTACATCGGGACCTTTTTCAGCATTTCCAGGCCAACCTTACCCGCAGCGATTTCACGCAGGGCGACGACGGTCGGCTTGTCCTTGGCTTCGACTTTCGGGGTGTGGCCCTGCAGCAGCTGGCGGGCGCGGTAGGTGGCGGCCAGGGTCAGCTGGAAACGGTTCGGGACGTTTTTCAGGCAATCTTCGATGGTAATGCGGGCCATGGTCTACTCCAAAATGATAATCGGTCGCTAACCCGGGAGGATCAGCTTTGCGGTTGATGCGCGTGGATTCCTAACTGTGCAAACAGCGAAGCATTGCGGGCCGCCTGCTGGGCGAAACGTGCTCGTGTCGCTTTGACAATCGCCTGCAGCTCGGACAGGGCGACGTTGAACTCTTCGTTGATGATAGCATATTCGAACTCGGGAGCGTGAGCGATCTCGCCGCCCGCAGCCAGCAAACGACGGGTGATGATGTGCGGTTCGTCGGTGCCGCGCTTGTGCAGGCGCTCTTCCAGTGCCGCGATCGACGGCGGCAGGATGAAGATGCCGGCCGCATCCGGGAACAGCTTCTTCACCTGGCGCGCACCCTGCCAGTCGATCTCCAGCAGGATGTCGGTGCCGTTCTTCATTTCCTGTTCGACGATCAGGCGGCTGGTCCCGTAGTAATTGCCGTGCACCTCGGCCCATTCCAGGAACTCGCCGCGGTCGGCGCGCGCGACGAAATCCTCGGCGGTGGTGAACTGGTAATGGACGCCGTCCTGCTCGCCCGGGCGCGGCGGGCGCGTGGTGGTCGAGATCGACAGCTTGATGCCCGGCTCCTGCGCCAGCAGGGCATTCACCAGGGTCGATTTACCGGCGCCGGACGGGGCGGCGACAATGAACAGGCTGCCGGAGAAGGCGTTGGTGATCATGGTTGTTCCTTTGTTACGTGTATTCGATATTTACAATGCCCGTGGGCACGGGGTGCCCACCCTACACGTCCGTAGGGTGGGCACCCCGTGCCCACGTGTGCCAAGCATTAAAGCCAGGCATATAGTCAGTCGGGTCGTTAATTCGGGGTCAGAGCCCGGTGTTCACGGGTGGGCTCTGACCCCGAATTAAGGACCCTCGATTATTCGAGGTTTTGTACCTGCTCCCGCATCTGCTCGATCAGCAGCTTGAGCTCCATCGATGCATCCGCCAGTTCCTTGACCGAAGCCTTGGCGCCCAGCGTGTTCGCTTCGCGGTTCAGCTCCTGCATCATGAAGTCGAGGCGCTTGCCGACCTGGCCGCCTTTTTTCAGGATGTGGCGGGTCTCGTTCAAATGCGCGGTCAGGCGCGACAGCTCTTCGGAAACGTCGATGCGGATGCCATACAAGGTGACTTCCTGGCGAATCCGTTCGAAGACTTCCTGTCGTGTCAGTACCTGCGGATTGCCGTGGCCAGCCAGGCCCAGCGCATCCTGCATGCGTTCGACCGCCTTCTGCTGGAACTGCGAGATCACCTGCGGGATCAGCGGCGTGATGCGCTTGACGATGGCTTCCATCGATTCGATGCGCGACAGCAGCATCGCTTCCAGGGCTGCGCCTTCGCGCTTGCGGCTGTCGACGAAGGAGGCGACCACCTGCCTGGTGAGCTCGGCGACGTCGGCCTGCAGCGATTCCTGGCCCACTTGCGCTTCTTCGATCACGCCCGGCCAGCGCAGCAGTTCGGCCACCGTCATCTGGGGCGCGGAGGCGAAGTGGCGCGAGACTTCTTCCTGCAGCCGCGCGAGGTCGGCCAGCAGTTCCTGGTTCAGCGCCTGGGAGCCGCTCGCGGCCTTGCGGCCGAAGGAGAGGCGGACTTCTACCTTGCCGCGCGTGATCGCAGCCATGATCGCCGAGCGCAAGTCCGGTTCGAGCGCACGCAGCTCGTCGTTGATGCGGAACTGCAGATCGAGGAAGCGCGAGTTGACGCTCTTGATTTCGATCGTGAGGGTGCCAGCAGCGCCTTCGCTGGTGGCGACCGCATAACCTGTCATGCTAGAAATGCTCAATGGAGTCCCCGGCTAATCTGGGATCTGGTCGATCCCTTTATTCTTTACAAAGCGGTGATTTATCCACACAATCGCCGTGTTACGCAAGGAATATTCCCAAATGGCTGCACAAAATAACGCTCCCCTGCCCGAAGGGCTGGAAATTGGCGGATATCGCATTGTAAAGAAAATTGCGTCCGGCGGGTTCAGTATTGTTTATCTTGCATATGACGGCGACGGCAATGCGGTCGCGATCAAGGAATACCTGCCCAGCGCCCTCGCGCTGCGCCAGCCAGGCCAGCTGATTCCCATCATCTCGAAAGCCAATCTGCCGGTATTCCGTATCGGCCTGAAGTGCTTCTTCGAGGAGGGCAGGGCGCTTGCGAAAATCGTCCATCCCAACGTGGTGCGGGTCCTGAACTTCTTCCGCGCCAACGACACCGTGTATATGGTGATGGCCTACGAATCCGGTCACTCGCTGCAGGAGCAGATCTCGCGCCTGATGGCCAGGAGCCAGCGCGCCAGCGAAGGCTTCATCCGCCAGGCCTTCAAGGGCGTCTGCGGCGGCCTGCGCGAGGTCCATGCCAACAAGCTGCTGCACCTGGACCTGAAGCCGGCCAATATCTACCTGCGTACCGACGGCACGCCGCTGCTGCTGGACTTCGGCGCCGCGCGCCAGACCATCAACACCGATTCGCCGACCCTGGCGCCGATGTACACCCCCGGCTTTGCCGCCCCCGAGCTGTATGCCAAGGGCGCCACGCTCGGCCCCTGGACCGACATCTACAGCATCGGCGCCGCGATCTACGCCTGCATGGCCGCCGCGCCGCCGCAGCCGGCCGACCAGCGCAAGGCACGCGACGACATGGCGGAGCGCTTCGCCAAACTGGATGGCGCCTGGTCGCCCGAGTTGCTGGCGATGGTGAAGTCCTGCCTGGCGATGGACCCGCTGGCGCGGCCGCAGAGCGTATTCGCGGTGCAGAAGGTGCTGCAAGCGGGACCCCCCGCAGCGCCGGCGCCGGCTGAAGAATCCCCCGCATCCGGCTGGCGCAGCCTGGTCAGCCGCATCAATCCCTTCGCTTAGGAACGCCATGCAGTTTTCCGTCTACCAGCAAAGCCATATCGGCGGCCGCAAGGTCAACCAGGACCGCATGGGCTACAGCTACACGCGCGAAGCCCTGCTGCTGGTGCTCGCCGACGGCATGGGCGGCCACCAGCGCGGCGAGGTCGCGGCCAGCATCGCCCTGCAGACCATGTCGACCCTGTTCCGCAGCCAGGCCACGCCGTATGTAAAGAAGCCTGAGCGCTTCCTCGAGGACGCCTTCGAGCAGGCGCACGAAGCGATCCAGCGCTACGCCCGCGAGCACGGCATGCCGGACAACCCGCGCACCACCATCGTCGCCTGCCTGGTCCAGCACAACTGCGCGGTCTGGGCACACTGCGGCGACTCGCGCCTGTACTGGCTGCGGCGCGGCCAGATCCTGGCGCGCACGCGCGACCATTCGCACATCGAGCACCTGATCGCCAAGGGCCTGGCCGACCCCAGCGAACGCGGCACCCACCCCGACCGGAATAAACTCTATAGCTGCCTGGGCGCGTCGACGCCACCGAAGGTCGAGCTGTCGCGCCAGTCCAGCCTTGAGCCGGGCGACGTGCTGCTGCTCTGCTCCGACGGCTTGTGGGGCATCCTGCCGGATACCGAGATCGTGCACCAGCTCTCTACCCACACCATCGTGCAGGCGGTGCCGGACATGATCGGCATGGCCACCGCGATTGCCGGCCCGCGCGGCGACAACACCACGGCCCTCGCCATCCAGTGGCAGGGCGCGCACGACGCCCCATCCAGCGGCGACGAGGGCATGGTCTCGACCCTGATGCTGCCGGAGGGCGAAGTCACGACCCGCCTGGCCGAGGAGCCGGCAGCAAGCCCGGTGGACGACTTCGGCGACGAGGACATCGAAAAGGCGATCGCCGAGATCCGCGACGCGATCGAGAAATCATCCCAGCTACTCAAATAACAAAGGATCCATCATGACTTTCACCACGCGACCGAGCAACCGCGCCGTCGACCAGCTGCGCGCCATCCGCATTACCCGCCAGTACACCAGGCACGCCGAGGGCTCGGTGCTGATCGAATGCGGCGACACCAAGGTGATCTGCACCGCCAGCATCGAAGAGAAGGTGCCCGGCTTCCTGAAGGGCAAAGGGCAGGGCTGGATGACGGCCGAATACGGCATGCTGCCGCGCTCGACGCACACGCGCATGGACCGTGAGGCCGCGCGCGGCAAGCAGTCCGGCCGCACCCAGGAGATCCAGCGCCTGATCGGCCGCTCGCTGCGCGCCGCGTTCGACCTCGAGGCATTTGGCGAGCGCACCCTGCACCTGGACTGCGACGTGATCCAGGCCGACGGCGGCACCCGCACCGCCTCGATCACCGGCGCGATGGTCGCCGCCTACGACGCCTTCAATGCGCTGGTGGGCCGCGGCATGATCGCCTCGGTGCCGGTCAAGCAGTTCGTGGCGGCCGTCTCGGTGGGCGTCTACAAGGGCATGCCGGTGCTCGACCTCGACTACATCGAAGATTCGGACTGCGACACCGACATGAACGTGGTGATGACCGACCTCGGCCACTTTGTCGAAGTACAGGGCACGGCCGAAGGCGCGGCCTTCTCGCGCGCCGGCATGAACCGCCTGCTGGACCTGGCCGACAAAGGCATCCGCGAACTGGTGACCCTGCAGAAGCAGGCGCTGGGCCTGGCCGGCTAAGGGCGAGAACGGGCTGCGTTTACGCGGATCCACGAAACAGCCGGGGGCGCGCGGCGTTTTCGGCGCACCTGTCTTTTTCGTCGGCGATAATGGGTTTTTCGGAGACGCATTGAGAAGAGCGATGAAAAAAAATCCACGCCTCGTCACGCACGCCCTGGTCTCGCTGCTGATGGCAGCCGCCGGCACACTCGCCCATGCGGCCAACCCGATCGTCCCCGGCTGGTATGCCGACCCGGAAATCCGCATCTTCAAGGGCCAGTACTGGATCTACCCGACCTATTCGGACGATTTCGGCAAGCCGGCCCGCGCCAGCAAGTTAACGCCGCAGCAGGAAAAAATGCGCGCCCGGAAGGACCTGATCTGGGAGCCCTACCTGAAGCAGACCTTCCTCGACGTGTTTTCCTCGCCCGACCTGGTGCACTGGACGAAGCACGAGCGCGCGCTCGACGTCGAGAACGTGGCCTGGGCTGCCTACGCCGTGTGGGCGCCCTCGGCCATCGAGCACAAGGGCAAGTACTACCTGTTCTTCGGCGCCAACGACATCAAGAGCAACGGCCAGCCCGGCGGCATCGGCGTGGCCGTCAGCGACCGTCCTGAAGGACCGTTCAGGGATGCCCTCGGCAAGCCCCTGATCGGCGAGATCGTCAACGGCGCCCAGCCGATCGACCAGATGGTCTTCAAGGACGACGACGGCCAGCTCTACATGTATTACGGCGGCTGGAAGCACGCCAACGTGGTCAAGCTGGCGCCCGACCTGCTCAGCCTCGTGCCCTTCCCGGACGGCTCGACCTACAAGGAGATCACGCCCGACCCCGAGTACGTGGAAGGCTCCTTCATGGCCAAGCGCAAGGGCGTGTATTACCTGATGTGGTCGGAGGGAGGGTGGACCGGGCCGGACTACCGCGTGGCCTATGCCATGGGGTCGTCGCCGTTCGGGCCGTTCAAGCGGATAGGGACGATCCTGGCGCAGGACGGCAAGATCGCGCGCGGGGCAGGGCATCACTCGGTGGTGAACGTGCCGGGGACCGACGACTGGTATATCGCCTATCACCGCCGTCCTTTGCAGGACAAGAACGGGCATCACCGCGAGATGGCCATTGACCGCTTGTACTTCAACGAGGATGGGACGATACGGCCGGTCGTCATGACCAACGAAGGCGTGGCGCCGCGGCCGCTCGTCCCCAAGGTTTAATGGTGCAGCTGGCTGCTGGCCGCTGCCTGGCCGGGCTGGTCGAGGCGGAAGGCGCGCTCGCCGGCCGCCGTGTCGGCATGCGCTTCAAAGCGTGTGACCTTGCCGTCGCGTAGGGTAAAGACGTGGATGAAGGGTGTGTCGAAGCTGCGCCCGGTCTGCTTGGCATGCCAGGTGGCCTGCCCCTGCACCACGACCTTGTCGCCTTCCGCGATGAATTCCTGCGGTTCGAAACGTGTAGGCTGGGCAGTGGCATCCATCCTGGCGAAGAACTCGGCAATGCCCTGCTTGCCGTGGAAGGTGCCGGCAAAGGGAATGTGATCCGAGTCCGGGCTATACCATTCAGCCTGGTCGTCGCAGCGTTCGATCACGCCGCGGATGTCGCCGCTCAGGAATTGTTGATAGGCGTCTTGCACCACTTGCTTGTTTTGCTGGGCATCCATCGCAGCTCTCCCGTGACCCGGTCCCAATGACCGATGAATCAGCCTAGTACCACCCTTGAGGAAGTCAAGAACTGCCGTGCGCGCGCTCGCGTCCCTGCGTAGCCTTTACAGGTATAATGCCAAATGTTAAATTTTCTCCGGGAGAAATAAACGATGTCGCTCGTGAAAGCCCGCAACAACGTTAACGTCTCTGGCAGTGGCGGAGCGACCATGGTGTTCGCTCACGGATTCGGGTGCGACCAGACCATGTGGCGTTTCCTTGCCCCGGCCTATGAAGAACGCTTCCGTACGATTGCATTCGACCTGGTCGGCAGTGGCCGGTCGGACCTGACGGCGTACAGCCGCGAGAAATACAATACCCTGCACGGCTACGCCGACGACCTGCTGGAGATTATCGACGAGTTTGCTACCGGTCCGGTGGTCTTCGTCGGCCACTCGGTCAGCACGATGATCGGCCTGCTCGCCACGATCAAGGCGCCGGAAAAATTCAGCGCCCAGGTCATGGTCGGCCCATCGCCCTCCTACATCAACGATGGCGATTATGTCGGCGGCTTCAGCCGCGAGGATATCGACGAGTTGCTGGAAACGATGGAAGCGAACTACCTCGGCTGGTCGAGCAGCCTGGCGCCGGCGATCATGGGCGTTCCCGACCGGCCCGAGCTGCGCGAAGAGCTGACCAGCAGCTTCTGCCGCAACGATCCCGACATCGCCAAGCATTTTGCGCGCGTGACTTTCCTGTCCGATCA
Organism: Massilia sp. Bi118; assembly: GCF_918697865.1. Lineage (GTDB taxonomy): Bacteria > Pseudomonadota > Gammaproteobacteria > Burkholderiales > Burkholderiaceae_D > Telluria. The sequence goes on along the minus strand of NZ_CAKKMV010000017.1, from coordinate 51,437 downwards.
CCGCGAGGACGTGGCGCACTCGCAGGTGCCTGCACTGATCCTGCAATGCAGCGACGACATGGTGGCGCCACGCTCGGTCGGCGAGTTCCTGCACCGCAAGCTGCCGGTCAGCACCCTGCACATCATCGAAAACGTCGGCCATTGCCCGCACATGAGCGCGCCCACCGCGAGTTCGCAGGCGATCGACCAGTTTCTTGCGCAAACCCTGCGCTGACATGTAGTGGACGACACATCGCCTTCCGGTGAGGCCCTGTTCGCGCGCGCCGCCTGCGGCTTGCTGCTGACTGCCGCCGACGGCTTGGTATTGAAGGTCAACAGGACTGCCTGTGTCTGGCTCGGCTACGAGGAAGAAGACCTCGTAGGCAAAGTGCTGGTGCGCGACCTGCTGCCGGTGGGCGCCCGCCTGTTTTTCAACACGCATTGCCAGCCCATCCTCCAGCTGCAAGGCTCGGTGGCCGAGATCCAGGTGGAGCTGCGCAACCGCCGCCAGGAGCGCTTGCCGATGCTGATCAACATCGTACGGGAGCAGGATGGCGACCGGATCGTCGATCATTGGGCCTTGTTCAAGGCATCCGACCGTCGCGCCTACGAGCGCGAACTGCTGGCCGCCCGCAAAGCCGCGGAAGCCGCCGAGGCCGAGCTGAAGAAGCTGAATGCGCAGTTGTCGGCGGCGGATCGCCGCAAGGACGAATTCCTGGCTACGCTCTCGCACGAACTGCGCAATCCGCTGGCGCCGATGCGCAGCGCGCTCGACGTCTTCAAGCTCAGGTTCGGCCAGGCCGCCGACGACCGCCTGCTGCTGGTCTTCGACCGCCAGCTGCGCCACCTCACGCGGCTGGTCGACGACCTGATGGAAGTCTCGCGTATCACGCAAGGACGCATGCAGTTGCGCCGTGCGCCGGTGGAGCTGTCCGCACTCGTGCGCAGCGCGGCCCTCGATATGGCCGAGACAATGCACGCGGCGCGGCACAGCCTGCACCTGTTCGTCTGCGAGGCGCCGGTAATGGTGGACGGCGACGCCACCAGGCTGGCCCAGGTCGTGATCAATTTACTCACCAATGCCGCGAAATATACGCCGGATGGCGGCCGCATCGAACTGCACCTGCATTGCGAGCCGGAGCTGGCCGAGATACGGGTCTGCGACAACGGCATCGGTATTCCCGCGCCGGCGCTCGCCACGGTGTTCGAGATGTTCTCGCAACTCGAGCCGGCGCTGGAGCGCGCCAAGGGCGGACTTGGCATCGGCCTCGCCCTGGTACGCGGGATTGTCGAACTGCACGGAGGCAGCATTCACGCCGACAGCGCCGGGCCCGGCAAGGGAAGCACGTTCACCGTGCGCCTGCCGCTGGCGGCAGGCTCGGTCTGCCCGGCCGAGGAGGCGCCCGTTCGAGCCGCCCCCGCCCGCGCCCGCATCGTGGTGGTCGACGACAACCAGGACGCCGCCGAGATGCTGGCGATGGCGCTGGACATGCTGGGCTGCGAAGTGACGGTCGCGCATACCGCGGCGCAGGCGCTGGAGCGCATCGCCAGTGCCGGCCCGTCGGTGGTCCTGCTCGACATCGGCCTGCCCGACATGAACGGTTACGAACTGGCGCGCCAGGTGCGCCAGTTGCCCAATGGCGCCGCCATGACCCTGATTGCCACCACCGGCTGGGGACAGCAGAAAGACCGTGAACGGGCTTTCAGCGCGGGTTTCGACCATCACCTGACCAAGCCGATCGATTTCGCCCAGCTCGAGCCCCTGTTGCCACGTGCCGCCGGCGCCTGAATTAAAATAGCGCCTTCCCCGCGCTATTCAACACGACCATGACCCAACGCCTCATCCTTGCCTCCAACAATGCGGGCAAGCTCAAGGAATTCGCCCAGCTGCTGGCCCCGATCGGTTTCGAACTGCATCCGCAGGGCGAATTCAATGTCCCGGAAGCCGAGGAGCCTTTCGGCACCTTCGTCGAGAACGCCCTGCAGAAGGCCCGCCACGCCGCGCGCCTGACCGGATTGCCGGCCCTGGCCGACGATTCCGGCGTGTGCGTGAACGCCCTCGGCGGCGCGCCCGGCGTGTATTCGGCGCGCTACGCCGGCGAGCCGAAATCCGACGCCCGCAACAACGCGAAGCTGATCGAGGACCTGGCGGCGCACGCCGACAAGTCGGCCTATTACTATTGCGTGCTGGTCTACGTGCGCCATGCCGACGATCCGCAGCCGGTCATCGCCGACGGCGTCTGGCGCGGCCAGATCGTCGACGCCCCGCGCGGCGAAAACGGCTTCGGCTACGATCCTTACTTCCTGATCCCGGACCTGGGCAAGACCACCGCCGAGCTGGCCCCAAGCGAGAAAAACGCCATCTCCCACCGCGGCCAGGCGATCCGCGCCCTGGTCGAGAAGCTGAAACTGAAATGATCCCGATCAAACCCGTCGGCAACGGCGCCCCGGCCAGCACCGAACCACGTTCGCCGGCTACCGCCGCATTGAAATACCTGCAGCCCGGTTCCCTCAACCTGGCCGCGCTGCCGCCGCTGTCGCTGTACATCCACTGGCCCTGGTGCGTGCGCAAGTGCCCCTACTGCGACTTCAATTCGCACGAATCGAAGGGCCCGATCCCGGAGCAGGAATACCTGGATGCGCTGCGCGCCGACCTCGAACAGTCGCTGCCGCTGATCTGGGGCCGCAAGATCCACACCGTGTTCATCGGCGGCGGCACGCCCAGCCTGATGTCGGCGGCCGCGCTGGACCGGCTGCTGTCCGACCTGCGCACTCTGCTGCCGCTGGAGATCAATGCCGAGATCACGATGGAAGCGAATCCTGGCACCTTCGAGGCCGAGAAGTTCAAGTCCTACCGGGCCAGCGGCATCACCCGCCTGTCGATCGGCATCCAGAGCTTCAACGGCCGGCACCTGCAGGCGCTGGGCCGCATCCACGACGAGAACGAAGCGCGCAAGGCAGTCGACATCGCGCAGGCCAACTTCGACACCTTCAACCTCGACCTGATGTACGCGCTGCCCGGCCAGACGCTGCTTGAAGCGCAGCAGGACATCGCCACCGCGCTGTCCTGGGCGCCGCCGCACCTGTCGCTGTACCACCTGACGATGGAGCCGAACACGGTGTTCGCCAAGTATCCGCCGCAGCTGCCGAGCGACGACGAGAGCGCCGACATCCAGGACATGATCGCGGAGACGATGAAGGGGGCGGGGTACGAACACTACGAGGTCTCGGCGTATGCGAAGCCGGGACACCAGGCGCGCCACAACCTGAATTACTGGCACTTCGGCGACTATCTCGGCATCGGCGCCGGCGCCCATTCGAAGCTGTCCTTCCCGCACCGCGTGCTGCGCCAGGCGCGCTACAAGCAGCCGGCCTCGTTCATCGAGGCCGCGCAAAAGGGCAATGCGGTGAGCGAGGAGCACGAGATCACGCGCGGCGAGATGGGCTTCGAGTTCATGCTCAACGCGCTGCGCCTGACCGGCGGTTTCGACCCGAACCTGTTCGGCGAGCGCACCGGCATGTCGATCACGGCCATCGAAAAAGCCCTCAACGAAGCCGAGGGCAAGGGCCTGATCTACCGCGACTTCAAGCTCATCAAGCCGACAGACTTAGGGCAGCGCTTCCTGAACGATTTGCAGGAGATGTTCCTGACTGAGTGATTCGGAAACGGCGCATCAGCTCTTCCAGCCGCGCCGACTGGTCCTGCATGCTGGACGCCGCCGCGGCGGCTTCCTCGACCAGCGCCGCGTTCTGCTGGGTGGCCTGGTCCATCTGCGTGATGGCGGCATTCACCTGGTTGATGCCGGCGCTCTGCTCGTGGCTGGCGGCGGTGATCTCGGCCATGATGTCGGTCACGCGCGCCACGCTGGCCACCACTTCCTCGATCGTCGCGCCGGCCTGCTGCACCAGCACCGTGCCAGCGTTCACCTGGGTCACCGAGTCGCCGATCAAACCCTTGATCTCGCGCGCCGCCGTGGCCGAGCGCTGCGCCAGGTTGCGCACTTCGGAGGCCACGACCGCGAAGCCGCGGCCCTGTTCGCCGGCGCGCGCCGCTTCCACGGCCGCGTTCAGGGCAAGGATATTGGTCTGGAAGGCGATGCCGTCGATGACGCCGATGATGTCGACGATCTTGCGCGAGGCGCCGTCGATGGCGCCCATGGTCTGCACCACCTGGCCGACGATCTCCCCGCCGCGTGCGGCAACTTGCGAAGCCGCCTGCGCCATCTGGTTGGCCTGGTTGGCATTGTCCGCGTTGTGGCGCACGGTCGAGGTCAGTTCTTCCATCGAGGCCGCGGTCTCTTCCAGCGAGCTGGCCTGCTGCTCGGTGCGGCTCGACAGGTCGAGGTTGCCGCTGGCGATTTCGGTGCTGCCGGCCGCGATGGTGCGCGTGCCTTCCTTGACTTCCGCCACCACCCTGGCCAGGCCGTCGTTCATTCCCTGCATGGCGCGCATCAGGTCGCCGATCTCGTCCTGGCGGCCGTTGTCGAAGGAGCCCGTCAGGTCGCCGCCGGCCACCGTCTCGGCCACCATCACGGCGCGCGACAGCGGACGGATGATGCTGCGCGTGATCGCCACCGCGCCGAAGGCACCCAGCGCGATCATCAGGCCGTTCAGCAGCAGGATGATTTTTTCCCGGTAGTCGGTGGCGGCGCGGCTCGTGTGCGCCATCTGGTCGATGGTCCGGCGCTGCATCGCCAGCAATTCCTTCAGCGCGGCCGAATAGGCTTGTGCGGCCGGGGCGAAGCCTTCGTTGAAGCGGCGCTCGGCGGTGTCGGCGTCGCCGGCCTTCTTCGCATCCATGACCTCGACCTTGGCCGCCTGGTATTTGGCGCGCAGCGACTGCACGGTCGCCAGCTGGGCCTTTTCTTCCGGCGAGTCGAGCAGGGGCTCGACCCTCTTGATGATCTCGGTGCTGGCGGTCACGCTGTCGGCGATGTCCTTGGCGAACACGGTGCTCAGGGTCGTGTCCGTGCTGCGCGCGATCAGCGAGGTGCGCACGATGGCGGAATAGGTGTTGACGTTCCAGTCCGACACCAGGCGCTCCTTGGCCAGCGGCACGGCCAGCATCTTTTCGGTGGCGTCGGCGTTGGCGCCGGCGGCCATCAGGGCGGAACCGGTGGCGACGGTGGCGAGTACCAGGATGAGTGCAAAGGCGATGGATAGACGGGTGCCGATGCGGGTATGGCGCAGAAAATATTTCACTTGTCCCCTCTTGTTTATTTTTTATTTAATCATGCGCTTTTGCGCGCTATGCGAGGAAAGTATGCAATATTTACTTGCGGTATGGAAAAACTATTTGCACAGACGGTGCGCACTGTCGTAAATATGCCGCGTCAGGTTTGCGCCCCCGCGGCGAGCCGGGTGAGGGTGCGCGCCAGGCCCCGCACCACGCGCGCGGTGCCCTCGGCATCGAGCTGGTCCGGAATTTCCTCGCCCATGTGATAGTAGGGATAGCGCATGAAGGCGGTGTCCGTGATCATGATGGCCGGATAGCCGAAGCGCCGGACGGCGGCGCGGTCCGAGAAGGTCACGCCCTGCACGTAGGCCGGCGCGGCCAGGCCATGGGCGGGAAAGTCGGAGACGGCGCGGAAGGCCGACAGCGCATCCTGCACCAGGCGCGATGCCTCCAGCGTGCCGACGAAGGCGATGAAGTTGCCCGAGTCCGTGCGTGCGGCATCCGGCTTGCGGCCGTGGCGCAGCGAATACCAGCCGACGGCAGCGAGCACCGGAGAGGCGCCGGCGTCCCCGGTGCTGCCCAGGTCCTCGCCCTTGAGTCCGGACGGCGTCTCGTCGACGAAGAAGACGAACTTCACTTCCGTGCCCTGGCTCGGGTGCAGGTCCTTCAAGAGGCGCGCCAGCTCCAGCACGGCCGCGGCGCCGCTGCCTTTGTCGCTTGCGGCGGCAGCCAGCGGCGCCGCGTCGTAGCGGGCGCCGACGATGAAGATGCGCGCCGGCTTCGCATGCGGCGCGAGATTCGCCACCGACACTTCGATATTGCGGACGCGCCTGGCGCCGGCCTGGTATTCCTGGCGCCGCACCGCATAGCCCTCGCCCTGCAGCACACCCTCGATGTAGCGCGCCGTGTCACCTTCACCAGAGGCGATGGCCGCCGCGTGGGCGCGCAGGCGCAAGGCCAGCGACGGCTCGGGCATCACGGCGGCGCCCGGCGTCATGGTGAACAGCGCCAGCAGCACCAGCAGGATGATGGCGACGAGGACTTTCCAATGTGCGCGTAGAAAGGTTCGCATGGCATGAAAGACGCCGCAAAAAAAGACCGGGGCCGGACTGCGATTTCATCATACCGAAATCGCAAGTCCGGCCCCGGCAGGGCGCTTTCAATTATGCGAAGTAACTCAGCGCGCGGCGGTCGTGTTCGCCGGCTCGCTCCAGCCGCCGCCCAGCACGCGGTACAGCGTCACCTGGTTCTGCAGGCGCGCCAGGTTCGCTTCGATCGCCTGCTGCTGGGCGGTGAACAGCGAACGCTGGGCATCCAGCAGGTCGAGGTAGCTGGCGGTGCCGTTACGGTAGCGCAGGTCCGACAGGTTGAAGCGGTCGGCTTCCGCGGCCGCCACGGCCTGCTGGGCGCGCAGCTGCTCGCTGAAGGTGGCCTGGCCGGCCAGCGCGTCCGACACTTCGCGGAAGGCGGACTGGATCGCCTTCTCGTAGCGGGCCACGGCGATGTCGCGGCCGGCTTTCGCGCTCTCGACGCCGGCGCGGCGGGCGCCGAAGTCGAACAGCGGCAGGATCGCCTGCGGCGCGAAGCTCCAGCCGAACGAGCCGCCTTTGAAGAGGCCGGACAGCTCCGAGCTGGCGCTGCCGGCGCTGCCGGTCAGCGAGATGCGCGGGAAGTAGTTCGCGCGCGCCGCGCCGATGTCGGCATTCGCCGCGATCAGCTGCTGCTCGGCGGAGCGGATGTCCGGACGCGAGATCAGCAGGTCGGACGGCATGCCGGCCGGCAGGTCGGGCAGGTTGGTCGCAGCCAGGGTGGCGCCCGGCGGCAGACTGTCCGGGATGGTCTGGCCGACCAGCAGGGTCAGCGCATTCGTGTCCTGCGCGATCAGGCGCTGCTGCTGGGCCAGCACGGTGCGGGCCTGCTCGACCAGCGACACGGCCTGCTGCAGGTCCAGCTTGGAGATCACGCCGTTCTCGAAGCGCAGCTGGGACAGGCGCAGCGATTCCTCGCGCGTCTTGAGGGTCTGCCGGGTCAGGTCCAGCAGCTCCTTGTCGGCCAGCAGGGCCAGGTAGGTATTGGCCACGGTGGCGACCAGGCTGATCTGCGCCGTCTTGCGCGCTTCCTCGGTTGCCAGGTACTGCGCCAGCGCGGCGTCGCTCAGGTTGCGCACGCGGCCGAACAGGTCGAGCTCGAAGGCCGTGACCGACACGCCGGCCTGGTAGACGCTGGTCAGGGGCGCATCGCCGGCCGTCGAGGCGCGGCTGGCGGTCAGGCCGGCATTGATGGCCGGGAAGCGCGCCGCGCGCTGGATCTGGAAGGCGGCCCTGGCCTGCTCGATGTTCAGGATCGACACGCGCAGGTCGCGGTTGTTTTCCAGCGCCAGCTGGATCAGCTTTTGCAGGCGGGCGTCGACGAAGAAGCGCTGCCAGGCGATGCTGGCCGGCGCTTCATTCGCGACCGGGTTGCCGCTGTGGACGGTGCCTTCCACCGTCGGGAAGGCGCCGGCCACCGGGGCGGCCGGGCGCTCGTACCTGGGCGCCAGGTTGACGCAGCCTGCCAGGGTCAGGGCCAGGACGAGGGGAGTCAGGACGTTTTTCATCTTTTTCATTTAATCTCTTCCTTCGCAATGCCGGCGCTGTCGGCATGGTGTTCGTAGATCTCCTGCTGGCGCTTGCTGCCCTTGAAGATGCTGCGGATGACCACGAAGAACACCGGCACGAAGAACACGCCGAGTGCGGTCGCGGTGATCATGCCGCCCATCACGCCGGTACCGATGGCGCGCTGCGAGGCCGCACCGGCGCCGCCCGCGATCACCAGCGGCAGCACGCCGAGGATGAAGGCCAGCGAGGTCATGATAATCGGTCGGAAGCGCAGGTGGGCAGCTTCGATGGCCGCTTCGATCGGCGACTTGCCTTGCGCCTGCAGGTCCTTCGCGAACTCGATGATCAGGATCGCGTTCTTCGCCGCCAGGCCGATCACGGTGATCAGGCCGACCTTGAAGTAGACGTCGTTCGGCATGCCGCGCATGGTTGCGGCCAGCAGCGAGCCGAGCACGCCCAGCGGCACCACCAGCAGCACCGAGACCGGGATCGACCAGCTTTCATACAGCGCGGCCAGGGCCAGGAACACCGCCAGCAGCGAGAAGCCGATCAGCACGAACACGGTGGAGCCGGACAGGATCTCCTCGCGCGACTGGCCGGTCCATTCGTAGGCGAAGCCCGCCGGCAGCTTGGCCGCCAGGTTCTGCATTTCCTGCAGCGCGTCGCCGGACGAATAGCCCGCCTTCGGTTCGCCGGTGATGCTCATCGCCGGGTAGCCGTTGTAGCGGCTGGTCTGCTGCGGACCGTTGATCCACTTCGTGCTCGCGAAGGCCGACAGCGGCACCGGCTGGCCCTTGTTGTTCATCGCGTTCAGGCGCAGCAGGTCTTCCGGCTGCATGCGGTCCTTGGCGTCGGCCTGCACCACCACGCGCTGCAGGCGGCCGGCGTTCGGGAAGTCGTTCACGTAGCTCGAACCCAGCGAGGTCGAGATCGCGCTGTTGATCGCATCGAAGGTCACGCCCAGGGCCTGCGCCTTGTCGCGGTCGATCTCGAGCTGCAGCTGCGGCGCGTCTTCCAGGCCTTCCGGGCGGATGCCGGTCAGGACCGGCGATTGCATCGCCATGCCCAGCAGCTGGTTACGCGCCTGCAGCAGGGCTGCGTGGCCAAGGCCGCCGCGGTCCTGCAGGCGGAAGGAGAAGCCGGCGCCGCGGCCCAGTTCCGGGATCGGCGGCGGGCTCACCACGAAGATGAAGGCGTCGCGCAGCCCCATCAGGTGGCCCGTGATGCGGCCGGCCAGGCTCTGTGCGTCCGAGCCCTTGGCCTTGCGTTCGTCCCAGGACTTCAGCGGGATGAAGGCGAGGCCCATGTTCTGGCCCTGGCCCGAGAACGAGAAGCCGGTCACGGACACCATGTTGGCGACTTCCGGCTGCTTCAGCACGTAGGCTTCGGCGGCCTTCAGCACGGCATCGGTGCGCTCGGCGGTGGCGCCCGGCGGCAGCTGGATGTTGGCGATGATGTAGCCCTGGTCTTCGTTCGGCAGGAAGGAGTTCGGCATCCTGGTGAACACCAGGCCGACGAGGCCCAGCAGCAGCACGAACACGACCAGCGCGCGGCCGGTGCGGCGCAGGATCTTGCCGACAAAACCTTCATAGCGCTTGGCGCCGGTCTTGAAGGTGCGGTTGAACCAGCCGAAGAAGCCGCGCTTCTCCATGTGGTGGCCGGCTTCGACGGGCTTCAGCAGGTGCGCGCACAGGGCGGGCGTGAACGACAGCGCCAGGAAGGCCGAGAAGGCGATCGAGGACACCATCACCGCCGAGAACTGGCGGTAGATGTTGCCGACCGCGCCGGCAAAGAAGGCCAGCGGCACGAACACCGAGATCAGCACCACGGTCACGCCGATGATCGCGCCCGAGATCTGGCCCATGGCCTTGCGGGTCGCAAGCAGCGGCGGCAGGCCTTCCTCGGACATGATGCGCTCGACGTTCTCCACCACCACGATGGCGTCGTCGACCACGATACCAATGACGAGGACCATGCCGAACATGGTCAGCACGTTGATCGAGAAGCCCAGCGCCAGCAGGGTCGCGAAGGAGCCGAGCAGGGCGACCGGCACCACGAGGGTCGGGATCAGGGTATAGCGGATGTTCTGGAGGAACACGTACATCACGATGAACACCAGGATCACGGCCTCGATCAGGGTCTCGATGACCTGGCTGATGGAGATCTGGATGAACTTGGTCGAATCGTAAGGAATCGCGTACTTCATCCCGTGCGGGAAGTACTTCGACAGCTCGTTCATGCGGGCCTTGATCAGGTTCGCGGTTTCGAGCGCATTACCGGTCGGCGACAGCTGCACGCCGATGCCGCTGGACGGCTTGCCGTTCAGGCGCGCCGACGTGGTGTAGGCCTGGCCGCCGATCTCGATGCGGGCCACGTCCTTCAGGCGCACGGTGGAGCCGTCCGGGTTCGCGCGCAGCACGATGTTGCCGAACTGTTCGACGGTCGACAGCTGGCCGCTCACCACCACGGTGGCCGAGATCTGCTGGCCCAGGTTCAGCGGCAGGTCGCCGATGGTGCCGGAGGCCACCTGGGCGTTCTGGGCACGGATCGCGTTGTTGACGTCGGCGGACGACAGCTTGAAGCCGACCAGCTTGGCCGGATCGATCCAGATGCGCATCGCCTTCTCGGTGCCGAACAGCTGGGCCTGGCCCACGCCCTTGATCCGCTGGATCTCGGGCAGCACGTTACGCGAGGCGTAGTCGCCCAGTGCGATCGGATCCCAGTTCGGGTCGTCCGACGACAGGATGGTGAACAGCAGGAAGTTTGCGCGCGCTTTATCCACGCGCACGCCCTGCTGGGTCACGGCCGCCGGCAGGCGCGGGGCCGCGCGCGACAGGCGGTTCTGGACGTCGACCTGGGCCAGGTCGGGATCGGTGCCGGTCTCGAAGGAGATCGTGATGGAACCGGAGCCGTTGGCCTGGCTGGTCGACTCCATGTAAACCATGCCGGGGGAACCGTTCATCTCGCGCTCGATCACGGAGATGACGGAATCCTCGAGGGTCTGGGCCGAAGCGCCGGGGTAGGCGACGCTGACCACGATCGAAGGCGGCGCCACGGTGGGATATTGCGCGATCGGCAGCTGCTTGATAGCGACGCTACCGAGCACCATGATGAACAGCGCGATCACCCAGGCGAAAATGGGGCGGTCAATAAAAAAACGAGCCATGGGAAAATCCTGTTTCTATTATTTAGCCGCGTTGGCCTGCGCACCTGCGGGAGCGGCGGCGGCCGGCGCTTGCGACGTCCACGGCACCGGCTGCACCGGGGTGCCCGGCGGCAGCATCTGCAGCTTCTGGAAGCCGTCGACCATCACTTTCTCGCCTTCCTTCAGGCCATCGGTGACGACCCAGTTGCTGCCTTCCTGGGATGCGATCTTGACGGTGCGCGGGGTCGGCTTGTTGTCCGCGCCGACCACCATCAGGGTGTCCCCGGCCTGGCCGCCGCGGGTTACGGCCTGCTGCGGCACCAGGATGCCCGACGGCAGTTCGGCCTGGGCCAGGCGCACGCGCACGTACTGGCCCGGCAGCAGGGCGCTGTCCGCGTTCGCCACCTGGGCGCGCAGGGTGACCTGGCCGCTGCTCGGGTCGACGGTCACGTCCGAGAACAGCAGCTTGCCTTTGCGGCCGAGTTCAGTGCCATCGTCGAGGATCACCGACACCGGGATCGCCGAATCGATGCCGCGGTTGCCGGCGCTCTTGCGCAGGCGCTGCAGCTCGGCGGCGGACTGGGTGATGTTCAGGTAGACGTTGTCGGTCTGCTGGATCAGCGCCATCTGGGTCGCCTCGGTGGCCGAGACCAGTGCGCCTTCGGTCACGAGAGCGCGGCCGATGCGGCCCGAGATCGGGGCGTACACGTTCGCGTAGCCGTAGTTGATCTGGGCGATGCGCAACTGGGCCCTGGCGGCGTTGACGTCGGCCTCGCCCTGCTTGGCGGCGGCGACCGCATTGGTGTACTCCTGCTTGCTGACGGCGTTGGCCTCGACCAGCGGCTTGTAGCGCTCGACGGTGGCGGCGGCCGAGGCCTGGGTGGCCTGGGCACGGCCGAGCGCGGCCTGGGCGCTGTTGACCTGTGCCTGGTAAGGCGCCGGATCGATCTGGAACAGGGACTGGCCCTGCTTGACGATGCTGCCTTCGGTGAACAGGCGCTTCAGGACGACGCCGCTGACGCGGGCGCGCACTTCGGCCACGCGGATCGCTTCGACGCGGGCGGGCAGTTCGGTCTGGAGGGCGACCTGCTGGAATTTGGTGGTGATGACGCCGACTTGCGGCGGCGGCATCTTGGCGGCAGCGGCGCCGGCAGCGGCGTCGTCCTTCTTGCCGCAGGCCGACAACAGGGCCAGGGCGGTCAGGGTGCAGGCGGCAATCCTGGTCAGGTTCAAGGTAGAGGAGGGGGCAGAGCGCATTAAGTGCTTCCTTCTTGTTGAAAAAAGGACAAAATCGCCCAGAGGCACTACTTTGGCACCGTGGAACGATCCGTCACTGTTTTTTGTGTAAACAGAGATATACTATCACGAGTGTATGTTTAATGTTTTCGATCCACCAATTTTGGAGATAGGCGATTATGGCCCGCAGAACCAAAGAAGAGGCCGCTGCCACGCGTGACAGCATTCTTGATGCCGCAGAAAAATTGTTTGTTGAACAGGGCGTGTCGAGGACGACTTTGCAGCATATCGCAACCGCCGCCGGGGTGACGCGCGGCGCAATCTATTGGCACTTCGACGACAAAGGCGCCCTGTTCAACGCGATGATGGAGCGCGCCACCTTGCCGCTGGAGGCCGAGCTGAAGGTGCTCGACGAAGCCGCGTCGGGCGACCCCCTGGCCGACCTGCGCGAGTACATGCTGGCGGTGCTGCGGCGCACGGTCGAGGATCCGGGGGCGCGCCGCGTGTTCGAGATCGCCACCCTGAAAGTCGAATTCGTCGACGAGATGGACGCGGTACGCTGCCGCCGCCAGCACAACCTGGGGCAATGGATGGCGCGCGCCGAACGCCAGATCAAGCTGGCCGCGGACCAGGGCCTGATCGGCAAGAACGTCGACGCGGCCAGGATCGCGCTGGCGATGTGGACCATGATCGACGGGATGATCCGCAACTGGATGTTCGCGCCGCAGAGTTTCGATCTGCTGCAGCTGGGGAAGTGCGTGATCGATCCGTACATGGAAGGCTTGCGGGCGGGGCGGGCATGAAGTTCCTGTTCGCGCTGCTCTGCGGCCTGGCCTGTTTTCCGGCCCCCGTACAGGCGCAGTCCCTGCCGTTCGCCGGGCGCTGGCTGCTGGACGATAACCCGAAGGCGCCGGCCGCCGCCTACACGGTCCTGACGATCGACGGCGAGAAGATGCGCTGGAGCGGACCGGGCAAGACGACGCCAGTCTGCGTGCAGGAGTTCGTACTAAAGCAGGAAAGGCCCGGCACGGTGTACGTGGACGGCCGCGGCACCAAATTCCTGGCCGGGGTCAAGGGCAGCATCCCGACTTATCTGCTTCAGCTGCGCAGCAGTACCTGCGGCCGCGCCGGCGAGGACACGCGCATCCGCTATCCGCTGGTGTATGACACCCGGCATATCGAAGTGATCGGCTACGTGAACGGCAAGCCGGTCAGCTCACGACGGTTTCATCGGAAGAAATGAGCAATGGAAGTCGTTCCCGGCACTGCCGGAAACGACTTCCCGCGAAAGCGGGAGGCGATTAAGCCAGCTCAGTATGGGCCCCCGCCTCCGCGGGGGCGACGGCGAGCATCTCGATCAATCCCTCCAGCGCCAGCGAAGCTTCGCCGCGCCACACCAGGTGCGTACAGTTGGCCGCGATCCGCTCGGGCAGCTTGTGCTGCCTGACCTTGTCCGTCGCATGCAGCGCGCCCAGCACGCTCTGCGGCACGACGGCAAACCCGGTGCCCGCCGCCACGCAGGTGATCATGCCCTGGTAGGAGCCGAATTCCAGCACCCGCTCGGCCACCACGTCCTCGCTGCCCAGCCAGTCGTCCAGGCGCCGGCGGTAGGAGCAGCCGTGGGCGAAGGCGATCATCGTCAGGCGTCCAAGATCCTTCGCCGTGCGCACAGGCGCGGCATTGCGCGGCGTGATCAGCACCAGCTCTTCGCGGAACACCGGCAGCGCCTGCAGTTCCGGCGCCGTGAAGGGTTCGGAGACGAAGGCCGCCTCGATCTCGAAATTGCGCACGCGGTTGAGGAGGGCCCCGGTCGTCCCGGTGACAAGTTCCACCACCACGCCCGGATGCGCATCGTGGTAGCGCGACAGGATGGGCGCGAGGCGGCTGCCGGCCGTGCTCTCCAGCGAACCAAGCCGGAACACGCCCTGCGGCCTGCCGGTGCGCAGTTCGTCGACGGCTTCGTCGGCCAGGCGCAGCAGGCGGGTCGCGTAGTTCAGCAGGGTCTTGCCCTCGCCGGTCAGGCTCAGCGAACGGCCGTCGCGCCGGAACAGGCGCACGCCGAGGTATTCTTCCAGCTGGCGGATGCGGGTGGTGACGTTGGAGGGCACGCGGTGCAGCTTTTCCGCAGCCCGGTTCACGCCGCCCTCGCTGACGACGGTACGGAAGATCAGCAGGGCTTCAAGGTCGATCGTTCTCATAAGGAGAATGATAGTCCACTTTTATTCATTGGTCAGCGCGCACAGAGTGCGCTTTAATGGCGATATGGACACCATCTTTTCAGCAAGCGTCCGCTCGGGACGCACCACTGCGGCGGTCTGCGCGGCTGCCATGATCTCGCTGGCCGTCGCCATGGGAATCGGCCGCTTCGCCTTCACGCCCCTGTTTCCGCTGATGGTGCGGGATGGCCTGATCGACAGCCACGCCGGCGCCATGCTGGCCGCCGCCAACTACCTGGGCTACCTGGCCGGGGCCCTGGTCGCGGCCCGCATCCGCATCAAGCCGGCGCTGCTGCTGGCGCTGGGCCTGGCCGGCACCGTGATCATCACCGCGGCGGTCGGCTGGACTGTGTCCGGCTTCTGGTGGGCAGTGCTGCGCTTCCTGGCCGGCGTGATGAGCGCCTGGACCCTGGTCGCGACCAGCGCCTGGGGACTGGGCTGGCTTGCGGCGCTCGGGCGGCCCGACCTGGCCGGCGTGCAGTTCTCCGGCGTCGGCATCGGCATCGCTGCTGCCGGCCTGTTCTGCCTGCTGCTGGGGACCACCTTGCCTTCGCCGCAGATGTGGATCGGGCTGGCGGCGCTGGGCGCGCTGGCGTCCGTGCTGCCGCTGGTGCTGAGCCGTAGTCTGCCTTCACCGCCTGCGCCTGCCGCTACTGCCGCTGCTGCTCCGGTCTCAGTTGCGGCGCCCTCCGGGACCGGCGGCCTGATCGTGTGCTACACCCTGTTCGGCTTCGGTTACATCCTGCCCGCGACTTATCTGCCGGCGCTGGCCCGCCAGCTGGTCGACGACCCGCATGTGTTCGGCCTCGCCTGGCCGGTGTTCGGCGCTGCGGCGGCGGTGTCCACCGTGCTGGTGTCCTGGCGCCTTGCCCGCGCCAACCGGTTGAGCGTGTGGGCCGCTGCCCATGTGCTGATGGCCATCGGCGTGCTGCTGCCGGCCGTGTGGACGTCCTTGACGAGCGTGACCCTGGCCGCGCTGCTGGTCGGCGGCACCTTCATGGTCATCACCATGGTCGGCATGCAGGAGGCGAGGGCGCGCGCCGAGGGCCAGGCCACGCGCGTGCTGGGACGGATGACGGCCGGCTTCGCGCTCGGCCAGCTGGCCGGTCCGCTGGTCAGCGCCGGCATCGCGCGCCTGACCTCCAGCGAGGCCGGGGCGCTGAAGCTGGCGCTGGCATTGTCGGCGCTGGGATTGCTGGCCAGCGCTGTCTATCTGTGGCGTTTGCGCCGTCCCGAATAATCGTCGACAAGGAGAAATCATGAGCACCGCACAGGGCTTCGGCCCGATGACCAACGAGCGCCTGCCGCTGCCCGCCCGCGAGGGCATGAGCGAGGCCCAGCAGCTTGCCGCCGACGCCATCATCAACGGCCCGCGCAAGGCCATCTTCGGCCCCTTCGTGCCGCTGCTGCAGGTGCCGGCGCTGATGGAACACATCGGCAAGACGGGCGAGACGCTGCGCTTCCACGGCAGCCTGAAGGACGCGATCCGCGAGCTCGCGATCTGCGTGGTGTCGCGCGAGACCGGCAACCAGTTCGAGTGGCAGACCCACGCGCCGCTGGCGATCAAGGCCGGCGTGAAGGAAGAGACAATTTATTCGCTGGGATCGGGACGCCGCCCACGCGAGCTGCCCGGCGACCAGGCCTGCGCCGTCGATTTTGCTTCCGAACTGATGCTGAGGAATGGCGTGAGCGATGCGACCTATGCCGAGGCGGTGGCGCACTTCGGCGAGCCGGGGACGGTGGAGCTGACCGCGCTGATCGGCTACTTCACGATGGTGTGCTGGGTGATGAATGTGGCGCGGACGCCGGGGCCGGCGGGTTCGAATACGCCTGGCATGACGGCGTTTCCTGGTTAAGCGTTAGCCCCAAAACGTCGTCCCCGCGCCTTAAAACGTCGTCCCCGCGAAGGCGGGGACCCAAGTTTGTAAGCGCTAACGTAACGCACGCAGAACTTGGGTCCCCGCCTGCGCGGGGACGACGGTGAAACTAAGGAACGACGGTGACTCTATTTATGACGCGCAGTCACAAATCGATCAGCGCAGCTCCTCGATCATCTTCTTCAGCTTGAGCGAATCCGCCACGAACGCGCGAATGCCCTCCGACAGCTTCTCGGTACCCATCGCATCCTCGTTCAGCATGAAGCGGAAGGTCTTTTCATCCATCGCGATTTTCTCGATGTCCGCCGAAGAATCGGCCACCAGCTTGCGCTCGATGGCGCCATCGGCGTCGGCCAGCTTCTGCAGCAGGTCCGGCGAGATGGTCAGCAGGTCGCAGCCGGCCAGTTCCAGGATCTGCGAGGTATTGCGGAAGCTCGCGCCCATCACCTCGGTCTTGTAGCCGAACTTGCGGTAGTACTGGTAGATGCGCTTGACCGACTGCACGCCCGGATCGTCGGCGCCCTGGTAGTCGGTGCCGGTCGATTTCTTGTACCAGTCGTAGATGCGGCCGACGAAAGGCGAGATCAGCTGCACGCCCGCTTCGGCGCAGGCGATGGCCTGGCACAGCGAGAACAGCAGGGTCAGGTTGCAGCGGATGCCTTCCTTTTCCAGGATCTCGGCGGCGCGGATGCCTTCCCAGGTCGAGGCGATCTTGATCAGCACGCGCTCGCGCTTGACGCCGGCGGCTTCGTACAGGGCGATCAGTTCGCGGCCCTTGGCGACGGTGGCTTCGGTATCGAAACTCAGCGCGGCATCGATCTCGGTCGAGACGCGGCCCGGCACGAACTTCAGGATCTCGACGCCGAAGGCGATCAGCAGGCGGTCGACGATCTCATCGACGCCGGCGCCCTTGGCATCGGCAACGGCCTTTTCGAGCAGCGGACGGTATTCCGGCTTCTGGACGGCTTTCAGGATCAGCGACGGGTTGGTGGTCGCGTCCTGCGGCGCGTAGGCCTTGATCGACTGGAAGTCGCCGGTGTCGGCGACGACAGTGGTGTACTGCTTGAGCTGTTCGAGTTGGTTCATAGCGCGTGGAAAGTGATGTGAGATACGAATGCCGTGATTGTACCGTACCGGCAGCGGGCGATTTATTCGAAAAAACGCATGCCGGCGCAAGGCCAGGTAGCGCGCGGGCGCCATCCCCGTAGGGTGGGCAGCCCCTGCCCACCATCCTGCATCAGCAGTCGGTAGCGTCCAGGAAAGCCGCAATCATCGCTTCCAGGCCGGCCTTGTCCTCATCCGAGAAACGGTCCAGCTTCGGGCTGTCGATATCGAACACGCCGACCAGCTTGCCATCCTTGATGACCGGGATCACGATCTCCGAAGCCGAGGCCGAATCGCAGGCGATGTGGCCCGGGAAGGCGTGCACGTCCGGCACCACGATGGTCTGCTGCTTCACGGCGGTGGTGCCGCAGACGCCGCGGCCGAAGGGGATGCGGGCGCAGGCCGGCTTGCCCTGGAAGGGGCCGACCAGCAGGTCCTGGCCTTCGCCCTTCTTGCTGGGCACGGTGAGGTAGAAGCCTGCCCAGTTGAGGTCGGCGAGGGTGTCGTAGACCAGGGCCGAGAACTGCGAGGCGTTGGCGGTGAGGTCGCGCTCGCCTTCGAGGACGCTGGCGACCTGGCGTACCAGCAGGTCGTAGTCGGGGCGGGTGCTGCGTTCGGGATTGATGTGCATGGCGGTGACGGCGTTTGGCGATGTCGAAACGCGTATTTTACGGCAGGGTGCGCCGTCGCGCTGGGAGGCCCCGGACCAGTTATAATTTTGCATTCGGCACCACTTTCTCAGCCATGAATCAATTTTCCAGGATCACCCATCCGGACGGACTCGTCGAGCTCTCCTCCGCCGCCGGCAGCTTCAGGTTCCGGCGCCTGCGTCCGGGCGTCCTGCTGGTCACGATCAGCGGCCAGGACAACGGCCAGTTCGGCCAGGCAGCCCTCGACGAGATGCGCATGGAAATCCTGCGCAGCCAGCCGCTCGAGTTGCTGGTGGACGCAGAAAAGACCACGCTGGTGGCGACCGAGGTCAGCAAGGAGTGGACCCAGTTCTTTTCGAACTGCCGCACCCAGCTCAAGCGTGTGTCCGTGCTGACCGGTTCGCGCTACATGAACCTGGTCGTATCGATCTCCCAGCACCTGTCCAAGACGGGCAATCTCATTACCGTCACCTCCGACCGCGCCGCCTTCGACGCCGCGGTGGAGCGCGCCCGGCAAGCCTGACCCTGCGCGGCATCACTCCGTCTCGCCGAACCTGATTGTTCCCGCCACGTCTAAGCGGAACATCAGGTTCAACCAGAGAGGAGTTCCCATGAAGAAATTCGTTCTTGCACTCATCGTGGGCGCGGCCGCGTTCGGCACCGCGCATGCGCAGTCGACCCAGGCCCCACGCGGCTATGTCGGCATCGGCGCCGCCTTCGCCGACCACAAATACTCGCTGGGCGGCATCGGCAACGTCGACCATGACGATTACAAGGCGTCCGTCAAAGTCTTCGGCGGCGTCGATCTCGACCCGCTGTGGGGCGTCGAGGCCGGCTATACCGACTTCCGCAGTTCCGATTTCAGCTACACCATCGCCGGCGTCCCGGGGCGCGGCAGCAGCAAGGGTTATGGCGTCTATCTGGCCGGCAAGGGCCACTGGCCGATCCACCCGCAGGCCGAGGTCTTCGGCAAACTGGGCATCGCCTACAGCCATCGCAAGCTCGACAGCAATCCCTTCGTCGGCGTCGACGACGACAACGATACCGGCATCTACGCAGGCGTCGGCCTGCAATGGAACATCAATCCGCAGTGGGCCCTGATCGGGGAGTACGAGCGCTACGGCAAGAGCAAGGATTTCGGCGCCAAGCCGGACGTCTGGACCCTGGCGGCGAGGTTCAACTTTTAAACAGCCCGATCAGGCCGCGGCCAGCTTCTTCAAGGCGGGAAGGATCTCGTGCAGGCTGCCCACTTCGCAAGTGGGCACTGCCTCCGATTCGTTCGCCAGCTGCGCCGGATTGAACCAGCAGCTGTCGATGCCGAAGCGGTTGGCGCCGAGGATGTCGGCATCCAGCCGGTCGCCGACGATCACGGTTTCGTGGTGGGCGAAAGCCCGCGCCATCTTCGCCGCGTAGTCGAAGAAGCGGCTGTCCGGCTTGGCGTAGCCGCAGGCTTCCGAGGTCGAGACGAAGGAGATGTGGTCTTTCAAGCCCGAGCTGGCGATGCGGCGGGTCTGGATGTGCTCGACGCCATTGGTGATGATGCCGACTTCGCCGATCGCGCACAGGGCTTCGCAGACCTGCCTGGCGCCGTCGATCAGCACCACGGTGTCGGACAGGGATTCGAGATAGAGGTGGCTGGCGCTTGCTGCGTCGAGCTCGAGGCCGTTCTGCGCGAAGGTGCGGCGGAAGCGTTCAACTTTCAGGAAGTCCTTCGAGACCGCGCCCAGCTCGAACTCGCGCCAGAGGGCGATGTTGATTGCCTGGTATTGCGGGAACAGGGTGTCGATGCCCTCGCGCAGGCCGAGCGCTTCCAGCGTGCGCACGAAGGACAGCTGTTCGGAGGCCTTGAAGTCGAGGAGGGTATCGTCGAGGTCGAAGAGGAAGAGAGTGTGTTTCATCCGCACTAGTTTAGCCCAGCACGCGCTTCACGTGGTCAACGGGGCCATCACCGTCTTGCGGAAGGCCGGGCGTTCGGCCAGGCGCTCGAACCAGCGCTGCAGATGGGGCAGAGATTCGCGCGCGATCGGCAGGGCGAACCAGCGCCAGGCCGCGCACCCGGCCGCGATGTCGCCCACCGTGAAAGCGCCGCCGCCGACGTAATCGCGTCCGGCAAGGTGATCGTCGAGGATGCGCATGGTGCCGAGGGCGGCGAGGCGCTGCTGCTCGATCCGCGCCGGATCGCGCTCGTTCGCGGGCGTGCGCATGAAGGCGCGGAACAGGGGCAGCAGGGCCGGCCACAGGGTGGAATTGGTCCAGTCCATCCAGCGTTCGGCGTCGGCGCGCGCGCGTGCTTCACGTGGCAGCAAGCCATCCTGCGCATAGCGGCCAGCGAGATAGCGGACGATGGTATTGGATTCCCAGACCACGTAGCCATCGTCGTCGATAGTGGGCACCAGGCCGTTCGGATTCAGCTCACGGAAGGCGGGCGTGCCGACGACGCCGAAGTGACGGCCGGCGTCGATGCGATGGTAGTCGAGCGCCAGTTCTTCGCAGGTCCACAGCACTTTCTGGACGTTGATGGAATCGGCGTTGCCCCAGACCGTGATCATCCGCGCAGCTTAACCAATGAAGGAATCGAACTGCATGTCGAATTCCTGCAGCGCCTTCTGCGCATTCTGCATCTTCTTGCGGAACTCCGGACCGCGCTGCAGGGCCAGGCCGACCGCCAGCACGTCGATCACGACCAGGTAGGCCAGGCGCGCCGAGATCGGCGTGTAGGGATCGGTCGCGAACACGAGGTCGATCGGGATCAGGAGGCTGGCCATGTCCGCCAGCGGCGTGCCGGACGGCGCCAGCACGATCACCTCGGCGCCGCCGCGGCGCGCGAGTTTTGCGGAGCGTACCAGCGAGGGGTTGTTGCCGCGCTGGGAGATGACGACCACCACGTCGCCCTCATGCAGCAGGGCTGCGGCAATCGCGTGGATCGCCGGGTCGGTGTAGGCGATGGTCGGGACGCCGGAGCGGAAGAACTTGTGCTGGGCATCGGCGGCCACAAAACCCGAGGTGCCCTGGCCGTAGAACTCGATCTTGTTGGCGCGCGACAGGATGTCCAGCGCCTTCTGGATCAGCTCCGGCTTCAGGTTGTTGCGCAGGTCGAGCAGGGTGTTGATGGACCGGCTGCAGATCTTGTTGACGAGGTCGGCGGCGAGGTCGTCCTGGGCCGGCTGTTCGCTGGCGCCGGGTAAGGCCAGCGCCAGGCCTTGCGCCAGTTTCAGCTTGAACTCGTGCCAGCCGTCGTAGCCGAGGGTGCGGCAGAAGCGCACCACGGTCGGTTCCGAGACCTGGGCGGCGCGCGCCAGCGCGGTGATGTTCTGGCTGACGGTGCCGTTGGGCGAGGCCAGCACGGCGAGCGCCACCTTGCGCTCGGACTTCGACAGCGAATCGAGCTGGGTGCGGATGGAATCGAGCAGCACGGTGATCGGGTCCTTAATCTTCCGGCAGCGCTTCTTCGCGCCACTGCAGGGCGTCGCGGCCGATCAGGGCGCTGGACGCGGCCGGGCCCCAGGTGCCGGAGGAATAGGGCACCGGCGAGGTGTCGTCCTGCTCCCAGTAATCGAGGATGGGCTCGACCCATTCCCAGGCGGCTTCCAGTTCGTCGCCGCGCATGAACAGGGTCAGCTGGCCGCGCAGCACGTCCATCAGCAAGCGTTCGTAGGCTTCCATGCGCGGCGCCTTGAACTGCTCGCGGAAGTCGAGTTCGAGCTCGGCCTGCTTCAGGCGCATGCCGTCGCCCGGCGTCTTCGACATCAGGTTCAGCGACAGGCCTTCGTCCGGCTGCAGGCGGATCACCAGCGAGTTCGGCTGGAAGCTCGAAGTCGGCTGGTTGAAGATCGAGTGCGGGATCGGCTTGAAGCGCACGACGATCTCGGCCAGACGGTCGGCCATGCGCTTGCCGGTGCGCAGGTAGAAGGGCACGCCGGCCCAGCGCCAGGTATCGATCTCGGCCTTCATGGCGACGAAGGTCTCGGTCTTCGACTGCTTGGGCGCGCCCGGCTCGTCGCGGTAGCCCGGCACCGGCTGGCCGTCGACGTAGCCGGACCGGTACTGGCCGCGCACGATGTTCTGCGCCAGCGTGGTCGGCGTAAAGCGCTTCAGCGAGCGCAGCACCTGCAGCTTCGAATCGCGCACGGCGTCCGGCGCGATCGAGGTCGGCGGTTCCATGGCGACGATACACAGCAGCTGCAGCAAGTGATTCTGCAGCATGTCGCGCAGCGCGCCGGAATTGTCGTAGTAGCCCAGGCGGTTGCCGACGCCGATCTTCTCGGCGATGGTGATCTGCACGTCCGAGATCCACTCGCGGCGCCACAGCGGCTCGAACAGCACGTTACCGAAGCGCAGGGCCAGCAGGTTCTGCACGGTCTCCTTGCCGAGGTAGTGGTCGATCCGGTAGATCTGCGATTCCGCGAAGACCTTGCCGACCTCCGCATTGATCTGCTTGGCCGATTCGAGGTCGCGTCCCAATGGCTTTTCCAGCACCACGCGCGAGTTGGCGGTCGCCAGGCCGCTGGCGGCCAGGTTGTCGCAGATCCGGGCGAACAGCGAAGGCGGCGTCGCCAGGTAATAGACGCGGGTCAACGACTCGTCCTTGCGCAGGGCGTCGGCCAGGGCTGCGTAGCTCTGCAGGTTCACAGCATCGACGGCCACCCAGGTGATCCGTTCCAGGAATTTCTTCCACGCGGCTTCGTCGACGGTTTCCTTGACGTTCGGCTTCGAATTCGTCTCGATCATTTGCAGGAAGTCTTCCTGCGTCATGTCTTCGCGACCCACGCAGATGATGCGGGCGGTGGCCGGGAGGTCATTGGCGACGTCACGCGCGTACATCGCGGGCAAGAGTTTGCGCATCGCGAGGTCGCCGCTGCCGCCGAAGAAAACGAGATCGAAATCGGAAAGAGCCATGGGTGTCTGATCGTGAAGAGGTGGGTGTAATCTTGATTGTAAATTTACTACACAATTATTGGTTGCGCAAGTAAATTTACTACGTCCGAAGGCGTTTTGGTGGCATATGGTGCCACATTCATTGGGGGAGAGGCGCAGGATGGCTGATGCGTATCGGGTAGGTGATAGCTAAAAAGAACGCGTGCTATACCAATCAACACTAGCTGTTTATTTAGGTTGTGGCAAGCCAACGTCTCCGAAGGATAGTTGGACGACAATTTCCGCTTTATTAATCGTGGAGATAACGATGGCTATCGACGTCTACTTGCAAATTGATGGCATTAAGGGCGAATCCGCTGACGCTGCCCACCAAGGCTGGATCGAAGTCAGCTCAGCGCACTGGGGCGTCAGCCAACCTCGAAGCGCGACTGCATCTACAGCAGGTGGACATACGGCGGAGCGGTGCGAACATCGCACTCTTACGCTCTCCAAGTTGGCCGACCTCGCTTCGCCGGTCCTCATGCAAACCTGTTCGATGGGGAAGACCATTCCGAAGGCAAAGCTGGAGTTCATGCGCGCCGATGGTGACGGCAAGCCAGTCAAGTATTACGAGGTCGAGTTGGAAAACGTCATCATTGCGAACATGGATCAGACCATTGGCGATGGCAGCTTCCTGCATGACGACATTGGCCTACGGTTTTCGAAAGTTAAGTGGAAATATACGCAGCAGAAGATCGGTGGAGGCGCAGGTGGGAATACCGCCGGCGGCTGGGATCTGGCCTGTAACAAGTGCGCCTGAGGAGAACTGCCATGTCTAATGTGGGAGTTCCTATTCAACCCAGGGATCGGCGTGGCTATTTCATGCTGCCTCAGGCGCCGGAGGATGCTGGATACTACGTCTACGGCAACGTAGGAGGTGTTCCTGGAACGGGACACCTTGCGCAGTATGCTCATCCCAACTTGCTGTCCTTGATTTTCCATATCGAGCGCGAATGGCAGGCCATTGACGATCGCAAGTTCGGCATCGGGAATATCAGTCTCGCCGAGGGGCGAAAATACGAACACGATAGCCACCAGAAGGGCATCGAGATGGACATACGCCCAGTCCGAAAGGACAAGCTCACCGGCCAGGCCGCGCGCGTCTCGCGGTTCGATGCTACTTATGATCGTGACGCTACGATCAGGCTGCTTGGTCTGTTTTTAGGGCATCCGATGGTCAGCAAGGTCTTCTTCAACGACGACAAGGTGCAGCAGGCGCTGGGTGGCCGCGTGCGATCCATGCGCGGGCACGATGATCACATTCATATCGAGATTTGGGAGCGGCCATGAAAGTGCGTTTGCTGGCCATCGCTACCTTGTGCTTGCTGATTTCACTCGCACAGGCCGCCGAAAAGAAAGAGGAGGGCCGTTATGGCGCCACACCGTTGAAAGGTGATTACTACGTGTATGGCGGGACTTTGGGGGAAATGACTCCGCCAACCCAGAAAGATTGGAAAATATCTTTCATGTTCACCGGGCAGCTTGCAAAGGACCTGTTCAATCAGATCGGCCCGGACGTAAAGAAGGAAGCTGCCTGCAGTTCCGCCGCCGATTACCGCGAAAGGCGTAGAGGCGATCTTGGCTGTATTTATACTAAGGAAGACGGCTATTCATGCACTTTCGGGCTGAACGTGATTAGCGGGAAGGGGACTTACGGGTCGATCTGTTGAATCAAGAGCCTAAATTTTCTTAACGGCTGAAGCTGAAAGTGGCTATCCGGACGTTGGATCATAGAACATGACGAATGACCCATCGACGGCGTCATGCTCGCGAGGTTTGAATCCACACTTCACGAAGAAATCTCGCCGGAAAGCCGAGTAGCACATCAAAACACAAGGCTCGCCGATTTCTGCGAGTACTTCATGTACGAACAACCTTGATGTTCCCGACCTGCGAAAATTAGGCTTTACAAATAGATATGAAAGAACAGCGTCTTTCGGCCACACTGATCGACGATAGATCGCGAATCCATAAGGGCGGCGAACGAAGATCGGCCTCTCGAAAGACAGGATCCTGTCGTACGATGGAGGCTGATGTTCGCCGAACTCGTCGTAATGTTCAACCACGAATGTCGTAATCTCATGGTCGGTCATTTTGCAGAAGTCAAATTCGACCATGGATCATCTTCGCTATGTTTCTAGTAGCACGATGGGGGACCTTACTCTTGATCCGATGGGTCGCGACAAGAGACTTCGAACATCCGACCACCTGCACCCCATGCAGGTATGCTACCAAGGCCGGTCCGATTGAACGAGCGGCCCGACCAGATTGCTCAGCCGCGGTATTCCGGCATCTCCAACCCAGCCACATCCACCCGGAAGGCCAGCACCTTCCCACTATTCGGCAGCGCCGCCAGCTCCTCCTGCGGACGCCCGCCGCAAGCACTGGTCACATACAAAGTCCGCAAATCCGGCCCGCCAAAGCACACCGCAGTCGGGCACTTCACCGGCAAATCGACCTGCTGCAGCAATTCCCCGGTCGGCGACAATTTCAGGATCCGCCCGCCCTCATACATCGCAATCCAGTAATTGCCTTCGCTGTCGATCGCCGCGCCGTCCGGGCGGCCGCCGTAGGTGCCGCTGGTCTTGTCGGCTTCGAAGGTGACGAGATTGCGGCCGTTGGATTGGGTACCGGTGGCCAAATCGTAGTCGTAGACGTCGATGCGGTGGCTGGTGGTGTCGGCGTGGAACATGGTCTTGCCGTCCAGGGTCCAGGCCAGGCCGTTCGAGTTGGTCATGCCGCCGGCCCAGGCCTGGCGCAGCTTGCCCTGCTCGAGCACGTACATTTCGGCCTTGGGCTGGTCGCGCGGTTCGTAGATGGTGCCGACCCAGAAGCGGCCGGCCGGGTCGACGCGGCCGTCGTTGAAGCGCATGCGCTTGGTGTCGTAGGGCGCCGGGACGATGTCCTCGGCTTCGCCGGTGCTGGTGTTCAGGTAGACGAAGCCGTTACGGGTCGCCACCACCAGGTTGTTGTCGACGTCGATCGCCAGCGCGGAGGGCTCGCTGTCCATCTTCCAGGACGAGTACTTGCCGCTGGCCGGGTGCAGGCGGTGCACCATGAAGTCGGGGATGTCGACCCAGTACAGAGCGGATTCGACCGCATGCCAGATCGGGCATTCGCCGGTCTTCATCGGTTCGTCATGCACCACCACGAATTGTTCGGTTTTCATTATCGATCCTCCCCGGGATTCAGACGGCGGCCTTGGCGCGCGCGATCAGGCCATTGGTCGAGCTGTCGTGCTGGGCCGGTTGTGCCTCGCCATTGAGCTCCGCCTCGATCTTCTTGGCCAGCACCTTGCCCAGCTCGACACCCCACTGGTCGTAGCTGTTGACGTCCCACAGCGCGCCCTGCACGAAGACCTTGTGCTCGTACAGCGCGATCAGGGCGCCCAGCGTGGCCGGGGTCAGGTATTCCATCAGGATCGTGTTGCTGGGGCGGTTGCCGGGGAAGGTCTTGTGCGGCACCAGGCGCTCGATCTCATCAAGCGGCTGGCCGGCCAGGTCCTGGCGCACTTCGTCCGCGGTCTTGCCCTTCATGAAGGCTTCCGATTGCGCGAAGCAGTTGGCCAGCAGGGCCGCGTGGTGGTTGTGGAACTCGTGGGCCGGGCGCAGGGCGGCGATGAAGTCGATCGGCGTCACGTCGGTGCCCTGGTGCAGCAGCTGGAAGTAGGCGTGCTGGCCGTTGGTGCCGACGTCGCCCCAGATCACCGGGCCGGTGTCGTAGTCGGTGATGGTGTCGCCGGCGCGCGTGACGCGCTTGCCGTTGCTTTCCATGTCGAGCTGCTGCAGGTAGGCCGGGAAGCGGTTCAGGTCCTGGTGGTAGGGTGCGATCGAGACCGAGGCGCAATCCAGGAACTCGCGGTTCCAGAAGCCGACCAGGCCCAGGATCATCGGCAGGTTCTGCTCGATCGGGGCGGTGCGGAAGTGCTCGTCCATCGCGTGCGCGCCGGCCAGCAGGTCGCTGAAGTAGCCGAAGCCGACGGACAGCGCGACCGGCAGGCCGATCGCCGACCACACCGAATAGCGGCCGCCGACCCAGTCCCAGAACGGGAACATGTTGGCCGGATCGATGCCGAAGGTCTTGATGGCTTCGACGTTGGTCGAGACCGCGACGAAGTGCTTCGCCAGGGCCTCTTCCGGCGCCTGCTGCAGGAACCAGGCGCGCGCGGTGTTCGCGTTCATCATGGTCTCGGCCGTGGTGAAGGTCTTCGAGGCGATGATGAAGAGGGTGGTCTCCGGGTTCACGCGCGACAGCGCGGCGTCCATGTCGTGGCCGTCGACGTTGGAGACGAAATGCATGGCCAGGCGCGGATGGGCGAACTGGCGCAGCGCCAGGCAGACCATCTTCGGGCCGAGGTCGGAGCCGCCGATGCCGATGTTGACGACGTCGGTGATCGGCTTGCCGGTGTGGCCGAGCCAGGCGCCGCTGCGCACGCTGTCGCTGAAGGTCTTGATGCGGTCCAGCACGGCGTGCACGTCGCCGGTGATGTTCTGGCCATCGAGCTCGAAGGCCCTGGTCCGCGGGGCGCGCAGGGCGGTGTGCAGGACGGCGCGGTTTTCGGTCAGGTTGATCTTCTCGCCGGCAAACATCGCATCGCGCAGGCGCTCCACGCCGCGCTCGCGCGCCAGCTCGGCCAGCAGTTCAAGCGTGCGCCCGTCCAGACGGTTTTTTGAATAGTCTAGGAACAGCCCGGCCGCTTCAGTGGACAGGCGCTCGAAGCGCTGCGGATCCTGTGCGAACAGCTCGCGCATCTGCCATTCTCTGGCCTGGGAAGCGTGATTGCGGAGGGACTGGTAGCTGGTGGTGCTGGTGAGGATAGGTTGGCGCATAGGTAGTGGTGACGACGGACGGTATGATGTCATTTTGTGCAGGTTATCGAATCATACAGGAAGCGGGCGTAAAATCACTACAAATTGTGTTGCGCAGCTGCGTGGGCATGGGACGCCCACCCTACGTAGGGCGGGCACCAAGTTCCCGCGGTCAACATTCGAATATCCCGATGCATCATGCGAAAACGGGGCGCCCGCATGCGCCCCTTCGCATTTTGTAGTAAAATTTCAGAAATCCAATTCATAAGGAACGATCATGGTGCATCCCGTAGTAGAGAAGGTGACCCAACGCATCATCCAGCGCAGCCGGCCCTCGCGCCAGGCTTATCTGGCGCACCTTGATGCAGCGCGTGTGAAAGGCGTACAGCGCGGCACGCTGGCCTGCACCAACCTGGCCCACGGCTTCGCCGCGTTCCCGGCCAACGACAAGCTCAAGCTGCGCGAACAGAAGCAGCCCTCGGTCGCCATCGTCTCCTCGTACAACGACATGCTGTCGGCGCATCAGCCGTTCGAGTATTTCCCCAAGGTGATCAAGGACGCCGTGCGCGAAGTCGGCGCCGTGGCCCAG
This sequence comes from Massilia sp. Bi118, assembly GCF_918697865.1. Classification (GTDB taxonomy): domain Bacteria; phylum Pseudomonadota; class Gammaproteobacteria; order Burkholderiales; family Burkholderiaceae_D; genus Telluria. The sequence continues at coordinate 23,146 of NZ_CAKKMV010000017.1, read as the reverse complement.
TTCGCCGGCGGCGTGCCCGCCATGTGCGACGGCGTCACGCAAGGCCAGCCGGGCATGGAACTGTCGCTGTTCTCGCGCGACACCATCGCCATGTCGACCGCCATCGCGCTGTCGCACAACATGTTCGACGCCTCGCTCTATCTCGGCATCTGCGACAAGATCGTGCCGGGCCTGCTGATCGGCGCGCTGCACTTCGGCCACATCCCGGGCATCTTCGTGCCGGGTGGCCCGATGACCACCGGTATCTCCAACAAGGAAAAGGCCGCGGTGCGCCAGCGCTACGCGAAAGGCCTGGCCACGCGTGAAGAGCTGCTCGAGGGCGAGGCCCAGGCCTACCACGGCGCCGGCACCTGCACCTTCTACGGCACCGCCAACAGCAACCAGATGCTGATGGAGATGATGGGCCTGCACCTGCCGGGCGCCGCCTTCATCACCCCGGGCACGCCGCTGCGCGACGCACTGACGAAGGCCGCTTCCCAGCAGGCCGTCAGGATCTCGCAGCAGGGCGGCGAGTACATGCCGATCGGCCATATCGTCGACGAGAAGAGCATCGTCAACGCCATCGCCGCGCTGCACGCCACCGGCGGCTCGACCAACCACACCATGCACCTGATCGCGATCGCGCGCGCAGCCGGCATCGTGGTCGACTGGAACGACTTCGACGAGCTGTCGAAAGTGGTGCCGCTGCTGGCCCGCGTCTACCCGAATGGCGACGCCGACGTGAACCACTTCCAGGCAGCCGGCGGTCCGACCTTCGTGATCCGCGAACTGCTGGACGCCGGCCTGGCCCACGAGGACGTCAACACCATCCTCGGCCGCGGCCTGCGCGCCCACTGCAAGGAGCCTTTCCTGGACGGCGACAAGGTCGTGTGGAAGGACCTGCCGGAACAGAGCGGCGACGAGAACGTGCTGCGCAAGCACACCAACCCGTTCAGCGACAACGGCGGCCTGATCCTGGTGCAGGGCAACCTGGGCCGCGCCGTGATGAAGATCTCGGCGGTCAAGAAGGAACACCACATCGTCGAAGCGCCTGCCAAGACCTTCGATTCGCAGGAAGACTTCATGCATGCGTACAAAGCCGGTCAGCTGAACACCGACTTCGTCGCCGTGATCCGCTTCCAGGGCCCGCGCGCCAACGGCATGCCGGAACTGCACGCACTGACCCCGGCGCTGGCCAACCTGCAGGACGCCGGCTACCACGTGGCGATGGTCACCGATGGCCGCATGTCGGGCGCGTCCGGCAAGGTGCCGGCGGCGATCCACGTGTCGCCGGAAATCCTGGCCGGTGGCCCCCTGGGCCTGGTGCGCGATGGTGATATCATCCGCGTCGATGCGACCGCCGGTGCGCTGGAAGCGCTGGTGCCGGCCGACGTCTGGGCCTCGCGCAAGATGGCGACCGCCGACCTGAGCCGGAGCCACATCGGCATGGGCCGCGAGCTGTTCGATGGTTTCCGCAAATCCGTTACCGCAGCCGAGGAGGGCGCCGCCCACTTCCCGCTGCCGTCGCCGATCGAGACCACTGTCCCCCTGCACGAAGGCACCGACACGGGTGAAATCATGCCGGGTTCCGACGAAGACTTCCTGTTCCGTAAATCCAAATAAGCTGAGAGAGCAAACGATGAGTACTGATATGAGCCTGCTCGACATCATGAAATCGGCCGTCGTGATCCCGGTCATCGCGATCGACGATCCGGACCACGCCGTCCCCCTTGCCAAGGCGCTGGTCGCCGGCGGCATCCGCGTGCTCGAGGTCACTCTGCGCACGAAGCACGGCCTGGAGGCGATCCGCGCGATGGCCCAGGTCGAAGGCGCCATCGTCGGCGTCGGCACCCTGACCCAGCCGGAAGAATTCGCCGCCTCGCGCGATGCCGGCGCGGTGTTCGGCGTCTCCCCGGGCCTGACCCCGGCCCTGATCGAAGCCGCGAAAAAGAGCGGCCTGCCGCTGCTGCCGGGCTGCATGACCCCATCCGAAGTGATGGTGGCGCGCGAAGCCGGCTTCAAGCAGCTGAAGCTGTTCCCGGCCGTGCCGGCGGGCGGCGTCGGCATGCTGAAGGCGATCGGCGGCCCGCTGCCGGACGTGACCTTCTGCCCGACCGGCGGCATCTCGATCGAGACCGCGCCGCAATTCCTGGCGCTGAAGAACGTGGCTTGCGTGGGCGGTTCCTGGCTGACCCCGGCGGACGCGATGAAGGCCGGCGACTGGGATCTGATCACCGAGCTGGCCAAATCGGCTTCTTCGCTGCGCGCCGCTTAAAGGTCGAGCTCTAATTCGGCATGGCACGCGGCCTGACCGCGGGCGAAATCAGGATGGCGTCGCTGCTCTTCGGCGGCGCCATCGATTACACGCGCGTGCGGGTCCACAACCGCCGCTACCTGTCGCTGCTGCAGCCGAAGAACTGCGCAATGACGCCCAACGGCAGCATCTACTTCCACCACTCCTGTTTCCTGCCCGACTACAGCGAGGGCAATCCCACCGTCATCCACTGGTTCATGCACGAGATGGTGCACGTGTGGCAGCACCAGCTGGGCTACCCGGTGCGCCTGCGCGGCGCGATCCGGCTCGGCCTGTCCTACCACTACGAGCTGCGCGAAGACGCAACCCTTGCCGACTACAACATGGAAGCCCAGGGCGACCTGCTGGCCGATTACTTCGCACTGAAATTCATGCAGCACCCGCGCGTGGTGCGCCAGCGCAGGCATGCGCATCAGCTGGGATTGTATGAGCGGGTGCTGGCGGGGTTTCTGGCGGATCCGACGGACCAGAGCAACCTGCCGCGGGGAGGGGCTCGCACCTTGGGCACGTCGTTCCCGCGAAGGCGGGAATCCAAGTTCGACGAGTAGCCTCTAGCCAAAGCATCTCCCAGCTTGCGCCGAATCAACCCCCAGCCCAGCCCGCCAACGTAGGCTCATGTGCGTACGCCCGTCCCCATGAGTCCATCATGCGATTCCCATTCCTTGCCGCCACCCTGTGCGTGCTGGTGTTCACCCTGCCGGCAGCGAAAGCCATCGCCCGCATCGGCGCCGCCGAAGTCCGCGAAGGCCCGCGCGGCGGTCCCTGCTTCACGATCAGCCCGCGCGAAGAGCGCGAAGGCACGCCCGATTTCCACTCCGTCACCGTCTCGGACGGCCAGCACCTGCTGTGGAAAATGACCATGCCGCCCGAACGCACCTTTCCCCTCAGCTTTTCGATGTGCGTGCCCTACGGCGGCCAGGTCGCATCCTTGCCGCGCACGCAGGCGGCGGCGCTGGAAGCCGGCAGGATCTACTACCTGCGCATCGACGCCCGCCCCGGCAAGACGCGCGGCACGGCACAGGCCTACGAGGCGCGCTTCTGCCTGGCGAAGCAGCGCGACGGCAGCGCCGTCGTGCACCAGATCTGGGATGGGGAACGGCCGGGCAAGCGCTTGTTCGGCTGCCTGCCGCCGGGCGAATAAGAATGTTGTTGGATTCCGCCCCTACCGAAACGCGAACAGGTTGACGAGCAGCCCGTTCGGGTCGGCAACCATGAAGCGCCGCATGCCGAAACTTTCATCGCGCAGTGCGTGCGCGATCCGAAAGCCGCGCTCGAGCACGCTTGCGTAGGTGGCATCGATATCGCCGACCTGCACGGAAATGATGACGCCTTGCGCCGCCTGCTGAAATGCCGCCGGTGTGAATTCATGGCCGCGGCGCACGATGCCGATTTGCAGTTGCGGGTTGGCCGGCGACGCCATCTGGATGTACCAGCCCGGATGCTCGAAACCGACGACAAAACCGAGCAGGCGCGCGTAAAAATCCCGCGTCTCTTCCATTTTGTCCGTGCAGATGTTCGGCAGCAGTCTCGCGACGGCGATGTCGTTCATGGAGGTCCCTCCGTGCGTCCGGTGGCCGGGCGGTCGCCCTCGTAGTGCCTGCTGAGCGGGAAGGGCGGCAGCCAGGATTCGCGGCGTACGGTCCACAGTTCATAGCTCGGCCTGAACTGGTCAGGGCTGTCCAGCGCGCCCAGGCTGATCTCGACTTCATCGCCGCTTTTCGAGAAGACCGAGGAGCCGCAGCGCGGGCAGAAATAGCGCGTGCCGTAGTGATGGGCCTCGCCTTCGACTTTCACCGCGTCTTCGGGATAGATCGCCGAGGCATGGAACAAGGCGCCGTGGTGCTTGCGGCAATCCATGCAGTGACAGAGGCCGACGCGGTAGGGGCGGCCGGTGGCCGTGACGCGCAGGTCGCCGCACAGGCAGCCGCCGGTATGTTGGTCCATGCCCGGTCCCTCCATGGGATCTCAGCCGCGCACAGCCGCTTCGATTTTGGCGACATCGATTTTACGCATGTCCATCATTGCCGTGAACGCGCGCTTGGCAGCCGCCGGATCGGATCCCGCAACGGCTTCGGACAGCACGCGCGGCGTGATCTGCCACGACAGGCCCCATTTGTCCTGGCACCAGCCGCAGGCATTTTCCTGGCCGCCGTTGCCGAAGATGGCATTCCACAGGCGGTCGGTTTCTTCCTGGTCCTCGGTCGCGATCTGGAAAGAGAAGGCGATGCTGTGGCTGGGGCCGGGACCGCCGTTCAGGCCGATGCATGGGATGCCTGCCACCGTGAAATCGACGGTCAGCACGTCGCCTTCCTTGCCGGCCGGGTAGTCGCCCGGTGCGCGGTGGACGGCCCTGACTTCGCTGTCGGGGAAGGTCTCCGCGTAGAACTTTGCGGCGTCGAGTGCATCGCCGTTGAACCACAGGCAGATCGTGTTTTTGCTGGTCATTTTTGTCTCCTCAGGATGGTGAAAAATGCTGGCAGGGTGAGCAGGCTCTTGTGTTATTGTTGTCAACTATTAATGGCACGCCAGTCTAGCAGTGTTCTGTCCGCTGGGGCACTGTAAGTTCTTTCAGGCGCGATCGCTGGAGGGTAGGGCTTTGCAGCAGTTTGACGTAGACGGACATCAAGAGTGGCTGCATGGCTTTGCGGAAGCGAAGACCGAGGCAGCGTTGCTGGAACTTCTGGCGCAGGCCGCTAACGAGCTCGGCTTCGACTACTGTGCGCTCGGCATGCGTTTGCCGCTGCCGTTCTCGAATCCGCGCACGGTCATGTTCAACAATTACCCGCAAGCCTGGCAGCAGCGCTACCAGTCCGAGCAGTATCTGCGCACCGATCCCACCGTCGCCCATGGCATGACCTCGGCCCGGCCCATGCTGTGGTCGGAAGCCCTGTTCGCGTCCAGCCGCCCGTTGTGGGAGGACGCGCGCGCCCACGGCCTGCAGATCGGCTGGGCCCAGCCGACGCACGACCTGAAGGGCGTCGCCAGCCTGCTGACCTTTGCCCGCTCCGGCGAAGTCATCGGCCGTAGCGAATTCCAGAAAAATACCCAGAAGATGCACTGGCTGGCCCAGGCGGCGCATGCGGCGCTGGCCAATATCCTGGCTGCAAAGCCGGATGGCGTCGGTACGATCAAGCTGACGGAGCGCGAAATCGAGGTGCTGCGCTGGGCCGCGGACGGCAAGACGGCCTCGGAATCGGCGGAGATTCTGTCGATTTCGGAGCGCACCGTGATCTTCCACATCGATAACGCGCTGCGCAAGCTGGGTGCGGCCAACAAGACCGCGGGTGTACTGAAGGCGGCGATGCTGCGCTTGATTTGACGGACTGCGCACGCGCATCCGTTAAAATGGCGGCATTTTTCACCTTCCAACATCATCATCATGACTCAGGACGAACTCAAGCAGGCCGTGGCCCGCGCCGCCATTGACTATGTGGTCGACGGCGAAATCATCGGCGTCGGCACCGGCTCGACCGCCAACTTCTTCATCGACGAGCTCGCCAAGATCAAGGACCGCATCAAGGGCGCGGTCGCGTCCTCGGAAGCGACCGCGGCGCGCCTGCGCAGCCACGGCATCGAAGTGCGTGACCTGAACGACGTCGAGTCGATTTCCGTCTATGTCGACGGCGCCGACGAGATCGACGCTTCCGGCGCCATGATCAAGGGCGGCGGCGCTGCGCTCACCCGCGAGAAGATCGTCGCGTCGGTGTCGAAGAGCTTCGTGTGCATCGCCGACGGCTCCAAGCTGGTGCAGACCCTGGGTAAATTCCCGCTGCCGGTCGAAGTCGTGCCGATGGCCCGTGCGGCCGTGACGCGCAAGCTGGCGGCCCTCGGCGGCCAGCCGCGCCTGCGCACCAAGCCGGGCAGCGATGAAGCCTTCGTGACGGATAACGGCGGCCACATCATCGACGTGGCCGGCCTGTCGATTACCGATCCGGTGGCGCTGGAAACGGAAATCAACCAGATCGTCGGCGTAATCGCCGTCGGCCTGTTCGCCCAGCGCGGCGCCAACGTCTGCCTGCTGGGCATGGCGGAAGGCGTCAAGACCCTGACTTTCTGATCCGGAGAGCGGCATGCAGCGTCTGCCCGTCACGATGTTCCTTGCCGCACTTCTCAGCGGCTGCGCGATGTTCCACCAGCCGCTGCCGCCCGCGCCTATGCCTGCCTCAGCGCCGGTCGCGGTCAAGCCTGCCGGGCCGGTGGACGCGAACGGCACGCCAATCCAGACGTTGCCGTTCCGGCTCGGCGTATCGTCGGCTACCGTCGAGAAGCTGGCGAAGCAGCAAGCCTGCACGGGCGGGCAGGGCGCCGGCCTGGTCACCGAACAGGGGCCGGTCGAGGTCTACCGCATGCAGTGCGATAACGGCAAGGTGTTCATGGCGCGCTGCGAGATGCGCCAGTGCCGGCAGATGTAAAACTTCCCCTCCTTCTCCCTTCACCAAGCTGTTCCAGGCGTGCGCCGCAGTTTTTTGCGGTGCAGCATCCTAGCGTCTTGACATAACTTTACGAAGTCTTACAGTTCGTTTGCATTTCGAGCTGCGCATTGCCCATAGAATTTTCACATCGTCTTCTGTTTGGAACGGAGCAATATGAAATTATCGGGTGGACAATCCCTCAGGCTCGATGCGATCCATTTCGATGCGCCGGCCATGCCCGCGCCGCTGGTCGCGCCGGCGCTGCTGCGGCAGGCCGACAAGATCCTCTTCATCGCCCACCTGGCCCTCGGCGACTTTACCTATTTGCAGGGCTGCTTCCAGGCGTTCAAGCGGGCCTATCCGCATCTGAAGATTCACCTGTGGGTCGACGAGCGCCGCCGCACCAGCCGCGCCAGCGAGTGGGCGCACCTGAAGAAGTATGCGCTGTACGACTGGCTGGCCGAGTGCCCGGCCATCGACAAAGTCTACGACGAGACCTGGAGCCCGCAGCTCTACCGCGAATCGCTGGAACAGGCGCGGCGCGAGCACTATCCGGTCGTGGTCTCGCTGGCTGTGCTGGAGCGCCACAAATACGCCAGCCTGGCGCGCAGCATCAGCCCGCACGGCTTTGTGGTCGGGCAGAAGAAGCGCGTGCGGCCCTGGGACCTGCCGAAGCGCCTCATCTACCGCAAGCTGGACGCCGCGATCCCGGCCTACACGCCGGCATCGCATCCGGACCAGCACATCAGCGACATCTACGCCGGCTGGTTCACCCAGCTGTTCGGCATGGAGATTCCGCGTGCGGCGCGCTTCCCGGTGCTGCGCATCGCCGACCGCTGGATCGCGTATGCGCACAAGCAGTTTGCCGACTGGGGCTTCATGGGCGTCGACGGCAGGCCGTCCCGGGTCGTGTTCGTCAACGCCTTTTCGAAATCGGTGGAACGCAGCTGGCCGCTCGAGCGCGTGATCGGACTGATCCGCACCATGCGCTGCCGGCCGGAATGGGGCGACGTCGGCTTCGTCGTCAACGTGGTGCCCGAGGAACTGGCGCGTGCCCGCGCGCTGTTCGCCGATGCCGGGCTGGAGCAGACCCATTTGTTCAGCGCCGAAGAAAACTTCTTCCAGCTGCCGGCGGTGCTGAGCTTGTGCGAGCTGATCATTTCGGTGGAGACGGCCGTGATGCACCTGGCGAATGCCGTGCACGTGCCGGTGATCGCCCTGATGCGGCAGAACAATCCGGAATGGGCGCCGATCGACCGCGCCAACAGCACCGTGATCACGGCGCCCGCGCATGGCGACTGGGTCGACAAGATCGGCGTGCAGGATGTGATGCGCGTGCTGGCGGCCTTCGGCAGGTTGTAGACGAAACGGCGGCCTAGGCTGCGCCCGCGTCGGCTGGCGGCACCGCCGGCAGGAGCCGTGTCCGGCTGCGGCGGTCGACCAGCGTCCAGCTGGTCGGCTGCTCGAGTCGGTAGCTGGCCTGGACGCCGCGCAGCTTGTTCCACAGCGTTTGCGGCCGCGATAACAGGGCTTGCGGCATGCGCTGGCCCGCCGTCAGGAACTGGCGCTGGCCGCCCGCGACCCTGGCGCCGTTGCCGCCGTCCTGGCATTGCCACCAGCCTGTGCCGGGGCAGATGTCGCCTGCCGCGCTCGTGTCGCCGGGTTTGGGGCCTGGCGGCGGCTCGCGTTTCGGCGGCGCACCGGTCGGGCGTATGCGGATGCTGGACGAGATCTTGTCCCAGAGCTGGAGCAGGCCGTCTTCGCCGAGGAAGCTTGTCACCGGCCGGGCGCCGGCATTCACAGGGTGGCCGGTCGACATTTCCAGTTGCATGAAGGGGATGTAGACATTGTCCTCAGTGCCGTTCACTTCCCAGTTGAACCCGAAGGTGTGCACGAAGTTCAGCTCGGTCCATCGCTCCGCCACTTCGCCGCCTTCGATGCCGTTGATGCTGCGCTTGCCTTTTCTGAGCTTGTCCATCAGCGGCTTTTGCCACAGTGGCATTTCTGCGTCGACTGCCGTATCGCGCGCCAGGCGGTCTTCTCTGTCGGGTTTCGTGCCTGCGCGTGTGGTGAGGGCCAGGGAGAGGTCAGGGTGGTCCTGGAAGCCGGCAAAGATCGTTACCCCTTCGGTGTCGTCGGCTGACAAGGGCTCCACGAACATGCCGGGACCAAAGCAGAAGCCTGCAGCAGCGGGCGACTCTCCCGCCGGCACGAAGCGAAGCTTGTCCAGAAGCGTGCGCAGATTGCCAGTCTTGTCGGCATCATAGCCGTCCGGCGTGGTGAAATTGAAGCTGACGCCGTTCAGGTGGAGATAGGCTTCCATTCTGACGTTGACCCAAACCACGGGTTTCCCATCCTCTATTCCTTTCGTGAACTCGCGTCCGAATCTGAAAATTTTTCCTTCAAATCCGCTATTGCTGTACTTCTCCACCGCTTCCAGGTTTTTTCCGCCGCGCTGGTTCGGCTCCGCTTCGATTGCGGTTTGCCGCGCCAGGATTCTTGCATCGAAAGCCTGCTGGCTTTCTGTCTGTGTCGAAATCCAGAATCCGTTGACGTAGACACCGTGGTAGGAAACGTCCATGGAAGCAGGCAAGTCGATCAGGAACCTGCCCACGCAGGCTGTCTTCATTTGTTCCGTCAGCTTTGTTACTGAATGCCGGTCTATCATTGAATTTCCCAAGCCATAAATAAGGTAAAGCACGTACAGTGCCGCCAGGACACGGATAAACGGAAGCGTCCTGTTGCGCGCCTTATCCATTCTTGCCTAGTTCCTGAACAACTTTGACGATGCAATAGCAGGTCAACAGGATCGTGTCGCGGTGCTTGTAACTCTCCTGATGACGATAGCCTTGAGTGGCGAACAGCTGTTTGATCTTGCCATTAGGAGCAGCCCCGGACTGTTGCGATACCGTGTCATCGCCTGCGGATTCTTGTGGCTCAACGGAAAATGACAGGGTGATCCGGTCTTCAATCTTTACCTGCCGGGCGCCATTAGATTCCTGCGCAACATTTTTTGCCGCCTTGATATTTGCAGCCGTTATCGGAATCTTCGTGCCAGCCGTGGCCTCTTGCGCCACCCATCGAATCTGGCCATAGGCCGGATGCCCCTTGTCGTTTCCGTAATAGGCAAAGCTTGTGGGATGGTAGTAATCGCCCAGCCAATCATGAAATATTTCGGCGGTATTGATTGCTTCGCGAATTTTCTTGACGACGCCGCCTTTGGCATCCCGATACAGGTTTGCGGGATTGGCCAGGTCCGGGTTGATCAGCCTGTACCACGAACTCATGTCGCGATACAGGTCGTAGGGATTCGGTTGGGATTCGTTTGGCAGATGCAGGCAATCGATGGCCGTCTCGCGGCGCTCGCCATGGGCAGGCGCATGAACGACGCTGGCATGCAGCCAGGGCCGCGGATAGCGCTGGTTGGGCAACAGTTCAAGGGCGCCCGGTGCGACCGACATGACGGGCGTCGTATCCTCGGGCCGCCTGCCTGCAATGTCCGCGAATTTGCCGGCCTTGAAGTTATCGAGCTTGCCGTTGACCGGGCTGTCGCATTCGGTGCCGCAGGCCAGGCGGCGGTAGGCCAGGGGCGTGCCCAGCGCCGGCATCACGCCGTGGATCACCCCTAGAATCTTGTCGGGAATCCGTTTCGCGCAGGCACGCGCAACGAGGCCGCCCATCGAATGCGTGACGAGAATGACTTTCTCGCATTCATGATTCCGTTTCTTCCACCAGTCGATGATTTTTCCGATTCGCTCTTCGAGACGATTGGCCGATTCACCGCAAGACCGAAGCCAGTTGTAACCGCAGGCATAGATTGGATATTGGTACTCGGCATATTTCTCCAACTCGGTTTCCGTCAAGGGCGCCACCGAGCGCACGCCCCAGCGCTTGAGCGTATCGCCTTCCATTGCCTGCATGACTTCTTTCCAGCGGCTACGGATGTGCCGTTTATTCAGGGCGTCGAACTGGAAGGTCATTTCCAGATGGCTCTGCAGTTCGAACAGCAAAGTGCCATAGGAGCCATTGAAGATTTCTCCCCAGCCGCGTTCGCGCATGACGCTGCGTTCCAGATAGCACGAGCCAATATCCAGGTCGCCGCTATCGTCGACTTCGACATACTCCGGATGAAGAATCAGCTGGCGCATTTTCGGGCTTCGCTTTTTCCAATCGGATGCATAAAGCAGGACGGCGCTATCGCTGTTCGGCGGCCGCCATGCCGGTTCGCCGGGCTTGAGCGGATAGCCTCGTGGCAAGGAGATATCACGCCTGACCCGCAGATTCGTTCCCATAGTTCCCGGAATAAATATGACCGGAACAACTTTGTTAGAACCTTTGTACACCAGGCCGCGCGTCTTCAAACTGGTCGGCGTCAGAACCGTGCGTACATGCAGGCTCCCGTCTTCATTGATTACGGGATCTTTTAATCTTCGCAATGGATCAGTCATGTTTGCCTTTCGCGATAAACGTGCATGTGCAGGCATGACAGACGCTCGGCGCTCCTGTTCGGTTCCGGTCTTTACAAGACGCACTTTAGATCGTGGGCAAAGGATGACTTGCGCAATGTGCAGTGCACAAATTCCTTGCGTTGCGTATCGGTTCTATTCGAAATATTACGAAGAAAAACTATTCGCAGATCTATTCGATGAGATATCGAAACTTAAAAGAATGAAAGAGATTCGCCGATTGGCGGCAGGGAAGGCAGGAAGGTGGAGACCGCAGGAAATATGGGCAGCGCAGAACACGCTGCCCGAAGCACAGCTAAAAAATACTCAAGCGGTCGGCGGCACGTAACCGGCAGCCTCATCGGCGCCTTCACCGAAGAAATGGCGCTCCATCTGGGTCGCCAGGTACTTGCGTGCGCGGGCGTCGGCCATGTTCAGGCGGTTTTCGTTGATCAGCATGGTCTGGTGCTTCAGCCAGCCCTGCCAGGCTTCCTTCGACACGCCTTCGTAGATGCGCTTGCCCAGTTCGCCCGGGTAGGGCGGGAAGTCCAGGCCTTCGGCTTCCTTGTCGAGTTTGATGCAGTGGACGGTGCGCGCCATTTTATTGCTCCTGGTTCGAAATCGGAAAACCTCGATTATAAGGTCTTGATGAAAATCTGCGACCGGCGCTGCCAGTTATACATGTGGGCGCGGTCCTTCGGCAGGTCGTCGACGGTGGCCGGGACGAAGCCGCGCTTCTTGAACCAGTGCGCGGTGCGGGTGGTCAGCACGAACAGTTTCGTGAGGCCGGCGGCGCGCGCGCGGTTCTCGATGTTCTTCAGGATGCGTTCGCCGTCGCCCTGGGTCTGGGCGTCCGGGCTCACGGTCAGGCAGGCCATCTCGCCCATCTTCTCGCCCGGGAAGGGATAGAGCGCGGCGCAGCCGAAGATCACGCCATCGTGGTCGATGACGGAGAAGTGGTCGATTTCGCGTTCGATCAGCTCGCGCGGACGCTTGACCAAGGTGCCGTCGGCTTCCAGCGGTTCGATGAGCTTGATAATTCCGCCCACGTCCTCAATTGTGGCCTGGCGCAGGCTTTCCAGGTTCTCGTGGCTGATCATGGTGCCCACGCCATCGTGGGTGAACAGTTCGAGCAGGGCCGAGCCGTCCATTTCGTAAGGGACGATGTGGGAGCGGTCGACGCCGCTGTTGCAGGCCTTGATCGCATGCTGCAGGTAGAACGAGGCGTCGGAGGGCAGGAAGCCCGCCTGCAGCACGGCTTCGGCCTGGTGCGAGGACAGTTCGCGGATCTCGGCGCCGGCGGCATCCTTCATCATCGGCGTTTCGGTGATGAAGATGAGCTTTTCGGCATGCAGGGCGATGGCGGCCTGCGCGGCCACGTCTTCCATGGTCAGGTTGAACACCTCGCCGGTCGGCGAGAAGCCCAGCGGCGACAGCAGCACGATATTGTCTTCGGTCTGCAGGATCGGGTGGATCTTCTCGGCCGCGATCTTGCGGGTGACGCCGGTCAGTTCGAAGTCGACGCCGTCGATCACGCCGAGCGGACGCGCGGTGACGAAATTGCCGGAGACGACGCTGATGTGGGCATTCGACATCGGCGTATTCGGCAAACCCTGGCTGAAGGCCGCTTCGATGTCCAGGCGCAGTTCGCCGGCCGCTTCCTTCGCGCACTCCATCGCGGCGCCGTCGGTGATGCGCACGCCGTTGTGGAAGCGTCCCTCGACGTTGCGCAGGCCGAGCTGCTCGGCGACCTGGGGCCGCGAGCCGTGCACCAGCACGACGCGGATGCCGAGGCCGACCAGCAGGGACAGGTCCTGGGCCAGCACCGGCAGGGCGCCGGAGGCGACGAGTTCACCGGGGAAGGCGACGACGAAAGTCTTGCCGCCGAATGCATGAATATACGGCGCGACCGAGCGCAGCCACTGGACGAATTGGGTAGGGTTTTCCATTTGCCGCATTATAATTGGCTGCGCGACTTGCGCACCAAATACCTTGTAAAAATCAATGTCTGAACAGAGTAACAAGCCTTCGCCGAGCCCGGCGCGCGCAGCGTCTCCCGACCGCAATCCGAACCAGCCACGCAAGGAGGCGGGCGGCAAGCCACGCGCGCCTGCGCGCGAGGGTGCGCTGGCGAACGCGCTCGCGCAGGCGAAGGTGCGTGCGCCGGCCGCCGCGCCGCAGAATGGAAAGCCGGCGCAGGAACGCAAGTCCGGCGACGGCAATCGCAATGAGAAGCCGCGCGGCGAACGCAAGCCGCCCATGCGCACCCCGCTGCCGGCGATTACCTTCCCCGAAGACCTGCCGGTCTCCGGCCGCCGCAAGGAAATCGCCGAAGCGCTGATGAAGCACCAGGTGATCATCGTCTCCGGCGAAACCGGTTCCGGCAAGACGACCCAGCTGCCGAAGATCTGCCTGGAGCTGGGCCGCGGCGAGAAGGGCATGATCGGCCACACCCAGCCGCGCCGTATCGCGGCATCCTCCACCGCCAAGCGCATCGCCTTCGAGCTGGGCACGCCGCTGGGCGAGCATGTCGGCTACAAGGTTCGCTTCAACGACACACTGCAGCCGGGCGCCTGGGTCAAGCTGATGACCGACGGTATCCTGCTGGCCGAGACCCAGACCGACCCGCTGCTGAAGGCCTACGACACCATCATCATCGACGAGGCCCACGAACGCAGCCTGAACATCGACTTCCTGCTCGGCTACCTGAAGGAGATCCTGCCGCGCCGTCCGGACCTCAAGATCATCATCACCTCGGCGACCATCGACGCCGACCGCTTCGCGCGCCACTTCGGCACCCCCGAGAAACCGGTACCGGTAATCGAAGTCTCGGGCCGTTTGTACAAGGTCGAGGTGCGTTACCGCCCGGTCGACCGCGACCCGGTCTCAAGCCCCGCTGGCGCGTCCGATGCGGGCAAGCCGGTCTCGAAGGCCCAGGCCGCGCGCGACAAGCGCGACCTGATCGACGCTGTCGTGGACGGCGTCGATGAACTGTGCCGCCTGGGGCAGGGCGACGTGCTGGTCTTCCTGCCCGGCGAGCGCGAGATCCGCGACTGCGCCGAAGCCCTGCGCAAGCAGCATCCGCCGCACGTCGAGATCCTGCCGCTGTTCGCCCGCCTGTCGGTGGAGGAGCAGGACCGCGTTTTCAAGACCACCAATGCGCGCCGCATCGTGCTGGCGACGAACGTGGCCGAGACCTCGCTGACCGTGCCCGGCATCCGCTACGTGGTCGATTCCGGCCTGGCGCGCGTAAAACGCTACAGCTACCGCAACAAGGTCGAGCAGCTGCAGGTGGAAAGCATCGCGCAGTCGGCCGCCAACCAGCGCGCCGGCCGCTGCGGCCGCGTGGCCGACGGCGTCTGCATCCGCCTGTACGAAGAAGACGACTTCCTGCAGCGTCCGAAATTCACGGACCCGGAGATCCTGCGTTCCTCGCTGGCCTCCGTCATCCTGCGCATGAAGTCCCTGCACCTGACCGACGTCGAGACTTTCCCCTTCGTCGAGCCGCCGCAGGGCCGCGCGATCGCAGACGGCTACCAGCTGCTGCAGGAACTGGGCGCGGTCGACGATGCCAACGAGCTCACAAGCATGGGGCGCAAGCTGGCCAAGCTGCCGCTCGACCCGCGCGTGGGCCGCATGATCCTGGCCGCCGTCGACAACAACTGCCTGACCGAGATGCTGATCATCGCGTCCGCACTGTCGGTGCAGGACCCGCGCGACCGGCCGATGGAATACCAGCAGCAGGCCGACGAGAAGCACAAGAAATTCGCCGACGAGAAGAGCGAGTTCCTCAGCTATATCAAGATCTGGCGCTGGTTCGAGCAGGCCATCGAGCACAAGAAGACCAACCGCCAGCTGCAGGAAAACTGCCGCGAGAACTTCCTCTCGCAGCTGCGCCTGCGCGAGTGGCGCGACGTCCACTCGCAGCTGCTCACCATCGTCAGGGAGCAGGGCTGGCGCCTCAGCGAGGCCGCGGCCACCTACGAGCAGCTGCACATGGCGCTGCTGACTGGCCTATTGGGGAATATCGGCTACAAGATGGAAGACGACGCTGCCTACCTCGGCGCGCGCGGCATCAAGTTCAACATCTGGCCCGGTTCCTCGCTCGGCAAGAAGGCCGGCAAGTGGGTGATGGCGGCGGAACTGGTCGAGACCACGCGCCTGTACGCGCGCACGCTGGCGCAGATCCAGCCGGAGTGGGTCGAGAAGATCGGCGGGCACCTGCTGAAGAAATCCTGGGGCGAGCCGCGCTGGGAAAAGAGAAGCGCCCAGGTGACGGCCAGCGAACGCGCGACCCTGTACGGCATCGTCGTCTACAGCCAGCGCCGCATCAACTACGCCAACATCAACCCGCAAGAGGCGCGCGAGATCCTGATCCGCGACGCGCTGGTGGCGGGCGACTACGAGACCCGCGCGCCTTTCTTCGCGCATAACCACAAATTGATCCGCGAGATCGAGAACCTCGAGCACAAGTCGCGGCGCCTGGACGTGCTGGTGGACGACCAGCTGATCGCGGCCTTCTACGACAAGGAGATCCCGGGCGACATCGTGAACGGCGCCGGTTTCGAGAAGTGGTACAAGGACGCCTCGCGCGACAACCCGAAGCTGCTCTTCCTGAACAAAGAGGAGCTGATGCGCCACGAGGCGGCCGGCGTCACCACCGAGCTGTTCCCGAAGACGATGAACGTGACCGGCATCGAAATGGCCTTGAGCTATCACTTCGAGCCGGGCAGCCCGCGCGACGGCGTCACCTTGAGCGTGCCGCTGTTCGCGCTGAACCAGATCCCCTCGGCGCGTCCGGGCTGGCTGGTGCCGGGCATGCTGAAGGAGAAGGTGCAGCTGCTGCTGAAGTCCCTGCCGCAAAAGCTGCGCCGCCACTGCGTGCCGCTGCCGGACTACGCGGCCGGCTTCTTCGAGCGCAACCAGGACCCGGTGCGTTTCGGCCGCGGCGACCTGATCGACGCGCTGATTGCGGACATCCACCAGCACACCAGCGCGCGCGTGCTGACCACCGACTTCAAGCTGGAGACCCTGCCGGCCCACCTGTCCATGAATTTCAAGGTGGTCGACGAGCATGGCCGCCAGCTCGAGATGGGGCGCAACCTGGCGAGCCTGCAGGCGGAGCTGGGCGGGCAGGCGCGCCAGAGCTTCCAGCGCATGGCGGAAACGACGCCGGCGGCAGTGGCCAGCGGGCAGGCGCGGGCGCAGGCGGCGTTTGGCAAGCCTGCGGCGCCGGCTTCTTCTGCGGCAGCCGCACCTTCTGCGAAGAAGGGCGCCGAAGCGCCGGCCGCAGCGCCGGCCAACCACGGCGTCAGCCAGCACACCAATATCACCAGCTGGACCTTTGGCGAGCTGCCGGAACTGCTGGAGATCAACCAGGGCAAGCTGACCCTGATCGGCTTCCCGGCCCTGGTCGACAAGATCACCCATTGCGACCTCGAAGTCTTCGACGATCCCAACGTGGCCGCGCGCACCCATCGCATCGGCCTGCGCCGCCTGTTCGCGCTGCAGTTCAAGGACCAGCTGAAGTTCGCCGAGAAGAACATCCCCGGCCTGCAGCAGATGGGCATGCAGTTCATGTCGGTTGGCTCGCCCGAGGACCTGCGCGAGCAGATCGTCAACAAGGCCATCGACATCGCCTGCCTGCAGGACCCGCTGCCGATCGATGCGGCCTCCTTCAACAAGCGCAAGGACGAGGGCAAGGGCCGCATCGGCCTCCTGATCAACGAGATCGCGCGCCTGGTGGGGCAGGTGCTGGCCGAGTTCCACGGCATGCCCAAGCGCCTGCAGAACCTGCCGCAGGCGGTGGCCGCCGACATGCAGGGGCAGTTGAAGGAACTGGTGCACAAGCGCTTCATCGCCGAGACGGAATACAGCCAGCTGTCGCACTTCCCGCGCTACCTGAAGGCGATGAACGTGCGTCTCGAAAAGCTGCGCACGAATACGGCGCGCGACGCCCAGCTGATGGCGGAGTGGCAGACGGCGGCCAGCCAGTTCCAGCGCACCATCAAGAACCAGCCGCTGAAGAACCTCGATCCGCGCATGACGGATTTCAGGTGGATGCTCGAGGAGCTGCGCGTGTCGCTGTTTGCGCAGGAATTGCGGACGCCGATGCCGGTGTCGTCCAAACGTCTACAAAAAGTATGGGAGTCGATGCTGCGATGAAGATGGCTACTTTGGTCCTGTGTGCGGCGGCTTGCCTGCCTGTTGCAAGCGAGGCAGCGCCGGCGACGGCATCCGCCTCGGTATCCGCCGCCGCCCCGCTGTCCATCGGCGACACCTGGACCATCGCCTCCACCGCGCTCGGCGAGACCCGGCGCATCAACGTCTACGTCCCGGCCGGCATCCCCGCCGGCACGCCGCTGCCGGTGATGTACATGCCGGACGGCGGCATGCTGGAAGACTTCCTGCACGTGGCCGGCCTGCTGCAGGTCGGCGCCGGCAACGGCACCGTGCGGCCCTTCCTCCTGGTCGGCATCGAAAACACCCAGCGCCGGCGCGACCTCACCGGCCCGACCGAGGTCGCGAAGGACCGCACGATCGCGCCGAACGTCGGCGGTTCGCAGGCCTACCGCAATTTCATCCGCAACGAGCTGATGCCGGAAGTGGAGAAGCGCTACCGCGTCACGCGCGAGCGCGCGATCGTCGGCGAATCGCTGGCCGGCCTGTTCGTGGTCGAGACCCTGGCGCTGGAGCCGGACCTGTTCGACACCTATATCGCCATCGACCCCAGCCTGTGGTGGAACGACCGCCAGTTGGCGAAGCGCCTGGCTGCGCAGCCGCCCAGTATCGCGGGCAGGAAAACGCTGCACATCGCTTTCAGCGCCGATGGCCTGCCGGACGTCGACCCGGCGCTGAAGGCCAGTCTCGGCAAGGCGCCGGGCCTGGACTTCAGCTACGAAGCGTGGCCGGGCGAGACCCATGCCACCATCTACCACCCGGCCGCATTGAAGGCCTTCCGGGCCGTGCTCAAGCCTCGCTGAGCAGGTAGCGCCCGATCGCCTCGCCGACCTCGGTGGTGCTGGCCGTGCCCTGCATGTCCGGCGTGCGCGGTCCTTCGACCAGGCACCATTCGATGGCGCGCAGGATGGCGTCGTGGGCCGCCGTGTAGCGGGCGTCGCCCCGGCCGAGGAAGTCCAGCATCATCGCGCCGGACCAGATCATGGCGATCGGGTTGGCGATGTTCCGGCCGTAGATGTCGGGCGCGGAGCCGTGCACCGGTTCGAACAGCGAGGGGAAGCGGCGCTCCGGATCCAGGTTGGCCGAAGGCGCGATGCCGATCGTGCCGGTGCAGGCCGGGCCGAGGTCGGACAGGATGTCGCCGAACAGGTTGGAGGCGACCACCACGTCGAAGCGTTCCGGCGACAGCACGAAGCGCGCCGCCAGGATATCGACGTGGTACTTGTCCCACGCGACTTCCGGATAGGACTCGCCCATTGCGGCCAGGCGCTCGTCCCAGTAGGGCATCGAGATCGCGATGCCGTTCGACTTGGTGGCGGCGGTCAGGTGCTTCTTCGGGCGTTTTTGCGCGAGCTCGAAGGCGTACTTGAGGATGCGGTCGGTGCCGTGGCGGCTGAAGATCGCTTCCTGCAGCACGATTTCGCGCTCGGTGCCTTCGAACATGCGGCCGCCCACCGAGGAATATTCGCCCTCGGTGTTTTCACGCACCACGTAGAAGTCGATGTCGCCCGGCTTCTTGTTCGCGAGCGGGCAGGGCACGCCCGGCATCAGGCGCACCGGACGCAGGTTCACGTACTGGTCGAACTCGCGGCGGAACTTGAGCAGCGAACCCCACAGCGAAATATGGTCCGGCACCGTGGCCGGCCAGCCGGCGGCGCCGAAGTAGATGGCCTCGAAGCCGTCGAGCTGCTGCTTCCAGTCGTCCGGCATCATCTGGCCGTGCTGCGCGTAGTAGTCGCAGCTGGCCCAGGTGAAGGTGGTGAGTTCGAGTGGGATGCCGAAACGGCGCGCCGCGGCTTCCAGCGCGCGCAGGCCTTCCGGCATGACTTCCTTGCCGATGCCGTCCCCGGCGATCACGGCGATCTTGTGTGTTTTCATGTGGTCATGATAATGAAAAACGCGGCGTATATAATCGTGTCAAATGTGGTTTCGGGGAACACGAATCGTGAATAATCTGCTCGAGAATGAGGACCTCAAGGTCTTCGTCACCGTGGTGCGCAAGGGGAGCTTTGCCGGCGCGGCGTCCGAACTCGGGATGTCGGCCGCCTATGTCAGCAAGCGCATCGGCGTGCTCGAAGGCCTGCTCGGCGTGCGCCTGTTCCAGCGGACCACGCGGCGGGTCGTGATCACCGAAGACGGCGAACGGGTCTTCGCGCGCGCGCAGATCATCCTTGAAAACCTGGACGAGCTGGTCGACGAAGTGTCGGAACGCCGCCGCGAGCCGGGCGGGCGCGTGCGCATCTGCAGCAGCTTCGGCTTCGGCCGCAATATCGTCGCCCCGGCGATCGCGAAACTGGTGGCCGCCTATCCCGCGCTGCAGATCCGCTTCGAGGTGTTCGACCGCCTGGTCGATCCGGTCGCCGAAGGCTTCGACCTCGACGTGCGGGTCGGCGACGAGATCGCGCCCAACCTGATCGCGCGGCGCCTGATGGACAACCACCGCATCCTGTGCGCGGCCCCGGATTACCTGGCGCGCCATGGCGTGCCGAGGACCTTGCAGGATCTTGCGGGACACCAGTGCCTCGCCATCAAGGAGCGCGACCGTCCCTTCGGCGTGTGGCGCCTGCGTGGCCGCCATGGCGAGGAGACGGTGAAGGTATCCGGGCCGCTGTCCACCAACCACGGCGAGATCGCGTTGCGCTGGGCCGTCGAAGGAGCGGGCATCGTGCTGCGTTCGCTGTGGGACGTGCAGCCCCACCTGGACGCCGGTCGCCTGCTGCAGGTGCTGCCCGAGTACACGCAGGAGGCCAACGTCTGGGCCGTGTACCCGCAGCGCCTGGAGGGATCGGGCAAGCTGCGGGCCTGCGTGGAATTTCTGGAGCGTCAGCTGGCCTGAACGGCACGGACGTACGATCCGCCCTTGAGCGACGCCACATCGCGCGCCAGGCGGCCGAGGAAGCAGCCGTTGAAGACGCCGAACAGGGCGCACACGGCGGCCGCGAACAGCGCGTCCTGGCGCGCATGCGGCAGCACCGCCAGCAGCACCGAGGCCGCGTACTTGGTCACGAAGATCGCCATCATCATCGCCAGCGGCACCCAGCTGCCGCGCACGATCACGCTGCCGGGCGTGGCGGCGCGCGCGGTGCGGCTACGGCCCAACTTCCATACCAGCAGCGCGGCCGCGGCCGCGGCAATTGCCCAGGCGGCGAGCGGCATGGCGTTCGAGCCGAACTTCGTGACCACATCCTGCAGCGACAGCGCCAGCATGATGGCCGGGACGATGAACAGGCTGCGGACTGGCATCTCGCGGTCGCGCAGGGCGGCCGTGCCGCGCCAGACCAGCACGGCGAGGATGGCCCAGACGTAGACGGGGGTATGGATCAGGATTTGCTGCAGCATGGCGGTCTCCGTTAAGTGAATGACAGTGACGCCACTTTGCCCGAGGCCGGGATGGGAAGAGAGGGTATGCGACGAAGCGCGGCCGGGCGGCGCGAAATGCAGCCCGGTGGCGCGAGTTGCAGCCTCCTCGGCTGGCGTTCAGCCGCCGGCACGCTCGCGGAACCAGTCCGCGCTCGCCGCATCGGCCGGGAAGAAGGATTCCAGCCGCAGCTCGTGCACCGTCACGTCGTGCGGCGTGCCGAGGGTGGTGATGGTGGTGAACAGGTTCAGGCGCACGCCTTCATGTGCGATCTGCAGCGGCAGGAAGGGCAGGGCGCGCCGCTCCAGGTTCGGTACGTGGCCGGCGGACGGCATGCCGGGCAGGGCGGACAGCTCGGCCAGCAGCGCGGTGGCCTCGTTGCCGGGGCCGTCGGCCATGGCTTCGCGCTGTATCCACAGCAGGCTGTCGGCGCACACGGCTTCCCAATTCAGGAGGCGCGGGCGCAGGCCGTCGGGGCTCAGCATCAGGCGCAGCACGTTGATCGAACCGTCGCGCGGGATTGCGGCATCGAGCGGCATCCCGAGCAGCCACTTCATCATGCCGGCGGCCGGTTCGTTGAACATCACCAGGTTCCACAGGCGGTCGACCACCAGCGCGGGGAAGGGCGCCTGCTGGCGCAGCATGAATTCGAGGGCCTGCATCACGCTGGCCAGTTCCGGGTCGGACAGCTTGCGCTCCTGGTAGGCCGGCGCGAAGCCGGCCGCCAGCAGCATCGCGTTGCGCTGGCGGAGCGGGACGTCGAGGGCGATGCCGAGCTTCAGGATCAGGTCGCGGCTGGGTTGCGAGCGGCCGCTCTCCAGGAAGCTCAGGTGGCGCTGCGAGACCCCGCTGTCGGTCGACAGCCGCAGCTGGCTGACGCCGCGCCGCGTGCGCCAGTAGCGCAGCGCGGACGCGAAGTCATTGAAGTAGCGGGCGCCGCTGCCGGCGCGGCCGTCGATGTCGTCCATGCGCTCGCTCCTGTTCAGTCGCGGCCAATGTAACCGGGCTCGTTAATGAACTCAAGCAGATCCGCATTCACTTGCTCAACATGGGTCACGAACATGCCATGCGCCGCGCCCTCGATCACGCGCAGGCGCACGTCCGGGATCAGGGCCGCGCTGCGGCGCGCGGTGAGATCCAGCGGGGCCGAGACGTCGCGGTCGCCGGCCACGATCAGCACCGGCACGCCGATCGCGCGCAGTTCGTCGGCCATGTCGGCGCCCTGGACCGCGACGTGGCAATCGTGCAGGGCCTGCAGCGAGGTATCGAGCGCCATCGCGGCCAGCCACGCCCTGGTGGTCGCATTCGCGCCGGGCACGAAAGGCTCGATGTTCTCCTCGATCCAGAGCGGGTAATCGCGCAGCAGCTGCAGGCTGCGGAACTGCTCGAGAAGGCTTGGGTCGACGCCGCCGGGATTGGACGGCGTCAGCGTCACGCCCGGCGTCATCGGCCCGAGCAGGGCGACGCGTTCGACGCGGGCGCTGCCGAAGCGGCTCAGGTAGCGGACGATCTCGTTGCAGCCCATCGAGTGGCCGACCAGCGTCACCTCGCTCAGGTCGAGCGCATCGATGACCGCGGCGATGTCGCCGGCCAGGGTGTCGAAATCGTAGCCGCCGCCCGGATCGCTGGAGCGGCCGTGGCCGCGGCGGTCGAAGGCGATGCAGCGCAGTCCGCGCTGCTGCAGGGCCATCATCTGGTAGCCCCAGGAGCTTGATGCCATGGACCAGCCGCCGACGAACAGCACGGTCCGGGCCTGCGCCCGACTGCCGGGCCAGTCGCGGTAGAACAGGTGGACGCCGTCCGCGGTGGCGATGGTGTTGGGGCCGGCGATATGGGCATGTGCGCGCATGGTCGTCTCCTCAGGCGGCGTCGAGGAAGCCGGTGACCTTGAGCAGGCGCCCGTGAGCATCGACGTAGGCGACGTCGCTGCCCTTCGCGACCGGCGCGCCGGGGCCTTCGGGCGCAAGCGTCCACGCGAAGCGCACGACGTCGTTGTGCCCGTCCGGGGTGCCGTGCAGGAAGAAGCGGTGGCCGGGGAACTGGCGCTGGGCGGCGGCGATCATGCTGTCGATGCCTTCGATGCCGCTGCCCCGCATCATCGGGTCGGCATAGGTGGCGCCGGCCGCGAACAGCTGGGCGATGCGGGCGCGCCGGGTGATGTCGTCGCGTTCGTTCCAGACGGCGAGGTAGCGGTCGGCGATGATGGTGGCGTGGCTGGCTGGGTGGTTCATACTGGTCTCCTGAGTGGGTGAGTCGATGGAGACCATTGTGCTGGCCGGTGATCGGCGCGGCGATTACGTCCCAGGTAATCGCCGTCCCGCGCTCACCGGCCGCGGGTGACGTCACCCGATATTGCTACCGCGGATCTTGCTGATATCCTTGTCGTCGCCCAGATTGCCGGCGCGCGGGTCGGTGCTGATGCCAGCGCTGCTGCTGCCGGCGCTGCCCGAGCCCAGAT
>NZ_CAKKMV010000016.1 GCF_918697865.1 Massilia sp. Bi118 | reverse complement strand
CTTGAGCTCCTTGAAGGGTCGTTCGAGACCAGGACGTTGATAGGCTGGGTGTGGAAGTGCAGTAATGCATTAAGCTAACCAGTACTAATTGCCCGTACGGCTTGTCCCTATAACCTTGGCAGTCAAAAGCCAGGTCAATGACAGCTGTTTGTTGACACAACAGATTACAAGTAAAACTTGCTTCTTCCGGATTCAGCGTGGCGTAACGCATTAACGAAGCGACACGCGTACAGTTTATGCCTGATGACCATAGCAAGTCGGTACCACCCCTTCCCATCCCGAACAGGACCGTGAAACGACTTTGCGCCGATGATAGTGCTGCAACCAGTGTGAAAGTAGGTTATCGTCAGGCTAATTATTAAGCAGAGCCCGTCCAGTTAATTCTGGGCGGGCTTTTTGCATTTGAACTACTGGAAACGCTCACCTGGAGTACTGCTGGCATGTCGTGAATCTGGCCCGGCAAACCCTGGATGTATGCATCAAAAAAATGACTATGGCGAGCGCGAATGGCTCATCATGGGCATTTTGCCAGGAGTGAAAAAATGAGCTGCAGCCGTCGATCCTTCCTCAAAGCCGCCGCGGCAATCGGCGCTTCCCTGGCATGGGTCGGCCCGGCCCGGGCTTCCCGAATCGGCTGGCATGAGCGGCGCGACCTCTATCCACAAGGCGTTGCTTCGGGTGATCCCGACCCGCACAGCGTCATTCTCTGGACCCGGCGCCCGTTCGAAGGGGAGACGCACCAGGTCCTGACTGTCGAGGTGGCGGAGGATGAGGCATTCCACCGGGTCATCGCGCGCGCCAACGTACCAGTCTCCAGCGACCAGGACTGGACCGCGCGTGTCCTGCTCGGCGGCCTCAGCCCGGCGCGCATCTACTGGTACCGGTTTGCCGACGCCGAGGGCAAGGGCAGCCGGGTCGGCCGTACGATCACCGCGCCCTTGCCGAACGATCCGCGTACCGTGAACTTCGCATTCGTGAGCTGCCAGGATGTCAATGAGGGCAAGCTCAACGCCTACCGCCGGATGATCTACGAAGACGAACGTGCGCCCGCCGCCGAACAGCTCGGCTTCGTGCTGCATCTCGGCGATTTCATCTACGAGGTGGTCGAATACCCGGACGAAGTGCAGACCCGCTATGACCGCACGATCTATGAGGTGGCGCGCATCCCGGACGGTCACAAGGTCGGCAAGTTCCACATTCCGCTGACCGTCGACGGCTACAGGGCCATCTACAAGGGCTATCTACTCGATCCCGACCTGCAGGACGCACGTGCGCGCTGGCCCTTCGTCGCCATCTGGGATAACCACGAATTCTCGTGGCAAGGTTGGCAAAGCATCGTCAAGGCGGGCGCGTTCGAACAGCCCGGCCAGAGCGTCAAGGTGGCGGCGAACCAGGCCTGGTTCGAATATATCCCCGCACGGGTCATGCGCGGGAAGCGCCTGCTCGAACGCTTCGATCCGCCCGCTGTCAAGAACGTGCCGATCAAGGAGTTCGACGACCATGGGTTGGGAATGGAGCCGAACAACCTGGCAGCGATCGACAGCCTCAAGGGCTATCGGGCGCTGCGCTATGGCCGGCACCTGGACCTGATCATCACTGACCAGCACAGCTACCGGAGCGCGGACTCGTTCGGCGATCCCTCGCTCGATCAAATGGTCGGCAAGGAGTTCATGGGGATGTTTCCCGAGTCGGTGATGCGGATCCTGGACGGCGGGCGCGACTTCAACGGCGGCAATCCTCCTGCGGTCGTCAGCCACAACGATACCAATGTGCCCAACCCGCAACGGAAGGCGCCGCCGCAAACCATCCTCGGCAGGGAGCAGAAGGCCTGGTTCAAGGGCAAGCTGAGGACATCGACGGCGACGTGGAAAATCTGGGGCAACTCGCTGGCTGCGCTCGATTCGCGTGCGGACCCGCAGAACCTGCCCGCCGGACTGACCAAGGAGTCCTGGCCGCCTCACACTTACGCAGCGCTGAGCGGATACGATTACGGCACGGCCTGGGCGGAGCGAACGGAAATCTACCAGCTCGTGCGCGATGCGAACATCACGGGCTTCGCGATCGTCTCGGGCGACCGTCACAGCTTCTGGGCCGGCTATGCGGCTGCGGAGCTCCCGCCCGGCAAATTCGAGCCGGTCGGCTTGAGCTTCGTGGGCGCGTCGCTCACCAGTCCCGGCACCATGGAAGCCTACGAGCACACGCTGCCGAAGAACGCTCCCTTGCGCCCGCTCTTCCTCGCGGACAAGGAGGGTGGCGCCAGGCCGGAATGGACCCACAACATGCTGCTGAAGCACGGCGTCCGTTCATGCCTGGAATATGCAAAGAGTTTCGACCTCGAGCGCGCACGATCGCTGTCCAATCCGAACCTGGCGCCTCACCTCGAATTTGTCGATCTTGGCGGACATGGCTATTCCAAAGTTCGATTGTCGGCGGCGGAAATGCGCACCGAGTTCGTCTGCATCCCGCGGCCGATCGCGCGCAGCGAACGGCCGGATGGCGGCGACATCCGCTACCGGGTAGTGCACACTGCCGCACTGTGGAAGAGCGGCGCGCGGCCGCGGCTCAAGACCGCGGTGCTTGAAGGCGATATCGGACTTGCGATGTGAGGACGCCGGGTCAGGCGCGCCGGTTGTCGCTCCCGGCAGCGGGCTGTTGCGGCCCCGGCTCCGCACGCTGCTCGTGCTGGGCCGATCCCGGCTGGGCCGCCATGCGCGAAGCCGGCTGCCGCAGGACCGACTGCGACTGGCTGTCTCTCAGCCCGCCGCCGCGCACCTGATTCACCGGCGACCCCGGCACCAGGCGCGAGATCAGGGACCGCTTTGCCCCGGCAAAGTCGCTGGGCCGGTTCAAGCCAGTCGCCACCACAGTCACCCGCAAGGCATCCCCCAGCGACTCGTCATATACCGCACCAAACTTGATGATCGCGTCATCGCTGGTCTGCGTGCAGATCGTATTCATCACCAGCTTGGTCTCACGCAGCTTCAGCGTTTCCTCGGATGCGGCGATGTTGACCAGCACCCCGCGCGCAGCCCGCAGGTTGGAGCCGTCGAGCAGCGGGCAGGCGATCGCTTCTTCGGCCGCCTTCACGGCGCGGTCCTCGCCGCTGTGCTGGGCCGAGCCCATCATCGCCATGCCGGTCTGGCGCATCACGGTGCGGACGTCCTCGAAGTCGACGTTGATCATGCCGGGCACGGTAATGATTTCGGCGATGCCGGTCACCGCCTTGCTCAGGATCTCGTCGGCGGCGGCGAAGGCCTGCTTTTGCGTGATGTCCTCGCCCAGGACTTCCTCGAGGCGGCTGTTGAGGACGATGACGAGCGAGTCGACGCAGCGTGCCAGGGTCGCGATGCCTTCTTCGGCCACGCGCATGCGGCGCGGGCCTTCGAAGTCGAAGGGTTTCGATACCACGCCGACGGTCAGGATGCCCAGCTCGCGCGCCACTTCGGCGACCACGGGCGCGGCGCCGGTGCCGGTGCCGCCGCCCATGCCGGCGGTGAGGAAGACCATGTCGGCGCCCTTGAGCGCGTCGGCGATGACGGTGCGTTCGCGGATCGCGCTTTCACGGCCGACCATCGGGTCGCTGCCGGCGCCAAGGCCGCTCTCGCCGAGCTGTATGCGCTTTTCGGTCTGGGTGTTCGACAGTGCTTGCGCGTCCGTATTCGCGCAGATGAATTCGAAGGCGGGCAGGCCCAGGGACGCCATATGGCTGACGGCATTGCCGCCGGCGCCGCCGATGCCGACGATCTTGATGACCGTTTCCGGTTGGGGGACTTGTGATTCGGACAAGGAAGACTCCGTTTGAGTAGTGCTCCCGACAGGCGCGAATGCGCGATGACGAGCGTTGGCTAATGCTGAGCCCATTAGACTACTTGCTAAGAAGCGCACGGGAAAGTTTGCAAACGTTACATTCGAAACCATTTGTAATAGGTGGTGCTTTACCGGCAAAAGGTGGATCCGGAACACTGCACTTCCCGCACAAGGCGATCATTGCCGACATACAATGCCTGATGAATCACACATGGGGAAGCGCGTGAACGCAGTGGAAAAAGCCAGCACCTTCGTCGGAAAGACATTTGCGCTCTGGGTCATCCTGATGGCCGGCTTCGGATTTTTTGCGCCGCAGTTATTCGTCGGCTATAAATCCTGGATCACGCCGCTGCTGGGCATCGTCATGTTCGGCATGGGCCTGACGCTTTCTGCGGCGGATTTCCGGGAAGTGTTTCGCCGGCCGGCAGACGTTGCCATCGGCGTGATCGGCCATTACCTCATCATGCCGGGCATTGCTTACCTGCTCGCGGTCGCGCTGCGGCTGCCGCCAGACATCGCGGTCGGCGTCATCCTGGTCGGCTGCTGCCCGAGCGGGACTGCGTCCAATGTGATGACCTTCCTGGCCAAGGGCGATGTCGCGCTCGGGGTCTCGATTGGCGCGGTGTCGACGCTGATCGCGCCGCTTGCCACACCAGCCCTGGTATCACTGCTGGCCGGCACGTGGATGGACATTAACGCGGAATCCCTGTTCACCGATATCGTGAAGGTGCTGATCGTGCCCATCGTGCTGGGCATCGTCGTGAAGATGCTTTTTCGGAAGCAGGCTGCGGCCAGCGTGAAGGCTTTGCCGCTTGTGTCGACAATCGCTATCGTGCTGATCATCGCGATCATCGTCTCCCTGAACCAGCCGAAAATCATGGCAAACGGCTTGCTGATCCTGGCGGCGGTCATCCTGCACAATCTGCTCGGCTTTGCGCTGGGGTATCTGTTCGCCAGGATGTTCGGGATGAGCCTTGCCAAGCGCAAGGCGGTGATGCTGGAGACCGGCATGCAGAACTCCGGGCTTGGCGCCGCGCTGGCGGCCGCGCATTTCAGTCCGCTGGCCGCGGTGCCGAGCGCTTTGTTCAGCGTGTGGCACAACCTGTCCGGCTCGGCGCTGGCGACGTGGTTTGCGGGGAGGGTGGAGCGCGACTGATCCGCAACCTTCGCGCTTGCCGGCAGTCGAAGCTTCGAAGAGCATCGTGCTTTCCGGAGCCAGGCCATGCAGCCTTCCCGCGTGCGACCATCGTTCTACCGGCATCGTCTGCCGGTCCGCCTCATGCACTGGATTAACGTCATCAGCTTCTTCCTGATGCTGATGAGCGGCCTGGGTATCTTCAACGCCCATCCTCACCTGTACTGGGGCAGGGCGTCCAACTTCGAGGCGCCGCTGCTGTCGATAACGGCCCGGCCGGGTCCCGATGGCCAGCCGCAGGGCTATATGCAGGTGGACCTGATGCGCATCCTTGTCGTGGCGCGCCCGGGACACATCCGCGGCGGCGCTGGCGGCTACTGGGAGGACCAGGGCTACGAGTGGTATGCCGGAATTTAAGTGTTAGGATACCGCCCTCAACCGACTTACCCGAGGAAGCCATGACCATATTCGCCGTACCCGTCTTCGACGCCACCGTCATCTATGAAGGAAAGGAGCTCTTCAAGGGCCGCGGCGCCGCCAGCATGTGGGCCGAAAAGCTGGCCAAAGAGATCGAAAGTCCGGTCACGGTCGAGAAGATCGGCACTGGCTGGGCGCTGTGCGGCAGCGTCGGCGGCGCCGGGTGCAAGTGGGGCATCCATGGCCAGCGCCTGATGCGCCTGGACTGAGACGCGCAGGACAAGCATGCCGACGCCGTCGCTGACCATTTCCCGCATCCTGCATGCCGGCTACCTGTTCGAATGCGCAGGCACGCGCATCGCCTTCGATACGATCTTCGAGAACCCGTTCAGCCGCAACTGCCACGCTTTTCCCGATGTGCGCTTCGACCATGCGCAGATCCGGCGCCAGCGTTTCGATGCCGTGTTCATCTCCCACTTCCACGACGACCACTGCTCGCTGGAGAGCCTGGACCTGCTGGACCGCGCCACGCCGCTCTACATCTACTGCCTGTTCGAGGCCTTGTTCGACATGGTGCGCCAGCTGGGTTTCAGCCAGGTGCATGCCCTGCGCCTGAACGAGCCGGTGGACGTGGGCGCCTTCCATGTGATCCCGCGCGAAGCGATGGACGCCGATGTCGATTCGATGTTCCAGGTGAAGGCGGCGGGGATGAATGTCCTGAACGTGGTCGACTCCTGGATCGACGAAGGCACGCTGGCCAAGCTGGTGGAGGAGGGGCCCTGGGACATGGTGCTGTGGCCCTTCCAGACCATGCGCGAGCTCGAAGTGCTGGCGCCATCGCGCGCCGCCGCCGCGCCGCCGCAACTGCCCGAGGAATGGCTGCCGCAGCTGCTGGCCTTGAATCCGCGCTATGTCGTGCCCAGCTCCTGCCAGTTCCTGCAGGAGCCGTGGTCCTGGTACAACCGCGCCTTCTTCCCGATTTCGTATGCGCAGTTTGCGCGTGAAGTGGGTGCGGCCCTGCCGCACGCGCAGGTGGTGCGCCTCGATCCCTCGGTGTCGGCGCGCCTCGACGCCGGCTCGCTGCAGCCGGCGCCGCCGCTGGACTGGGTGATCCCGGTCGGCGCGCAGGATGTCGACTACGTCTACGAGGGCAATGCCGCGCCGCCGTCGACGGCCGATATCGCGCGCCATTTCGCGCCGCTGACGGCGGTCCAGCATGCGCGCGTCATGGAATACTGCCGCGAAGGCCTGCTCGAAAAATACGGTGAGGTCGAGGCGGCGTCGGAATACTTCGACCGGCCGCGCATCTGGCAGCTGTCGGTTGTCGATCACGAAGGGCGGTTCACGCGCTTCCGTTATCGCCTCGATCCCGAGGAGGGTGCAGCCGTCGACGATAGCGATGCGCCGCTGGGCTGGACCACCGAAATCCCGGCGGCGAAGCTGTACGCCGCGCTCGAACTTGGCGAGTCCCTGACCTCGATGTACATGCGCATCAACGACACCATGTTCGATGCGGAGACGGAGCGCGCGCTGCTGGACGCCGACGTGGTCGACGATCCGCTGATCCGCTGCCTGTTCAGCGATACCTTCGGCGCTTACCAGGCGGCCCAGTTGCGCCGGCTGCTGGCGCGCGCCTGATCAGGGAAAGTCGAAGCCGGTCCGCGCCGCGTCTTCCAGCAACGCGTACAAGGCCTGGGCCGGCGCCGACAGGGCCGAGCCCTTGCGCGTGATGAGCCCAAGGGTCCGCCGCACCTCGGGCGCGACCAGGGGCACCGTCACCAGCGAGGGATAGCGCACCTTCGAATAGGCCAGCGCCGGCACCGCGGTCACGCCCACCCCGGCATCCGCCAGCGCCAGCGCGGCCGTCACGTGATTCACCTCGCAAAACACGGCGGGCCGCTCCTCCACCCGCGCCAGCGCGTTGTCGAGCAGGACGCGGTTGCTGCTGCGCGCCGACACCGAGATGAGCCGGCTGCCGCACAAATCCGTCCACTTCACAGTCTTCCTGCGCGCCAGCGGATGGCTGCGCTGCAGCGCGAGCACATAGTTTTCCGTATAAATCGCCCTGAAGTCGAGCTCTGCCTCCTGGACGCCGATGAAGTTGACGCCGAAGTCCGCTTCCGCGCGCACCACGGACTGTACGACCTGGGCGCCGCTTTCGTCGAGGACGCGCAGGCGCACGCCGGGGAACTGGGCGGAAAAGGCCTCCAGCGCGACCGGCAGCACATAGTTGGCCACCGAGGGCACGCAGGCCACCGTCACCACCGTGCTGCGTTTGGCCGCCGTCGCGGAGAGGGCGCCGAGCGCCACCTGCATCTCGGCGATCGCCGCGCGCGCATGCTCGAGGAACTGCCTTCCCGCCTCGGTCAGGGACACGCGCCGGCTGGTGCGTTCCAGCAGGCGCACCTTCAGCACGCCTTCGAGCTTGTCGATACGCCGGCTCAGCGCCGGCTGTGAGATGAAGAGCTGCGCGGCGGCCGCGCGGAAGCTGAGGCCTTCGGCGACGGCGACGAAGGCCTGCAGGTCGCCAAATTCGAGGTCAATCCGGTTCATGCATCGATCAATCACTATTATGCAATTTACTTATTATCCCACACAAAGGATCATTGGCCGACAACAGCAATACCAATAAACCAATGCAGTAGAGGAGCACATCATGAACCAGGTCCGCCCGGTCCCCTCGCAGTTCTCGACCATCTTGCGCGTCATCAGCGGCAACTTCCTCGAGATGTTCGACTTTTTCCTGTACGGTTTTTACGCGACCTATATCGCGAAGACCTTTTTCCCGTCGGGGAACGAGTACGTCTCCCTGATGATGACCTTCGTGACTTTCGGCGCAGGCTTCCTGATGCGGCCCCTCGGCGCGGTCATCCTCGGCAGCTACATCGACCGCATCGGCCGCCGCAAGGGCCTGATCCTGACGCTGGCCATCATGGCCTTCGGCACCGTGCTGATCGCCTTCGTGCCGGGCTACGACACGATCGGTATGCTGGCGCCTCTGCTGGTCCTGACCGGCCGCCTGCTGCAGGGCTTTTCGGCGGGCGTGGAACTCGGCGGCGTCTCGGTCTACCTGGCCGAGATGGCGCCGCCGGGGCGCAAGGGCTTTTACGTAAGCTGGCAGTCCGCCAGCCAGCAGGCCGCCATCATGGCGGCGGCGCTGATCGGCTTCCTGCTGAACCAGTGGATGGCGCCGGCCGTCATCGGCGCCTGGGGCTGGCGCATTCCCTTCTTCATCGGCTGCAGCATCATCCCGGTGGTCTTCATCATCCGCAGCTCGCTGCAGGAAACCGCGGAGTTCAAGGCCCGCAGGCACCACCCGTCCTTCCGCGAAGTCCTGCGCTCGATCGCCGACAACTGGCGCCTGGTCCTGCTGGGCATGATGCTGGTGGTGATGACCACCGTATCCTTCTACCTGATCACCGTGTATGCGCCGACCTTCGGCAAGAGCGTGCTGCACCTGAGCGCCGCCGAGAGCCTGCTGGTCACCTTCTGCGTCGGCCTGTCGAACTTCATCTGGCTGCCGGTCATGGGGGCGCTGTCGGACCGCATCGGGCGCTGGCCGCTGCTGGTGGTGTTCACCGTGCTGCCCATCCTGAGCGCGCATCCGGTGCTGTCCTGGCTGGTGCATGACCCGAGCTTCGCCCACATGCTGGCGGCCGAACTGTGGCTGTCCTTCATGTATGCCAGCTATAACGGCGCCACGGTGGTCGCCCTCACCGAAATCATGCCGCCGGAAGTGCGCACGGTCGGCTTCTCGCTGGCCTACAGCCTGGCGACGGCCATCTTCGGCGGCTTCACGCCGGTGGTCTCGACCTGGCTGATCCAGTTCACCGGCGACAAGGCGGCGCCCGGCTACTGGATGGCGGCCGCCGCGGCCTGCGGCCTGGTGGCAGCGCTGATGCTCTATCGTCCCTGGGCCAACGCGCGCGTGGTTTCGTCCTTGAGCTGAATGCCGGTTACGTTCGAGATGCAGTTGCGGTGCTCGCCGATCTCAGCGCCGATTGCCACGCGGCCCTGTTGACCGATCGTCAGCGGCGCCAGCACCCAGGCGGCACCGTCCAGCCGGGCGGCCAGGGCCAGGGCCATCCGCGCCGCCGGGGACGCCTTTGCCAGCAATGCGCGCAGGTCCGCAAAAAGATAAGTCCGGCTGCCGACGAGATGGGATATCCGGCTCTTGTTGGAAGTCCTGCCACATTTCCCTGGAAACCGGAGCCTATCCCGCACAACTGAAACAACGGATAATAGCGGCTACTTAAATCAAGCAAGAGTATTTTTCGATGGAAATCAAGGTCAACTTTCTCGACAAGCTGCGTCTCGAAGCCAAGTTCGACGACTTCACGGTGATCGCCGACCAGCCGATCCGCTACAAGGGCGACGGCTCGGCGCCCGGCCCCTTCGACTATTTTCTGGCGTCGTCGGCTTTGTGCGCGGCCTATTTCGTGAAGTTGTACTGCAATACCCGCGACATCCCGACCGAAAATATCCGCCTGTCGCAAAATAACATCGTCGATCCGGAAAACCGCTACCAGCAGATTTTCAAGATCCAGGTCGAACTGCCGCCGGATATCTCGGAGAAGGACCGCCAGGGCATTCTGCGCTCGATCGAGCGCTGCACCGTGAAAAAGGTGGTGCAGGCCGGTCCGGAATTCGTGATCGAAGAAGTCGCGAACCTGGATGCCGATGCGCAGGCGCTGCTGACCGTGAATCCGTCCTTTGAGTCGAGCACTTATATTCCGGGCAAGGACCTGCCGCTGGAGCAGACCATCGCGAACATGTCCGGCCTGCTGGCGAATCTCGGCATCAAGATCGAAATCGCGTCCTGGCGCAATATCGTGCCGAACGTGTGGTCGCTGCATATCCGCGACGCTCATTCGCCGATGTGTTTTACGAATGGCAAAGGTTCGACCAAGGAAAGCGCGCTGGCTTCGGCCCTGGGCGAATACATCGAGCGCATCAGCAATAACCATTTCTATGCCGGTGCTTACTGGGGCGAGGAGATCGCGAATGCGCCCTTCGTCCATTACCCGGACGAGCGCTGGTTCCAGCCCGGCCCGGACGATGCGCTGCCGGCCGACATCCTGGACGAATATTGCCTCGGCATTTACGACCCGGACGGCGAATTGCGCGGCTCGCACCTTTACGACACCAATTCCGGCAATGTGAAACGCGGCATCGTGTCGCTGCCCTATGTGCGCCATTCGGATGGCGAGACCGTGTATTTCCCCTCGAACCTGATCGAAAACCTCTACGCCAGCAATGGCATGAGCGCCGGGAATACGCTGGCCGAGGCACAGGTGCAGTGCCTGTCCGAGATTTTCGAACGGGCGGTCAAGCGCGAAATCCTGGAAGGCGAACTCGCCTTGCCGGATGTGCCGCAGGAGGTATTGGCGAAATACCCGGGCATCGTGGCCGGCATCCAGGGCCTGGAAGAGCAGGGCTTCCCGGTGCTGGTCAAGGATGCGTCGCTGGGCGGGCAGTATCCGGTGATGTGCGTAACCCTGATGAATCCGCGCACCGGCGGGGTATTTGCCTCCTTCGGCGCGCATCCGAGTTTCGAGGTCGCGCTGGAGCGCAGCCTGACGGAATTGCTGCAGGGGCGCAGCTTCGAAGGCCTGAACGACCTGCCGCCGCCGACTTTCGCCAGCGAAGCCGTCACCGAGCCGTATAACTTCGTCGAGCATTTCATCGATTCCAGCGGCGTGGTGTCCTGGCGCTTCTTCAGCGCGAAGCCGGACTACGATTTCGTCGAGTGGGATTTCTCGGGACAGGGCAAGGAGTCGAATGCCGAGGAAGCCGCCGCCTTGCTGGGCATTCTCGAAGACATGGGCAAGGAAGTCTACATGGCGGTGTACGACGAACTGGGCGCCACCGCCTGCCGCATCCTGGTGCCGGGCTATTCGGAAATCTACCCGGTCGAAGACCTGGTCTGGGACAACACCAATAAATCGCTGCTGTTCCGCGAAGACATCCTGAACCTGCACCGCCTGGACGACGAGGCCCTGGCCGCGCTGCTGGACCGCCTCGAGAACAATGAGCTGGACGAGTACTCCGACATCGCCACCCTGATCGGCATCGAATTCGACGAGAACACGGACTGGGGCCAGCTGACGGTGCTCGAACTGCGCCTGCTCATCAACCTGGCGCTGCAGCAGTTCGAGGAGGCGCAGGAACTGGTCGGCGCCTTCCTGCAGTACAACGACAATAGCGTCGAGCGCCGCCTGTTCTACCAGGCGATGAACGCCGTGCTGGAAGTGGTGCTCGACGACGAGATGGAACTGGACGATTACGTCGCCAACTTCCGCCGCATGTTCGGCAACCCGCGCATGGATGCGGTGCTCGGCTCGGTCGACGGCAGTGTGCGCTTCCATGGCCTGACCCCGACCGGCATGGGGCTGGAAGGCCTGGACCGCCATCATCGCCTGATGGACAGCTACCGCAAGCTGCATGCGGCGCGGGCAAAAGCCGCGGCGCGCTCCCGCTAAAGCTCGGCGCCGAGCATCACGCGGTTGCGCCCCGCATCCTTGGCGCGGTAGAGCGCCGCATCGGCGATCCGGAGCAGGGCTTCCGGGTCGCTGGTGTCCAGCGCCGGCTGGATCGCGATGCCGACGCTGATCGTCACCAGTCCCGCCTTCGAGCCCGCGTGGGGAATGTCCAGCCCTTCGATCGCGCAGCGCAAGGCTTCGCCGATCTGCCGCGCCTCTTCCGCATCGGTATTCGGCAGCACCACGCAGAATTCTTCGCCGCCGTAGCGCGCCGTCAGGTCGCTGGCGCGCCGCATGCCTGCCACCAGGGTTTGCGCTACGCGCACCAGGCAGTCGTCGCCGGCCTGGTGGCCGTAGTGGTCGTTGTAGCGCTTGAAGTAGTCGACGTCCAGCATCACCAGGGCCAGCGGATGCTTCTGGCGCGCCGCGCGCGCGCATTCGCTGCGCAGGAGCTCGTCGAAGCGGCGCCGGTTGGCCACCCCGGTCAGGCCGTCGGTGGTCGACAGCGCCGCCAGCCTGCGGTTGGCGTCCTCCAGCTGGGCGGTGCGCTCGGCGACCCGCTGTTCCAGGCTGTCGTGCAGCCTGGCGCTGGCGATCGAGATCATGGCCTGGGCGCCGAGCATGCGCAGGAACTCGACGCGCTCCCCGGTGAAGGAAGCCTCGGCCAGCCGGTTTTCGAAATACAGCACGCCCTCGATGCGGCCGCCATGCCGGATCGGCAGGCACATGACTGCGCGCGGGCGCTGCAGCAGCACATAGGGATCGGCGGCGTAGCGCGCGTTCTCGGCGATGTCGTCTTCGATCACCTCGGCGCCCGTGCGGATCACGTAGCGCAGCACCGACAGCGGGAATTGCGGATCGGCGTCGGCATCGAGGTCGAGCCGGCGCGACTGCAGCACGGCGAGCTCGTCGCCGTCGCTGTCGGCCTCCAGCCGGCACTCGCCATCTTCCAGCAACAGCAGGCGGGCGACCTGGCCGCCGGCGTTCTCGCGCACGATGGCGATCAGGCGCTGCAGCACCTTGCGCAGGCCGACTTCGTTCGACAGGGCGCGGGTCGCCTTCAGCAGCGAGACCAGGTCGAGCGCGGCGGCGCCGTGGCTGCCGGAACCCGACTGCGTGCTGCGGCCTTCCAGCTTCCACAGCAGGCCCCCATGGCGCGCGCGCAGCTGCGCGACCTTGCCCTGCGCACCCCACTGGCCATAGCGGGCGATGGCGTCCTTGAGGAACACCGCCGCCACGCGTGGCTGTCCCTGCTCGATCCAGGCTTCGCCGCATAACTCGTTCGCCAGCGCCTGGAGATTGACGTAGCCGGCCAGGCCGGCGGCATCGATCGCCTGCTGGTAGCGCCGCGTGGCCAGCGGCAGGTCCTGGCGGCAGCGCGCCATCTCGGCCTCGACCAGCAACTGCCTGGCGCGGCTCTCGTCCGGACCCTGGGCCGCCCAGCAGCCGAGGCTGGCCTGCAGCGCGTCGATGCGCTGCAAGAGCTCGGCCGCATCCGGCCGCGCAGGGTCGCGCCGCAGTGCCCGGACCAGGACCAGCGCGGTGTAGAAGCTGGACTCGCTCACCTTGGCCTGGCCGCGCATGATCTGGGCGATGACGTCGAGCTGGCCGGCCAGGGCCTCGGCATCCGCGGCGTCGAAAAGGTAGGCATTACGGATCTTGCCTTGCAGGTAGTAGGCACGGTACAGGCGCGAGTCGCCATAGCGGCCGAGGAAGTCCGCCTCGCTGAAACCCTCCTCGTCGTAGCTGTCGCTGCGCTTCAACTGGCCCATCAGGGATTTGATCGGCTGGATCGCCGCGGCCACGCAGCAGTCGGCCATCGCCTGCTGTCCGTTGGCGCGCATCAGCGCCAGGTCGCGCTCGATGGCCTGCATCAGGTCTGGGAGGTAGTCGCCCAGGATGATGCGGTCGGTCGCGCGCACCGCGGCGACCACGCCGACCTGGACGAAATCGCCGATCTCCAGCGCCCAGCCGAAGGCTTCTTCGTAGAGCGCCTCGGATTCGCGCAGCGGACGGATCCAGTGCTGGATCATGGCGGCGAACATCAATGCCGCCTGGGTGCGCGCCTGCAGATTGGCGCGCGACCTGGCCAGCGCCAGCGCCATGGCGCCGAAGCGGTAGCCGCGCCCGGCGTCGCCGCTCTGCTGGGTGACGAAGAATGCGTAGGCAACGTAGGCGATGGCGCTGATATCGCTGGTTCCCTCCTGTACGGACAGGCGCGTCGTCATCGCCACCATCAGGGCGCTGATGTCCTGGTGGCCGGCATAGTAGCCCGCCATCCACAAGCCGTGCATCATCTGCATCGCCGCCACCGCGAGCGGATCGCGCATCTCGCCGGCCGCCAGCAGCTCGTCGGGCGAGCGCGCACCGATGCGGCCGTTGATATCTTCGAGAATCTCATCGGCCAGCGCCTTGCGCTGCGCGGCCTCGCGGGGGACGGCGAAGCCCAGCAGCGCCAGTCCCTCGAGCTGCACGGCGATGGCATCCGGCAGGCGTCCTTGCAACTGGTACTGGTGCGCCTGCACCGCGACGCAGCGCGCCTGGTCCAGCGGCGCGCTGGTGTGCGCACGCACCAGCGGGTAGATCGCCTCGGCGGCGTCGAAGTGGCCGCACAGGTAGGATGCTTCGGCTGCGCCCAGCTGCAGGTCGAGCCAGAGCTCAGGGTGCTGTTGCCATGCGTCCGGCGGCAGCAGTTCGAGACCGGTCCGCACATGCTCCAGCGTGGCCTGGAAGGCGGCGGAACGGCGCGCCTTGGCGCCGGCGCGCAGATTCAGTCCCGCCAGCTGCAGGCGCTCCCCGCCATCGACGACGAGCGCGCGGCCGGCATTCAGCTGCTCGACGATTTCGAACAGCTTGCCTTCCTGCGCCTCCGGCGCCGTATGCCGCAGCAGCAGGCGGCCGATGCGCAGGTGGTTTGCCGCGCGCGCTTCATCGCCGGCGACCAGGTAGGCGGCCTGCTGGACGCGGTCGTGCAGGAAGCGGTAGCCGACACCGGTGTCGCCGGCGCCGGCCCCGGTGTCGACGTATTTGTAGCGTTCGTCCAGCGGCTGGATCAGGCCCGCGTCCAGCGCCGGCCATAAATCCTGCTGCGTCAGCCAGGGGCTGCGTTCCTCGATCAGGGCGAGCGTGTCGAGCGTGAAGCGGTTGCCGATCGACGCCGCCAGCTGCAGCATCTGCTGGGTGGCGGCGGGCAGGCGGCGGATTTTATCGAGCAGCAGCTCGACCACGTTGTCGGTGTAGGCGGCCTGTTCGATCGCCGCCAGGTCCCAGTCCCAGCAATCGCCGGCGGCCCGGTAGCGCAGGTGGCCGGCATCGTGGATCGAGTCCAGGAACTGGTTGAGGAAGAAGGGATTGCCGCCGGTCTTGCGGAAGCACAG
This sequence comes from Massilia sp. Bi118, assembly GCF_918697865.1. Classification (GTDB taxonomy): domain Bacteria; phylum Pseudomonadota; class Gammaproteobacteria; order Burkholderiales; family Burkholderiaceae_D; genus Telluria. The sequence goes on along the minus strand of NZ_CAKKMV010000016.1, from coordinate 110,538 downwards.
GCGGGCCAGCGGCGCGCAGTCCGCCGCCGGCACGCGCACGGTGGCCGACACCATCCGCGCCACCTGCGGCTCGGTCAGGGCGTCCAGGGCCAGCGTCGCCAGGCGCACGCCCTTGTCGCGCAGCTTGTCGCGCAGGGCGACGAGCGGATGGACGGCGTCGACTTCGTTGTCGCGGTAGGCGCCGATGACCAGCAGGTGGCCGCCGTCGCCGGACACCATGAACAGCTCGATCATCCGCAGCGTGGCCGCATCGGCCCATTGCAGGTCGTCGAGGAACAGCACCAGCGGATGCCCGGCGCAGGCGAACACTTCGACGAAGCGGGGAAAGACGCGGGCCAGGCGGCGCTGGGCCTGGTCCGGAGGCAGGGGCGGCACGGCCTCGGTGGGGCCGACGACCAGCGCAAGTTGCGGAATCAGTTCGACCATCACCCCCAGGCCCTGGCCCAGGGCGCTGTGCAGCTTGGCGGCCCAGAGCCGCAGCGTTTCCTCGGGTTCGCCGAGGAGCTGGCGCACCAGTCCCTGGAAGGCCTGGATCAGCGATGCATAGGGCAGGTCGCGCTGGAACTGGTCGAATTTACCGGCCAGGAAGCAGCCGCGCCGGGCGACGATGGGCTTGTGCACCTCGTTCACCACTGCCGACTTGCCGATGCCGGAGTAGCCGGCCACCAGCAGCATCTCGCAGCTGCCTTCGGCGCTGCGCTCGAAGGCAGCCAGCAGCGCGGCGACCGCGTCTTCGCGCCCGTGCAGGGTTTGCGGCACCATGAAGCGCCCATTGTGCTCGGAGAGCCTGAGCGGCAGCGACGGCGCCACGGCGGACATGCCGGCGCGGCAGGCTTCGAGGTCGCTGCGCAGGCCCTGCAGGCTCTGGTAGCGCTGCTCGGCGCTCTTTTCCAGCAGCCGCTGGACGATCGCCAGCAGCGCGCCGGGCAGCGCCGCAAGCACCGGGTGCGACCAGTCGGGGCTGCGCGCGATATGGCAATGCACCAGTTCCATCTCGTCGCGCGCCTCGAACGGCGCCTGCCCGGTCAGCAGCTCGTAAAAGGTGGCGCCGACGGCATACAAGTCGGCGCGGTAGTCGACGCGCCGGTTCATGCGCCCGGTCTGCTCCGGCGCCATATAGCGCAGCGTGCCTTCCAGCGCATGCGGATTGACGATGCCCTGGACCTCGTGCGGCAGCTCGCAGGCAATGCCGAAATCGATCAGCTGCAGCAGGCGCCGTTCTTCGTTCCATACCAGGTTGGACGGATTGATGTCCTTGTGGATCACGCCATGGCCGTGGACTTCCTCCAGCGCCGCGCACAGCTGCAGCGCAATGTCGAAGAAATCGCCGAGCGCCAGCGCGGGCTGCGTGGGTGCGCGTCCTGCCGCCAGCCGTTCGCTCAGCACCTTGTCCAGCGCAAGGCCCTTGACGTCTTCCTGGACCATCATCCAGCGCCCCTTGCTGTGTCCCAGCGCGAGCGGACGCACCACGCCCGGATGGCGGCAACGGCGCGCGATCGCGTACTCGCGCTTGAACTGCGCGAGCTGCTGGAAGGAGGGGAATTCCTGGTTCGGGAGCTTGACGATCAGCGCGGTCCCGTCCCCGGCGCGGGCACGATAGACCAGCGAGCGGGAACTGTCGTGCAGCTGTTCGATGATCTCGTGGTCGAGGAGGGCGTCCATAGGGTGGGCTTGCGATATGGCAATAATTATATCAGGAGGGTTTGCCCGTTTGTCACTGAATGTGTGGTTGCTGCAAGGATATTTTTATGGCAATGTCGAAGGACACCACATAAAACCGGAGCACTCTCCATGCAGGCAAAACACCTGATCCACGCCCTCGTGGCCACCACGCTCACTGCCGGCATGACGCCCGGCGCGATGGCAGCATCGAAGCTTGCTGCGCCGGCGACGGCCGCCCCGGCCAGCGCCTACAGCCAGCCGCCGAAGGAAATCCTCGACGTGATGCGCGCGCCGCCGCCGCCTTCGCCCTCGCTCAGCCCGACCCGCGACAGGCTGATGCTGATCACGATGGAGGAGTACCCGTCGATCGCCAAGGTCGCCACGCCTTTCCTGCGCCTGACCGGCGTGCGCATCGAACCGGGCAATCAGAGCCAGCACGATACCCCGGGCGGCTACGGCATCCCGCCCTGCGTGAGCGCCATCGACCTGGTGCAGGTTGCCGACGGCAGGCAGACGAAGGTGAAGCTGCCGGCGAATGCCTGTCCGCGCCGCCCGGTGTGGAGCGCCGACGGCCGGCGTTTCGCCTTCGAGAACATCACCAGTCAAGCGGTCGAACTGTGGATCGGCGATGCGAAGACCGGCGCCGTGCGCCGTCTGCCGGGCGTGCGCCTGAACCAGATGTTCGGCGACCAGATGCAGTGGATGCCGGACCAGAAGACGCTGCTGGTCAAGCTGTCGACCGCGCAAAAGCCGCCGGCCGCCGAGGCGCCCGGTTCCGATGGCCCGGGCATCCAGGAATCGCTGGGCGCGACAGGGCAGAGCAGCACCTATGAAAACCGCGACACCCTGCGCAACCGCCATGACGAAGCGCTGTTCGACTACTACGGCAGCTCGCAGCTGGCGCTGGTCGATGCCGCCAGCGGCAGGATCACGCCGGTGGGCAGGCCCGGCATGTACGAGGAACTGGATGTGGCGCCCGACGGCCGTCACGCCGTGGTGACCGAGATCCGCACGCCTTACTCCTACGTCACCACTTTCGACCGCTTCCCCAAGCAGATCGAAATCTGGGACCTGGCCCAGCGCGCGGCCAAAGGGGCCAATCCGGTGGTGCGCGAGATCGCCGCGCTGCCGCTGGCCGACCGGGTGCCGAACCGCGGTGTGCCTTCCGGGCCGCGCAACTTCAGCTGGCGTCCTACCGAAGCGGCAACCCTGGTCTGGGCCGAGGCGCTGGACGGCGGCAATCCGAATGTCCAGGCGGCCGAGCGCGACAAGCTGATGATGCTGAAGGCGCCGTTCAAGGCGGCGCCTGCCGAGATCGTCCGCACCCAGCAGCGCTACGCCGGCCTGGCCTGGAGCGAGCAGGCCGGCGTGGCCCTGCTGAGCGATTACGACGTCAACCGCAAATGGGTTCGCACCTGGCAGATCAATGTCGACGATGCGCAGAACTCACGCCGCCTGATCTGGGACATGTCCAGCGACGAGCGTTACGCCGACCCGGGCCGTCCGGTACGGCGCCAGCTGGCGAACGGCTTCCCGGTGATCCGCGTGGACGGCGACAGCATCTACCTGTCCGGCGCCGGCTCCTCGCCGGACGGCGACCGTCCCTTCCTCGACCGCTTCAACCTGAAGAGCCAGCAGGGCGAGCGCCTGTTCCGCAGTTCCAGAGCGTCCTACGAACAGTTCCTCGGCTTCGCCGGTGACGACCCGAAGCGCCTGCTGACCTGGTACCAGTCCGCGGAGGAGACGCCGAACGCCTTCGTGCGCACCCTGGGCGCCGCCACCGCGGCAGCCGCCGGTGAGCCGGGCTACGCTTCTTCCAGCGCCGCCTTGACCCACCTGAGCGACCCGACGCCTGAAGTCCGCCAGATCAAGAAGCGCCTGGTGAAGTACAAGCGCGCCGACGGCATCGAGCTGTCCTTCACGCTCTACACCCCGCCGGGCTACAAGGAGGGCACGCGCCTGCCGACCATCCTGAACGCCTATCCGCTCGACTATGCGGATGCGTCGAAGGCCGGCCAGACCACGGGCTCGCAGGCCACCTTCACGCGCCTGCGCCAGTACCGCCTGCTGCTGCTGTCGGGTTACGCGATCATCGACAGCGCCGCCTTCCCGATCGTCGGCGATCCGCGCAAGGCCTACGACACCTACACCGAGCAGCTGGTGGCGAACGCCAGGGCCGCCGTCGACGAAGCCGTGCGCCTGGGCGTGGCCGACCCCGGCCGCATCGGCGTGACCGGCCATAGCCACGGCGCGCTGATGACCGCCAACCTGCTGGCGCATTCGAATCTGTTCCGCGCCGGCGCGGCCACCAGCGGCTCGTATAACAAGTCGCTGACGCCCTTCGGCTTCCAGAACGAGCGCCGCTCGGTGTGGGAAGCGCCGGAGGTCTACACCAGGGCCTCGACCTTCTTCTACGCCGACAAGCTGAAGACGCCGCTGTTGATCGTGCACGGCGCCGACGACGCCAACCCGGGCACCACGCCGCTGCAGTCGGTCAAGCTGTACGAAGCGATCCGCGGCAACGGCGGCGTGACGCGCCTGGTGATGCTGCCGCACGAGCCGCACTGGTACGCGGCGCGCGAGTCGAACGAGCAGCTGGTCTACGAGATGCTGCGCTGGTTCGACAAGTATGTGAAGAACGCGGCCCCAGGCGGCACGCAGACGGCCAGCCGCTGAGCCTCAGCGCAGCTCGAACAGGTACTCGCCGCCGGCCTGGTGCCCGGCGGCGGTGACCGACCCATACTTCGGCGTCTGCGGGAACTCCTTCTTCACCGCCGCCTGCACGTTCGTGAAGATCGTGCTGCCGGGCTTCCAGCCGGTCACCGAGCCGACCGCCTGCATCAGGTTCCAGGCGAAGATGGAGTGGCCTTCCTTGCCTTCGTCGGCGACCGGCTCGTCGCCGCCCGAGGACAGGACCACCACCGAGCGCTTGGCCAGCACGTCGGCCACCGTCACGTCGTGGCCGACGGCGTCGATGCCGTCGCGCGCGAAGGCGCCCGAGTAGCAGCTGTCCGAGATCAGCGCCATCTGCTTCGCGCTGATGCTGGCCAGCGCCTTGGCGACGTCGCTGTTCGAAATCCAGCCGCGCGGGTCGCTGGCCTTCGCATCGGACGGAATCCAGTAGCCGGCGCCGTTCTTTTCGAGCGAGTAGCCGTGGCCCGCGTAATAGATGACGACGCTGTCGGCGCTGTTCATTTCGGCCGCCAGTCCGTTCAGGGTGCGGATGATTTCCGCCTTGTCCGGATTGCGCACCACGCGGACCTCGTAGCCCAGCTTCTCGGCGAAGATGCGCGAGACGGCGTCGACGTCGGGCACGGCGTTCTCGAGCTGGGGGATGGTCTTATCCTGGTAGTCGTTGATGCCGAACAGGACCACCATCTTGCGCTCGATCTGCGGCAGGGCCGCGACCCGGCCGCTCGCGCTTTTCGTGGCCGCCTGCACCGGGCGTTTCGTCGCATGGATCAGCTCCACCTGCGCGGGCGTCAGGCGGCATGCGCCCGACGCCGCATCGCCGGCGCTGGCGCAGGGCTGGACGTCCGCCAGGCTGGGATCGATTTCCAGTTTGTAGACCGCATCCGCGAACAGCTTGCGCTTGAATTCCTTGCGCAGGGCGAGCATCTGCGCCAGCTCGTCCTGGTTCATCGCACCGATGCGCAGGGCGCTGAAGGCCCGGGCCGCTGCCGGGCCGGAGCGGTCGAAGACGCCGCCGCCGCTGCCGCGCGGATCGACCGCCAGGATGGCCGTGCGCAGCGCGGTGCCGATCGCCTGCACGCTGCTCTCCTGCGCCTGCAGCTGCGGCCTGGCTGGGGTCAGATTGAATTTCATGGCCAGCGCGGTGGCATTCCCCGGCGCCTGGACGAAGCGGTAATTGGCGGCGGTGAGACCCGCGCCCTCGATCGCGTACGCACCCGGCAGCGACTGCAGCGTCGTGGCGCTCTGCCATACCAGGGTGCCCGAGGTGGCGGTGGCCAGGGTGTCCGTCCCTTTGAAGCCGGTGACCGTTCCGTCCAGGCCCGTCACGGGAAGACCAGGTTCGCCCGTGGACGGGGCCGCGGTATAGGTGAGGGTGGCGGGGGTGATGACCCCGACCTCGCCGCTGGCGCTGGCGTTGACGGTATTGCTGGCGCCCCCGAGCCGGACCTCGCCGACACGGTAGTTCGGCGCATCCGCGCCGGCAATCTCGAAGGCGCCGGTAGCATTCACCTGCCTTTGCTGGCCGACATTGGGCGAGTCGTAGCTGCCCTGGGCGGGGCCGCGCACGCTGACCGCGTCGTTCGCAATCAGCCCATTCAGGGCAAACTGGTCGGCGCCCAGGCTGGCGTTGGCGGTGGCATCGTATTCCTTGCGCACCTCGCCCGTGATGGAAATCGTCACCGGCTTCGGCGCGATGGATGCCGTCGTGGTGAGTGGGCCGGTCAGCATGTAGTTGGCGGCGTCGGCGCCCGCCAGCACGCTGCTCGTGAACGTGACGGTCTTGCCGTCGCCCGCATTCCTGGTATCGAACACGCCTGCCGTCGTGCCGACAGTGAGCGAATCGCCGGGCAGCGCGCCGGTAAAGCCGCCGGACAGGGTGGCGGCGGTCGTGCCGTCGTAGACCTTGTCGCCGGCTCGGATGCCGGCCGCCGTGATCGGGCGCGGTGTGATGTTCGCGGTGGTCGTGGCGCCGCCGCTGAAACTGTAGTTGCCCGCATCGGCGCCGGACAGCGTGCCGCCGGCGATGGTGACGGTCTTGCCGGTGCCGGCGTCCTTGGTGTCGAACAGGCCGCTGATACCGGCGACGCTGACATTGTCGCCGCCGATCACACCGGAAGGCGTGCCGGACACGGTTGCAGAGCGGGTGCCGTCGTACACCTTGCTTTCCGCGCTCAGGCCGGTCGCGGAAATGGCTTTGGGCGTGATCGTCCCGATGTAGCCGCTGGCGCTGGCGTTGACGATGTTGGTCGCAGCGGTCAACACGGTCGAGCCGATGCTGTAGTTCATGGCATCGGCGCCGGCAACGGTGAAGCTGCCGGCGGCGCTGACCAGCTTTTCCTGGCCGGCGTTGCGCGTGTCGTAGCTGCCCTGGACCGGGCCGCCGACGCTGACGGCGTCGCCCGCGACCAAGCCCTGCAGGCTGAAGTTGTTCGCGCCCAGGGTGGCGCCCGTGGTGGCGTCGTAGACCTTCGCGACCTGGCCGGTGAGGGCGATCGTCACCGGCTTGGGCGTGATCGACGCGGTGGTGGTGAGCGGACCGCCGAGCGTGTAGTTGGCGGCGTCGGCGCCGCCCAGCAGGCCGCCCGTGATGGTCACCACCTTCTCGCTGCCGACGTTCTTGTTGTCGAAGTGGGCGGAGCCGGTGTCGATCGTCAGGACATCGCCGGGCAGCACGTCCGACAGGCCGCCGGACAGGGTGGCGATCGTCGTGCCGTCGTAGACCTTGTCGTTGGCGTGGAGGCCGGCCGCCGAGATCGGGCGCGGCGTGATGTCGGCGGTGGTCGTGCCGCCGCCGGTGAACAGGTAGTTGCCCGCATCGGCGCCGGAAAGCGTGCCGCCTGAAATCGTCACGGTCTTCCCGGTGCCGGCATCCTTGGTGTCGAACAGGCCGCTGATCCCGGTCACGGTCACGTCGTCGTTGCCGATCGCGCCGGACAGCATGCCGGAAAGCGTCGCGGTGCGGGTCGCGTCGTAGACCTTGTTGGCGGCGACCAGGCCGGAAGCCGAAACGGCCAGCGGGAGGATGTCGCCGATATACGACTGGGTGCTGCCATAGACCGGTTTGCCGCTGTCCGTCACGACGAGGAAGGGCAGGGTCTCGGCCGAGTAGACGATGGGCTTGTCGGTGCCGGCGTTCTTGTCCTGGAAGTTCGCCTGCAGCGTGCTGCCGCCGGTGTTGTCCTGCAGCTGGAAGCTGGACGAAGCGTTGTGCGACAGCCAGTTCGTGAAGCTGGCGTGGGTCGTGCCATCGTAGTCGCGGGTCGCGTTCAGCTTGATCTGGACGTCGAGCGGATCGTAGACCAGGATGCCGTTCTGGCCGGCCCCGGAAAGGGCGGGCGCGACATCGTTGGCGTCCACCTGCACGAACTGGTAATCGAGGCCGCTGAAGTCCGCGCTCCGGAATGGCGTGCCGCTCTTCATGGAGACGATCCATCGGCCCTGGGGCGCCGACAGTCCGCCGGCGGTGTTCGAGAAGCTGCCGGCATCGATCCAGAGCGGCGTGCCGGTGCCGCTGGCGGTCAGGGTCGACTGGTCGAGCGTGAGCCCGTAGGTGTCGACGTAGACCTGCTGCGCCAGCATCGTGGACGTGTGCAGGTCGATGTAGCCGTAGCCGGCGAGCGTGTTGATGCGAGCGCCGTCCAGCGACGATGCGTCGCTCACGGAAGCTTCCAGCGCACCGTTGTTCATCCACAGGTTGTTCGTGTTGATCGTGATGGAGCTCTCATCCGTGCCTTGCGCCTTGAGCCCCGAAGCGTCTATCGATACGTAGCCGGCATCCACCAGGATATGCTTGGCGGTGACCTGGCTGGTGTTCCACAGGTTCAGGTTGGACGTCGTGAAGCTGGCCTGGCCGGTGCCGGCATTCAGCTGGTTATTCCCTTCCAGCGTAATGCTGCTGCCTGCACGCTGGGCCAGCGCCGGTACGGTCATCGTGATGTCGCCGCCCCTGGTCTCGATATTGGCGCCATACTCCAGGCGGATACTCCCGACCCCATTGTGGTCGCGGTCCGCCAGGAAGTCGACGGGCAGCGGCTTGTTGTCGGACCGGATCTCGACGCCTGAACGCATGACGATGTCGTTATGGGCTTCGAGCGTGAGCGAACCGGAACTCTCCGCATTGGCGGGCAGGATGATGCTGCTGGAGACGACGATGTCGCCCAGCTGCGTGGTGCCGCTGCCGCCGCCGGTACGGATGGTGACATTGCTGCCGTTTTCCAGCGCACTGACGATGGTGCTTGCCGCGATGATGGCGTCGTCGCGGTTCGATATGCGGCTGAAGCCGGGTACGTCGTCATTCGACATGCCGCCTTCCAGCGTGCTGTCGCCGTTGATTTCCACGTTACCCGGATCGAGCAGCCAGGTGCCGGCCTTGCCATTCGCGGCCGCCACGTCGATGTGCTTCGGCCTGGCGTCCAGCACGTGCGCGGAGGTTTCGACGAAGCCGCCATCGCCGCCCAGCGGTCCGCCCTTCGCGCCGATGGACCCGTAGATCCGGGTGCTCTCGTCACCCCAGAAGACGATCTTGCCGCCACTGCCGGCGCCCGTCGCATCCGCGCGCACCGTGGCATTCGGCCCCAGGTAGGTCGCGGCCGCATTCTTCACCGACGGATTCGCGCCCTGGTAGTCGCCGCCGGCCAGGACTTCCCCGCCGCCGGCCGCGCCGGACGCATCGACCAGCGCCTGTCCGTATACGCCGACGTTCCTGCCGAGGAGGTGAAGCTGTCCGCCGACGCCCGCGGCACTGGTGGCGCCGACCTGGCCCTGCACGAGCGTATCGCCATCGGCCGACTCGACCAGCACCTTGCCGCCGGCTCCCGATCCCGCACTGCTGGCACTGGTCACGCTGCCGGCTCCCAGCTGAATCTCCCCGCGCGCCTTGATCGTCACCCGGCCGGCCGCATCGAGCCCGACGCTGTCCGCGCGCACGATCCCTTGCTGGTTGACGATGCCGCCATGGATGTCGATGCTGCCGCCGCCGGGCGCCAGCAGCCGGCCGAGGTTGAGCGCCGCGTTGTCCGGCGCCGCCACCCGCACGGCGACATTCGGCGCGCCGGAATCCACCAGCTCGATGCTCTTGCCGGCGGCGAGCACGATATTCCCGCCGGGGCTGCGGATCAGCCCTTCGTTGCTCACCGAGCCGCCCACCAGCCACACGTGGCCGCCGAAGCTGGTCTGCAGTTCGCCGCGGTTCAGCACCTGGCCGGACGGCAGGCCGGCGGCGTCGAACCTGACGCGGCCGGCAAGGAAATCGTCGTTCGAGATGCCCAGTGAGGACGCGACCAGGCCGGCCACGTCGATGCGCGCGCTATTCCCGAACAGGACCCCGTGCGGATTGATCAGCCACACGCCGCCGTTGGACGACAGGCTGCCCAGGATGTTCGAGGGATCGTTGCCGACCACGCGGTTGAGCACCTGGCTGGACGCGCTGGGCTGTTCGAAGCGGACGCTGTTCGGCGCCCCGATCGAGAACGACTGCCAGTTCAGCACCGCGTTGGCGCTGTTCGTGATGGTCATGCGGCTGCCGTCGCTGGCGATGCCCGCGCTGCCGTTGACGACAGCCGGGCCGCTCGGCAGCTGCGCGAAGGCCGGCGCCGCGACGGCGCCGAAGGCCGCGGCGACGGCGGCGGCGACGGAATTGATACGGATGGACTGCTTCATGATGGCACCCCCTAGCGGGACGATCAAAGGACCAGATTGAGCGCGAAATGTGCGTGGACGTCGCCGGACGCCGTTTGCACACCGCGCGTCGCTGCCCGGCCGAGGTCCAGGCTGAAGTTGATTTTCCTGCCCACGTTCAGGCGCGCGCCGATGCCGAAGCCGGTCAGGGCGCAGCTGGTTTCGGTGGCGTCGCGGCAGGGCGCGTCGTCGTGGTTCAGCACCCGGCCGTGGTCGAGGAAGAGGTAGGGCCGCAGGCGCCAGCTCTCCGTCAGTTCCAGCGCGGCCGAAGCAAGCTCGAAGCGCAGCAGGTAGCCCTTGTCGCCCGCCAGTTCGCGCTCGGCGTAAGCGCGCACGCTGCCGACGCCGCCCAGCCCGAATTTTTCGCCGCTGATCAGGGCGTGGGGACTGTACTGGACTTCGACGCGGCCATTGATGGCGAAGCCCGCCGGCAGCGCCTTTTCGGCAAAGCCGACCACGCGCGCGATCAGGTAATGCCGCCTGGCGCCGGGGCGCGCGGCCTCGAAGGTGGCGGCCGAACTGCCGCCGGCATTTGCGGACAGCGCGGCGCTGATCCCGTAGGCCAGCGTGGGGCTCTGCTTCTGGCCCGAATACGCGAGGCTGAGCGGCAGGGTGGAGACGTCCACCGCCGCCGGACCGCAGGCCAGCGAGCCGAACACGCCGACCGAGCAGTCGTCGTCGTACACGCGGCGGTCGAAGCCGAAAGTCAGGTGGTGGTCGTACTCGCCGATGCGGTCGAGATTCCGGTTCAGGCGCAGGCCCAGCACCGTACCCTTGCCGGTAAAGGACAAGGGCCCCGCGGTGGTGGCCGTGGTGCCGTTGCTGACGGTGGAATGGGCGTAGAAGGCGTCGATCGACAGGGCTTGCGCGTACAGCGGCACACGATAGCCCAGGCTGTAGATCCGCACCCGGTCCGGATGCTGGGGCGAGGTCTGGTACTGGAAGGTGCCGACATGGTCCAGGCCGAACAGGTTGGCGTGCTGGATGCCGACGCTCAGGCGCTGGCTGCCGGTGGCGCTGGTGCCGGTGTTGTTGTAGCCGGCCAGGTACTGGAGCGGGTTGCTGTCGCTGACGGCGACGTCGGCGTCGATGTCGCCGGGCCTGGCGCCGGCCATCAGCGTTACCCGGACGTGCTTGGCGGGATTGTCGTTGGTCGACTGGATGTCGCGGTCGATGGCGCGCACGCGCGGCGTGCCGCCTTCGCGCAGGTTCGGCAGCCCCGCGCGGATGTTCGCGGTATCGAACCAGCTGTTGCCGCTCACGCGGACCTGGGCTAGCCGTCCTTCCACCACCCGCAACACGATCTTGCCGTCCGGGTTTTCCTGCGGCGGGATGTAGGCGACCACGCCACCGTAGCCGGCGTCGCGGTAGGCGTCCTGCACGCGGACGGCGAGCGCATTGAGTTCCGCGAGACTGCGTTCGGTGCCGGGCAGGTCCGCCGTCATTCTGGCCAGCGCCGGCTCCGGCAGCAGCGTATTGCCCTCGATGTGCACGCTGCTCACCGGTATTCTCTGCTGCTGAGCCAATGCCATACCGGGAAGAAGCATCAAGAGACCGAAAGGCGTGAGCTTCATGTTGTCTCCACTCGCCGAGGCGCGAGATCAGCCGCGCATCGAATTGAATTTATTTAGTGCAATTATTCGGCAAACGAGGATTTGGCGAGCTTGATTATCGGACTGAAGGACGAGGCCGGTTATAGTTTTTTTCAAGTGTAGAAATGCCGCCACTATTTAAAAAAGGAACTTGAGTATTTACGAGCTCGCTACTATACTGCCGATAATTTTTTAATAACTTCCGGTATATGCGGATAAGGTAGTTGCGCGATATATTTTTCCCGAATGGCAAAAATACGCGGCAGGCTTGCTCCTCGCGTATCCACGCTATATCGGCTTTTATTAAGACGTTGAATATTGGCAAGAGCTCGGTTAGGATGCCCCGACCGATATGTCCATCGCCTTACATCCCTTAATTACCGAGGAGTCGGAAATGCATGCACGTTCGCTGATTGCGGTTTGCTTCATGCTCGCTGCTTTGCCCGCGGTGGGTCAGGAAGGGCAGCTGATCAAGGAAGGCCAGGTCGACGCCAACAAGCTGATCGACGCGCTGGCGCCGCCACCGCAGAATCGTCCGGTCCGTACCCGCAGCCTGGGCATCGCGCGGGAAGACGTGGAAGCCAGCGGCGGGTCGGCCAGCCACGGGAACGTGAATTTGCAGGTCACTTTCCTGACCAATTCGGCAGACCTGACGCCGGCCGCCAGGCATTCGCTGGATGTGGTCGGGCAGGCCCTGGCGTCGGAAAAGCTCCAGAGCTACCGTTTTTCGATCGAGGGCCATGCGGATCCGCGCGGCAGCGCCGCCGCCAATCTGAAGCTGTCGCAGCTGCGGGCGCAATCGGTGCGGGATTACCTGGTCCAGGCGCAAAACATCGACAAGGCCAGGCTGGAGGCGATCGGCAAAGGCGATCGCGAACCGCTGAACAGGAATAATCCCGAAGCCCCCGAAAACCGCCGCGTCACCATCGTCAATCTGTCGCGCTAAGGCCGGCCTGGTCTATTGCGCCAGCTCTTCGATGGAAAACGCTGCCGCGCCGTAGTCGCCAGGACAGGGCGCGGCGGCGCAGGCCGGCATACCGGCGAACAGGGGACGTGCGCCTGTATGCGCTGCTTGCAGTTGGGTGGCGCGAGCAAGGGGGAAGCCGGAGAAGGGCTTGCCCTCTGTCAATCCAGCCGTGCTGAAATCCCTGGGCGCATCCGACACCATCGCCACGAAATGGTCGGTGCCCGCCGGGCCCAGGGCCGTCAGCAGCCATGGGCGCCTGGGGAGCTTGAGCGCTTCACCGGCGGCGATGCGATTGGCGCCGTCGAGCGCATTCGGGAACAGCAACTGGAAGTTGTTCTCGGTGCTCACCACATACACATAAAGGTAGCCGGCGTGCGCCGAACGGACGGTGAAGCCGACCTTATCCTTGTTGATCCGTAAGTGCTGGTTCTCTACCTGCACGCTCACTTTGCGTTCCGGGCTGGCCCCCGCCAGGACTGCATCGAGGGCGGCAAGGGGGCTGAAGGGCGCGGCCGGCGGCGGCGCCGTTGTTGGCCTGGCGACATCCACAGGCGGCGCACTGGCGGCCGCGGGCGCGGCGGGCGCTTGCGGACTGTTGAGCCTGGACCAGCCGAACAGCCCGGCGGCGCCCAGCAGCGCCACCCCGATGCCAGCGATCAGCAGCCGGCCCGTGCGCCGCGGCGCATCGGCGCTGCTGGCCGGCGGCGGCGCCACAAGGGCCGGCTCGGGCACAGGCAGGGGCGCCGGCCGCACAGGCTCGCGCGGCGCCGCGTCCAGCCCCAGCATGGCGCGCATCGCGGCAACGCTCTGCGGCCTGTCGTCCGGCCTGAAGGCCAGCGTCCGGTCGATCGCCTGCAGAAAGCCTTCGCTGTAGCGGCCCGCATAGCGGCTGGCCAGCGGCACATAGGGATCGGCCATCATGCGGCTCAGGGCCGGCGGCGGGGCATGGCCGTCTATCGCGAAGTGCACCACCGAGGCCAGCGCATATAGGTCGGTCCATGCGCCCTGGCTCATGCCCGGCATCTCGGCATATTGTTCGATCGGCGCGTAGTTCTGCTTCAGGATGACGGTGAAAGCCTGGTTCATGCCGCTGACCGTCCGCCTTGCCGCGCCAAAATCGAGCAGCAGGGGGCGGCCCTCGTCGAGCATCAGGATGTTGTCGGGCGCGATATCGCGGTGGAAGCACTGGTGCTGGTGCATCACCTCGATCGCGTCCAGCAGCGGCCCCAGCAGGGCCTTCAGCCAGGCTTCGTCGGGCGCCGCGCTGCGCTCCTGCAGGGTCTGTTTCAGCGTGAGGCCGTGGTAATACGGCATCACCATGTAGGCGGTGCCGTTCGCTTCCCAGAAACGGTAGACCTTGACCAGGGCGGGGTGGTCGAACTGGGCCAGCATCCGCGCTTCGTTGATGAAGCTGCGCAGGCCGGCCTCGAAGCTGTCCGCATTCTGGGACGACTTGACGCTGACGTGGGCCTGGGTCGAGCGCCACGCGAACGAAGGCATGTACTCCTTCAGCGCGACCTGGCGTTCGAGCGAACTGTCGTGCGCCAGGTAGACGATGCCGAAACCGCCTTCGCCCAGCACGCCGGTAATCTCGAATTCGCCCAGCCGGGTGCCGGGCGGCAGCGCATGCGGACGGTGATGTTCGCTGCCCTCGGCCGGCGTCTGCGGGCTGCTGGTGGCGAGTACGGTACGGTCGTCTTCGGGAGTTTGGCTCATGGGGAAAACGGACTGGCTGGTTGATTCATTATGATCTACTTGGCAACAGCCTGCCAGTAATCTTATGCCCGCTGTCAGCTGTTAACTTGTGGTTATTTACCCAAAATAGATAATTTGTTGTTTATTTGCGAAACCCGATTATTTTTATTCCAGCGTCCTGGCTTGCGAGCATAATAAAAGATGGTCCAATGCAGGGATAGGTGCCACGGCATCGCCATTCTCTCCGGCTAATAACTCTCATCCATTTCTTTAATACAAAATGCATGCGCGCGCATTCATTAATGCGCCACGCATGCATATTGCGTTCGCATTCCCATTATGCATATTGCTGTGTTTCGATAACAAATGCTCGCGAAAAAAAGATATTTTTTTTGTATCCAATTTCTGTAATTGGTTTTAGTATTTACCCCGTCCAATATCTTTCGGCCATGCTTTTAGAATAGGCCGGGATAGCGCGACGGCGCACGCGACGGGTTTCAGCGAGCGCAAGGAAAGCCAGGCCGTTTCATCATGTTTTGCTAACGCAGCATGTTTTGGAGTACGGATGAGCACTGTCGATATCGATGCCTTGCTGGTGGAAGTCGAAGCGGGGAAGCCATGCGGGCCGAACCTGGAAGGAGACCCGGCCTACCTTGCGCTGGACCGTGAAGCGGAAGGCAAGCCCGAAGTGCAGTACGGCGCCACCATCACGCCGGCCGTGCCCCCCGACTGGAAAGTCGTCCGCCGCATGGCCGGCGAGCTGCTGCAGCGCAGCCGCGACCTGCGCCTGGCCATCCACCTGCTGCGCGCCAACCTGGCCTTGCACGGCATCGCCGGCCTGGCCGACGGCGTGGAGTTGATCGAGCGCCTGCTCGACACGCGCTGGGACAGCGTCCATCCCGAACTCGACGCCGACGACGACAACGACCCCACCGAACGCATCAATTCCCTGGCGATCCTGGCCGACACCGGCACCCTGGTGCGCCAGCTGAAGGATGCGCCGCTGCTGGTGCTGCCCGGCCTCGGCCCGCTCAGCATCAAGATGCTCGAGATCGCCAATGGCGAGCTGCAGCCGCCGGCCGGCCAGGAAGCCCTCGCGTTGTCCTCGATCGAAAGCGCGATCGCCGACCTCGCGCCGGACAAGCTGGCCGAAGCCGTCGATGCGCTCGGCCGCGCGCTGGCCGCCGCCGTCAACATCGAAGTGATCCTGGTGCGCCAGGTGGGCAGTTCGCAGGCGCTGAACCTCGACGGGCTCACGCGGCCGCTGCGCAAGGCCCATGAATTCCTGCAGCGCCAGCAGGGCACCGCCGCCGGCGCGCCCGAGGAAGCGGCCCAGGCCGACGGCGCCGGATCGGCGACGGCCGCAGCCACGGCCACGCGCGGCAGCCCTGCCGCCAGCGGCGAGATCGCCAGCCGCGACGACGTCGTCCGCACGCTGGACCGCCTGGTCCAGTACTACCGCCAGCACGAGCCCTCGAGCCCGATCCCGATCCTGCTCGAGCGCGCCAAGCGCCTGGTACCCATGGATTTCTTCGAGCTCTTGCAAGACCTGGCGCCGGAAGGCGTCGCGCAGTTGGCGGTGATACGCGGACCGGACGGTTCGAAGCAGGACAACGATTATTGAGTGACGTTCAATCAAGGGGGTGTCAATCGTGGGCAAAGAGAGTAGCCAGAAGTTCATCGCACGCAATCGCGCGCCGCGCGTGCAGATCGAGTACGACGTCGAGGTCTACGGCGCGGAAAAGAAGGTGCAGTTGCCCTTCGTGATGGGGGTGATGGCGGACCTGTCGGGCCAGCCGGCCGACCCGCTGGCGCCGGTCGCCGAGCGCAAGTTCCTCGAGATCGACGTCGACAATTTCGACGAGCGCCTGAAGGCGATGAAGCCGCGCATGGCGGTGCAGGTGCCGAATACCCTCACCGGCGAAGGGAACCTTGCGGTGGAGATGACCTTCGAAAGCATGGATGACTTCACGCCGGCGGCGATCGCCCGCAAGGTGGGCTCGCTGAACACGCTGCTCGAAGCGCGTACCCAGCTGTCCAACCTGATGACCTATATGGACGGCAAGACCGGCGCCGAGGAACTGATCGCCAGGCTGCTCGCCGAGCCTGCGCTGATGCAGGCCCTGGCCTCGGCACCGAAGCCCCAAGAATCTACCTGACAAGCGCGGAGACGACGATGGCTGAACTACAGGAACGGATGGAACAGGAAGGCGGCACACTCGAAGTCAGCGACTTCGGCAGCCTGCTGCAAAAGGAATTCAAACCGCAGTCGGACAAGGCCAAGGAGTCGGTCGAGACCGCGGTGCGGACGCTGGCGGAGGTCGCGCTCAAGGACAGCAAGGTCATCTCCGGCGACGTGCTGGGGACGATCGAAAGCCTGATCGCCGCCCTCGACAAGAAGCTGACCGACCAGATCAACCTGATCATGCACACCCCCGAGTTCCAGAAGCTCGAAGGGGCCTGGCGCGGGCTGCACTACCTGGTCAACAACACCGAAACCGACGAGATGCTGAAGATCCGGGTGCTGAACATCTCGAAGAACGACCTCGGCAAGACGCTCAAGAAGTTCAAGGGCACGGCCTGGGACCAGAGCCCGCTGTTCAAGAAGATGTACGAGGAAGAATACGGGCAGTTCGGCGGCGAGCCCTATGGCGCCATCGTGGCCGACTACTACTTCGACAACAGCGCGCCCGATGTCGAGCTGCTGACCTCGATGTCGAAGGTGGCGGCCGCCGCCCATGCGCCCTTCATCGCCGGCGCCGCACCCTCGGTGATGCTGATGGAGTCGTGGCAGGAGCTGGCCAATCCGCGCGACCTGACCAAGATCTTCCAGACCCCGGAACACGCCGCCTGGCGCTCCTTCCGCGAGTCCGAGGATTCGCGCTACGTGGCGCTGGCCATGCCGCGCTTCCTGGCGCGCCAGCCCTACGGCAGCCGCACCGACCCGGTGGAAGCCTTCGACTTCGAGGAAGACACCTCGGCGCCGGGCAGCAAGAACTACAGCTGGGCCAATGCGGCCTATGCCATGGCCGTCAACATCAACCGCTCCTTCAAGGAATACGGCTGGTGCTCGCGGATCCGCGGCATCGAATCGGGCGGCGCCGTCGAGGGCCTGCCGGTGCACTCCTTCCCGACCGACGACGGCGGCGTCGACATGCAGTGCCCGACCGAGATCGCCATCTCGGACCGGCGCGAGGCCGAACTGGCCGCGAACGGCTTCATGCCGCTGGTGCACAAGAAGAACACCGACTTCGCCGCCTTCATCGGCGCCCAGTCCCTGCACAAGCCGGCCGAGTACGACGACCCGGACGCCACCGCCAACGCCAACCTGGCGGCGCGCCTGCCTTACCTGTTCGCGACCACCCGCTTCGCGCACTATCTGAAGTGCATCGTGCGCGACAAGCTCGGCTCCTTCAAGGAAAAGGACGAGATGCAGCGCTGGCTGACCAAGTGGATCATGCAGTACGTCGACGGCGACCCGGCCAGCTCGAGCGAGTCGACCAAGGCCAGGAAACCGCTGGCCGCGGCCGAGGTCGTGCTCGAGGAGATCGAGGGCAACCCCGGCTACTACACCTCGAAGTTCTTCCTGCGGCCGCATTACCAGCTCGAAGGATTGACGGTGTCGCTGCGGCTGGTGTCCAAGCTGCCGTCGGCGAAAGCCTGAACGTCCGCATTAGTGCCGCGCGGGCGGGTGGGCCGCCCGCGCGGGGGTGTGCAACCAGGCCGGGCCGAGGCGCCCGGCAATAACCGGAGAGTGACATGGCATTAGATATGTTCATCGACATGGGTGCGATCAAGGGCGAGTCGCGCGACAAGGAAAACAAGGACAAGATCGACATCCTCGCCTGGAGCTGGGGGATGAGCCAATCGGGCACCACCCACACCGGCGGCGGGGGCGGTTCGGGCAAGGCCAACTTCCAGGACCTGTCCTTCACCAAGTACATCGACAGCTCCTCGAACGCGCTGATGAACGCACTGGCGAAGGGCAAGCACCTCGAAAAGTGCGTGCTCATCGTCCGCAAGGCCGGTGAAGGCCAGCACAAGTACATCGGCATCACCATGGAGGAAGTGCTGGTGACCTCGATCTCGACCGGCGGCAGCGGCGGTGAAGACCGGCTGACCGAAAACGTCACGCTCAACTTCGGCAAGGTCAGCTTCGCCTACACGCCGCAGGACGCCAAGGGCACGGTCTCGGGTGACAAGACCTTCACCTGGAACATCGCCGAGAACGACGGCAACGTGGCCTGAGCCCGAGTTCAAGTCATCTGTGCGAACGCCTTTGCCGCGCATCTCGCGGCAAAGGCGCGCATCCCAACCCGGCCGAGGAGACGATGAATGCTCGCGCAACAGCTTGTTCGTGAAGGGAAACCCGGCGCCGCGCTGGCAGCACTGCAGGATGCGGTGCGCAAGGACGCGGCCGATGTCAAGTTGCGCATCTTCCTGTTCCAGCTGCTGGCCGTGATGGGCCAGTGGAGCAGGGCGCTGACCCAGTTGAACGTGGCCGGCGAACTCGACGCCGCCACCCTGCCGATGGTGAATACCTACGGCCCGGCGATCCAGTGCGAAGCCCTGCGCGCCGACATCTTTGCCGGCTTGCGCGCACCGCTGGTCTTCGGCGAGCCCCAGCCCTGGCTGGCCCAGCTGGCCGACGCCCTGCAGCACGACGCCACCGACCGGGCCCGCGCCGCCGCCGCACGCGAGCAGGCCTTTGAAAGCGCGCCGGCATCCAGCGGCACCATCGACGGCATGCCTTTCGCCTGGCTGGCCGACGCCGACCAGCGCCTCGGCCCCGTGCTGGAAGCCATCGTCAATGGCCGCTACTTCTGGATTCCGCTGTGCCGCATCCGGCGCATCGAGCTGGACCCGCCCACCGACCTGCGCGATACGGTATGGACCCCCGCCAGCTTCACCTGGACCAACGGCGCCTCCGGCGTCGGCCTGATCCCGACGCGGTACAGCGGCACCGTGGCCACGGGCGATGAAGGCCTGCTGCTGGCGCGCCGCACCGAATGGCTGGGCGAGGAGGTCTGCGGCCAGCGCATGCTGGTCAGCGACGCCGGCGACCATCCGCTGATGAATGTGCGCGAAATCGTGTTCGATGGAGACGGTGGCAATGAGGTAGGCAATGGCTGACCTGGCGCCACGCGAGCGGCTGCAGCCCTCGCTGCTCGACCGCCTGACCGACGAAGAGCCGGATAACAAGGCCGAGCCGCGCGAGCGCCGCGTGCTGTCGCTGCGCGCGCTGCGCGAAGGCGTGCTGCGTGACCTGGCCTGGCTGTTCAACACCACCTCGCTGCTGTCCGCGCTCGACGCGCCGCGCCTGCCGCAGGTGGCCAATTCGGTGCTGAACTACGGGGTGCCCGACCTGTCCGGCAACTCGATCTCCAACATCAACCCGGGCAAGCTCGAACGCGCCATCCGCCAGGCGATCTGGGACTTCGAGCCGCGCCTGATCCGCGCCACCGTCAAGGTGCGGGCGCTGCCCGACGGCGGCGCCGACCACAACAAGATCACCTTCGAGATCGAAGCCGACATGTGGGCCCAGCCCTATCCGGAGCGGCTGTACCTGCGGACCGAGCTCGATCTGGAGCGCGGCGCCGTCACGCTAGCGGACGCCGGCGCCAGGGGCGAGGCATGAACCCGCGCTTCCTGCGTTACTACAGCCAGGAGCTGCAGCACCTGCGCGAGATGGGCGGCGAGTTCGCCCAGGACTATCCGAAAATCGCCGGGCGCCTGGGCCTCGACAGTTTCGAATGCGCCGACCCCTACGTCGAGCGGCTGCTGGAAGGCTTCAGCTTCCTGGCGGCGCGCGTGCAGATGAAGATCGACGCCGAATTCCCGCGCTTCACCCAGCATCTGTCCGAGCTGGTCTATCCGCAGTTCCTGGCGCCGACGCCCTCGATGGCGGTGGTGCAGCTGCAGCCCGACCTGTCGAATCCGGCCCTGCAGAAGGGCTTCCTGGTAAAGCGCGGCAGCGCCATGCGCAGCCTGCTGGGCAAGGACGACAATACCGCCTGCGAATACCGCAGCGCCCAGGACCTGACCCTGTGGCCCATCGAGCTGGCCGAGGCGAGGTTCGTCACCATCGCCGGCGCCGAAGGCGGCATCAGCTGTCCGCCGGCGGTCAAGGCCGGCATCAAGCTGCGCCTGCGCACCAGCGCCGCATCTTTTCGTGACTTGCCGCTCGACCGCCTGTGCCTTCATTTGCGCGGCGCCGACGCGATGCCGGTCCGGATCTACGAACTGTTGCTCGGCAGCGTCGAGGGCGTGCTGGTGACGCCCGTGGCGCGCCCGGCCGCCTGGCACCGGCTGCTGCCGAAGACCTGCTTGCAGCCGCGCGGCTTTGCCGAGGAGGACGCGCTGCTGCCGGGCCGCGGCCGGACCTTCGCCGGCTACCGCCTGCTGCAGGAATACTTCGCCTTCCCGCAGCGCTACCAGTTCGTCGACCTGACCGGGCTGCAGGCGGCCCTGCGCCACTGCGCCGACAAGGAGGTCGAGCTGACGGTGCTGCTGAACCGCGCCGACCCGCAGCTCGAAAAGTCGCTCGACAGCCGCCACTTCGCGCTGCACTGCACGCCTGTCATCAACCTGTTCGAGCGCCGCGCCGACCGCATCAGCCTGAGCGGCGAACAGCTCGAGTACCACGTGCTGGTCGACCGCACCCGGCCGATGGACTACGAAGTGTTCCAGGTCGAGTCGGTGACGGGTTACGGCAGCGGCCCGGGTTCGGAGCAGCCGTTCCGGCCCTTCTACACGGCGCGCGACCTCGGCGCGCCCGGTCAGGACCAGGCTTATTTCCAGGTCCGGCGCGAGCAGCGCGTGCTGTCGCAGCGCCAGCGGCGCGACGGGCCGCGCTCCAGCTATATCGGCAGCGAGACCTTCATCGCCATCGTCGACGCCGGCCGCGCGCCGTACAGCGCCGACCTGCGCCAGCTCGGGCTGACGGTCTGGTGCACCAACCGCGACTTGCCGCTTTCCATGCCGCTCGGGAATGGCAAGACCGATTTCATCCTCGACGCCGGCGCGCCGGTGCTCGCCGTGCGCTGCGTCGCCGGCCCGAGCCAGCCGCAGCCCTCGTTCGCCGAAGGCAGCGCCGCCTGGCGCCTGCTGAACCACCTGTCGCTGAACTACCTGTCGCTGCTCGACACCGATCCAGTGCAGGGCGCGGTCGCGCTGCGCGAGATGCTGGCCCTGTACTGCCATCCGGCCGACGCCTACGGACAGCGCCAGGTGGAAGGGGTGCGCTCGATCGCATCAAAGCCGGTCACCCGGCGCATGCCTTCGCCAGGCCCGATCACCTTCGGCCGCGGCATCGAGATCAGCCTCACGCTCGACGACGCCGCCTTCGAAGGCAGCGGCGCGTTCCTGCTGGGGGCAGTATTGGCCGAGTTCTTCGCCGAATACGTGTCGATCAATTCGTTCACCGAAACCGTGGTGCGCACGCCGACCCGCGGCGCCATCATGCGCTGGCCGGCAAAGGGAGGCACATGCGCGATCCTGTAGCGCTGGCCGCCGAGCTGGAACGGAACGCGGCACGCATGGATTTCTTCCAGGTGCTGCGCCTGGTCGAGAACGCGCACCCAGACCTGCCGCGCATCGGCACCTCGCTGCGCCCGCGCGACGACGCGATCCGCCTCGGCCAGGAGCCCTCGCTGTCCTTCCATGAGGCGGCGCTGGAAAGCTGGCGGTACAGCGGCCCGGAGGCGCGCGCGCGCCTGGCGGTGAACTTCTTCGGCCTGCTGGGCGCCAACGGCCCGCTGCCGACCCACCTGACCGAATACGTGCGCGACCGCCTGCGCCACGGCGGCGACCCGACCCTGATGGCCTTCCTCGACGTCTTCCACCACCGCATGCTGTCGCTGTTCTACCGGGCGCGCGCGAACGCCGAGCCGGTCGTCAGCCTGGACCGCGCCGACGGCGACCGCTTCTCGAGCTTTGTCGGCAGCATGTTCGGCATCGGCGCCCCGGCGCTGCGCGAGCGCGACGAGATCGGCGACTTCGCCAAGCTGCACTTCGCCGGCCTGCTGGCCAACCGCGCGCGACCCGCCTCCGGCCTGGCGACCATCCTGCGCGAGTATTTCCAGCTGCCGCTGCAGATCGAGCAGTTCGTCGGCCACTGGATGGCGCTGCCGGACGAGGTCCAGAGCCGGGTCGGCCTGGCCGGCCAGGGCAGCCGCCTGGGCAGCTCGCTGGTCCTGGGCCGCAAGGTATGGGACAGCCAGAACCGCTTCCGCATCGTGATCGGACCGGTCGGTTACGACGATTACCGCCGCTTCATGCCCGGCGGCGTCAGCCTCAAGCGCCTGCTGGCCTGGGTCAGAATGTACTGCGGCCTGGCGCTCGACTGGGAAGTACGCATGATTCTGAAGAAAGCCGAGCGGCCGGGACTGCGTCTCGGCGGCCCCACCCGGATCGGCTGGAGCACATGGCTGGCCAGCGCGGAGGCTAGCCGCGACCCGGACCAGATGCGCATCAGCCGCAGCAGCATCGAACTCCAACCTTAAAGGACGATCATGGCCGACATCAGTCGTGTTGCATTGTTTGGAAAGTTGAACAGCCTGTGCTACCGCGCGGTCGAGAGCAGCACCGTGTTCTGCAAGCTGCGCGGGAATCCCTATGTCGAGATCGTGCACTGGCTGCATCAGCTCCTGCAGCTGCAGGACTCCGACCTGGTCCGCATCGTCAGGCAGTACGAGCTGGACGCGGCGGCCCTGGCGCGCGACCTGACGGCGGCGCTCGACCGCCTGCCGCGCTGCGCCACCTCCGTCACCGACCTCTCCTCGCAGCTGGAAGAGACGGTCGAACGGGCCTGGGTGTATGGCACCCTGATGTTCGGCGAATCGCAGATCCGCTCCGGCCACCTGGTGATCGGCATGCTCAAGACCACCGGCCTGCGCAATGCGCTGTACGGCATGTCGAAGCAGTTCGAGCGCATCAAGCTGGAACACCTGAGCGACAATTTCGCGCGCCTGCTGGCGACGTCGCCGGAAGCGGGATTGAGCGCGACCGACGGCTTTACGGGCGGCGGCGCGGCGCCCGGGGAGGCCAGCGGCGCCATCGCCCCGGCCGCGATGGGCAAGCAGGAGGCTCTCAAGAAGTTCACCGTCGACCTGACCGAACAGGCGCGCAGCGGCAAGATGGACCCGATCGTCGGCCGCGATGATGAGATCCGCCAGATGGTCGACATCCTGATGCGGCGGCGCCAGAACAACCCGATCATGATCGGCGAGGCCGGCGTCGGCAAGACCGCGGTGGTGGAAGGCTTTGCCCAGCGTATCGCGCGCGGCGACGTGCCGCCCAGCCTCAAGGACGTGGAACTGCGCACGCTCGACGTCGGCCTGTTGCAGGCCGGCGCCAGCATGAAGGGCGAGTTCGAGCAGCGCCTGCGTTCCGTCATCGACGAGGTCCAGGCTTCCAGCAAGCCGATCATCCTGTTCATCGACGAGACCCACACCCTGGTCGGCGCCGGCGGCGCGGCCGGCACCGGCGACGCCGCCAACCTGCTGAAGCCGGCGCTGGCGCGCGGCACCTTGCGCACCATTGGCGCCACCACCTTTGCCGAGTACAAGAAGCACATCGAAAAGGATCCCGCGCTGACCCGCCGCTTCCAGAGCATACAGGTGGACGAGCCGAGCGAGGAAAGGGCGATCCTGATGATGCGCGGCGTCGCCTCGACCATGGAAAAGCACCACAAGGTGCAGATACTCGACGAGGCGCTGGAAGCCGCCGTGCGGCTCAGCCACCGCTACATCCCGGCCCGCCAGCTGCCCGACAAGGCGGTCAGCCTGATCGACACCGCCTGCGCACGCGTGGCGGTGAGCCTGCACGCCACCCCGGCCGAGGTCGACGACAGCCGCAAGCGCATCGAGGCGCTGGAGACGGAACTGGCCATTATCGGCCGCGAAGGCGCGATCGGCATCGATACCGGCAAGCGCGCCAGCGAGGCCAACGACCTGCTGGGCGCCGAGCGCACCCGCCTGGCCGGGCTGGAGCAGCGCTGGGACGCCGAGCGCGCCCTGGTCGACCAGCTGCTGGCCCTGCGCGCCCAGCTGCGCGACGGCGCCAATCCGGTCGAGGGCACCGGCAGCAAGCTGGAAGCGGCGGCCGCGCCGGCCGCCACGAACATGACGCCGGAAGAGCGCGCCGATCTGATGGCCCGGCTCAAGGACGTGCAGGCGGAACTCAGCGAGCTGCAGGGCGAGGATCCGCTGATCCTGCCGACCGTGGATTACCAGGCGGTGGCCAGCGTGGTCGGCGACTGGACCGGCATTCCGGTCGGGCGGATGGCGAAGAACGAGATGGAGACCATCCTCAACATCGCGGCGACTCTGTCCGAGCGGGTGATCGGCCAGGACCACGCGATGGAAATGATCGCCAAACGCATCCAGACTTCGCGCGCGGGCCTGGACAACCCGAGCAAGCCGATTGGCGTGTTCATGCTGGCCGGTACCTCGGGCGTCGGCAAGACCGAGACCGCGCTGGCGCTGGCCGAGGCCCTGTACGGCGGCGAGCAGAATCTCATCACCATCAACATGAGCGAGTACCAGGAAGCGCACACGGTGTCGACGCTGAAGGGCGCGCCGCCGGGCTATGTCGGCTACGGCGAAGGCGGGGTGCTGACCGAAGCGGTGCGCCGCAAGCCGTATTCCGTCGTGCTGCTGGACGAGGTCGAGAAGGCCCACCCGGACGTGCACGAGATCTTCTTCCAGGTCTTCGACAAGGGCTTCATGGAGGACGGGGAAGGGCGCTTCATCGATTTCAAGAACACCCTGATCATCCTGACCACCAACGCCGGCACCGAACTGATCGCCAGCCTGTGCAAGGACCCGGACCTGATGCCGGACCCGGAAGGCATGGCCAAGGCCCTGCGCGAGCCGCTGCTGAAGGTGTTCCCGCCGGCGCTGCTGGGGCGCCTGGTGACGATCCCCTACTACCCGCTGTCCGACGACATGCTGGGCAGGATCGTGCGCCTGCAGCTGAACCGCATCAAGAAGCGCGTGGAAGCGCGCTACAAGATCCCCTTCACCTACTCGGAC
Organism: Massilia sp. Bi118; assembly: GCF_918697865.1. Lineage (GTDB taxonomy): Bacteria > Pseudomonadota > Gammaproteobacteria > Burkholderiales > Burkholderiaceae_D > Telluria. Next base: position 85,216 of record NZ_CAKKMV010000016.1, on the reverse strand, counting down.
GAGGTGGTCAGGCTGGTGGTGTCGCGTTGCACCGAGAGCGAGTCCGGCGGGCGCATGATCGATGCCATCCTCACCAACACCATGCTGCCGGACATGAGCCGCGAGTTCCTGACCCGGATGATGGAAGGCAGGACGGCCGAGCGGGTCGAGGTGGGGGTGGCAGACGGCGCCTTCGACTACCGCTTCTGAAAAAGGGGGGACGATCATGCCGAACCAGGTGTCGATGGGCGCGATGATGACCTGCAGCTTCGGGGCGGCCCCGGCGCCGCTGGTCGTCCTGCCCAAGAACAAGGTGCTGTGCGAGGGCCCGCCGGCCGCCAACATCATGGACCACGTGCCGATCGTGAACATCACGCCCTTCGGCGTCTGCACCTCGATGGCCAATCCGACGGTGGCGGCGGCCACCGCGGCGGCGATGGGGGTGCTGACGCCGATGCCCTGCATCCCCGCCACCAGCACGCCCTGGGTGACCGGCGCCCCGACCGTGCTGATCGCGAACATGCCGGCGCTGGACAACGTGTCCAAGTGCATGTGCAACTGGGGCGGCGTGATCGGATTCACTTCGTCCGGCACGGTCAAGACCATGATTCCCTGAAATCGAAAGAGAACCGGAACTCCTATGGATGCCATCCAAGCGCACCGCGAAGCAAGAGTCAAGACCGCACTGGCGGAGGACGTCCTGCTGTTCGCCGGTATGAGCGGCGTGGAAGAACTCGGCCGCCTGTCCGAGTTCACGGTCAGCCTGCTGTCGGAGGACGGCAACGTCAAGATCGCCGACGTCCTCGGCAAGCCCCTGACCGTCGAACTGAGCACCAGTCCCGATGGCGATGTCCGCTACTTCAACGGCATCGTCACGCGCTTCCGCGGCACCGGCTGGCGGGGCGCCTACGCCACCTACGAGGCGACCGTCCACCCCTGGCTCTGGCTGCTCACGCGCGCCTCGAACTGCCGCATCTTCCAGGACAAGTCCGTCACCGAGATCGTCAAGGAAGTGTGCGAGGCCTACGGCGGCGTGGTGGCGCTGTCGGTGTCCGCGCTCAGCGGTGAATACGAGGCCATGCCCTACTGCGTGCAGTACCGCGAGAGCGACTTCGACTTCGTCTGCCGCCTGCTCGAGGAAGCCGGCATCTATTTCTATTTCACCCACGAGGTGGACAAGCACACGATGGTGCTGGCCGATTCCTACGGCGCCCACCAGGCGATCCCGGGTTACGACGGCCTGAAATTCGCGCGCGCCCAGTGCAGCGGCGACTGGACCGACGAAAGCGTATCCGAGTGGACCACCGGCGGCGAGATCGCCAGCAGCAAGGTCGTGCTGAACGATTTCGATTTCGAGAAGACCGCGAACTGCCTGAGCGGCGGCCTGCTGTCCACCGCCAACGTGGCGGCCGGCTTCAGCCAGGCCTCCTACGAGATGTTCGACTACCCCGGCGACTACAGCGTGGCCGCCGCCGGCAACGCGCTGGCGCGGGCGCGCATCGAAAGCCTGCACGGGCAGTGCGAGCGGATCGATGCGCTCACCAACGCGCGCGGCCTGTATCCGGGCGGCCTCTTCACGCTGGCCGACCATCCGCGCGACGACCAGAACCGCGACTACCTGGTCACCTACGCCCGCTACGAGCTGGTCGGCAACCAGTACGAGAGCGGCGGCGGCGGCTTCGACTTCCAGTGCCGGATCGCGGCGATCGGCAAGGAGCATCCCTACCGGCCGTTGCCCGTCATCGCCAGACCGGTGGTGCGCGGACCGCAGACCGCCATGGTGGTCGGCAAGGCCGGCGAGGAGATCTGGACCGACAAGTACGGCCGCATCAAGGTCCAGTTCCACTGGGACCGCGTGGGGCAGAGCGACGAGAACAGTTCCTGCTGGGTGCGCGTGGCCCAGGGCTGGGCCGGCAAGGGCTGGGGCGCCATGAGCCTGCCGCGGATCGGCATGGAAGTGGTGGTCAGCTTTCTCGAAGGCGATCCCGACCGGCCGCTGGTCACCGGCTGCCTGTACAACTCGGATGCGATGCCGCCCTACGAGCTGCCGGCCGAACAGACCAGATCGACGGTCAAGAGCCGCTCCTCGAAGCAGGGCGAGGGTTTCAACGAATTGCGCTTCGAGGACAAGAAGGGCAGCGAGGAAGTCTTCATGCACGCCGAGCGCGACTTCCTGCGAGTGGTGAAGAACGACGATGTGCTGAAGGTCGGCTTCGAGACCGCCGACAAGGGCGACCAGACCATCGATATCAAGAACGACCAGGCCCTCACCATCGGCCATGACCAGACCGTGAAGATCGACGGCAAGCAGGCGGTCAAGGTCGCCACCACCATCGTGATCGAGGCCGGCACCTCGATCGAACTGAAGGTGGGCGGCAGCAGCATCAAGATCGAGGCGGCCAAGATCACCGTCAAGTCGCCCGAGATCGAGATCGCCGCGGACGCCAACGCCAAGGTGAAGGCGGGCGCGATGATGGAGATCAAGGCGGGCGGCGTGATGACCATAGGCGGTTCCCTGGTGCAGATCAACTGAAAACCTGAAGCGATGCGATGCAGCTGACATTACGAATCCTGACCTACCGTAACCAGCCGGTGCCGCCGGCGCCGGCCGTGGCCTTCGGCGCCGAGGGCGGCAGCATCGGCCGCTCCCTTGAAAATGCCCTGGTCCTCGACGACCCGAGCAAGTACATCTCGCGCGTGCACGCCCGCGTGCTGGTGCAGGACGGCGCCTTCGTGCTCGAGGACATGGGCAGCAATGCCAGCGTGGTCAACGACCGGCCGCTGGGCAAGGGCAAGCAGGTGGCGCTGGCCCATGGCGACCGCGTGCTGATCGGCGACTACCTGCTGCAGGCGGTGGTCGACGCGACGCCGGCGGCGCCGTTGCTGGCGCCGGCGCCCGCCAACAACCCGGCGCTGCCGCTGTTCGAGCCGCCGCCGCCCGCTCCACCGCCGCAGCTGCCGCCCCTGGAAAGCCTGCAGTCCGGGCCTGCGACCGTGCCGCGCTCGCAGGTCCACGGGGAGGCGCCCGCTCAGGTATCCGCGCCTGCCTTCCTCGACCCGCTGGCCGGCGCCAGCATCCTCGACGTCGCGCCCGGCCAGCAGCGCGGCATGGCCGATCCGCTCGGCCTGAACCTGTTCGCGCCGGGGCCGGGTTCCGGCCAGCCGCCGCGCGCCGCCGAGAGCGACCACGTGTCGCCGGAACTGGCGGCCATGCCGCGCAGCGCCACGCTGCCGGGACTGGCCGTGCAGCCGGCGCCGGCGCCGAAACCGGGCATCTTCGCGATCCCCAACGATTACGATCCGCTGGCCGATTTCTTCCCGTCGGCGGCCGCCGAGACGGCGACGATCGCCCCGGCGCCGGCCGCCTTTGCGCCGGCGGCCACGATACCGGTGGCCCCGCCCGTGACGGCCCAGGCCGCGCCGCTGGCGGCGGCACTGGCGGCGCCGGCCCTGCAGGCGGCGCCCGCTGCCGCTGCGCCCGCTGCCGCTGCGCCGGTCTACGCGGCCGCCTCCGACAGCGAAGTCCTGGCGGCGCTGCTGCGCGGCCTTGGCCTGCCCGACCTGAAGCTGCAGCGCCCGCCGGTGGAGATCGCGGAGACGGTCGGCGCCATGCTGCGCGAAGCCACCGCCGGTACGATCGACGTGCTGATGGCGCGCGCCGCCACCAAGAAGGAGAGCCGGATCGAGATGACCATGCTGTCGGTGCGCGCCAACAATCCGCTCAAATTCTTCCCGAATGCGCATGGCGCGCTGACGCAGATGCTGACCTCGAACCTGCCCGGTTACATGCCGCCGGTGGAAGCCATGGCCGGCGCCTTCGACGACCTGCGCGCGCACGAGCTGGCGGTCATCGCCGGCATGCGCGCCGCGCTGTCAGCGGTGCTGGAGCGCTTCGATCCGGCCCGGATCGAGGCGCGCCTGGCGGAACCGACGGTGATGGACAAGATGCTGTCCTCCAGCCGCAAGGCCAAGATGTGGGACCGGCTGGTGGAACTGTACGGAGAAATCGTGCGCGAGGCCGACGACGACCTGCAGCGCCTGTACGGCGAAAAATTCTCCGAGGCTTACGAAGAGCAGGTGGCGCGCCTGCGCAGCGCACGACAATAAAGGGAAGAACAGTCTATGGCGTGGAAGAACAAGGTGGTCTGGTCCGAAGGCATGCTGCTGCAGCCGCAGCACCTGCAGCAGCATGACCGCTATTGGCAAAGCCAGCTGGAGTCCAGGGTCGCCGCGCTGCGGCCCTACAGCTGGGGTTTTTCGGAACTGAAGTTCGACGAGCACCAGCTCGCGCTGGGCAAGCTCGCGCTGCGTTCCTGCAGCGGCGTGCTGCCCGACGGCACGCCCTTCACGCTGCCGGCCGACGACGAGCTGCCGCTGCCGCTGGATATCCCGGCGGACGCGCGCAACGTTTCGGTGGTGCTGGCGCTGCCGTTGCGCCGCCATGGCATCGCCGAAGTGGCGAACGCCGAGAGCGCCGACAGCTTCGCGCGCCATCGCACCGCCGACTACGAGGTCTGGGACAGCAATGGCCTCGACAACAGCGCGCTGCTCCAGGTGGGCAAGCTGCGCCTGCGCCTGGCGCTGGCGCCCGAAGTGGCGAACGCCTATGCGACCCTGGGCGTGGCCCGCGTGGTCGAGCGCCGCGCCGACGACCGCCTGGTGCTGGACCCCGATTACAGCGCGCCCTGCCTGGACTTCCGCGCCGCGCCGCGCCTGGCGGCCTTCGCCGACGAGCTGGTTGGCCTGCTGCACCAGCGCGGCGACCTGCTGGCCGCGCGCCTGTCGCAACCCGGCGCCACCGGCGTCGCCGAGATCCAGGACTTCCTGCTGCTGCAGCTGCTCAACCGTGTCGAGCCGCTGGCCATCCACCTGGCCGGCGCCAGCGGCGTGCATCCCGAGACCCTGTACCAGGCCCTGGTGTCGCTGGCCGGCGAGCTGGCCACCTTCACCGATCCCGGCAAGCGCTGCGCGGCCTACCCGGCCTACCGCCACGACCAGTTGGCCGAGAGCTTCGCCCCGGTGATCGCCGACCTGCGCCGCGCGCTGTCGGTGGTGATGGACACCCAGGCCGTGCCGATCCCGCTCGACGAGCGCCAGTTCGGCATCCGCGTGGCGGTGGTGCCGGACCGCGAGCTGCTGCGCTCGGCCACCTTCGTGCTGGCGGTGAACGCGCACATGCCGCCGGAAGTCCTGCGCGGCGGCTTCCCGGCCCAGGTCAAGATCGGCTCGGTGGAGCAGATCCGCAACCTGGTCAACCTGCAGCTTCCCGGGATCGGCCTGCGGCCCTTGCCGGTGGCGCCGCGCCAGCTGCCTTTCTATGCCGGCTATACCTACTTCGAACTCGACAGCGGCAGCGAGTATTTCCAGCAGTTGCACCAGTCGGCCGGCTTCGCGATGCACGTGGCCGGCGATTTCCCGGGCCTGCAGATGCAGTTCTGGGCCATCAGGAGGTAAGAAGCCATGAGTACGCCGGATAGCCCCAAGCCGCCGGACCCGGAAGCGACCATGCTGGTGCTGAACCCCGGCGGCCGCCGTTCCGCTGCGGCCGCCGCCGCGGCGGTGCCCATACCCGCATCGGCGCCGCCGCCGGAAGCGGCGATCCCGGTCCACAGCGTCCCGCCCGGCAGCGGCCTGAATCCGCTGGTGCGCGCCGCCAACCCGCTGCTCGACCTGGTCGTGCCGCTGCGCCATACGGTGCAGCCGCCCGACCTGGGCCAGCTGCGCGAACGGCTGGCGCTGGCGATCCGTACTTTCGAAACCGAGGCGCGCGAGGGCGGGGTGCCGGCCGAGCAGATTGCGGCCGCGCGCTATGCACTTTGCACCCTGCTCGACGAAGCCATTGCCGGCACGGCCTGGGGCAGCGGGGTGTGGGGTTCGCGCAGCCTGCTGGTGGCCTTCCACAACGAGGCCTTCGGCGGCGAGAAATTCTTCCTGGTCTTGCAGCGCCTGAGCGAGGACCCGGCGCGCCACCTGGATCTGCTCGAACTGATGTACCTGTGCCTGGCGCTCGGCCTGGAAGGGCGCTTCCGCATGGCCGAGCAGGGCCAGTCCCAGCTGGCGACCCTGCGCGAACGCCTGCTGCAGCTGATCCGCCAGCACCGCGGGCCGGTCGAGACGGATTTGTCGCCGCACTGGCGGGGAGAAGCCGCGCCGGCGGTGTCGCCGCTGCGCCGCACGCCGCTGTGGGTGCTCGCCGCCACCGCCTGCGTGCTGCTGGTGGTGGCGCAGCTGCTGGCGTCCAGCTTCCTCAACCGCGCCTCCGATCCGGTGTTCGCCAAGCTCTCGGCCCTGCGCCAGGAAGGCCCCGGCGTGCCCGCACCTGCTGCAACGCCGGCCGCGCCGTCCCGGACCGCGGGCTTCCTGGCGCCCGAGGTGGCCAAGGGGCTGGTGACGGTGACGGAAAATGCCGGCCGCACCACCATCACCATCCGCGGCGAAGGCATGTTCGACTCCGGCAGCGCCGAGGTCAACCCGGACCTCAACGGCCTGCTCGGACGGATCGGCGAGGCCCTGGCGACCCTGCCGGGCAAGGTCATCGTGATCGGCCACACCGACAATACCCGGCCCGGCCTGTCGGCCCGCTATCCGTCCAACTACGACCTGTCCAAGGCGCGCGCGCAGAGCGTGATGGCGGCGCTGGCGCAGCGGGCCGGTCCGCCCTCGCGCTACAGCGTGGAAGCGCGCGGCGACACCGAGCCGCTTGTGCCGAACGACAGTCCGGGCGCGCGGGCGCGCAACCGCCGCGTCGACGTGGTGGTGCTGGCGCCGGCCAGCGCGTCCTGAGGGGGCCAACATGAAGAAACTCTTTTCCTGGCTGTTCAAGCGTCCGGTGCTGGCTTTCATCGGCGTCGCCTTTTTGTCGCTGGTGTTCTGGTTCGAAGCGCCGCTGCTGGCCTTCGACGGCAAGGAGCCGTTTGCCGGCAGCGGCGTGCGCTGGACCATCATCCTCCTGATGTTCGGCGCCTGGGCGGCCTGGTATGGCTGGAAGGCGCTGAAGGCGCACCTGGCCAACCGGCGCCTGATGGCCGGCGTGGCGGCGGCGAACGCGCCCGCGGCCCAGGGCGCGGCCGGCAGCGCGCCGGAGGCCTTGCAGGAACAGCTGGCCCTGCAGCAGCGCATGAAGCAGGCGCTGGAGGTGCTGCGCAAGGCGTCGCCCGGCAGGCGAGGGTGGGGCAGCCAGTACCTGTACCAGCTGCCCTGGTACATGTTTGTCGGCGCACCCGGCAGCGGCAAGACCACCGCCCTGCTGCATTCCGGCCTGCGCTTCCCGCTGGCGGAGGCGCTGGGGCCGGGCGCGATCGGCGGCGTCGGCGGCACCCGCCAGTGCGACTGGTGGTTCACCGACGATGCCGTGCTGCTCGACACGGCCGGGCGCTACACCACCCAGGACAGCGATCTTGAAGTCGACCAGGCCGGCTGGCACGGGTTCCTCGGCCTGCTCAAGAAACACCGGCCGCGCCGCCCGATCAACGGCATCATCGTCGCGCTGAGCGTGGCCGACCTCCTGCAGCAGGGGCCGGCGGCGCGCCAGGCGCAGGCGGCGGCGATCCGCGCGCGCATCAAGGAACTGCACGAGCGCCTGGGCAGCACTTTCCCGATCTACGTGACGGTCACCAAGTGCGACCTGCTGGCCGGCTTCATGGAGTACTTCGATACCTTCGGCCGCGAGGAACGCGCCCAGGTCTGGGGCGTGACCTTCGCCCAGGGACCGGGCCGCAACGCCGCCACCGCGCTGGCCGAGTTCCCGGCGCGCTTCCTGGAACTCGAGCAGCGCCTGCAGGCGCGCGTGCTGGGACGCCTGCAGGAGGAGCGCGATCTCCAGCGCCGCGCCCTGCTGTACCGCTTCCCGCAGCAGTTCGCCGGCCTGGGCGAGGTGCTGAAGGGCTTCCTCGACGCCGTGTTCGAGCCGACCCGCTACGAGCAGGGCGCGCAGCTGCGCGGCGTCTACTTCACCAGCGGCACCCAGGAAGGCAACCCGATCGACCGCGTGATGGGCGCCCTGGCCGCGACCTTCGGCCTCGACCGCAAGCTGCTGCCGCCGAACGCGGTCAGCGGGCGCAGCTACTTCATCACCGGCCTGCTGCGCGACCTGATCTTCAAGGAGGCTGGGCTGGCCGGCATCGACCCGAACGTCGAACGGCGCCAGCGCCTGCTGCGCTGGGCCGGCGCCATCGCCGCGGTGCTGGCGGTGCTGCTGTTCGGCGCCGCGCTGGCCACCAGCTATGTGCGCAACCAGCGCACCGTGAACGAGGTCGATGCCCGCAGCGCCGAGCTGGCGCGGCTGGTGAAGGAGGCGCCGGCCAAGGGCACGGTGCTGGACGCGCTGCCCATGCTGAACGCGGCGCGCAAGCTGCCCGGCGGTTACGAGGAGCGCGAGGCCGGCACGCCCTGGCTGGAGCGCTTCGGCCTGAACCAGAGCGACAAGCTGGGCGCGGGCGCCCAGCTGGCCTACCAGCGCCTGTTGAGGTCAAGCCTGCTCCCGCAGGTGATGGCGCGCCTGGAAGAGGTGCTGCGCCGCGGCGACGCCAACAACCAGGAGCAGTTGTACGAAACCCTGCGTGTCTACCTGATGCTGGGCCAGCCGAGTCACCTGGAGCCGGAATCGGTGCAGGCCTGGCTCGACCTCGACTGGCGCAGCAGCCTGCCGCAGGCCACGCCCGCGCAGCGCGACGAACTGGCCGCGCACGTCGGCGCCTTGCTCGACTCGGGCGGCGTGGCCGCCGATCCGCCGCCGCCGGACGCCGCCCTGGTCTCGAACGTGCGCTCGACGCTGGCGATGATGCCGCTGCCTGAGCGCGTCTACAACCGACTCAAGCGCAAGGTGGCGCAGGCCAGGCTGCCCGAATTCAGCGTCAACCGCGCGGCCGGGCGCGACGTCTCTGCGCTGCTGGCGCGCAAGAGCGGCGAACCGCTGACGCGCGGGGTGCCGGGCCTGTACAGCGTTGCCGGCTACCGCGAGCTGCTCAAGCAGGCGCCGGCCGCGCTGGCCGACATCGCCAAGGACAGCTGGGTGCTGGACCGCCGCGAAGCCGAAGGCGCCGTGGCCGGCCTGACCGGCGACCAGATGAACGCCGCCGTGCTGCGCCTGTACTATGCGGACTACATCCGCGCCTGGGACGCGCTGCTGGCCGACGTGCGCATCGCGCCGTTCTCCAGCCTTGACCAGGGCGCCCGCATCACCAACGCGCTGGCCGCCGCCGACTCGCCTTTGAGGTCCTTCCTGGTCGCGGCTTCGCGCGAGACCACGCTGGAAGGCGCCGCCGGCAAGGCCGCGGTGGCGCTCGACAAGGCGGTGCGCAGCAAGCTGCTTGACGCGCGCAAGAAGCTGGAAGCGGCGCTCGGCGCCGACGATGCGCCGCCGCCCGTGGCGGAAACCACCAACCCGGTCGACCTGCATTTCCAGCCTCTGCACAAGCTGGTCGGCAGCAAGGAGGCGCCCGGCCAGCTGGACGCCCAGCTGGCCATGCTGAAGGACGCTTCGCAGTTCTTCGACGCCGCCGACCAGGCCCGCCGCGCCGGCACCCCGGCGCCGGGCGGCGAGGCGCTGCAGAAGATCAAGCGCGCCGCCGAAGGCACGCCGGCGCCGCTGGGCGACATGCTGCAGACCGTCGACAGCGCCGGCTCCAGCCTGACCCTGGGCAGCGAGCGGGCGCGCATCAAGGCGCTGTGGACGGCCGAAGGCGCGCGCTTCTGCGCCGATGCGATTGCCGGCCGCTATCCGCTGGTACGCGGGGTCTCGCGCGACGTCACCGCCGACGACTTCGGCAAGTTCTTCGGCCCGGGCGGCCTGATGGACGACTTCTTCACCAAGAACCTGGCGGCCCAGGTGGACATGTCCGGCAGCCAGTGGCGCTGGCGCGATACCGGCGCCGCGCCGATCGGCATCCCGCAGGACGTGCTGAACCAGTTCGAGCGCGGCGCCCGCGTGCGCGAGATGTTCTTTGCCGGCGGCCGCCAGCCTTCGCTGCGCTTCACGCTCACGCCGCAGGCCGCCGACCCGGCGCTGACGAAAGTCGTGCTGGACATCGACGGCCAGCAGGTGGTCTACACGGCCGGCAGCCCGGCGCAGCCTGTACAGATCACGCTCCCCTCCGGCAAAGGCGCCGGCCAGGTGCATCTGGAAGCGACACCGCCGCTGCGCGCCGACTTGCGCAGCGAAGGGCCGTGGGCCTGGTTCCGCATGATCGACAAGGGCGTGCTGCAGCCGGCCGGCCAGGCCGAGCGCTTCGCCCTGATCTACGAACTCGACGGCCACAGGATGAGCTACCTGCTGATCGCCAGCAGCGTGATCAACCCGTTCCGGCGCGAGACGCTGGAAGGCTTCCATTGCCCCTCGGGATGGTAGCCTTTTTCGGCAAGCTGCCCAGCCACGGCGATTTCGTCGGGCGCCGCCTGCCGCCGGAGGTGAAGGACTGCTTCGACCGCTGGCTGCAGGCCGGGCTGGTGCGCAGCAGGGAGGATCTGGGCGACGGATGGCTGCCGGTCTGGCTCAGCAGCCCGATCTGGCGCTTCGTGGTGGCCGAGGGGGTATGCGGCGAGCAGGCCTGGGCCGGAGTGATGATGCCGAGCCATGACAGGGTCGGGCGCTGTTTTCCCTTGCTGCTGATGGCGGGGATCGCCGGGACGCCTTCGCTGCGCGATTGCCTGACCGTGCACCAGGGCTGGTTTGAACGGCTCGAGGAGCTGGCCCTGTCTTCGCTCGACGAGGCATTCACGCTGACCGCGCTTGATCTCGGCCTGGTCGGGATGGACGACGGCCCGCGCGGCACGGCGCCCGACGCGCCTGGCCAGGCCGAGACCGGCGAGCTGCCGGCCGTGGCCGTCCTCGAAGACGGCCGCTTGCCGCTGCTGGCCGAGGCGCCAATGCCCGGGGCCAGTGCCTGGTGGACCGATGGCTCGGCGCAGGTGCAGGCTTGCCTGGCGGTGTGCCGCGGGATGCCGGCCGCCGCGGAATTCGCGGCGCTGCTGGATGGGGAATGGGCGATGCGGAACTGCCGTCTTGACAAAACAGGAGAATGAATATGCCGATAACCGGAAGAGCGGTTTGCGAAGGCAGCATGGCTGCGGTGGGCGTGGCCTTCGGGGCGATTGCAGGCGCCGGGCCGATGTCGCTGCCGGCCATGCTGGGCGGCGGGGCTGTCGGTTACATCATCGGCAAGGCGGTGTGCAGGTTGCCGGCGCTGCAGCGGGCGTTCGAGCGCTACCTGAACCTGGACGACCTGAACGCGCTGGAAAGGGTACTGGCCGATCCGCCCACGCGCGTGCAGGCGGTGGCCCTGGTCGAAGAGGAGGTCGGCGTCGACCGCGCCAGGGCGGAGCAGATCTGGGACGCGGCCGTCGCGGCGTTCAGGCGCGATCCGGGCGCGGTCCAGGGCAGCGCTGCATTCGCCGCGGCGGCCCGTCATCCAGCGACCGGCGCCGCCAGGCACGGCATCGCCGTGCTGAACCTGACCACGCCGCGGCCGGCCTGAAGCGCGAAGCTAGTGGCCGTGGCGGGACTGGATGAAGGACTGGAGCGGCTGGTAGGCCAGCACCTCCAGGGCCGACTTCGCCATCGGCGAGGCGCCGCCTTTGTCCAGCCGCAGTCCGGGTATGAAGTATTGGGCGAGCTCGAAACCGCCGATCCAGCCGACGACTTCGCCGCCTTCCTGCGTGTCGCCGATGTAGCCGCCGCGCCCGCTGAAGGCGCGCAGGCGCTGGCGCACCGCGACCTTGACCAGCATGTCGGCCAGGCCGAAGCTGTGCGGCACGGCGAGCTTGTTGCGGAACAGTTCCTGGAAGACGCCGCCGACCTGCTGCCGGTCGGCCTCGCGGCCGGCCTGGCGGCGCAGGTAGTCGAAGCTGGCGTCCGACATCCACCATGGCGACGACAGGTTGGTCTCGATATCCTTGTTCGAGTGGCCGATCCGGTAAAGGATGGCGTTGCGCTCGATCTTGACCTGGTCCGGCATCTGGATGCCCGACCTGGCGCGTTCCCTGGTTTTCGCCAGTGCGTCTGCATCGAGAAAGAAATCGTCGTTCGCGCAGCCCATGAAAGTCTCCCTTCCGCGTTGTTCAGCCGTCGCACAGCGCGACAGCCACCGTGATGTTGTCCCGTCCGCCGCAGTCCTTGGCCATCCCGATCAGCCGCCCGCACACCTGATCCAGATTGCCTTCGTTCGCCTGCGCCAGCGCGTCCTCGATATCCCCGTGCGGCACGCTGCCGTGCAGCCCGTCGCTGCACAGCATCAGCACGTCGCCGGCGACGGCCAGGTGCGAGCGCACTTCCGGCGTCACCGAGTTCGAAGGCCCCACCGCCTGCAGCAGCAGGTTCCGCGGCGGCAGCGGGTCGAGCATGCCGGCTTCGAGCGCCTGCTGGTACAGGGTCTGGTCGCGCGTCAGCTGCTCCAGCACGCCTTCGCGCAGGCGGTACAGGCGGCTGTCGCCGACGTGGAAGGCGACCAGCGGCGCGGTGCTCGACGCGCGCCAGAAGCCGGTCAGGGTGGCGCCCATGCCGTCGCCGTCGGCGCGCCTGCGTGCGCAGTTCTGTTCGTAGAGGCTGGCGTTGGCGTGGCTCACCGCCGCGTGCAGCAGGCGCACCGCGGCGGCGGCCGGATCCGACCAGGTCGCATCCGGATCGGCCGGCACGGTGGCGTCGAGGTCGACGGCCGGCAGGTGGGGCGCGTGCAGCGCCAGGTAGGCGCGCACTTCGGTCAGCACCCCGGCGCTCGCCACTTCGCCGGCGGCGTGGCCGCCCATGCCGTCGGCCAGCATCGCCAGCCCGAGCGTTTCGTCGAGCAGGAAGTTGTCCTCGTTGCTGCTGCGGACCGGGCCGATGTCGGTGGCGCCGGCCACCAGCATGCCCGGCAGGCGGTGCAGGCGCGGCGGCGAGAGGGGAATCGGCATCGTCATTGCTGGGACCCGGTCATGTTGAGGAACTGGCGCCGGCGTCCGCGAGGAAGCGCGTGCGCTCGCCAGGATTGTCGATGTGGCCGGCGAGCAGCTGCAGGAAGGCCTGCTTGTCGCTGGTCTGCTTCATGGCGCGCCTGACCACCACGCGGCCGATCGGGCCGATGATGGCCACCAGCTTGTCGGCGGTCGCGTCGGCATAACCCGTGTCGAAGCTCTCCGGGCGCGGCGGCCGCGACACGGCGGACGCCAGCCCCGGCTGGGCTGCGCCGGACAGGCTGGCCTGGCCGGACGCGCGGGTGGCGCCGCTGCCGGTGCCGCTGGCGTCCAGCTTCTTCCTGATCTGGGCGAGGGCCTGGCCGAACTGCTCCCGGCCGACCTCGGAGGGAATATGCGGCAGCAGCAGCTCGGACAGGTGGTCCAGGCCCTCGGCCTTGTCGGCGACTTTCTTGAGCAGGAAGCGCGCCATCGGGCCGATCTGGCGCGCCAGGCTGGCCTCGACTTCCGGCAGGGCTTCGCGCTTCCACGGTGTCATGGTCGCGATACCGCTGCTTTCGGCAAGCGCTGCCGGCGCGGCGGGCATGGCCGGCATGGCCGGCGCCAGCGCGGTACGGTCGTCGCTCGCCAGCCGGGTCGCATCCGGGTCGGCTTCGCTGCTCCTGGCGGCGGCCAGCAGCGCCTCGTGGAAGGCGCGCGCGCCCGGGTAACGCGCTTCCGGCTGCTTGGCCATCGCCCTGGCCAGCAGCGCGTCGAAGCACGTGCCGAGCGCAGGCAGGGCGTGCGAAGGCGGCGCCGGCTCCTCGTTGAGGATCTGCTGCATCACGATCGAGGCCGTGCCGCTGAAGGGGCGTGCGCCGGTCAGCAGCTGGTAGAGCACGATGCCAGCCGAGAACACGTCCGAGCGGCCGTCGATGGCGTCGCCGCGGAACTGTTCGGGCGACATATAGCTCGGCGTGCCGACCATGGCCCCGGCCTGCGTCAGGGTCGAGGATTCGATGCGGGCGATGCCGAAGTCGCTGATCTTGACCTGGCCGGCGCGCGTGATCAACAGGTTGGCCGGCTTGACGTCGCGATGCACCACGCCGCGCGAGTGGGCGTACTCCAGGCCCTTCAAAAGGTCGCCCATCCAGGCCAGCACCCTGGGCAGGTCGGTGGGGCGCTCTTGCGCCAGCAGGGTGTCGAGGCCGACGCCGTCGACGAACTCCATCGCGATATACGCCGACTCGGCATCCTCGCCGTAGTCGTAGACGGTCACGATGTTGGGGTGGTTCAGGCGTCCGGCGGCCTGGGCCTCGTTCTTGAAGCGGTCGATCAGGTCGGCCTGCTCCTTTTCCGAGAACATCTCCTTGCGGATGGTCTTGAGCGCGACCACGCGTTCGATCCACGGGTCGAAGGCCTTGTAGACGACACCCATCGCGCCCTTGCCGAGGATGCTGTCGATCCGGTATTTGCCTAGCTGTCCGATCATGCGCCTGCCGTCCGCTTACTCGTCCAGCATCTTCATCGCACTGGCCAGGCTGGAACGCATGCGCGCGAAGGAGCGCGCCAGCGTCGACAGCTCGTCGCTGCCCTTGACCTCGAATTCCTCGTCGTTGAACTGGCCCAGGCTGACCTGGTCGGCCAGGCGCGACATGCGCGTGATGCGGCGGGTGACGAAGTAATGCACCATCAGGTTGAGGGCGACGAACAGGAAGGCGAAGATGCCCAGCATCGACAGCATGTAGGTGCGCAGCATCGCGTTCGCGCGCCGCAGCGGCACCTCCATCGGCACCGAGACCACCTGGGCGCCGACGATCTCCATGTGCTTCCAGCCGAAGCCGTTGTTCTGGCCGTAGATGTCGGTCATGGTCTTGGGCGCGGCGTCGGGCACGCTGTGGCAGCGCAGGCAGGCCTCGTTCTTGATCTGCAGCGGCCGCGCCACGTACAGGGCCGGGCCGACCGAGGTGCTGCGCTCGCCCACCAGTTCGTTCAGCGCCGGCTTGGCGCGCAGGGTGTTGATCAGGTCCGCTTCCCAGTCGGCGGCGCGGTCGCGCAGGTTGGTGGGGTTGAGCGTCGCTTCCTTGTAGGTGAAATCGGGATACTGCTTGAGCAGCTGGCCGAGCTGCTCGGTGGCGGCATACGAGGGGATCGACTGCGGCACGAATTCATATTTCAGATGGGTGTCCAGCAGCGGCACGATCTGGCCCACCGTGTAGCTGCGCGCCGCCAGTGCGGACTGCATCAGCACGCGTGCATTCTCCAGGGTTTCCTCCCTGGCGTTCTGGCGCAGCAGGTAATTCGTGACGGCGCTGGCGGCGCCGAAGCCCACCACGAAGATGGACAGGAAGACGATATTGAATTTCGCCGCAATCGAGAATTTCATTGCCGGACCTTATAGCTGATCATAGGAGGCGCTTCGTCGGAGGGAACGGTCGTACCGGCCCGGCGGACCGGTTGCGGTCGCCAGGCCGGCATGTCACTGCATCACAAGGTGAAGACCAGTGCCAGGATTGCGCCGTCGCGCACGTCGCGCAGTTCCCGGCCTTCCTGGAACTTCGCGTAGCTGTCCGTCTTGACCGTCTGTGTACGATATCCGAGGGAAGCCGTTGCTCCTCCATACCCGCTTGCTTTCGTAAAGATCGGATAGCTGAGGCCCAACTCGCCGATGAGGTAACTGCCGTTGGTACTGAAATTACTCAGCGCGGGGTCGGCAAACCGGAGCTTCAGTCTGGCGGGACCATAAGCGGCCTGGAAATAGAATCGCAGCTTTTCGTAGACCGCGAAGCTGCCCACGGCGCCCAAAAGGAGCGTCTTGGCCTTTGTGCTCAGCAGTGGGGTGCTCTGCGGTGCAACTGCGAGGGTCGTGTCCCGGCTTTCCGTGGCATCCTTGTAGCCGAGCGCGATGCCGATTTCGGGGGTGAGGTAGTAGCCGACATTGAGATCGCTCTCGCGCCGCTTGAAATGGTCGGTACGCGAGGTAATCAGATTCTGGCCATTGGGCAGAATTATCGAGCTGCTGAGGACATGGAAATCGCTAGAATAGTTTCCGTAACTGACCGATCCGAAGAATTTACCGTGCCTAACCCCGAGCAAGGGTAGAACGCTGGTGTCTCCTGTCCCGTCGGCGCCATTCACGCTGTCGCCAAGCGCAGGCCCACCGTTGGCATCGATGCCGGTATAGGTTGCAGGGACGTAAGACAGCCACGAGGCGTGCCAGATTTTGGCGCCGATACTGAATTGCGTTTTAGGAGGATCAGTTTGTGCGTGCGCTGCGGCGCAGGCGAGCGTGCCCAGGACGAACGGAACAAGCGAAATTGCGTTTCTTACCCTCATATGGATCCCCTTTGTGTAAACTGCGTTAGAAAGTGGGTACGACCGTGGCGGGTGGCGCTTTCTTTTCTTCCTCTTTCGATTTCTTGGCTTCGTCCTGCTTTTGCTTGAGCGATCGCGTCGCGATTTCTTGGTTGGCGGCGTCGATGGTGGCCTGTTGCGCTACAAGTGTCTTGCGCATCCTTTCGATTTCCTCCTGCTTTTGCTGCAGGCTCAAGCGCACCGTTTCGAGCTCTTTCAGTTTGTCAGTGGACGTCTTGACCTCGTTGCCGAGCTTGTCGAGCTCCTGTTCGCGCTGCGATATTTCCGCGCGGCGCTTTTCCAGCTCTTCCTTCCGGGTTTCGACGTCGGCCAGGCCCTGGCGCAGCGAGTCGAGTTCGGCGCGCTTCTTGAGCAGCAAGGCCTGCTGCGAATCGAGTTCCGCCTGCTTCGCCCTGGCCTCGGCAATGCTGGCCTGCAGGCGGTTCAGTTCAGCGGTCTTCGCTTTCAGCAGGCCGTCATCGGGCGCGGGCGGCGCCGGATCGCCGCAGCCGGCCAGGCAGAATTTCTCGCCGAATGACGCGCTGATCTGCGGCTCCTGCTGGTAGTTGAGTCGCGCGGCATCGGCGCGCGTGCCGCTGCTGACTGCCTTCAAGGCTTCTTCGATCGTCAAACGCGGCACACTGATGTTCTGCAGCAGATTCTTGGTGAACGTGCCGTTGCGGCCGGTGCCATCGAGGGCCTGCTGGCCGGGGCCCGCGGACATGGCGACGATGTTGTTGCGCGGCGCATACAATTGCGACGCCAGGCCCATCATCGGCACATAGCCGCGAATCGGATTGGCGAAGGGATTGTTGCGGCAGGCGTCGAGAAGGAAGATGTTCAACAGCGCTTGGCGCGGCTGCAGTTCGCTCATCAGGTAATTGATCTGGACGCCTTCGTCCTCGATATCGCTCCTGGTGCGCATCACCGCTTTTACGGGGATCAGGTAATTGATCCCTTCTACCTGTACCGCATGGCCGGCGTAGTAAAACAGGGCGACGCTGCGCGAATTGATTTTCCCGGTAAATTCGTAAATAGCGTCCTTGAATTCACGCTTGGTGGCGATATCGAGCTTGCAGATGACTTCGAAATTCAGCTTCCTGAGGGCGGCGCACATATCGCTCGCATCGTTCGCGGAATTCGGCAGGGGCAGGGCATCGGTATAGTGTGCATTGCCGATGACGAGTGCAATTTTGGATTGCGGTTCGATCGCGCGATTGCCCTCGCCGACGGCGTAGGCGCAGGCCGGCAGAACCCCGAAAAACGCCAACAGAACGGACAATAGCCATGTGCGTAGATTCATGATTTCCGGGTATTGCCATGAATAGGCCAAGCGGGGCGGGCATCTGCGATTCCTGGTTCTAAAATTAGCATGACTATATTTACCCCGCAAGAAAATATTAAATATTTACTCATGCTTTCAAGGGAAGGAAAACACATGCCGGCATTACCCGCAACAGTGGAGCAGGGCATCCGGGCGGCAGGCGTCGGCAGATTCCAGTACCGCCTGTTCGCGATCTTCGGCCTGGTGTGGATGGCCGACGCCATGCAGGTGCTGGCGATCGGCTTCAGCGCGCCCTCGATCGCCCGGACCTTCGGCATCGCGATGCCGCGCGCGCTCGAAAGCGGGACCTGGTTCTTCGTCGGCATGCTGCTCGGGGCCTTCGTGTTCGGGCGCCTGGCGGACCGCATCGGGCGCCGTCCGGTGCTGATGGCGGCGGTGCTGGTCGACGCCTGCTTCGGCGTGGCGTCCAGCTTTGCGCCGGACTTCGGCTGGCTGCTGGCGCTGCGCTTCCTCACCGGCATCGGGGTCGGCGGCACGCTGCCGGTCGATTACACGATGATGGCGGAGTTCCTGCCCAGCGAGCGGCGCGGACGCTGGCTGGTGCTGCTCGAATCCTTCTGGGCGGTCGGCACCATCCTGCTGGCGGTGCTGGCGCTGGCTGCGCTGCGCTGGGGCGCGGATGCATGGCGGGTGATCTTCTTCGTGACCGGCATTCCGGCGCTGGTGGGCGTGGTGCTGCGGCTGTCGATACCCGAGTCCCCGATCTACCTGAACCGCACCGGCAGGGCGGACGAGGCGCGCGCCGTCCTGCAGCGCGTCGCCCGCGTCAACAAGCGCGAGGTGACGATCCCTTTGCTGCAGCCGGAAGCCGCACCGGCGCGTCGGCTTTCGGCGCTGTTCGACCGCGACCTGCGCCGCCGCAGCCTGTCGCTGTTCTCGGCGTGGGCGCTGATCTCGGTGGCCTATTACGGCGTGTTCGTCTACCTGCCCGTCGAGCTGAGCGCCCAGGGCTTCGGCTTCATACGCGGTCAGGAATTCCTGATCGTGCTGGCGCTGGCCCAGGTGCCTGGCTATGCGCTGGCAGCCTATGGCGTGGAGCGCTGGGGACGCAAGCCCACCCTGATCGGCTTCCTGCTGCTGAGCGCCGTGGGCTGCCTGGGCTACAGCCTGGGCAGCGCGATGGCGCTGGTGGTCGGCTCGACCCTCTTGATGAGTTTTGCGCTGCTGGGGACATGGGGCGCGCTGTACGCCTTCACGCCCGAGGTCTACCCGACCGCCCTGCGCGCCAGCGGCATGGGCCTGGCGGGCGCCGTGGCGCGTTTCGGCGGGCTGCTGGCGCCGGCCGTGATCGCGCCGGTGATGACGGCGCATTTCACGCTGGCGCTGCTCATGCTGGCCGGCTTCCTGGCGCTCGGCGCGCTCGCGATCCTGTGCGTGGACGTGGAGTCGCGCAACCGCACGCTGGATTAGGGCAGTCGCCGGCTTACAGATGAAAATCGCCGGCGCGCTCGGGCTGGTAGAGCACTTCCAGCACCTCGACCGTGAGTTCGCGCCCATCCGGATGGGTCCACTGCATGCGGTCGCCCTCCGACAGGCCGAGCAGGGCGCTGCCGACCGGGGTCAGCACCGACAGCGTGTCCGGCTGCAGCCCGGCGTCCTTTGGATAGACCAGGGTGCGGCACAGGGCCGGGCCGTTGCCGTCCAGCCGGAAGCGTACCGTCGAGTTCATGGTCACCACCATCGGCGGCACCTCCCAGGGCTCGACGACCTGGGCGCGCAGCAATTCGTTCGACAGGGCTTCCTTGCCGTGCATGCGCACGGCGGCCAGCTTTTCCAGCATCAGGTCGATGCGGTTGAAATCGGTTTTCGACAGCGTGATATTCGGGCTCATGGTGAACTCCAGGGTGTGATACGGACGTGACGAAGGACCGCCGGCGGGGCCGGGCGGCGGAACAGGCTGGAAGGGGGAGCTCGGCAAACGGCGCACGGGGCCGCCGCCGAGCTTAATGAAGCCAGGCGAACTTCTCGCAAACTGTCGTGGCGCTGTGATCTGTCTTCATCGTTGAGGATTGGATGCTTGCCATCCGCTGAGCAACTTGTATATTAGCTCACATCCCCGCTATTTCAAGACCGGAGACCGTGCATGCGCGATGCGATCGTTGTCGGAGGCGGCCACAATGGCCTGGTTTGCGCCTTTTACCTGGCCCGCGCGGGGCTGAAGGTGACCGTGCTGGAACAGCGCCAGGTAGTCGGCGGCGCCGCGGTGACCGAGGAATTCCATCCGGGATTCCGCAATTCGGTCGCGTCCTATACGGTCTCGCTGCTGAACCCCAAGGTGATCCAGGAGATGGACCTGGCCGCGCACGGCCTGCGCGTGGTCGAGCGTCCGCTATCGAATTTCCTGCCGCTGGACGACACGCGCTACCTCAAGCTCGGCGCCGGCAGGACCGCCGCCGAGGTGGCGAAGTTTTCGCCGCGCGACGCCGGGCGGCTGGACGACTATGCGGCGCACCTGGATGCCGCCGCCGACCTGCTGCGCGAGCTGGTCCTGCAGACGCCGCCGAACCGCGTGCAGGGCGGGTGGCTCGAGCTGCTACCCGAGCTGCTCAAGGCCGGCAAGCTGGGCAAGCGCGTCGCCCGGCTGCCGCTCGCTACACAGCGCGAGCTGCTCGACCTGTTCACCAAGTCCGCCGGCGACGTGCTGGATGGCTGGTTCGAGAGCGCGCCGATCAAGGCCGCCTACGGCTTCGACAGCGTGGTCGGGAATTACGCCAGCCCCTACACGCCCGGCTCGGCCTACGTGCTGCTGCACCACGTGTTCGGCGAGGTGAACGGCAAGAAGGGCGCCTGGGGCCATGCGATCGGCGGCATGGGCGCGATCACCCAGGCGATGGCGAAAGCGGCGCAGGCGCAGGGTGTCGAGATCCGCACCGGCTGTGCGGTCAGCGAGATCCTCACGAGCAAAGGGCGCGCCACCGGGGTCGTCACCGCGCAGGGGCAGCGCATCGATGCGCGGGTGGTGGTGTCGAACCTGAACCCGCGCCTGCTCTACACCAGGCTGGTCGACCCGGGCGTGCTGCCCGCCGATTTTTTACGGCGCATGCAGGCCTGGCGCTGCGGCTCTGGCACCTTCCGCATGAACGTGGCCCTGTCCGAACTGCCGGACTTCAGCTGCCTGCCCGGCCGGGAGGCGGCCGAGCACCACGCCAGCGGCATTATCATCGCGCCCAGCCTGCAGTACATGGAACGCGCCTACCACGACGCGCGCGCTTTCGGCTGGGCGCGCGAACCGATCGTCGAGATCCTGATCCCGTCGACCCTGGATCCGACCCTGGCCCCGGCCGGCCAGCATGTGGCCAGCCTGTTCTGCCAGCACGTGGCGCCGCAGCTGCCCGACGGCGCCAGCTGGGACGATCACTGCGAGCAGGTTGCCGACCTGATGATAGCGACGGTCACCCGCTACGCACCCAATTTCAAAGGGGCCGTGCTCGGGCGCCAGATCATGAGCCCCCTGGACCTCGAGCGCACCTTCGGCCTGGTGGGCGGCGACATCTTCCATGGCGCGCTCGGCCTCGACCAGCTGTTCGCGGCGCGGCCGATGCTGGGGCACGCCGACTACCGCGGCCCGGTGCAGGGCCTGTACACCTGCGGCGCCGGCGCGCATCCGGGCGGCGGCGTGACCGGGGCGCCCGGGCACAATGCGGCGCGCGAGGTGCTGCACGACGTCTCGGGCCGCGCCACCTATCTGGCTTGAGAGCGCAATCGGTCGAGGCGCAGGCGATGGCGGTGGTCGCTCAGCGCCCGCACCGCCAGCAGCGCGGCGCCGGCCGAGGCCAGGCCGCTGGCGCCGGCCAGCAGGAACATCAGCAGGATCTGGTACTTCACCGCTTCCATTGGGTCCATCCCGGCCAGCAGCTGGCCGGTCATGATGCCGGGCAGGGTGATGATGCCGGCGGCCGACATCTGGTTCGCCACCGGAATCATGCCGCGCCGGGTCGCATTGCGCACCAGCGGCCCGATCGCCTCGCGGAAGGACGCGCCCAGCGCCAGCCGCGCCTCGATGCGCGCGCGCTCGCGCACCACGCCGTCGAGGATGCCGTCCAGCGCCAGCGAGGCCGCATTCAGCACGCTGCCCAGCACGATGCCCATCAGCGGGATCGCATAGCGTGGCGCATACCACGGGTCCGGACGCACCGCCGTGGTAAGGGCCAGCAGCACGGTGGCGAAGCCGGCGCAGGCGACCACCGCGGCGCTGATCTGGTAATTCATCCGCCGCTTCAGGCGCTGCTTCGGCCGGGTCGCAACCTCGCGCGCGGCGGCGCCGATCATGAAGAGGATCACGGCGCCGGTCGCCCAAGGCGAGGCGGAGGCGAACACGCTGCGCAGCACCATGCCGACGATGGCCAGCTGCAGCACCATGCGCACGGCGGCGACCAGGATCTGGCGATGCACGCCAAGGCGCAGCGCCAGCGAGAGCGCGGCGTCGACCAGGATCAGCACGGCCGCCGCCAGCAGGTCCCAGGCGCCCAGGTGGATGGCGTTCATTGCGTCGTCAGCCTTCCGTGCTCGAGGTGGAAGATGCGGTGCGCCAGCCGCTGCGCCTGATCGGCGGCGTGGGTCACGATCAGCAGCGCCATGCCGCGCGCCAGGCAGGCCGCGAGCAGCGCCTCCGCGCGCACCACCGAGGCCGGGTCGAGCGCCGCGGTGGGCTCGTCCAGCAGCAGCACGCGCGGTTTCCTGGCCAGCGAGCGGACCAGGGCCAGGCGCTGGCGCTCGCCGGTGGACAGGCGCTCGATTTCCGTGTCCAGCAGCGTGGCGGCAAGGCCGAGCGCGGGCAGGGTCTCGTCAAGAAAACCGTCCTGGTCGTCGCCGAAATGTTCGCACGCCGTGGCTTCCCACCACGCCGGCTCGGCCGCCTGGTAGACCACTTGCGCGCGCCACGCCGGCGCAGGCATTGAAGCGCACGAACGGCCGTCGAGCAGGATCTCGCCCTCGTGCGGGTCGAGGTCGGCCAGCATGCGCAGCAGCACGCTCTTGCCGGCCCCCGATGGCCCCTGGATGGCGACGCATTCGCCGGCCCGGACCTCGAAGTCGAAGGGGCCGCCGAAGCGCGAGCGCAGCCCGCGCGCGCTCAGGCGTGCGGGTGCGGCGGATGGGGCCGGGATTTTGGACAAGGGCGTGGAGGACATTGTTTTTTCTCGTGCGACACGGTTCATCTGTAATTGTTACATTAATGCCAATACTTTGCATCGTAGCGAATCGGAGAAAAATGAAATTACTGGCCCAAGCGATCCTGCTCGCGCTGGCCGGCGGCACAGTGCATGCGCAGGAGGTCGAGAAGCAGCAGCCGGCCGACCCGGCGGCGATCCCCGTGGCCCATGCGCCGCCCAGGGAAACCCAGGTCTTCGCGGACTCGCGCGAGTACAAGAGCTACGGCGCGGCGGCGCTGGAGATCCTCGGCTTCCAGGTGGTGCTGAACCGCATCGACCACGCCTTCGTCAAGCCGGACGATTACGGCGTCAGCATCGGCTCCGTGCGCCGCAACCTGCGCAGCAGCTGGGTCGAGGACCGCGATCCCTTCGAGATCAACCAGATGGGCCACCCTTACCAGGGCTCGGTCTACTTCAATATCGCGCGCAGCAACGGCCTGACGTTCTGGGAATCGATGGGCTATGCCTTCGCCGGCAGCGCGGTGTGGGAAATCGCCGGCGAGACCACGCCGCCTTCGCGCAACGACCAGATCACCACCAGCTTCGGCGGCAGCTTCCTGGGCGAAGCCCTGTACCGCATGGCCAACCTGGTGCTGGACCGTGGCGACGGCACGTCGCCATGGCGCGAAGTGGGGGCGGCGCTGGTCTCGCCCTCGCTGGAGTACAACCGCCAGAAGGGCTCGCGCCGCGCCGCCTCGCTGTGGGCCGGGGCCACGCCCGCCACCTTCTCGCGCCTGCAGCTGGGTTACAGCAATCCGTCGAGCAGCAACGTCGGCCCATCCCTGGCGACCAAGCGCAGGGAAGTCGCGGCCGACTTCGCGCTGGAGTACGGTCTGCCGGGCAAGGAAGGCTATACCTATCGCAAGCCCTTCGACTACTTCCTGTTCCGCGCCCGCGTGTCGAACGCGAACGGCCTCGAAAGCCTGACCTCGCGCGGCATGCTGGTCGGGACGACCTATGGCTACGGTGAGCGGATGCGCGGCATCGCCGGGGTCTACGGCAGCTACGACTACCTGTCGCCCCAGCTGTTCCGCATCGCCAGCACCGGCGTCTCTCTGGGCAGCAATATGCAGGTGTGGCTGGCGCGCGAGCTGGCGCTGCAGGCCCATGCCTCGGCCGGCGTCGGCTATGTGTCCACCGGCACGATCCGCGCCAACTCGGGCGGCCAATACCACTACGGCTTCGCGCCGCAGTCGATGCTGGGACTGCGCCTCATCTGGGACAACAAGCTGTCGCTGGACCTGAGCTCGAGCGCCTTTTTCGACGGCAAGCAGCATGGCCTCGAATCCGGCGGCAAGGACCGCGTGCTGCGCGGCGACGCCTCGCTCAGCTACCGCTTGTCCGGCCCGCACGCGCTCACGCTCAAATACCTGACGTCCCGGCGCGGCTTTTCCTTCCCGAACGTCGTCGAAAGGCAGCAGCGCTACGACTCGGTCGGCCTGTATTACAGCTGGCAGCCGGCGCGCAGCATGGGCGCCGTGAACTGGTAAGGCCGGCGACGCGGGCGGCTCAGCGCAGCCAGGCCCGCAGCACGTCCGCGCTCTGGTTCATGCCGGACTTCAGGCGGCGCTCCGCCAGCGCCGTACACTGATCGACGCTGCCCGCGCCATTGTCGGCTGCTTTCGCGGCCAACGCGCGCGCCGCGATCCCGAAGCCGAGGATGGCTTCATCCCAGCTCAGCCCGGAGGCCAGCGCATGTTCGACCACGTGCGCGGCCAGGGCGCCGAGGCGCTCGACCCGCTCGCCATCCATGTTCCCGATCTTCAGCATGTTCCCTCCTGTGCGTGCATGGGGTCTGGCCCCGGGCGTCCCTTGTAGCATGCGTGAGGACGGCCTTCCGTGCGCTGGCCCGCCTTGGGCGTATCGGCGGTGGCGCGCGCCGGCAAAATGCCCGGAATGCTAGATTTGTGCCCATGCATGCACAGTTCGATTTCTCAGGCAGTCCCGATAGCCCGGCGCTCGCACCGCCGGCGCCCGCGCGTGCGCGTCACGTCCTGCGCATGCGCAAGGAGGTCCTCGCCACCGTCGAGGACATGGTGGTCGACGAGGTCCCGGTGGCCCTGGTCTACAACGGCATCTCGCATGCCGTGATGATGGCCACGCCGGCCGACCTCGAAGAATTCGCGCTCGGCTTTTCGCTCAGCGAAGGCATCATCGCGCGGCCGGGCGATTGCTACGGCATCGAGGTCGAACCGGGCCGCGACGGCATCGCCGTGCAGCTGCGGATCGCCGCGGCGGCCTTCATGGCCCTGAAGGAGCGGCGCCGCACGCTGGCCGGGCGCACCGGCTGCGGCCTGTGCGGCGTGGACAGCCTGCAGCAGGTGGCGCGTCCGCTGCTGGAACTGGCGCCGGCGCGCGGCTTCCATGTGGCGGCGGTGCGGCGCGCCCTCGATGCCGTCGGCGCCGAGCAGGCCCTCGCGCGCTCGACCGGCGCCGCCCATGCGGCCGCCTGGTGCAGCATGGACGGCGGGCTGCAGATCGTGCGTGAAGACGTCGGCCGCCACAATGCGCTCGACAAGGTGATCGGCGCGATGGCGCGGGCGCGCAGCCAGCCGGCGGACGGCTTCCTGCTGATCACCAGCCGGGTCAGTTACGAGATGGCGCAGAAGGCCATCATGGCCGGGGTGCCGGCGCTGGTCGGCATGTCGGCGCCGACCCTGGCGGCGGTGGAGCTGGCCGAGCAGGCCGGCATGACCCTGCTGGCCTTTGCGCGCGGGCGGGATTTCGTCTGCTACACCCACCCGCAGCATCTCGGTCTCGACTAGCTGGCCTCGTGCACGGCGGGCAGGAACCAGTTCATCAGCACCGCGCAGATGCCGCCGGTCGCCACCCCCGACTCCAGCACGTGGCGCAGCGCCGACGGGATATGCGCCAGGAATTCCGGCACCTGCGACACGCCCAGGCCCAGCGCCAGCGACACCGCGATGATGAGCAGGGCGCGGCGGTCCAGGGTCACGCTGGCCAGGATATTGATGCCGGCCGCCGCCACCGCGCCGAACATCACCATCGCCGCGCCGCCGAGCACCGGTTCCGGGACCGCCTGGATTACGCCGGCCACGCCCGGGAACAGGCCAAGAACGACGAGGAAGAGGGCGATCCACATGCCGACATGGCGGCTGGCGATGCCGGTCAGCTGGATCACGCCGTTATTCTGGGCGAAGATCGAGCTGGGGAAGGTGTTCAGCAGGCCGGCCAGCAGCGAGTTGGCGCCGTTGACCAGCACCCCGCCCTTGATGCGCCGCATCCAGGTCTCGCCCTCGACCGGCTCGCGCGAGACCTTGCTGGTCGCGGTCACGTCGCCGATGGCTTCGAGGGAGGTAACCAGGTAGATCACGATCATCGGAATGAACAGGGACCACGAAAAGCCCAGGCCGAAATGCAGCGGCTGCGGCACCTGGAAAAAGGCCGCCTGGCGCATGCCCGTGAAGTCCAGGCGTCCCAGCGAACCGGCCAGCAGGTAGCCGACCGCCAGCGCGATGATGATGGCGCCGCTGCGCATCCACACCACCGGCACGCGGTTCAGCAGCACGATGATCGCCAGGACCACGCCGGACAGCAGCAGGTTCTCGCCGTTGGCGAAGGTCCCGTTCGACATCGCGGCAAAGCCGCCGCCCATGCTGATCAGGCCGACCTTGATCAGGGTGAGGCCGATCATCAGCACCACGATGCCGGTGACCAGCGGCGTGATCATGCGCTTCACGAAAGGCAGGATGCGCGACACGCCCATCTCGATGAAAGAGCCGGCCACCACCACGCCGAAGATCGCGGCCATCACGGTTTCGACCGGCGTGCCGCCCTTGACCATCAGCGTGCCGCCGGCGATCAGGGGGCCGACGAAGTTGAAGCTGGTGCCCTGCACGATCAGCAGTCCGGCGCCGAAGGGGCCGAAGCGGCGGCACTGGACGAAGGTGGCAATGCCGGACACCACCAGCGACATCGAGACGATCAGGTTGGTGTCGCGCGCGGAGACGCCCAGCGCCTGGCAGATCAGCAGTCCGGGTGTGACGATGGGGACGATGATGGCCAGCAGGTGCTGCAGGGCGGCCAGGATGCCGATGGCGGCGCGTGGGCGGTCTTCGAGGCCGAGGACCAGGTCGGGAACGGGCGGCGTGGCTGCGGGGAGGGGCGGTCGTGTGTTCATGGCGGGCTCGCGGCAAAAGCGCGATTTTACCCGCTCGTGACCGCCGGGCTCAGAACCCGCCCTTTTTCTTCATCAGCTCGCCGCCGCACAAGCCGATGCACAGCAGCGCCGCGGCGGCCCACAGGCACCAGGCCGCCGGCAGGGCCACCAGCAGGTTCATTTTGGGGTTGACGAGGTTCGCGGCTAGCAGCGCGCCGGCGGCCACCGCGAGGAAAGACAGGAACAGGTGCTGCTGGTGGGCGCGCAGGCGGGTCCAGGGCATGAGGCAGCACAGCAGCACGGACAGCGCCACCATGCTCACCAGGCCGCTGCCGACAGCAAAGCCGAACAGGGCCCCGGCGGCGAACAGCATGGCCAGCGCCAGGCCGCCGCCGAGCAGTGCGCCGCGCGGCCGCGTGCTTGCGCGCAGGTGGCGCGGGCAGGCGGCGCGGAAGCGGCGCAGGGAGCAGGCCAGGACCGGTGCGCAGGCCAGGGTAATCACGAGATGCGGGACGATGCCGGCGCGGGCGCCGAAGCTCCAGCGTTCGAGGATGACCCAGCCGAGGAAGGAAAACAGCAGGGCGCTGAAAGCGAGGTTGACGGGAGACCGCCGGATGCTGGCGGGATAAGCGGGAATCGCTCCTGGTTTCATGTCAGCCCCTCGCGGTATTGACGCAAGCCTTCAGGATGCGCCGACGATCCAGGAGGGGACCTGACTCAGCTCAAAGCGAGCTCATCTTCCATCCCTGGCTTCCGCTTCCTGCTCCTCGGGATCGCGCGCGACCGGCAGGTGCCAGTCGTAGCGGATTGCCGCCATGCGCAGGGCGAAGCACAGGACGGCGCCGGCGCTGGCCATCGGCGCCGACGGCAGGCCCAGGACGTGGCCAATGACGACGACGCCGGCGCCGGCCAGGGCCGCCACCGCATACACCTCGGCGCGCAGCACGGCCGGCACCTGTGACAGCAGGACGTCGCGCGCGACGCCGCCGCCGACCCCGGTCAGCATGCCGAGCAGGGCTGCCATCCACGGGGCGAGGCCGTACACCAGCGCCTTCTGGGCGCCGGCCACGCAAAACAGCGCCAGGCCGGCGCCGTCGAACACCAGCACCGGGTTGCGCAGATGGCGCACCTTCGGATACCAGAAGAAGATCAGCACGCCCGCCGCCACCGACACCACCAGGTAGCGCCAGTCGCTGATGGCGGCCGGCGGTGTCGCCCCGATCAGCAGGTCGCGCACGATGCCGCCGGAATTCGCCGCCACGAAGGACAGCACCAGCACCCCGAAGATGTCCAGCCGGCGCTTGACGCCGGCGGTGGCGCCGCTCAGGGCAAACACGAAGGTGCCGACCAGGTCGAGGGTCAGGACGAGCGTCTTGAGGGCCGCCGCCACGTCGAGGGAAACTGCCGGGAACATCTTGATGTCTTTACTGTCGGGTGAAAAGAGGGTGGAGACTATAGCATCACTGGGCTGATTAAAGCGGTTGGCATGCCCATCCGTGCGCGTTTCGTCGTACACTGGACCATACGAAAAGAATAATCAACCGTTACCGTCCAGCGTCCCGTTCATGATCATTTCTTCCGCCACCGACTTCCGCGAAGCCGCGCGCCGCAAGCTGCCTCCCTTCCTGTTCCACTACCTCGACGGCGGCGCCGGCGCCGAGCAGACCCTGCGCGCCAACGTCGACGACCTGCAGAACGTCAAGCTGCGCCAGCGCGTGCTGCGCGGCTCCGAATCCCTCGACCTGGCGACCCACTGGTTCGGCCAGGACTACGCCTTGCCGATCGCGCTGGCGCCGGTCGGCCTGGCCGGCATGTATGCGCGCCGCGGCGAAGTCCAGGCGGTGCAGGCCGCCGGCAAGGCGAACATTCCCTTCATCCAGTCGACGGTCTCGGTCTGTTCGCTGGCCGAGGTTGCGGCCAAGGCCGGCAAGCCGATCTGGTTCCAGCTGTATGTGCTGAAGGACCGCGGCTTCATGCGCGACGTGATGCGACGCGCCAGCGAGCTGGGCGCCACCACCCTGATCTTTACGGTCGACATGCCGGTCCCCGGCAACCGCTACCGCGACCTGCACAGCGGCATGAGCGGCCCGGCCGGCCCGCGCCGCCGCATGCTGCAGGCGATGATGCACCCGCGCTGGGCCTGGGACGTCGGCCTGTTCGGCCGCCCTCACGATCTGGGCAACATTTCGGCCTACCGCGGCCACGCCACCGGCCTCGAAGACTATATCGGCTGGCTGGGTTCCAACTTCGACCCCGGCATCTCCTGGCAGGACCTGCAGTGGATCCGCGACGAGTGGAAGGGGCAGCTGATCCTGAAAGGCATCCTCGACGTCGAGGACGCGCGCGACGCCCTGGACTTCGGCGCCGACGGCATCGTCGTCTCGAACCACGGCGGCCGCCAGCTGGACGGCGCGCCATCCTCCACCAGCGTGCTGCCGGCGATCGCGAATGAGGTCAAGGGCAGGATGACCCTCTTCGCCGACGGCGGCGTGCGTACCGGCACCGACGTGTTCCGCATGCTGGCGCTGGGCGCCGACGGCGTGCTGCTCGGACGCGCCTTCATCTACGCGCTGGCCACGCACGGCCAGGCCGGGGTCGAACGCCTGCTGGCGATCATGGAGAAGGATTTGCGGACGAACATGGTGCTGACCGGGGTGAAGTCGGTGGCGGAGATCGGGCCGCATCTGCTGGCGGACCGGGCGTGAGCCGCGCGCCATGTTGCTCGCGCTGATCTTCCTCGCCGGCCTCTGGGCCGGCATCCAGAACACCCTGGCCGGCGGCGGCTCCTTCGTCACCCTGCCGGCGCTGATCCTGTCCGGCATGTCGCCGCTGGCCGCCAACATCACCTCGACCGTGGCGCTGTTTCCCGGCCAGCTGACCTCGGGCTATGCCGGCCGCAAGCTGGTGAGCGGGGCGGCCGGGCTGCGCTTCCGCACCCTGTTCATACTGAGCGTGCTCGGCGGTGCGCTAGGGGGCCTGCTGCTGCTGCACACTTCGCCCAAGGTGTTCGCGCGCCTGGTGCCCTGGCTGGTGCTGTTCGCCACCGCCGTCTTCACCTGGGGCAGTTTCTTCCGCAAGGCGTCCGCGGAAAAGGCGGCCCACCTCGGCCCGGTCGTGACCGGCACCGCGCAGTTCCTGATCGCGGTCTACGGCGGCTATTTCGGCGGCGGCATCGGCATCCTCATGATGGCGGCGCTGACCATGGCCGGACTGTCGGCGCGCAATGCCGGCGGCACCAAGAACGTGCTGGCGGGTGTGATGAACGCATCGGCGGTGGCCCTGTTCATCACCTCGCCGGAGCTGCACTGGCTGCAGGCCGGGGTGCTGGCGGTGGGCGCCGTCCTCGGCGGCCTGGCCGGCACCTGGGCCCTGCACCGGGTCAACGAGAAGGCGCTGCGCGTGGCCATCGTCTGTATCGGTGCTACGCTGACGGTCGGTCTCTTCCTGCGGCCGCTCTGACTAGTCCCGCACGCCGTCCAGCCAGTCGAAGATTGCCGGCCAGATCCGCGCATGGGCGCTGCGCCCCACCAGCACGCCCACATGCTGCAGGTTGACGCCGACGTCGCCCCCGTAATGCAGCACCTGCTTGCGCGGGCTCGCTGCCGCCTCGTGGAAGGACAGCACGGCCGCCGGTGGGATCAGCTTGCTGCGCGGGTCGATCACGCCGAGCAGCGGCGTGCGCAGGGACTGCGGACCGATGCGCTGCCCACCGATGTCCAGTTCGCCCTGCATGAACTGGTCCCGGCGGTACAGCGATTCGACGATGTCGCCGAACAGCCGCGCCGGCAGCGCGAATTCGTCGTGGGTCCAGCGCTCCACCTGCATGTGGGTGGCGAGGGCCTGCGGGTCGGCCAGCGAGAGCCAGCGGTCCGTCCAGCGTTCCCACTGGAAGGCGATCGGCTCGGCCATGGCGCTCATGGTGTTGAGGAAGGCGCCCGGCACATGGCCGAAGCGCTCGGCCAGTTGGCGGGCGTCCGGCGTGACCTTGACCAGTCCGTTGAAGCAGCAGGAGCCCGGCTGGAAGTGCAGCGGCGACTCCAGCAGGATGGTGGCGCGCAGTTCGCCCGGATGGAGGCAGCTGTGGATGGCCGCCAGCACGCCGCCCAGCGAGTGGCCGGCGATGACCGGCTTGCCGCCGGCCCCGTCCTCGCCGATGGCCTGGCGGCAGGCGCCGAGCAGGCGGCCGGCATAGTCGGCCAGGCCGAAGTCCTGTCCCTGGCTGTGTTCGCCCAGCGGCTCCCATTCCGCCATATAAACCCGGTAGCCGTGCTCGACCCAGCGCCGCACCACGCTGACTTCGGGCGCCAGGTCCCAGATATAGGCGCGCTTGATGGGCGCCGGCACCAGCAGCACGGACGGCCCTTCGGCGGCCCGCGGGCCGTAGCGGCGCAGCTTCAAGCCCGGCTCGCGGTGCAGGACGGTGGACGGGGTCGGGCGCGGGCCGTAGCCTGCGCGCTCCATCATCTGCCCGCGCGCCTGGCGGCTGTGGTCCATCTGCTTCAGGACCATGGCGCCCCAGTCGCCGAAGGGCGTTCCTTTGCTTGCGATCATGTCGATTTCGTCTCGTCTGGTTCGGGAAGACAGCACTGTACGCCACTCCAGGGCGCGCACGAATGGCCAGCGCTTGAGCTGGGCCAAGCGCCTGCTGTAGCATGCGCTCATGCCTTACCGCCTGCTGGCCGACGCGGTTTCACTGCTGCATCTCGGCTTCATTCTGTTTGTCGTATTCGGCGCTCTGCTGGTGGCGCGCCGGCGCCGCTGGCTGCCGCTACACCTGGCGGCGGCGGGCTGGGGTTTCCTGATCGAGGCCAGCGGCGCGGTCTGCCCCCTGACCTGGGCGGAACTGACTTTCCGGCGGCTGGCCGGGGAGGCGGGCTACGAAGGCGGCTTCATCGACCATTACCTGCTGCCGCTGATCTATCCGCCCGGCCTGACGCGTGAGCTGCAGATCGGCCTGGGCATCGGCGTGCTTGCGATGAATGCGCTGATGTACGCCTGGATCTGGCGGCGGCGCGAGACCTGATCAATGCGCGAGCAGGGCCGGGATCCGCGCCTCGGCCAGCACCGTGCGGCTGGCACCGCCCAGGCACAGCTCGCGCAGGCGGCTGTGGCCGTAGCAGCCCATCACCAGCAGGTCGACGTTCAACTCGTCGGCCATGTCCAGTAGTGCACGGCCGGTGTCGCCCGCATGTTCGCGGACCAGCACCCCGGCCCGCACCCGGTGCCGCCCGAGGAAGCCGAGCAGCTCGTCCTGCTGGGCCTCGCAATCGGCCACCGTCAGGATGGGGCCCGACAGCATCGCCGCCGTCACCGTTTCCGCGCGGCGCAGCAGCGGCACCGAGGCGGCCATGGCGGCGGCGGCTTCGCGGCTGCCGTCCCAGGCCAGCAGCACGCGGCGGGCGAAGCCCGCGGCGGGCGCGTCGACGCCATGCGGAATCACCAGCACCGGCCGCGGGCTGTTGAGGATCACGTAGTCCGGCATGCGCAGCACGTGGTCCGACAGGGACTCGTCCGGATCGTCCTGGCTGAGCACGACCAGGTCGGCGAAGCGCGACAGCAGGGCCAGTCCGTCGTCGACTTCGTCCGCCACCAGCCGCGTGTCGTGGGGCACGCCGCGCTCGCTGGCGATGGCTTCGAAGCGCTGCAAGGCCTGGCGCGCATTTTCCGCCAGCGGATCGAAGCAGGCCGCGCTGAGCGTGCGCGGGCGCTGATGGTAGCCGTTCGGGAAGATCGCGCGCGAGACGCCCATCATGGCCGCGCCGGTGAGATGGGCGCCGTGTTCGTGCGCCAGCAGGGCGGCCGCGTGGATGCGCGCCGGCGCGTGGCGCGACAGGTCGGCGTGGACCAGGATGGACTGCAGCGACATCGGAACCTCCGTGGGGAAGGAAAAGGGCGCGCGCGCGGCGGGGCGGCCGGGCCGGCGCCGGATGGGGCGTGCGCGCCGCCCGTCCGCGCATGCGCGGCGGCCCGGCCGGTTCGGGCTGGCGGTGCGGCAGGGCCAGGTCGGCGCTGATCCGGTGCAGGGACAGGATGCCGGTCAGGGCCGCCACCAGCTGGCGCGCCGTGTCGTGCTCGCCGGTCTCGACCTGCGCCAGGGTGTGGTGCAGGGCGGAGAGGATCGCGGCGTTTTCCTGGCGCTGCTCGTGCACGCGTTCCTGCAGGCGCTTGACACGGCAGGCTTCGAGGATCACTTCCTCGTGATGCAGGTGGGCCTCGACCTCGGCCATCACCTCCATATAGCAATGCGCAAAGCCCTCGTCCGGCGCTCCGGCCGCATGCGCGAGGCGCTCGCACAGCAGGCGGCGCGCATGACGCAGCGCCGCCGTGTAGACCGGCGGCCGGGCGGGCAGGCGGTGCGGCATCATGGCGGCGCGCGCGTCGGGCGGTTCAGTGCGCGATCAGCAGCGGCACCCGCGCCCGCTCGAGCAGCTCGCGCGTGGTCCCGCCCAGCATCCATTCGCGGTAGCGGCTGTGGCCGAAGGCGCCCGCCACCATCAGCCCGGCGCCGCAATCGCGCGCCAGCCTGCACAGCGTATCGCCGGTGGTGGCGCGGGTGCGTTCGACCACGACGTCGACGCTGGCGCCGTGGCGCGCCAGCCAGAGCGCCATGTCGGCGCCCGGCTGCTCGCCGTGCAGCTCGGACAGCGCGTCCGGGTTGATCACCACCAGCTTAACGGTCGCGGCATGTTGCAGCAGCGGCAGCGCGGCCGTGATCGCGCGCAGCGCCTGCATGCCGCCGTCCCAGCCGACCACCGCGGCGCCGGGGATCGGCTCGCCCTGGTAATCGCCGGGCACGACCAGCACCGGGCGCGCGCCGCGCAGGGCCACGTGCTCGGGCAGGCCGCGCACGCGCACCGGCAGGTTCGGGTCCTTGTCGCCGTCCTGGCTCAGCACCACCAGGTCGGCATAGCGCGACTGCAGCAGCAGGGCGTAGCGCGGGTCGTCTTCGATGAGGCGGGTCTCGGGCGCTTCGACGCCGAGGTGGGCGGCGGTCCGGCGGAAGGCTTCCAGGTGTTCGGCGGCGGCCTCGCGCAGGCCCTGGAAATCGTCGCCGATCACCGGCGCCGCCATCGAGCCGGTCAGCAGGCTGTAGTCCATCCACGAGATGCCGGTGGCGCCGCTGCCGACCAGGTGGGCGGCGTGCTTGACGGCGAGCAGGGCGGCCGCGCGCAGCCGGCTTTCCTGGCGTGCGCCGCCGTCGATGTGTACGACGATGGTCTTGTACATGTCGGTTCCCCCCAAAGTGGGACGGCAGATTCCACTTTAGGCCTGGATGCGGACGCTGTCAAAACCTGGCGATCCTACTTCGGGCGGAACATCCGGAAAAGTTGCTCGTGGCCGATCGTGAAGTAATCGGCCGGGCCGCCGCCACGCAGGATGGGCTCGGCCGCGGCGGTGTCGTAGACGCCGTCCTTCAGCAGCGCGCGGGCGATGTGCACGCCGACGACTTCGCCCAGCACCAGCCAGGTCGGCACCTGTTCGCCGTCGGCGCGCTGCAGCTGGATCAGCTGGCTCAGGCGGCATTCGAAGGATACCGGGCTCTCCGCCACGCGCGGCACGCCGACCATGTTCGAGGCCGCCGGCACCAGGCCGGCCAGCGCGAACTCGTCGGTGTCGGCCGGCACCGCGGCGCAGGTCTGGTTCATCTGTTCGGCCAGCGGACGGGTCGCCAGGTTCCAGCAGAATTCGCCCGTCTCTTCGATGTTGCGCACCGAATCCTTCCAGCCGATGCTGGCGAAGCCGACGATGGGCGGCACGTAGTTGAAGGCGTTGAAGAAGCTGTAGGGCGCGAGGTTGAGGAGGCCCGCTTTGCTGTGCGAGGAAATCCAGCCGATCGGGCGCGGACCGACGATGGCGTTGAAAGGGTCGTGCGGCAGGCCGTGGCCGGCGCGCGGTTCGTAGAAGTGATACGTGGTGCTCATGGGTGCTCCCTGGGGTCGATCAGCAAGCTTAGCGCATACTAGGCATAATTGAACGATCACTCAATCATCGAAGGGGCAAGAAATGGTTTTGGAAAGTGCGGAAATCCTGGTGAAGGCGGGCATGGAAGAGGCCTTCGAGGCCGCGGTGGCAGCGGCGGCGCCGCTGTTCAGGCGGGCGCGCGGCTGTACCGGCATGCGTGTCCAGCGCGGTATCGAGAATCCGCGCGCCTACCGCCTGCTGGTGCAATGGGACACGCTGGAAGACCATACCGTGCATTTCCGCGGCAGCGAGGATTTCCAGGAATGGCGGCGCCTGGCCGGACCCTGCTTCGACGGCGCGCCCAACGTCATCCACCTGAGCAGCGTGCTGGAGGCATTCTGAGCGCCGGCCTGCGCCGTGCGCAGCGGCCCGCGCTTTTCTGCGACCATACCCGGACGACCGGACAAGGGAGAAACCAATGAGCACCGAAAGCAGCCTCGATAGCGGCATCCAGGAACCGGGCAAGGACGCGCAGCTGCGCGCCGACGCCCTCGACTACCACCGTTCGCCCACGCGCGGCAAGATCGAGGTCGTCGCCACCAAGCCGCTGTCGAACCAGCGCGACCTGTCGCTGGCCTATTCCCCGGGCGTGGCCTACGCCTGCGAAGAGATCGCCGCCGATCCGGCCATGGCTGCCGAGTACACCTCGCGCGGCAACCTGGTCGCCGTGATCTCGAACGGCACCGCCGTCCTTGGCCTGGGCAATATCGGGCCGCTGGCCTCCAAGCCCGTCATGGAAGGCAAGGGCTGCCTGTTCAAGAAATTCGCCGGGGTCGACGTGTTCGACCTCGAGCTGGCCGAGAACGATCCCGACAAGCTGATCGACGCCATCGCCATGCTGGAACCGACGGTGGGCGGCATCAACCTCGAAGACATCAAGGCGCCGGAATGCTTCTACATCGAGAAGAAGCTCAGCGAGCGCATGAACATCCCGGTCTTCCACGACGACCAGCACGGCACCGCCATCATCTCCAGCGCGGCGCTGCTGAACGCGCTGAAAGTGGTCGGCAAGGACATCGGCAGCGTCAAGCTGGCCGCGTCGGGCGCCGGCGCCGCGGCCATCGCCTGCCTCGACATGATGGTGAGCATGGGCGTGAAACGCGAAAACATCTTCGTGACCGATTCGAAGGGCGTGATCTGGCGCGGGCGCGAGGCCAGCATGGAAGCCAACAAGGCGCGCTTCGCCCAGGATACCGATGCGCGCACCCTTGCCGACATCGTCAGGGACGCCGACGTCTTCCTCGGCTGCTCGACCGCCGGCGTGCTGACCGGCGAGATGGTCAAGACCATGGCCGAGCGCCCCGTGATCCTGGCCCTGGCCAACCCGGAGCCGGAGATCCGGCCGGAAGTGGCGAAGGCCGCGCGGCCCGATTGCATCGTCGCCACCGGCCGTTCGGACTACCCGAACCAGGTCAACAACGTGCTGTGCTTCCCCTACATCTTCCGCGGCGCCCTCGATTGCGGCGCCACCCGCATCACCGAGGAGATGAAGCTGGCCTGCGTCAGCGCGATCGCGGAGCTGACCCAGGCCGAGGCCAATGACGCCGTGGCGGCCGCCTACGCCGGCCAGGACCTGCGCTTCGGCCCCGACTACATCATTCCGAAACCCTTCGATCCGCGCCTGATGGCGGCGATCGCGCCGGCCGTGGCGGCAGCTGCCGAAAAGTCCGGCGTGGCCGCGCGCCCGATCACCGGCATGGATGCCTACCGCGAGCGGCTGGCGGCGATGATCTATCACACCAGCTTCTTCATGCGGCCGGTGTTCGCCAAGGCCCGCGCCAAGCCGCGTCGCGTCGCTTATGCCGAAGGCTTCGATGCGCGCGTGCTGCGCGCGGTGCAGACCGTGGTCGACGAGGGCCTGGCGAAGCCGGTGCTGATCGGCCGCGGCGCGGAGATCGAGCAGGCGATCCGCGACGCTGGCCTGCGCATGCAGGCGGGCACGGACTATAGCCTGGTCGAGTGCGGCGATGACACGACTGCCTGCGGCACGAAGCTGCTGGCCGAGGGCAAGGTCGACGCCCTGATCTGCGGCATGCAGGGCAGCTACGACAGCCATTTGGCCCACGTGCAGCGCGATATCGGGTTTTCAAAGCGCGGTCTCGCGCCGGGCGCGCAGGTGATGGCGGCGATGAACGCGCTGGTGCTGGACAAGGGCACCCTGTTCATCACCGACACCTATGTCAACGACCAGCCCAGCGCCCAGGAACTGGCGGCGATCGCGAAGCTGGCCTCCGACGAGCTGCGCCAGTTCGGGCTCGAGCCGAAGGCGGCGCTGCTGTCGCATTCGATCTTCGGCTCGTCGTCGCGCCCGTCCGCCCAGCGCGTGCGCGAGGCGCGCGAGATCCTGGCGCGCGAGGCGCCGGAGCTCAGCGTGATCGGCGAAGTGCACGGCGACGCCGCGCTGGACGAGAACATCCGCGCGGTCTACCTGCCGGACGGGCAGGCCAACTTCGAAGGCAGCGCCAACCTGCTGGTGATGCCCTCGCTGGATGCCGCCAACATCCTGTTCAACGTGCTGAAGGTCTCGTCGGGCAAGGGCGTGACGGTAGGGCCGATCCTGCTGGGGGCGGCGAAGTCGGTGCACATCCTGAGCCCGAGCGCGACCGTGCGCCGTATCGTCAACATGACGGCGCTGGCGGTGGCGGATGTGAAAGACGCATAAAAAAACGCCGATTTGTGACTCAGCGTCACAAATCGGCGCCCAAGGCGCAAACGGTGTGTTTCAGCTTTGCAGCGCGCTGTGGTACTTCTTCCCGGCGATCGTCACGTTCTTCAGCGTCAGACCCTTCACGTTGTACAGGTACCAGGGCTGGTCGCCATTCGACGGCGTGCCGAAGTCGCAATCGGTGATGCTCACGTCGCGCACCGGCAGCACTTCGGGGAGCGGCGCCGGGCCGTTGTAGTCCGAAGCCACCGGGCCCAGGATGACGAAGGCCTGGTAGCTGGACGCCTGCCTGCCATCCTTCGTCTTCACGTTGCCGACGCGGACGTTCGAGATGTGCACGTCGTGCACCTCGGGCGGGCGGATGCGCACGTTGTCGGCGCGCGGCGTGTAGTCGCAATCGAAGGTGATGACGCCGCCGGCCGCCGCCGCCACCGTGCGGGTCGGGATCGGCGAGCCGGGCAGGGTGGCGTAGAACGAGGGACTGGTCTGCACGCCGTTCGGGATGCTGACGTTGCGCACGTAGAAGTAGCGCAGGAAGCCGCCGCGGTTCATGTTGGTCTTCAGGCGGATCGCGATGTTCAGCGGGTTGGTCGCCCAGTTCCTGTTCTCGAAGACGAGGTCCTGCGCATACACCTTCTGGATGCCGCCGGCCATCTCGCTGCCGAGGGTGACGGCGCCGTGCCCGCTGTGCATCCTGCACTTCTGGATCACAATGTTCTGCGAAGGGCCGTATTGGGTGTCGAGGTTCTTGCCGGCCTTGATCGCGATGCAGTCGTCGCCTGTGTCGAATTCGCAGCTTTCCACCAGCACGCCGTCGCAGGCTTCCGGGTCGAAGCCGTCGCTGTTCGGCCCCAGGCTGTTGGCGTAGACCCTGCGGATCGTGAGATCGCGGCAGGCCACGGGATGGTGCTGCCAGAACGGCGTGTGCGTGACCTGGTAGCCCTCCAGCAGGACG
The DNA here is from genome assembly GCF_918697865.1 of Massilia sp. Bi118. Taxonomy (GTDB): domain Bacteria; phylum Pseudomonadota; class Gammaproteobacteria; order Burkholderiales; family Burkholderiaceae_D; genus Telluria. The sequence goes on along the minus strand of NZ_CAKKMV010000016.1, from coordinate 46,822 downwards.
CCGGTGCATTCGACCAGGTGGATCATCGGCGGGCGCAGGTAGTGGCCGAGGCCGAACACGCGCTTTTCGATAGCCACGCCGGCTTCGGACAGCGCCGGCAGATAGGCGTCGTCGGCGCGCCATTTGTCGCCTTCGCCCTGGATCAGCAGGCGCTTTTCCTCGGACAGGCCCGGCGCCACGTCAAGCAGCGACTTCGGATTCAGCGGGTTCACCTGGTTCTGCGCCAGCTTGCCCGGCACGTAGTTCGGCGACTTGTCCTGGGCCACCGAATTGATGGTGGCGTTCTTGCCCTTCCAGGTCCACCAGCAATCGTTCGAATTTTCGAACGGCACGCCGCCCTGGCCGTCGAGGATGGCGGTCCAGTCGTCGGCGGTGAGGGCGATGTTGTTCGCCTTGTGCGCGTAGACCATGGACGAGAAGTTCAGGCAGTCGTTGCTCTGCCACCGGGACACGACCAGCTTGCCGTTCTGGCCGCAGTCATGGTCGCCGTATTTGGCGAAGTCGCGCGGGTCGTTGCTGAAGTAGACGTGGGCGCCGGCCTGCAGGTGCACGTTCACGTTCGACAGCAGCACGATGGGGCCGGCGCAGAACCAGTCGCCTTTCGGGATCACGACGCGGCCGCCGCCTTCCCGGTGGCAGCGCTTGACCGCGTCGCGGATCGCCGGGTAGCAGTCTTTCGATCCCGGGGCCGGGGTGTTCAGGGTTTCCTGGTCTTCGAAAGAGACCCAGGCTTTCACCGGGACCAGCTTGCACGGTTCCGCGCCAAAGCTTGTCACCAGGTAGTCCTTCTTGCGGAACCTGACCGGCATGGCCAGGCGGCGGGCGATGGCCTGGGCTTCGCGCCATGGGTCGGCGGCCGCCTTGCCGACGGCTTGCGCGGCGGCGGCGATGGCTTGCGCGCCCGGGGTGAGCGCGAGCCCGGCCAGGCCGGCCAGGGAGCTGCTGCGCAGGAAGCTGCGGCGGGTGTCGAAAGCTGATGTCATGCTGCGGTCTCCGTCATTCGTTCGTGTTGTTGTATTCGCCGAGGTAGATCTCGGCGGGCGCCGGGCGCGGCTTGCCGCCCAGGACCTTGTTCACGTCCAGCCCGACCGCGGGGTGGACGGCCTGCAGATTGGCCCAGAGGTCGTCGGAGCTGAATTGCGCCGGGCGGTGGGCCATGGTGCCCATGCGGTTCCATTCCGACCAGGGGTTGATACGGTCGATGTGGGCGCCGATGCGCGAGTTCAGGATCACGGCCTTGCCGACCGATTCCAGGGTGCGCTGGCGGATCGTGCCTTCCGGCGCGCGGTAGACGTCGGTATCGCCGAGGCGGCAGCGGTAGCCGGCCACCAGCATCCAGCCGTAGGGCGTGCAGCGCTGGTTGTGGAACCATTGGCGGGCGAGGTAGAACTGGGTGTTGCCGGCTATCGGCTTGTCCGCCGTGAAGCGGCAGTGGTTGAAGATGAAGCCGTATCTGGCGCGGCGGCTGGTGTCGGGCGCCAGCGCGTACGAGGCGGCGCGGCCGCCGATCGACTTGATCTCGCAATCGTCGAAGTAGGCGATGCTGTCGCCGAAGATGAAGTCGACGTCGCCTTCCACATAGGACTTGTGGAAGAAGCTGCGCACCGTGCTGTCGGGGTCCGGCGCGTTCAGGAACAGCGTGTCCTGCTGGCCGAGCAGGCGCAGGTTCTCGAACTGGACGCGGTCAGCGCCGTCCACGCGCAGGGCGACCGCCTGGTGGTGGACGCGGCTGCCGCCGGTGTGGTCCGGGCAGCGGTCGCCGACGCACTCGGTGGGGGCCCTGGCGCCGCCGCGGTTGAAGGCGTTCTCGATCGTGATGTTCCGCGCCTGGAAGCCGTCGGCCCTGATCCAGGCGGTGCCGGAGCCGCTGGTCGACAGGGCCGGCAGATCCTTCAGCTGCTCGTACATCGCGCGTACCGCAGGCGGCGCGCCCTCGAACTGGGCGCCATGCAGCTTGCGGTAATCCGCACCCGTGGTCGAGGCGTCGAGGCCGGCGACGATGCGCACGGCGCGCGCGTCGGGATCCTCGGAATACAGCGTGATCGGCGGCGCGCCCGCGGGCACGTAGAGCAGCTCGCGGTACACGCCCGGCTGGATGCGGATGTAGACGCGCTTGTCCTTGTCGCCGGCGGCGATGGCCTTGTTCACCGCCGCCTGCACGCTGGCGCCCGCATCGACCGTGTAGTCGGCCGTGAACGGAGCGCCGGTGGCGAGCGGATCGGCCAGCGGATCCCACGGATCGATGCGCTCGGCGCCGACCGTGCCCACATACTTCAGCGCCTCGCGCAGTTCGTAGGCTTTGGCCTGCCCGGCGCTGAGTTGGGGCCGCGGATTGCGCACAGCCTCCGCCGGGAAGTCCGGGAAGCGCCCGCTGCAATCGACGGCGGCGGCAACCTCGCCCAGGAAGCTGGCGGTGCCGGTCACGTGGGCGAACTCGGTTTTTACTACCGGCTGGCCGTCGACGACCACGTCGGACAGGCGCAGGCGCAGCGGGTGCGCATCGTCGTAGCCCTGCAGGTTGATCTTGCCCGGCGTGAGGCTGTGGACGCGCTCCATGCGCACGTCGCGGTAATCCGGGACCAGGCTGCCCGGCCTGGCGGCCTGCTCGTAATGGGTGTAGATGTCGATCGGCGCTTTCGTGCCGCGCAGGCAGACATCGCGATACAGAATATCGGACACGGTGCCTCCACGCGTATCATTACTCTTGATGCGCAGGCCGGAGGTGGTGCCGTCCATCGACAGGTCCTCGACCAGCACGCGCCGCACGCCGCCATTCGTCTCGCTGCCGATGGACATGCCGTGGCCGCTGTAGAAATGGTTGTGCAGGATGGAGACATTTTCCGTCGGGCCGTTGTTGCCGCCCTTGATGGCGACGTTGTCGTCGCCGGTGCGGATCCAGCTATGGGCGATGGTGATGTTCTTCGACGAGATCGGGTCGATGCCGTCGGTGTTGCGGGCGTCGTGGGGCGTGGCTATCTTCACGCCCCAGGCCGTAAAGCCGTCGACCTGATTGAGGGTTACGTGAAAATTCGGCGAATTCTTCAGCAGGATGCCGGCCATGGTGAAGTCCTGCGACTTGTCCACCTGGATCAGCCGCGGCACGTTCTGGCGCGTCTTTTCCTTTTGTGCACGGCGGGCGATCTGCCACCAGCTTTCCGAGGCGCCGAGCATTTTCTCGCCGCCACGGCCGTCGATGACGCCGCGGCCCATGATGCCGCTGCCGCGCGTGTTCTCGGCCGTGATGAGAGGCCGGCAGCCGCGCCCGTTCTGGTCGTTGGTGCCGCACGCAGTTCGGCCATCCACGCTGCCGCGGTCGAACAGCTTCGGATCGCTGCTCGCATACAGGGTGGCGCCCTCATCGACCACCAGGCTCACGCCGGTCCTCAGCACCAGCGGTCCGGAGACGAAACTGCGCCTGGCATTGCTGGCCGCAAGCACCACGGCGTGGCCGGGGGCGCAGGCGTCGATGGCGGCCTGGATGCGCGGCGCGTCGTTGCGCTCCGGCGCGAAGGTCTCGCCGGTCAGGATGGCGCAGGCAGGCGGCAGCACCGGTTCGGTGACGGTGCGCGTGTCCTGGGCGTGAACGATGACGGGGAAGCCGGCGGCGATCAGCAGGGGCAGCAGGCGCGGGCTCACTGCTTGCCTCCGTCCTTGAAGTACGAACGGGTCCCAGGCAGCGCGTGCACCATCTCGCGCTCGACCATCGTCGCGAACAGGTCCGCACCCTTGGCGCCGACATGGGTGCGGTCGAAGGCGCTTTTCGCAGCGCCCTGGGGCTCGACCTTGTTCGGATCCTGCGGCCCGGACGGCAGCACGGACGGCGGCGGCGCCATCGCCAGGGTATCGGCTTCCGCCTGGCCCATGGCCTGCACGGCGGCATGGCTGTCCGCGTTCAGGTCGAGCAGGACGGCATGTTCGCGGGCGGCCATCTTGCGGGTCGCATCGGCCCAGGGCGCGAGGTCGTTGTGCAGGTATTGGCCGTGGAAGGTCCGGCGCGACAGCGGCGTCACCAGCACCGGCACGCCGCCCAGCGCTTTGGTCTCCTGCGCATAGCGCGCCATATTGGCAGGGAATTCGGTGACGAAATCGGTGGAGCGTCCGGGCTTGCCCGGCTGGTCGTTGTGGCCGAACTGGACCAGCACATAGGTGGCGCTGAAGCCGGCGCCATCTTTCAACAAGCGCTGCACCTCGTCCCAGCGGCCTTCGGCGCGGAAGCTGCCGCTGCTGCGGCCGCCCTTCGCCAGGTTGATGCAGCTGACTTCGGGATTGAAACGGGCGCAGAAGGCGTCGCCGTAGCCGGTTCGGGTGGCCATGGTGGAATCGCCGACCAGGATGACGCGGATGGGGAGGGGCCCTGCGGCGTGAATGGAAGTGGACAGCGTGGCCGCGCACAGCAGGGCGGCGGAGGCGAGACAATCGAACTTCATGAAACTCCTTTGCTTCTGATGCCGGCGCGCGCAGGCCGGGGCGGAAAGCCCGGCCTGCGCGCCTTCTTCAAGCTGGCGCTTACAGGAAGTTGTAAGTCACGCGCACGTTATACGCGCGGCCGGTCGGGTTCACCGCGCTGCTGAGGTAGCCGTTGCTGTACACCGTATTATTGGTGACCGGCGGCGCCTTGTCGAACAGGTTGTTGACGCCGGCCGTGATCTTCACCTGCTTGATGCCGGACCAGGACGCGGTCAGGTTCCACAGCGAGACCGAGGAGATGTCGCGGTAGTACTCTTGGGTGACGGCGGTGTTGGCGTCGCGGTACTTGCTGGCGAAGTTGTTGGTCAGCTGGGCGCCCCAGGCGCCGCCGGTCCACGACAGGCGCAGGTTGTGCTTCCAGCGCGGCGAGATGATCGGGTAGCTGCTGGTGGTGCCGTTGCTGGCCCAGCCGAATTCGCCGACGTTCGACTTCCAGGCGCCATCCTTCTCCAGCTGGTTGTCGAAGCGGGTCAGGTAAGTGCCGTCCAGGCCGATGCGGAACTTGCCGAAGCGGGTGGCAGGCAGGTCCCAGCTCGCGGTGACGTCGACGCCCGCCGCGATCTGGCCGCCCAGGTTCATGGTGCGGTTGTCGATATAGGCCAGCGAACCGTCGGCGTTACGCACGAACAGGTTCTTGTACTGTTCGTAGTTGGTGAAGTACACCGTCTCCGGCAGATTGGCCAGCATGTTCTTCATGTTGACCTGCCAGTAGTCGAAGGCCAGGGTGGCGGTGCTGCTCGGTTCGAACACCACGCCCAGGGTGCCGCCCTTCGACTTTTCCGGGACCAGGGCCGAGTTGGAGCCGGTCATCTTGTTCAGCTTGGCGTTGCAGACGTCGGCGGCATTGAAGCCGGCGATGGCGGTGCCGGTGCCCGGCATGGTCGGGGTCTTGCTCGGGCACAGGACCGGATCGTCCCAGCGGCCCGAGGTGGTGGTGTTGGCGCCCGCCGTGCGGTAGCCGTAGCGGTCGAACAGGGTCGGCGCGCGGAAGCCGGTGTTGGCCGAGCCGCGGAACAGTACGGCCTTGGTCGGCTGCCAGCGGAAGCTGATTTTCGGCGTCACGGTGCTGCCGACGTCGCTGTAGTGGTCGACGCGGACGGCGGCGTCCAGGTTCAGGGTCTTGGTGACCGGGGCGTCGATCTCGGCGAACAGGCCGGTGATGGTGCGCGCGCTCTCGCCATGGCCGGGAACGATCTTGGCGTAGGTGATCGCTTCGCCTTCCGGCAGCTTGGTGTCTTCGTTGGTGTCGCGGTGGATGTCGGCGCCGATCGCCAGCGCCATGTCGCCGCCGGCCAGGGCCAGCAGCGGACGGCTGATGGTGCCGTCGATGCCGTAGTACGACGACTTCGCGCTGCGGTTCATCATGCCGTCGGCGGAGATCGACTGCAGGTACTCGCTGCCGGCTGCATCCTGCAGGCCGAAGGGGTTGAGGGTGCCGTTGGCCAGGCCGGTCAGCAGACCCAGGCCGTTGTAATAGCCCGACTGGAAATAGACGCGGCGCTGCGACAGGCCGTAGGACAGGCCGGCCTTGTAGTCCCAGCTGCCGATCAGCCCATCGGCCGACAGCAGCAGGCGCTGGTTGAGCTGGCGGTCGCGGGTGATGGCCGGGCCGCCGTCGGCCGGCGCCCAGGTCACGGTCAGCGGCTGGTTGGTCAGGCCGGGGTAGGCCGGCACGCCGCCGCTGCCGCCCGGGTACCATTTGCTGGTCGAGGGCAGGATCGCCTTGACGCTGCCGACCGCGGTGGCCTGGGTCGGGTTCTTGGTGGCGAAGATGGTCGCCTCGCCGCGGGTGTATTCGAGCGAGACCGTGTTGTTTTCGTTGATCTTCTTCGTCGCCTTCACATAGGCCGACAGCTGTTTGTTGGCGTGCAGCGCGGTGCCGTAGACGTCGTCGTCCAGCACGCAGGTGTTCTTCGCGCCCTGGATCGAGGCGCCCGGCAGGCAGCCGCTCGCGTAATACGGGTTGGCGGCGCTCTTGTTGACCGAGCTGGTGAAGTTGGCCGGGGTGGCATAGCCGCCGCTGGCGGCGCTGCGCGGCAGGCCGATCGCGGCCATTGCCGCGTCGTCCGGGATGAAGCCGGCGCGATCCGACAACAGCAGGCGCGAGCGCTGGTGGAAGTCGGCGGTGCCGTAGATGTTCCAGCCGTCGCGGGCCAGGTTGCCCTTGCCGAAGGTGAGGTTGACGCGCTGCTCGTCGCCGCCGCCCGTGCGTTCCGGCTGCACGTACTGCACCGTGGCCGAGCCGCCCTCCACTTCGCGCTTGGTGATGAAGTTGACCACGCCGCCGATCGCGTCGGAGCCGTAGATCGAGGACGCGCCGTCGCGCAGGATCTCGACGCGCGCAAGGGCGCTGATCGGGATGGTGTCGAGGTTGGCGTAGCCGTCGGCGATCGCTTCATTCGCCAGGCGGCGCCCGTTCAACAGGACCAGGGTGCGGTTCACGCCCAGGCCGCGCAGGTTGATATTGGTGCCGGAACCGGCGTTCGAAGGCTGCAGCGAGACCGACTGCGGCAGCGCCATCATGACGTCGGCGAGCGTGGTCAGGCCCTGCTTCTCGAGTTCCTCGGCCTTGATGGTGGTGACCGGCAGCGCTTCTTCGGCGGCCAGGCGCTTGATGCTGGAACCGGTCACTTCGACGCGCTGCATCTGGCCGGATTGGGCTGCGGCCTGCTGGCTGAGGGCGAGGATCGCCAGGGTGATCGAGGAAAGGACGAGGGTGCGCGGGAAGGCGCCGTTGGAACGCGGGTATTTCATCAAGCTGTCTCCAGATGTGTTATCGGTGTCGGTCGGACGCCGTCGTTGCCGCGGCGTCTCTATGCTTCTTGATGCTGCCAGACGAATCTCGGTTGCTTGGTCGATTTCGATTTGGTCGGACCATTCTAAATTGGTTTGACCACTTTTAGCAATCGGACAAGCCACATTCGTGCTTGTTGTCAATTAACCACGGTCGTGGAAAGTTTCAGGGGATGCGCTGCGCGGGCAGCGGCGGCCGCCACATAGGCCTGCCAGGCGTCCTGCGAAACGATCTGCCCGGCCTTGTCCCAGGCCGCGCCGATCCAGTAGCGCAGCGGCTTGCCCGGCTCGACGCTGGCCAGCGCCAGTTCGTTCAGGCCATCGTCGGCGAAGCCCGCGCCGCCCGGCAGCACGACCGCGGTGCCGTAGGCGCCATTCGGGCCTGCCTTCAGCGCCACCCACTGCGTCATCCAGTCCCCGGCGGGGCTGCGCGCCACCGCGATCTGCGGCGCGTGCTTCTTGTTGGCCGGGGTCTTGTTCAGGCCCACGGCCACCGTCAGCCTGTCCGCGCCGGTGAAACTGAAGGTGCTCTCGACCTGGTCCAGCTGGTGGCCGGCATCGACCGTGAAGCGCTTCACCTCGGCCACCTTGACGCCGTTCGCATCCCAGCTGTCGTAAGTGAGCTCGAACACGGCGCGCACCGGGCCGTTGGCCAGCAGCTTCCAGGATTTCCAGTTGCCGCTCACGTAGAGCTTCCCGCCGGCCCAGACGCCGGTGCCGCCGGCGCCGCGGGTCTGGCTCACGTTGTACATGTCCAGGCCTTCGCCTTCATCCTTGTGGTAGTGGTCGTGGCCCTTGTTGTACCAGCGGTCGACGATGGGATAATCGACCCGCTTGAACCAGATGTCGATGCCGCTGGTCTCCAGCACTTCCTTGCCGCTGCCGGGCGGGGCCGGCGCCGCCAGCGCGGGGCCGTAGATGCGGTGGGCGATGCGGTCGTTCTCCCAGGCGAAGTCGTCGAGGCGCTCCTGCACGTAGCGTGCGTAGGCCTTCACCGGGAACACCGGCTCGAGCGCCCCGGTCTTCTCGACGGTGAAGCTGGCGCTCTTCTCGCCGGCCGTGAAGCTGTGCTGGAACAGCAGCTCGCCGTAAGCGACGCCGACGTTCTTCGGGTCCTTGGATAGCGGCGCCACATTCGTCACCTGGTAGGGCAGCGCGTGGCCGGCTGCGTCCTTCACCACGATGTGCTGGATCAGCGCGTTGGGCAGGGCGCGGTTCACTTCGGCCCAGGGAATCGCGATCGTTTCGGCGGGCCGGGCGGCGTCGAGGTCGTGGCTGGCCGTGATCGTCAGGCGCTCGGCGGCGCCGGCGGCGACAGGCGCGATCAATGCGGCCAGCAGAAGGAGGCGGATCGGTTTGCTCATGGTTTCCTCGGAACGTAGTGATAGGTGCGCACGCGGTACTGGATATCGATGGCCGGGTTGTTCAGCAGGCGGATCATCTCGGCGCCGGCCAGCAGGGTCGGGCCGTAGCCGTGCAGGGCGGCCGCGCTGACGGGCCGGTTGTAGTAATAGACCTGGTCGCTGGCGAAGGTGGTGCCGACGCAGGTGCCTTCGATCTGGCCCTTCTCGCCGATGCGGGTGGAGAGTCCGGCCCATCCGGCCTGGGCGATCGAGCCATAGGTGACAGGGCTGATCCAGCCTTCGTTGACGGCATGCGCCAGCACGTAGACGAAGATGGCGCTGGCCGAGGTCTCCAGGTAGGAGTCGTTCCGGTCCAGCATCTGGTGCCACAGGCCGCTGCCCGACTGCAGCTGGGCGATCCCCCGCAGGGCCTTGCGCAGCTGATCGAGCACTTTCGGATAACCGGGGTGGTTTTTCGGCAGCACGTCGAGCAGGTCGGCCATCGAGAGCACCGCCCAGCCGTTGGCGCGCGCCCAGTAGAACTGCGGCGCGTCCGGATTGTTGGCGTTCCAGCCGTGGGTGTAGAGGCCCACCTGCGGGTTGAACAGGTAGCCCGTCATCTGCAGCACGTTCCGCACCGCGTCGTCGTAGTAAGCGCGCTCGCCCGTCATGCGGCCCAGTTCCGCCAGCGCCGGTATGCCCATGTACATGTCATCGGCCCACAGCGACACCGCCTGCGGGCGCTCGCGCGCGAAGGTGCCGTCGGGCAGGCGGAACTGGCGCTTCGCGACCCAGTCGCCGCAAACCCTGATCTGGGCGCCGAGGTCCGGGCCGACGTGGGCGCGGCGCGCGCGCATCATGGCCGCGCACATGGCGCCGGCGTCGTCGAGCGAACGCGGATCGAGGAAGCGCGCGAAGCTGTTGGCGCGGTCCAGGTGGAAGCGCTCCTGCTGGGCGCGGAAGTAGGGCAGGCGGTCGGCGAAGAACTGGAAGTGGCGCGCGGTGAGATCGCTGAAGCGCCTGTCGCCGGTAACCTGCGCCGCCTTCAGCATGCCGGCGTGGACCACGCCCATTTCGTAGACCTGCAGGCCGAAGTCCATCTCGCCGGTCGGGACGATCGCATCCTGCGCCGGTGTGCCGAAATCGGTGATCTCGGCGCCGCTGCCCTTGTGGACCACGCGGGTCGGGGTCTGGGCGTCGAGGAAGCCGCGGATGCGCTGCAGGCTGGCTTCGATCTCGGCCGCGACCGGCTTCTTGTAGGGCACCGGGTAAGTGCCTTCGGCCGGATCGGTCCTGCTCTTGTTGTCGGGATTGCGGTAGGGACCGTCCGCCGGGTTGGCTGCATAGGCGGGCGTGCCGAGGACGGCCAGGGCCGCCAGCGCGGACAGCAGCCGCGTGGCGCGTGATGGGTTCGGTGGGGTCACCCTTGTCTCCATGATGTTGGTGCGGCCCGCCGGCTGTTGCCGGTTTTTTGTCGTCGTGGCCGCTTTTTCTGGTCGGACCATTCTAAGGTGGTCGGGCCACTTAAGCAAGGTGGACTAGCCGCGATTTACTTCGTCGTGGCATACTCGGGCGACTGCCATTCAAGGAGACGGGATGAAGATGAAGCGTACTTACGCGGGGTATGCAGCAATGCTGCTGCTGGTGTCTGCGGGAACGGCCGCGCGGCCGCCTGCGCCCGCGCCGGAGAGCTACACGGCCGAGACGACGTACAGAAAGCTGGCGCCGGCCTACCCCTTCATCCGCATTGCCGGCAGCGAGGCCCCGGCCTCGGTGCGCGCGATCACCGGCATCACTTACGTCCAGCGTGGCGGCCACGCGCTGCAGCTGGACCTGTATCTGCCGGTGCAGCCGAAGGCCCGTCCGGCGCCGGGCATCGTGTTCGTGCACGGCGGCGGCTGGCGCGCCGGCGTGCGGGCGAACTTCGCGCCGATAGCGATCCGGATGGCGGAGCGGGGCTATGCGGCGGCGACCATCAGCTACCGCTTGTCGCCCGAGGCCCTGTATCCGGCCGCGGTGCAGGATGCGCGGGCTGCGGTGCGCTGGATGCGCACGCATGCGGCGGAACATGGCATCGACCCGGCGAAGATCGCGATCGGCGGCGGTTCGGCCGGCGGGCAGATCGCGGCGCTGGCCGGCGTGAGCGGCGACGCGGCGCGCTTCGACCCGGACGGCGGGCCGGGTACGGTCTCCAGCGCGGTGCAGGCCGTCGTCAACATCGATGGGCTGTCGGACTTCACGTCGGAAGCTGCGCGCCGGTACGAGGACGATCCGGTCAAGCAGCCGTCGTCGGCGGGGGCCTGGTTTGGCGGGCGCTATGCGGAAAAGGAGGCCTTGTGGCGTGAGGCTTCGCCGCTGTTCCATGTGCATGCGAAGATGCCGCCGGTGCTGTTCATCGGCAGTGGGCAGGCCAGGTTCTCAGTCGGGCGTGAGGAGATGGTGGCGCGGATGCGGGAGGTGGGCGTGCCGGGCCGGGTGGTGCTGGTGCCGGGGACGCCGCATAGTTTCTGGTTGTTCGAGCCGTGGATAGGGCCGACGGTGGAGGCGACGGCGGCGTTTTTGGATGCGTACCTCAACTAACGTCGTTCCCGCGAAGGCGGGAACCCAAGTTCTGCGTGCGTTACGTCAGCGCCACCAAACTTGGGTTCCCGCCTGCGCGGGAACGACGAGTAATCAGCCCCGCGAGAACGTCCGCGTCACCCGATCCAGGTGATTCCGCATGGCCGCCTTCGCCCCCGCCACATCATGCGAAGCGATCGCGGTAAGGATATTCCGGTGATCCAGCAAGGTCTGCTGCCGCAGTTCCTCGGTCTGGAAGTGCTCCTTCAGCTTGTGCCACAGCGTCCCGCGCTGGTTCCACAGGTATTCCACCACGCCGGTCAGCGCGCTGTTGCCGGTCGCGCGGGCGATCGCGAGGTGGAAGTTGCGGTCGGCGGATTCGCTGTCGCTGCTGTGCTCGTGGTGCTGTTCCATCTGCTCGACCGCGACCAGGATCGCGTCGATGTGGGCGGCAGTGGCGTTCCTGGCGGCCAGGCCAGCCACCTCGACTTCGATCTGGCGGCGCGCCGCCAGCACCTCGAAGGGGCCGGGACCGGCGGCAGGGCCTTCGGCCTTGGGCGTCGCCTGTTCGCTGACGTAGACGCCGGAGCCGCCGCGCACTTCGACCACGCCGCCCAGTTCCAGGGCGATCAAGGCTTCGCGCAGCGAGGTGCGGCTCACGCCCAGCTTGGTCGCGAGGTCGCGCTCGGCCGGCAGGCGCTCGCCCGGCCGGATGTTTTCTTCCCGGATCAGCTCTTCGATGCGCGCGGACACGACCCGATACAGTCGCGGCTCAGTCGACATGAGCTCGTTCGGCGCGGTTGCTCTCTTCATTGCGGTGGTCGTCCAGGAAAGTTGGTGGCAAATGCCAGATCCGCATATTAGTTGGCAACTGTTAATGTTGCAAGTGGACTAACCAATCACGCGTGCGGCATGGCCACCCTGGACCGCGCCGGGCTTATTCCACCCAGTGGTAGCCATCCCGCGCCAGCAGCGCAAACGACTCCGCCGGACCCCAGGAACCGGCCGCATAGGCGTGCGGCTTTTCGCCCAGGGTGCCCCAGCCTTCGATGATCGGATCGGCCCATTCCCAGGCCGCTTCCAGTTCGTCGCGGCGCATGAAGTGGGTCAGGCGGCCGCGCACGACGTCGATCAGCAGGCGCTCGTAGGCTTCGGCGCGGCGCTGCTGGAAGGCCGATTGCAGGTCCAGGTTGAGGGCCACCTGCTGCATGTGCATCCCGCTGCCCGGTTCCTTGGCCATCAGCTGCAGCTTGATCGCTTCTTCCGGCTGCAATTCAATCACCAGGCGATTCGCGACGCCGCCCGGCGCGTCCGGGAACAGCGGGAACGGCGGATTCGTGAACTCGACCACGATCTTCGAGGAGCGGCGCTGCATGCGCTTACCGGTGCGCAGGTAGAAGGGCACCTTCGACCAGCGCCAGGTGTCGATGAAGGTGCGCAGGGCCACGAAGGTCTCGGTCTTGCTGTCCGCCGGGACGTTCTTCTCTTCGTGGTAGCCGGGCACTTCCTGGTTGCCGCTGACGCCGCGCGTGTACTGGCCGCGCACGGTGTCGCGCGCGATGTCGGCCAGGGTGAAGCGGCGCAGCGAGCGCAGGACTTTCAGCTTTTCGTCGCGCACGGCGTCGGCGTTCAGGGATGTCGGCGGTTCCATCGCGACGATGCAGAGCAGCTGCAGCAGGTGGTTCTGCACCATGTCGCGCATCGCGCCGGCGCCGTCGTAGAAGCCGGCGCGGCTGCCGACGCCGACTTCCTCGGCCACCGTGATCTGCACGCTCGAGATGTTCGGCGCGCGCCACAACGGTTCCAGGATCGAGTTCCCGAAGCGCAGCACCATCAGGTTTTGCACGGTCTCCTTGCCCAGGTAGTGGTCGATGCGGTAGATCTGCGATTCCTCGAAGTGCTTGCCGACCGCTTCGTTGATTTCGATGGCGGTGGCGAGGTCGGTGCCGAGCGGCTTTTCCAGCACCACGCGGGCGTTGGCGTCGACCAGTCCGGCCGCGGCCAGCTTTTCGCAGATGGTGGTGAACAGCGAGGGCGCGGTCGACAGGTAGAACACGCGCTGGGCGCCGGCGCGCGAGGACTGGGCCAGGGCGCCGAAGTCGGGCGCGGCCTGGACGTCGAGGCGGACGTATTCGAGCAGTTGCAGGAAGCCGTCCCAGGTCTTCTCGTTGAAGTTCTCGGCCGCGATGAAGTCGCGCGAGTGTTCCTGCACGTGGGCCAGGTAGGCCTGGCGGTCGTAGTCCTGGCGGCCGGTCGAGATGATGCGGGTCGAGCCGGGCAGGTTCCCGTGCAGGTAGGCCATGTACAGGGCCGGCAGGAGCTTGCGCATCGCGAGGTCGCCCATGCCGCCGAAGATGGTCATGTCGAGGGGAAGGCCGGTATCCGATTCTGTCGAGAGGGTCATGTCGTGTTCAGTCTAAAAGTTGAAGTAGGCGCTGGGCCGGCAACCCCGATACGGTAGCAGAAGGACAGCGGATGCGCTTGCACTGGCGGCTTTTGGACGGCGGCGCGCATGTCTTGCATTGTTAATTGCATAGCTTACAATCTGAGCGCGGTTTAGGGAATGCTTACTTGGCTGATATGGAGAGCGACTATGCGCGAATACACCATGGCGATCGCCGATGTTGCGCCGCGCCGCCCCTGAGCTGCGGCCCGCCTTCGCCGCCGCCGGCCTGACCGCGGTGGCGATGCTGGCCTTTGCCGCCAACTCGCTGCTGTGCCGGCTGGCGCTGCAGCAGGACCGGATCGACCCGGCTTCCTTCGGTGCGGTGAGGCTCGTCGCCGGCGCGCTGGTGCTCGCTGCGGTAATGCGTCTGCGCCATCAGGCTGTCGCCGGCAACGCGGATTGGCGCGCCGCCGTCCAGTTGTTCGCCTATGTCGCGCTGTTTTCCTTTGCCTATGTGTCGCTGCCCGCCGGGACCGGCGCGCTGATCCTGTTCGGCGCGGTGCAGCTGACCATGCTGGGAGCAGGGCTGCTGGCGGGCGAACGCTTCGCCCCGCTGGGCTGGCTGGGCCTGGCCGTCTCGGTTGCCGGTCTCGCGGTGCTGCTGCTGCCGGGCGCCGCCGCGCCTTCGCCGGCGGGGGCGGTGCTGATGGCGGGCGCCGGCATGGCCTGGGGCGGCTACTCGCTGCGCGGACGCGGCGCGAAGGACCCGCTGGCAGCCACCGCCGCCAGTTTCATACGCGCGGCGCCGCTCGGCGTCCTGCTGGCCTTGCTCTTCGCGGCGCGCGCGCATGCGGACGCGCGCGGGGTGGGGCTGGCCCTTGCCTCGGGCGCGCTGACATCCGGGCTGGGCTATGTGGTGTGGTATGCGGCGCTGCGCCACCTGACTTCGCTGCGGGCGGCGGTGGTGCAGCTGTCGGTGCCGCCGATCGCCGCGCTTGGCGGCGTGGTCCTGCTGGACGAGGCGTTCACGCTGCGCCTGGGTGTGGCGGCGCTGGCGATCCTGGGCGGGATCGGACTGGTGCTGGGGAATTTCCGGCGCCGGCCGTCGTCCTTTTCAAGCTAGCCCATGACCGGCTTCCCGATCCTGGGCTTCGAACCCGCAAGACAGGCTCTACTTGCGGCGGCGGCACATGCCAAAGCCGAACATGCCGATTCCAAAGATGGCGAGCGTTGCCGGCTCGGGTACGGCGTTGACCGACACATTATCGAGGACCGCACCTGAATAGCCATCTCCGCCAACGCTGCCGAATGACAGCGTAAGCGGACCGTTGCTCGTGGCAAGATAGGTCATGGAGAACGCCGTCGCCGTCCCGCCGGTCGAGGTAAATTGTTGGGAGTACGAATTGCTCAACGAGTCGGTGAACGTGACTTCGACGGTTCCGGACGGGACGGTGTTACGAAAGAGGTCGAAGTCCAGCTGATAAGTGGTGCCGGCCACGGCGTTGAACGATTGAGAAATAAAACCCGGGCCAGGTGTGCCGAGCATGTCGACACTGATGCCATCGATGGCGCCGTAGGCCCCCTGGACGAGGTCGATCGATACCGGTCCCACCGTCCAGTCGGTCAACACGGTCGAGCCGGCATTCGCAGTCACGAAACCATGTGCCGGTACGCCGCCTTGAACTTGCTCGAAGTCGCCATTCTTTATGAGGTTGGCATGCGCTGTGCCAGCCAGGAGACCCATGAACAAGGTGGAGCTTTGAACCAATCTTTTGATTGACATCGCACTTCTCCCGAAGTTGAGGCAAATTTGCCGATTCCTTATCAGCACGAATCGTGCCCGGGATTTTTTCTTCGTAAAGACAGAGACTTACGGCAGGCGCCGCATTATCGCATTGATAAATGTCAAATTCTTCGACAGCCGCAAGGCCGTTCATGAATTTTCGGCCAAGGCTCTAGCCGCGACCGGCGCTTACCAATCATATTCCCGATACCAGGCGCGCCGTCCAGCTATTGAGCCAGCCTCAGGCCGTGCCCGGATAGCGCCGCAAAAACTCGGCGAACGAGTCCACATGCCCCTCGAGCACATCCGGATCGAGGGCGAACATGGCCCAGTAGTAGAGCTCGCGCCCATGGCAGGTCAGCGCCGGCGAGGTGAAGCGGTGCCATTCCTTGTGCGCCAGCTTCGAATACATGCCGTCGCCGTCGCTGAAGTTCGGCACCACGCGGCGCTGCTCGAGCGCCTCCAGCAGCGAAGGCGGGGCGCCGCCGTCGAGGGCGATCTCGAAGTGGGCGTTCATGCTTTGCTCGGTCTCGACGGCCAGCAGCCACGGGCGGGCGTCGCGGTCGTACATCAGGAAGCCGGGCGGGGTCTTGAACAGGTAATGCTCGACGATCTTGTGGCGCGCGCCCAGTTCGCGCACCAGGCCGCAGATGGCGGGATCGTTGACGAAGCTGTAGTCGTGCAGCGCGAGCAGCATGCGCAGCGCTTCCGACTGCGCCAGGAAATAACCCTCCTGCAGCTGGGTGAGTTCGGCCTCCAGGCGGTCGAGGGCATGGGCGTCGCTCTTGCGCACATAGCGGTCGATCAGGCCGCGGTTGAAGGCTTCGATGGCGACCCGTTCGTCGGCGACGCCGGTGAGCAGGATCTTCCGGCACGGCAGGTCGCGCACCGCTTCGCAGAACTCGATGCCGTTCATGCCCGGCATCGAGTAATCGACCACCAGCACCGAGGGCGTCATGAAGCGCTGCGCCTGGTTGCGGATGCCGCAGACCTGCTCGACGTGCAGGGCGATGTTGTAGGGCTGCGGCGAGAGTGTGTAGGTGTCGACGCTGGGCGAGAGCAGGCCGGCCAGCGCGGCCGGCGCGCTGCCGTGTTCGCGCAGCCAGGCGATCGCGGCCCCGGTGTCGGAAAAGCCGATGCTGGGAAAGCCGGGGCCGAGCTGGTAGCGCAGGCTGTGGATGAAGCTGGGGCTGTCGTCGACGAGGACGGTCATGGTCGGGTGCTGGAAGATCGGGAGAGTCATGGTAAGCCTCGGTCGTCAGGGGCGCGGTGAGGAAGCCAGTGCGGATGGCGGGCCCGCGCTGCGCATCGTCGCGCGGCGCTCCGGCGGGAACTCCAGCGCGAACACGGTATAGATCTTTTCGCGCGAGCGGCAGCGGATCTTGCCGTGCCAGGCGTGCACGATGTCCTTGCACAGGGCCAGGCCGATGCCGGAGCCGGTGTTGGGCGGCCAGGAGTAGAAGCGCTCGAAGATGTAAGGCAGCTGCCGGGCTGCGATGCCGCAGCCGCTGTCCATCAGCAGCAGCCGCGGACGCCTGCGGGCGCCGTCGACGATGATGCGCACCTTGCCCTTGCCGGCGCGCGCCACCGCCTTGAGGGCATTGCGCAGGAGGTTGAGCAGCACGACGGCGCCCAGCTCCTCGCGGCCGAGGAAGGCGAAGTCCTTGCGCACCACCACGTCCACCAGGCGCCGCTGCTCTTCGTTGGCGAAGGGGTAGCGCTGGATCACCGCCTCGACCATCTCCGACATCGACAGCCGCTCCGACGGCGCCAGCTGCTGGCTCATGGCCGACGCCGACATCAGGAACAGGTCGATCATCTGGTTCATGTGGCGGACTTCGAACTGGATGCGTCCCAGGGCCTCCGGCACGCCGTCTTCCTGGCCCGCCTGCGCGCGTCCGATCCCGCGCACGTTGGCGGCGATGCTGATCAGCGGCGTGCGCAGCTCGTGCGAGACCATCGCCAGCGCCTGCGACATGCCGGACAGCTTCTCGCGCGCGAGCATGCGGCGCCCGACCTTGGTCACCGACACGATCACGATCGTGAAGACGTAGATCGGCATCTGTTCCAGCGCCAGCGGGAAGGCGCTCAACCCGGATCGCATGGCGTCGGGGTCGCCGACCGCCACATACAGGACGCAGGCGGCCAGCGCCCCGAGCGCGCAGGAGGCCAGCGCGAACAGCCAGTCGAAGTGGAACAGCGCGATCAGCGCCACCAGCAGCGATTCGCCCCAGACCGCGGAACCGTGGTTCATCAGGAACATGAAGCTGAAGAAGAAGGGCATCACATAAGTCACGCTGACGAATTCGTAAACCCGCAGCCAATTCCCCTTGATTTTGCGGGGCACCAACAGTGCAGGCAGACACAGCACAAAACCGATCACACGCAGGTCCAGGCTCTCGAACTTTTGGGGGAACCAGGTTGTCCAGATGAGGTAGTACAAGGGCATGCCGATACACCCCAGCCAGGCCAGGAAGTGCAGGCGCATGACGGAATATTCCTGTTGCTGCTCCTGGCGCAGCAGCCACGCCAGCAAGGCGGGGCGGGTCAGGCGATAGCGCGCCACGATCGGCGCGCTCAAGCTCGCGACACTCCTGTACAGCAGGTTCTTCACTCGGTAGCTCCCGGTCATAGACCGTTTGTTTTCATTACTTGTCAATTCGAAATTGATCTCACTCAATTCTTGATTGAGCTTGACGGAAAACGCTCAGTCGAGATTGATCTCGGTCAATTGTGCAGCGGAGAGACGCGAAGAAGCCTTGTGCAGGGACACAATAAAATTTTTTCCGGAGGAAAACATGTCTACTGTCAACACCATCCAGATCAAGTCCCGTCCCACCACCGGCCTGCACATGCCGGCCTTCGTCACCCGGCGCATGGACGCCCACCATGTGACCCGCATCGAACAGCTGATGGGCGGCGAGCACGTCCACGTCTGGAAGCGGCAGGGGCCGGGCGCAGTGATGCTTGCTGGTAACGACTACCTCTGCCTTGCGAACGAACCCGTACTCCTCGACGCCCAGGCCCGGGTCCTGACCGGCGATGGCGGGCAGTCGCTGATGTCCGCCGTTTACCTGCAGGCGGGGAGCCAGCAGCACCGGCTGGAAGAAAAGTTCGCCGACTTCATGGGCGCCCAGGAGACCATCCTGGCGCAATCGGGCTGGGCGGCCAACGTGGGCCTGCTGCAGAGCATTTCGGAGCCGGGCGTGCCGGTCTACCTCGACATCATGGCGCATGCCTCGCTGTGGGATGGCGTGACGCTGGGCGGCGGCAAGGCGGTGCCCTTCCTGCATAACAATATGGAGCACCTCGAACGCCAGCTGAACAAGCATGGCGCCGGCGTGATCGTGGTCGACGCCCTGTACAGCACCGACGGCAGCCTGGCGCCCCTGCACGAGGTCGTGGCGCTGGCCGAAAGGACCGGCAGCGTGCTGGTGGTCGACGAATCCCATTCGCTCGGCACCCACGGCCCGCGCGGCGCCGGCCTGGTGATCGCGGCCGGACTCGAGGACCGCGTGCACTTCCGCACCGCCTCGCTGGCCAAGGCCTTCGCCGGGCGCGCCGGCATCATCACCTGTTCTAGCCGCTTTAAGCCTTATTTCCTGTCGGAGTCGCGCCCGGCCATCTTCAGCTCGTGCATGCTGAATCACGAACTGGCCTGGTTCGACGCCGCCATCGATTTCGTCGAGCGCGCCGATGCCCGCCGCGCTGCGCTGCGCCGTATCACCGAAGAGGTGCGCACCGGCCTCGGACGGCTCGGCTACTGCGTCGACGAGGGCAGCGAGCAGATCATTGCACTGGAGGTGGGCACCGAGCCCAGGACCCTGGTGCTGCGCAAGGCGCTGGAGAACCGCGGCATCCAGGGCGCCGTGTTCTGCGCCCCGGCCACGCCCAAGAACCGCGCGCTGGTCCGACTGACCCTGAACGCCGGCCTGACGAAACGCGAGATCGCCAGGCTGCTGGCCGCCTGCGCCGACATGCGCGAAGAGGTCGACCTGGATAACTGGACCTCGACAATTCGCCGCCGCCGGGTGCACTGAGGAGGCTGACTCAGAAAGCCAGAATGTTGGCTCGTAAAGCCAACGACTAAACCGTGGAGGTTTGACGCTTTCGCTTACTCTTATAAAAAATATAAGGGAGGCATAGCGTGAGAGACAAATACAAGCTGGTGGGGCCGATCTACGACTGGCTGAGCGCCTTCTACAGCGGCAAGTCCATCCACAAGTGCAAGATCGCCATGCTCGACCGCCTGCAGCCCGGCGACAAGGTGCTGTTCGCCGGGGTCGGCCACGGCCGGGATGCCGTGTATGCGGCCCAGCGCGGCGCCGAGGTGACGGTGGTCGACCTGTCCGAGACCATGCTGAAGAAGTTCCAGGCCAACCTGGTGAAGGAGGGGGTGGCGGTGAACATCCGCCAGGTCCACAGCGACATCATGGAGGTGGAGGAGGAAGAGCGCTACGACATGGTCGTCGCCAACTTCTTCCTCAACGTCTTCCATGAAGACATGATGGTCAAGGTGCTGCAGCACCTGATCCGCCTCGGCAAACCGGGCGCCCGGGTGGTGGTCGGCGACTTCTCCTTCCCGACCGGGAACGTCCTGAGCCGCCTGGTGAAGACCCTGTACTGGTACGGGGCGGTCGGCTTCTTCTGGCTGTTCGCAGGGAACGCCTTCCACAACATCTACAACTACCCGGAGTGGATGAAAAAGCTGGGACTGCGCATCCACGAGCAGAAGCACTACAAGCTGCTGCTGCTGAACTGTTACTGGTCCGTGCTGGGCGAGAAACCGGCCTGAGGCCGGCTTTTCCGAGTATCCCCGAGCCTGAAGGCCCGCCGACCCGCCGCAAGCCGCGGCCGGATGGCAGGCCGCCTGCAACCCTAGCGGAGACTTCATGACCGACACCGCCATTGCGCTCACGCGGCCGGCCGCCACGCAGGCCGACGCGGCCGCCCACGCCGACCTCGCACGACGCGTCGCCTGGCTGAAGCAGTATGGCAGCCATCCGATGTCCTTTTCGACCATGCAGCCGGACATGGCCTATTTCGAGCTGCCCGGCATCGGCTACATCGCCTACGCCCAGCATTGGGGCATGCAGTTCGCGCTGGCCGATCCGGTGTGCGCGCCCGGGCAGCGCGAAGAAATGCTGGACCGCTTCCTCGAACGCTTCCCGCGCGCCCTGTTCGTCCAGGTCAGCAAGGCCGTGGTCGACCACCTGCACGGCCGCCACGCTTACTACGGCACCCAGTTCGGCAGCGAATCGAAGATCGCGCTTGCCGGCTGGAGCCTGCGCGGCGCGCGCAAGCAGATCATCCGCACCGCCGTCAACGGCGCCCGTGCACAGGGCATCGAGATCCGCGAGGGCGGTTTCGACCACGACGTCAAGCGCATCTCCGAAGCCTGGATCCGCACCCGCCGCTGCAAGAACAACGAGATCCGCTTCCTGATCCGGCCGATGCTGATCGATTATCGGGAAGGCACGCGCTACTTCTACGCGTTCAACTGCGATGGCGAAGCGGTCGGCTTCATCTTCTTCGACCCCATTTACCAGGAAGGCCGCCTGGCCGGCTATGTGCCCAACATCTCGCGCTCATCAAGCAACTTCCGCCAGGGCCTGTGGTATGCGCTGATGGCACACGCGCTGGCCGTGTTCAGGGAAGAGGGCGTGCCCTATGTCGACCTGGGCCTGGTGCCGCTGCAGATGGATGGCGGGGTCGAGCCGCAGGAGTCGCGGCTGCTGCGCGCCACCATGTCGGTGATCCGCGAGCGCATGGACTTCCTGTACAACTTCAAGGGCCTGGAATTCGCCAAGTCGCGCTTCCAGGGCCGCATCGAAAAGACTTATTGCTGCCACCGCAGCGCCTTACCGGCGCTGGCGATGACGGCCATGTTCCGCCTCACCCGCATCATCTGAACCATGACGACGAATCTCCTCAGCGTGCCGGCGGCCCTGTCCGGCAAGCGCATCCTGCTGACAGGCGCCACCGGCTTCCTGGCCAAGGTCGTGCTCGAAAAACTGGTCCGCAGCGTGCCCGACATCGAAGGCGTGATCCTGCTGATCCGCGGCGGCAAGGACGGCGACGCCCGCGAACGCTTCCGGCGCCAGCTTGCTACGTCCTCGATCTTCGACACCTTGCGCGCCGAGCGCGGCGCCTGGCTGGAGCGCTTCTTCGAGGAGCGGGTCGAATGCGTGACCGGGGAAGTGACCGAGCCGCATTTCGGCCTCGGCCTCGACGCCTTCCACGCACTGGCGGCGCGCACCGACCTGGTGATCAATGCGGCGGCCAGCGTGAACTTCCGCGAGCCGCTCGACCAGGCCCTCGCCATCAACACGCTCAGCCTGCACCACCTGACGGCGCTGGCGCGCGCGGCCAATTCGCCGCTGGTGCAGGTCTCGACCTGCTACGTGCACGGTTACCGGCGCGGCGACATCTTCGAGAACATGGCCGAACCGGCGGGCCGCACGGCCATCCCGCGCCGCAAGAACGGCCAGTTCGATATCGAGGCCCTCGTCGAAGGCCTGCAGCGCAGGATCGCCCGCGTGCGTGCGCGGACGCGCGGCGCCGAGCAGCTGGAGCCGGCCCTGACCGCGCTCGGCATCCGCGAAGCCAACCGCCATGGCTGGAACGACACCTATACCTTCACCAAGTGGATGGGCGAACAGCTGGCCATGCAGTGCATGCAGGGCCGCGCCATGAGCATCCTGCGGCCCTCGATCATCGAAAGCACCCTGCAGGGCCCCGTGCCCGGCTGGCTCGAAGGCGTGAAGGTGGCCGACGCCGTGATCCTGGCCTATGCGCGCGGCCGCACCAGCTTCTTCCCGGCGCGCCCGGGGGGCATCATCGACGTGATCCCGGCCGACCTGGTCGCCAACGGCATCCTGATGGCGGCCGCCGAAGCGATGCAGGCCCCGGCAGCGCACCGCATCTACCAGAGCTGCAGCGGCTCGAGCAAGCCGATCCTGGTCGGTGAGCTGATCCGCCTGCTGCAGGGCGAGGCGCAGCGCAACTGGCAGCAGTACGACAAGCTGTTCCACAAGGAGCCGAAGCACAGCTTCCGCGTGGTCGGCAATGTCCGATTCCGGCTGGCGATGGCCGGCGTGGCGCTGGGGGCAATGGCCTGGAGCGGCCTGCGCCGCCTGGCCGGCCAGCCCGGCGAGACCCCGGCCATGGAAAAGCTGCGCACCACCCGCCTGCTGGCGATCACCTTTTCCTTCTACGCCCAGCCGCGTTACCGCTTCCACAACGATGGCATGCTGGCGCTGGCCCGACGCTTCGACGCCGCCTCGCGCGCGCTGTACCCGGTCGACGCCCGCGCCATCGACTGGGAAGACTACCTCTGCCGGGTGCACATGGCGGGCCTGAACCGCTATGCGCTCAAGCGCAAGGAAGCGCGCGCGGCCCAGCCGATCGCAGCCGGCGCCCAGCCAGCCTTGCCCCAGCCCGAAGGCGTACGCTGAACACCCGAAGAATTTAACGATTTCTTCACAATCATTGCCTCTTTCGTGCCGCTTTTCCCTATGAAAGCGGCATGACCCTGCTCATCCGTCATTCGTGCGTCGATTCCCAAAAAAATACGTTATGTTACAAATACATTGTCAATAATGCATTAAGGGAGACGTCATGCGGATGCGGAGGCTGTACCTGGCCGCCGTCCTGGCAGCAGTCGGCTTGGGCGGAATACAGGGCGGGGCGCAGGCCCAGCTGGCCAACGACGGCGAGTGGCCGATGGCGGCCCGCGATTACGCCAGCACCCGCTTCAGCCCCCTTGACCAGATCACCCCGGCCAATGTCCGCAAGCTGCAGGTGGCCTTCACCTTCTCGACCGGCGTCGACCGTGGGCAGGAAGCGGCGCCCATCGTGGTCGGCAATACCATGTATGTGGTGGCGCCTTTCCCCAACTACCTGTACGCGCTCGACCTCACCAGGCCCGGCGCGCCCATGAAGTGGAAGTTCGAGCCGAACCCGGATGCAAAGTCCCAGGGCGTGGCCTGTTGCGATCTGGTGAACCGCGGCGTCGCCTATGCCGACGGCCGGATCTTCATGAACACCCTGGACGGCCAGTCGATTGCCGTCGATGCCGCCACCGGCAAGGAAGCCTGGCGCACCAAACTGGGCGACATCAGGAAGGGCGAGACCATCACCATGGCGCCGCTGGTCGTCAAGGACAAGGTCCTGGTCGGCAACAGCGGCGGCGAGCTGGGCGTGCGCGGCTGGCTGGTGGCGCTGGACACCAAGACCGGCAAGGAAGCCTGGCGCGCCTGGAGCACGGGTCCGGACAGCGATGTGCTGATCGGCCCGGATTTCAAGCCCTTCTACGCGTCCGACCGCGGCAAGGACCTGGGCGTGAAGACCTGGCCCGGCGAATCCTGGAAAATCGGCGGCGGCAACGTGTGGGGCTGGATCTCCTACGATCCGCAGGCCGACCTGATTTACTACGGCACCGCCAACCCGGGCCCCTGGAATCCGGCGCAGCGCCCCGGCGCCAACAAGTGGACGTCGGGGATCTTCGCGCGCAGCCCGAGCGACGGCCAGGCGCGCTGGTTCTACCAGTACAGCCCGCACGACCTGCACGACTACGACGGCGTCAACGAGAACATCCTGCTCGACATCCCCTTCAAGGGCCAGCAGCGCAAGGTGCTGGTGCATCCCGACCGCAACGGCTACGTGTACGTGATGGACCGGACCAACGGCCAGGTGCTGTCGGCCGAGCCCTTCGTCCACATCACCACCACCGAAGGCGTCGACCTCTCCACCGGGCAGCTGAAGTACAACCCACAAAAGCAGCCGCGCACCGGCCAGACCATCCGCGAGATCTGCCCGGTGTCCCCGGGCGGCAAGGACTGGCAGCCATCGAGCTGGTCGCCGCGCACCCAGCTGCTCTACATCCCGCACCAGAACCTGTGCCAGGACACCGAAACCTACGACGTCTCCTACATCGCCGGCACGCCTTACGTGGGCGTGGACAACAAGATGTACGCGGGCCCCGGCGGCAACCGCGGCCTGTTCACCGCCTGGGACGTGGCCAACGGCCGCAAGCGCTGGCAGATTCCGGAGCGCTTCCCGGTGTGGAGCGGGGCCCTGGCCACCGCCGGCGACGTGGTTTTCTACGGCACCATGGACGGCTGGTTCAAGGCCGTCGACGCCCGCAACGGCACGCCGCTGTGGCAGTTCAAGACCGGCTCGGGCATCATCGGCCAGCCGATCGCCTACCGCGGACCGGACGGCAAGCAGTACATCGCGATCCTGTCCGGCGTGGGCGGCTGGGCCGGCGCGATCGTCTCGGGCGGCCTCGATCCGCGTGACGGCGGCGCCGCCAACGGTTTCGCCAACGCGATGAAGGATCTGCCGTCGTACACCGGGAAGGGAGGGACGCTGTATGTCTTTGCGCTGCCCTGACCTGCGTGTCGCTCTCCTGACGCTGGGCATGGCCTGCGGGGCCGTGCGGGCGGCCGAGCCGGAAAAGGCGCCCGAGTTGCGCGTCTGCGCGGACCCCGCCAACCTGCCGTACTCGCAGCGCGACGAATCCGGTTTCGAAAACCGCATCGCGCGCCTGGTGGCCGAGGATCTCGGCATGTCCTTGCGCTGGTTCTGGCAGGAGCAGACCCGCGGCTTCGTGCGCAAGACCATGGGGGCGGGGGAGTGCGACCTGTTCATCGGCGTGCCGGCCGGTTTCGACAGGGTCCTGCGCACCCGTCCCTATTACCGCTCGACCTATGTGGCGGTGACGCGGCGCGGCACGCCGGCTTTCGCCGGCTTCGAACCGGGCCAGCTGCATGCGCGCCGCTTCGGCGTCCAGCTGATCGGCAACGACCTCGCCGCCAGCCCGCCCGGCGCCGCGCTGGCGCAACACGGCGCGGTCGAAAACGTGACCGGCTTCCTGGTCTATGGCGACGGCCCGGCAGGCAAGCGCATGGTCGATGCCGTCGCCGGCGGCAACATTGACGTGGCCCTGGTATGGGGGCCGCAGGCCGGCTGGTTCGCGCCCCGCGCGAAGGTGGCGCTCGACCTCGCGCCGGTGCAGGCGCCGGCCGGCCTGGCCATGCCTTTCGAATATGCGATCGCGATGGGCGTGCGCAAGGGTGATACCGCGCTGCGCGACCGCCTCGACGAGGTGCTGGCAAGGCGCAAGCCTGACATCGACGCGATCCTGGATGCGTATGCGGTGCCGCGCGCGGCGGCGCCGTCGCTCAGTGCCGGAGGCCAGCCATGAACCCCCGCTGTGTTTATATGAGCGCCTGCCTGGCCGCCGTGCTGGCGCTGGCCGCCTGCAAGCGCGAGATGCGGCCGATGAAGGCGCCGGCGGCCGCATCCGGCGTCGCCGACCCCTCCTATGCCGCCAGCGGCGTGACCCCGGTCAGCAACCGCTACGAAGAGAATGCCTACGCGGTCTCCCAGGGCAAGAGCTGGTACAAGGCATACAACTGCAACGCCTGCCATAGCGGCGGCGGAGGCGGCAACATCGGCCCGGCGCTGATGGACGCCAAGTGGCGCTACGGTTCCGATCCCGGCGCGATCTACGCCAGCATCGCCCATGGCCGCCCGAATGGGATGCCGGCCTTCGGCGAACACATCCCCGAAGACCAGATCTGGCAGCTGGTCGCCTACGTGCGTTCGCTGAGCGGGCAGCTGGGCGGCGCCGTGTCGCCGAACCGCAGCGACAGCCTGCAGGCGGCCGAGCCGGAAAACCGGCGCAAGAAGGAAACGCCGACCCACGAAGCCACCCCGGCGGCGGAGCAATGAACATGCACGCCGGTGTTTTCCTGGCGATCAAGCCGTGGCAGGACGCGCTGCGGCCCACGGGCGTGCAGGCCGAGCATATCGGCAGCCTGTGGAACTTTACCCTGGGCCTGTGCGCCTTCGTGTTCCTGCTCATCGTGGCGGCTTGCGTGGCGGCGCTGTGGATCGCGCCGCGCGCGGATGCCGCCACGTCGCCCGACCTCGACTCCCTGGCGCGGCCCGAGCGGCGCATCTGGCGCATCGTCGCCTGGTCCACCGGCGCCGCCACGCTTGGGCTGCTGGCGCTGCTCGCCGCCGACGTCTTCACCAGCCGCGCGCTGGCGCGCCTGCCGCTGCGGGATGCCGTCAACATCGAGCTGGTCGGCCACATGTGGTGGTGGGAAGCGCGCTACAAGGATGCCGACCCGTCGCGCGAATTCAGCACCGCCAACGAGCTGCACATCCCGGTGGGGCGCCCGGTGGTGGTCACTTTGCGCAGCAATGATGTGATCCACAGCCTGTGGATCCCCAACCTGCAGGGCAAGAAGGACCTGATCCCCGGCCGCACCGCCACGCTGCGCCTGCGCGCCGACCGCGCCGGCACTTACCGCGGCCAGTGCGCCGAATTCTGCGGCTTGGA
The DNA here is from genome assembly GCF_918697865.1 of Massilia sp. Bi118. GTDB lineage: Bacteria > Pseudomonadota > Gammaproteobacteria > Burkholderiales > Burkholderiaceae_D > Telluria. The sequence continues at coordinate 20,135 of NZ_CAKKMV010000016.1, read as the reverse complement.
GCACGCGATGATGGCGCTGCTGGTCGAGGCGGAGCCGAACGACCGTTATGAGGCCTGGGCCGCGCAACAGCGCCAGCCGGCCGCCGAACCGTCGGATGCGCTGGCCAGGCGCGGGCGCGAAGTCTTCCTCGGCAAATCCTGCGTGATGTGCCATACCGTCACCGGCACCACCGCCAACGCCAGGCTGGGGCCGGACCTGACCCACCTGGCCAGCCGCCGCACCATCGGCGCCGGCATGTTCCCGAACAACCGCGGCCACCTGGGCGGCTGGATCGCCGACCCGCAATCGCTCAAGCCCGGCGTCAACATGCCGGCCAACCCGCTCAACCCCGACGACCTGCAAGCCCTGCTGGCTTACCTGGAGACCTTGAAATGACCGTTCGCGGAGATACCGGCCAGCGCGCCCAGGGAAGCTGGCCCGACCGATCGGGACCCGGCCTGCCGCCCGGCGCCGCGCAAACCCTGGAACAGACCTGGAGCGACCCGCCCGGCATCATCGGCTGGTTCGCGGCGATCAACCACAAGACCATCGCCAAGCGCTTCATGGTCACCACCTTCATCTTCTTCCTGCTCGGCGGCCTGCTGGCGCTGGCGATGCGCCTGCAGCTGGCGCAGCCGAACCTGAAGCTGCTGTCGGCGGACCTGTACAACCAGGTCTTCACCATGCACGGCTCGACCATGATGTTCCTGTTCGCGGTGCCGGTGATGCAGGCGGTGGCGACCTACCTGGTGCCGCTGATGATAGGCGCACGCAGCGTCGCCTTCCCGCGCATGAACGCCTTCGCCTGGTGGATCTTCACCATGGGCGGCATCATGCTGTACGCCGCCTTCTTCCTCGACATCGGCCCGGACGCCGGCTGGTTCGCCTACGTGCCCCTGTCCGGCCCCCAGTACTCGCCCGGCAAGCGGGTCGACTTCTGGGCCCAGATGATCACCTTCACCGAGCTCTCGGCGCTGATGGAGGCGATCGTCCTGATCACCACCATCTTCAAGATGCGCGCGCCCGGCATGACCCTGAACCGCATGCCGCTGTTCGTCTGGACCATCCTGGTGACCAACTTCATGGTGCTGTTCGCGATGCCGGCCGTGATGCTGGCCAGTACCGCGCTGATTACCGACCGCCTGGTCGGCACCCATTTCTACAATCCGGGGGAGGGCGGCGACGCGCTGCTGTGGCAGCACCTGTTCTGGTTCTTCGGCCACCCCGAGGTCTACCTGATCTTCATTCCGCCGCTGGGCTTCATCTCCAGCATCATCGCCACCTTCTCGCGCCGGCCGGTGGTCGGCTACCCGGCCATGGTGCTGGCCCTGATCGCCACCGCCTTCCTGGCTTTCGGCCTGTGGGTCCACCATATGTTCGCGACCAATTTGCCTGAGCTGGGCAAGACCTTCTTCACCGCCGCCAGCCTGATGATCGCGATCCCGACCTCCGTCCAGATCTTCTGCTGGATCGCGACCCTGTGGACCGGCCGCATCAATTTCAAGACGCCGCTGCTGTTCGTGCTGGCCTTCTTCGTGATCCTGGTGCTGGGCGGCCTGACCGGCCTGATGCTGGCCTCGGTTTCGCTCGACTACCAGCTGCACGACAGCTTCTTCGTGGTGGCGCACCTGCATTACGTGCTGCTGGGCGGCGCCGTGTTCCCGCTGTTCGGCGCCTTCTATTACTGGTTCCCCAAGTTCACCGGGCGCATGCTGTCGGAGCGCCTGGGCCGCTGGAACTTCTGGCTGTTCTTCATCGGCTTCAACGTCGCCTTCTTCCCCATGCATGTGCTTGGCCTGCAGGGCATGCCACGCCGGGTCTATACCTATCCGGCCGAGATGGGCTGGGGCAAACTGAATATGGTGGCCACCATCGGCGGCAGCGTTATCGCGCTCAGCGTGCTGCTCTTCATTATCAACGTGCTGCGCAGCCGCCGCCATGGCGAAGTCGCAGCCAGCGACCCCTGGGGCGCGGGCACCCTGGAATGGAGCGTTTCCTCGCCGCCGCCGATGGGTAATTTCAAGTTGATGCCAGTGGTGCACGGGCGCTACCCGCTGTGGCAGGCGCCGGCCGACCCGACCCACGTGACCGGCCTGGCCAACGACTTCCGTGAGGTGCTGATCACCTCGGTGGCCGATGCCAAGGTCGATCACCGCCTGTGGCTGCCCAGCTCCACGAGCTGGCCGTTCTGGGCCGGGGTGGCGACCACCATCCTGTTCGTCGGCTCGATCTTCACGCCCTGGGCCGTGGTGTGGGGCGCGGTGCCCGTGGCGATCGCGGCCACGATGTGGTTCTGGCCAAAGCGCGACATGATACGCAAGCGGGTCGACTCGGAGATCCTGCCATGAGCGCACCAAAGCTGGAGAAGGAAGCACGCGACCCGAAGGTCGAAGGGCGCCTGGTGGAGGACGGCCGGCTGCTCGACGTCTCGACACTGCCGACCTTCGGCTTTGGCCAGCGCAGCCCGATGTGGTGGGGCACCATGGGCCTGATGCTGATCGAAGGGACGGTGTTCGCGCTATGCATCATGGCCTACTTCTACCTGCGCAGCCATGCCAGCGCGTGGCCGATGTCGCGCTTTCCGCCCGAGCTCATCTGGGGCAATGTGAACACCGCGATCATGTTGGCGAGCATGGTGCCGAACCATTACGCCAAGAAGGCCGCCGAGCGGCTCGACCTGCATGCGGTCAGGCTGTGGATGGTGGTCTGCATGCTGGTCTCGATCGCTTTCCTGGGCGTGCGCGTGCTCGAGTTCGGGGCGCTGAACACGCGCTGGGACAGCAATGCCTACGGTTCCGTGGTGTGGATGTTGATGGCGCTGCACACGACCCACCTGGTGACCGATGCCTTCGATTCCGGCGTGCTGACCGTGATGACCTTCACCAAGCTGATGGAGGGGAAGCGTTATGTGGACGTGAGCGAGAACGCCGCCTACTGGTACTTCGTGGTACTGAGCTGGCTGCCGATTTATGCCGTCATTTATTGGGGAGCGAGATTCTGATATGGGAAACTGGCCGGCCCTGCTGGTGGCGCCATCGCTGGCGCTGACGAACCTGAGCATCACCTACGCGCTGGTGACGCCTTCCTGCACGCGCCAGAGCATGCTGGCGCCCAACCTGGTCAGCGCCGTGTTCATGCTGGCCTGCATCTGGATGAGCTGGGGCGCGTGGCGCAATTGGCGCGCCGGCAAGGCCGCGCAGGGGCCGGCCGCCGGCGACACCGATGCGGCGCCGGACCGCAGCCCCTTCCTGGCGATGGTGGCGACCATGGTCGGGGCGCTGTCCTGCCTGGTCGTGCTGGCGCAATGGTTTCCACAATGGGTGCTGTCGCCATGCGCAAGTTAATCTTATGCATGGGGGCGCTGGCCCCGTTCGCTGCGAGCGCCCACGACGTCGAGGGCCAGTATTCGGCCGCCGATGCGCTGTCCTGGGGCGCCGAGCCCTGGGTACTGTTCCTGCTGGCGCTGTCGCTGCTGCTCTACGTGCTCGGCCTGCGCCGCCTGTGGCCGCGTTCGCGCCAGTCGCGCCGGCCGCTGGCGCGCCAGGTCGCCTGGTTCGCCGGGGGCTGGATCGCCCTGAGCCTGGCGCTGGCCTCGCCGTTGGATTCGGCCGGCAGCTTTTCCTTCGCCGCCCACATGGTCCAGCACGAATTCCTGATGATCGTGGCGGCGCCGATGCTGGTGCTGGGGCGCCCGCTGGGGATCTGGGTCTGGAGCCTGCCGGCCGCCTGGCGCCGCCGCACCGGCTCGGCCACCCACAACCCGGCGGTAAGCGCGGCCTGGGACAGCCTCACCCGGCCGCTGAACGCCTGGCTGCTGCACTTTGCCGCGCTGTGGATGTGGCACGTACCGGCCACTTTCCAGGCCGGCCTCGCCAGCAACGGCGTGCACGCGCTGCAGCACGCCAGCTTCCTGTTCTCCGCGCTGCTGTTCTGGTGGGCGGTGCTGGGACGCCAGGGCGGGGCACAGGGACGCGGCGCGGCCGTGCTCTACCTGTTCACGACCATGATGCATACCGGCGCCCTGGGCGCGCTGTTCACGATGTCCGAGTCGGTCTGGTACCCGTACTACGGCAGCAAGGCCCAGGCCTTCGGCTTGACGGCGCTGGAAGACCAGCAACTGGGCGGCCTGATCATGTGGATACCGGGCGGCCTGGCCTACGTGGCGGCGGGCCTGGTGCTGTGCGCGCGCTGGCTGGGACGCACGCCCCAGGGCGCGGCGGCGGGAGCGCAGCGATGAAGCGCCTTGTCCCATTACTCTGGCTGCTTGCGTTGGCGGGATGCTCGAAACAGCCTCCGGAAACCGATCCGCTCACCGGCGGCAACCCGCGCGTCGGTCAGCAACTGATCGCCCGCTACGGCTGCGCCGCCTGCCACGAGATCAAGGGCATTGCCCATTCCGACAGCAAGGTCGGGCCTTCGCTGACCGACATGCGCAGCCAGGGCTATATCGCCGGCGTGCTGCCGAACAGCGCGTCCAACCTGGTCAAGTGGATCCAGCATCCGCGCGCCGTCGACCCGAAGACCGCCATGCCGGAACTGGGCGTGAGCGAGACGGAGGCGCGCAACATGGCGGCCTACCTGTACAACCAATAAGGAGAGTGCTTTGTTTGAGCAAGTCGAGGAGCAGGTTCGATCCAGCGTCGAGTGGCTGCGCCTGCTGGTGGAGGCGCTGGGCGCGCTGGTGATCGCAGCCGGCGTGGCGGTCGTCATCCTCGCCCTGGTGCGCGATCTGCTGGCGGGGCGGGGCAGCAGCTTCGTGCCGATCCGGCTGGCCTTCGCGCGCTACCTGACGCTGGCGCTGGAATTGCAGCTGGCAGCCGACATCCTGTCGACCTCGGTGGCGCCGACCTGGGAGCGGATCGGCAAGCTGGCGGCGATCGCCGTGATCCGGACCGCGCTCAACTACTTCCTGAGCAAGGAACTGAAGGACGAGCAGGCCAGCGAAGAGCCGGCCCTGCGCGGACAGCCGGGACGCTGAGCCCCGGGGATTTGGTACACTGCGGCTTTTACGCACCACCACACCGAAGATGTCCGCTCCGCTCGAGCTGCGCGCAGGCGCACTGATCCACCTGCTCCAAACGGACCCGCACAGCAAATGCGAGGGCGTCGCGGCCCTGGCCCGGGCGTATGCAGACGGCAGCCTGGCCCTCGATCCCGCCGCGGTGTTCGCGCCCGCCGGCGCCATCCCCGGCCGTCCCGAAAAGCCGGAACTGGTGCCGCCGCGCCTGGTCGGCCGCCGCTCCATGGTCACGCCCGAAGGCCGCGCGATGCTGGTGCACGCGCTTGCGCATATCGAATTCAACGCCATCAACCTGGCGCTGGACGCCGTCTGGCGCTTCCCCGGCATGCCCGCGGATTACTACGCCGACTGGCTGCGGGTGGCGAAGGAGGAGGCCTATCACTTCTCGCTGCTGGACGCCCACCTTGGCACGCTGGGCCATGCCTACGGCGATTTTGCCGGCCACGACAGCCTGTGGGAGATGGTCGAGAAGACCCGCGGCGACATCCTCGCGCGCATGGCCCTGGTGCCGCGCACGCTGGAGGCGCGCGGCCTGGATGCGATCCCGCCGCTGCGCGCCAAGCTGGCCCAGGCCGGCGACATCGCCGCCGCGGAAATCCTCGACATCATCCTGCGCGACGAAGTCGGCCACGTCGAGATCGGCAACCGCTGGTACCTGGGCCTGTGCCAGGAGCGCGGCCTGGAGCCGATCGCCACCTACGAGGCGCTGGCGCTACACTACAAGGCGCCGGTCCTGAAAGGCCCGTTCAACCTGGAGGCGCGCCGCCGCGCCGGCTTCAGCGAGGCCGAACTGGCGCGCTACCGCGGCGACAGCGTCTCCTTCGCGCCATGAGCGACGCCGACGGCATCAGCGAGGACGGCGCCGTCCATCCGCGCGGCTTCCTGCTGACCCGCCACTGGCGCGATCTCGATACCGGTGTCGAGCTGGAATTCTGGCTCGCCACCGAACATGGCCCGCGCCGATTGCGCGTCGGCGGCCAGAGCGCGGTCGCCTTCATTCCCGCGGCGCAGCGCGAAGCGGCGGAGTTCGTACTGCGCGGCGAGAAGGGCGCCGAGCTGCGCGAGCTGGCCCTGTCCGACTTCCAGCATCGCCCGGTGCTGGGCCTGTACTGCCGCCAGTACCGCAAGCTGCTGGCGCTCGAGAAGAAGCTGCGGCAGCAGGGCGTCGATGTCTACGAGGCCGACGTGCGCCCGCCCGAGCGCTACCTGATGGAGCGCTTCATCACCGCGCCGGTGCTATGTGCCGGGACGCCGGACGCCAGGGACCCGCAGCTGCTGCTGGATGGCCAGCTGAAGCCCGACGGCGGCTACCGCCCACCCATCCGCACGGTCTCGCTGGACATCGAGACCACCTTCCAGGGCGAGCTGCGCTCGATCGCGCTGGAAGGCTGCGGCCAGCGCCAGGTCTACATGCTCGGGCCGCCGAACGGCGATGCGAGCATCGTCGATTTCGACTACGAATACTGCGACACCCGGCTGGCGCTGCTGGACCGGATGGAAGAGTGGTTCGTGCGCCACGACCCGGACGCCATCATCGGCTGGAGCGTGATCGGCTTCGATTTGCGCGTGCTGCAGAAGCACGCCGAGCAGATGGCGCGCCCGCTGCGCCTGGGCCGCGACGGCAGCCCGATGGAGTGGCGCGAGCGCGCCGGCGGCGAGTTCTATTTCGGCGGCATCGCCGGCCGCCTGGTCATCGACGGCATCGAGGCGCTGCGCTCGGCCACCTGGAGCTTCCCCTCGTTCAGCCTGGAGTCGGTGTCGCAGACCCTGCTCGGCGAAGGCAAGGAGATCGGCAATCCCTACGACCGCATGGCCGAGATCGACCGCATGTTCTTTGAAGACAAGCCGATGCTGGCCCGCTACAACCTGAAGGATTGCGAGCTGGTCACCCGCATCTTCGAGAAGACCAATCTGATGGCCTTCCTGCTGGAGCGCGCCAGCGTGACAGGGCTGTCGGCCGACCGCAGCGGCGGTTCGGTGGCGGCCTTCGAGCACTCCTACATTCCGCTGATGCACCGCCAGGGCTTCGTCGCGCCCAACATCGGCGACGTCGCGGCCGAGGACAGTCCCGGCGGCTTCGTGATGGATTCGAAGTCCGGCCTCTACGACTCGGTGCTGGTGCTGGATTATAAGAGCCTGTACCCGTCCATCATCCGCACCTTCCTGATCGACCCGGTCGGCCTGGTGGTGGGCCTGGCCGAGCCCGAAGAGGCGACAGTGCCCGGCTTTCGCGGCGGGCGCTTCTCGCGTACGCAGCACTGCCTGCCCGGCATCGTCACGCGCGTGTGGGCGGGCAGGGAAGCGGCCAAGCGCGAAAAGAACGCGCCGCTGTCGCAGGCGCTGAAGATCATCATGAACGCCTTCTACGGCGTGCTCGGCACGCCCGCCTGCCGCTTCTTCGACCCGCGCCTGGCCTCGTCGATCACGATGCGCGGCCACCGGATCATGCACCGCACGCGCGAGCTGATCGAGGAGCGTGGCTACCAGGTGATCTACGGCGACACCGATTCGACCTTCGTCTGGCTGGGCAAGCCGCATGCGGACGAAGACGCGCGGCGCATCGGCCAGGCACTGGTGGACCACGTGAACGCCTGGTGGCGCACGACGCTGCGGGACGAACTGGGACTGGAAAGCGCGCTGGAGCTGGAATACGACGTGCACTTCCGGCGCTTCCTGATGCCGACGGTGCGCGGCTCGGACGAGGGCAGCAAGAAGCGCTACGCCGGCATGGCCACCGGCGCCGACGGCAGCGACGAGATGGTCTACAAGGGCCTGGAAACGGTGCGCACCGACTGGACGCCGCTGGCCCAGGCATTCCAGCAGGGCCTGTACGAGCGCATCTTCAAGGAACAGCCCTACGAAGACTATGTGCGCGACTACGTGGCGCGCACCCTGAACGGCGAGCTGGAAGACCAGCTGGTCTACCGCAAGCGCCTGCGGCGGGCGCTGGACGAGTACGAGCGCAACGTGCCGCCGCATGTGCGGGCGGCGCGGATTGCGGACGAGTTTCACCTGCGGCAGGGAAGGCCGGCGCAGTACCGGAATGGCGGGTGGATCCGCTATGTGATGACGACTGCGGGACCGGAACCGCTCGACGTGCGCGAGGCCGGCGGCGGCTCGGCGATCGACTACGCGCACTATCTGGAAAAGCAGCTGGAGCCGGTGGCGGATGCGATTTTGCCGTTTTTGGGTGACAGCTTTGCGCGCTTGACGAGTCCGCAGGGGGCGCTGTTCTAGGCCGTCATTCCCGCGCAGGCGGGAATCCAAGTTTGTAGGCGCTAACGAAACGCCGGCAGAACTTGGGTTCCCGCCTTCGCGGGAACGACGTCATATATAGAGCCGGTGGAAACGGCTACCCAAGCGCGTCAAGACTTCGTACCCAATTGTCCCAGCCTCACGCGCCACATCATCCACGCTCTGATGAGAACCCAGTAGCTCGACTTCGCAACCCGGCTGTACCCGCGCCTCCGGAATCCCGGTCACGTCCAGCGAAATGCTATCCATCGACACATTCCCGGCAAACGGCACACGCTGCCCATCGATGAAAGCATGCCCACGGCAGGACAGCGAACGCAGCCACCCATCCGCATAGCCGATCGCTATCGTCGCGATCCGGCGCGGGCCATCGGCCACGAAGTGGGCGCCATAGCCGACGATGTCGCCGGCCTGCACGACGCGCGACTGCACGATGCGCGCACGCAGCCCCACCGCCTGGCGCAGCGGATTCGCTGAACCCGGCTGCGGATTGATGCCGTACAGCGCGGCGCCAGGCCGCAGCAGGTCATGGTGGAAGTCCGGCCCCAGGAACACCGCCGAGGAATTCGCCAGGCTGCCCGGAATGCCGGCAAAGCGCGCACGCAGGGCTGCGAAGCGTTCCCGCTGCAACCCGTTCATCGGGTGCGAAGCTTCGTCGGCGCAGGCCAGGTGGCTCATCACCAGCACGGGCTGCAGCTCGTCTTTCCAGGCTGGATCGGCCAGCAGCCGCTCGACGTCGGCGGGTGCCATGCCCATGCGCGACATGCCGGTATCGAACTGCAGCGCGGCCGGCAGGCGGCGCTGCAGCTTGCGGCACAAGGCGCGCCACTCGGCAAGCTGCGAAGGATCGTTCAGCACCGGAATCAGGTCATGTTCGACGAATTCGGCGGCCGCGCCAGGCGGCGGACCATGCAGCACATGGATCGTGGCGTCCACCGGCACCAGCGGGCGCAGGCGCATGGCTTCGTCCAGGTGGGCCGTGAAGAACACGCGGCAGCCTGCGCTGGCCAGCGCCGGCGCCACCACGGACATGCCGAGACCGTAGGCGTCGGCCTTCATCACGGCCGCGCAGGTCGCGCCCGCACCGGTGTCGCGAAGAAGGCGCCAATTCGAACGTACCGCTTCCAGGTCGACCGTCAGCAGCGCCCCGGCGCGCGCGGCATCGAACCCTGCAACACCCGCCACCATCAGGCTTTCGCGAATTCGGGACGGGTCGCGGAAGGGCGCGAACCGGCGTAGCGGAAGATCGCCAGGTCGTCGGTGTGGATGGCCGGGACCTTGCCGCTCACGAGGTCGGCGATCACGCTGGCCGAACCGCAGGCCATGGTCCAGCCCAGGGTGCCGTGGCCGGTATTCAGGAACAGGTTGCGCAGCGGGGTCGCGCCGACGATCGGCGTCGAGTCCGGGGTCATCGGGCGCAGGCCGGTCCAGAAGCTGGCTTTCGATACGTCGCCGCCGCCCGGGAACAGGTCGGTCACGACCATCTCCAGGGTCTCGCGGCGGCGCGGATTCAGTTCCTTGCTGTAGCCGGCGATTTCCGCCATGCCGCCGACGCGGATGCGGTCTTCGAAGCGGGTGATGGCGATCTTGTAGGTTTCGTCGAGGATGGTCGAGACCGGGGCCTGGGCGGCGTCGGTGATCGGCACCGTGATCGAGTAACCCTTCAGCGGGTAGACCGGCACGCGGAAGAACTGCTTCATCAGCAGGCGCGAATAGCTGCCCAGCGCCACCACGTAGCGGTCGGCGGTGAAGCTGCCTTTGTCGGTACGCACGGCGGTGATCTGGTCGCCCTGCGATTCGATGGCGCGGATGTCGACGCCGTACTCGAAGCGCACGCCGATTTCGGCGGCCATCGCGGCCAGCCTGGTCGTGAACATCTGGCAGTCGCCGGTTTCGTCGTTCGGCAGGCGCAGGCCGCCGACCAGCTTGTCGCGCACATTGGCAAGGGCCGGCTCGGCGTCGGCGAGCTGCTCGCGGCTCAGCACCTCGAAGGGCACGCCGGCCTGGCGCAGCACTTCGATGTCCTTGGCGGCGCCGTCGAACTGGGCCTGGGTGCGGAACAGCTGCAGGGTGCCTTGCTGGCGGCCTTCGTAGTCGATGCCGGTCTCGCTGCGCAGTTCGCGGATGCAGTCGCGGCTATACTCGGCGAGGCGCACCATGCGTTCCTTGTTGACCGCATAGCGGCCGGCGTCGCAGTTTTTATACATCTCCCACATCCACTGCAGCTGGAACAGCGAACCGTCCGGGCGGATCGCCAGCGGCGCGTGGCGCTGGAACAGCCACTTGAAGGCCTTCATCGGGATGCCGGGGGCGGCCCAGGGCGAGGCATAGCCGGGGGAGATCTGGCCGGCGTTGGCGAAGCTGGTTTCCAGCCCCGCGCCGGGCTGGCGGTCGATCACGGTGACCTCGTGGCCTGCCTTTGCCAGATAATACGCGGTCGACACGCCGACCACGCCGCTTCCCAGTACGATGACTCGCATAATGCTCTCGAAAAATAGGTTGGATGAATCAGAAAAGATTGCTATCTTATATCTGATATAAGCAAATTAGTTCCTATATTTATTCGCAGATTTGGTGAAACTTCATGCGCGTTCAAAAAGAATCGAACCGGGTGCTCGACAAGATCGATCTCCACATCCTGTCCATCCTGCAAGGCGACGGCCGCATCGTGATGAAGGACCTGGCCGAGCGGGTCGGCCTGTCGCTGACGCCCTGCATCGAGCGCGTCAAGCGCATGGAACGCGACGGCGTGATCGCCGGCTACTACGCCCGGGTCAATCCGCAGGCGATGGGGCTGCAGATCCTGGTCTTCGTCGAGATCACCCTGCTGCAGAAATCCGAAAAAGCCTTCGAGCGCTTCCGCCGTGCCATGCTCAGCATTCCCGAGGTGATGGAATGCCACCTGGTGTCGGGCGACTTCGACTACCTGATCAAGGCGCGGATTCCGGAGATGTCCGAATACCGGCGCCTGCTGGGCGAGATCCTGCATCTGGCGGATTCGGCCCAGTCCAAGTCCTATGTGGTGATGGAAGAAGTAAAAGAAACCCTGGCGCTTTCGATAAGTAGTTAACGTCGTCCCCGCGAAGGCGGGGACCCAAGTTTCTATAAGTTATCGAAATGCTTGCAGAACTTGGGTTCCCGCCTTCGCGGGAACGACGTCTAAAGGTGAGAATCCGTGGTTTTTTGGAACAGAAACTGATGAAATTGAGCAAGAGTTGCTCACGTAATGACACAGCCGCCAGCTTCGCCTCTAAAATCGTTTCCCGGGGGAATTACTACTTTTCGGGATGAGACATGAAATCGGTTCAGCAGGAAGTCGACGAGCGCAGCAACCTTACCGGCACCAATAAATTCGAGCTTTTACTTTTCCGCCTCGGCGGCGACGACCAGGGCCAGCATAGCGAGCTGTTCGGCATCAACGTGTTCAAGATCCGCGAGATCGTGGCAATGCCGGAGATCACCGCGATCGCCGGCGCGCCCAGGCATGTGCTGGGCGTGGTCAACCTGCGCGGCCAGATCATCCAGGTGCTGGACTTGCCGGGCATCGCCGGCGTCAAGCCCGTTACCGGCCTGAACATCATGCTGGTCACGGAATTCGCCCGCACCACCCAGGCCTTCGCGGTCGAGAGCGTGGAAGAGATCGTGCGCCTGGACTGGAGCCAGGTGATGTCGTCCGAGCACAGCGCCGGCAGCGGTATGGTGACCAGTATCGCCCGCCTCGAGCCGAGCGAAGGCCAGCCGGCCCGCCTGGCCCAGGTGCTGGACGTGGAAACCATCCTGCGCGACCTCAGCCCGCCCGACGAAAAGGACGAGCGCGCGGTGCAGCAGGCGGTCGGCAGCAAGATCGTCGTCAAGCCCGGTTCCGTGGTGCTGGCGGCCGACGATTCGGTGGTCGCGCGCGCCCTGATCGAGCAGGGCCTGGACGCGATGGGCCTGCCTTTCATCATGACCAAGAGCGGCAAGGAATGCTGGGAACAGCTGAACGCCATCGCCGCCGCCGCCGAAGCCGAGGGCAAGACCGTGCAGGACCGCGTGGCCGCGGTGCTGACCGACCTCGAGATGCCGGAGATGGACGGTTTCACGCTGACCCGCAAGATCAAGACGCACCAGCGTTTCGCCAGCCTGCCGGTGGTGATCCACTCTTCGCTGTCGGGCACGACCAACGAAGAGCACGTCAAGAAAGTCGGCGCCGACGCTTACGTGGCGAAGTACTCGGCCGAAGATCTTTCGCGCACCCTGCGAGCTGTTCTGCACGGCTGAGTTCCGGTATGATCCGGCAGTCGATTCCTTACCGAACTGCCAAGTGATCACATCCAATCAAGAGGCCATTGCCTCGCGCGTCCTGAACCTCGTCAATGGCGGCGTCATCGTGCTCGACGCCGACCAGCACATCGTCTTGTGGAACAGCTGGCTGACGCCGCGCTGCGGCCGTGCCGCCGCCCGCGTCATGGGGCATCCGTTGTTCGAGGTCTTCCCCGAGCTGCGCGGTTCGCGCGTGGAGGCCGCCGTGCTGGCGGCCTTCGCCGAGGACATCGCCACCGCGATCCCGCAAACCGACAACCCCAGTCCCTTCCCGCTGCGCGCCGCCGGCAGCTTCGACGGCCCGCGGATCGAGCAGGCCGTCAGCGTGTCGCCCTTCCGCGAAGAGGGCGAGACGTTCTGCCTGGTCGAAATTCGTGACGTCAGCGGCACCGTCGAACGCGAGAAGCGCCTGCTCGACCATGCGGAATCGCTGCGCGCCCGTTCCTATGTCGACGGCCTGACCGGCATCGCCAACCGCCGCTACTTCGACGTCGCCCTCGACCGCGAGCTGCGGCGCGCCCAGCGTCTTGGCGGCTCGCTGTCGCTGCTGCTGACCGACATCGATTCCTTCAAGGCCTACAACGACCACTTCGGCCACCAGGCCGGCGACAGCTGCCTGTCCTCGGTGGCGCAGGCGCTGGCCTCGCGCCTGAAGCGCCCGGCCGACGTCGCCGCGCGCTACGGCGGCGAGGAATTCGCCGCCATCCTGCCCGACACCGACGCCGAGCAGGCGCGCCAGCTGGCGGAAAGCATCCGCGAATACGTGGCCTCGCTGAACCTGCCGCATGCGCCGGCGGCGCTGCGGCCCTACGTCACGCTCAGCATCGGCGTCGCGAGTATCGAGAAGGGCCGGCTCGAGGACGCCAGGGCCCTGATCGAGGCGGCGGACAAGGCCTTGTATGCCGCCAAGCGCGGCGGCCGTGACCGCGTGGTCGTCGACGGCGAGCTGTAAGCGCGCTCCGGCAAATACGAGTGTCAAGGAAGGGCGGGGCAGCAGGCCTCGCCCTTTTCATTTGTATTTACCAATCGAATTTCATAAGGCTTTGCAGGCGCCAGCCCCTAGCCAGCCCCAAGGTTTTCGCGCATATTATCGGGTTTGCACCACGGCTTCACGGCGGATGGGCTGTCATTACAGGAAGATGACGGCAGTTTGGTGCTGGTTTGGCTGCTGGTTTGCCCTTGTCCGGAGTATTCAATGCTGCTTGGCCTTGTCCGCGTCGCGCTGCGCCGACCTTATACCGTCGTCGTGCTGGCGCTCACCCTGCTCATCATCGGCCCGCTGGCCGCGATGCGCACGCCAACCGACATCTTCCCAGACATCAGGATGCCCGTGATCGCGGTGGCCTGGCAGTACACAGGCCTGCCGCCGGACCAGATGGCGGGGCGGGTCTCGACCCTGTTCCAGCGCTCGCTGACCACCACCGTCAACGATATCGAGCACATCGAGGCCAACACTTACGCCGGCATCAGCGTCGTCAAGATCTTCTTCCAGCCGGGCGTCGACATCGCGGTGGCCAACGCCCAGGTGACGGCGATCTCGCAATCGGCCTCGCGCCAGATGCCGGCCGGGATCACGCCGCCGCTGATCATCAACTACAACGCGGCCACCGTGCCCATCCTGCAGCTTGCCCTGTCCGGCAAGGGACTGTCGGAGCAGCAGCTGTTCGACCTCGGCCTCAACACCATCCGCACGCCGCTGGTGACGGTGCCGGGCGCCGCGATCCCGCTCCCTTACGGCGGCAAGCAGCGCCAGGTGCAGGTCGACGTCAAGCCCGAGGCCCTGCAGGCGCGCGGCCTGTCGGCCCAGGACATCGCCAACGCGCTGGCGGCGCAGAACGTGCTGACACCGGTCGGCAACCAGAAGATCGACGCGCTCGAATACACGATCCAGCTGAACAACGCACCGTCCGCGATCGCGGACCTGGCGCGCCTGCCGGTGAAGGTCGTGGGCGGCAGCACGATCTATCTGGGCGACGTCGCCGACGTCCACGACGGCAATGCGCCGCAGACCAACATCGTGCACGTCGACGGCGGCCGCTCGGTGCTGATGTCGATCCTGAAGAACGGCTCGGCCTCCACGCTGGCGATCGTCGACGGCGTGCGCGCCAAGCTGCAGCAGCTCGCGCCCAGCCTGCCGGATGCGCTGAAGGTGGTGCCGATCAACGACCAGTCGGTGTTCGTGCGCGCCGCCATCAAGGGCGTGGCCACCGAGGGCGCCATCGCAGCGGCCCTCACCAGCGTCATGATCCTGCTGTTCCTGGGCAGCTGGCGCTCCACGGTGATCATCGCGGTCTCGATCCCGCTGTCCATCCTCGGCTCCATCATCGCGCTGGCCGCAACCGGCGAAACCCTGAACCTGATGACCCTGGGCGGCCTGGCGCTGGCGGTCGGGATCCTGGTCGATGACGCCACCGTCACCATCGAAAACATCAACTGGCACCTGGAGCAGGGCAAGGCGGTTGAGCCGGCGATCCTGGACGGGGCCCAGCAGATCGTCGCGCCGGCGCTGGTGTCGCTGCTGTGCATCTGCATCGTGTTCATCCCGATGTTCTTCCTCGAGGGCGTGGCGCGCTTCCTGTTCGTGCCGATGGCGAAGGCCGTGATCTTCGCGCTGGTGTGCTCCTTCATCCTGTCGCGCACCCTGGTGCCGACCATGGCCAACTGGCTGCTGCGGGCGCACGACCCGCGCGAGGAGCATGCACACCAGCCGACGAATGCGTTCCAACGCTTCCAGCGCGGCTTCGAAGCGCGCTTCGAAGGCCTGCGCCATCGCTACCATGGGATCCTGCGGCATTCGATCCAGCACCGCCGTCCCTTCGTGATCGGCTTCATCGCGGTGGTGGCGCTGTCCTTCCTGCTGCTGCCTTTCCTGGGCAGTAACTTCTTCCCGGCCGTCGATTCGGGCCAGGTGCTGCTGCACGCCAGGGCCCCGATCGGCACCCGCGTCGAGGAGACGGCCAAGCGCTTCGCGAAGATCGAAGAAGCGATCCGCCGCGTCATCCCGGGCAAGGAAATCGTGACGATGGTCGACAACATCGGCAAGCCCTCGTCCAGCATCAACCTCACCTACAACAACACCGGCACCATCGGCACCCAGGACGGCGACTTCCAGATTGCGCTGGGCGAGGACCACGCGCCGACCGCCGACTACGTGCGCAAGCTGCGCGAGGTGCTGCCGCGCGAATTCCCGGACACCACCTTCTCCTTCCCGCCGGCCGACATCGTCAGCCAGATCCTGAATTTCGGTTCGCCGGCGCCGATCGACGTGCAGGTGCGCGGCCGGAACATCGACGCCAACTTCGGCTACGCCAACCAGCTCCTGAAACGCATCCGCGCGATCCCGGGCGTGGCCGACGCCCGCATCCAGCAATCGAACCGCGCGCCGCTGTTCAAGGTCGAAGTCGACCGTACCCAGGCCCAGCTGCTCGGCCTGACCACGCGCGACGTCACCAACAGCATGGTGGTGAACCTGGCCGGCTCCAGCCAGGTGGCGCCGACCTACTGGCTGAACCCGGCCACCGGCGTGACCTATCCGATCGTGATGCAGACCCCGGAGCGCGAGCTCGACTCGCTGTCCGCGCTGGCCAATCTCCCGGTAGGCAACGGCGCCAACGCCAACGCCGCCACCCTGGGCGGGATCGCGCGCTTCGAACGCGGCAACGGCAGCGCGCTGGTGAGCCAGTACGACGTCACGCCCATGGTGCAGATCCACGCCACCACCCAGGACCGCGACCTGGGCGCCGTCGCCGCCGACATCCGCAAGGTGCTCGACGAAACGAAGGCCGACGTGCCGAAGGGCGCGACGGTCGAGATGCTGGGCCAGGTGCGCACCATGGAGCGCGCCTTCTCGGGCCTGCTGTTTGGCCTGCTGGGCGCGGTCGGCCTGATCTACCTGCTCATCGTGGTCAACTTCCAGTCCTGGACCGACCCGGCGGTGATCGTCTCGGCGCTGCCGGCGGCGCTGGCCGGCATCGTCTGGATGCTGTTCGCGACCCACACTACCTTGTCGGTGCCGGCGCTGACCGGCGCCATCATGTGCATGGGCGTGGCCACCGCCAACAGCGTCCTGGTGATCAGCTTCGCGCGCGAGCGCCTGGAAGAACTGGGCGACGCTGCTGCGGCCGCGCTGGAGGCGGGCTTCGTGCGCTTCCGCCCGGTGCTGATGACCGCACTGGCCATGGTGATCGGCATGCTGCCCATGGCCCTGGGCCTGGGCGAGGGCGGCGAGCAGAATGCGCCGCTGGGCCGCGCCGTGATCGGCGGCCTGGTGTTCTCGACCATCGCCACCCTGGTCTTCGTTCCCGTCGTTTTCAGCCTGGTCCACGGCCGCCGCAAGCAGCGCGCGCTGGATGCAGGCCTGCCACCCCAATCCGGAGTTCCCGCTCATGCAAGCTAAACCGACAAACAAACGTCCGCTGGTGATCGGGACGATCGCGCTGGCCGTGGCCGCCGCCGTGGTGGCCGGCGGCCTCGCCACCCGCCACTCGCAGGCCGAGCAGCTCAAGGAAGCGGCGGCCGAGCGGGCGGTGCAGACCGTGAATTTGGTGGCGCTGAAGGACATCGCCGGCAGCCCGATCGAGCTGCCGGCCCGTATCGAAGCCTGGTCGCGCGCGCCCATCTACGCGCGCGTGTCCGGCTACCTGAAGGCATGGCGCGTCGACATCGGCGCGCCCGTGAAAGCCGGCCAGGTGCTGGCCACGATCGAAACCCCGGACCTCGACCAGGACCTGCGCCAGGCCCAGGCCCAGCTCGCGGTCGCGCGCAGCAATCTAGCGCTGGCCGAGAGCACGGCCAAGCGCTGGCAATCGTTGGTGGCGCAGAACGCGGTGTCGAGGCAGGAAGCGGACGAGAAGCAGGGCGACTTCATCTCCAAGCAGTCCAGCGTGGCGGCGCTGCAGGCCAGCGTCGAGCGCCAGCAGGCGCTGAAGCGCTACACCCAGCTGACCGCGCCTTTCGACGGCGTGGTCACGGCGCGGAACACCGACGTCGGCGCGCTGGTCAACGCGGGTTCGGGCGGCGCTGCCGGCAGCGAGCTGTTCGTGGTGTCCGACCTGCGCCGCCTGCGCGTGTACGTGCAGGTGCCGCAGCGCCAGGTGGCGCAGATCCATCCGGGCAGCCTGGCCCGCGTGTCGGTGCCGGAGCGCCCGGGCGTGACCTGGCAGGCCAGGGTACAGTCGCTGGCCCAGGCCATCAATGCGGGATCGGGCACCATGCTGGTCCAGCTGGCGGCCGAGAATCCGAAGGCCGAACTGGTGCCGGGCGCCTTCGCCACCGTCGCTTTCGACCAGGCGGCGATCGCGGGCAATGCGGTGGCGATCCCGCCGGGCGCGCTGATCATGGGCCGCAACGGTGCCCAGGTGGCGGTGCTGGATGCCGCCAACAAGGTGCGTTTGCGGAAGGTGAGGATCGCGCGCGACCTGGGGAATGCGATCGAGCTGGGGGAGGGCGTCACGAAGGCTGACCGCATCATCGACAGCCCGCCGGATGGGCTGGCCGACGGCGATGTGGTGAAGCTGGCTAGACGGTAGGGCGGGCACACCGTACCCGCGTCATGCTGGCGTAACGCCGGCGCTGAACGTGGGCACGGGGTGCCCACCCTACGATTACTTCTTGGTCACGCGCCACACGACGTTGCCCACGTCGTCGGCAATCAGCAGCGCCCCATCCGCATCCTGCGCCATGCCCACCGGCGCGCCGAACAGCTGCTTTTCGTCGGCCGAATGGAAGCCGGTCACGACCGGCTGCGCGGGGCCGCTGGGCATGCCGTTGGCGAAGGGCACGTAGACGACCTGGTAGCCGGAGAGCGGCGTGCGGTCCCAGCTGCCATGCTCGGCGACGAAGGCGCCGCCCTTGTACTGCGGCAGGCCGGTCCCGGTGTAGAACAGCAGGCCCAGCGCCGCGACGTGCGAACCCAGGGCGTAATCCGGTTTGATCGCCTTGGCCACCAGGTCCGGGCGCTGCGGCTGGACGCGGCGGTCGACGTGCTGGCCGTAATAGCTGTAGGGCCAGCCGTAGAAGCCTTTTTCCTGCACCGAGGTCAGATAATCCGGGACCAGGTCGGCGCCGATCTCGTCGCGCTCGTTGGCGATGGCCCAGAGCTTGCCGGACTGCGGCTCCCATCCCAGGCCGGTCGGGTTGCGGATGCCCGACGCGAAGACGCGGCTGGCGCCGGTCGCGGCGTCGACCTCGAGCACGGCGGCGCGGCGGTATTCCACTTCCAGGCCGTTTTCCGTGATGTTGCTGTTCGAGCCGCTGCCCACATACAGGTACTTGCCGTCCGGGCTGGCCAGCAGCGCCTTGGTCCAGTGGTGATTGACGGTGCTCGGCAGATCGCCCAGTTCGACGCCCGGGTCGGACATCTTGGTTTCGCCCGGCGTGTAGCGATACTTCATGATGTTGCCGGTGTTCGCGATGTACAGGGTGTCGCCGACCAGCTGGATGCCGAACGGGGAGTGCAGTTTTTCGATGTACGTGTACTTGTCCCATTCGCCGCTGCCGCCCGGCTTCCTGCGCAGCAGGGTGACGCTGTTGCCGCCCTTGCCGCCCTTGCCGGACTGGCTCTTGACCTTGCCGGCGATGACCTGCTTCGGCGTCGTGACGGCTTCCTCGCCGGGGCCGTTGGCCTCCACGACCAGCACGTCGCCGTTCGGCAGCACCAGCAGCTGGCGCGGGTGCTTGAGGCCGGACGCGATTTTCTCGATCTGCAGCCCGGCGACCACCTGGGGCTTGGCGTCGCCCTTCCAGCCGACGCCATCGGGCACCTGCATCGGCGGCACCAGGAAGTCCTGCGGCTTGGGCATGGACGGATTGCCGCCGACCTGCTGGGAGATGTTCATCTGGGCCTTCTCGCCGCAGGCGGAAAGAAGCAGCGACAGGGCGGCCGCCACGCCCAGTGCGAGCGGCAGTTTGCGATTACGCTTGTCCATGGCGGACCTCCTTGTAAGTGACGGTATCCGCGGCCAGGACGATCCTGCCGATCACCATCGCCAGCACCGTGACGATGGACAGCCAGACGCCGGCGGGCATGGTGGCATAGGCGTCGCGGCTGTGCACGAAGGCGTTGAACAGGGCCGCCACGATCGCGACCACCTGGAGCCAGAAGTTGATCGCCAGGCCGCGTGTACGGACCCGGCTCTTCCCGAACCAGGTGCGGCCGAGGTTGATCAGCTGGGGAATGATGGCGAACACGAGGCCAATGCTGATCAGCCAGGCGGCGGCCTTCACCCACAGCATCGTGAAGGTGTTGGCGTACAGGATGTCGAAGATGAGCGCGCCGACGAAGAAGCCAAACGGTATCGGGTCGAGCACGTCGAAGATCGCCGATGTGATGCTGAATCGGGATGGGTGGGTGTGCGCATGCATGATGCTGTCCTTTCTAATGTGAGCGTCCATACGTGGACGCGGTAGGCGCTTGTCACCTTAGCAAAATACGGAACATCCTGTCGCATGGCTGGCTTTCCTCGATCAGCGTTCGCCGATGCAGCCGGCAGCAGCTTGTCCCGAATGTGTTTCAAGTACGACAGCCGGTTGTGATGGGGACTGCAAAAAGGTAACATTGCGGGTCTATCCATTTTGCAG